>JAHBXH010000001.1:1262224-2524448 GCA_019636555.1 Phycisphaeraceae bacterium | reverse complement strand
CTGCCGATGCCTGTCCTCGAAAAGCTGGAGGCGCTGCGCCGAGAGTATCTCGATCTTGATGCGCAGCTCCAGGACCCCGAAGTCCTGACGGATCATCGGAGAGTGCGTGCGCTCTCCGTCAAGAAATCGGCGATTGCGCCGGTGGCGGCCGCGGTTCAAGAATTTGAACGGCTGGCGAAGGAAGTCGAGGATCTGGAAGGTGCGTCCGCGAGCGGTGACCGCGACTTCGCGGCATTGGCGAAGGAAGAACTGCCCTCTCTCAGGCAGAGTGCAAAGAGCGTGATTCGTGAAGCCGTGCGCAATCTCGTGACGGCGGAAGATGCCAAGGTCGGCTCGGTGATTTTGGAGGTTCGTGGCGGCACCGGCGGTGACGAGGCGGCGCTTTGGTGCCGCGATCTGTTCGAGATGTACACGAAGTACGCCGGAAAGAAGGGCTGGAAATTCGAGGTGCTCGACTTCGTGCCCGAGACCGATGCCGGCGGCATCCGCTCCGCGGTCGCCAACGTTCGGGGCGACGGAGTTTGGAGCGAACTCGCATTTGAGGCGGGTGTGCACAGCGTCAAACGCGTGCCCGCGACCGAGGCGGCGGGCCGAATTCACACCAGCACGGCGACCGTCGCCGTTCTCCCCGAGCCCGAGGAGGTCGATGTCAAAATCGACTGGGCAAACGACGTCGAAGAGTTCGCGACGCGCGCGCAGGGCCCGGGCGGACAGAACGTCAACAAGGTCGAAACGGCGTGGCAGATCCATCACAAGCCGACAGGAATCATCATCAAGATGATGGAAGCCAAGAGCCAGCAGCAGAATCGTGAGCGCGCGCGTCGGCTGCTTGTGACCAAGCTCTACGAGGCGGAACGTCAGAAGCAGCACGCCGAGCGCTCGCAGGCAAGAAAATCGCAGATCCGCGGCGGAGATCGGAGCGAGAAGATCCGAACGTACCGCTGGAAAGAAGGAATCGTCGCGGACGAGCGCCTTCCGGGGGAATATCAACTGCGCGACATCATGTCCGGCGATCTGAGCAAGCTGATGACCGACCTCGTGGAGCAGGAAACCGCGAAACGCGTCTCGGAGCTGTGACCCCAAATGCCCCGGCACGTGGACATCGCGGTGGTGGGCGCCGGGGCCGCCGGACTCTTCGCTTCCATTTGGGCGGGGCGGGCTCTGCAAAGAACCGACCTCAATCAGAGCCGCGGACTTCAGTCCGCGCGGAGCTGCGGTCGGATCATCGCTCTGGACGGGGCAACGAAACTCGGCGCAAAGATTCTCGTTTCGGGTGGTGGGCGCTGCAATGTCACGCATCACGCCGTTGATGAAAGTGCGTACGCCGGGAGCAGCAAGAACGCGATACGCAAAGTGCTTCAACGCTTTCATGTGGAGCGGACCGTCGAGTTTTTTCGCGAAGCCGGCGTGGAGCTCAAACGCGAAGAAACGGGAAAGCTCTTTCCCGTCTCCGACGACGGGCAGACGGTGCTTGATGCGCTGCTTCGCGCTGCCGCGGGAGCCGGAGCGGATGTTGTACACCCGTGGCGTGTCGCAGCGATTGAGAGGTCCGAGGGCGGGTTTGTGATTCATCGCGAGCCCGTCGGGGAATCGGGTGAATACGTAAGCGGCGATCGCGTGCTTGCCCGCCAAGTGATTCTCGCCACCGGAGGTAAGAGTCTACCCAAGACCGGCTCCGATGGATTGGGTTTCGAGATCGCAAAATCGCTCGGACACTCGATCACTTCCCGCGTGTTCCCCGCGCTCGTGCCGCTCACGATCTCGAAGGATCACTGGCTCACCCATCTCAGCGGCGTGACGCTCCCCGCGACACTCGAACTCCGTGCCGCGAGCGGCAAGCGCCTCATTTCGTTCACAAACTCGACGTTGATCACGCACTTTGGATTGTCGGGGCCGAGCGTGCTTGACATGAGCCGGTACTTCACCGATGCAAAGTTGAGCGGAGAGTCTCCCCCGGTTCTCGTGCTGAACTGGATGCCGAGTGAGTCGATTGAAGCGCTTGACGCCGCGCTGAGCGCGGCAGGTCGAAGTGGGGGCGTTTCGATTCTTCGATTTTTTGAGACCAAACTCGCTGAGCGCATCGTTCGTGCGGTCTGTTTCGCGGTGGGTGTCGATCCGGCGGCTTCACTGAGCGAAATGACAAAGGAAAAACGCAGGGCGCTCGCCATCGCGCTCACCGAGTTTCCGCTGCCCATTACCGGCGACCGAGGCTACTTGTTCGCCGAAGCAACGGCGGGCGGAGTTCCCCTCTCCGAACTCAAACTCGACACGATGGAGAGCCGCGTCTGCCCCGGGCTTCACATCTGCGGCGAGTTATGCGATGTCGACGGGCGAGTCGGTGGGTTCAACTTCCAGTGGGCGTGGGCGAGCGGTTATGTGGCTGGGTGTGGCGCCGCTACCACCAGCGCATGAGCCAGCCAATCCACCAGACCGCGACCACTACCGTCGCGATGCCACATAGGACGAGGAAGGCTCGAAACAAGCCGCCCGCTGCAATCAAGCGGTCGGTCACGACGAAATCGATGAATGCTTCCGCGAGGGAGTGGATCCAATCAATCATCGTTCTTTCCCGCCTGCGTTCGGTTCGCCGGGCCGTACACTCGGCCCGTGACTCTGCTCTGTGTTCCCATCCTTGTTCGGGATTTGCAATCCGCACTTGCGGACGCGAATGCCGCGAAAACCGCGGGCGCCGATATCGTCGAGTTTCGCATTGATGATTTCTTCGATCCCTCCGTGGTGGAGGCCGACCCCGATCGACGCGAGCGGGAAATCTCGCGGATGGTGAGCAAGAGCCCGCTTCCGTGCATCGTGACATGCCGTGCGTCGAGCGAAGGGGGCGGATACTCGGGAAGCGATGATGACCGCATGGCGCTCTACGAGAGGCTTGCGGCAAGCGGGGCAAAGAACGCCTCTCCGCCCCGGTACCTGGATATCGAATTCGCATCGCTTGCGAACGAAGCGGTGCGTGCGCGGATCGCGAAGCTCGCGGTCGTGGACGGTGAGAACGCGAGCGGGCTGATACTTTCCGCGCACGATTTCCAAGGCAGGCCCAGCGATCTGACGAGGCGCGTGCTCGCGATGCGCACCGATGGTTTTGCGAGTGTCCTGAAGATCGCCTATCGCGCCCGTTCTCTGCGCGACAATCTCGAGCTTTTCGAGATGCTCCGCGAGTCGGATCGGCCGATGATCGCTCTCGGAATGGGCGAGTTCGGCCTGATGAGCCGCGTCCTCGCCCCGAAGTTCGGCGGGTTTCTTACGTTCGCAAGCCTGCGCCCGGAAACCGTCACGGCTCCCGGGCAGCCGACGGTTTCGGACCTTCTCGATCTCTACCGGTTTCGATCGATTCGAAGAGCAACGAGGGTGTTCGGCGTGGTCGGCTGGCCGGTGGCGCATTCGATGTCTCCGCTGGTTCATAACGCGGTCTTTGCCGAGCACAAGTTCGATGGTGTGTATCTTCCGCTCCCGGTTCCCGCGCCGGACCAGCAGAATCCCGGCGGCGCCGAAGCGGCGTTCGCAAGTTTCAAAGCAACGCTGGGCGCGTTGATCGACGACCCGTCGCTCGACTTTGCCGGCGCGAGCGTGACGCTTCCCCACAAAGAGAACCTGGTTCGCTTCGCGTTGGAGCGGCTCAAAGCCGAGCCGGGAGTCTGGTCACTCGACGCCGTATCGCTCGCAACCGGTTCTGCCAATTCTCTCCTGGTCGAGAGAGACGGCTCGCGCGTTCAGCGCGCACGCGTTTTCAACACCGATGTTCCGGCCGCTGTCAGTCCGCTTCGTTCCGCGCTCGCCGGGCTCGAAACAAAGACCGTGTTCGTACTCGGCTCCGGCGGCGTCGCCCGTGCGCTGGCATTCGGGCTTGCGCATGCAGGGGCAAACGTAACCGTTTTCAATCGAAACGTCGCACGCGCCGAGGACGCGGTCGCCGCGATTTCGAAGCACCTGCAAGGCCGCGGTAACTTGCGTTTCGCGGCGATTGGCACGCTCGCCGATTCACCGATCGCAGACGCGTATGTCCAATGCACTCCGGTCGGCATGGCCGGAGGGCCGGAGCCGACCGGAAACCTCGTTCCGATCGAAAAGTTGTTGCAAGTGGACACCAGCCGGCGAAACACGCGCGCCGCCAGCGTCGTATTGGACACTGTCTACAACCCGGTTCAAACGCCTCTCATCCGGGCGGCCAAGAGCGCGGGGTGGGGAACGATCGACGGCGTCACGATGTTCATCGAACAGGCGGCGCTGCAGTCGGAAGCCTGGACGGGAAAATCCGCTCCGCGGCAACTGATGGATCGACTGGTACGTTCGAAGTTGAATCAACCGCCTGAATAGGCGCTGAAATCGGGAAGGGGTTTTCCAGAAAGACTGAGAGCAGGTCACGAGAGGGAATGGCATGTTGTATGCGCCGATCCTGTATCCAAAGACGTACGCGGTTTTTCTGTTGGTCGCCGCGATGGACGTGATCTGCACGTGGATCGTGCTTTCGTTGGGCGGACGGGAGATCAACGCGCTCGCGAACATGTTCCTTCAGCGCTGGGACGTGCACGGTTTGCTCGCGCTCAAATTCGGCGTCTGCGTGATGGTCCTCCTGACCTGTGAATTCATCGGAAGGCGCAAGCCGATGACCGCGGCCCGTCTTGTGATGGCCGCGATCGTGCTGAACTGCTTTCCGGTCGTCGTCGGAACCGCGCAGGTCGCCGGATTCCTGATGATGCAGCCCTGAGCTTCAATCAAAGCGTTACCAGGCGCCCGCGACTCCGCTTGAACGCAGCAGAGTCTTGAACGAATCTCCGAACACAAAGTTGTGTTCCGGGAACTTCTCGCCGCTCATGTTGTTGTCGAGATGACTGAACATCATCTCGAACTTTCCGATCGGCGCCGCCGATGCGCTCGCGCCGCGAGCGCCGTACTCGAGCAGATCGATGGTCCCGGTCGTGGCGGCGCCGACTTTGTCCATCTGTTGAATTGTGGCGCAATAGCGGAGCGTCTGACCCGGAAAAGCGTCCCGTTCGATTTCAAACTTGCCGATCTTCGCGAGGATGACTTTCTCGCGAAATTCCTCCGCATGTCCGACCAGAATCCCGGCTGTCTGGGCGCACCCCTCGACGATCAGGCTCGCGGGCATGACAGGCAAAGCGCCGCGCGACCCGCTTGCAGGAAAATGATCGTGCAGATGATCTTCCGCGAGGCTGATGTGTTTGATGGCGACCAGCCGCTGCCGGGGCACAATCTCGACGACGCGATCGATCCACATCCAGCGCATAGGCATCGCAATTGGTAGACCGGCGGCGGTATTACTTTGCAGCGAGCTTGCGCTCGACAAACGTCACGAGCGCATCGACCGTGAACACTTCGGCGACTTTGGTGATCTGCGGATCGGATTCGAACTTTGAAAAGTCCGCGTGCGGCAGGCGCGCCTTGAGCGCCGCGAGACCCTTGGGCGTCACCTTCCCGTCCTTCACATATTCCGGATCCTGGGCGACGTTTTCGGGGAACAACTCGCCCTGCGCGATCTTGAACCCGAACTGCTGCTCGAGTTTAAAGACGATGTCGAGAAAATCGATCGACTCCGCGCCGAGGTCCGTCGTCAGCCGCGACTGCGGCTTCACGTCGTCCTCGTCCACCGCGAGCGCGTCGACCAGAACATCGCGAACTTTCGAAAAGATTTCGTCTCGTGTCATGCGTGCTTATTCCGTCTCCGCGAGTCCGCGCCGGGCAATCTCGGAGACCGCGATGATAGCCGCGGGTCGAGGGGTCGAAACCTCACCGGCGAACTGGCCTGAGCGCAAAGCGGCCCGACACCGCGACTTTGGCCTCGCTACTGGCATCAGAAGGTGAAATCCGGCTCGCCTCACCCTTGAACTCGATCGTGCCGTCATCGGCCTGCTTGCCTTTTTCGACGGTCACCCGAAGCGAATCGCCCGGGCGTACAAACGCGCCGTATTTCAGAGCACGCACCTGCCCCAGCACCATCGGCGGCTCAGACGGACCGGCAAGGCGGCGCGCTGCCTGCACCATCGCCTCGAGCATCATCACGCCGGGAAGCACCGGGTATCCGGGAAAATGATCCAGCAGATACTCCTCCGCGTTGCTCACGTGCTTCTGCGTGACGATCCGCGTCGGTCCTTCTTCGATGATGGAGTCGATCAGGGCAAAGTGCATCGGTTGAGCATATTCGCAAGAATCCTGAACCGGTGGTCGATTCCGGAAGTCGCGCACGTGTTCGACGCGTTCCGGCACCCTATTTTTCAGCCTTGGCCACTGTTCACGACGACGCATTCTGCATTCGCGTGTGGGACTGGTCGGAAACAAGCCAGACCGTGTCCTTGTTTTGTCGTGCGCATGGAGTCGTTCGGGGCCTCGCAAAGGGCGCGAAGCGCGACGACGCTCGGTTTTCCGGCGGCTTCGAGTTGTTCACGCGCGGGCAGGTCGGGTTGATCCTGAAGTCCTCCGAAGCGATGGCGAGTCTCACGGCGTGGGATCTGTCGCATACTTATCGCGGAGCGCGCGCTTCCTTGGCCGCCTTTTATTGCTCGATGGCCATGCTGGATTTGGTCAATCACATGGTCCGCGATCACGATCCTCATCCGGCGCTGTTCGACGCACTGGCGAGCGGCGCGGCACAACTCGGTGCCGGGCACCCGGTCGCGGGCGCGCTGACTCGGTTTCTATGGAGCGTGCTCGTGGAGGCAGGATTCCGGCCGGAACTCGACCGCGACGTCCGCACGGCTCAACCGTTGGACGATTCCGGACCGTTGACGTTCGATCCACGGCTGGGCGGATTTTCTCGATCGAGCAACGGCGCCGCGGAAGAGGGGTGGCGCGTGCGACCTCGCACCCTCCAGCTCCTCAGGACTCTTTCGGAAAACGGGAACAGTGTCTGCGAGCCCGAAGACCTACTCCGGGCCGCCAGACTGCTCTACGCCTACGTCCGAGAAACCGCAGGAATTCCGGTTCCGGCGGTCGAAGCAGCGATCCGGGTGATTCGCGGCGCGTGACTTTCGGACTCCGAGGTTCAGCGGGCGTCTCTGCGCGTCGATACGGAGGTATTCCGGACGGGGTTCGTCGCCCCGGATTCTTGTCAACCGCAGAAGCGCCATGGATCACGAGATCATCGAGGAAATCCTGAGCTGCTCGTCGCTGCCTTCGCTGCCCGCGGTGGCGCTGCGCGTCGTCGAATTGACCTCGAACGTGGATGTGAAACTCCCGGAACTTGCGACCACGATCCAGAACGATCAGGGGCTCGCGTCGAAGGTTCTTCGAACCGTGAACTCTTCGTTCTACGGTCTGCCGAACCGCTGCGCGAGCATCAACAAAGCGCTTGTGCTGCTCGGGCTCGGCCCGGTGAAATCGCTGGCGCTGAGCTTCTCGCTCATCGGATCGATCGGTGATCAGGACGACGGGTTCGATTATCAATCGTACTGGCGCCGGGGTTTGTATACCGCGGTCGCCGCGAAAGTGGTCGCCGATCACCTCAAGCTTCCGGTTGCGGATGAAGCGTTTCTCGCCGGTCTTCTTCAGGACATCGGCGTCGTCGCGATGCACCGCGCGCTCGGATTCCGATACGCGGAAGTCACCGAAGCGGCCGGGGGCGATCACCGTCAACTCGTCAAGGCGGAACTCGGCGCGCTCGAGGTGCAGCATCCCGAGATCGGCGCGATGCTCGCGCAGCGCTGGAAATTCCCCAATGAACTCATCATGCCGGTGCGATATCACGAGCGCCCGACCGCTGCGCCGCAGGGATATCACGAGATTGTCCGGCTCATCGGGCTGGGGAATCTGGCGCACGATGCGCTGACCGATGCCGATCCCGGTCCCGCTCTGCGCAAGTTCTATCAGCGGGCGGATCAATGGTTCGGCATCAAGTCCGATGCACTGCAGACTCTCATCCGGAAGATCGCGGATGGCGCGAAGGACATGTCTTCGCTGCTTCGCCTCGACACCGGTATCCATGCCGACACCGAATCGATCGTTCGCCAGGCCGAGCAGCAGCTGATGGACATGGCGTCCACCGGGGCTTCCTCCTCACAGACGCTCGAAAACCTGCTGATCGACTCCAAACAATTCGACCCGCTGACCGGCGCGGTGGGGCGTGCGGGTTTCGATCTGGCGCTCAAGAAGGCATTCGAATTGTCCAGCACTTCAAATGAACCACTCGCCCTGGTGCAGGTCGCTCTCGATGGCCTGCAAAGCGCGGCGATCAAAATCGGCACGTCGGCCGGTGATGAGACTGTGAATGCATGCATCGTTCTGCTGCGAAAGCATTTTTCTGCGCACGGCGGAGTGATATGCAAGCTTGGCGGCGATCTGTTCGCCGTCGTGCTCTACGGAACGAACGGTAAGGCTGCGCAACGGGCTGCCGAGGAGTTCCAGGGTTCTTTCATGAAAGCCACATTGACCTGGCCACTGGGTGGCGGCTCGGTGACAGCTTCCTTCGGCGTGGCCTCGCACGAGCCTGGCACGCAAAACACGTACGCTGGCCTTCAACAACTCGTCGTCAACTCGGTCAATGCGCTGAAAGCCGCACGGGCCGGGGCCCCAACCGGCACGTCGATCTCCGCCAACCGCGCCGCCGCGTAAGTTGAGATACCTGTTAGGAAACCGAGTCGGGCGTCAGGACTCCGATCGTCGCGGGTGTGAGCGGAAACTGATCCGCGACCGATCGCATCTCTTGCAGCGAAACACGCCCCATGCGGTCGACTTCTTCGTCCAGCGATTCGTAGCGGCCAAGTTCGGTCCAAGAGCGCCCGAGCCTCTGCATCCGGTCACTGGGTCTCTCGCCTCCGACGGTCGCTGCGGTTCGAACCTTGTTCCGGAGACGCTCGAGGTCGTCTTCGGTGAGGCTCTGCGCCAAGTCCGCGATCTCTTTCAGAATCACCGCCTGAATCTCTGCTATGCGACCCGGTTCTCCGGCCGCGAAAATGTAGTAGTCACCTGCGCCGTCGTGAGCGCCGAAGCCGCACTGCGCATCCTCCGCGAGCCCGGACTCCACAAGCGCCCAGTGCAACCTGCTGTTGTCCGGTGCTCCCAGGACCTGTGACAACATGGCCGCGGCGTAACGGCGTTCATCGTCGGCGGCCGGCCCGGGTGCCATCGACAGCAGATAACCCCGGGCGACTTTCGCATCGGTCAGCCGGACTTCTACAGGCGCATCGATGCGTCGCGTGATCGGAGCGATCCGAGCGGCCGGCTTTGTCGGCATCCAGCGGCAGCAGAGTTCGCCGATGTGATCGCATGCCTTGTCGAAGTCAATTCTGCCCGCCATCGCGACGGTTGTGTTGTCCGCCGAATAGCGCCTAGCGAAGTAGGAACGCATCTGCTCACTTGTGAGCTCGGTGATCGTCTCGGCTGTTCCCAAAACACGGTGCCCCAGGGGGTGAGGCGCGTAGTGGCTTTCGGTAACCGCTTCAAACAGCACCCAGAAGGGATTGTCTTTGTACATCGCGATCTCTTCGAGAATGACCGATTTCTCGGTGTCGAAGTCGCTTTGACGAAGAGCCGGACGCATCATGCGCGCGAGTAGTTCCAGCGACTTTGGAGCGTGCTCCGGGAGCGACGACGCATAGAAGCAAGTCATCTCGCTCGTCGTGTAGGCGTTGTTCTTTGCGCCGATCTCGTCGAACGCTCGATTGAGCTGCTCCGACGAAATATCTTCCGTGCCCTTGAACATCATGTGTTCGAGGAAGTGGCTGACTCCCATGATCGGCGCGTCTTCGTCGCGTGCGCCGGTCTTGACGAAAAAACCGGCTGAAAACGTAACCGCCGCGGGATCGACTTCGGCCACGATGGTCAGGCCGCTGGGAAGTACGCGCTGATGGAACTCGATGGGCATGGCCGAGTTTAATCGGCAAATCGGACCCGCGTCGGCGATCAGCCGACGTCGGCGAGCCCTTTGATCGCCCGAGAAAGCCCGCGGCAGACTTCTTCCGGGTTTGGCGATCCGCACACCGCCGCGCTTGTCGCGATTCCCTGACACCCCGCTCCAACAAGTTGAGCCACGTTTGCCTGAGTGATCCCGCTGATCGCCAGGTGAGGCACCCTTCGAGTCGCCTCGTCGGCGATGTACTGTGCAATCAGGGCGGGCCCGCTCAGGGCAGGCTTGGCTTTCGTGGACGAAACAAACATCGGTCCAAGCCCGCAAACGTCGGCGCCTTCCCGCACCGCGAGGCGCGCGTCCTCTATCGTCGCGCAGGAGACTCCGATCCTGAGACTCCCGCCGGCGATTCGTCGCACATCGTTGATCGAAAGATCACTTTGCCCGATATGCACGCCATCGGCTCCGGCAAGAATCGCGATGTCGGGGCGATCGTTGATCACCACCGCCGCGGCCTGCTTGTGCGCGAATTCCACCAGCGTCCGCGCTCGTCCGAGCAGTTCGCGATCGGCGATGCCTTTTTCGCGAAGTTGTAAGCAATCCGCTCCGCCGTCGATCGCCCGGCGCGCGACTTCTTCCCAGCGGTGGTGCACGCAAAGCGATTCTGTGATGAGCACGCAGAGCGTCCACTGCGGGCCGCGCCCGCCCATGAGCGCGAGCTCGAGATCTCGACAAAGGTCGTAGGCTTGGTAACGAATTCTCTCGATCGCGGCCGCAACCGGGAGCGCGCCGCGGATCGCTTTCGATGATTCCTCGAGCACCCGCAGCGACTCGCCAAGTCGCGAAGACGCGGCGCTCGCAACCGCCGATTCAGATTCGCGCCCCGGCAGCACAATCCCCGAATCCTGCGCGCCCACATCGCCGGCCGTATTTCGCCACGCGAGCAGCGTCGCGCGATCAATCGGCAACTGACCGAGGCAGCCCGTCAGATCGTGCCGCAGCTTCTTGAAAGACCGCGAGAGTTCCGAATGATCGAGGCGAAGTCTTGCGAGATCCTCAAGCACGCGGAGCGCCTCGCGGGCGCGATTGGAATTCGCGTCGACGACGCGGGCAAGTGCGGGCATGCCGTGAGCCTATGCACCGAGGGTCTGCTACCGTTCGCCAGGATCATGCGCGAAATCGAACCCCGCGATTCCCGCGATTCGCCGACCGACCCCCCGGGTCGGCGCAGACCCGCGCTCCCGAACGGCACGGTCATCGTTCGTCGCAACGCCGATGAATTGATGGACGCCGTCGCGACGGATCTCTTTCTGCACGCGGGAGCGTGCGTGCGTCAGTTCGGCGATTTTCAGCTCGCACTCGCCTCGTGGCCGGAGGCGGAACCGTTGTTTCTTCGGCTCCTCTACGACCCGCGCTATCGGGAGTTGCCCTGGCGACGAACGCACCTTTGGGTGGTGGAGGAAGAACCGGGCGGCAAAGAGACGCACTTCGAACTGCTGAAAGACTCGATCGTGGCCCAATCGGATATTCCGGACGAACAAGTGCATCGGCCGCTCGCCGGTGAGGACTACGAGGATGATTTGAAGAACGTGCTGGGATGGCGCGAAAAGGGACAAGATCGCCTCGACTACATGCTTCTGCCGGTGCTCGCCGGCGGATTCACGCACGGGTCGCCGCTCACGGGTCCAGATTCGCCCCTGATCGACTCCGGCCACGGCAGAATCCGGATGTCCCGAAGGTTGATCGAGGCAACGCGGTTTATCTCCCATGTCGCGCTCGGTGCTGACATGGAGTCGGCGATCAGAGAAGTCACGCGCGCCAAGAATGGCTCGATCCGCCTGCTCGCGCGCGAAGTTCGTCCGATCGGAGGCGAACTCCGCTGGTATGTCGAAGAAAGCGCGTGCGAAAACCGGCCCGGACCTCCACCTATCCCGCTCGAGTAACCCGTGGCCAATTTTTCCGTCGAGCCCAATGATCTCGTGCGCTACAAGGTCCGGCATTCGGACCAGGATCTGCTCGTCGTCGAGAAGCCCGCGCACGTCGTATCAACGCCCGGCGCGGGTCACGAGCGCGGTTCGCTGCTCAACGGGCTGTTCGCGGCGTACGGAAAGCAACTTCAGAATCTCGGAAAAGACCGCGACTTCGGCATGCTCCACCGTCTCGATCGCGAAACCAGCGGCTTGCTCATTGTCGCGCTGCGGTCCGGGGCGTACGACAGGCTCCGCAGAATGTTTGAGACTCGAGATATCAGAAAGTTCTACTTTGCGGTCGTCGCCGGCGTGCCGCGCCAGAATTCGGGCGTCATCCGCCGGCCCATCAACGAAGTTCGTGAGATTCGCAACCGGCACGAGATGAAGATCGCCAAGATTTCGGGCGGAGGCAAACCGGCGACCACGGCCTATCGCGTTCTGGACTCGGTCGCGGCCGCGAGCCTGCTCGAGTGCCGGGCCGTCACCGGTCGGCTTCATCAGTTGCGCGTTCATCTCGAATCCATCCGCTGCCCGATCTTCGGCGACGATCTATACGCACCGCCAGTCATCGCATCGGGGGCCGCACGACTCGCTCTTCACGCTCATCGACTCGCATTCGCGCACCCGGTCTCTCAAGCCGAGATCGATATTCGGTCTCCGCTGCCCGCGGATCTGAAGAAGCTCATTGGCAAACTGGGAATGGATCCTCAAAAAGCAATTTCGCCACCAGTCGATTCGACCGCGCAGATCGCCGACGATGACGATTCCGCCTGATGTCAGTCGTCGAGCGCGGCCATGAAATCCACAACAATTCCATCGGCGATCAGCATCCCGCGATCGGTGAGCGCCCACCTGCCGTCGGCATCGGTGAGCATGCCGGACGCACGATTCGTCGCGACGACCGCGGCCAGCCGCTCGCTCGCGCGAACACTGATCGCGCGGACTTCGGCAAGCGTCGCATCAGAATCAAGACCCTCTCGCAGCCGCAGCCCGGTCCAGATGCGCTCGCGCAGCGCTCGCGAGGCGTCCGGCGGCTCGACATCGACAACATCGGGCAGACCGTCCGAGCTCTCTCGCAAGTAATCGTCAAGCCGCGGCACGTTCTTCCATCGCCAGCCCGCGACGTGCCCAGAAGCCGAAGGCCCGGCCGCGAGCCACTCCTCTTGCCGCCAGTATGACAGATTGTGGCGCGATTCGCATCCGGGCTTGGCATAATTGCTGACTTCGTAACGCAAGAGCCCCGCCGATGCAAGATGCCGCTCGGTGAACTCGTACATTTCGACTTCAACATCTTCATCCGCCGGAGCAAATTCGCCCCGCTGAAGCCGGGCAGTCATCGCCGTGCCTTGTTCGTACGTCAGGTTGTAGCACGAGAGATGCTCGGTCTCGAGCGCAAGGGCCGAATCGAGATCACGCCGCCAATCTTCGAGCGATTGTCCCGGAATCCCGAAGATGAGGTCGACCGAAAGACGCCGAAACCCTTCGTCGCGCGCCATGCGGATAGCCGCCCCGACCGTCGCGGGATCGTGCTGTCTTTCGAGCGTCTTCAAGTGGGCGCGATGAAACGATTGTGCGCCCATGCTGATCCGATCGACGCCTCCCGCTCGAAGCAGACCAAGCAATTCGGGAGATACAGACTCGGGATTGCATTCGACCGTGAATTCGCCCTCGCCGCGCCGAATCTCGCTCAAATCAAAGCAGTCGTCCAGAGCGTCGATCAGCCTGCGCCAAAGGTCGAGTCGAAGCAATGACGGGGTACCACCGCCCACAAAGATCGTTCGGAGTGCGGGTCCCTGCGCGGGATCCGACAGTCCGTGTAACTCCCGAATCAGCCGGTCGGTAAAGGCCTGCTGGCGGTCCTGTTTGTCCACCAGGCTATAGAAATCGCAATAGTGACATTTGTGGGAACAGAACGGAACATGCAGGTAGAGCGACCGAACAGAACGCTGTAGGACTCCCGCGCCCCCGGTGCGCAACGGATGCGCCCCGGTATTGCCCGACGGCTGGCGTTGCCGGAGCAGGGAAATTCGGTTATCGTCGTTTGTTACTGGTCGCGAGTGTTTCACGGTCTTGCGTTCTGGCTGGCCACCGGTTCTTCGAGGATCTTCGCGAAAATCGGGTCGTGTTCAGTTGCGAGACTCTTCGGGTTGGGAGATGAATTGTCAGGCGACGTTCGCAGCGGTGAAAGGATAGCGAGCATTGGAAACCTCCCTCATTCTTGTGAATCGCGACGGCACGCAGCGGGAAATCCCGCTGAAGAAAGCCCGCTTCATCGTGGGCCGTCAGGCGGATTGCCAGATCCGCCTTCCCGACCCCGGTGTCTCGCGCCAGCACTGCGAAATTCAGATCGACGCAGCCAAGCCCATCATCAAAGACCTCGGTTCGAGCAACGGAACGTATGTGAACCGCCGCCGCGTGAGCCAGACGGAGCTGGCCGCCGGAGACACGCTGAGCATCGGGCCATTTGTCTTCGTCTTCCGCGTGGACGGTGAGCCGTCGAACATCGACGTCGAAGAAGTACTCGAGGACGCCGTCGGAATCGCCGCACCGGGTAATGCCCCGCACTCCGCTCAGAATCACGCGGACGAACCGGCGGCACCGCCCGCCGGGCAGGAGCCTCCGACGCGAATCCCGGATCCCGACGACAGCGACGAATTCGAGTTCGACTTCCTCGATGAAGACGACTCGCCCAAACTCTAAAGCCAGAATGTTGTGGGATCGATTGGTTCAGGCGGCCGGTGCGCTCGGCTTTGCCTGGCCATCGCCGCTGACGTTGACGCCAGGAACGCGGATGTTGGTCCCGCAATTCTTGCAGCGAACAGTCTTGCCCCGCGCGTTTCCGGGCACTGCGAGGACCTTGCGGCACGTCAGATTCGGGCACATGATTCGAACTGTGTCTGCCGCCATGGTTCGCTCCCCCGGACGCATCGCCTCTGACCGGAAGGACCATCGACCGCCGGGCAATGTTTTTTGAGTAGCGACGGCAAAAGAAGCGTCAGCGGTTCCGCTTGGGACGAGTGTGAGGGTGGCCCCGACGCCTACCGTCTGCGTTGCTCGCAAACGCCAACCGGAACGCCGTCATGTCCGAGAACTCGCCAAAGAGTGAAAGCCAATGCAGCGCCGTCGTCGGCCTCCAGTGGGGGGATGAAGGCAAGGGCAAAATCGTTGATCTGATTGCACCATCGCACGACGCGATCGTTCGCTACAACGGGGGCGCAAACGCCGGCCACAGTGTCGTTGTCAAGGGTGAACGCTTTTCACTGCACCTCATTCCTTCCGGCATTCTCTATCCGAGCAAACTTGCCGTCATCGGCAACGGCGTCGTTCTCGATCCGGACAAGCTGCAGGAGGAGATCGACGGCCTGCGTTCCCGGGGCGTCGATCCGTCCGGACTCATCGTCTCGAGCCGGGCGCACGTTGTCATGCCGTATCACAAAGCCGAAGACGCGGCACGCGAGGATTCGCTCAAGTCTGAACGCCTGGCGCGAGAAGCGGGTGATGCCGGTTCGATTTCCGAAATCGGCACGACCCGCCGCGGCATCGGCCCGGCATACGCCGAAAAAGTTCAGCGCGCAGGTGCCGTCCGAGTGGGGGATCTGCTCGATCGGGCGACCGTGCATGAGAAAATCGCGATCGCCATCGCGAACAAGCGTGCGGCGCTCGCCGGACGCGCGGACGCCGCCGATTCACTGGATGCAAAGCGAGTGACCGATTGGGCGCTTCGCGCGGGTGAAGCCATCCGTCCGATGACGCAGGACACGACCTATCTGTTGAACAATCTTGTTCGGGCCGGGAAAAACATTCTCTTCGAGAGCGCGAACGGAACACTGCTCGATGTCGATCACGGAACGTACCCGTTCGTGACCGGATCGTCCTGCGCGGTCGCCGGGATCGGCACCGGCACCGGCGTTCCCGTGCAGAGGATTCGGCGGGTCACCGGCGTGATGAAGGCGTATTCGACTCGAGTAGGAGCCGGGCCGATGCCGACCGAACTCGCCGGTCCCGGCGCCGACGGCCAAATCGGCGATCGGATCCGTACGCGCGGCCGTGAGTTCGGTACGACCACCGGCCGCCCACGTCGCGTCGGGTGGCTCGACTTGGTGGCCGTGAAGTACTCGGCGATGATCAACGGCACGACCGGGCTCGCGCTCACGATGCTCGATGTGCTCTCGGGGTTTGACACGGTACGGGTCTGCACCCGGTACGAGATCGACGGAAAGCAGAGCGATCGCTTCCTTCCCGATTCACCCGCGCTTTCGAGAGCGCGACCGGTATACGTCGAGCTTCCGGGTTTTTCGGAAGATATTTCGTCCGCTAGGCAGCGCTCCGAACTGCCTTCCAGGGCTCGGTCGTACATCGAATTCATTGAAGAGACAGTCGGTGTTCCCGTCGAAATTGTCAGCGTCGGTCCGGATCGGGCGCAAACGATGACGAACTGAATTGAAAAGCTTCACGATACTGTGCCATGTCAGTGACCCCGCTCTCAACCCCCAGCGATCCCGTACGCCCGGAAGCCGCGTTCCTGTCGGACCCGGCGGTTCTCGCCCGCGTCGCGGAAATGCGAACGCGATACGGGAAAGCAGATCCGTTGAACCGGCTCCCCGATGTCGATCCGCGCCGGATCCCGCGCCACGTCGCGGTCATCATGGACGGAAACGGACGATGGGCGCGCCAGCGCGGGTTTCCGCGTATTTTCGGCCATCGCAACGGTGCCAGGGCGCTGCGCGAAACGGTGGAGGAGGCGGGGCGCCTCGGGGTTGAGGCGATGACGTTCTACTCATTCAGCCTCGAGAACTGGCGACGGCCGGCGGAAGAAGTAGAAGCGCTTATGTTGCTTTGCATCGCCTACTGCGAAGGCGAGCGAGAGGCTCTGGTGCGCGACGACATCCGCTTCAGATGGATCGGGAGACGAGCGGGACTTCCAGCGCCGGTGCTCGCCGCCCTTGATTCCGTTGTCGAGGCGACGAAGCAATGCGGCGGCCCGACTCTGTGCGTCGCGGTGAATTACGGATCGCGCGCGGAGCTCGCCGACGCCGCAAGGGCGATCGCGAGCGAAATCAGGGCCGGGACGCTCCGCCCCGAAGACATCGACGAGGACTCCATCGCTGCGCGACTCTACGCGCCCGACCTGCCCGATCCCGACCTTCTGATTCGAACCGCAGGTGAAATGCGCGTCAGCAACTACCTGCTGTGGCAGATCAGCTACGCCGAGCTGTATGTCACTGAGACGCTCTGGCCGGATTTCGATTCGGCGTGCCTTCACGCGGCAATCCGGGACTTTGCGGGTCGCACGCGGCGCTTCGGCGGGCTCGATCTTGCAGACGCGGAGCCCCGCGATTCAGGAGCCGGCCGTGCGTGACCGGCTTGTCCTCGGCACGATTCTGATCGCCCTTCTGCTCGGCCTTCTCTGGCTGGACGGCTATCTCGATCGGCTCTCTTGCCCGGCCTGGCTGACAAATCTCGGATATCCGCACCCGACGCTACCGCCAGGAATCGTCCTCTTCATTGTCATGCTCGGGCTGAGCATCATGGCGGCCCGCGAACTTGCCGACATTTTGCATGACAAGGCAATCGACGCGTCGCGCCGGATCACGACGCTCGCCGCATTTTTCGGCCTGTGTGTCTCTTGCTTCATCCCCCGAAATTTCAGCGACGGCGCGAGCACCCTCGGCCCGCACTGGGATTCCGCGACCGGCGGACTGATCGTCAGTTCGTCCGCGGTCCTTGTGCTCATCGTCGCGTTGCGTTTCTATTCGCGTCACAAGAACACAGAGGGAGTCATCGCCGCTGCCGGCGGCACGATGCTGGCGTTTGTGTATCTCGGGTTGATGTTCGGATTTGTGCTGGCAATCCGACGCGAACACCCCGTTTGGACCGTGGCCTGGGTGTTGCTCATGATCAAGGCCTGCGACATCGGGGCGTACTTCACCGGCCGGGCGGTCGGAAAACGAAAACTGATTCTGTGGCTCAGCCCCGGCAAGACCTGGGAAGGGCTGATCGGCGGGGTGGTTGCTTCGATGGCGGTAGGAATCGCGGGCGTGTGGTTGATTCAGTGGAAAGAGCCGCCGTCGCATCCCTTCGCTGTCGGAGCGTTGACCGGGATGATCTTTGGGTTGATCGGGCAGGCGGGTGATTTGATGATGAGCCTGTTCAAGCGCGATGCCGGCATCAAGGACTCCGGAAAATCACTACCCGGCTTCGGCGGGGTTCTCGATGTGCTCGATTCCCCGCTTCTGGTCGCCCCCTTTGCGTATTGGTGGCTCCGGATCATGCTCCCCCCGCACGGCTAGGTCGGTCTTTGGTCGCAGGTCGGTGTCGCTCGGACGGTCTTTGTCGGCATACTTGCTGTTCTTCTTCGCGCCCCCAAACACCGGAACGATCGGCGCGACTACACTCAAGCGGTTGGCGGAGTGCACATGAACGTCACGTCGAAGCTCCTCAGCGTTTTCAAGGTTGACAAGCAGTATCGGGGTCTTCGCTCACGCCTGAGCGCGGCAGAGAAGTATCTCGCCGAACAGACTCGCCAGATCAACGACATCGATGCGAAGAAAGCCTCGATCGAAGCGCAGCTCAGGCAGCTCACTGCCACAGGCGCGAACTTCGAGGGCGAGGTCAAGCGGCTCGATGCCCGGATGGCGACCATCCGCGAGCAGATGAACTCCGCTCAGACCAACAAGGAATACAAGGCATTCCTGACCGAGGTCAACACGATCAAGGCCGAGCGCGACCGTCAGGAAAACTCGGCGCTCGAGCAGATGGCGAAGGCAGAGGAGTTGCGCCGCCAGATCGAAGAGCTTTCAAAGAGCAGGGCCGAACGCGAACGCATCCAGTCCAAAGCCGTGAGCGATCGCGATCAGCGGGCCGCGGAAATCAAGGACAAACTTGCCGATCTTCAGGGCCAGCGAGACACGCTCGCAAAGGAATTGCCCAAGGACACTCTGCTGGTGTTCGAGCGATTGGTCCAGACCCGCGGCGACGAGGCGATGGCCCACATCGAAGAGGCCGATCGTCGGCGCCATGAGTATCACTGCGGCGCGTGCATGATGGCTCTACCCATCGAAGCCGTGAACGGTCTGCTCGTTTCGGGAAAGCTGACCCGGTGCGCATCGTGTCAGTGCATCCTCTACATCGAAGAAGAACTCGCCAAATCGATGCGCGAGCCCGCCGGCAAGCGCTGATCGAACGCCATCCATTTTCGGAGGCCGCATGTTCAACTTTCTGCCGCAGCAGACGGATCCCGCGCTCATCCGCAGGGTCGACCGGATCGAAAAAAAGCTCGACCTGCTCCTCACGCGCGCGGGAATCGAGCTGCCCGAGGACAATCTCGATGAAGTGCGCGAACTCGCTCGCCGCGGCGACAAGATCGCGGCGATCAAACTCTACCGGGAGATCACCGGCGCTGGGCTTGCAGAGGCGAAGAGTGCCGTCGAGTCGCTCTGATCAACGGTCGTTCTCGAAGAGGCCGGTTTTCTCACCGACATACGCGACACCAAGGTGATCGCACGCCGCGCGCGTCAGTTGCCGGCCTCGCCGCGTGCGCGCGAGAAAACCGATCTGCAGAAGGAACGGCTCGACAACATCTTCGAGCGTTCCCGAATCTTCGTTCATTGTTGCCGCGACGGCTTCGAGCCCCACGGGGCCGCCTGAATAGGTCGTTGCGATCACGCGCAGATAGCCGCGGTCGAGTTCGTCGAGCCCGAGATCATCGACCCCTTCGAGTTTCAGCGCCTGGGCGACGGTTTCCGGCCGGATGATGCCATCCCCCTTGACCGACGCGTAATCGCGGATGCGGCGGAGCAAACGATTCGCGATGCGGGGCGTGCCGCGCGATCGGGATGCAATGCTCTCGAGGCACTTCTCGTTCGCGACTTGCACGTCGAGCAGCATGCAGCTGCGTTCCAGAATGCGCACGAGTTCGGCGCCCGAGTAGTAGCGAAGGTGGTGTGTGATCCCGAAGCGCGAGCGCAAAGGACTCGAAATCAGCCCCGCGCGCGTCGTCGCCGCGATGAGCGTGAACGGCTTGCAGCGGATCTGCACGGTGCGTGCCGACAGCCCGCTATCGACAGGCACATCGATCCGGTAGTCCTCCATGGCCGGGTACACAAACTCTTCCACGGACGCCGGCAGGCGGTGCACCTCGTCGATGAATAGCACGTCGCGCTCGCGCAGCGAGGTCAGCGCCGCGACCAGATCGGTACCCTTGGTCAAGACCGGTCCGCTCGTGACGTGAATTCCCGATCCCATTTCCGTGGCAATCAGGTGCGCGAGCGTTGTCTTCCCCAATCCGGGCGGCCCGTGAAAAAGCGCATGCTCGCACGGCTCGTTGCGCTTCTTCGCGGCACGGATCGCGATCCGCAAGCGTTCGATCAGGTCTTCCTGACCGACATACTCGTCAATCTTCGTCGGGCGCAGCGCCCAGTTGCGCTGCTCCTCGCGCGGATCCGCGCTCGCCCCCGCACTGATAAGACGATCCGTCGCCATGAATACAAAGTAGCAGCAAAGCAGGGAAAGGGAAAGCTGTCAGCTTGATGCCACCCTAGTCCAAGGGCAGCCCCTTCGACTTCCAGAGTTTCACCAGTTGATCCAGCGAAGACGGCTCCACCTTCACGCCGCCGGGAAGATCCGCGAAGATCAGGTCGCCGTTGTCGCGGCAGAGCGCGATCTGCGCCGGACTTCCGTCGCTCATGCGGGTGGTGACGCGATAAATGTTCTTCTTGTCCGGGGGCTGCTCGACCATCTCGCGCCGGATCTCGATCATGTCAGACTCTGACGAATAGGTGTTGAACGCAAACTCCGTGGTGAGGCGGGCGTTGATCAGCATCCGCTGAACGAGAAACGATTCGACGCGCGAGAGATACGCCCGGTCCGGGACAATGAGCGTGGTCGCGGGCCGGTCGGTTCGCTTCACTGTGAGCTGATTGCCCTTGCGTGTACCCAATTCTGTGCTGAGCCGGTCGTTCTTTCCCTGGCGAACACGTGTGCTCAGGCTCCACATTTCTTCTTTTCGGTCGAGTGTCTGAAAGAAGATCCCCTGGGAATCGGTGAGCGTGTCGTTCGCCTCGCCGATCACGCCCCGGAAATCAACCTGGATCAGGATTCCTTCGTCGAGGTCCGGGCCCGCGAACTTTTTCGGGTCGCGCGTCGGATCGAGCTGGCCTCGCTTCCCGATCGAAGTGCGGATCCGCCGATACCCGACTTCGCGAGCATCCGAATCCGCTCCAGTCTTGGCCGGCACGTACAGCCGCCACCATGTTTCCTTGGATTCAAGAACCGCCGAACGCAGCGCCGCCTCATCCAGCCCCTTCTCGAAGCGGTCGCCCGCGTCGAGCAATGCGCGCTTGGAACTCTCAAGGCTCGCGGCATCCACGAAGCTCGACGTCGCGATCATCGCTTCCATCTCTGGCTTTGCACGATCAAAGTCGGCTTCGCCGCAACTCGCTTCAAAGCATGCGAAGCGACCCGGCGCGAGCTTGATGAACGTCACGCCATAGATCAGTCGCGGCCGTCCCGCGTGCTTCGGATCTTCGTCCTTCGGGCCAAGCACGTAGAACCGCTCCGCCGGCAGCGTGCCGATCACAAGATTCTGTGAGCGCTCGATGAGCTGTGCGCCCGTTGGTCCGGTGCCACCGACGAGGATCGCCTCCGCTCCCATCTGATTCTTCAGGTTTGTGTCCGCCACCTGCTGGAGCGTCAGGTTCAGGTCGCTGCTCTCGAGCACACGCGCGCCCGACATCCACTTGCTGTCCGGGCCTGTGACCTGCACCGCCGCCTGATTGCCGATGGCGGTCGAGCTCGCGCTCGCGCCGACCGGCAGCGACATCGTCAGGCCCATCGTTTCAACCCGCAGCGGCTTTTCGTTAAACCGGACTGCCCCCGCGGTCGGAGCGTTGCTGCGCGCCGGCTGAGCATTTTGGCTCTGTGGCAGTTTTGCGCTCTGCTGCGCCCAAGCAGTCGTCGGGGTGAAAAGCAGGCCCAACGCAAGCAACCGAGCCAAGAACCATGACGTCGTGCGCAAAATCTTCATCCGTGGCTCCTTCCACGCGCAAGTCCAGTGAAGACACCCCCCATTATCATCGGCCATCCGCGCCCGCCCCGTCGGAAACCGCCGGGGTGTCAATGACATCCGCCTTCGGAGGCCGCTCGGTTGCGACCGACCCGGTTTCGCCGAGTTCCGGGATCCTCGAACTATTGACCCGACAGGGGCGGGGGCTATGCTTCTCGGCTACGCACCAGCAAAATACCTGTTGCGGGAGCGCGACCGATCGCACTCCCAGGGTTTCTTGCCCGCGTCGCTCGGACCTGTTCACACCAATCTTTGAAACGGAGCGATTTCTCGATGACCGGCGGCAAGATTCGAATTCGGATGGAGGCTTACGACCATATCGCCCTCGATGCTTCCGCCAAGGAAATCGTCGAGCACGCCAAGCGCACCAACGCGAAGGTCGCCGGCCCCGTGCCGCTCCCCACGCGCATCGAGCGCTACACGGTTCTCCGTTCGCCCTTCATCGATAAGAAGAGCCGCGAGCAGTTCGAGATCCGCACGCACAAACGCATCATCGACATCATCGAGCCCAACGCCCGCACGGTCGAAGCGCTCAATCGTCTCGTCGTTCCCGCCGGTGTGTTCATCAAGATCAAAGCGTAAGTTTGTTCAATCGGGGCCTGTTTTCAGGCCCTTTTTCGTTGGTTCACGGTTCGACAACTCGCGGCACGATGCTCCCCGATGGAGGAGCCTCTCGAAGAAAGTCGCACGAAAGGAAAGTCTTCCATGGCACTCTCACTGCTCGGTCGCAAAGTCGGCATGACGCGCGTCTTCAACGATGCCGGCGTCAACGTTCCCGTCACCGTTCTTCAACTCGGCCCGTGCGTCGTGACGCAGGTCCGCACGCCGGAGAAGGACGGCTACTCCGCGGTGCAGATCGGCTTTGAAGAAGTGAAGCCGCGCCGCTCAACGATTCCGGTCATCGGTCACGACGCCAAAGCCGGCGTGGGACCGCAGCGCGTTCACCGCGAATTCCTGGTTGATGCCAAGGACGCAGCGAATTTCTCGCTCGGCCAGGCGCTCACGGTCAAGGACTTTGCCGGAACGCTCTTCGTGGACGTCATCGGAACCAGCAAGGGCAAAGGCTTTCAGGGCACGATGAAGCGCTGGAACTTCAAGGGGCAATACGCCTCGCACGGTACCGAACGCAAGCACCGCTCCCCGGGCTCGATCGGCTCGCTCTGCTCGAACCGCGGCTTCGGCGGCGGTTTGGCCAAGGGCAAGAAGATGGCCGGCCACATGGGCGCCGTCCGCCGCACCTGCCGTTCGCTCGACATCGTCCGGATTGATGAAGAAAACAACCTGATGCTGGTCAAGGGCTCGGTTCCGGGTGCAAACACCGGGATCATCGAGGTCCGCCCGGCGATCCGGCTCTATCGCGGCAAGGCGAAGAAGGTCGCCGATGCCGCCAAGAAGTAAGGATTCCGTCTGCATGCAGGCCCTGGCGACTTGTCCGGGCCGGGTATGCAGGCAATAATCGCGACCCCAGATTTCACGGGGGTTTGAACGGACAGTCGCCGCCGGTTCCTCCAAGGCAGGAGTCGGCGTGCTCGGAAGGTCGGAAGGGTCTGCCCCGACGAAACCGCCGAGCGACGACAAATGAAGGGCTTGAAAGGGTTCGCAGCCCCAAGCCCGGACGGCCGAGTCGATTCCGAGCCGACCCCCGCGAGTGCAAATTCGCGCTCCCTTGGAGGGAACTGGAGGCGGACGGATAGGCGAGTAAGTGCCGGTTCTCGCGTCGCTCGATCGAGTGCGCGGGGCTGGTGAGGCGTCAGGACGAGAAAAGACAGATGGATGTCACCGTCTTCAACATGCAGGGTCAGTCGGTCGGAAAACTGACCGTTGACGAGAAAGCCCTTGGTGGCGAGATCAACGCCGGCCTGATCAAACAGGCCTACGTGCGTTATCACTCGAACCTCCGTCAGGGTTCAGCTCGCACCAAGAACCGCCACGAGGTCGAAGGCTCGACCAAGAAAATGTACAAGCAGAAGGGCACCGGCAACGCCCGCCACGGCGACCGCAAGGTGAACCTGATGAAGGGCGGCGGCCACGGCCACTCGAAGAAAAAGACGCGCGAGGATTTCCGCCTCGACATGCCCAAGAAGATGCGGCGCAAGGCCAACCGCAACGCGCTGCTCGCCAAGCTCATCGACAACGAAGTGAAGATTGTCGACTCGATCGCGATGAAGGAGCCCAAGACCAAGGACTTCTCCGCGTTTCTCGAAGCCATCAAGGTTGATTCTTCGGCGCTCGTCGCCCTCGGCAGCGACCCGTCCCAGACGCGGAACGCCCGCCTCTCGGCTCGCAACATCGACGGCATCTCGCTCGTCCACGCGACCGACATCAACGCGTTCAACCTTTTGAATCACCGCTACCTCGTCATCACCAAGGCCGAGCTCGAGTCGTGGCTCACCGGCCCTTCGTCGCAGACCGGCAAGGACGCGAAGACGGCTCCGAAGGGGGCCGCTCCGGAAGCCGAGAAGCCGGCCAAGGCCCCGAAGGCCAAAGCCGAAAAGCCGGCAGCCGAAAAACCAGCAGCCAAGAAGACGAAGGAGGCCCGCTAAATGCCAGCCAACGTCGCGCCACATCACATCATCAAGAAGCCCCTCGTCACCGAAAAGGGCACCTTCGCGATGAACGAACTGACCAAGTACACCTTCCTTGTCGATCCGCGCGCCACCAAGACGGAAATCAAGGAAGCGGTGCAGGCGATCTATAACGTCAGCGTCACCGGCGTCAACACCGTCACCAGCAAGGGCAAGTTCAAGCCCACGCGTTTCGGTCTTCGCGTCGAACCCACCACCAAAAAGGCAATCGTCACCCTCAAGAAGGGCGAGACGATCGAGTTGTTCTGACACCCACCCTCCCCCCGGAGCTGAATCATGCCGATTCGCATCTACAACAAGACCAGCGCCGGGCGCCGCTTCGCCTCGGTCAACATGCACGCCGAGGTCACGAAGAAGAACCCCGAAAAGTCGCTGCTCGCGCCGATCAAGAAGTCGGGCGGACGCAACAACCAGGGCGTCATCACCTCGCGCGGCATCGGCGGCGGTGCGAAGAAGAACTACCGCCTTATCGACTTCAAGCGCAAAGACCGTCACAATGTCGAAGGCAAGATCGCCGGCATCGAGTATGACCCCAACCGCTCGTGCCACATCGCGCTCGTGCAGTACTCCGACGGCGTGAAGCGCTACATCCCGGCTCCCGCAGGCATTAAGGACGGACAGGTCATCCTGACCTCGACCGATGCCGCGGTTGAACCCACCGTCGGCAACGCGATGCCGCTGGCATTCATCCCGACCGGTCTCGAAGTCCATTGTGTTGAACTGATTCCGGGTCGTGGCGCTCAGATGTGCCGCGGCGCCGGCACGTTTGCCCGCCTCTCGAACAAAGAGGGCGACTACGCGACGCTGGTTCTGCCCTCGGGTGAAGTCCGCCGCGTTCCGCAAACCTGCATGGCGACGATCGGCGCCGTCGGCAACGGCGATCATCGTCTCCGCCGCCTCGGCAAAGCCGGCCTGACCCGCCTGCTCGGTCGGCGCCCGATTACCCGCGGCATCGCGAAGAGCCACCATGCCCACCCGTTGGGCGGTGGCTCTGGTCGTTCAAAGGGCAATCGTCCTCCATGCGGACCGACCGGCGTGCTCGCCAAGGGCGCTCCGACCCGCAACAAGAAGAAGCACTCCACCAAGCTCATCATCCGCCGGCGCGTCAGCAAGCGGTACGGCCAGCTCAAGTAATTCACCGTCAGTCAATCACCGGATCAGAAAGTACACCGAGGAAACGAGAACATGGGTCGCAGCCTGAAAAAAGGTCCGTACGTCGACGAGAAGATCTTTCGCAAGATCGAGAATCTCAACGCGCAGCGGAAGAAGGAGCCCATCAAGACCTGGGCCCGTCGGTGCACCATCGTCCCCGAGTTCGTCGGTCACACGTTCAAGGTTCACAACGGGCGCATCTTCATGGATGTGTTCGTCACCGAGGACATGGTCGGTCACAAGCTCGGCGAGTTCAGCAACACCCGCACGTTCCGCGGGCACACGAACAAGAAGGAAGGCGTGGAGGGTGGCGACGGCGCGCCCACCAAGGCCTGATTCGAAAGGCACAGAGCCTGGTCGGTCGGATAGTCAGCGGTTTGCTCGGAGGTTTTTCAAGTGAGAATCAGAGCCGACAGAATCAAACAGCTCGCCGGAACCCGCAAGGTGACGCGCGCTCAGCTCGCGCAGGCCATCGAGCGCGACGGACTCAAGGGCGCTTCCGCCAAGTCCGCGCTCGACAACTGGCTGCGCGGCCGCAACCACCCGCGCGCCCGCAAAGGCGACATCGAAAAGCTTGCCGGCGCTCTGGGCGTCGCGGGCAAGGACATCGCCAAGTTCACGAGCGAAGTCCGCTTCCACCGCGGCTCGCCCCGCAAGGCTGATCTGCTCGTCGATCTCGTCCGCGGCAAGCCGGTCGAAGAGGCGCTCAACCTCCTCACCTTCACGACCAAGCGCGCCGCCGTCAACGTCAAGAAGTGTCTCGCCGCGGCAATTGCCGACGCGGAGCAGAACGAAGCGGACGTCACGAACCTCGTCGTTTCCGAGGCCCGAATCGACGATGCGCCCCGCATCAAGCGTTTCAATCAGAAAGACCGCGGCCGGGCTCACCAGATTCTCAAGCGGCTCACGCACATCACCGTCAGCGTTCAGGAGCGCGCGTAAGCGCATCATCCATGGGACAAAAGACCAACCCATTCGGTTTCCGGCTCGGCATCACCGAGGCTCACAAGAGCCGCTGGTACGCCCCCAAAGCGCTCTACGGCGAGCTGCTTGTTGAAGACGCGAAGATCCGCGGCTACCTCGACAAGCGCCTCAACCGCAAGCCGCCGTATGCCGCCGTCAGCGATATCCACATCGAGCGCACCCGCGAAGAGCTCAAGGTCATCATCAAGACCGCTCGTCCGGGCCTGGTCATCGGACCCAAGGGCGCCGAAGTGGAGCGCATGACCGAAGAGCTTCAGTACATGACCGGCCGAAAGGTCGCGATCTCGATCCTCGAGATCCGTAACCCCGACCTCGAAGCGACACTGATCGCCGAGGCCGTTGCCGAGCAGCTCGTGAAGCGCGCTTCGTACCGTCGCGTGATCAAGATGCGCTGCGACGCCGCAATGCAGGCCGGGGCTAAGGGCGTGCGTATCCAGGTCGGCGGCCGTCTCGGCGGCGCCGAAATCAGCCGCGTCATGGCGATGCGTCTTGGCTCGCTCCCGCTCTCGACGCTGCAGGCGCACATCGACTACGGCACGGCCGAAGCGATGACGACCTACGGCGTCATCGGCGTGAAGTGCTGGGTCTACAAAGGTCTCTACACCACCGAACGCACCGAAGAAGAGTCCGATGCCGCCGGCGGCCGCGCCCGCGCTCGTGGCCGGCGCTGATCGAGGTTTTCCGGTTTGTTGTCCGCTTCTCGTTTTCCGCTTTTCGATTTGGAGTTCCGCAAATGGCCTTGATGCCCAAACGAGTGAAGTACCGCAAAGAGCAGCGTCGCATCCGCGATCGCAAGGCGACGAAGGGCAACTACGTCGCGTATGGCGATTACGGTCTGCAATCGCTCGACGGCGCGTGGCTTCCCGGAAACGTGATCGAGGCCGGTCGCGTCGCGGCGCAGCACTTTCTCAAGCGCGAAGGCAAGCTGTTCATCCGCGTCTTCCCGGACAAGCCGATCAGCAAGAAGCCGCTCGAGACGCGAATGGGAACCGGAAAGGCCGAAGTCGAGTACTGGGCGGCCCGCATCAAGCCCGGCACGGTGCTCTTCGAGATCGCCGGCGTTCCGGAAGCGACCGCCAAGCTCGCGTTCGTGCGCGTCGCGATGAAGATGCCCGTGAAGACCCGCTTTGTCGGCCGCCGCGTCCGCGTGTGATCGAGAGATAGAAGAGCAGAATTTGAAGAGCAAGAAGTTCAAGAGCAAGTTGGAATCAAGCCATGAAGTCTGAATCGCTCGATGTCAAGAAGTTCCAGGATCAGCAGCTCAAAGACGAGCTCGCCAGCCTTCAGAAGAAGCTCTTCGATCTGCGCTCGCAGACCGTGACCGAAAAGGTCAAGGACACCAGCCAGTTCTCGAAGACCCGCCGCAACATCGCCCGCATCAACACCGAACTCCGAGCCCGTCAATCCGCAGCCAAGAAGTAAGACCAGATAAGACCAGTCGATTTCCGCACCTCCCGCCAAGGGAAAGACACGAATGCCCACCAGCACTTCCAAAACCGCAAAGCCCGCCGCTCAGCCCGAGGCCACGTCGCTCAAGGGAACCAAGATCGGCGTCGTCGAATCCGACAAGCGCGACAAGACGCGCAAGGTCGTGATCGCGTACCAGGCGATGCACCCCAAGTACGGCAAGTACGTCCGTCAGCGCACCGTGCTCCACATCCACGACGAGAACAACGAGAGCAAGCTCGGTGATCTGGTCGAGGTCGCGCAGTGCCGCCCCATGAGCAAGACCAAGTTCTGGCGTCTGGTCCGGATCGTCGAGCGCCGCAGCGCCGCCGCCACCGCCCTCGCCAGCGCCAAGGAAATCGTCTGAGTCCGCACCGGCCACATCGCACACCAGCCAAGAAGACCCAACCATGCTCCAGCAAGAAACACGATGCGAAGTCGCGGACAACTCGGGCGCCAAGATCGCCTACGTGATCCGTGTCTACGGCGGCTCGACCGCCTCCGGCGCCTTCACGCGGCGCATCGCCAACGTCGGCGACCGCGTGTTCGTTTCGATCAAGCGCGCTCTCGCCGGCTCGGACGTCAAGGAAGGCGATAAGTCCAAGGCCGTCGTGGTCCGCACGACCAAGCCCACACGTCGCGCCGACGGTTCGTACGTCAAGTTCGATTCCAACGCCGTGGTCCTCATCCAGGACGACGGCAACCCCAAGGGCACGCGCATCTTCGGACCCGTCGCCCGTGAACTCCGCGAGAAGAACTACATGAAGATTGTCTCGCTCGCGACGGAGGTGGTCTGACATGCCCGCACACGTTCGAAAAGGTGACACCGTCTTCGTCCGCTCCGGTTCGGCCAAGGGCCAGACCGGCGAAGTCGTCCGCGTCGATGTCAAGCACAGCCGCGTTTACATCAAGGGCGTGAATCTCCGCGTCAAGCACATGAGGCCGACGCAGGCGGCCCCGCAGGGCGGCGTCGTTCAGCGCGAGGCGCCGATCCACATTTCCAATGTGAGCCCCGTCGCTGAAGGCAAGCCGACGCGCGTCCGTTTCGTCACCAAGTCCGACGGTTCCAAAGTGCGCGTCGCGGTCAAGGGCGGCGCGGAGCTTTCCGTCCTTCACAAGGGCGGTCGCCAGAAGACCAAGAAGCCGCACTAATCCAGAGCGATCACGAGAACCACCATGTCCAGCGATCAAGACAAACAGAAACAGCAAAAGCCCCAGGGCGGAAGGCCGCAAGGCTCGAAGCCCAAGGACGGCGGCTCGAAAAAGGGCAAGTACGACGACGTCCCGGCCGAAACCGGCCCGAAGACGCCGCCGCGCCTGAAGGTTCGCTTCGAGCAGGAAGTCCGCTCGAAGGTTGCCGAGAAGTTCGGCATCAAGAACCCGATGGCGATGCCCAAGCTCGAGAAGATCGTGCTGAACGTCAACATGGGTCGCCACATCGAGGGCACGAAGATCCCGCCGCACATCAAGGCTCAGGTCATCGAGACTCTGACCAAGGTCACCGGCCAGAAGCCCGTCGTCGTGAAGGCCAAGAAGAGCGTCGCGAACTTCAAGCTCCGTGCGGGCTACGAGTCGTCGGCGATGGTCACGATCCGGCGCGACCGGATGTGGCACTTCCTTGATCGATTCATCAACCTCGCGACGCCCCGTATCAAGGACTTCCGCGGGCTCTCCGACACCGCGTTCGACCGCCAGGGCAACTACGCCACCGGCGTCACCGAACAGGGCGTCTTCCCCGAGATCAACATGGCCGAGGCGCAGTTCACCCACGGCATGAACATCAACGTCTGTTTCGCCCGCTCCAACAAGGACCGCAGCCGCTTCGTTCTCGAGCAGCTCGGCATGCCGTTCAAGAAGCCGGAGGGCAAGTAAATGACGACCAAGGCACAGATGGCCAAAAGCCGTCGCACTCCCAAGTTCAGCACCCGCACCGTGCGTCGCTGCGAACTGACCGGCCGCGCCCGCGGCGTCTATCGCAAGTTCCGCATCTCACGCATCATGCTCCGCAAACTCGCCCTGGAAGGCAAAATCCCGGGCATGCGCAAGGCCAGTTGGTAAGCAGTTGGTAAGCCCCCCACGCGGGCACGAAAGAGGTATTCACGATGTCCATCGGCGACCCCATCGCGGACATGCTCACCCGGATCCGGAACGCGGTCCACATCAAGGCCAAGGCCGTCACTTGCCTCAACAGCAAGGTCTGCCGCGGCATCGCCAACGTCCTCAAGGACGAGGGCTATATCGAAGGCTTTGATGTGATCGAGGACGGACGGCAGGGCCTGATCAAGATCCGCCTCAAGTACACCACCGGCGGCGACCCGCTCATGCACTCCCTCGAGCGCATGAGCAAGCCCGGCCGGCGCATGTACCGAGGCGTGGACCTTCTCCCCAAGCCCATGCAGGGCCTTGGCATCGCCATCGTTTCCACCAGCAAGGGCGTGCTCAGCGACCGCATGGCCCGCGAGCAGCGCATCGGCGGCGAACTTCTCTGCACCATCGAGTAACCCCCACCCAGCACCCAACTGGCGGAAGCCGGAACAACATCCGCGAGCAACACGCCAAGGAGCCCTGACCATGTCCCGTATCGGAAAAAAACCCATTGAAGTTCCCGCCGGAGTCAAGGTCTCCGTCAGCGGCAACACGGTCGAACTCCAGGGCCCCAAGGGCAAGGACAAGCTCGTCGTCCACCCCAAGGTGAAGGTCGCTTGGTCCGAGAGCGAGAAAGCGATCAGCGTTTCGCTCGCGAACAGCAAGGATGAGAACGACGCCGACGCGAAGGCGCAGTGGGGCACCACTCGTGCGCTCGTTCGCAACATGATCGAAGGCGTCACCAAGGGCTACGAGAAAACGATGCAGGTCGTCGGTACGGGCTGGACCGCGTCGCTCGCCGGCAAGAACCTCAAGCTCACCGTCGGTATGGCGAACGCGATCCTGATGCCGGTCCCCGAGGGGCTTACCGTGGTCGTCGAAAAGCAGGTCGGTGAACTCACCCCGATCAAGGTTTCCGGCGTTTCGCGCCAGCTTGTCGGTCAGTTTGCTTCGGCCATGCGGGCCAAGCGCAAGCCCGAACCCTACAACGGCAAGGGCATCAAGTACGCCGAAGAAACTATCAAGCGCAAGCAGGGCAAGCAGTTCGGAGCCTGATCCGTCACGTCAAAGACTAAAGAGCGAAAGAACCAGTCATGAACAAGCAAGTCAACAAGCAGGTTCGTCGGACGCGTCGGCGGATCGGCCTGCGCAAACGGATCTCGGGCACGACGCAGCAGCCGCGCCTGAGCATCTACAAGTCGCTCAACCACATGTACGCCCAGATCATCGACGATCTGTCCGGTCGCACGATTGTCGCCGCTTCGACCACCGACAAATCGGTGAAGACCGAGAAGACCGGGAACGCCAAGGCCGCCGAAGCCGTCGGCACGCTCCTCGCCGAGCGCGCCAAGGGCAAGGGCGTGACCACCGTCGTGTTCGATCGCTCCGGCTTCCGTTTCCACGGTCGCGTGAAGGCTCTCGCCGACGCCGCCCGCAAGGCCGGACTCAAATTCTGATTTACCTTTGATTGCTGAATACCGATCGCTGAAAGCTGACTAGGACCCAACCCATGCCCGAGATTCTTGACGAAGCAAGTTCAATCGAGTCCACGACCGTCGGCGTCTTCCGCACGTCGGCCACGGTGAAGGGCGGCCGGCGCTTCAGCTTCGGCGCGCTCGTGGTCGTCGGCGATCGCAAGGGTCGCGTCGGCTTTGGCTACGGCAAGAGCAACGAAGTGCCGCAGGCGGTCGAGAAGGCCCAGAAGTACGCCAAGCGTGCCATGTCGGATGTGCCGATGGCCGGCCGCACGCTCCCGCACGAAGTCGAAGGAAAGTTCGGCGCCTCCAAAGTCCGTCTGATCCCGGCTTCGCCGGGAACCGGCGTCGTCGCCGGATCGACCATCCGCGCCATCCTCGAAATGGCCGGCATCACCGACTGTCTCACCAAGTGCTACGGCAACACCAACTCGTTCAACATCGTCAAGGCCTGCTTCGACGGGATCGATCGCCTCCGCAAGCGTGAGGAAGTCGCGGACGCACGCGGCGTGAAGATCGACACCACCGAAATCGAAAAGAAGATCGAAAAGGGCAAGGCCTTTGTTTCGACCGCCAAGGGCGAGAAGATGAAGGGCCCCGTCAACACCATCGGCCAGGAACGTCGAGGCGGACGTGGGGGTGGTGGTGGCCGAGGCGGTCGAGGCGGACGGGCCGGCCGTGATGCCGGTCGCGACGGCGGCCAGAGCGCGCCGGCAGGTGACGGAGCTTCGGGCGGCGGCGCACCCCAGAACTGAACGATTCAAAGAGCATTTCCGAGAGGGTTTCTCCCATGATGATCCACGACATTACAGCCAAAGCCGGACGCTACAAAAAGCGCAAGCGCGTCGGTCGCGGCGAAGGCTCCGGCCACGGCAAGCAGTCGGGCCGCGGCCAGAAGGGCGCGAGCTCGCGCTCTGGTTACTCCGCGAAGCGCAGCTTCGAAGGCGGCCAGATGCCGTATTTCCGGCGACTGGCGAAGTTCGGCTTCACCAACGCCGCTTTCCGCACCCACTTCTGGATCGTAAACCTGCGCGAGATCGTCGCTCACCCGTCGTTTGCCAAGGGCGGCACGGTGAACATCAAGTCGCTGCAGGAAGCGGGCCTTGTCCGCGACGACAGCCGCGATCTCAAGATTCTCGGCGCCGTCGGCGATGAGGGCCTCAAGGTCAAGCTCACCGTTGAAGCGGCTCGAGTCTCCGACAAAGCTGCGCAGCTCATCACCCAGGCCGGCGGCAGCGTCAAGCAGACCGGCACGCGTCGCGACAAGGTCCGCGGCATCGATCTGACCAGCGAGGATCGCACGCCAAAGAACCTGACCAAGAAACTCAAGCGGTCCTCCAAGCCCAAGAAGGTTTCGGACGAAGAGGGTGATGAGGAAGCGACCAAGGACGCCAAGGCCGCGAAACCGGCCAAGGCCGAAGAGAAGGGCGCGGACAAGGGCGCTTCCAAGAAGCCGCCCGCCGCCGAGTGACCCTCAGAGTTCCCAATGTTCCTCCCCGGCCCCGCGTGAAATGACGCGGGGTCATTTGTTTCCGCACATTCCGCATCGCGCGGAATACACTTGGCTTCTTCGATTCACTCAGCCCAACTCGAGCCACGAATGTTCGCCACTCTCAACAACATCTTTTCGATTCGGGATCTTCGAAACAAGATCCTGTTCACCTTCGCGATGCTCCTGGTCTTCCGCATCGGGCACTGGATCCCCCTGCCGGGAATCAACCAGGAAGCGCTCGCGAAGATGATGAAGAGCGCTTCCGAGAGCAGCAGCGCGTTCGGTCGCGTCGCCGATTTCGTCACCATGTTTTCCGGAGGATCGCTCTCTCACTCGACCATCTTCGGTCTCGGCGTGATGCCGTACATCACGGCGGGCATCATCTTTCAGCTCGTCGCCACGGTCTCTCCCCGGCTCAAAAAGTTGCAGGAAGAAGGACCGACGGGTCGCCAGAAAGTCATGGAGTGGACTCGCTACGTCACGGTCGCGCTCTGCATCGTGCAGGCGGCGGGTTGGATCGGGTACCTGCGCTCGCAGGATTTCATCATGCCGCAATATGTCAACAGCGGCCTCTGGTGGACGATGGCCGTCGCGACGCTGACCGCGGGCACGATCTTCCTGATGTGGATCGGCGAGCAGATCGATCGATTCGGAATCGGTAACGGCGTGTCGATGATCATCATGGCGGGCATCCTCGCCGGGATGCCGCAAGCGCTTCTCGACGCGAACAAAAACTTCGATCCGGGCAACTCGGACAAGATGGGCTGGATGGGCCTCATCATGCTCTGTCTCGGCTTCCTGGTCGTCGTGGGCGGCTCGGTCTTGATGACCATCGCGCAGCGGCGCATCCCCGTGCAGCAGGCCAAGCACACGCGCGGCCGGCGCGTCTTCGGCGGGCAGAAGAGCTATCTGCCCCTTCGCATCAATCACGGCGGCGTGATGCCGATCATCTTCGCCAGCTCGCTCATGATGTTCCCGAGCGTTCTGTTCGCATGGATTCACGAGTATGTCAACGCCTACCTGAACCGCACGGGTTCATCGCAGGGCTTCTTCTATCACCTCTCGCAGTTCCTCGCGATCAATTTCACGCAGGGAGAGTATCTGTACGTCGTCCTCTACATCGTGATGGTCTATTTCTTCAGCTACTTCTGGATCACCGTGCAATTCAATCCGCAGGACATGAGCAAGCAGCTCAAAGAACACGGTTCGTTCATTCCCGGGTTGCGTCCGGGGCCGCGCACGGCCGAGTATCTCGAAACGGTCATCACGCGGGTGACCTTTGTCGGCGCCGCGTTCCTTTCGGTGATCGCGATTCTGCCGGTCGTTGTGAACAAGGCGTTCGGAGTTCCGCCGACGGTCACGCAGTTCCTGGGCGGCACCGGTTTGCTCATCGTGGTTTCGGTCTGCATGGATTTCCTCCAGAAGGTGGAAGCCCAGTTGCTCATGCGGAACTACGCCGGGTTCCTGTCCGAGGGCGAAGAGGGCGGCCCCAAGTTCCACGGCCCGCGAGGTTGAGGCAAAGTTGATCCGGTTCCGAGCACGCAGGGAGTTTCATGGGTAAGCAGGACGACAAGTTCACGTTCGAGGCCGAGGTCACCGAAGCGCTTCCGAACGCGATGTTCAAGGTTCGCCTGCCCAATGAGCAGAAGACGGAAGTACTGGCGTATGTCTCCGGCAAAATGCGCATGAACTACATCCGCATCCTCCCCGGCGACAAGGTCACCGTCGAGATGAGCCCGTACGACCTTTCGAAGGCACGCATCACGTTCCGGCATTGACCGTCCGATCGTGATGGTGCGTCTCGCTCGATCAGATTCACATCGCAAAGCCCCGGAATCCCGCGTCATGGTCGAGGCCCCTCCGAAGAGTGCAGCGATGCCGGCAGGCGCACCCGTCTTAACCCCGCGCGTATCCGTCGTCGTTCCCACATTCCGCGAAGCGTCCAACATCCAGGAACTCGTGGAACGCATCGAATGCGCGGTTCCGGATTCTGAAGTTATCATCGTCGACGACAACAGCAACGACGGAACGGATGAGGCCGTCCGAAATCTCGCGCGAGACAACGTCCGTTTGCACGTCCGCACGACCGAGCGCGGGCTTTCGTCCGCCGTGATCGCCGGTTGCCACCTCGCCCGCGGCACGCACATCGTGGTCATGGACGCCGATCTCAGCCATCCGCCCGAGTCCATTCCCGCGATGATCACGGAGCTCGAACGCGGCGCCGACTTTGTCATCGGTTCGCGATACATCGCGGGCGGCAGCACCGATGCCGCGTGGACCCTTTTCCGCCGCATCAACAGTCTTTTTGCCACGCTGCTCGCCCGCCCGCTCACAAAGCTGTCCGACCCCATGTCGGGTTTCTTCGCGATGCGCTCGGAAGACTTTCGGGCCTCGCGCGACCTCAACCCGATCGGCTACAAGATCGCCCTCGAAATGCTGGTCAAGGGGCCCTTCCGTGTCCACCGCGAGGTTCCGATCCACTTCGCCGATCGCAAGCGGGGGGAGAGCAAGCTGAGCCTGAAGGAGCAAATCCGGTATGTCCGGCATCTCGCCCGGCTCTACCGGTTCAAATTGATCGGTTCCCGAACAGTTTCCACCCCCCGGAAAGGCTGACTTTCACGGGGCTGTGGCCTAGTATTTCGGCCCGGGCCGGCTCGAACCGGACCGGTGTCGAACAAGCAAGCAGGAATGGGTGTCTCATGAAGGTTAAAGCGAGCGTTCGTCGCATTTGCAACCAGTGTCAGGTTGTCCGCCGCAAAGGCAAGGTGCGCGTGATTTGCAAGGCAGAGCCCAAGCACAAGCAGGTGCAGGGCTGATCGTTTAGTCCATCCCGGCGCCACGCGCCGGTTCCGTTCGCGGCAACAACCGCGAAGCAGCGAGGAGTTCCGATGCCCCGTATCGCCGGCGTTGACGTGCCCGACAACAAGAAGATGCTCTACGCGATCCAGTACATCCACGGGATCGGTCCGCGCTTCGCCAAGGCCATCCTCGATGAAGCCGGCGTGAACGGCGACACGCGGGCTCGCGAAGTCCCCGAGACCCAGCTCGCGCAGATCAACGCCATCATCGACGCGAACTATCTCGTCGAGGGTGCGCTCCGCCGCCAGGTGCAGCAGAACATCCAGCGCTTGAAGGACATCCGCAGCTATCGGGGCGAGCGTCACCGCAAGGGCCTTCCGGTCCGCGGCCAGCGCACGCAGTCGAATGCTCGCACCCGCAAGGGCAAGAAGAAGACCGTCGCCGGCAAGAAGGGCGTCAAGGCCAAGGCCTAATCGGGTTTTACATCTAGCACAGCGGGGACGACACTTCGTGTCGGATGATCCGCGGAGGATTGCATGTCGAAGAAGGGTAAAGTCAGGAAGAACGTCGTCCGTGGCATCGCTCACATCAAGGCGACGCAGAACAACACGCTCATCACCATCACCGACGCCAACGGCGAGACCGTCGCGTGGGATTCGGCCGGCACGATCGGCTTCAAGGGCGCCCGCAAGAGCACCCCGTTCGCCGCGACCCGCGCCGCTGAAACCTGCGGCCAGAAGGTCCGCAAGATGGGCATGAGCGAAGTCGAGATTCGTATCCGCGGCTCGGGCGCGGGACGCGAGTCGGCCGTGAACGGGCTGGTTTCGACCGGCCTCCGCGTCTCGGCGATCGAAGATCACACGCCTGTTCCCCACAACGGCTGTCGCCCCGCGAAGCGCCGTCGCGTCTAATGCACTTCACGTTGCATGCTCGAAGGAGCACGCAACGCTTTCTCGAAATCGTGTCGCTTCCCTCGAGCAGAAGAGGCGATGAGAAGCGCGGCAGCTTCTCTCGTTCCTCGTGAATCGGCGGGTTTCGCGACAGTCAGTTCGGAGACACGGGCGATTTCGCTCTCGTTTCCTTGTCCCTGCCGCCTGATTCGGAGATTCAGAACATGCGATTCCGCTGGCGTGGATTGGAACTTCCCACTCGTATCGGCGCCGACTCTCGCTTCAACAGCAGCGTCTACGGCCGCTTTGTGATCGAGCCGTTCGAGCGCGGCTTCGGCACGACCGTCGGCAACAGCCTCCGGCGCGTTCTTCTCAGCAGCCTCGAAGGCGCCGCCGTGACGCAGATCAAGGTGAAGGGTGCGCCGCACGAGTTCTCGAGCATCCCCGGCGTAATGGAAGACGCGACCGATCTGGTCCTCAACGTCAAGAACCTCGTCGTGAAGCTCGAAGGCGATGAGTCCAAGACCATGCGCCTCGCGGCCCGCGGCCCCGGCGAGATCACGGCCGACATGATCGAAGCCGATACCGCCGTGACGATCGTCAACAAGGAACTCGTGATCGCGACCCTCACCGAGAAGGTCGATTTCGAGATGGAGCTCACCGTCGGCCGCGGGCGGGGCTATGTCCCGGCCAGCGAGCAGATCGCGGCGCAGGAAGAGGATCAGGAAATCGGCATCATCCCGATCGACGCGATCTACAGCCCCGTGCAGCGCGTGCGCTACAAGGTCGAGGACGCCCGCGTCGGACAGCGCACCGACTACGACAAGCTCACGCTCGAGATCTGGACCAACGGCACGGTTACGCCCGAGATGGCGATGGTCGAGGCCGCCAAGATTCTCCGCAAGCACCTCAACCCGTTCGTGCAGTATTTCGAGCTCGGACCGGACACGGTGAGCGAAGAGGCCGCTGCCGCCGCGAGCGTGGACGAGGAACTCATCCGCAAGCTCAACATGAGCACCAACGAGCTCGAGCTTTCGGTCCGCGCCAGCAACTGCCTGGAGTCGGCCCGCATCGACACGGTCGCCCAGTTGGTCACTCAGACCGACGGCACGCTCCTCAAGCTCCGTTCGTTCGGGCGCACCAGTCTCCGCGAAGTGAAGCGCAAGCTGCAGGACATCGGCCTCGACCTCGGCATGACGTTGCCCGAGGGCTTCGTGGTCAAGCAGCCCGAGATCCCCGCCTGATCGTGGCACCGCCCTTCTGGGCGGTGTTCCCCTTTGCATTTCCTCAGGGCGGGCAGAAATGCCCGCCCTTTGCTTCAGAACTTGGCTTCAAAGCCCGTCGAAATTGAGTTTTTCGGCGGTCCAGCCTAGTATTTCGGCCCTGAACCGTGCGGCATTCGGCCGCTCGGCCCTGTCTGGAGTTTGCGTCATGCGCCACCGTCGCGCCGGATCCCGTCTCACCCGCACATCATCGCACCGCGACTCGATGCTGCGCAATATGGCCGCGTCGCTCTTCGAGCACGGCCAGATTACCACCACGATTCCCAAGGCCAAGGCCGTCCAGCCCTTTGTCGAGAAGATCATCACCGACGCGAAGAAGGGCGACCTCGCCTCCCGTCGCCGCGTGATCTCGAAGCTCGGGCACGATCGCCTCGCCTTCGAGTGGATGTACTTGCCGAAGAACGCCAGCGAAGCCGAGAAGGAGCACGTCAAGAACCTCCGCGAATTCCGCGAGGGCTTCTTCGATCTGCCCAAGTCGGAAGAAGTCGAGCGCAACCGCTACGGTGAACTGCGCAAAGCTCCCAAGCTCGTGAAGCACATCTTCGAGCGCGTCGCGCCCCGCTTCACCGATCGGCCGGGTGGCTACACCCGCATCGTGAAGCTCGGACGCCATCGCATCGGCGATGCCGCGGAACTCTGCGTGCTCCAGCTCGTCGGCAACGAAGAGGGGCCGGAAATCGGCGGCAAGCCGAGCACCCGCCGGCGCATCGCCGACAAGCGCACCGCTTTTGCCGCCAAGGTCCGCAAGGACAAGGGCGAAGCGAAGGGCTGAGAACGCCACAGAAGCAAATGTTTGTTGCGAGGCTCACCAATCGGTGAGCCTCGTGCATTTCCATAGGACCTACTTCTCTTCTCCCTACCATCCCGCCCAATGCTCGACCTGATCGAATCACTCGAAAGGAACGGCCTCGCCGAACTCGGTGCGACGACCTCCGCCGACGCGCTCGAGAATTGGCGCCTGGCGTATCTCGCCGGCAGCGGCAAGCTCAAGGCCGCGATGGCCGGGTTCAAGGACGTGCCGAAGGAGCAGAAGCCCGCCGTCGGCGCGAGGATGAATCAAGTCAAGGCGGCGCTCGAGCAGGCGTTCGAAGAAAAGAAGGCTCAGATCGCGACCGCCGCATCGGCGCACGTGCAGCGGCTGGACATGACCGAACCCGGTTTTGTTTCGAGCCAGTCGATGGGCCGCGCGCACATCATCACGCGCGTGATCGACGAACTCTGCGAAGTCTTCGGACGCATGGGTTTTGAAGTCGCCGAGGGGCCCGAGCTCGAAGATGACGAGCACAACTTCATCAAGCTCAACATCCCGGCCGGCCACCCCGCGCGCGACCCCGCGGACAATTTCTACGTCGATGACCCGCGCACGACCGCGCGCCCGCGCATGATCCGTTCGCAGACTTCGACCGTGCAGGTGCGCGTGATGGAAGCCGCCGTCAAGGAAGGCGGGGGCAAACTGACCCGCCCGATCAAGATCATCTCGCCCGGGCGCGTCTACCGGCCCGACACGGTCGACGCGACGCACTCGTTTATGTTCCATCAGATCGAGGGCCTCTACCTCGATCGCGGTGTTTCGATGATCGATCTCAAGACCACACTCCTGCAATTCGCGCGGGCCTATTTCGGTGAGGATGCCGAGGTTCGTCTGCGGCCTTCGTACTTCCCCTTTACCGAGCCGAGCGCCGAACTCGACATGAAGATCCGGCTCCGTCCCGATCAGCCCGCACGCTGGATCGAACTCGGCGGCTGCGGTATGGTCGATCCGGCCGTGCTCGAACACTGCGGCATCGATCCCGAGGAATGGACCGGGTTCGCGTTCGGATTCGGCATCGAGCGAATCGCGATGGGGCGCTATTCAATTCCCGACATCAGGCTGCTCTTCGAGAACGACTTGCGATTCCTCCGGCAGGTCTGATCTCGGCGCTGCTCACACTCCACGAATCGGAGAATGCCGCCGTGCCACACTCGCGCTGGGCAACGTCGGGAGTTCCGATGTAAGCGCTTCCGGACGCGCAAACCCCGCCGAATTGCGGGGTTTTTCGTTTCCAGGCCGCCCCGTCCCCAAGGCCCGCCGCCGGCAATCCGATTACACTTTCGACCCCCCCATCCGGGGCGTTGTCATTCTTGCGCTCTTGAGACGGAAAACCTCATGGCCGACGACCGCTACCAGACCATTCTCCTCTTCGGCGCACCGGGCGCCGGCAAGGGGACCCAGGGCAAGATCCTCTCGACGATCCCCGGCTTCTTCCACATGTCGACGGGCGAGATGTTCCGCAACATCGACATCAACTCCGACATCGGCAAGATCTTTTTCTCCTATTCATCCCGCGGCGAACTGGTTCCCGACGACGTCGTCATCCGGCTCTGGTCCCAGACCATCCACGCGTACACCACGCTCTCGATCTACAAGCCCCGCGCCGATCTGCTCATTCTTGACGGCCTGCCCCGCAACGTCGCGCAGGCGCGCCTCATGCACAAGTACATCAATGTGCTGCGCATCGTTCATCTCAAGTGCGAGGACAAGGAAGAGATGATCAAGCGCCTCGCCCGGCGCGCACTCAAGGAAAACCGCCCCGACGATGCGCGCGAAGAAGTGATCCGCCGGCGCTGGGACGTCTATGAGCGCGACACCTTCCCGGTACTGGATTTCTACCCGAAGAATCTCGTCACCGAAGTGAACGCCGTCGGCGCACCCGCCAACGTGCTCTGCAAAGTTCTCGAAGCCGTTGCGCCCGTGCAGGACAAGCACTTCCGCAATCCGCTCGCGGACAAATAGAAGCGTCACGCCGGGGCGGCAAAAACCCGGAATACGCTTCTGCGTGCGCCGCGCCTTCACCCTTATCGAACTCCTTGTCGTCATCGCCGTGATCGCGGTCCTGATCGGCGTGCTGCTTCCCGGTCTTGCACAGGCCCGCCTCACGGGGCGCTCGCTCGCCTGCCTCTCCAAGCTCAAGCAGATCGGCGTGGGCGTCACGCTCTACTTCAACGATTTCCGCGACACGCTGCCTCAAACAAAGGGCGCACTCCCCGCCGGCGGCACCGCCGTCATCGGCGCACTCTTCGGGGGCACCAGCGGCACGCTTCCCTTCTACGGCATCAACACCACCGGCGCCGACAAGCGACCGCTCAACAAGTACGTCGTATCGCTCGACTTGAAGCCCGCGATCAAGGGCGAACCTCGATTCGAGCTCGACGCGTTCCGCTCGCCTCTCGATCGCGGCGCGCGAAACACCGGCGTTCCTATTCCCGGATTCGACTCGACCGAGTCCTACTACGAACTCGTCGGCTCCAGCTACACGCTCAACGATCACGCGCTCGAAGGCGATGAGGTACCGACGCTCGTGCCGCGCACCGACACCGGCGACGGCGGCCCGATGCCCTTCGTCGGTGACACCGGAAAAACATGGATGATCGGCACGCACCCGATCTACAACTTTCAATCCGGCGGCGACCGCGGCAGCATCTGGTATCACCCTTCCCACATCGAGGCGAACCTGCTCTACGTCGATATGCACGCGCGCATGCGGGTGCGAGTTCCGCCGGGGATCACAAACACGACCGACGATTACACGTTCTTGCCTTTGCCCGAGTCGAACACACTCAAATAGCACAGCGCTTCGTCCGCAAGTCGCGCGGCGAAGCTGAACAACAAAGCGAGCCGTTCACCGCACCTGGTTCGGCGGGTTGTTGCTCTCGCCCTGGTTCTTCTTCGCGTTCTGGGGCGAGGTACCCGCGCGGCTCGTGCTCACTGTCACCTGCTGCCCGAGATTCACAGGCACGCCGGGCATGAGCACCCAGCCCCACAACGCCGGATAGCCGTAGCCCATCACGGTCGTGGGGGGGAAAGCCTGCAGCGCGACGGGGACCATCGAATCCGCATACGTCAGGGTTCCGATGTAATTCCACGGTTCATCGAGGTTGCCCATCGCGTTCGAGGTGAATCGGAACTGCTGATAGTCGATCGGTACCCAGTTGACCGTCTTCTTCGCTTCGTCGTAGAGGCAATACTCAACCCAGCAACGGAACCGGTCGTTGCTCGCAAAGTGAACGAGCGAGTTCCCGTCCGAGACGTCCTGCATCGCCTGATAGCCGTACACCAGTCGCGCGGGCAATCCCGCCTCGCGCATGCACGCGACGAGCACCGTTCCCATGTCCTTCACGCCGATCTGCCTGGTCTGCAAAGCCAGCGGCGCGCCGAGCAGATCAAGGCCCAGGATCGACTGGGGCAGCGTCCCCCAGTAAATATCGGGTCGGCCCGGGATCATCCCGTGCACCACTTTGTGCGTCAGATACTTCGCCAGCTTGTGAGGCGTCACGGCCTTCGGGTTGCCGTTGGTCCATTCGCGCACGGCGTCCTGGACCGGCTTCATGTTGTACATCTTCATCTCGTACGTCACGGGGTCGATCCCGCAATCGATGAACATCTGCGGCTGGAAGCACGCCGCGGCAATCTCCGGCCACGGGCCCTTCGGCCACTCCACTTTGCACGCGCCCGCGTCGTCGATGAAGGTGCGCGTCGAAGTCGACGGAATCTCGATCATCAACTGAACCGTCTTTGTCTGCGTGTTCTGCTTTTCCCAGTACCACTTGCCCAGCATCACGCCCGCCGGATAAAGCTGACCGTTGGCCATGGTTCGGAGGAGAACCGGCGCCGGATTCTCCGCCGTCCACTCCTTCGCGAAACCGCCCGTCATGACATCGTGTCCTTCGAATCGCAGCCAACTTCGAACACCCGAAATGTTCACCTGAGAGTTGCTCGCATTCGCGACGATCGGAAAAACCATCGTCATGGAGTCGAACACAAACGGCGTGCTGCTCTGCACCCAGAGCGCCGGATTGATGCTGCCGTTGCTCGAAAGATCGACGATGATTTGCAGCAGCCAGTCCTTCGGCACCGAGGTGGTGATGTACGGACCCTGCGTGACCTTTGGCCATTCCGGCGGCGCTCCCTGCATTCCGGCCTCAGGCGTCACGACCGGCCCGGTTGTAGGCGTGGTCGGCCGATTCTGGGGTGTTGTCGAGCCCGGTCCGGTCGGTGTGGTCGTTCCGGGAACCTGTCCGTTTGTCGGGTTTGTAGCACCAGGCGGATTCGAAGGGCCGGGCCGATTGTGCGGCGTGTTGTTGGTGGGCGTGTTGTTGGTGGGGGTGCCGCTGGTGGGGGTGCCGTTGGTGGGGGTGCCGTTGGCCGGACTGCTGGGAGCAGGAGCGTTCGAAGCCGGAGCGTCCGGCGCTTTCGGAGCGCTCGGCTTTCCGGGTGTCGTCTGCGCGACGGCCATTCCAGCGCCAAGCATCGCGAGCACCGGTGCTTTCCACACATTCTTCAACTTCATCGCTTTGCTCCCGTCCCTTGCACGAGCCGCTCACCGGTCCGCGCGCCCCTTCACACGACGCTCACAATTATCCGATCATGAACGCCGCGTGCGCGCCGGTCGCAACATTGTACCGCATTCCTTGTAAGCTTCCCGCATGCAGAAACGCGAGCACCGACGTGCCTTCACCCTTATCGAACTCCTGATCGTGATCGCGATCATCGCGACGCTGATCGGCATCCTGCTCCCCGCACTCGCCGCGGCACGAAGGGCCGCACGCGCCACCGTCTGCCTCAATTCCCAGCGGCAATCCGCGATCGGCATGCACGCGTACGCCGGAGATAACAAGGAAATTGTCATCCCGTCGTACAACATGTCCGACACCACCGGCGTCAACCCGTGCGACGGTTGGGCGCCGATCCTCGATCGCGACGGCTACATCGCCGGCGGCGTCCAAACCAAGGCGACTGTTTTCTACTGCCCCGAAACGATCGATGTCGAAGGCATGGCCACCGGCCAGACCGGAACGGATCAGCAGCTCCCCAAAGGCTGGATGGATTGGCCCAACATGCGGACCGGTTCGAAGAATTCTCCCGTGCTGATTCCCGAGCGCGGCTTCAACCGAATCATCCGCGTCTCGTACTGGATCAACGCGAACAACCCGATCGGCAGTCAGGTGGCCACCATCGTTGACGATGAATTCTTCACCGGCTCGGTCGGATACGGTCCTGCCGCGGACGGCAAATTCATCAAGCACACGCGCTTCTCCGCGCTCAAGCGGCCTTCGTCCTTGATTGCGACCGCCGATGGCGTTTACGCCGGTCGCCAGCGCGACAACAAAGTCGGAACCACCAACTGCCGCGTCGGCTATCGCCACCCGGGCGCGGGAGGTGGCGCGGCAAACGTCGCCTTCGCCGATGGCCACGCTTCGATCGTGACCGCTCGCGATTTTCCGCGCGGACTCAACGGCACGACCGATCTCGACCTCGTTCGCGAAGAAAACTCGTACGGCAAGCCCACCGTCTACGCCGACCCGGACAAATCACTCGCGGTGAAATAAGAAGGCCGTGCGACGCACGGCCCAAGGACCCCGCGAACGGGGTTGATCAGAACGACACGAATTGTTGTGCGCCGGCCTGTCCCGGCGCTGTGATGTCTTCGCGTTTTCCGACTGCCCAGTGCCTAGTGCCTTCTCCTATTTCTCGTCCATGCCGCAGCCCGGGTAGAAGAACTTCGCCTCGCTGATCTTCCCGTTCTTGACGGTGTAGAGCGCCGTCTCCTGCATGTTCATCCGCATGCCTTTCATGGGGCCTTCGTTGAACGTGCTGTCGAGGCTCATCGGCAGCAGGAATTGATCCCCGTTCACCAGCGGCTTGCCAACCGTGTGCCCGTGGATCGTGATGCTGTCGTGGAACTGCTGCGCCTTCTGCAGCAGAGTCGACTTGCCCTCGGTGATGCGGTCGCATCCGGGGCCGCCCATGACTTCGATGTGCTTGGCGTTGTCCGCGTAGAGCTCCTTGATCGCATCGAGGTTCTTTCTCGCTCCGATCATTTCGGTTAGCTTCTTCGCGACGGCTTCGGTCGCCTTGTGCTCGGCCGACATCGGGGGCATTTCGAACGCGGGTTTGGACGTGGGGGTGGGGGTTGCAGTTGTGCTCATACCAAAAGACTATCACGGGATTTGCCCACTGCCAACACCGATTTTCAGCGTGAAAAGAGGCACTTGGCATTAGGCACTTGGCATTCGGGAAAGAAATTCCGTGTGCCCATTCCGCACTCCGCACTCCGAACTCCGCACTGCCTTTTCCCCCCTAGTGCCAAGTGCCCAGTGCCTCTTCCTAAACTCCTCGCATGACCACAGCCTCCCCGTCCACCCGTACCGAAAAAGACACCATGGGCGAGATGCAAGTGCCCGCCGACGCCCTCTACGGCGCATCCACCCAGCGTGCCGTCCTCAACTTCCCCGTCAGCGGCCGCCCCGTCCCCGAAGAAGTCATCAAGGCCTACGCCATTCTCAAATCCGCCTGTGCCGCGGTCAATCACAAGCTCAACCGCCTGCACGAGCATCGCACTAAGGCGATCATCGAAGCCTGCAACGAGATCCACGACGGCCTGCCGCGCTTCGGCGGCCTCGCGAAGCACTTCCCCATCGACATCTACCAAACCGGCTCTGGCACCTCCACCAACATGAACGTCAACGAGGTCATCGCCAACCTCATCTGCCTCCAGAAACACAAACCCATCGGCTCCTCCAAAGACACCGGCTACATCGACAACGAAGGCGGCGTTCACCCCAACGACCACGTCAACGCCGGGCAATCTTCCAACGACACCTTCCCGACCGCGATGCACCTCGCCGCGGCAATCGCCATCCACACCCGCCTTCTCCCCTCCATCAAGGCGATGGCCACCGACCTCGAGTCCAAAGCCGCCGCCTGGGACAAGATCGTCAAGATCGGCCGCACCCACCTCGCCGACGCCACACCCATCCGCCTCGGCCAGGAATTCAGCGGCTTCGCCTCCCAGCTCCGCCACGCCGAGGAGCGCCTGCATCGCGCGCTCCATGCGCTCTCAGAACTTCCGATCGGCGGCACAGCCGTCGGCACGGGCATCAACGCCCACGAGAAATTCGGCGCGATGGTTGCCGCGGAACTCACCGCGCGCGTCGGTGTTCACTTCCGCGAGGCCACCAATCACTTCGAGGCGCAGGCCGCCAAAGACGCCATCGTCGAAACCAGCGGCATCCTCAAAACCATCGCCGTCAGCCTCAGCAAAGTCGCCAACGACATCCGCTGGCTCGGCTCCGGCCCCCGCTGCGGCATAGGCGAGTTGGTGTTGCCCGCCGTCCAGCCCGGCTCCAGCATCATGCCCGGCAAAGTCAACCCCGTCATCGCCGAATCCCTCATCATGGTCTGCTGCAGCGTGATCGGAAACGACACCGCCGTCACCCTGGGCGGCGTCGGCGGCGTCGGCTCCCTCCTCGACCTCAACGTCGCCATGCCCATGATGATCCATCACCTCTTGGACAGCATCAACCTGCTCAGCCGCGGCTGCGACATGTTCACCGAAAACCTTTTGAAGGGACCAGGGGTGGGGCTCCAGCCCGACGAAGCCCGCTGCAAGAGCCTCATCGAAGGCTCTCTCGCCATGTGTACAAGCCTCGTCCCCGTCATCGGTTACGACAAGTCCGCCGCACTCGCGAAAGAGGCGTTCAAGCAGGGGAAGACCGTCCGCCAGCTCGCCCACGAGCAAGTGGTGGGGCAGAAGGATGTTTCTGGTAGGCTCATCACAAAGGAGCACATCGATGAATACCTGAACCCGTGGTCAATGACGTTGCCCGGAGGTGAAGGCAGTGCCGGAGGCTAATGGTTTTCCCGAACGCCAAATGCCTATTGCGCAGTGCCTTCCTGCGCAAGGACGCTGCCGGGTGGGGAGGGCTCCGCACGCGGTTGAGGCATTCCTCTAGTGCCAAGTGCCTAATGCCCAATGCGTTCTGGTATCCTCCGATCGTGGGCGATGACGTTGCCGGGGGGTGAGGGGGCGGCGGGCGGTTGATAGGTCAACCAACTGGAGGTTGCCGAGATGGGAGAAGAGTTGGGGCAGTTGACGGCCCCAAACGCGAACCGTAAAGGGCATTCCTTCACATACTTTGTCGAAAACGGATGCCCTATTGGGACTGGAGTGGGCTTCGAAGACAATGAGTCGACTGCCAGCAGATCTTGGTCAGCAGTGACCTTTGCAAGCGAATCTAGCGAATACCCAGACGGCGTGTAGGCTAGAATTCGAAATCAGTGGCAGACTGGGTCCGGTTTGGCATCCTTGCGGGCGTTTGCGAATGCTTGACAACGAAAAAGTTTGTGATTTGTTCTATCGCGAGTACCGCGCCCAACATGAAGCGACAGACGCAATCTACACCAAGTATCAGTTTGCTGTCGCGACAATCGCATTGATTGGGGGCATTGTCGGTGCCCTATCACGGCGTGATTTGCTCCCTTTGTTTTGGCTGCGCATCGACGTTTGTGTTTATTATATTCTTGTTTTTGTGTCGATGGCTTTTATTGGATGTGCAAGTGTCTGTCTCGTGATCAGCATCACGCCACGAAAATTTCAGCAACTGGACGGTCTGCAAAAATGGCAAAAATGGCGTTCCGATTACAAAGACGACGTGATCGCGTCCGGATACGGGTCACAAGAGCCGCATTTGGTAGATGACGCAGTTGCGCATGCAACCTGCGAGCAAGCCACAGCGCGGCTCGCTGAAGCAACAGATTGGAATGCCACCAAAAATAACATAAAACTTCGCTGGTTCAACATGTGCTTTTATTTCACTGTCGGTGCAATCGGTGTAGTGGCAGCACAGGCGGTCATGCATACCATCCTCTTGCTCAACGAGGTAAAACTGCCATGAGTGATTCGATTGAGCCGGGCCAGCAAGCGCAGCCCCCTATGCTTGAAAAAGCGACCGGTACGCCACCATTGCCCAAGTCGTTGACGCAGTCGAAAGCCAAGGAAAACAAGTCGCCACCCACCCCCAAGGCTGCGCCAGAGAATATTGTTGTGACGGCGAAAGAATTGGAAGGACCCAATCCATGAGCGAGAATCAGCCTTCGTCCCCTCCTCCCGCGAGCCCGGCTCCCACGAATCAAACAACACAAAAGTCTGCACCCCTGCCACCGGCGCCGAAGCCTGCGCCACAAAATGTGCTGATCACTGAAGGGACTCGGCGAGTTCAGCCCAAGCAGTGAAGTGGCGCGATGGGTATGAAGGCCTGTTGCTCCCGCCGGGGTACGTTCCCGGTGGGACGTAGCACTCCCATCAAGGAGCAACAGGCATGGAGACTGTACCCGTGTACGTGGGGCTGGATTATCACCGTCGGAGCGTGCAGGTCTGCGTCGTCGATGCCGGCGGGCGGGTGCTGAGCAATCGCAAGTGCGGCAACAGCATTGCCGAGATCGTGGGCCAGGTGCCGCAGTCCTGCCGCACCGAACTGTCACCGCGAATAGGGCGAATACCCCACCGGCGTTGGTTGCGAGACAGCTGCGCACTGGCTAAGAATGCGGGTACGAGTATTCAAGTGCGAGGAACAAATGAAAGTAAGCGGTAAAGGATTGGTTGAGTTCATGCGCGCTCGTGCTGATCGTCAGCGGTCAATTCTCTATACGCTGAAGTTTCCCGATGAAAAAGAGCGAGCGAGTCGCGGCAGTTATTACAGCACAGCAAAGAGGAATATCATTGCTTTCCACCGCGAGTCCCATCCAATCGGATGGCTCGCCACTCAAGCCGAGAGCATCGATGCCAAAGCTAAAACGGCGGCAAAGGATAGTGAAAAAAAGCGATTGCAATCGAACGCCAAAGCGCTGCGTCACTACGCGCAACATTTCGGGAATCGACAATTTGTCGTTCAGCCCACTGCAAGATTTGGGCTGACCATCGGCAGTGTGGAAACGTCCGTTGCCCCCGAACTCTACGTTTCTGAAAAGGGCCGACTGCAGTTGGTCAAGCTCGAGTTCAGCCCGCAACTGATGGCACCAGATGTTGTGCAACTGTTCTTGCGATTTCTCGCGCATGCAGCTGCGAGGAACGGTTCGCCAGTAACGCCAACACACTGCTTTCTCTATCACGTGCCGACGGGCGATGTTTATCGCTCGCCGGGTATCGGCTCGAGGTTCGTGAAGGAGTTGGAAGCCGCTTGCCAGACTGTCGAGGACATTTGGGACAAGTTGAAAAAGCGCGCGGCATGATTGAAAACCTCAACCCGAAACCCGCTGACTTTGGCAGGGGCGGGTGGCACTTCTATGAAGACCCGTCGGAAGTCAAGCCGTGAAGAGCACCCACGCGCGCGTTCATGCCGGGGTCTTCGGGCGGATCGGGATTCACAGAGAGCCAGCCGTAGTGTGTGTGGTCAGCAATCATGAACCGCAACCCAATAAAGAAGGCGCCGGCAAAGTAGTCGACTTGGCCAAAATGATTGAACGAGACAATCAGGAAATCGCCGCCGGGCTCAAAGTGGCTGGCTGGCCCGATGGATGTCCCCTCGGCGAGTCCTTCAAACTCGTTGACCACCACTCCGCCCAGGCCGTCCAGGCTCTCGACTTGCAGAAAAAGGTTGGTGTGGAATCCCCCTTCCATGCTCCAACTGCGCACGCCGAATCGCGGAGCCCCGGGCACGGGAAGCGTGAGGTCGTGAAAGCCGACTTCCCAAAGTGTCACTCGGACATCAAGGGGCGTGTAAACAACTTCAGCGCGCACGACCTCCGTACTGGCGCACGTCACCAGAAGAGCTGACAAGGCAAGAAGTCTTCGCATAGAGAACCCCTCCATTGCAGTATGCCACCAATTCAGGGCAGGTGCAAGATTCTCCGGCGGCCGGTGGCCCGGACCTTGCCTCCTTCTGCGTCGCTCCGAACCCCACCCCACGCGTCGTGCCACTGACCTCGGTTCCTCCGGCGTCGGTGTGCTTTCGGCCCTTCCGTCCTTGCCTCCCCCCAACCCAAACCCATTGACCTTGAAGTAGGGTCATTGGCACGACGCGATCAGCCGCCACCATCACGCAATGAATCCATCTGGTAAAGTGCCCGAACTGGGCCAACACAAGCCCGGTCGGGGGCAGTCGATTGTTTGAAAGACTGGCATTCAAGCTCTTGCGGGAGGTTGTGGGTGATCGGCCTTGGGAGTCGCATCCCGCCGCGGCATACTTGTTCGTCGGTGGGCTTCTGCCGGGGCTGGCAGGTGCCGCCGGTTTGGTATTCGGATCACTCGGGTCTGCCACACTAACAAGTCCGCAGGTTCTGTGTCATGTAATTATGGAGTAAAGTAAAATGGAGTACGTTTTCATTAGTTACGCAAGTCGATCTTTGCCCATCGTCGCAAATATTGCCGGGGCCTTAGACGCAATTGGTGCCTGTCCACTTGTATATCAAAGACCGAACGAGGCAACTGCAGTCGATTCCGATACGCTTACAAAAATTAGAAATCAGATTGAATCGTCTGCTTTCTTTATTCAAGTTCTAGATGGAAGTGCTGGAACTTCTGTGGAGTCACATGACGGCACCTCAATTTTACAACTTGAGATGGATTGGTATCTTCAAGCTCGCGCGCGAACCGGCGGTCGTCGACTTCTTCCCCATGTCGTTAGTTTCCCGCCAAGCTCAGTCGGCGACGAGCGAAAAACATTTGATCGCTATGTAAGATGGTTTGAGAACAGAGGTATTGGATACGAGCCTGTGTCAGACTCCGCGAGCGCAGTGAGAGTGGCATTAGGGTGGTTTGTGAGGCACCGGTATCGATCCATTGAATTAACAACGCTAGACGGAAGTCTGGATATTGCAGTTGGCGATCCGCCAGTCGATCAGGCTATTGATTTTGCATTAGTGCGAGGATATCCTTTGCCGCAGAAATATTTGTATACGTCTCCGGTTGCAGCGTTGCTATGGAACAAATTGCTTCAAGCAAAAAACAGCAAAACGCGGCAATTCTATGAAACAATCGATTATCGAAGTGCGAATCTCTCTGGCATTAAGAAGATGTTGACCGCCTTTGGCGATGCTCCACATACTCTTCCGTTGTCGGTTATTGCTCTGGGATGCGGCAGCGGGAGGCGAGAATGTGACCTGATACAGACGATTTCTCGCTTAATGCCGCACAGAAAAGTGCGTGTTCTACTGGTTGATGTATCCAAAACCCTTATCGCACAAGCGGCGAGGTATTTCAGTGCCCAAGAGTTTGGCGTTGGTGCGAGCGACGCCTCGATTAGTTTCGCGCTCGCGGATTTTGAGCATCCAAGAAGCGTTGCCGCTCTTATGAAGCATTGGAGTGGAGAATCACTATGTATCTCTCTTTTATTCGGAAATACTCTTGGAAATATTGATTCCAGCACTTTCTTGCAATCAATATCAAGTGCGATGAAGCCGCAGGATATTCTTGCTGTGGAAATTGCTATCGCCAATGAAAATGAAATAAGAGAAGCTACGCGTCTAAGCGCAAGTGGACGAGGGTGGGAGCGTGCTGACACGCAGCGAGATGAGAATTTTGAATTTGTTTGCGGGCCAATAAGGGCGCTTGGGCTACATCCAAAGACCGAAAGATTTCGTTCAAAGACACAGATTGGCGATTATGCTGTTCATAAATACTATGGTTACGCGTTAGAATCAAAGGACATAGAGGAAATAGGCGCTGTTGCGCACGACCTTACTGTTCAAAAGGCGCTCTTGCAGCTTATCAAGGTCGACTCTTTTATTGAATCAAATCTTGCTACGCTGTATCCAAGCGATCTTCGTATCGAAGCTGTAGATATTGTAGATTGCGAGCGGGTTCAGAAACATGGAAGATCCTCGAAAATGGGATTTGTGGTTGCGGAACGAATCAAGACGCCTCCTTCCAACTTGATTGACAGGTGAGTTGATAGGACGGCGCGATGGGTATGAAGGCCTGCTGCTCCTTCCGGGGAACGATCCCGCTGGGACATAGCACTCCCATCAAGGAGCAACAGGCTCTGTACCTGTGTACGTGGGGCTCGATTATCACCGTCGGAGCGTGCAAGTCTGCGTCGTCGATTCCGGCGGGCGGGTGCTGAGCAATCGCAAGTGCGGCAACAGCATCGCCGAGATCGTGGGCCAGGTGCCGCAGTCCTGCCGCAGTCCTGCCGCGCCGAGCGCGTCGCGGTCGAGAGCTGCTGCGGCGCCGCCGATCTTGCGGAAGACCTTCGGGACGGACCGGGTTGGCCCGTCACGCTGGCGCATCCGGAGTATGTCTCCCGGATGAAGCACAACCCGGATAAGAGCGATTACTCCGATGCACGCATGCTCGCTGAACTCTCCCGCGCCGGCTTCATTCCGCCGAATATCCGGGTGTCGGCAAGGTCACGGCCTGGTCGATGCGGGCGCTCATCGGCGACTTCTCGCGCTTCCGTTCCGGCAAGCAGCTCGCGTTCGCCACACTCGGTGAACCTGCACACGCGTTACCGTAGATGCCGTACGACGCGGCTGCACCGAGGTTGGTTCGACAACGTGCTCAGTGGGCAAAAATTGCATTGTACAATTTACAATCAAAATTAGTGTCGATGTCACACGCCACCTTCCAGTTACGCCCGCTTTATGGCGGCGTCTCTGTCGCGTGTGGCGACGAAGCGGCTGGGGCTTATGGGTTGGCCTCGCGTGGGGCACATTCCCGTAAGGAGATGTTTCATGTTGTCAAGAAAAATGCGTTCGTTCATCCGCGGCAGTTCGTTGGCTGCTACTCTGTTGTTGACAGTTGGCGGGGTGTACGCTTTGACAGCCTGCACAGTGCGATTTCCGCAGGCTCCTGGCGCCCCGGAAGTTGAAGTGAAATGGCCCGAGCCGGGGACAAAGACCCCTTCTCCCGACACTCCAGGAGTGACTATTCCGAATCCGCTAAACCCCGGCCGTACGGTGACCGGCTACGACACAGACGGCGATGGCGAAATTGATCTGGTCTATGACCCGATGACGAAGTCGTGGTACCGGATAAAAAAGATCACCCCCGGTGGAGGCACACCGGCTATCGCGGTTGGAATCGGGGAAGGCCCGGTCGATTACGATGGCCCGCACAATGATGCCCGTCCGTACTATGTCCTCGATGGATGCCGGTTATCCGGGGCCCCGCTTGACTGGGGTGCCGCCACTGCGGAGGACTTCATCGAGAACTTGGGACTCGATGCAGCGAGTTCTACGACGTCAACCGTGACTGGTCTTGTCCAGACCCATGAATTCGATTCCGAGGGCGAAGCAGACATCACGGTGATGTGGTCGACCGATCAAGCTCTCGTGAATCCGAACGATTATTCCCTTTGTTCCGCCATGTATGCGCTGCCCAGCACAATTGCGGGCGCACCGGCTGGCATGCAGATCCACGTTCGAGGCGAGTGGCGTAGCGTTTCGAAATGGTTGCTGGCGATGGGCTTTCAACGCTTCTCGATGCCGGTGGAAGGGGTTGACTGGACCCTGACCGCTGTGCCCGGACAGTCCGCTGTGGATGTTGCCATCGGCGGGATATATGTTGAAACCATTTCTCTAAACTAGCGACATGCAATTTCGAATCAAGATGCTCTGGGCTTTGGCGCTTGCGAGTCTGATTCTCGCGGGCTGTGTGACAAAGAGCACGCAGCCCGCGAGTCATTTTGAGATTCCCGAAGAAGTGAGAGCCGTTCGTGTTTGTCTGGTGGCTGATCCGCTGAGCGAAAAGCCCTGGTCCGGCTCGGGTGTTCCCGTCGGCGATCAGATTCTTGCGACGACGATGCATGAATTCTCGTTTCTTCCTCTGACAGCACGCCCCCTGCGTTTGGATGGCCGCCAATTTCAGGCGGAGGTGTATTCAACGGGCGGAACCGACTGGCGCATTGATGCAAACGATTGGTTGCTCGCCCGAATCGATTCTGACGATCTGCGCCCCGCAAGCGGGACGCAGATCGATTTTGAACGAGAGCTGCGCCAAGGTGCCCGCGTATACCTGATCGGATTCCCTGGCGACCCAACAAGGATCGACCGGACACTGGCGGAACAGATGAAACCGCAAGTGTTTTCAGGGAGTCTGGTTGCTCAAGGATCAGACGGCCCACGCACCTTCCGAGTGAAACTGGACGACGACGCCAGCCTCGGCGGCATCAGCGGCGGTGCAGCGGTAGTTCTTGACGAGGTCAAACGAGAGGCTGTCGTTGTGGGGATTTGTCGGGGAGCAGCGGTTCAATCTGTTGGCATCGGTCTGATTTCGTGGACGTTTGGACGGGAACAAGTGGTGGTCAGGCCTGTTCTCTCAACTCCCCAAAAGTGAACTTGTTCATGCGCCGTCAACGGGTGGCACCGATATTCCCTCCTTCTACGGCGCGATGGGTATGAAGGCCTGCTGCTCCTTCCGGAGAACGATCCCGGTGGGACGTAGCAATCCCATCAAGGAGCAACAGGCTCTGTACCTGTGCATGGGGGGCTGGATTATCACCGTCGGAGCGTGCAGGTCTGCGTGGTTGATGCCGGCGGGCGGGTGCTAAGTCCGGTCGCACTTTTCCTCTCGTCACCAAGCCCCGATCTCATTCCTGGTGTTGCCGCAGGAACGTCTACTCACCCGCATTCCCAAAGCTTCCCCACCCATCCGCTTCCGCCCCGAACGGTCGCCCCGCGATATTCAGCTCGCGTTGCGCATCCAAGATCGCCGTGTGCGAGGGAACCATCCGTCTGCTGCAATAGCAAATCCACTCACCAGAAGGCTCGTCTTTGTCGAGGTCCGCTTGATACCCGAGCCGAGTTGCTGCGGCCGCGAACGCTGCACCAGCTTGTTCGTTTGGGACCGACATAGCAAAGTCAATTGTCATCGGACGCGTAAGGTCCGATCCGCTTTGCCAGAGCCGGCGAAGTGCATCTCCGTCACTATCGCTTGGAAGATTGAGTGTCATCGCGCGCCCTCAACCCCGATTCACCTCTTGCAACCAGTCCCACGATTTCGACCTGTAGTCGTCGTGCGCCTCCCGAACTCGCTTCATCACTTCCTGCTCGCTCATCGACTCAAACGCCTTCTTCGATACACGGCCGTACGTCCTGCCGTGCACATTCGAAACACCGTAGCTGAAACCGCCAAACTCCTCTTTCAAATCCAGCCAGTAACCTTTCTCAAGCATTGCGAGGTCTTGTTCAACATACGAACGACGCTCCGCGTCCTTTTCGTTGGTGAGCATCTCTCGAACGTCCGGCACGTACTCCTTGCACTCCCACTTCACCGTTCGCGAGCACGCTTCCAGGCGAACATCAAACACACGATCGACAAAGCCAGCGCGGATCATTTGATCCGCTGCATCTTCCGGCCGCGGCTTCTTGAGCGTCGAATACCGCAGCATCAACAAGCGCGCTTTCGCCGGCGACTTCCGAAATAGGGACGTCAGCCATTCTGTCGGCTCGGCGTGGGCACAAGCAATGCAGCCTGCACAACGCGCGCCGGCAATAACGGCATACACATACTTGCTCTGAACAAGCTTCTCCGCATCTCGAAACCACGAAGGCGATACACGTTTCCGCCGCCCAGCCTCCAGCCATGCGTTCACAGCCATGCACAGCCGTTCGCCCATCGATGCAAGTTTCGCATCCTTCACCATCTCTTTCGCGTCATCCGCGAGAATCAAGAGTTTGTGTCGGCCCTGTTTCAAGAGAAGCAGAATACAGAAACCTAGTGGGGGATCCGGCAGATGGCCCTGACGTTGCCTCCACTTCGACCCGCGAAACTCACCCCACGCGTCGTGGCACTGACGTCGGTTCCTCCGACGTCAGTGTGCGTTTCTGCCTTTTCTGCTTCCCGAACGCAAACCCACTGACCTTGAAGCAAGGTCAGTGCCACGAATCGCTCACCATTCTTGTATCTTCCTCTTCGTGTCGCTCCCCATCGACATTCTCAGGCCTCCCAGCAAGAAACTCCATCGCCGCGAGCACGGAGTCCGATTCATCACCTTCTCCTGCTTCCGCGGACTGACTCTCCTCAGCAAACCCGGCGCACGAAAAGTCTTCGTCGATTGTCTCTACGAAGCCCGCGAGGAATTCGGGTTCGCCCTCTACGCCTGGGTCGTCATGCCCGAGCACGTGCACATCCTGATGCACACTCGCCGCAAAGCCCCGATGGCGACGATCCTGAAATCCATCAAACTCAAGACGTCGATCCGCATCCTCGCGCGTTGGAAAGAACTCCGAGCGCCGATCCTCCTCAAGATCCTCGGCCCCACCGGCCGTCCGCGGTTCTGGCAACCCGGAGGGGGCTTCGACCGCAACGTGCGCGACCACTGCGAGTTCATGAAAGAAGTCCGCTACGTCCACCGCAACCCCGTGAAGCGCGGCCTCGTCGATCGCCCGGAGCAGTGGGAGTGGTCGAGCGTCCGCTGGTGGATGGGCGAACATGACGGACTCCCGTGCGATCCTCCGCCGCTCTACGACGACGAACTCGCCGGATTTCTTGCCGCGCGGGGATTCATGTAAGTCGTGGCAATGATGTCGGTTCATTCGACGTCCATGTGTCTTTCTGCCTTTTCTGCTTTCCGATCCAAACCCACTGACCTTGAAACAAGGTCAGTGCCACGACGTCAATGCCACCAGCCGCCGACTATCAGAAGCTCGATGGCGCGATTGCATTCGAAGAGACCGAGAGAGAATTGCTCGTCTCCACGCTTGTCGAGCTGAGCAGATTCAGCGAGGACTGCTTTCTTCTTCCCGCGAGTTTCCAGGCGTGCGCCTTGCTCAGCCACCACGATGTGGTTCATGTGGACTTCCCGTCGCTCGAACTTTGCGAGGCGTTCGTTGCGAGCATGGCCGGCGCGGGCTATACCCCCTTGCCGCGCATCCGCCCGACTGGACGTTTCGATTCAACCCCGACGGGGTGCCGGTGAAGAGGGCTGGGGGCGCTGACCTTCCCTGATTCCGCGACCCCGAACCCTACACACGCGTGCAAAAGACCTTGGTTCCCCGAAGCCAGTGTGTGTCTTTCCGCCTTTTCTCCCTCCCCTCCCAAGCCCACCGACGAGCAGAAGCCCAGATCCGCGGAACGACCTTGCCGCCACCTCGACGCGTGGCCGAATTCTGTTCATGTCGTAGGTCACATTCGGTTATTGCTTGCGTTGCCGTGTCGCGGGCGATAAATTACCTCTGCTCTGGGGAACTATTGAGGAGGAGACCATGAAGTTACTGACTGCCGCCCTCGCTATGGGGATCGCTTCGAGCGCACTGAGCGCGTACACCGTCCAATCCCGCTTTTCTGAAGTCAAGAGAGTGAGTTGGAATTGGCTTGAGGGCAATTCCTCTTCCTCGCTCGGTTCCACAACTTCGTTCAATCCGTTTATTGTCTACACCAATCCGGGGAATCCCAACCCCGCGAACGTGTACCAGGAGTCTTCGCTCTCGGCTTTCGGCGCGACCTACCGCGGCTACACCAGCGCATGGGGAACGTCCGGTCCGCCCGCGGGTTCCAATCGCTACGGCCAGTACGAAACCTCTTCGTTCGAACTCAACTTCAACCTCTCGACGACCGAGTCGTACGCGCTTGCCGGCAGCTTCATCCGCGGACTCAACGGCAACACCACGCTCAAGCTCGAGCGGATCTCCGGCACGCCGACAGTTTTGCGCAGCTTCGTCGCGGATTGGAACAGCCCGAATTGGCAGCCCATCGATGTGAACTGGACCGGCGTCCTCACCGCGGGGAACTATCGCCTCTCGATCTTTGAAACAGGCGCGCAAGCCCCCAACGGCGAAGTCGGTCAGATGACCCAATCCAATTTTACCTTCCAGGTTCCCGCCCCCGGCGCGCCCGGGGCATTCCTTGCACTCGCGCTCATCGCCACGCGTCGTCGCCGCAACGGAGCCTGCTGACCCCCACGCTTCCCCAATCTCACGCTTCCTGCACGCTGATCTCACCGCTTGAGGTCAGCGTGTTTCTTTTCGGGGAAACAAGGGTCGCGGCGGGTGGCGCCGACTCTATCAAGCCAATGTCTGTGGCACGATGCCGCCCGCCGCTCGCGTTTCGGCACGCGGCTGAATCAAGATGAATCGTGGAAATTTGATCCGAAGAACGCCGGATTCTTGGCAAAAACTGAGCGCCAGCGACCACTGGATTGCAGTATTCTAAAGGAACGTTTAGTTTTGCCCGCGCCGTTGCCCGGGAGGGGGATTCGGTGCGGGGAAGTACCTGATGGCCGTTCAGAGAGAGGGTGCTATGAGAACACGTGAAGACGGAGCGAAAGCCTTGCGGAACGGGATTCGCGCTGGCGCGATGATTTTGGCCGTCATGGCCGGAGCGTTGCAGGCACAGGTTGCGTTGGCGCAGCCCGTGCAGACCGGCCAGCCACTCGGCGAAACCGTCGGCGTGCCCTGGGTCGGCGAACGGGGAATTACCGAGTCGGTGCAGGAGATCGTCGCGCGAGATTCTCTGATTCCCGGGTTTGTCCGCGAGGTCAAGCCGTTCTTCTTTGACCATCACAGCAACTTCATGATGCAGGACCCGGCGTCGGCGGCGGTGCCGAAGTGGCCGTTCGACGGAAACTGGAACGTTGTTTCCGGCAGCGGGTTTCCGTCACGCGTGATGCAGCACGTCAACGGATTTGATGAGGGCATGCTGCTGCCCCAGACGATCAGCAACGACTTCATCGCGGCCACCATCGCGCAGTCGGGGTTTATTCCGCCGGACACGATGGGCGACGTCGGGCCGACCCAGATCATGACGCCTCTGAATGGAAGGATCCGCGTCTTTACGAAAGCGGGCGTCCTCACTGCGGTCAACACAACGACCGACTCGTTCTTCAACTCGGTGCGGAACGGCTCGACGACCAGCGACCCGCGGGTTGTCTACGACAAACTCAGCCAGCGATGGTTCGTCGTGATGATCAACACCTCGTCGCCGAACCGGATCATGATCGCCGTGAGCAGCGGCCCGGTCATTACGAGCACCGCCAGCTTTACGTTCTATCAGTTCCAGCAGGACTCCACCGGCGGCGGCACCGCGGATAACGGCGCGTTGGCCGACTACCCCTCGCTCGGCGTCGACGCGAACGCGCTCTACATCGGCTGCAACATGTTCAACCCATCGTATACGGGCACGACCGGCTGGGTCGTCCGCAAGTCGAGCGTGCTGAGCGGCGGCCCGATCGTGGTGACCACTTTCCGCCAGATGTCGCCGGTCAGCGGCGAAGGTCCGTATTCGCCGCGGGGTGTGTCCAATGACGATCCGGCCGCAACCGAAGGCTATTTCCTGGGCACGAGCAATATCGCGCTCGGGCGCTTGGTCCTCCGCCGGATCAGTGATCCGGGTGGCACTCCCTCGATCTCGTCAAACATACTGCTGACCGTTCCCACGACGGCGAATCCGATCAACGTTCCCGCGCAAGGGAGCACAACCGCCGTCGATGCGTTGAATACCCGGCTGTACGATGCGCGCATCTACCGCAACCGGTCCACCGGGAGCAGGACGCTCTGGACAGCGCACACCATCCAGGTGAACTCGTCCGGAGTGGCCAGCTCGTCGGGCGGACGCAACGGCGCCCGTTGGTATCAGATCGGGAATCTGACTGCAACTCCGACGCTCGTGCAATCGGGCACGCTCTTCGACAGCGCCGCTTCGAGCCCGAGGTATTACACCTTTCCGACAGTGGCGATGAGCGGCCAGGGTCACATGGGGCTCGGCGCAAGCTTCGGCGGCGCCGTGAATTTCATGTCCGCCGCCGCGGCCGGACGGCTCTCGAGCGATCCGCTCGGAACGATCCAAGCCCCGACCACAATCGTCGCGGGCGCCGGTTCGTACAACGTCATCGGGAGCGGGCGGAACCGCTGGGGAGACTATTCGAGCACCGTCGTCGATCCCGAAGACGATCAGTCCATGTGGACTTTCACGGAGTATGCGAGCGCCGTCGATACCTGGGCGATTCGGGTGACCAAGCTGCTCGCGCCACCTCCGGCAACGCCGTCGTTGATCACGCCGGGCTCGGTGGAGCAGGGCCAAGCCAATGTGAGCCTCTCGGTGACCGGCACGTCCGTCGCCGGGTCTGCGTTCTACGACACCGAACCGGGTTTCAACCGGCTGCAAACCGCGTTCTCCGGCGCGGGAATCACGGTGAACTCGATCGCCTTCAACAGCGAAACGTCGCTCACCCTGAATGTGTCGGTTTCGGGCGGGGCCGCGACCGGGCTGCGGAATCTCACGGTCACGAATCCGGACGGGCAGAGCGCGACGGGTATCGGTTTGCTTGAAATCAAAGTGAAGTGTGTCGGCGACCTCAACAACGACGGGCTGGTGGATGATTCGGACTTCGTGATTTTCGCGGCCGCTTACGACATTCTCGATTGTTCCGACTTGGCCATGCCACCGGGCTGCCCGGCCGATCTCAACGGCGATGGGTTTGTGGATGACGCCGACTTTGTAATCTTCGCGGCGGCATACGACGCACTTCTTTGTCCGTGACGAGGAATCCAACGGATGGGTTCTGGCCATCCTTGATTCCTCGATTCCTCGATTCTTAAACTCCACTCCAACGATGCGCACACTGGCCTCGGGTTCCTCCGAGGTCAGTTTTTATTTCTGCCTTGTCTTTTCTCCATTCAAACTCACTGACCTTTCCAGCCAGCCGGCTCATCCTCACTACCGAACCATCCGCTCACCGGCTGCCGGACTCTTGAACAAGACTTTCGAGCCGATCCAATCGCTCGCGAAGTGCCGCGAGTTCGCGATCCTTCTTTTCAAGTTCCCTCTGCTGGTCCTTGATTGCCCGGATTGCCAAAGCGGTGAGCCGCGTGTAGTTCAGCCCTTCGGGCTTGCCGTCGATGAATGTCACCGCTTCGGGCAGAACCTTGGCCACATCTTCGGCGATCATGCCGACATCCTTTGTTCCACCGACGGATCCGATCTCGGGCATGTTTTCGTTCCAGGTGAATTCGACGGGTTCGAGCTGAACCAGGCGGTCGAGCAGGGGCCGCACGTCGTGCTTGTAGCGGGCGCTCGAAGCGTTGGTAAAGCCGACACACCGCAAGGCGCCCTGCACATCGAGCTTGGTGCCCGCCGTCGGTAAGGCCGGGCCCATCGCGATTCCGCCGGCCTTCTGGATCGTGAAAGCGCGGCCGTTGCCGACGTCGTCTATGTAATAGTTCCCGCTCGTGTCCATGCCGCTGCCCCACTTGACGGCGCCGCCCGCTGCGAAGTCGACGATTGCCGCGATCTGCACGCCCGGAGAATCAACGCGAAGAACGGCGTGGTGGTCGGATTGGTCACGCGCACCCAACCGAGGAAGCCCGACTGACCGCCGAGGCCGCCCGCTCCGCCCGCGCCGGCGGTGAGCGTCAAGACGCCGCCGTTACCTCCGTTCTTGAGCGTGCCTCCCGTTCCGCCGTTCCCAGCGGTGATTTCCATCGAAGTTCCGGGCCCGCCGTTTGCCAGAAAACTTCCGCTCGCTCCATCGGGCGCCCGAAGTTTGACCGGGCCCGCGGGGTCGATGCGGAAATACTCGATGGCGTTCGCGAAGATCGAGAGCTGGCCGTCGCTTCCCCAGTTGAGCCCGGTGTCGGTATCGCCGACGGCAAAGGTGATCGTCGGGGCGCCGCCGAACCCGGACGGATCAACATACATGTTGCCCTTGAGATCCAGATCGGCCTGGGGCGAAGTGGTGCCGATGCCCAGCCGGTCTTGCGGGTCGATGTTGACCAGCGGCGAAGCGGCACCGGGAAGCCGCGACCCGAGCGAGCTTGCCGTGATGGCGTGCGGTACGGGCGAGAGGGATACACGGGGTGAGAGCACCACATTTCCGCCGGCTGCGTCGATTTCGATCTCAAGAAAGCGCGACCCGCCGGTGAACGCCGCGCTTCCGTACTCCGCGGCGGTGTTCAGTTCAACGGTGAACGCGCCGGCGGCATCGGGGGAGAGAATCGTCGAGAAGGTCGAGCCGATCTGCGATCCGCCCGTCGCGACGTCGTAAAGGCGGAAGTATGCGCGAGTCGGCGTGACGACACCCCTGCCGCCGCTTTGCAGACGACCCTGGTATGTGAACCCGGGTGAGAACGGGCTTTGTGCCGCGGCTTCGAGAGCGAGCGCCGTGCAGCCACAAAGGACGATCATCGCACACCATGTCCGTCTCATGACAAGCCTCCTGACGATAACGATGAGTTGTGAGAATCCCCCGCAATGCCCACGCATGCACCCGCGCGAATACGCAATAAAAGCATAACACGCGAGTCCAGAGGCCCCGGGGCGGGAGCGACCAAGTGCCTGTGTGACGAAGGCATCGAGGCAATTGCAACCGGCGTTGCACCATTCCAGAATGCCGGGGGGCGGGCGCGTGATGGCAGCGGCATAGTTGACGCGGCCGTTGTGCGAACTATCTTCGCCTGCGTGCTGCGGCGAGCAGGGCCACACCGGCGAGCGCGAAGGCGCCGGGAGCGGGGACGATCGTGTCGATGACGATCGACGCTTCACCGCCAGAATGTGCGGGCCCGAAATATCACCGAAGAGAAACTGGCTCTCCGGCAGGAAATTGGTGTTGTGTGTCTGAACCAGTTCGTTGCTCGGCAGCGCCCCCGCAATGGCCGCGCCCGAAACGAAAATCCAGCCCTGGGTTGTTGTGTACGGACTTCCACGCCACGACGGCGGGTTGAAGTCTCCGCCTGCGAGGGCCAAACCCGCGAACGAATAAGCCGCGAAACACGCAAGAGTCTTATGCACGTCCACGCCTCCAAAGTTGCGCGGGAACGTCGAGGACGAAAAGGAAATTCGGAAATCCTCAGCGCCGAAGCAACCGTCGGGAGGTAATCAAAAAATATCGCGGCCGCAAAAGCATTTGCAGGAGGCAGTACCATCCGTTGCAGTCCTCCCGAATGCGGGAGGTGGAGGAAATGAAGGACATCGCAGCGCGGGCGCAGAGATACGGGTTCGTAACGAGAGTTGTGCGCCGGTCCAGGTTCGGCCGCGAATGTGGCGGCGAACGCTCACCGCCCCTGCCCGATCAACTCACGCGCCTTGGCTTCGACGAGGCGGGCGGCGCCGTCGTAGTTCGACAGCACGGAGACGGTGTACCCGCTCTCCAGATACATCCGAAATTGCGCGCTGATCCCGGCAAAGTCGCCGCCATGCCCGACGGCGCGCCCGACCGCCGTGTCTTCGACAAAGAAGCCCAATCCGTAGTCGAAAGACTGCGGCACTTCGGTCCGGGTCCATGCCGCGGCAAGGGAATCTTTGTCGAGAAGTCTGCCGGCGCGCAGCGCGCGATCGAATCGAAGCAGATCGGTCACGGTGGAATAGCCGCCGCCGGCCGGCCCGCCGCGAAAGACGTGCGCGAAGATGTTGTTGAAGTACTCGGTAGGGGAGCCGCCGGGGCCGATGAGGCGCTCGTATCCAACGGCGAGATTGTCGTTCACATGATCGAGCTGGTAGCAATCGGTGTTGCTCATGCCGGCAGGGCCGGTGACATGCTTGCGGATGTACTCGAAGTAGTTGTCGCCGCTCGCCTTTTCGACAACTGCCCCGGCGATGAGAAAGCCCGTGTTGCTGTAGCGCTGCTTTGTGCCGGGCTCGAACGCAAGGGTTTCGCCGACTGTCAGCGGCTTGTAGTCGTTCACTTCGCGAAAGTGCGCGCGGCTAGTACGCTCGAACGTCTCATTGAAGTACGACCCGAGGCCGGACGTGTGGTTGAGGAGTTGTCGGATCGTGACACGGTCGAGGATATCCTGGCTCAGCCACGAGGTATCGAGGTGCTTCGCGAGCGTGTCATCGAGGGAGAGTTTTCCCTGTTCCGCGAGCTGGAGGATCGCGACCGCGGTGAACATCTTGTTCATCGAACCGAGGTTGAACTTCGTGTCCACCGTGTTGGGCACCTTAAAGTCGCGGTTCGCCTGGCCCACGGCGGCCGAGAGCAGTACCTCGCCGTCCTTTGCCAGGAGCACCGCACCGCTGAACGCGTCCTGCTTCGCGAGCCGTTCGACATACGCGCCCAATTCCTGCGCGATCTGGGAATCGCTCAACGCCTCGGCCTTGGGCAGATCGCTCGGCGTGCGGGCGCGGCCGAAGTTGAGGCTCGCGATCTTGTACGGAGGCGCATCTTCGACATCGAGAATAATCGCCATCCACTGCTCGGAGATGCCGGTGCGCACAACGAGAATCGCGCTGGTCTCCGGGCGGGGCGGGTCATATGTGCGGGCGCCGTGCACCGTAAGCGTTCCGGCGACGGAACGGAAGTCGTTGTACACCTCGCCATGATGCTCGCTCGCGTCACGGAACGGAGGCGCGAACGACTCCTGCACGTAACGCAAGTACTGCGAAACGTCGCCCTTGTTGACAAGTTCGAGCACCTCCCGAGCGCGCTCGTAAGCCGGCGTGTCAGGAATCGGGGATGAATCGGAGTAGGGAGGAGGTTGGGAAGGAGTGGGTGCGGGACTCGAAGTTGGATTGGGGGCGGACTGAACGCTTTGCGCCATCGCGGGCACGGCGAGCAGCAAGGACCAGGCGACGGCGCGAAGACAAGCACGATGACGGAAAAGGCGGCGAGTCTGCATGAATTCTCCTCAGCGCAACAATGGCCCCCATCAAGAAGATATGTCGAAGAGCACCTTCCGTCGCAAAGTGTCGAGTTTTGCTCGGCGCCTCGCGAAAGCCCAACCGATCGTTCGTCCCGAACTCACGTGCTGGCGGGTCAATCGGATGGCAACAGCGCTGCACTTGGTGGATCGGCTGATCACCCCGAATCTGTTCCTGACCCGCGAATTATCGAACGCGCCGCGCGCCGGGCCGAGCCGGTCGCGCGAGATTGATTCACTTCTTGCGCGCTGATAAAGGAGGTTTCGCAAGCTTCGTCCGCGCACCCGCGGCACTCTTCTCGCGTGTGGGTCTTCCACCTACATCCACTCGCTTTCCGAGTCCGAACCGAATCACATCTTCAAGCACATCCACATCAACATCTGTCAAACTCTTGAACCGAATGCAATACCCCGTCACGCTTGCTTTGCCGAGCTTGGCCGCAAACTTCTTTTTCAGGAATGCCTTGTCGTCGATTCCCAGCACATACACCGAGATGCCCGTTGCATTGGCGCTGATGCCGATGCGAAACACATCTTTTGTGGTTCCGTCGGCATGCCGCATCGTGTGCGAGCCATACCCGATTGTCGGGTTGCTGACAGTTCGACCCCTTTCGTCTTTGCCATCAAAGAACGACAGCCGACACGCGGGCGATATGCGTATCGCCCGCCGGTGCAACTCGTGCATATCGCCGCGTTTCGGTTCGGGCTGGCTGTTGATGTACGCCGAGATTTGGTCTTTGACGCTCATAGAAAACACGATCCGAAAATACTCGATCGACCCTTCGCGCGAAAGCGCTCTGGACTTCGGATTGGAGTCTACAGCCGATCGTTCTGGCGGAAAGATGGGCGGTGGAGCGTTGGGGCGGGGTTGGTGTGTGGGAGGGTGGGGGTGGGGCGTTGCGGGTTGGCGGGCCGGGGTGGTCGCACAACAGCTTCGTGCGTGCTCTCAGCTGCCAACCACCTATCAAGCCCCAAAATCGCGAATCTGCGACGGCTTGGTTGAGAGTCACAGCGTGCCGCCACCTTGTAGGAACTTCTCCTGTTTCTTGTTTCTCGCGCGAATTGCCGCAATCCGCGCGACGTTGGAACGGGTGCGCCAGATACAATCGGTCCGCGCGGAGAATACTTGTAGGGGAGTTGGTTCATGAAGAGCTGTGGGTATGCCGCGGCAATGTCAATCGTCTTCTGCGCCCCTTCGTTCGCAACCTGGGGCGTGAAGTATCAGGTGAACGCCGGGGCCGGATGGTCGTCATCAATCACGGTCGACGTTTCCTCAAGTCCCAAGACAGTTGATTTTCGCATCATCGTCTATCACGACGGGATGACAGTTTCGAGCACCGAGTATGGAAGCGCTCCCGCATGGGCGCCGCTGCGGCTCTGCAACTCGCAGAAGATTCAGAACTTCGGCCTTGCCTCGCTCGGCGACAGTCTCTTGAGCTTTAAGGCCGAGGTTGGAACAGTGAATTCCAGCGCCCTGGTTCATGTGCAGTCGGGCGCGGACCGCATACTGGGCACACCGAACTCGGCATTTTCGTTCGCGTCCGACTCGGACTATTTGCTTCTCAATCCGCGCCCTCAAAGGCTGGAAACGATCTTCTACTCGGGGCAGATCCGAATCGGCAACACCGGTGCCGCGGCAACCGTGCGCAGCATCGTCCTGACCGCGAATTCATTCGCCTATCCGGACGCGGGCCAGGGCATGGGCGGGATGTACGGCGCGAGCTTTGTCACCGCGCCGAGTCTCGGGTTCGGTGTTGCGCTTCAACCGGCCATCCCGATTCCTGCGGTCATCTCGGTCGGGGCTCAACCGCCGTGCTTCGGCGATTTCAACGGCGATCGTCAGGTTGATGATTTGGACTTTGCGATCTTCGCGATCGCGTACGACCTTCTCGAGTGTTCCAATCCGAACATGCCCGCCGGCTGTCCCGCCGATCTGAACCGTGACGGATTGGTGGACGACTCCGATTTCGCTCTGTTCGCAGCGGCATACGACGCGCTCCTGTGTCCGTGAATCAGAATCGGATGGCGGGACGCGAGCGGCCTGACCGTGATACTTTGTTCGCATGCGCCCGCTTCGCTATTCCATCAACATCACACTCGACGGCTGCTGCGATCACCGCGCGGCTATTCCCGACGAAGAATTGCACCGTCATGCGGCACAACTCATCGCCCGCGCCGACGCTCTGTTGTTTGGGCGCGTGACTTACCAGATGATGGAATCGGCGTGGCGGTTGCCGCACGGAGAAGTCGTACGCAGCGGGCCCGATTGGATGCAGCCGTTCGCCCGCACGATCGATGCGGCGAAGAAGTACGTTGTTTCCAGCACGCTCGACCAGGTTGATTGGAATGCGGAGATTGTCCGCGGCGATCTCAAAGCGGCCGTTCTGGATTTGAAACACCAGCCCGGCGAATCGCTGTTCACAGGGGGCGTGCAACTCCCGCAAGCGCTCGCCGAACTCGGATTGATCGACGAGTACGAGTTCATCGTGCATCCGCGGATTGCCGGGCGCGGGCCGACGGTGTTCGCGGGGCTGTCGAAACATGTTGACTTGAAACCGATCGGCCGCATGGAATTCGCATCCGGAGCGGTGGCAATGAAATATGTGCCGCGGCGAGCCGATTGAGAATTCCGCGCGGACTGGGCTTGCCCGCATCCGGTGCTCAATGGCTCGCGATCTTCGAAGGCGATTCGCTTCGGACGGTCATGGGCAGACCAGCGCGTTGTACGCAAAGACGAACTCGACAAAATCGCCATCATCGACAAGGCCGTCGCCGTTCAGATCGGCCGGGCAACCGGCCGGCATCGCGGGATCGATGCAGTCCAAAATGTTGTACGCGGCGGCGAACGTCACGAAGTCGGAATCGTCCACCTGCCCGTCGTGATTGAGATCGGCTGGGCAGGTGTTTGAGGGAAGTGCCCAGTTTTTGCCTGAGCCCGAGGTCACGGTAAAGAGCGGAACCGGGGTTCCGTTCGAAAGAACGACACTTTGGATGCCGTCCCATACCACCGTGAGCGATGGGTCGACTGCCGCGGCGCCGGGGCCGTTGATGCTGAACGAGGCGAGTGCTGTCGCGGAGAGTTCGACTCGGAGCGTGCTTGGCACTCCGAACTGGAACGAAGTGCCGGGTGTATACGCCCCGATCGGCGCGCCTTGGTAACCGGGGTTGCCGGCATCTGGGCTGTTGAACTGTCCATCAACGCCGAGGTCGGGGCCGCCGGTGCCGAGATCGGCCTTGATGTACCAGCGCGCGACGGCGGAACCAGACCAGGCGTTGAGGTTGCCGGCGGCACGCACCCTGTACGTCACGATGCCGGCGGTGCCCGTCGGCACGCCCGGGGCGTTGATGGTAACGGTGTCTTCGAAAATTCCGGTTGCGGTCGACAGGAGTGCGCCGTTGGCGTGCGTGATCAAGCGGATGAAACCGTACTTGGTGTGAGCGCTCGCATCGCCGCTCGAATTCATTCCGCCCGTCGTGGAACCGGCCGCGTCCACAATGCCGGAGTTGGTATTTGTGATATCGATCGGCGTGCCGCCGAAGTGCGGGAAGACGATGACGTGCGCCGAGTTGGTGACGGCGCGAGCTGCGTGGCAGATTGTGAAAAGGGAAAGAGTCGCAAGAATCAGGTGCGCCGTTGAGAGATACATTGTGTTGTCTCCACAAGGGAGTTCGCGTGCCTCCGGGACGAGCGTAACAGGCGTGTCCACTTCAACAACGAATCGCTTTGCCCGAACGATTCGCATTGGAAAAAAGCCCCGGTAGACTTCAGAATGTCGCGACGCGAGACTGCTGGCTCTGGATTGGATCCGCGATTGTGCACTCTCAACTCTCCTGTCCGCTCGGAGAGCGCTTGCAGGGTGTCCAGCACTTCGGACTGACCGTCCAGAACATGGACCGCGCCTTCGAGTTCTATACCGAAGTTCTCGGGGGAACCGAGATCATGCGCGACGGCGACTTCCAGGGAGAACGCATCCACAACACGCTCCTCACTGATCAGGAAATCGAGGCCCGCCGCCGCCGGATCAACCCGCGGACGATGGGCGTCCCCGACCTCAGGGGCGGCGCCCAGCGACTCGACGTCCGTTTCATCCAGTTCGACAATGTCGTTATCGAGCTGCTGCAGTACCGCGACGCGTCGCAGCCGGCCGGAACCGGAGCGAGCTTTGCCGAACCGCTTGACCACATGAGCCCCGCCTTCCCGCGCATGATGCACATCTGCTTTCACATGCGAGACGATGTCGATTTCAACAAGTTCATCGCGGATCTCGAAGCGGAATCCGCGAAGCGCGGCATGACGCAGGTGCGCGCCAACCGTGTGATCACGGTCACAAGCGAAGAGGAGCGGCTTGGCGCGCCGCGCGAATCCAACAGCAACGGCATCACCGAGGGCAGGTCGAACGGCTGGCGGCTCATCTACTGCAAGGGACCAGAAGGCGAGCAGCTCGAGTTCGTGCAGGCGCTCGGACCCGTGAAAGAGATTTTTGACGGCGCGTCGGCGGCGCGACAGATCGCGGCGCGCAAATGAGGACTTCGAAACAAGAGAGCATGTCCCTCTACGACTCGATCGGCACGAACTATGCCTCGTTCCGGAAGCCGGATCCGCGCATCGCCGAAGCGATCACGCTCGCGCTCGGCGACGCGGCGAGCGTGGTGAACGTGGGCGCCGGAACGGGCTCGTACGAGCCGCGCGACCGATCCGTGGTTGCGCTCGAGCCCTCGGAGGCCATGATCCGGCAGCGCCCGGCGGGCGCTGCGCCGTGCATTCAAGGTTTGGCGGACGCGCTGCCGCTCGAGTCGAAATCTGTTGACGCTGCGATGGCGGTGTTGAGCGCTCATCACTGGCCGGAACTGGAGAATGGGTTTCGCGAGATGGCGCGGGTTGCGCGCGGCCGGGTTATTCTGCTGACTTGGGTGCCGGATTCCGCACCGTTCTGGCTGACCCGGGACTACTTCCCGGAGATTCTCGCGCACGATCGGGCGATTTTTCCGGAGGGCGGGGCGCTCGCGGCGATACTGGAGCGCGCGGTCGGGCCGACTCGGGTCGTACCACTGCCGATTCCGCACGACTGCATCGACGGGATGCTTGGTGCATATTGGCGCAGGCCGGAGCTGTATTTGGAGGACGATCGCCGGAGCTGCATGTCGAGCTTCGCGCGAATCGATGGCGCGCCCGGGCTGGCGAGGCTCTGTGCCGATCTTGTGAGCGGGCGCTGGGCCGAGCGCAATCTTCATATTCTGGATCTTGAGTCGCTCGATCTCGGATATCGGATCGCGGCTTGCGACGTCCGCGGCGCATCCTGACGCAAGTTCTGATTTGCGAATGGCTTCCCGGTGTCGCGCGACTGGTCGGGCGCGCGAGCGGAATCAAACTGCGGCGGGCGTGACAGAATTGTCGATGGTCGAGTGCAACCGTTCGGTCAAGGCCGCCGAACGTTGATCGGCGGGTGGCAGGCGGCGGCGGGGGAACGGGATTCACGATTTGTTTGCGATGAGCGTGCGCATTGAGGCGCATGCCGGTGCGGGAATTGTTTTTCAGAAGCAGGCTCATGCTGAACTTTGGGATGGCGGCGGGAATGGCGACCCTTGTGTGCTCGAACGCGCTTGCCGTGTGGGGCGTCAAATATGAAGTCAACAGCGGCTGGACCAATCCGACGACCATCGACGTCTCGGGCGGCGCCAAGACGGTCGATTTTCGGATCAGCGTGTATCACGATGGGGTGACACAAGTACTGAGTGCCAGTGGGTTGAAGACAGCGCTTGCTTGTTTGCGGTTGTGCAATTCGCAGAAGATCACTGACTTTGGCTCGGCGGGTTCAGGCGACGAACTGCTCGCGTATCAGTGCATCGTTTCGAGCGTGAACAACAAAGCGCTTGAGCATTCCCAGGTGGGTGCGAACATGATCCTGGGAACCCCCAATAGCGTGCTTTCGTTTGCGTCTGACACGAACCATGCCCCGTCCAAGCCGATCCTTCAGAAATTGGAAACCCGGTACTACGCCGGACAGATTCGCATCGGCACCGGGGCAGGAACCGCGCGCACGGTTTCAATCACAGCGAATTCGTTCGGCTATCCGAACGCGGGCACCTCGGCAGGCGGTCAATACGGCGCGAGCTTCTACGTCTCGCCGACGGTCGCAGATAGCGGCATCGTGTTGGCGCCGGCAGTCGTTGTACCCGCGATCATCACGGTCGAAATTCCGTGTCCGGCCGATCTTGATGGTGACCGCGTAGTTGGCGACGCCGATTTTTCGATCTTCGCTGCCGCGGCGGATATATACACATGCTCCGATACTTCGATGCCCGCGGGTTGCCCGGCGGACCTCAACGGCGACGGCTTTGTGGACGAGTCCGACTTCACGATCTTTGCGTTGGCGTACGACGAGGTGCTTTGCCCGTAGGCCTTCGTTGGGGGCGGCGCCTTCGGTCTACTGCGCCGGGCTGCCGCCTCGAGCTTCGGTCGCCCGAAATCCGATCAGTCATGCGTTCGGGTGATTTGCTGCGCGATTTCGATCACACACTAGGCGAGTTCAAACTCCGCGATCTCGCGGGCGACGTACCGCTCGGTTTCTTCGCCCATGCGGAAGCCGGTCAAGCGGAAGCCGCACTTTTCGAGGATGCGACGCGACGCGGTGTTGGTGGATGCCGTGGTCGCAAAGAGCGGCCGGCGCGGCTCTTCCTTGAGAAACAGCTCGAGCGCGCGCGAAGCGAATCGCTTTCCCCAGTGCGCTTTGGCGATCCAGTATCCGACGCAGTCGCGGCCGTCGGCCTGGAAACAGGAGATGCTTCCGGCGATCTCGTTCGCCGCGATTCCGTTTTCGGTTGCCTTGATCTCGATCACGCGCGAATTGATCGTCGGATTGGCGAAGTGCCCTTCCCAGGCGGCGAAAAAAACTTCGCGTGAGCGCGGCTTGGTGCCCGCCATTTCGTTCGAGACCGGGTCGCACTGCATTTCGAAGAGCGCCGGTAAATCGTCCGGGGTTGTCCGTCGAAGCCGGATCTGAGGAACCTCGGACTCTGGAAGGTTGCGGACACCGGAAGGCATTGCAGATGCTAGCGGATCGCGGGCGGCAATCGGTATTTGTCGGTCGCGGATCGCATTGGATGTTGTCGGGCTGCAAGGTTTTGCTCCGGCGCGGCAACTCCTGAGAGTCCGTTCTCGCCTTTTGTTGTCCGGAGCTCTCCAATGAAGAATCGATTTGTCTGTCTGAGCCTGATTATCGCGGGTGTCGAAGTCGGTCTGGCCGATTCCGCCTACGCGTTCACATTCACGCTGACGCCGGTCACAAACACGACCCCGAATTTCGCGGGGACGATCCTGATTACGGGCACGGTGACCATGGGCGCGGGCGAGACGTTTCTCAATCCGAATGTGATGTCGACCGTGTACCTGCCGTTTTTGCCGACGTTCACCGCGGGATTCAACAGTCCGGGGCAGACGTGGGACGCGGGGTTTCTCGCCTGGAACGGGATCGGTTCGTACACGGGGGCGATCTACAACCACCAGATCAACGCGGGGAATCTCGGGTATTCCGGGGGGATGCCGCTGGGTCTGTACAACTTCAACCCGGGCGGGCCGGGCGGTTCGCCGGCGATCACATTGAGCTATATCGATGCGAGCGGCGGCACGCATTCGGTGACTTCGAAGTACGCGGTGAATGTGGTTCCGGCACCGGGCGCGGCGGGCGCACTGGCGATGGGTGCGCTGCTGGCTATCCGACGGAGGCGATAGATTCGGCGGCCGGCCGGGCATGAATCCGACTGCCTGATACAGTCCGATATGGCTGCTGATGTCGGCGTGCTCATCGTGGGAGGCGGACCGACCGGGTTGCTCCTTGGGTCGGAGCTGATCCGGCGCGGCGTTCCGGCACGAATCGTCGATTGCAATCCGGCGCCGCTGAAATGGGACCGGGCGACGGTCGTGCATCCGCGGTCGCTGGAGTTCTTCGAGGCGCTTGAGATCGTCGAGCCCTTGCTGGAAGTGGGTGCCAAGCAGAGGGTCGCGAAGATCCATTCCTATGGGGAGCAACTCGCGACGATCGATCTGTCGCTGTGCGACAGCCGCTACCCGTTCAACGTGGGCGTGTCGGAAGAAGTCACCGAGCGGGTGCTGACGGGGCTTCTTGAGAGCGTTGGTGGCGAGGTGATTCGGTCGTCGAAGCTTGTCGATCTGGTCGAGCGCGGCGACCACGTGCTCGCGACGATCGAGCGCGAGGGCAGAAAAGAAGAACTGGAAGCCGGGTGGGTGGTGGGGTGCGATGGACTGCACAGCGTGACGCGCGAGAAGGCCGGGATCGGGATGGAGGGGAGCGACATCGAGAAGCCGTGGGCGGTGTTCGACGCGACGATGCGCGGTTGGCCGGACACATACGAGGGCAACTTCGGGTACCTGGATGATCCGACGGTATTGATCACGGCGCTGCCGGGGAAGAGGTGGCGGGTGTATCTGCACCCGAAGTCGCCGACTTCGGATTTGGTTGCGGATGCGAAAGAAACGGTGACGCGCTATGTGCCGGGGCTCGAGTTCGACGACGTGGTGAATCCGGTGCGGTTTCACTGTCACTCGAAGATCGCGACGCGGTATCGCGCGCGGAAGATCCTGCTGGCGGGCGATGCGGCGCACGTGTGCTCGCCGGCGCAGGGGCACGGGATGAACACCGGGTTGGGGGATGCGTTCAATCTGGGTTGGAAGCTCGCGCTCGTGTGCAAAGGGCTGGCGAAAGAGGCTCTGCTGGACACGTACGAGGCGGAGCGGCGCGCGGTGGCGGAGATGGTCCTGAAGGAGGGCCAGGATTTCGAGAACGCGTTGCTCTTGAAGGATCCAGAAGCGCGCGCGGAGCGCGATCGTGCGATCGCCTCGGCTTTCGGCGATGAGGCGGGGAGGCATCACGAAGCGGCGGCGGAGGCGGAACTGGATATCGACTATGGCACTTCGCCGATTGTGGTGGGGGAGAAGAGCGAGGGGGTGCGCGCCGGCGGCCGGATCGTGGATTCGATCGCGATCTCAAAATCGGACGTGAGATGGCTGCACGAGCTGGCGCATCGCGCGGGGCACACGGGGATCGTGCTTGCCGGGCCGGAATCGGATGCGGATGAGGCGACGAAGCTGTACCGGACATTGAGCGAGACCGAATCCGCGCTCATCGAGAAGTGGGCGCTGGTCACGACGCGCCCGGACCCCGCGGGCGTTACGCCCCGGATGACGCCGGGTGGGGCGGCGAGGTTGGGCGTTCGCGGCACGACTTTGCTGGTGATCAGGCCGGACTTGTACATCGGGCTGCGGGCCGATGAGGATCATGCGGAGGCGCTCGAGCGATACCACGAGAAAGTGGAGAAAGGGGGGTGATCGCTCACGGGCACACAAGATCGTTGTACGCGACGACGAAGAGTACAAAGTCGGAGTCGTCGACGAAGCCGTCGCCGTTGAGATCGGCGGGACATCCCGCAGCCATCGACGGATCGGCGCAGTCGAGAATGTTGTATGCGTTGACAAGGAGGACGAAATCGGAGTCGTCGACGAAGCCGTCGTTGTTGAGGTCGCCGGCGCATGCCGCGGCGGCGGGGGCCCAATCGGTTCCTGATTCGGAACTGATTGAGAACGTGCCGACCGGAGCGCCGTTCGCCTGTACATCCGAGATTCCGTTCCAGTACAGCCGAACAAAGGGGGCGACCGATGCGAGCCCGGGGCCGTTTTGGCTGTAGCTCGCCTGCGCGCTCGCGGACAGCTCCACGTCGAGCGTCGTGGTGACGCCGTACTGAAACGAGACCGTCGCGGAGTATGTGCCAAAGGTGTCGCCGGAAGCGCCGGGCGGGAACAAGTCGGGGCTGTTGATGCGTCCGGAGCGTCCGATGTCGAACGCGCCGCCGCCGAGGTCGGCGGACAATCGCCAACTGGAGGCCGATGCGCCCTGCGTCGCGTTCAAGAAGCCTTCGACGCGCACGCCGAATGTGAGCGATCCTTGCGTGCCGGCGGCGACACCCGGAGCGGTGATCGTTAATGAATCCCGAAACCAGCCGATCGCGGCGGAATTGATCGCACCGACCGCGTGCGATTGAAGGTTGATGAAGCCGTACGACGTATGGGCGTTGGCGTCGCCGGAGGAGCCGGCGCCGCCGGTGGTGGAGGCCGATGCGTCGATAGGGCCTGCGCTCTGGTTGATCAGGTCAATGGGCCCGGCGCCGCCGCTGAAACTGGGGCTGAGTGTGACCCGCGCGGTGTTGATGTGCGTGGCGCGGGCTGCGCACGCGAAGGCCATCGCGGCGATGAAGCAGGACGGCGATCGACGGATACGCATATCAATCTCCTCTTTCGCCGGACTCCGGCAACCGAATCTCATTTGAAAGAGCGGAATTCAAAGCAGACTGCCGCGGAACGATCAACAAAATGGTGCAGATATTCGGTCGGGCACGACCTCAAATGGGGGAACGGTTCGGGGAGGGTGGGGCGCCCGGGAGAGCCGGAGCGCGAGGGCATCGGCGGCGTCAATTCGGGCGTCTGATCGCGTCGGCGATGGCGTCCATCAGCGTTTGAGTCGCGAGCGTGGCCTTGGCGTATGCGGCGCGGTGAATGCGGTCGGGGGACGCGACGAGTTGCGCGAACGTGTCGATCATGCGGATTTGCTGGGGGACGGGCGAGGGTGTTTCGATGAAGCGAATGTCTTTACGGGTGCCGGTACCGGTGCGGAATGAGTAGCCGGTTCGGAGGTCGGGATTCCGGATGCCCAGCTGTTGGTGCAATCGATCACGAAGTCGTCCATGCTGATCGCACCGCTCGGGCCGATCAGATCGAGATCCATGATCGCGACGCCGGTGCTGAAACCGACATCAAAGGTCGAGACCTCGCCGCTCTCGAACACGAGCATGCCGGTGGCACGAATGATGGCGCCGGATGAAGGATCGAACGCGGCGCTCGCCGTGGAGGAGGCGATGCGGCCGGCCGGGCGGAGGTATTCCACGACGGATCGTGCGGAGTACCAGCCGAGATCACCGAGCGCGCCGAACGGCTCCTGGGCGCGATCGAAGCGGATGTTTGCGTGATCGGAGAGCTGGATGTAGAAGCGGGTGTGCAGCGTGCGTGCCGAGCCGAGCTGCGATGGGATGGCGGCTTGAATTGCCGCGGTTCTCGGATGGTGAACGAAGTGAGTCGCGTCCATGAAGACGAGTGCGCTGGCCCTGCTGCATCGGTCATGTGTCGAACCGAGGCGAGATTCAAGAAGGGCTTTTCGACGAGCACGTGCTTGCCCGCGGCGATCGAAGCGAGCGTGATTGATTCACGCGGAATGGTGGGGGAGGAAATGTAAATCGCATCGACGTCCGTGCGGCGGAGCAGCTCATCCAAACCCTCGACCGGTTCGGCGCTGTTGGCGGACTCGCGGCCGGAAACAAACGACCGCGCCTTTTCGAGGGTCCGGCTCGAGACCGCGGCGAGGGCGGCGCACTTCGATTGCGAGATCGCATCGGCGACAATGCCCGCGATCACTCCGGTGCCCACGATTCCGAATCGAACCCGAGACATCGCGAACCCTTGTGCGATCGGCAAGAGGAAGAAGCCGCGGGGACAGAGTAGACACGCGGGAGGCGGGCGCGACCGAATCTATCGCGCGGTCACTTCTCGTGCGCTCTTGCTTGAGAAGTGTCGGCCAGGCTCAAGAGCAGAACGAAGCCGAACATCGGAAGCAGGAAGTCTTCGTAGGTGAGGGTTCTTCCATTATTCTTTGCAATAGCAAGCCCGCCCAGCGCGATGATGAGCAGAATCACGTTCAGCACAATTGCAACCTTCCGCATTCGATGCCCCCTCGCTCACAGAGAATATCAAGAAGACGTGTTCGAGCGAAGCGAAGGGTTGGAGCGAGGCGCGGCCGGCGCAAGACCGGTTTCCGGGAGCCGCGCTCGCGGGGCGGCGATTTGCCCGGCGAGCGGCGCAAGCCCATCCGGAAGGCCTCTTCACAATCCGGTCGGGTTCTGGTAAACTGGAACGCTTTCCACCTCAAACCATGAAACGGGAAGATCCACCATGCCCCGAGTGACACGTGCAGCGTTGATCCAGTGCTCGAACCCGGTGTCCGAAACGACGGACCTGAAGAAGATCAAGTCGGCGATGATCGAGAAGCATCTGGGGCTCATCAAGAAGGCGGCGGAAGACGGCGCGAAGGTCTGCTGCCTGCAGGAGATTTTCTACGGGCCGTATTTCTGCGCCGAGCAGCAGGTGAAGTGGTACGACACAGCGGAGCCGATTCCGGACGGGCCAACGATCAAACTGATGCAGGACCTCGCGAAGAAGCACCAGATGGTGATGGTGGTTCCGATTTATGAATTGGATATGACCGGCGTGTATTACAACACGGCGGCGGTGATCGACGAGACGGGGCAGTACCTGGGCAAGTATCGCAAGCACCACATCCCGCATTGCCACCCGGGATTCTGGGAGAAGTTCTACTTCAAGCCGGGGAATCTGGGCTATCCGGTTTTTCAGACACGCTTCGGGAAGATCGGCGTGTACATCTGCTACGACCGGCACTTCCCGGAGGGCGCGCGCGAGCTGGGATTGAACGGCGCGGAGATCGTGTTCAACCCGAGCGCGACGGTCGCGGGGCTCAGTGAGTACCTGTGGAAGATCGAGCAGCCGGCGCACGCGGTGGCGAATCAATATTTTGTCGGCGCAATCAACCGCGTGGGGACGGAAGCGCCGTGGAACATCGGTGAGTTCTACGGGCAGAGTTATTTCTGCGATCCGCGCGGGCAGATTATCAAGCAGGCGAGCAGAGAGAAGGATGAGGTGGTCGTTGCCGACCTCGATCTCGACAAAATCCAGGAAGTGCGGAATGTGTGGCAGTTCTATCGCGATCGGCGGCCGGAGAGCTATACGCAGACGGCGAAGGCGATCGGGGTGTAGGGAAATGGCCAAAGGGCCAAATTTCCAAAGGGCCAAAGAGGGGAATGCGAAAGCATTTACGACGGAGGCGCAGAGGCACGGCGAAAAGGGAAGATGGGGAAGGCAAAGAGTCAGAATGCCAAAGGGCAAGTCGCAATTCGAGATTCGGATTTTGGATTGCGGAATGACGGGGCGGGGTGGAGTGAGCGTGATTTTTTTGCCGCGTAACGGGGGCGGAATCCGCTCATCCAACGCTGGCGTATCCTGACAGAACGAGACACTTCACGGCATTTGCCGGTCATTTACGGAGCAGTTCATGTCCACCGCGAACACGATCCCCGTCATCCTTGCCGCCAAACGCACACCGATCGGGAAGTTCTTTGGTGGACTGTCGAAGGTGCCTTCGCCGGTGCTGGGGTCGTACGCGTTGAAGGCGGCGCTGGATGCGGTTCCGGGCGCGGCCGGCGCGGTTGATGAGGTGATCATGGGGTGCGTGCTGCAGGCGGGGCTCGGACAGAATCCGGCGCGGCAGGCGGCGTTGAAGGCGGGGCTGCCCGACACGATGAGCGCGCAGACGATCAACAAGGTGTGCGGCAGCGGATTGCAGGCGGTGATGCTGGCGGCGCAGTCGATCAAGGCGGGGGATAACCAGATTGTCGGTGCGGGCGGATTCGAGAACATGACGGCGGCGCCGCACTTTGCGCGGGTGCGCGAGGGCGTGAAGTACGGCCCGGCGGCGATGGAAGACCACATGGCGTACGACGGGCTGCGCTGCGCGTTCGAGGCGTGTGCGATGGGGAACAGCGCGGACCATATCGCGCGGAAGTTTGAGATTTCACGTGCAGAGCAAGATCGGTTCGCGGTGCAGAGCCATCAGCGGGCGGCGGAGGCGACGAAGAACGGTTGGTTCAAGAACGAGATCGTCGCGCTGACGGGTGAGCTGTGTCTGGATAAAAAGTCGCCGGGCGTCAGCGCGGATGAGGGGATTCGCGCGGATACGAGCATCGACAGCGTGGGCAAGTTGCGTCCCGCCTTTGAAAAAGACGGAACGGTGACGGCGGCGAACGCCAGCCAGATTTCGGATGGCGCGGCGGCGCTGATCGTCGCGAGCCTCGCGAAGGCGGAGCAACTGGGCGTGAAGCCGATCGCGAAGATCATCGCGTATCACACCAGCGGCGTGGCGCCGAAGGACATTTTCGCGGCGCCGATTGAAGGGATCAAGGGCGCGCTGGCGAAAGCGAAGTTGAGCGCGAAGGACATCGACCTATTCGAGATCAACGAGGCGTTCGCGGCGCAGATCCTGTGCAATGTGAAGGGGCTGCTCTCGGCGGGGCACGAAATCCCGGAGAGCAAGCTGAACATCACCGGCGGCGGCATCGCGCTTGGGCACCCGATCGGGGCGAGCGGTGCGCGCGTGCTGACAACGCTGATTCACCAGTTGCACCGGACGGGCGGGAAGAGAGGCGTTGCGGCGCTGTGTCTGGGCGGGGGCAATAGCGTGGCGATGGTGGTGGAGGTTTGATGGCGGTGTGCTGATTTTCGAAATCTTTGAAAAACTGCGAAGACGCCGAATGAGCGGGTGAAGGAACTCCTTCATCGCTGGACGCGGCCGCGGCCTGACTTCGGGTACGATGCTGCGCGAAGATGGCGATACGGGCGCGACAACGGATGACCGGGGACATTCCAAAGCATCTTGACCCTGCGGCGACGCCGGAACTCCTGAAAGAGGATTCTGCGCTGGCGACACTTTTGAGGAGCGTCGCGGCGGCGTCGGGCGATGAGCGATTCCGGCGGATGGCGCAGTGCCTGGCGGAAGCGCTGAGTGTCAAGTATGCGATCGTCGCGCAGTTCGATGCGGCGAAGCAATCCGCGAAGTCGCTGGCGTTCTGGGCGGGGGACAAATTCCTCGACAATGTGGAGTGGCCGATCGCGGGCACGCCGTGCGAGCGCGTGCTTGGCGGGAAGTTCAGTTTGTATCCGAAGGACACCGCGAAACTGTTTCCGCTGGATACGCCGCTGGCGGAGATGGGAGTCGAGAGCTATCTGGGTGTGCCGCTGCTCGAACAGAAGGGGGCGGTGCTCGGGCACGTGTTTGTGATGGACACCAAGCCGATGCCGCCGGAGCCTCGGCATCTGGCGCTCTTTCAGATTTTCGCGGCGCTGGCGGCGGGAGAGCTCGCGCGGGTGCGGTTGGAGAAATCGCTGATCGAGAGCGAGGACCGATTCAGGGATCTCTTTGATGAGGCACCGATCGCATATGTGCATGAAGGGGTCGATTCACGGTTCATTCGCGCGAATCGCGCGGCGATGCGGATACTCGGAATTCGGCCGGATCAGATCGAAGGCACGTACGGCAAGAGCTTTGTGCCCGACACGCCTGAGGCGCAGCAGCGTTTGAAGGCGGCGTTCGAGTCGATCGGACGCGGCACGGATACGAGCGGCGTCGTGCTCGAACTGCGGCGGAAGGACAACGGAAAGCCGGTGTGGATCCAGTGGTGGTCGAAGCCGGATCCGAGCGGGATGTACACGCGCACGATGTTCGTCGATATCACGGACCGCGTGCTGATGGAGCAGGAGCAGGCGCGGCTCAAGGCGCAGAACAGGTTTCTCAGCGAAGAGATCAAGGCGAGCCACAATTTCGATGAGATCGTGGGGAGCAGCACGGGATTGATCAAGGTGCTCGAGAACGTGGAGCGGGTCGCGCCGACGGATTCGACGGTTTTGATTCAGGGAGAGACCGGAACAGGAAAGGAATTGATCGCGCGGGCGATCCATGAACGCAGCCAGAGGAAGAACGGACCGTTTGTCAAGGTAAACTGCGCAGCTTTGCCGGCGGGGCTTGTCGAGAGCGAGTTTTTCGGGCACGAGAAGGGCGCTTTTACGGGCGCTGTGAACGCACGTCGCGGCAGGTTCGAGCTTGCCGACGGGGGAACTATTTTTCTGGATGAGGTGGGAGAGGTGGCGCCGGATGTTCAGGTGAAGCTGCTGCGCGTCTTGCAAGAGAACGAATTCGAACGGGTCGGCGGATCGGAGACGGTGCGGGTGAATGTGCGTGTGATCGCGGCGACGAATCGGGATTTGGCGGCGGACGTGAAGTCGCAGAAATTCCGCGCGGACCTGTTCTTTCGGTTGAGTGTCTTCCCGATCAGTGTGCCGCCACTGCGGGAGCAGATCCCGGACATCCCGATCCTGGCGTCGTACTTTGTGACGCAGATCGCGGCGTCACTCGGTAAGAAATTCGACGAGATCGACGGCGCGACGATGGAGCGCCTGCTGCGCTATGGATGGCCTGGGAATATCCGCGAGTTGAGAAACCTGCTGGAGCGTGCGGCGATCTTGTGCGATGGGCGCGTGCTGAGGCTCAGCGAGAACGATCTTCCCGGGGCTGGGGATGCCGGCGCGGTCGAGGCAAAGTCTGCGTCGCTCGAGGAAGTGGAGAAGCAGCACATCCTGGCGGTGTTGGCACAAACCGAGGGTGCAATCGCCGGCCCGAAAGGCGCGGCGAAGATTCTCGGGCTCGCGCCGAGCACGCTGCGGAGCCGGATGGATCGCCTCGGGATCAAGGCCTGATGGCGGTTTGAAAGCGTGAAACGCGACGACGGGCCGCGCCGGACGCGATCGGCCGCGTCGAAACGAAAAAGTCATACGTCGTTTGGAAATCGGAATTCTTGGCGTAATTGACTGTCAAAACAGGCGTTACGAAAGTTAGGTGTCGTGGATTTCGTCTGGCACGCCCGTTGCCTTTGTCATCCAAAGGAGTACGGCGCGTGTTCAAGATAACGACAAGCCGATCGGCGTCCGGGGAACCCGAGGTTCGGGTAGAGGGCCGATTGGACGACGCGGCAGTGCTCGCCCTGGCGCGCGCCGTCGAGCATGCTGGTGAGAAGTTCACGCTGGACTTGAGCGATGTGACGGCGCTTTCGGAAGCGGCGCGCCGGTTTGTTTCGGGAATTCAGAGCCGCGGCGGCAATCTCAAGGGCGGATCGCTGTACATCAAGCGGCTGCTCGGGGAGGCACGGTCATGATGTCCATAGGAACGATGAAGCAGAGCGAGGCGTGCGAAACAGATGATGCCGCGTTGCTCGCGCGGCTGCGGACGGGCGAAGAGCGCGCGTTCGATGAATTGACGGATCTGGCTGCCGGCCGCATGCTCGCGGTCGCGCGGAAGATGATGCCGAACGAGGCGGATGCGGAAGAGGCGGTGCAGGACGCATTCCTGAATGCTTTCAGGGGCCTGGCGGCATTCGATGGGCGATCGAAACTGACCACATGGCTGCATCAGATCACGGTGAATTCGTGCCTGATGAAATTGCGGAGCAAGCGCCGCCGGCCCGAAACTTCGATCGAGGCGATGCTCCCGGCGTTTCAGTCGGATGGACACCAGGTGCGATCGAGCGAGCGGTGGGCCGAAGTTGACGAATCGACACTGGAGCGCCACGAAATCAAGACATTGGTGCGTGCGAAGATCGAGGAATTGCCGGAGCAGTATCGGGTGATTCTCATGCTGCGGGATGTTTCGGGCCTCGACACCGAAGAGACCGCGAGAACGCTTGGTGTCACCCTCGATACGGTGCGCACAAGGCTTCATCGCGCGCGGCAGGCGCTCAAGACGCTGCTCGATCCGTACTTTGAATCGGGTCGCGCGGAATAGCCGCCGGACCAGATCGCCAAACAGGCAACGGATTCTGGGACTCGCGATTTCTCGCGGACACCTCGATGGCACCCTAACGGGGGATTCGATTGGACCGGATGCCGAAGAAATGTCGGCGGCAGGGGCGGGCTGCGCGTGAAACGCGTGAATTCAGCAAACTGCCGGTCGCGTTTGAAAGTAAGCGCCGATGACACTGGTATGGAACTCGGCAGTCCCGTATCGCTGATTTCGGGCGTTCTGATCGGAGCAATCGGAACGGGGATGTTCATCTACGGAAAGAAACAGGAGCGGCCGCTGACGCTTTTCACCGGCGCGGCGCTCTGCATTTTTCCGATGTTCGTCGCGTCGGTCCTCGCGATGTGGCTGATTGCCGCGGGGTGTATCGGCGGGTTGTATGTTGTCTCGCGGAACGGCTGAGCGGCACTGAAACTAGCGGCGAGAACGGCGCGAACGCGGGATGACCATGATCATCGCTGCCGCCATCATGGCGATCGTTCCTGGGCTGGGAATGTCCTCGGTGACGATGAATTCGAAGTTGTAGTTGGCCGGACTCAAACTCGATTGATCGATCCAGAACGTGAACATCTCGCCGTCGGGGGAGCCTTTGAAACCGATCGCGTCGGATGCGCTGCCAAGGGATTGGAGCAGGTCCGTGCCGATATCAGAGTGGAAGAACGAGACATAGCCGAGCACGTTGCGCAGGTCTGTTCCGGCGGCGGGCTCGGTGAAGATTGAGCCGGATTGCAGGCTGAGGAACGTGGCCTCGCTGCCGGACGAGGCGCGAAGGATGATCGCGGTCAGGTGTGTACCGGAGGGGAGCGCAAGCGTGAAATAGTCGCGATCATTGCGGTCGACGCTGCCGTCGATGAAATTCGAGCCAAGGTCGACATGCAGAAGCGTGGGCAGGAGGGGGTTGGAAGAAAGATCGCCCGAGGCCAGCTCGTTGAAAATCAGCATGGCGCTCGCGGGTGCTGCCGCGGCCGCCAGAGAGCCGGAAAAAGCGAGCAGTGCTTGGCGTAGGCGAGACATGGCGTGCGGCTCCATTGGCGCAGCGCGACCTCGCACAAATGTTGCGCAACCCGATGAAACATGCCTCAAGGACTGGAAACGGGCAACCCAAAAACACTCGGCATTTGGCGGGATTGAAGCGACTTCTGATTAAGCGCTTGCAGAAGCTGGGCTTGCGAGTGGGGCTGCCGGGCCACGATTTGCGTACAAAGTTTCGTGAAACTCCCGATACGCGCCGCTTTTGATTCGCTGCCACCAGCCAGGATTCTTCACGTACCAGTCGACCGTCTTGATCAGCGCGTCGGGCCATTGTGAGCGAGTCGCGTTCCAGCCGAGTTCGCTTTGGATCTTGGATGAATCGATCGCGTAGCGGCGGTCGTGGCCGAGGCGATCTTCAACGTGACGGATGAATTCGTCGCCTTTGCCCAGGATGTGGAGGAGCGAACGGGTGAGATCGAGATTCGACTGCTCGTTGTCGGCGCCGATGTTGTAGACCTCGCCGGGCTTGCCTCGTTCGAGGACGGCGAGCACCGCTTCGCAGTGGTCTTCGACGTGGATCCAATCGCGGACATTGAGCCCGTCGCCGTAGAGCGGGACCTTCTTGTCCTCGAGGAGATTCGTAACAAAAAGCGGGATGACTTTTTCGGGGAACTGATAGGGCCCGAAGTTGTTGGAGCAGCGCGTGATGCAGGTGTCGAGGCCGAACGTGTGGTGCGCAGCGCGGACGAGCATGTCGCTCGCGGCCTTGCTCGCGGAGTAGGGGCTGTTGGGCTTGATCGCGGATTCTTCGGTGAAGCGGAGTTCGCGGCGATCGAGCGGCAGGCTGCCGTAGACCTCGTCGGTGCTCACGTGCACGAACCTTGTCACTTTGCCGGCGACGGCGGCGTCGAGCAGGGTTTGGGTGCCCAGAACATTGGTGCGAATGAATGGGCGGGTATCGAGGATCGATCGATCGACGTGCGATTCGGCGGCGAAGTGGACAATCGCGTCGGCCTTGGCGACGAACGGGCGGATCGTTTCGGTATCGCAGATGTCGGCGTGAACGAATGAGTAACGTGGATTTCCCTCGAGGTCACGGAGATTCTCGGCGTTGCCGGAGTAGGTGAGCGCGTCGAGGTTCGTGATGTGCGTTTGCGGGCGTGCGGCGAGGACATGGCGCACGAAGTTGGAGCCGATGAAGCCGCTGCCGCCGGTGACGAGGATGCGTGAGAACATGCGTTGATTGTATGAGAAGAAAAATGAATCACCGCAGAAACTCAGAGGTGCGGAGAGAGACGGAAAGAAGGATGGCGATGAAATGCGGGTCTGCCGAGATGCCAAGGCGTGAGTCACCCAGTTGATGCGACGGAGCGCGATCATGGTTCTAAGCACGCGATGACTTCGGAGAGATTTGATTGCCACGCGGGAAAGGGGCCGAGTTCTTGTTCGGCCTTTGCGATATCGAGCACGCTGTAGGCGGGGCGCTTCGCCTGTCTTGGGAATTCGGCGGATGTGCAGGCGATCACGTTGCAATGCGCGCCGGTGAGGCGGACGATTGCCGACGCGAAATCGAACCGAGTGCACTCGCCGGAGTCGGTGATGTGCCACGTGGCGCGGCGGCCTCGGTCGAGCAGCGAGAGTGCAGAGCGCGCAAGGAGTTGTGCGCTGGTGGGGCGGCCGCGCTGGTCGTTGACGACTCTGAGCTCGGGTTTGGTGCGTGCCGCGGCGGCGATGGTGCGGACGAAGTTCTTGCCCCAAGGCGCGTAGAGCCAGCTCGTACGGATGATGAGGTGTTCGCAGCCGGATTGCTCGATGAGCTCTTCTCCGTGCGCCTTGCTCTGGCCGTACTTGTTGACCGGGTGGCGCGGAGCATCGGTCGAGTATGGCAAGGTGTTGTTTCCATCGAAGACATAGTCGGTGCTGAAATGAATAAGCGGAGTCGCATGCGCCTTGCAGAGGCGAGCGAGTTCTCCGACGGCGCGGCCGTTGATCTGTTCAGCGAGATCCGAATTCGATTCGGCGCCGTCTACGTCGGTGTAGGCGGCGCAGTTGATCACCGCGGACATGCGCGGCGAGAAAGCGGCGCGAATGGAATCGGGACGCGTGAAATCGATTTGTGGAAGCGTGAGCGCTTCGAATGGGCGGCCTTTTGCTTGGAGCAATCCGGCGAAGGCGCGACCGAGCATGCCGTCGGCGCCCAGGAGCACGATTGGTTTTTCTGTGAGCGCGCTCATCGCGGCTGGACGGTCCACGGGAACCAGGAAGGCGAATCGAACGCGCGGCGTTCTTCATCGGGCTTGGAAGCGTCGTAGGCGTGGGAGACGTAGTAGAGAAGGCTCGCAGGCTCATTGCCGACGGTCGCGGCGCCGTGCCAGAGCGGTGGAGGGATGATGACGAGCGCGGGCCGATGCTCACCGATGATGGCCATCCAGGCGCGATCGTCGTCGCGATGCACACCAACCTTGATTTGGCCTCGCACACAGATCCAAAAATCCGTCTGCTTCTGATGGCGGTGCCACGCCTTGATGATGCCCGGATACTGGAGCGAGACGTTGAGTTGTCCTTCAGAGGACATCACGCCCTGCAACTGGTTCATGATCGACCAGCCACGATCATCGGCGAAGAGATTCAGGGGCAGGAGCAGAGGCTCGTTTTTCTGTTTCGCCGCAGCGAAGGCTTCGGAAGCGGAGCCGGTGAAGATCTGAATGGGGGAGATTGCTGGCATCGGAATTGAAGGGTAGTGAAGAAGTACTCCCTTCCGCAACCCCTTCCCTCAGGGAGGGGGCTTCAAACGTGATTGGCGCCGCCTTCGGCAACGAACTTGGAGGCACGGAAGAGACTCTGGAACGTGCCGGCGTCGGTCCACCAACCTTCAAGGACTTCGTGCGTCAGAGTACCGGCCTTCAGGTAGGCGTTGTTGACATCGGTGATTTCGAGTTCGCCGCGGCCGGACGGTTTGAGCGTGGCGCAGATATCGAAGACGGTCTGGTCGTAGAAGTAAATTCCGGTGACCGCGAGATCGCTGGGCGGGTTCTTCGGCTTCTCAAGGATTTCGGCGATGCGGTTGTTCTCGAGACGAACAACGCCGAAGCGGTGGGGATCGGGCACTCTCTTCAGCAGAATCTTGGCGCCGTGCTTCTGCTCGCGGTAGTTGTTGGCGGCAACGCGGATGTTCTTCTCGATGATGTTGTCGCCAAGCACCACGCAGATGGGCTGGCCATCCGCAAAATCCTGCGCGAGTTTGAGCGCATCGGCGATGCCGCCGCTGCCTTCCTGATAGGCGTACTCGAGATGGCGGATGCCGAGCTGTTTGCCATTTTTGAGCAGGCGGAGGAAATCCCCCGCGTGTTCGCCTCCGGTGACGATCAGGACTTCGTCGATTCCCGCGTTCAGCAAGCACTTGATGGGGTAGTGGACCATCGGCTGGTCGTAGACAGGAAGCAGATGCTTATTGGTGACGAGCGTGAGCGGGGCGAGGCGCGAGCCCGTGCCGCCGGCGAGGATGACGCCTTTCATGGGACCTCCAATCGGAAGCGTAGTTGGGAAAACTGCCAAGCAGCAAAGGGGCAATGGGGCGAAGGGAAGCAAGGCGGAGGGCGTGCAATGGAGTACAGTCGAGGCGCATGTCGTTTACGGCAAGAGAAATGATGCGGGCGATGGCCGCGGAGACGGCGCTCGAGCCGCTTGGTGCGCCGGTCTATTTCGTGATGCGCGATCCGACACGAATCGCGGCGTTTCGGGAACTCTTCGAAACGAGCGGAATGCCTCCGTCGGCATCGGTGTATTGGAACAAGTGGGACGGTGAGACCGCGTGGATCATCAACACATACATCCAGTTGCGGCGGCGGGGGATTGACGCGCGGCTGACGGACCGGTTTGTGCCGCAGGGCCTGTGCGTCGCGACCTATGACGATCTGCGTCGCGGCGGGATGCCGTGGCGGAGTTACGTGATTGCGTGCCGCATGGATCGGGCGCGGCCCACGCTCTGTGAAGAGGTGATCGTGCAGAATCGGACGCGGTGTGAGCGGCCGACGGACCACTATATTGCACACTGGCCGCAGTTGTCGCTGCGCCCGCGCGATGACGAGCGGGGCGCGCGGCTCGAAAACATGGTGTTCCACGGCGAGATGGACAATATCGATCAGGAATTTCGGGGCGAGCGTTTTCGTGATGCGCTCAGGGAACTCGGGATCTCGTTCGTGGTACACGGGCTCAAAAGCAACCGCGTCGGGGTTTCCGGAAGAGACTGGTCGCAGACGGATGCGGTGCTCGCGGTGCGGGGCGGGACGGAGTACTTCCGCTCCGTGAAGCCGGCGCTTAAACTCGTCAACGCGTGGCAGGCGGGGTGCCCGGCTTTGCTCGGTCCCGAGGCGGGGTACCGCGAAGAGCGGCGGAGCGAACTCGACTACTTTGAAGTCGCGACGGCGGAGCAGGCGCTGGGGGCGCTTCGGCGATTGAAGGATGAGCCGGGACTGTTTCGCGCGATATCGGAAAACGGTCGGAGGAGAGCGATGGAGCACACGCCGGATGTGATCGCGAATCGCTGGTGCCAGGTGCTCGCTCGCGTCATCGAGAACGGGTATTCGAAATGGATGAAGCGATCCGCGGCATCGCAATTCTGTGCCGGCGCGGTTCGTCACTTCGGGCGAACAGTGATGCACAAAATCGAGCGAGAAAAATTCTGGAAGGCGCTCGGGGGTCGCAGTTACAAGTCAGCCGCGACGGTGAGATCGAGCTCGTGATTCGGGCGCACGGCGGTGCGATCGTCACTCGGCCCCCTGATCCGCGAAGGCGACGATTGATCGGAAGCCGTCTTTGCGATAGGCGCGCACACCAAGGAAATAGTCGTCCTTGCTGATGGGAAGTGTGATTTCGGTCACGTTGCCAACATCGCGAGCGAAGGTCCACATCGGTGAGGTCGTGTCGCGCCAGACGATTTCGTATCCGTCCGCATCGGGGCTTGTGTCCCATCGGAGCGTGGTGGCATTTTCGAGTTTGGCGGTGATGATGCGGGCTCGCTGTGGCACTTGGGGAGCATTCGCGAGGTTGATGAGGCACTTGGCGTTGAGGCGCGCCACGTTCGAAAGGTACTCCGGATCGACAAACCGAACGACATCACCGGTTTCGCGAGCGTGGCCACCTCCGATTTGTGGCGGACCCGACACGTTCTGGTGCTGACGCGAATAGGTTTCGTTGCTCGCGGTGAAGCGGACGGCAGGAAATCCGGCCTGGTTGAACATCGAGTGATCGCCGCCGCGGAGGAAACGGTCGAGACGAAAGACCAGCCGCGGCTGCACGGCGGTTTTTTCGATCGCCGCGATTTCGGCGACGTATCGCGCGAGTTGGCGTGATGGCGAATCGGATTCGGCCGAGAGAGCGCGAAGCCGCGCGAGTTGCTCCGCACTCGCGTTGCGCGGCAGTCCTTCGGAAAAGACGCGGATCACGGTCGGCTGAGCATCAAACCCATCAGTCGGCGGTGCGGAAGGATCGCCGACGATGTCGTTGTTCAGGACCGCGACGATATTTTCGTTGCGGGCCCGGGCGGAATCGGCGTGATACTTCGCTCCGACGAGCCCTTGTTCTTCGCCGATCGTGCAGAGGAAGACGACGGTCGCGCGCAGGTTTTCTTTCGCCAGCGCGCGGGCCGATTCGATGACCACGGCGCAGCCGGATGCATCATCGTTCGCGCCGGGCGCATCGCCTATGGGGTCCATGACATTGGCGTTCATGCTGTCGAGGTGGCCGACGACGTAGACGCGACGGTTTGCCGCGGCGGGATCGGTGCCGGGCAGAACGGCGACGACGTTGGCGACCCTTGCGTATTCCTTGATGCGAGGTCCGACCGGGGCATCGAACTCTTCGAGCGACGCTTGAATGCGCGGCCCCGCGGCACGGAATTGCTCGAGAACCCAGTTGCGGGCGGCGCCGATGCCGCGGGTTTCGGAAGTGGTGTCGGACAGGGTGTGACGCGTGCCGAAGTCGGCGAGTTTCTGGACAATCGCGATGGAAGCTTGGGGCGTGATTGAGTTGGTTGCGCTCGTATCGGGTACAGGAATGCGCGCGGGCTGAACGAGCGGAAGCGTGGGGTTCGGAAGGTCTGCCGCGGGTGCCATGAAACACACGGCAGCGGATGAAACGAGCCACCCGGCCAGAACGATGGAAGGGAATCGGGAAGGCATTCCAAGAGACTACAGCAAGCAGGGGAGGCGGTTTTGGGCTGCGAGAGCACTTTGCGCGCGTAGAATCCTTGTCCGGCGCAGGAAAGCCCCATGAGAGGCTTGGGCGACGGGTTGACAAACGACGTTCGTCGGCTGCTTGGAATCGCGCGGCGGGACCCGCCTCAAAGGGGTGGGCCACCAATGAGTCGGTTTCCCGGCGTCGGGTTGAAAGGGTTTTCATGGCTGCCGAGTTGATGTTGCCGGAGATGGGACTGGATCCGATGGGTGGAGGAACGGCGCGGGAGATCCAGTTCCGCGAGGCGCTGCGCGAGGCAATGACCGAAGAAATGCGCAAGGACGACCGGATCTTCCTGATGGGAGAAGAGGTTGCGCAGTACAACGGCGCGTATAAGGTCAGTCAGGGGATGCTGGATGAATTCGGCCCGAAGCGGATCATCGATTCTCCGATCTCGGAGAACGGGTTCGCCGGGTTGGCGGTCGGTGCGGCGATGTACGGTCTGCGTCCGATCATCGAGTTCATGAGTTGGTCGTTCAGCCTCGTCGCGGCGGACCAGCTTTTGAACAACGTGCCGAAGATGCTTTATATGAGCGGCGGGCAGTGGGGCTGTCCGGTTGTATTCCGCGGCAACGACGGCGCGGGCGGTCAGCTCGGATCGACGCACTCATGGTGCGTCGAGGGCTTGTACAGCAACGTGCCGGGCGTCAAGATCGTGATCCCGAGCAATCCGTACGAGGCGAAAGGGCTGCTCAAGACTTCGATCCGCGACGATGACCCGGTGTTTTTCCTCGAGAGCGAGCGCATGCTCGGCGACAAGGGGCACGTGCCTGGCGGGGAATACACGATCCCGTTCGGCAAGGCGGCGCTGCGCCGGCAGGGCGATGACTGCACCGTGGTCAGCTTCGGCCGCCCGGTGAATTTCTGCATGGATGCTGCGGACGAGTTGAAGAAGGAAGGAATCAACGTAGACGTGCTGGACATGCGCACGATCCGCCCGCTGGACATCGATTCGATTCTGGAGAGCCTGAAGAAGACAGGGCGGATTGTGGTGGTGGATCAGTGCTGGCCGTTCGCGAGCGTCGCATCGGAAGTCGTTACGCAGGTGTGCGAGCGTGGGTTTGACTATCTCGATCATCAGCCGCTGCGTGTGAACACCGAAGATGTGCCGACGCCATACGCAAAGAACCTGGAGGCGCTGTATCTGCCGCACAAAGGGAAGATCATGCAGGCGGTGAAGGCGAGTTTGGGACGGCTGTGAGACTTATTGACGGCGATTATCGCGGAATCGAGCAAGCAGTGTCACGCGAGAATGTGAGTATTCCCGCACGACTGGCATACGCGACGACTTTGCGTCGCCTTGCTGCCGGTCTGATCACGACCTGCGAGCACGAGAGTGCGTATTTTCGCATTTCCAAGTTCTATGGCTCCGATGACGCCGTTGCTGCAATTTGGGAACGTGTGATTGCAACATACGGCGATTTTCATGATGGCAAGCTCCGTGGTCGTCATGCCTGGTCGCGCGAGACCAAACGCTACGTGTCACAGTGCATTCTGCTTCTTCGTACATCGCGCCAGCACGAAGCATGCGAGTGGCCCGCCGACGACAAGATTGCGCCGGGTAAGCAGATTCCGTTCGTGACGCGGTGCGTTCTGATGGCAGGCTGGATTGCCCTGGTTCTTGCGCCTGTAGTGTTTCTGTGTGCCGGCCTCGTCTGGCCTGCACTGGTCGGGATTGCGGCTTGGGGAGTCTTTGGCTTGACGCTTGCGATCTCGCACGAAATTCAGGACAGACGCATGGCCGCGTTTGAGGTGCAGCCGCCATTCAACGTTGTGAGTGCTTGGCCGTTTGCTACGCGTGGGGACCTTGCTGCCGCCCGCCGACATCCGACGTATCTTTGCGGTGATCGTCCCGTTTCTATCGCTTGATCGACTGAGATCCCACCATGCCTATTCGAATCGAAATGCCCCGCCTCTCCGACACCATGCAGGCCGGAACCGTCGTCAAGTGGAACGTCAAGGAAGGCCAGAAGGTCAAGAGCGGCGATGCGCTGGCGGATATCGAGACCGACAAGGCGACGATGGAGTTGCAGAGCTTTGAAGACGGGACGGTCGCGTCGATCGCGGTTCCGGAGGGTCAGAACGTGCCGATCGGCACGGTGATCCTGGTTCTTGCGGCACCTGGCGAAGACGTTGCTGCGGCAAAGAGTGGAGGCGGCGCAGCGCCGGCGCAGAAGCAGGCCGGCGGATCGCCCGTGAATTCTGGGCAGAGCGCGACCGCGACGATGGAGCCCCCGGCGGGCCCGACATCCGCGGGTCAGTCATCGGCAGGGCAGGCATCGAATGGGCATGCCGCGCCCGGACGAGATGGAGGACGGGTATTCGCAAGCCCGCTGGCGAAGAAGATCGCGGCGGAAAGCAATGTGGATCTCGGTTCGCTTCAGGGTTCGGGCCCCGGCGGACGGATCATCCGGAAGGATGTTGAAGCAGCGGTGGGCGGAGCGCCGGGTCGTGGCGCGGGTGGGTCGCAGGCTCCTGGTTCGGCTCTGCATACGGCCAAGCAGGCCCAGCCGCTCGCACGCACGCAGGTGAGCCAGCCGACGCGTCCGGCTCCGATGGCCATGCCTTCGAGCGGCGGTGGACTGGTCGCGCGGATTGTGCCGCTGTCGAACATGCGGAAGACCATCGCGAAGCGCTTGGTTGAAAGCAAGACGACGATTCCGCATTATCAGGTGACGGTCGAGGCGAGCATGGACGCGCTGGTGGAACTGCGCGGGCAGTTGAACGAGCAACTCGCGAATCAGGGAATCAAACTAAGCGTCAACGATTTCCTCGTGCGTGCGTGCGCGCTCGCGATGCATCAGCATCCATACGTGAACACGAAGTGGGCGGGGACACCGGGTGGTGGGGGCAATGAAGCGATTGAATACCTACCGGACGTGAACGTCGGTGTGGCGATCGCGCTGCCGGTGATGGAAGACGGCACCGGCGGCGGGCTGGTGGTCGCGACCATCCGAAACGCCGATGTGCTCGGCCTGCGCCAGATTTCGGCCGAGACCAAGCGTCTCTCTGAGAAGGCACGCACGAAAGGCCTGAGCGTCGAAGAAATGAGCGACGCGACGTTCACGATCAGCAACCTCGGCATGTTCGGCGTGGAAGCGTTCACCGCGATCATCAACCCGCCCAACACGGCGATTCTGGCGGTGGGTGGCGCGGTCCAAAAGGCAGTCGTGAAGGAGGGGCAGATTGTGCCGGGTCATGTGATGAGCATGACGATGAGCAGCGACCATCGCGTGATCGACGGCGCCATGGCGGCGAGCTACCTCAACACGGTGAAGAGCCTGCTGGAGAAGCCGGCGACGCTGCTGGTGTGACGGCTAGAAGCCACCGGCACTCAGCCATTCACTCGGCTTGCGTTTGAGCGCCCCCGCGATCGAAAGCAGCGATTCCAAACTCGGCAGGTGTGCGCCACGTTCGATCGACGACAACTGGCTCACGCTGATGCCGCTCGCATCGGAGAGTTCCTTGAGCGTCCACGCGGCCTCGGTCCGCGCGAGCCGGATGGCGCGACCGAGTTCAGCACGCAACTTATCCTGCGGTCGCTGCCCGAGTCCGAGTGCTTCGGCGGCCTGCGCAAGCGCACGGCGCAGCTCGGCGAGCGAAAAGGGTTTGGCGAGATAGTCGAACGCCTGCTGCTTGAACGTCTCGCGCATCGAGTCCATCGATGGGTAACCGGTGACGACGATCACCGCGAGGCGGCTCCAGCGCTTGCGGATTTCCTGGAGAACCGTTTCGCCGCTCTCGTGCCCCATTTTGATATCGAGCAGCACGAGATCGGGCAGCCGCGATTCGCAGGCTTCGAAGAACTCTTCGGAATCAGAACAGACGCGCACCTCGTGACCATCCTGCTGAAGAGTTGTGCGCATGTACTGACGGAAATCTTCATCGTCGTCGAGGCAGACGATGGAGAGCGGAGGTGCTCCGGTCTCGGATTGTTTGGCGGTTTCGGTCATATAGGGGCGAGGAGTGCGCCGACGAGGTTAGCGAGGGGAGTTTGCCAGCGCGGCGAGCCCGCCCCCTGCCCCCTCTCTGGGGGCTTCTGAGGATGCGGATCGGCTGATCGAGAGCATGATCTCGAAAACCGCGCCCGAAAGGTCGGACGAGACGGTGTCGGTGGCGGATCGGTTCCGGGCGAGCAGTATCCCGTCGTGCTCGCGGATGATTCCCTCGGCGACGGCGAGACCCAGGCCCGTGCCGCGGCTGTCGAGGCGCGTACTTGCGAAAGGCTCGAAGAGCGTCGGAAGGATCGCGGCGTCGATGCCGGGTCCGGTGTCGCGGATGCGGATCGAAAGCCAGTCCGAGCCATCGCGCTGGATTCGTTCGGCATCAACGACGATCCGGTCGACCGACGAAACCGGCCGATCGCGCCGGGAGTTGATGGCGTCCGCGGCATTTCGAAGCAGATTCACGAACACTTGCGTGAGGCGATCCGCATCGCAATCGATGAAGAGCGCGGGATCGACCCTGTTCTCGATCGGCGCGGCCCGAACGGAGCGATCGAGGCGCACGAGCGTCGCCGCCTCGTCGATGATCGGAGCAAGCAGCACGGTGCGGCTCGATGGCGGACGAACCCGGGCGAAATCAAGAAGACTCTCGCTCAATCGTTCGAGGCGTTCGACGACTCGGAGCATGAGGGCCGCACGTGTGGGCTCGACCGGGTTTCCCGGATGGGCTGCGATTTGCTCGACGCTGCCCTTGAGCACTGCGAGGGGCGTATTGAGTTCGTGGGCGATGCCGGCGGACATCATGCCCAGGCTCGCAAGGCGATCGGCATCCGCCAGGTTTCGCTGCGCGGATTGAAGGAGATGGTTCTTGCGCTTGAGATCGGTCGCGGCTGTTTCGAGCTGGGAGAGCGCGAGATTCAGCGCCTGCTGGATATTGCGGAGGGCGCGGATGGAATCGTTGCGCGAGCGCATGATTTCCCCGAGTTCGTCGCGCGGAATATGGACTTCGGGAACCAGTTCGCCGTCGCTTCCGGTCTGTCCGGCCTGATTCTCCTGGACGACTTTGTCGGCTTCGAGGATCCGCCGGATCGGGTCATACACCGACTGCGGGAGCACGAAGATCTCGAGCGCGAGCGCGACCAGCGCATAGACGACGAGAAGCGCAATGAGCGTGTAGAGGTAGAGCCACATCACGTTCGATCGGGCTTCGGGGCTTGTCGCGGAGAGGACGATGTAGCGTCCTTCCGTCCCGCCGTCCGGCGTAATAAAAGCGACCGCCGCGGCCTCCCAAGGCGGCGAATTCAGTTCGAGCGGAGTATTGGGCGCAACGCTGGCACTCACGGCGAGTTCGCGAGGGATTCCCAAGTCGGAAGCGGAGCCTTCGCGAAAAATGATGTGCGGATGTCGATCGAGGAACGCGCGGGCGCGGCTCTCCTGTTCGTCAGAATGACTCGAAAGCCCGGGCGCGAGAACGGAGAGCAGGTCCATCGAAGCGCGGGAGTCGGCGCGATCGACGATGCGGGCGATCGCCGGGCGGAGTGCAACGATCAGAACGAGAGTGAGGCCCAGCGAAAAAAAGGTGTGGAGGAAAAAAAGCTTCTTGCGGATGCGCATGCCGGCCAGTAATCCGCGCCCGCTCGTGGCGCGCGGAACGACCTTGGCGATAATCCTGCGAGGCCCCGTGGCCAAAGGCTTTGCCGGGTTGGGTGTGCGCTCCGACATCGTGTCTGATCTATTTTACGTTGGGACTAGACTCGACTGTGACCAAAGCGCGGAGCGACATCCAGGGACACCCCGAAGCGCCGGATCCGGCGCGGGCCTACGCCATCGAGGCGATCGCGGCACAGGCAAAGCGATTTCCGGACCTCGAATTCCGAGGTGACGCAGACTTTGCGGCAGGGCGCGACGGGGCCTTTGCGCACGCGATCTTCGACTCGGTGCTCCGCCGGTGGTTGACTCTGGAATTTGTGATCGCCAGGGGATTGAAGCAGCCGTTCTCGGCGATCGAGCCGGACCTGCGTGCAGTCTTGCTGGGGGGCGCTGCACAGTTGCTGTTTCTCGATCGCGTGCCCGATCACGCGGCGATCGACGAGAGCGTGCGTCACGCCAAGTCGCGGATTCGCACAGGCGCCGGAGGATTGGTCAATGCCGCGCTACGACGCGTCGCGGAATTGAAGGGTGAAAGTGGTGCGCGACCCGACGACTGGATGCAGCGACGAGATTTGCTGCTGACCCCGGACGGGAAGGCCATGAAGATGCGCGCAGAAGTGTTGCCCCGCGAATTCGCCCATCGCCTGGCAATTCAAACAAGTCATCCCGAGGGGCTTTTGCGAAGGTGGATCGCGGCGCACGGTGAAGAAAATGCGTCCTTGTTCGCGATGAAGGGAATCGCAGCCGTACCGACGATTCTAAACATTGAAGCCGACGAATCCGAGGGCGCGTTGCTGGTTGACCGCGGCCTCGCAATGCGTCACGAAGACCCGCTTGCGCTCGTCTGGACCGGCGACCGGACGAGCCTTCGCGAAGTTCTCGCGCGGAATCGATTGTGGGTTCAGGATCCCTCGTCGGCGGAGGTGGTGCGCACCGCGAGCGTGGTCGAAGGCGCAGATCGGGTGCATCGGATCGTCGACCTGTGCGCGGGCCAAGGAACCAAGACTCGCCAGTTGCTGCAACGTTTCAGAAATGCATCGGTGCTTGCGGCGGATGTGGACGACCGGCGGCTCGAGACGCTGAAACACGTATTTCAAAGTGAGCAAAGAGTGGAAGTCACGCACGCCCGCGCGGTGCGCGAAGGAAACGGCAAGGCTGATCTCGCCCTGCTCGACGTGCCGTGTTCCAATTCGGGTGTGCTCGGGCGCCGAGTGGAGGCGCGATACCGGATCCGCGGAAAGTCAGTCGCGGAACTCGTGGAGATTCAGCGGGCGATTCTACAACAAGGTGCGGCGATCGTTCGGGACAGAGGCTTCGTCGTCTATTCAACATGCAGCCTCGAACCGGAGGAGAACTCCGAACATTTGAAATGGGCGCGCCACGAGCTGGGGCTCGAGGTATTGGCGGAGCGCTCGAATGTGCCGCGGGGGGGCTGCGGGCTTGATCAGGGCGTGGCTCGTGACGGTTCGTACGTGGCGGTTCTGAGAAAGGGTGGCGGACGGTAGAAACCGGGCGCTCGAAGGCGCGTCGTCGTTGCGACGGGAATTGGAGGATGCACCTCGCAGGGCTGAACTGGCGCGTGATGCGGAGCGGAGAACGGCCGACAGGCGTACACTCTCGCCCGTTCGAATCCGGAAAGAGTTCGTGAGCGCTCCATGAATCTTCTCGACATACTCAGCATCGATTGCATCCGCGCGCCGCTCATCGCATCGGACAAGCTCGGCGTGATAAACGAGCTGGTCGATGTTCTCGGCGCGACGGGCCGCGTGAAAGACGTTGCGGCGCTCAAGGATGCGGTCTGGACGAGAGAACAGACTCGAACGACGGGGATCGGGCACGGCCTTGCAATCCCGCACGGCAAATGCGCCGGAATGACCTCGCTCGCCATGGCGATCGGAAAGCCGCGCGAGCCGATGGATTTTGACTCGATCGATCGCCAGCCCGTTCGATTAATCGTGCTGCTCGCGAGCCCGCCGGACAAGACCGGCGATCACATCCAGGCGCTTGCACAGGTCAGCCGCCTGATGATGATGGAGCAGTTCCGCCAGCAGGTTTATGCGGCACAGTCGCCGCAGGAAATCTACGAATTGCTCCGGACTCAGCAGCAGGTCACGCCTGTTGCCGGAAAGTCCTGATGGGCGCGGGTGATCCCTTTTCCGTGCTCCCCCGTATCGAGCGCGCTCTGCGTTCATTCGTCGAGGGTCTGGAGATCGGGGAGAGTCTCAAGAGCGCGATCGCCTATTCCCTTTTGTCCGGCGGCAAGCGTTTGCGGCCGGTCTTGGCTTGGCATTCGTGTGCCGCGGCAGGGGGCGATCCCGAGGATGCGCTTCCCGCGTGCGTTGCCCTCGAACTCGTGCACTGCTTCAGCCTCGTGCACGATGATCTGCCGGCGATGGATGATGATGATCTGCGCCGGGGGGTGCCCACTCTGCACAAGCACGCGGGCGAGGCGATGGCGATCCTCGCCGGGGACGCGATGATGACGCTTGCCTTCGATCCGCTGACGACGGCCAGAGTTTCTTCCAAACTCGGGGCGGCGGACCCACTTTCGGTCGCGCTCGTTCGCGATCTGGTGCGTGCGGCAACCGCCATGATCAGCGGGCAGGTCTTCGACACGATTCCCGGGACGGTTCCCGGTGGGAGCGCGATCGAACGCGTGCGGGTGATTCATCGCAACAAAACAGGCGCACTCATTCGTTCGTCGTGCACGATGGGGGGCATGTGCGCGCGATTGAGCGGGGGCGGGAGCGACGCCAGCATCACATCGCTGGCGAAATTCGGCGACGCGGTGGGACTGATGTTCCAGATTGTCGACGACCTGATCGATCTCGAGCAGCCGAGCGAGCTCGTTGGCAAGCGGACCGGCAAGGACGAGCAGGCCGGCAAGTTGACATATCCCCTGGCGTACGGCGGAGGCAATGAAGGAGCAGGAAAGTGCCGCGAAGAAGTTGCGAAACTTCGGTCGGAGGCGTTCGAGGCAATTGCCTGCTTTGAAGGCAAAGCGGGCGCGCTCCGAGAACTCGTTGATTTTCTGGCGACTCGCAAGAAGTAGATCAGGCCGGGCGAACTTTGGAACGGGGCGCGGGTATGGAAATCCCGCGCTGCGGCGCCCTGGAAGTTGCTACGCTTTCGCGATGGAATGGGCCATTTTGGCGAGCGGATCGCCAGAGGACGGGCCGGCACGGAAGCGTCTACGGATTTCATACAATGGCTGACAAGGCTTCGGTTCGTGGAAACGGCTCGAGACGGGATCGCACGCCGTCGCACGGCGCTGGGTTTCCGCTTCTGGAGAACATCCTCGGCCCGGCCGACCTGCGGAAGCTGCCCGTCGAAAAACTGCCCGAGGTGGCGGCTGAAATCAGGCGGGCGATCCACGACCAGGTGTCGAAGGTGGGTGGGCACCTCGCTCCCAACCTCGGCGTCGTGGAACTGACGGTTGCGCTCCACTACGTCTTCGACTTCGCGCACGATCGCCTGCTCTTTGATGTCGGGCATCAGTGCTATCCGCACAAGCTGCTGACCGGCCGACTCGGGATGCTTTCCAATCTTCGAACGCGAGAAGGCATGTCGGGCTTTCCAGAGCCCACGGAATCGCCGTACGACCTCTTCCGGGTGGGCCATGCCGGCACCGGGATTTCGACCGCGGTCGGCATGGCGCGCGGAGACTCGCTGAACGGCGATGGTTTCGACCCGGAAAAGGCGCCCGGCGGCAGGCGCGTCGTGACGATCATCGGCGACGCTTCGATCGTCAACGGCGTCGCAATGGAAGGTCTGAATGGCGCCGGCACACTCAAACGCCAGTTCCTCGTCGTCTTGAACGACAACGGGATGAGCATCAGCCATCCGCAGGGTGCGATGGCGCACTACTTCGATCGCTTCCGGCTGAGCGCGAGCTACGGCACGTTCAAGAAGCAGGCGAAGGAGGCTCTCAAACGCCTTCCCGGCGGCAGCGTGCTGAAAGAGGCGTATCACGCCGCGGGTGAAGCCGCGAAGAGCTGGTTCCACACGGACAAAATCGAAGGCGGCTGGTTCGAACACTTCGGACTGATGACGATCGGTCCGATCGATGGCCACGATATTCCGACGCTTGTCAGTTTTCTTCGCGAGGCCCGCGAATTCGACAAGCCGATGGTGCTCCACGTCAAGACGGTGAAGGGCAAGGGTTACGAGTTTGCGGAAAAGGACTCGAGCCGCTTTCATTCGCCGGGAGCTTTCAAGGTTGTAAACCCCGACGGCGAGAATGTCGGCGAGCTGGTGCGAGAAGGCTGCCGCGTCGAGATCAAGAGCGAAGGCAGAAGCTTCACGGCCGCGGTCGGCGACATCATGCTCGACTTGATGGCGAAGGACTCGCGGATCGTCACGGCGACGGCGGCGATGCCCGACGGTACTGGACTTACTCGCGCACTCGTCAAGTATCCCGATCGCGCGTTCGACACCGGAATTTGCGAAAGCCACGCCTTCGACATGATGGCTGGGCTTGCGAAGACCGGTTGGAAGCCCTTCTTCGCGGTCTATTCGACGTTCCTGCAGAGAGCCTTCGATCAGGCTTTCCAGGAAGCGGCGCTCCAGGGGTTGCCGGTGCGGCTTCTGCTCGATCGCGCGGGGCTCGTCGGAGGTGACGGCGCGGTTCATCACGGTTTCTGCGACATCGCGCTGCTGCGCACATTGCCGGGAGCTGTCCTTGCCGCCGCGATCGACGAGCCTTCGTTGCGGGCGGCGATGGAATTCATGCGAGGCTACGAGACCGGGCTTTCTGCTGTGCGGTATCCGCGCGACGTCGTGAGCGATCGCTTCGCGGGGAATCCCTGTCCGTCGTTCGAATTGGGCAAAGCACGCTGCCTGACGCCGGATTTCGCTTCGCCCAAGGCCGAGATGGACGTCGCGGTGCTGGCTTTCGGCACGCCCGCGATCACCGTCTGCGAAGCGGCGGAGAATCTCAAGGGTGTTCTGCGCGTGGGAGTCTGGGATGCACGCTTTGCCAAGCCCGTGGATACGGGGCTGATTCGCTCTCTGGTCGCACGGGGCATCCCGATCGTCACGGTCGAAGATCACAGTGTGGTTGGCGGCTTCGGCGCCGCCGTGCTCGATGCGGCTCAGCAGCTCGGGCTGAACGACGCTCGGATTACACGCCACGGTTTGCCCGATCGTTGGGTGCTGCAGGATTCGCGTGCTCGGCAGCTTGCGGAAGTCGGACTGGACGTCGCCGGAATTGTGAAAGTCATCGGAGGCGCCGTGAAACAAACCGGGTCAAACGGTGAGGTCTCCAAATCATCGCAGTCGGCGCGGGTGCGTGTGACGGGCGCGAGGCAAGCCGAGCACAAGACCGCTCGTCGCTGACCGCTCGCTAGACTGGGGGCCATGCCGCGCCGGGTGCTGCTCATCGTGAATCAGGAAAAGGCCGACGCTCTGGCGGCAGCGGAGAAAGTGCGCGGCCTCATCGAACGCCACGGCGCGCTCTCGGGAGAGACCGAGGCGTCCGACAGCGTGCTTTCGAAGCAGGAAGCCTCGGCCGATCTCTTTGTGATTCTCGGTGGAGACGGCACGCTGCTCGGGCAATTGCGCCGGCTCGTGCCTCTCGGAAAACCGATCCTCGGCGTCAATTTCGGAAAACTCGGCTTCATGGCGGAGTTCGACATGCCCGCGCTCACCCGCGCAGCGAGCGAAGTCTTCGGCAGCGAGGCCTTGCAGCTTCACGAAACACCGCTGCTCGCCGTTCGAGTCACCGGACCGGACGGAAGTGTTCGGTTCGAATCGATCGCGGCGAACGACTGCGTGCTCACCGCGGGCCCTCCCTACCGAATGATCCGGATGGCTCTGTCGATCGACGGCAATGTCGGACCGACCGTCAGCGGTGACGGGCTCATCGTCTGCACGTCCACCGGGTCCACGGCGTACAACCTTTCCGCGGGCGGTCCGATCGTCGCGCCCGAGCTCGAAGCGATGGCGATCACTCCGATCGCCGCCCATTCGCTGAGCTTCCGGCCGATTGTCGTCCCCCTCGAGAGCAAAGTGAACATCCGAGTCACCCGCGTGAACAACGACAACGGTCACGGCACGACGCTGGTGGTGGACGGTCAGGTGCTGACGAAATTGAGTGAGGACGACTCCGTGAGCGTGACGCGCCACGAGCGCAAAGCGATTCTGGTGCGCAACCCGCACACCTCCTATTGGTCCACGCTGATCACAAAGCTTCGCTGGGCGGAAGCGCCGCGCCTGCGGACGTTGAGCTGAGCGGGTCCGACTCGCCAAGGCAACGCAAAAACAACGGAGATGCACCGCTGTTTCATGCGGCTCTCAGGCGGCTGCCGCATGGTAAAGAGCGACGAGCCGGAAGCTCGTTTCCAAGGAGGCGCCGATGCGTATTCCGATTGGCATCATGCTCGTGGTTGTTGGGATCATTCTGCTCGTGCTCGGAATCCAGGCATCCAACTCATTCGCTTCGGATGTTTCCCGCCTGTTTACCGGCAACCCGACCGACCGATCCGTCTGGTTGATCCTCGGCGGCGTCGTGGCGATTCTCGCGGGCGCCGGCACGGCGGCCATGAACTGGAAATCGCTGACCAAGGCTTGAAACCGACGGTGCTCGAATCCGACTCCCCTCTCGCTGAGCAAATGCGCTTCGCTCTTCGCGGAAGCGCATTTGCTCGCTTTCATTTTTGAGTCGAGCTTGCGCAACGGTGTTCCGGTCCGTTGACGATCGTCCGCGGCTCGCCTAGTCTTGCCTTCAATTCGAGGAACTATGACGACTTCATTCGGCAAATCCCATCAACACCGCGGCAATATGTGCTGCGCGGGGCTTTGTCAACGCCACTGCTCGCAGCATTGAAGCTCGTAGCGGCGTAACTCAAGTTCTTTGATTTTCCCCCCAAAAACTGAAGCGTTTTTTCTCGGAACGATCGCGTTTGTGCGCGTTCCGCGGTTTGGAGTGTGTGCGATGAAGGTCTACATCATCAACGAGAATCCGGAATGGCTGGCTCCTCTGGGCCGCGAGCTCGACGAGCGCGGGATCCCGTGGGAAGACTGGTACATCGATCGGGGATCGATCGATCTGGACGCCGAGCCGCCCGAAGGAATCTTCTTCAACAAAATGAGCCCGAGTTCCTACACGCGCGGGCACATGCACAGCGTGACGCACACGCGAGAGTTGTTGCAGTGGCTCGAGTGCCGCGGCCGCAAAGTGTTCAACGGTTCGAGCGCTTTCGAACTTGAAGTTTCCAAGGTTCGCCAGCACCAGGCGCTGCGCGCCGCGGGGATCCGCACGCCGCGTTCGGTCGCCGTCATTGGCGGCCGCGAGGCGATCTTCGATGCCGCGCGCGGGTTTCCCGTGCCGTTCATCATAAAGCCCAGTCGGGGTGGGCGGGGCCAAGGCGTCCGGCTCATCACCTCGCTCGAGCAGCTCGTGACGTATCTGTCATCCCCGGACATCGAGCTCCCTCCGGACGATGTCGTGCTGCTGCAGGAGTACATTCGCGCATCCGAGCCCGTGGTCACGCGCGTCGAATTCGTCGGGGGCGAATTCGTCTACGCGATCCAGTCGCGCACCGCCGACGGTTTCGAGCTGTGCCCCGCCGAGGCGTGCTCGCCTTGCGACCCGGATGCCAAGTTCACGCTGCGCGAAGGATTCTCCGACCCGATCATCGATCGCTACAAGGCGTTCATGCGTGCGAACGGGATTTCCGTCTGCGGCATCGAATTCGTCGAGGGCCGCGACGGGCGCAAGTACACCTACGACATCAATTCGACGACAAACTACAACCCCGAAATCGAGTCCAAAGTTCCCGAGTCCGCGAACCGAAAAGTCGCGGCGCTCCTCGGAGCCGCGCTCGCCCGCGAGAGGCAGAGTCTTTCTCGAGGAGAGGGGGTTTCCGCCAGTCGGCGCCGCTTCGCGCAGGAAATGGCGGAAATCTGGGGCACGCCGGTACAGGCCGAAAGGGGCGTCGGCCCGTAACTGTTTGTCAGGACGACCCTTGGAGGACCAAGCCCGATCGGCTTTCTTCGTTCCGCCCGTTTGGGTGGTTCGCGCTGCGCCTCAACTTCGTCAAAGACGGAACTCGGCGCTGCGCGCATCTGGTTGGGAGGGGAACTTTCTTCCCCAAAGTCGCCTATTACCGTTACTTTGTTGTCGCCCGCACGAGCGGGCACGGTCAATCGGCGCGGAACTACCAGAATGAGCAATTCCGAAACTTTCGTAAAGCAAACCGACGGAGAAATCGAAGCAGCTTCGGAAGGAATCCGGAGATTGCTGGCAGCGATCGAAACGGTCGTCATCGGGCAGCGGGCGATGGTCGAGCGCCTCATTCTCGGTCTCTTGACCGGCGGACACGTCCTGCTCGAGGGTGTGCCCGGTCTTGCCAAGACGCTCACGGTGAACACGCTCGCACGCGGCATCCACGCCAAGTTCGCGCGCATCCAGTTCACGCCCGATCTCCTCCCCGCCGACCTGATCGGAACCCTCATCTACAACCCGCGCGATGCGACCTTCAGCGCGAAGAAAGGCCCGATCTTCGCCAACATCGTTCTCGCCGACGAGATCAACCGCGCACCCGCAAAGGTACAGTCGGCGCTCCTCGAGGCCATGCAGGAACGCCGCGTCACCATCGGCGACACCACATACCCGCTCGAGCAGCCCTTCCTCGTTCTCGCGACTCAGAACCCGATCGAGCAGGAAGGAACTTATCCGCTCCCTGAAGCACAGGTCGATCGCTTCATGCTCAAGCTCAAGGTCGGCTATCCGACCAAGAGCGAAGAACGTGCGATCGTTGATCGCATGGCGACGACGCGCCCCGCGACCTCGATCGATCCCATCATCACCCTCGAAGAAATCGATCGGTTGCGGCTCCTGGTCGATCGTGTGCGCCTCGATGATCGAATCAAGGACTACATCGTCACAGTTGTGCACGCGACGCGCGACCCCAGGGCGTACAACCTCGATATCGAAAGGCTTCTCGAATTCGGCGCTTCTCCCCGCGCCAGCATCAGCCTCGCGGTCGCTTCGAAGGGACACGCGCTGATACAGGGCCGGGGGTACGTGACACCGGCCGACGTGAAGTCCGTTGGTCACGATGTGCTGCGTCACCGCGTGATCCCGAGTTACGAAGCGCAGGCCGAAGATGTGGATTCGGATCAGATTGTCAAACGCATCTTCGATCAGATTCCCCTTCCCTGATTCCACCCCGAGAACGATCACTCCCCGACCCATGCTCACGCAAGACCTGATGCGAGAAGTTCGGCGATTGCAGGTGCGGACGAAGCGCCGGGTGGAAGGACTGTTCGCGGGGGAGTATCACACCGCGTTCAAAGGCCGCGGCATCGAGTTCGCCGACGTGCGCGAGTACGAGCCCGGCGACGATGTACGCACGATCGACTGGAACGTGACGGCACGCACGGGTAAGCCCTTCATCAAGCGGTTCGTCGAAGAACGAGAGCTCACCGTTTTTCTCGCCGTCGATCTTTCCGCATCGGAAAGCTTCCTCTCAGCAAACGGGCCTCGACCCAAGAACCGCATCGCGATCGAAGCCGCCGCCGTGCTCGCGCTCTCGGCCTCGACCAATCACGACCGCGTCGGTCTCTGCATCTTCACCGAAGACATCGAGCTCTATCTCCCCCCCGGGAAGGGTCGCGGGCACTCGCTCAGGTTGCTGCGCGAACTGCTGAGTTTCGAGCCCAAGGCGCGCGGCACCAATATCGACCGTGTGCTCCTCCGCCTCGGCCACGTCCTGCCCCGCCGCGGCACGCTCTTTCTGGTCTCCGATTTCCTTGCGCCCGGCGGCGCGAAGTCGTTCGAGACCTCGCTCAGGCTTCTCTCGCGCAAGCAGGAAGTGATCGCGCTCCAGGTGACCGATCCGCGCGAGCGCGAGCTGCCCAACGTTGGCCTTGTCGAAGTTTTCGATCCCGAAACCGGCGCGAAGCGGCTGCTCGATACAGCTTCTCGAGGCGTTCGGAATCAATACCGTCAGGCCGCACTCCAGCGGGAGGCGGAACTCACGAAGTTGTTCGGGCGCACCGAAACCGATCGGGTCGTTCTGAGCACCGATCGCCCGTTCGTCCAGGATCTCGTGAAGTACTTCCAGATGCGGGAGCGGCGCCGATAGTGAGAAGGATCTCGTCCATCCCGCTCTTCTGCCTGCTCGCCGCGTGCCTTCTGCGTTGCGGCGTTGCTTTGGCCGACGCCCCAAAGTCCGACGTGGCGCCGGAGCAATCCGTCAGCGCCGGCCCGATCCAGGCCACGCTCAAGCTCGATCGAGCCTCGCTCAACGTCGCGCAGTCGCTCACCGCAATCCTGACTGTGCGCGCCCCCGTTGGCGTTCGGGTCACTCTGCCCGAAGAAGAAGCCAAGCTCGATGGGTTCTCCGTTGTCTCGGTTGTCAACGAGCCGCTCCGAACGCTTCCAGTTGGTTCAGGCCAGGAGCAGCTCCTCGTCCGGCGCTACAAGCTCGCTCCCTTCCTTCCCGGCGATTACAAACTGCCGCCGATGGAAATCCGCTGGCAGAAGAGCGAGAAAGAAAGCGGCGTCGCGCGGACCGCGGAAGTGAAAGTCGTCGTCGATTCGCTCTTGCCCAAATCCGCCGCACCGAATTCAAAGGCGCTCGACCCTGGCACAATCCGTGCTGAATACACACTCCCAGCGCAATCGGGCTACCGCTCGCTCTGGGTCGGGTTCGCGGTTGGCTTCGGCACCGCCGCGGCACTCGGTGCCGGACTTTGGATTCTCAACCGACGCAGGATGCCAAAGGACGATCTTGAAGTTTTGGTCGCGCAAGTCGAAGCGCTGCGTCGCCAAGGTACTTTTACGGCAGAATCGCTCCATCATCTCGCTTCCGCCCTTCGTCGGGGACTGGCCAGCCGTCTCGATCCATCCGCTGGTTCGCAAACAAGCGGCGAACTCGTCGCCACTCTCGCTCGAACGCCGGACTGGGGAGAAGCGGAAGCCCGGCGCGCCGGCGACGTGTTCGACACTCTCGACGCGGCACGATTCGGCGGAACTTCCTTGAGCGAAGATCGGTATCGAAACCTCGCGGAGACAGTTGCATCGATGCTCGCCCGGCTGCGTGCGATGCCGCCGAGGGCGATGCGAACGGAGGTGGCGCCGTGAGCTTCGTCTATCCGTACGTGCTTTTGCTGCTCGCGCTGCTCCCGATCATCGGCTGGGCCGCGAGCCGTGCGAAGCGCCCCGAACTCGCGCCGCTCCCCGGCGCGCAATCGCTGCCCGCCTTCGGAACATCCTGGCGGGTCGCACTCCGCTGGTTGCCCGCGGCACTGCGTTTCCTTGCGCTCGGCGCCATTCTCTTCGCGATCGCGCGACCTCAGGCCTCGACCGGGTGGACGACGACTTCGACCGAAGGCCTTGCGATCCAGATCGTGTACGACCGCTCCGGAAGCATGAGCGAGCCGATCGGCGACGGCGATGTCAGCAAAAATGAAGTCGCGAGGCAGGCGCTCATCGACTTTGTCAAGGGCGACGGCAAGGAGCTCCAGGGAAGAGTCGGCGACATGATCGGTCTGATCGCGTTTGCGCGATACGCCGACACGGTTTCTCCTCTCGCCCGCGTGCACGAGCCGCTGATCGATGCCGCGAAATTGCTGAAGCCGGTCGAGAATCGTTCGGAAGACGGTACCGCGATCGGCGATGCGCTCGCGCTCGCCGCCGCAAGACTCAAGCGCGCCGAAGAAGAAGTCTCACGCGGAAAGCCCGCGGACGGCAAAAAGCCCGACTTCGAAATCAAATCGAAGATCATCGTGCTCATGACCGACGGCCAGAACAACGCCGGCGACGTTTCGCCGTACGACGCTGCAAAGCTCGCCAAGGATTGGGGCATCCGAATCTACACGATCGGTGTCGGCGCGGGGGATCGGATCGTCACGATCGACACGCCGTTCGGCCGCCGACAGGCTTCGCGGGGCAACGCCGTGGACGAGCGGATGCTGCGGCAGATTTCGCAGGAAACCGGTGGCGAGTACTTTGCCGCGGGCGACCCTCACGCCCTCGAGCAGGCGTACAAAGCGATCGACAAGCTCGAGAAGTCGCGCATCGACAAGACCGAGCACTCGCGAAAGACCGAGCTGTTCGCGCCCCTCGCCGCGCTCGCGCTCGCTTTGCTCGGCCTCGAACTGCTCGCGGCAAACACCGTCTTCAGGAGGGTCGGATGACGCTGGCACCGACGGTCACTCTCGGGGCGGCGGCGTGGCGATTCGGTTCGCCCGCGGCGATCCTGTTGCTCGTGGCTGTTCCGTTTGTCGTGGCCCTGCTTTGGTTCGGCTTTGAGCGGGCTCGACGCGGCCTCCTCACTTTCGCCGGCACGACTCCGCAGAACTCAAAGCCGGGTGTCGCTCGCGCTGGATTGAAGATTGCCCTCGTCGCAGCGGGCTTGAGTTCGCTCATGCTCGCGCTCGCGCGGCCGCAGGCCGATCCCGTCGAAGAAACCGTCAATGTGCGAGGCAGAGATGTCGTGTTCATCCTCGATGTCTCACGGAGCATGCTCTCGCGCGATGCCGTTCCCAATCGCCTGGCGCGCGCGAAACTCTGGATCAACGATCTTGTCAACACGCTCCAGGGCGACAGGGTAGGGCTCGTCGCGTTCGCCGGCGCCGCCGTGGTGAAGTGCCCGCTCACCTTGGACTACGGCTTCTTCCGCATGGCGCTCGATGAGCTTTCGCCCGCGTCTGTTCCCAGGGGCGGCACACTCATCGGAGATGCGATCCGCAAGGCAATGTCCGATGTCTTCGAGCCCGGCCCCGGCAGATATCGGGACATCGTGCTGATCACCGACGGCGAAGACCAGGGCAGTTTCCCCGCCGAAGCCGCCAAGCAGGCCGCCGAACAGGGGGTGCGCTTGATCGTGATCGGTATCGGCAGCGAAATCGAGGGCGCACCGGTGCCGGCGGGGGAAAAGAGCGACACGCGGTACCTCGAGTATCAGGGCGAGCGCGTTCGCAGCCGCCTCGACGAAACCACGCTCGCCAAGATCGCCGAGGCCGCGACACGCGCCGCCGGCGACAGCGGGGGCGGAGGCGTCTTCCTCAATGTCGGCACCGGCACAATCAACCTCGACAAGGTGTATCACGATCTCGCCGGCAGCTCGGAAAAGCGGGAGGTCGAGACCAAGTCAAACGTCGTCTACCGGGAGCTCTTTCCGTATTTCCTCGTGATTGCGGCGCTCTGCCTCGCCGTCGAACCCACAATCGGAGGCAGAAGAAGGATTTCGAGTCCGAAGAGCGCCGCGGTCTCACCTTCCTTCTCGAGGCCGATGGCCGCCGCCGTCGCGCTGATTTGCGCCGTGATTCCCGCGCGCGCCGCGGAACCCGCGAGTCCGGCGAGCGCCGCGCCAACTGGTACCGTTGCACCGGTCGCGCCCGCGCCCCCGATGGGCGCCGATGCCCTGTACAACTCGGGCCGAGAATTGTTCCTCGCCGGAAAGTATTCGGAAGCCGCCGAGCGCTTCCGAAGCGCGGATCTCGAATCACGCGACCCCGAACTTTCGGCAAGAGCAAGATTCAATCTCGGCCAATCGCTTCTGAAAGAAACCAGCCCGCAGGAAGGCAAACCGATCGATCCGGCACTGGCCAAAGCGCGTCTCGAAGAGGCGGCGCAGGCTTTTCGTTCCGCGTTCGAAGCGAGGCCCGGGGACACCGAAGCAGCGCGCAATGTCGAGATTGCACGCCGAATGCTGAAAGACCTTGAGGAGCAGCAGGAAAAGCAGAAGCAGCAACAACAGCAGCAGTCAGACAAGGATCAGAAGAACGACGGCAAGTCCGGCGAAGACCAGGATCAGCAAGGTCAGAACGGCGACCAGCAGCAGAAACAAGACGGCAAGTCCGCTCAGCAGCACCAGCAGAATTCCGACAAGCTCAAAGACCTGGCAAAGCAGCAGTCGCAGGCCGCGGATCAATCACAAAAGGCCTCTGAGCAGCAGAATCCGGAGCAGCGCGAGCAGGAACAACAGAAGGCACAGAATCAGCAGGAATCGGTAAACAAGCAGACGCAGCAGCAGAAGCAGAAGTCAACGGCTTCGGCGGGCGAGCAGGCCAAGCAGAAAATGGACGAGGCGCAAAAGGAACAACAGGCCGCATCCGACGCACTGAAGAAGGGCGACAACAAGAAGGCGGAACAACATCAGCGGAACGCCGCGGACTTGCTGAACGAGGCCGCGCAATCGGAGGAAAAAGCCGCTCAGGAAGCGAAGCAATCGCAGGACCAAAAGCAAGGGCAGGAGCAGAAGCAAGGGCAAGGCAAAGATCAAGCGAAGAACGAGCAGGCCAAAGAGGAAAAGCCCAAGTACAACGAGACCGCGTCTCAATTGCTCGACAAAGAGCGGCGCGAGCGGGATGCGCGCCAGCAGGTGCTTCGGGCGCTCCGCGGCAGGCCGGTCCCGGTGGAGAAAGACTGGTGATGAAGCATCTCATCAAAGTGTTCGTCGCGAGCACCCTGCGTGTCTATGCCGCCGCGATTGTCGTGGGCGTCAGCAGCGTCGCATTTGTATCGGGCGCCCGCGCTCAGCAGAGCGGCGCCTCAGTCCGTGCGCCCGAGGTGACGGTTGTTCTGTCGAGCGACACCGTCGAACTCGGTGATTCCCTGATCTACCAGATGACCATCGATGGAGTCTCATCCGCCGATCCGCCGACACTCCCGCGTGCGGGCGGGGCCAAAGTCGAATTCCTCGGCGGGCACGATGAATCGAGCCGTTCGATCATGACCATCAACGGGCGAACGACGGAGAATTCCGTGCTCCGCTACATCATGCAGTGGAGAGTGACTCCGGCTCAGAAGGGCGCCGGCGCGATCGAGGGCTTCTCGTTCGATATTGCCGGGCGCAAGATCGAAGTGCCGCGCGTGGCCTTCTCCGTTGTCGAGCCGCAACCGAATCCGAATTTCACGCTGACCCTCGAATCGGAGGCGAAAGTCGCGTACGTCGGAGAGCCAGTTCACATGCGGCTTGTGTGGCTGCTGGGCAACAACGTTCGGAGCGCCGCATTCTCCGGACCCGATGGCGGCGCTCGGTTCGATGTGGCTCCGATCGATCCGCGCCCTCCGCAGAACCGCGGCAAGCAACTCGTGCAGAACGAGCCGTACCGTGCGGTTCCGTTCCTCAACGGCGACGCGGTCGTCACGCAGTCGCAATCCGAATTCCGAGGCCGCATGGTGCCCTCCATCACGCTCGACCTCGTCATCACGCCGCGAGAGCCGGGAAAGATTGAAATCGGTCCATATCGCGTCGCGCTCGACGAAGTCGTGGGGCAGCGCCCGTCATCGTTCTTCGATTCGTTCTTCGAAGATCGGAGTAAGACGCGGCGTTCGGTCGTGGCGAGCAACGCGGTGACGCTCGATGTCAAACCCCTGCCCTCCGAAGGCAAGCCCGATGATTTCAATGGATTGATCGGTGTTTATTCGATCGACTCCAAGGCCGGAAACACCGAGGCCAACGTCGGCGATCCTGTGCCGCTGACTGTGACCATCTCGGGACCGGAGCCGCTGGACGCCGTGAAGCCGCCCGATCTCGATCTGCAGAGTAACTTCGCGTCGGAGTTCAAGTCGTCCCCGGAAGGTTGGGAAACTCCGACCTCCATCGCCGCGGCACCCGGCGAACGCACCTTCGCAACGACGATCCGGCCCAAGTCCGCCTCCATCACCGAGATTCCCGCGATCCGCCTCCCGTACTTCGACACCAAGACCGGGAAGTACTCGGTCGCGACCAGCAAGCCCATCCCGCTGAAGGTTCGTGCGGCGCGAGAATTTACCGCCGCCGATGTGGCGCGAACCGGCAGCGCCACCGGATTTTCTCTCCCGACCGCGATCTCCGCGACGCTGACCAGCGCCGCCCCCGGTGTCGGGGCGAACAGCGAATCGCTCGATGCACTCACGAATCAGCGAGTCGGCTTGCTCGCCGCCGCAACTTCGCCGGGCGGACTCGTTTTGATTGTTGTTCCGCCTCTCGGCCTGCTTGTCGCAAGCATCGCGGCGTGGCGAAGCCGAGCCAGCGATCCAAGGGTTGTCGAGCGCCGGATCGCGGTGCGCAAAGGAAAACGCCGCGCCGCTTCGGCGCAGTCGGCCCCCGAACTGCTCAGCGCGATCCGAGTGGCGCTCGCTCCGTTCGTCGGGGCAACGCCGCAAGCGGTGGCGTCCAGCGATCCCGACGAATCTTCCCTGCCCGCCAACGCCGCTTCCAAAGCGCGCGATCTGCTTCAGCAACTCGAAGGCAACGAGTTCGCCGGCTACAACGTCGACCTCGCTTCGGCAAAGGCAAGCACCCGCGAACTCTTTTCGATGCTCGACCGATGAACACAAGCCGAATCATCCATCTGCCTTGCACGCTCGCCCGTCTCGGAGCGATAGCGCTACTGACGCTGTTGGGCGCGTTCGCCGTTCCAAATGACGCACGAGCCGACGAATCTTCGCGACCGCAACTCTCCCGCCCGGAACTCGAAAAGCTCTTCGAGTCCGGCAACGCGCTCTTCCGCGCCGGTGTCGAGCTCTATAAAAGCGATCGCGCCGCCTCCGAATCAAAGTTCCGCGAAGCCGCGGGCGCCTGGCGCGAAGTCGCCCGTTCGGGGAAGATCAGCAACGCCGATCTCGAAAACGACATCGCCAACGCGAGCGTGTTCGCGGGAGACATTCCCAACGCGATTCTCGCCTATCGGCGCGCGCTCTCTATTGATCCCGCCAACAAGAAGGCGGAGCAGGGTCTCGCCGCGGCCCGTCGAAGCGCCGGAACCGAAGCTCTCCTGCTCGGCGCTCCGGCAAGCAAGGAAGAAAATGTCGGAGCCCTTCGCGGCGCGCTCGACGCAATCGGTGCTTTCGCGCGAGCCGGGGCCGATCGCGCTTCCGAGTTCGTTTCGTTGAGAGCGTTGCTGGTCGTCGGCTCCGTGTGCTACGTGCTGTTCTTCATTGGCGCCAGCGTGCGCGTGCTCGGTCTGCGCAAGGTGCACGGCAGCGTGCTGGGCATCTTGCTGTTGTGCGCGGTGCTCACCACGCTGCCCATCGTCATGCGCGAGGTGCACAACAGCCGCCGAGAAGAAGCCGTGGTCCTCGCCGCCAACGTCACCGCGCGAAACGGTCCCGCGGATATGTACGACCCCGCGTTCAAGGAACCGCTGCGCCCCGGACTCGAGGTCCGCGTCGAAGAACGCAGAGGCGAATGGTCGAAGATCCGCTTGCGCGACGGGCGTGCCGCTTGGATCCGCTCCGATTCCCTGGAACTTGTGTAGGCGGATCGCGCACCTCCGGTGAGGGTTGCGGCACGGATTGCGCAGCGCAACATTCGAAGCAAGCCTTTCCTCGACGAGAAAACGGGGGTGCTGTGCTGGCCGCCAAATTGTCCCCAGAAATGAGACGCATTTCAGCGATCGTTCACTCCGGCAACAGGGGTCGGGCGGAGAATCCTTGCGGGTTAACGGATTCAAAGAGGGGAAGAAGGCGCGATGAAAAAGCGAAGGAACGCGGAGGAGATGTTGCGGCAGCTTCGGGCCGCGGAGAACAAGCGTGAAGATTCGATCCTGAAACGGATTTGCACGGATGCCATGCAGTCGGCCGGGCGTGCATCGCCGGACGGGTTGTTCGTCGCGATGCGGAAGCGCCGCGTACGCCGTCTTGTTCGGCACGGATAAAACATCATGGAAACGGGGTGTGATTCGCATCTCGGAGTGTTTCGTGAATCAGGATTCATCTGAGTATGAGAACATGGTTTTCCTGCAGGTTGAGAGCGCGGATTGCGCTTTCGATTGGTGGGGCGGGGCGAGACGACGAGGAGTGACACATGCGGGCCCTTGTGATCGAAGACAATGTGAAGATGGCAAAGGGAATTCAGACCGGTCTCGAAGATGCGGGCTTCTCGATTGATGTTTCGCATTCGGGTGCCGAGGGCGAAGATCTCGCGGCGAGTTCGCCGTTCGACGCAATTCTGCTCGACCTGATGCTGCCGGACCGCGACGGATTCGAAGTCTGCCGCAATCTCCGGCGACGAAAGGTGTCAACTCCCATCCTCATGCTGACGGCGCTCGGCACGACCGAGGACAAAGTGCAAGGATTGGATTGCGGCGCCGACGATTACCTGCCCAAGCCGTTCCGATTCGAGGAACTCATCGCCCGCATGCGCGCCATGACGCGGCGGCACCAGTCGACCGAAAGCAAGTACCTGCGCTGCGACGACCTCGAACTTGATCTCTACACCCGGCGCGCGAAGCGCGGCGAAGAGTATTGGGATCTCGCGGCTCGTGAATTCGGTTTGCTCGAGTACCTGATGCGCAACCAGAATCGCGTGTTGAGTCGCGCGCAGATCGGTGAAAACGTTTGGGACGTCAACTTCGAACCGACCAGCAACGTGATCGATGTGTACATCTCCTCACTGCGCCGGAAAATCGACCGGGCCGACCGGCGACCCCTCATCCACACCGTCAAGAACGCAGGCTACCGATTCGGTCTGATGGATTGAGTCGAACTCGCTCGGCTTCGGTACAGTGAGTTGAATTCATCGGTCGAACGCCCAGCCGCTGCCGCGAAGTACACCCCCGAAGAGATTTGAATCGCTGCTCGTTGCCGAAACACCGCCCTGTACTCCGGGGCGGTGTTTTTGTTTCGAGCGCGCAGAGGCCGCGGCAATCTTCAGAACTTGATCTTGGAAGTTCACGGACAAATCAATTCGTTGTACGCGCCGACAAAGATCACAAAGTCGGCGTCTTCGACGACGGAATCATGATTGAAGTCGGCGGGGCAACCCGCGGGCATTGACAACGCGGTGCAATCCAGCAGGTTGTATGCCGCAACGAAGACTGCAAAGTCGGCGTCGTCCACTTGTCCGTCGACATTGAGGTCGCCGGTGCAAATAAACGGCCAGAACTCATACGCGCCGCGGTCGAGCGGTGGACCGAAACTTGCGTTCGGCACGTTCGGATCGTCCACGACGCGGATGCGGTCATCAAGATCGACATTCAGGAACTCCAGCAGTCCGTAGTGGATGAGATCTGCAAAGAGCCGTGTGCCATTCGCAGAATCGATCGCGGGCGAGCCCTGGGTCAGGCGGCTGTTGTCGTCGAGCGTTCCGGGGATGCCGTCGGGGCCGAGGATGTCGGCGAACTCGGGATCCACGTTCGAATTCTGGAGGATCGGGTCGGAGATCGAGGGAATCCATCCCTGAACATCGTAGTACACCGCGATTCCACCGACGACTTGGGCATCGAGTGATTGGCCGAGAGACTCTGACTGATTGAAGAAGACGATCGAATTACTGAGGTTGGCTTTGTATATGCCTGCTCCCTGACCGCGCGCCATATTGCCGGCGATCGTGCAGTTGTCGATCGAATTGTCGCCGATGGCGCAGATGGCGCCGCCGATTCCGTCGCGTCCGGGCGGAGCGGTGGAGGTGTCGCCCTTACCGGCCTTGTTCCCGGTGAGTTCGCAATTCACGAGGAAGACGAGCGAGCTTGAGAAAATGGCGCCTCCGTCTCCGGCGTCGCCTTCTTGCAGGCCGTTGCCGGCACGGTTCCCGAGAAAACGGCAGTTGGCGAAGGTGGCCGAACCAGCCGCATACACCGCACCTCCGGAGCTCGAGCCGACATCGCTCCGTCCCGCAGAATTGCCCATGAAATTGCAGCGGGAGAACGCGGCGGACCCGCCGCTGAGATAGACGGCTCCTCCCTCACCTGCCGGGCCCCCTGTGTGTCATAGCCAAAAACAGGGTCGGGAAAGCCGCAGGTGATGCCGAAGGACGACCCAGCGGAGTTCCCAAAGAAATCACAGTCGAAGACTGCAAGCGAGGAATTGAGAGCATAAAGCGCGCCGCCGGACGCGGCGGCACCGGGTGAATGGCCGTTACCGGTGATGCATTCCGCCGATGTTTCTCCTCCGCGATTGCTTGAGAATGTCGAGTTGCGAAGCACCAACGTGCTGCCGTCAACATAAATGGCGCCACCGTGGCCCGGGAGGGGCGGGCGTGGCCAGACAATAAAATCCCACTCGGGCCATCCGTGCGAAAAATTGGAATCAAAATGGCAGTCGCTGATCGTCACGTCGGCGCTGTTGACGATGCAGATTGCCCCTCCCTGCCCGAAATCGCCGTTGGGCACGGTGTACGTGCTATTGTTCGCGAGCACACAATGCAGGATCGACACCGTGCCGCCCTGCACGAGCACGCCGCCTCCGCCCGCGCGAGTTCCGCTCAGCCGCGGCGCGTATCCATCACGGATCGTAAATCCCGAGATGGTCATTCCGCCGCCGCTTTCAAGAACAAGGACCGAAGATCCCTCGTGGTAAGAGACTGGGGCCTTCAGGATTGTGACGTTCTCGTTCGGTCGAGCCTGGCTGAGATCAGTCTCGGTTCCGGAGAATCCGCCGTAGAGGCTGGCCCCGGTGGGAACCATGAAGCTCGTGTATACATTCGGTGTGCTGTAGATCCCCTTGGTAACCCAGAGCTGATCGCCGCTCTGCGCGGCGGCAAGCGCGCTGTCCATGGTGTTGAAGGCGGTTGTCCAGCTCAAGCCGTCGCCGCTGGACGGCGACGCGCCGTTCACAAAGATCACGCCAGCGGGCGCGGTCGTCGAGCCGGCGATCGCAAGCAGCAGGGCAGCCCCGAGGGTACCAAAGCGCTTGATGCGGTGGCGGCGAGAGCAGGTGAGTGTCTGATCAAGGAAATCCGGGTTGAAGCTGCGCTCCATGAGTCACCTTCTCGTGTCGTTTGGACCGCGGCGTCCATACCACGAACGGGCGGCTCCGCACAATGAACAGCATCCCATGGCGCAGGAGGCATCTCAACAGGAAAATTTCCCGGATAGAAAATCGCGTCCGGCGGGTGATCGTCGTTGACGAATCTCGTTTTCCGCTCGGTGTCATCGCAAGCCCGAATTTGCTGCGAGCATTTCCCGAGCGAGTGATCCCCGTGCGGCGACGAAAGCCAGAGGACCATGGCTGCATCCGGTCGCGCAAATCGGAACTCGTCGCGGACGACGCGAAAGAAGCGGAAACCGGCATGTCACTATGCGATCGGCACGCTCCCGCCGATGCACGATCATGAACCGCAGATTCGGCGCATGATCCGAAATCGAAGCTCACGGAAAGACTTGATCCCAAGCGTCCACGAGGTCAAGAAATATTGCCTTGCACGCGGGGATGACCGACGACTCCGTGCGAGAACCGCGCGGGAGCATGCGAGAGAAAGCGGAGACTACTCCAAAACGTTCGAACGATTCTCACGTTTTGGGATGGTGAATCCCAGACCGGCGTTGGAGGTCCCGACGCCGACCGAACCTGACAGATTCCCAGGCTGTTCGCAAGCCTCGCGAACAAGACCGAACAGCCTTAGCAGGCTGTTGAAGAATCCCGCAAAGCCCGCGCAACCGGAAGTTTCCGGCGTGCGAAGATGAGGGCATGAAGGGCACACCCGGTCGGCAGGCGGCGATCTACCACACGTTCAACGTCGAAGATTTGATCGAGACTGGCCATCCGCTGCGGCCGATCAAGCGGATGGTGGACACGGCGCTGGCCGAGATGACCCGCACGTTTGCCGCGGCGTACAGCAGCCTCGGGCGGCCGGGCATCCCGCCCGAGACGCTGCTCAAGGCGCTCCTGCTGCAGTGTCTCTACACCATCCGGTCCGAACGCGAGCTGTGCAGGCGTCTGAAGACCGACCTCCTCTTCCGCTGGTTCCTGGATTTGCAGCCATCGGACGAAGTGTTCGACCACTCGGTCTTCACGCACAACCGCGACCGGCTGGCCGAGCACGGCATCACGAGGAAGTTCTTCGAGCATGTGGTGAAGCAGGCGATCGATGCGGGATTGACCAGCGACGAGCACTTCACGGTGGACGGCTCGCTCATCCAGAGCCACGCCTCGCTCAAGAGCCTGAAGAGGATCGAACGCGAGGCGTCGGACAAAGACGACGATGGACCATCGGGACGCAACCCATCGGGGGACTTCAAGGGCGAGCGGCGGACCAACGCGACGCACGCCAGCACGACCGACCCGGAGGCGAAGCTCTACAAGAAGGGGAATGGGGTGGGAGCGTTCCTCTGTCACTCGGGCCATGCGCTCACCGAGAACCGGCACGGGCTGGTGATGAGCGTGCGGGTGGATGAAGCCAACGGCACGGCCGAGCGTGCCGGCGCGCTGGCGATGCTCGATCATGTCGAGTGCCGGCACGGGGTGCGTCCATCCACGCTGGGTGCGGACAAGGGGTACGACGCGGGGGCGTTCCTGCTGGCGCTCGAGGAGCGCTGGATCCGGCCGCACGTGGCGATCAAGGAGGGGAAGATCGACTGGGCGAGCACGCGTGCGGACGAGGGAACCTGGGCGAGATGGTTCGTCCGCGGCGAACGACGGAGCGCCGCGTTCAAGAAGAGCCAGCGACGAAGAAAACTGGTGGAGGAGTTCTTCGGATGGGTCAAGACGGTGGCGGGGATGAGACGGGCCAGGCACGTGGGACGCGAGAAGATCGGGCAGTGCTTCGAGCTCGCCGCCGCGGCGTACAACCTGGTGCGGATGCGGAAGCTGCTGGCGGCGTGAGCGGTGCGGGAAACCAGCCAGCAGGAACGATGCCGCCGGGGAAGTGCTCAAATCGCCGGCAATCGGCCGTTGTTCAACAGCCTGCTAGGTCTTCCTCGATGCTGACTGACCAAAGAGCTTGCCGGACTTGCTCGTGGAGATGTTCTTCCCGCAAGTACTTTTGGCTGCATTGCCCCCTTTTCTTCGTGCATCGCAGATATCGGTGCCCTTTCTGAATTTCCATCGTGATCGTGCTTCCGCACTCTCCACACCGAACATGCCCGCGATACATGAATGGCTTGAGTACTCCCCATGTCTTGAATCGGGCGTGGTCATTCATGGCTACGCGGCATTTGTCGAAGACCTCTTGGCTGACCAAAGGCTCGTGCTTGCCCTGGTAGAACTCGCCTTTGTATCGAAGCAGGCCGTAGTAAAACGGATTCTGCAATGCGTGCTGTATCCGACTGTCCGACGGAGGCCTTCCCCGTGGACCCAAGAGTCCCAAGTCGCTCACGATTCGCCGAACATCCTTGAGCGTGTAATCGCCGGTCGCATATAGCTCAAAGAGTTTCGTCACAAGCGGCCCATACACCGGGTGTGGCACAACCATGTGTCGATTTCGATCATTGACGTAACCGAGAGGAGCGACCTGGGGCCAGTGCCCGTTCTTGATGCGATGATTTTTCCCGCGTCTCACGTTTTCGCCAAGGTTGTCCGAGTAATACTTCGATTGACCGAACATCACGGAAAGCATGAATTTGCCTTGAGCCGTAGGTTCAAACGTGAACGTTGGAAATCGCAAATCACGAATGACGCCCGTGTCGATCAGATAGATCACACGTCCGCCATCCATCGAATTGCGAGCAAGACGGTCGGGATGCCAAGCAATGATGCCTGACGCATCGCCTTTGGCGATGCGATCAAGCATTTCGCCGAACATTGGTCGGCCGGGGCGTTTAGCCGTTTGACGTTCGACGAAGACTTGGACGACTTCAAGCTCGTATCGCTTTGCCAAGTCCTTGGCTTCCGCGATTTGATCTTCGATCGATCGGATTTGTTTCGTCTTGTCGTCGGTGGACTTGCGGGCGTAGATGTGTAATGGCCGCGATTGTTGGAATGACTCACTCTGCTTCAGCAGCGTGGACGCATTTCAGATGGACCGGTGTACCGGTTGGTGACAATCCCGCCGGATTCGAGTCCGCGAGATTGGACTTGTATCTCGACATGGCGACGTTCAACGTTCCGGGCAACAAGATTGAGTCGTCGTATGCCGAACTTCGGTACTTCAAGGGTGCATCCGCTACGACATTCGCGTCCGTCGTCGGAGCGGCGGATTACACGTTCAACGATGGATTCGCGTACGACATCACTCCGAAGTTCGCATTCCTTTCAAACTGGTCTTTCCTTGTATCGCTTATCCGTCCATTGGCTCACCCGTGGCCTTCTGCGAATCCACAAGCATTTCTTGATGCAACGACAACGCCGGGTGCGGGCTTGAGCATTCTCGTTGTTGGTCCGACATTTTGGCCTGGCATGTACGCGATGAATCCCGCAACAGTGACATCCGATGTGCCGCCGCCGCTTGTTCCAGCGACGGGCGTTGCGCCAGTGCTGATCGGCGGGTGTGCTCTCGCCGTACGGCGAAAGCGGTAGAACGCGTCATCAACGCTGTTCCTGAAAGCCGCTCGTGGAGGCGGCTTTTTTAATTGCGCCGCGAGATTTGTGTTCGCACTGATGGCGAAGGCATGAGGGCCAAGTTTCGATGACTCCCGTAGGGGCAACCGGCAAGAATTGCGGCGTGTGACATCAGTTTGACAAGTCCGGTTCCTGTCTCTGGTGTTGGGGTTCGGATTGGTTTACGGCCGAGCAGAGATTTGGTACTATTCGCCCATGCGGTTTACCAGAGCGGTCAAAGCATGTGTCCTGATCTCAATGCACGGCGCCGCGTCAGCGTTTGCCGTTGATCAGACGGTTGTAGAGAAGTGGCTCCAACCGTTCTTGGATCCCAAAGCAGATCCTCGGAGTGTGCTTCCGCCCAACACTTGGATCGCATTCAACCTGGTTACTCGATCGAGCATTTCGGACTCCGATTTTGTCGCACTTCAGCAAAGAGTCGGTCAGAAGCCGGATCATCCGGATCGAAAGGCGCTTGAAATCGAGCAGGCTCGTCGATCACCGCAGGGTAGCGTCGAGAACAAACAGGTGTGGTTTGGAAGCAGTTCACTTTGGCGAGCCTGCACGGGGGCTCAGTCATCGTTTCTTGACTTTGGCGAAAGCGGTAATGACCTGTGGACGCTGTCACCCCAGCGTTTCGTGTGGACGTCCCCGAAAGTTAAGCCACTTGAAGGGCATGACATCGCGACGGCATTCACGATGGAGCTAGAGGGTTTAGATTATCTCGTAACAGGAGGCCTGCGAGAAGCGGCGCGCCTAGGTCAGACGATTCAAAGTATCTCCCAAGAAGGGAGTTCATGGAAGGTGATTCTGAAGCGTGCTGATGGCAGTCTTGCCCGTCGCCTGATTGTCGAGTGGAACGACTCAGCCAATCGAGGGTTCATTTCTGAAAACATGCACCTCGATCAAGCGGGTAAGGATGCGGGGGGTTGGCGCATTAGCGGATGGTCGTTACGGTTGCCAAACCTCTGGATGGCTTCATCGGCCTCGAGCGATGGAAGGTGGGGCGGCGGGAAGTATGAATTCCAGTTGGTAAAAGTGGAGACGGTCGATGAGGCCAAGATCAAAGAGATGGCGATGCCGCCCCAAGAGGGACGCCCCGACCCAGTTCGAGGGGAATTGACCTTCCGGACTTTTATTGATGGTCGTAGCGGAAGCATGGAGGTTTCCAAGCGCTCGGCTGAAAACATGGTGAGGGTAGATGCTTCGTCTCCAAGCGATCGATTGAGGCTTTTTGGATGGCTGATTGGCGGATCTGTAATTATCGGCTTAATTGCTCTCCGGGCGTGGCTTCGTAAGCCGGGCTAAATTGGAGAGATGCTGTTGGACGTTTCTAAGGGAGTCGACATGCGAAATCGGAGTGCAACATTGGCAGCGGGACTCGGGGCAGCGATCATGTTGGTGGCCGCAGCCTCATTTGCGGGCGACGAGACCCTGCCTTGTTGGTCAGATTATCAAATCTATCCTTCCGTTTGTGACAAGGCACCGGCAGGCACCTTTACCAATATTTGCCCAATTCTTTCCACAGAGGACAGCGAAGTCATTGCCTGCAGACGCTCGTCGAACGGGGGCACCGCGCCAGGCGCACCCCAGCCGGCCGTTTGCAAGAAGTCACATCTCACGAAGGTCAGCTTGGATTGCGTTCAGCCCACTATTTTTAGTTCGTACACGATGAACAGCCGCTTTGCCGAGGGCAATTGCGGCGCGGTCGAGTAGATCCTTTGAGGTTGCAAATGACTGCGAAGGTTTGCTGGTTGCTTGCATCCGCCGTTGCCTGCGTAATTGCAGTCAGCGGCATTCTTAAGCTTGCGGATCTGCCGGGCTTTAGTCAGGCGTTGTCCACTTGGACTGTGCTCCCCGGACCGGTAAAGAGCATTGTCCTGGTTTGCCTTCCGATTTTAGAAGTTGCCGCCGGAATCGGCTTTCTTTTCTTTGGGCGTTCGAAGGCCGTGTTCATCGGAATGTTCGTTTTCCTAGTAATGGCAAGCGCCGCCTATGTGACGCAGCTGTTGACGGGGGAGGCCCCAAAGTGCGGGTGCTTGGGGCTGCTGTCGGAGTACGTTTACCAACGCGAGACGGCCAAGGCGGTACTGTTTCGCGACGGCGTATTGCTGCTTTGCAGCGCCCTCGCTCTTGTTCTTTGGCCTCGTCGAAAGCTGGACCCTGCTTCGGCGGGCCGAGCGACAGTCGCTCCAACTCTTCCCCCTGTCGAATCGCCCGCAAATGGATTTACGTTGATTGAAATGCTGGTGAGCATAGCCATCGTCGCCATCCTACTTGCTCTTGTCGTGCCTTCGCTCATGCCAATGCGAGCGGCGGCTCGCGATACCAAACGGCTGGCACAGCTTCGTTCTCACGGAACAGTGTTCGCCAGCTACGCAAATGACTTCCGCGAGTTGTTTCCCGCGATTACCGAACCGAAAAGCACGGCGACAGTTTACAGGTTCCAAGGGCGAGCTTTCTATGTGCCATATTTCGGGGCGTGTTGGGCTTGGAACTTGGCGCTCGCACCTAGCTATTACGGGGACAACCCGTGGGACGCTTCCTTCACTCCGCCCGGACAGAAACCGCAGGTTTTTTCGCAGTATTACTGGTACGCTTCGTCATTTCTGACTGACCCGAAATTCTGGGATCCGTACGAACGCCTCGGGCCATCGCAGTGGCGTTCCACGCGATTGAACGAAGTGACCTTTCCACAGAAAAAGGCGCTGATCACGAACGAGGGCGAAATTGGATTTCTTGAAGGACGCGGAATCAATAAGTCGGAACGATCAGCGGCCTTTGTCGATGGGCACGCGGCAAAGACCGCGCCCGAAAACATGGTGACGCCCTATCCAAATGGCCTGGGCGATTGGTTTGATTGCACCAGTGAGAAGGAAGTCTTTGGCCTTTACACTCTTTACGGTGTTAAAGGTCAGGACGTCCGCTAGTGACGCAGTCCGATTGCTCAACGTGTAGCTTGTGACTCAAGAGAATGGCTTTGCGGCAAGCCAAGTGCTGGCTTGCCGCACTGTCCACGAAGCACTAAACTCTAGCAGGCTGTTGAACAACGGCCGATTGCCGGCGATTTGAGCACTTCCCCGGCGGCATCGTTCCTGCTGGCTGGTTTCCCGCACCGCTCACGCCGCCAGCAGCTTCCGCATCCGCACCAGGTTGTACGCCGCGGCGGCGAGTTCGAAGCACTGCCCGATCTTCTCGCGTCCCACGTGCCTGGCCCGTCTCATCCCCGCCACCGTCTTGACCCATCCGAAGAACTCCTCCACCAGTTTTCTTCGTCGCTGGCTCTTCCTGAACGCGGCGCTCCGTCGTTCACCGCGGACGAACCACCGCGCCCAGGTCCCCTCGTCCGCGCGAGCGCCCGCCCAGTCGATCTTGCCCTCCTTGATCGCCACGTGCGGCCGGATCCAGCGCTCCTCGAGCGCCAGCAGGAACGCCCCCGCGTCGTACCCCTTGTCCGCACCCAGCGTGGATGGACGCACCCCGTGCCGGCACTCGACATGATCGAGCATCGCCAGCGCGCCGGCACGCTCGGCCGTGCCGTTGGCTTCATCCACCCGCACGCTCATCACCAGCCCGTGCCGGTTCTCGGTGAGCGCATGGCCCGAGTGACAGAGGAACGCTCCCACCCCATTCCCCTTCTTGTAGAGCTTCGCCTCCGGGTCGGTCGTGCTGGCGTGCGTCGCGTTGGTCCGCCGCTCGCCCTTGAAGTCCCCCGATGGGTTGCGTCCCGATGGTCCATCGTCGTCTTTGTCCGACGCCTCGCGTTCGATCCTCTTCAGGCTCTTGAGCGAGGCGTGGCTCTGGATGAGCGAGCCGTCCACCGTGAAGTGCTCGTCGCTGGTCAATCCCGCATCGATCGCCTGCTTCACCACATGCTCGAAGAACTTCCTCGTGATGCCGTGCTCGGCCAGCCGGTCGCGGTTGTGCGTGAAGACCGAGTGGTCGAACACTTCGTCCGATGGCTGCAAATCCAGGAACCAGCGGAAGAGGAGGTCGGTCTTCAGACGCCTGCACAGCTCGCGTTCGGACCGGATGGTGTAGAGACACTGCAGCAGGAGCGCCTTGAGCAGCGTCTCGGGCGGGATGCCCGGCCGCCCGAGGCTGCTGTACGCCGCGGCAAACGTGCGGGTCATCTCGGCCAGCGCCGTGTCCACCATCCGCTTGATCGGCCGCAGCGGATGGCCAGTCTCGATCAAATCTTCGACGTTGAACGTGTGGTAGATCGCCGCCTGCCGACCGGGTGTGCCCTTCATGCCCTCATCTTCGCACGCCGGAAACTTCCGGTTGCGCGGGCTTTGCGGGATTCTTCAACAGCCTGCTAGCCAACGAGTTGCGGGTTGCGGTCGAGCAAGAAGCGGCAAATGACGTGAACGCTGCCCAAATTGAGGAGTATCGCTTGCGAGCGGAGATTGCCGCGGATCAAAGCCGATTGGATCGGCTGATGATGGTGTATTTGGACAAGGCAATCTCGGTTGAAGAATACCGGGAAACGAAAAATCGGCTTGTCCAAGCCAAGCACAAGGCAGAAGAAGAGCTCGGGGCACTCGCTGAAAGCGGTGGATGGCTCGAACCGGCGAAGCGTGTTCTAAGTGCTTCTTATGAAGCCGCTTGCATCGCAGAAAGCGGCGATCCCGTGAAAACTTGGCGTTTCTTCCGAAACGTCGGCTCGAACCTGACTCTTCGGAATCGCGAGCTTCAGTGGGCTCCTCGCGGGGCGTGGCAACTGTTTGCGGATCAGGGAGTTGCGGGGCGGGAACCAAGCGGGGCGGATTGCGGTGGCGCAAGAAAAATGCCCGAGAACCGGGCAGATCGAATCAAGCGGAGAGGGGGGGATTCGAACCCCCGATACAGACCTAAATCCGTATAACGGTTTAGCAAACCGCCGCCTTCAGCCTCTCGGCCACCTCTCCGGCGTGGTCCAAGCATAGCCGACTTTTGCGGGCCCGACAAAGCTGCGCCCGGGTCTGTGCAGGCCGCTCGAAAAAGGTGCGACGGCTCCAGCGCGGCGGAGTCAACGCGCGCGGAGCCGTCGCTTTGGGGGGGCTTGGTTTCATCCGGGGAGAACGCTCTTGCGTTCCGGATCCGCCAACAAGCCGAACTCGATCAGTCCGAGCCCTCGGATTCGCTGTTGCGTTTTTCGAGCAGGCTGCGGAGGTAGTCGTTTTCGCGCCGCGTGGCTTCGAGATCGAAGACAAGGTACTTCACGCTGAGCCGGAGGTAGTCGAGCGACTCCTGCAGGTCGCCGATCGTCTGACGCATTTTGTCATGTCGTGTCTGCGCTTCGCCGGCCATGGCTTCAAGAGGTGCGCGATCGGTCTCGGGGAGCTCGCCGATCTGGGCCATGAGTTCCCCGAGCTTCTTCTGAAAGTCCTGTTCGTTCATGTCTCTCTCCATATGTCACTTCCCGAATGGGAAGCCAGGAACGGAGGGAGACGATGCAACCAATGGGCCGAACCCGTGCCAAAGCGCGAATTCCGGCGCGGTCCGAGAAAAGGCGATGTCTTGAGTCTTGTGAGGGCGCGAGCGACAGGCCGGTCCGCTCATTCGGGCTGTCGGATAGAAGGGTGCTGCGGGGTGTTGCCAAACATCAACGGTTGATGTCGATCCGACGCACGGCGGCCTGGGCTTCCGGAGAAGCCTGCGAGAGCGTCTGGCTGAATGCCGCGGCATCGAGCTTCTTCAGCTCCTTCAGGGTCTTTCGCGCGTGGGCATCGAGGTTCTGCCTGAAGCGATTGAAGAGAGTTTCCAGTTCGTGCCGGTTGTAACGACTGAGCGGATCGCGCATCCCGGACTGCATAACCGCCCAGTCCAGGAGCGAGGCTCCGGAAGGCGTGAACCGGTAGAGGCTCAGGGTTGCGACCGCGCGCTTCTGCAGGGTCGAAAAGGGGTCTGTCGCCGCCTCGGGCAGTCGAAGGAATGTGTCCTCCGTCGCGGCCTTGGCCTCGAGATTCAGAATGGTGTCGGACGTAGACATTGTTGCGTTTCCAAGAGTGGAGCCGAGTGAAAAAGGCTCCGAAGATTCACCCGCGCCCAGAAGTTTGGCGAAGGCGGTTGAGATCGTTTTGCTTCCGACCTTGTCAAACCGGATGGTCAATCGCTGGCAGCGCACGCCTTCCTGCACGAGCGACTGCGCAGCCGTCACAACTCCGACTCCCCATTCGGGTCGATCGGAATGGCGAACCTTGTTGCCGACGCTCCAGTCACGGACGAGATTGGACATTGTCGAGCAATCCGAGCCGCAGAACGGCGAAGCGCCGATGCGCTCCCGCGGACAAAGCCGGTGCACGCCAATCCGCAACCCGCGGAGCGGGCGTGCTTTTCATCAGAAACGGGCCTAAACTTATCGCACGGCGAAAGAGCGGCGCCATCGCACGCATTCTCCAGAAAGCTCCCGGTGCAAACCGGATAGCCCACTGGTGAGCGACGATCGCGAGCGACGTTCGATTCGCGTGACTGAGTATAGGTGATCCGAAATTCGCACGCAAGGAAAATCCGGACGACGCGGGGCGGCATGACCCGGGACCGGAAGCAGTCTTTAAGACAGGACCGATAGAAGCATGATCGAAGCCCTGAAGAGCGACGGTATTGTGAACAAAGTCGGGGGCCGCTTCAAGTTGTGCGCGCTGATCCAGCGCCGGCTTGTTCAGCTCATGGAGGGCTCTCGTCCTCTCGTCGAGCGGAACGGCCGCACCGATCTTGAAATCGTGATCGAAGAGATCATGTCCGACAAGATCACTCTTGATTTCGACAACGCTTCGCTCGTCGAAGCCAAGTCGATCTCGATGGAGCCCAGCGAGGCGCTTCTGTAGTTCCGCGCCCTTGCGGCGAAACGGGGGCGAATCGTGCCGAAGTCCGCGCCATCAAAGTCAGGATCACCGGCTCGATCGTCGAGTTCCGGCATGGCAGGCTTGGGCCCGACCGCAGATCCGGAAGCGCTCCGCGGTTTTGTTGCCGGGCGGCGCGTTCTGATCGGCGTCACGGGCGGGATCGCGGCGTACAAGACCTGCACGATCGTCAGCCGGCTCGCGCAAGCCGGTGCAAACGTCACGGTCGCGATGACGGAAGCGGCGACGCACTTCGTGACCCCGCTTACTTTCCAGGCTCTTTCCGGCGCGCCCGTCTACACGAGCGCGTGGGAGCACATCGAATCGAAGGATCCGCAGCACATCTCGCTCGCGAAGGATCTCGATCTGGCCATCGTCGCACCCGCCACGATGGATTGCCTGGCAAAGCTCGCGACCGGTCGGACAGACGACGTCGTGACGCTCATTCTTTCAGCGGTGGATCGGCGGAAGACGCCGGTCGTACTCGCGCCGGCAATGAATGACGTCATGTGGTCGCAGCCGAGCACTCAGCGGAACACCAAGCAGCTCGTGGAGGACGGTTTTTATCTCGTCGGGCCGGGCTCGGGCTGGCAGGCGTGCCGCACGATCGGAACCGGTCGGATGAGTGAGCCGGAAGAAATCCTCGGTGCGATTCCGCAGTTCCTTCGGCGCCCGGGCGAGAACAGCCGGAAGAAATGATGTTGACGTGGGCGCGGGGGCGCCGAAAGATCGTGGCTCGGTTCGAGTTCGGAGAGGTGCCAGAGTGGTTGAATGGACCGGTTTCGAAAACCGGCAGAGCTCGTAAGGGTTCTCGGGAGTTCGAATCTCCCCCTCTCCGCTTTACTATGCGTCGGGCGGTTCAGGTCTGCCGTTTCTGCCGTGCAGGTTGATGCTTGATCGGGGCGAGCGGGTCTTTCCATTCCTCGATCGTCATCGCCCAGCGCTGGTGATCGCACCATTTGCCGTCGATCTGCAGAAACCGGATCGCCACTCCCTCAAAGCGCATGCCCGCTTTCTTGAGCACGCCGATCGACGCAACGTTGTGCGGCTGAACGTTCGCCTCCACGCGGTGCAATTCGAGCGATCCAAACGCATGGCGGATGGCCAGCAACAGCGCTTCGGTCATGTAGCCGCGGCGGGTGAATTCCTTGCCCATCCAATAGCCGAGATCGCAGCCCTGGAGCGCGCCGTGCCGGATGCCGTTCAAACCGACGTAGCCGACCATGCGCGAATCTTCGTTTCGGAAGATCAGCAATCGCTGGCGTTCGTCGGAATCTGAGGTCCGAAAGAAAGTGTCCCAGCGTTCCGCCTCGGAGCGCACACGCAAACGCGGTTCCCACTTCAAAAGATGATCAAGGCTTGATTCGCGGAGCGCGATCCACGCGGCGCGGTCCGTTGCGAGCGGTCGGCGGAGATACACCGCAGGACCGGATTGAATCGCGTCATTCCCATTCGATCGTCGCGGGCGGTTTGCTGGAGATGTCATAAACGACCCGGTTGACCCCTCGGACTTCGTTGATGATCCGGCTGCTGATCGTGGCCAGAACCTCATACGGCAAGCGAACCCAGTCTGCGGACATGAAATCCTGCGTCTCGACCGCGCGCACGGCGACGCACGAATCGTACGTTCGACCGTCGCCCATCACGCCGACCGATTGGACCGGCAGCAGCACCGCGAACACCTGGCTCGTCTTGCGATACAGATTCGCGGCGGTGATCTCATCCAGCACGATCTCGTCGCATTCGCGGAGGATTTCGAGTTTCTCACGCGTCACTTCGCCGAGGACGCGGACCGCAAGTCCGGGGCCCGGGAACGGATGACGCCAGATGATCTGATCCGGAAGTCCGAGCACTTCGCCCAGCTTCCGCACCTCGTCCTTGAACAGTTCGCGGAGCGGCTCGACCAACTCGAATCCGAGTTCTTCCGGCAGCCCGCCGACATTGTGGTGCAGTTTGATCCCGGCCGACTGTCCGGCGTGGCCATGGCCCGACTCGATGACATCGGGATAGAGCGTGCCCTGCGCGAGAAAGTGCGCATCCTTGATGTCGCGTGAAGCGTGTTTGAACACTTCGATGAAGCGGTGTCCGATGCGCCGGCGCTTTTCCTGCGGGTCGGTCACGCCGGACAAATCGCCGAGAAAATCGGCCGACGCGTCGACGACGCGAAGGTCCATGTGGAAGTGATCGCGGAATGTGGATTCGACGAGATCACGCTCGCCTTTGCGGAGCAACCCTGTATCCACAAACACGCACGTCAACTGGTTGCCGATCGCCTTGTGCAAGAGCGCCGCGGCAACCGACGAATCGACGCCGCCGGAGAGGCCGCAAACGACGTGGCCGTTTCCAACCTGCTCGCGCACGCGATCGGCCGCGGCGCCCGCAAAGTCGGACATCCTCCAGGTATTGCGGCAACCACAGATGTTGAAAAGGAAGTTCTGGATGACTTCGGCGCCGTGGGGCGTGTGCGTGACTTCGGGGTGGAACTGCACGCCGAAAAACCGGCGATTCCCGATCCGGCTTCGGACTGCTGCGTGCGGACAGGTCGGCGTTGAAGCGAGCGTTTCGAAATTCGCCGCGTCGGTCGCCGCGACCTGATCGCCGTGCGACATCCAGACGGTCATTTTTTCCGGCAGCGAAGCAAACAGATCACTTCTATCGGAAACGGCAACCGTCGCGCGACCGAACTCCTTGTGATCTTCACGATTCACTCGGCCGCCCAGCAGGTGTGCGGCGAGCTGCATTCCGTAGCAGATGCCCAGCACCGGGATACCCAGATCGAAGACCGCCGGGTCCATGGTGGGGGCGCCGGGTTCGTAGACGCTTGCCGGGCCACCGGACAGCACGATGCCCTTTGGTGCCATCCGCCGGAGTTCTTCGGGCGTGATCGACGGCGCCACCAAGACCGAATAAACACCCGCGTCGCGGATGCGCCGGGTGATGAGCTGAGCCGTCTGACCCCCGAAGTCGACGACAGGAACGATGTCCCCCGCGACGGGCGGAGACGCGATTGAACTCTTGAGTTTTGTGGAGGGTGGCAACCGATGGCCTCTTTCTTGCGGTAATCGGCCAAGTGTACGGTTCACGGATGGGAACGGCGCGTCAGGTGAGAAGCGGATACGATGATTCACGTGAAGATTCCAGCCACTTTCCTCTTGGCGTCGATGGGGGCATGGGCGGGTTGCAGCTACTCCCCAAGCTTCGATTCCCCCAACCCACAAATGCGTATGTGGGCGACGGTCCAGGCGGCGGATTCGACCGATCCCGCCGACTTTCCCAAACTGGTCGAACAGCTCGACGCCGAAGACGCGGACACGCGGATGCTCGCCATCGGCGTGCTGGAACGGCGGACGGGCACGAATCGCGGGTTTGACTACGCGGCGCCGCGTGCGGAGCGTGCGGCAAGCGTCAAGGAGTGGCAGGAATGGGCGGAGCAATACGCAAGGCTTTCCTCACGCGAACGGTCCTCAGGCTCACGCCGCAGGAAGAATCGGGACGGAGCGGCGGGATGAAACCGGTCGACTCGATGCAGGGAGCCCATGTACGCATGGAGCTGCTCAGCAGCCCGGTCTATACGAGCGGCGCCCGCGACCTCGTGCAGGCGATCACCCGACGGATGGGGTTCCCCGAACTCGACTGTAACAAGATCGCCCTCGCCGTGGATGAAGCGCTCTGCAACATCATGCGCCACGGCTACGAGAGCAAGCCCGATCAGCCGATCTGGCTGGGAGTCTGGCCGCTCGGACTCGCCGATGGCGGAAGCGGCATCCGCATCGTCATCGAGGATCTTGCCCGGCAAATCGAGCCGGACAAAATCAAGGGAAGAGAACTGCACGATGTGAAGCCGGGCGGGCTCGGTGTTCATGTCATCAAGGAAGTCATGGATAAGGTGAGCTATGAAAAGCGCCCCGAAGGCGGAATGCGCCTCACGATGATCAAGCATCTGACGGCTGCGGCCGCGCCGGGGGCGGGCTGCACCGCGGATGGGTGCGAGGGAGGAAAGGGTTGTCATGCCTGAAGGACAGACGTTGCAAGTTGGGTTCGAGACCAAAGGTGACAACGTGATCGTTTCGCCGCAAGGCGAAATTGGTTACAGCGAGGCCACCGTCTTCCGCACCTGGCTCCGAAAGGCTCATGATTCCAAGGCCGCTCGGATCATCGTCGATCTCGCCAAGGTTGACTACATGAACACGCCCGGCGTCGCGACCCTGGTGGAATCGCTCCAGATCTCGAAGCGGAACAAGTCGCGGCTGATTCTCTGCGGAATGAACGAGAAAGTGTTTGCCATTTTCAAGATCGCAAGGCTGGACACCGTCTTTGAGATCTGTCCAACGCTGAGCGACGCAATCTCCAAATCCTGATCCGGTTGCCTTGAGCATGAGCGAAATCGACAGTCCATCCAAAGCGGCCGCGAACCCGTTCCTGTTCATCTGGGTACGCCTCATCGGGTTGCTGTCGCAAATCGGCTCGATCACGCTGCTGTTTTTCAGCGCAGCAAACTGGGTCATCCGTGCGACCTATCAACCGAAGGTACGCATCGGTCGATCCGCGATCGTGTCCCAGATCGTCCGCATCGGAGTGCGCTCGATCGGCATCGTCAGCCTGGTCTCCGGCTGCGTCGGCCTGATTCTCGCGTTTCAGTTGAGTCCGCCGCTCGATGAGTTCGGCCAGAAGGACAAGGTCGCCAACATCGTCGGCGTCGCGGTGCTGCGAGAACTCGGCCCGCTCATCGCGGCAATCGTTCTGACCGGTTTCGCCGGCGCATCCATCGCCGCCGAAATCGGCACGATGGTCGTCGGCGAAGAGATCGAGGCCCTCGAAGCTTGCGCGATGAATCCCGTCAAGTTCCTCGTCGTGCCGCGCGTCATCGCATCGATCCTTTCCCTGACGGCGATCTCCGTGATCAGCGACATCGTCGCGGTCGCCGCGGCACTCGGCATATCCATGGTTGCGCTCGGAATTCCCTATGCCGCGTTCATGAGCAACCTGTACGACCAGGTGAAACTGGTCGACTTCGCCACCGGCGTGTCGAAGGGCGCTGTCTTCGGGCTGCTCATCGCGATCATCGCGTGTTACAACGGCTTGAAGGTCACTGGCGGCGCGATGGGCGTGGGCGTCGCGACGACGAGCACGGTCGTGCAGTCGGTCGTCGCGGTCATCATCTGCGACCTTGTTTTCACGACGATCTTCTTCGCGCTCGGATTTGTTTGAAGCGCGAAGTCCAGCGGAAAAGCGAGCGGCCCGGACGTACCATCCGCCCTCTATGGCGTCGAGAAAGGGACCTGTGAAAAAGGCCGGGCGGGAAGACTCGCCTCGGATCGCGGTGGTTGTAAGTCGCTACAACGCGACGGTCACCGATCGGCTTGTTCTCGGCGCGATCGAGACGACGGTCCGCCGCACCGGTCGAACCCCCGAAGTGTTCGATGCGCCGGGCGCGTTCGAGCTGCCGGTGCTTTGCGATACCGTCGCACGGAGCGGCCGGTTCTCCGGCGTCGTCGCGCTCGGTTGCCTGATCCGGGGCGAAACGATCCACGACCGCGTCATCGCCGACAGCGTCGCGGGCGCGATCCAGAATTCGATGCTCAAGACCGGCGTACCGATCGCCTTCGGCGTCCTGACCGTCGAGAACGCCGCCCAGGCGCGTGCGCGCGCGGGCGGCAAGCACGGGAACAAGGGCTCCGAGGCGGTCGAAGCCCTGCTCGACACGATTGAATCGCTGAGCGCGATCCGCGACGCAAGCACGACAAGGATTGGTCGAAAGCTTCCCGACAAGACGAAGCCACGTGCCGGGATGAAACCAGTCGCCCGCAGGAGGAAGGGTTGAAATGGCCGAACAGTTGTTGATCCGCCGCCTGGCATTTCTCGCCCTTTTTCAGCTTGATGCTCGCGGCGATTTGACCGATGCGGAACTCGAATCGTCGGTGCTCCACGGCGACGATCCCAAAGTCGATGTCTCGACAATCGACCGCGGTTCGCAGCGCAAGGCATGGGAACTCGCGCGCGAGGCGTACGCCGACCGCAAGCGCTGCGACGACGTCATGAAGAATCTCGCGCCCGAGTGGCCGGCCTACCGGCAGGCCGCCGTGGATCGCGCGTTGCTCCGGCTGGCGCATTTCGAGATCCACAGCGAGCGCGTGCCCGCGCCGATCGCGATCGACGCCGCGGTCGAACTCGCGAAGGAATTCAGCACGGAGAAATCGCCCGGTTTCATCAACGCGCTGCTCGATCAGGCGGCAAAGAGGCTTGCTTCCAAGCAAGAGACCAAGGCCAAAAAGCCTTCGAAAGAATCCGACGCCGGGGCCGATGCTCAAGCCGATGAGGATTCGGAGACGGGCGGCTGATGGGGCTGTTTTCCGCGATCACGGCGAAGATCAAGGGCGGGCTCGCGAAGACGCGCGAGGTCTTCGTCACCGGCCTGAAGTCGCTCCTGCTCGGTCGGAAACTCGATGAAGCGACGATCCAGGAAATCCGAAGGCGCTTGATCGAAGCGGACGTGGGCGTCAAAACGACGGACCGCTTCGTCACCCACATCCAGGAGCAGTTCCGCGCGGGCAAGATCGACAAGGGAGATCAGGTTCTTGACTACCTCAAGTCCGAACTCCGCTCGATGTGGCCCCCCGAAGATCGCGAGCTGCGGCTCTCAAGCGCAAAGCCGACAGTAATTCTCGTGACGGGCGTGAACGGCGCGGGCAAAACGACGAGCATCAGCAAGCTCGCGAAACTGCTGCAATCACGGGGCAACAAGGTGATGCTCGGCGCGTGCGACACATTCCGCGCGGGCGCGGTGCGGCAGCTCGAGATCTGGGGAGAAAGGCTCGGGATCGACGTCGTGAAGGGGCAGCAGGGGGGAGATCCTGCCGCGGTCGCGTTCGATGCGTGCCAGGCGGCGAAATCGCGCGGCGCCGATGTCTTGATCATCGACACGGCCGGACGGCTCCAGACGCAGGACCCGCTGATGCGACAGCTCACGAAGATCCGCTTGGTGGTGGGGAAGCAGATCCCCGGCGCGCCGCACGAAGTGCTTCTCGTCCTCGATGCAACCGCGGGCCAGAATGCGCTGCGACAGGCGGAAGAGTTCGATCGCGCGATCGCGGGAGCCGGCGCGAATCAGCCCAAGCCGGCGGATGCGCTCGGCGTGACCGGCATCTTTCTCGCAAAGCTCGACGGCACGGCGAAGGGCGGAATCGTCGTCGCGATCAAGGAGGCGACGAAGATCCCCGTGAAGTTCATCGGAGTCGGCGAGACGCCGGACGATGTGCAGCCGTTCGAGCCGGAGAAGTTTGTGGATGCGCTGTTTGAGGAGTAGAAAAGACATTCACCACCGAGGCACGAAGACACAGAGAAAGCCACGGAAAAGGGGTTGGAAACATCCCTGAATGAGCTCTGCAGATTATTTTCCCAATCTGTTTCTTCACCGCTTCTTCTCTTCTCTGTGCCTTTGCGCCTCGGTGGTGAATGTCTCTCACCCGATGACCTTGCGTCGCTGGCTCACGTAATCCCATAAAACGAACCGGTCGAGGTCCTTGCCGCCGGTGAAGAAAACGCGCCCGCCCGTCGCCTGCGCCATTTTCTGCGCAAAGCGGATATCCTCGTGCGTCTGCGACCAACTCGGGAGCAGGAAGATGTTGATCGTGATGTTCTCTTTCGCGCAGAGGTTTGCTTCGCGCATCGTCGCTTCTTCGGTGCGCGGGTCGGGCGGGTAGAGCATGTAAAGCTCGCTGCCCTCGAAGTGCGCCGTCGGCAATCCGTCGGTGACAAGCATCACCTGGCGATTCGGCGTGTCCTGCGGCACGAGCAACTGCCGCGCGAGCTGCAATGCACGCTGAATGTTTGTGAAGTGCTGCGGCACGCGCGATTCGACCACTTCCGGATCGCCCATGTCCGCCTTCAATCGCACAACGGGGTTGTGGATGGAAACCATCTTCGGCATAAGCGTCGGGAGTTCGCTGGCCGGACGCACCTTCGCAAACGTGTACATCTCGATGATGCGCAGAAAATCGCCGGGGTATTCGGAACGGATCAGCCCATCGAGCGCCATGCCCATCCGCTTCACATCGACGTATTGCCCGCCGTAGCGCATCGAGCCCGACATGTCGAGCAGCACGCACGAGGCGCAGCGCGGGTTGTTCCGCGTGCGATGGATCTCGATGTCGGACAGATCGAGCCGGAGACGAGCGTGGGCCTTGCGGGTGCCTTGTTCTCGAGCCGAGCGCACCGCGGCGTTGATGAAGCTCCCCGGCGCGTCCATGTTGGCGATCGAGTCGCCGAATTCGTACGGCTTGGTGCGCGGCAGTTCGACCGCGCCCTCGCCGTAGATCGGACCGGTGTGCCTGCCCGAACGCGCCGCCTGCAATTCGCTGAAGATTTCCTGGAGCACGCGCGACTGAAAGATCTTCGTCGCCTTGGGGGTCAGCGAGAGCCCGCGCTTGGATTGCTCGACTCCTTGACGTTCCATTTCCTGGTGCAGGTAGTCTTCGACCTGGCGCTGCAGGTCGTTGATGTTCTCGATGTCCTGCGATTGGGCGAATTGAGCGAGTTCTTCGAGGTCGATGATCGCGAGCTGCGAGTTCTTCATCGCCTCACGCAGTTGCGCGAGCAGGCGGTCGATCGTTTCGAGTTCTTCCTTCAGTTCGAGCGCGCGCTCCACATCCGTCTTTTCGCGACCCGTAAACGCGTATTTCCCCGCGAGATGTTCGAGCTGGTACTTGTCTCCGAGCGCGGAAGTGATCCGCATCAGGTCCTGAGCGAACGGCGAGTTGTCGTCCCCCTGCATGCTCCACAGGCGTTCGAGATCGCGGATCTGCTCCGACCTCGCGAACCTCTCGAAGTCCGATCGAAACCGCGAAGGCGGACGCGCTTGCTCGAGCGTCTTGCGGTATTCACCGGCGGCGGCCTTCCGAGCAGAATCGGTTTCGTACGTCTCGAGGATCCGCTGCTTCCGTTCTTCCAGCATCGCGATGAGCGAATCCAGGCTCGGTCCGAGCCTGGGAAACATACTCGGATCAAGCCGGATCGCGTTCGCAAGTTCTTCCGGCGTCAGGTCACGCGTCGAGCCGTGCGCGAGCATGTGCTCCATCGCGGCAGACGCCAGGTCAGGCGGCTCGGCGGTCGGCGAAGGAAAATTCTTCGGGTCGTAGCCGAGATACGTGTGGATGAGTCCGGGGGCAGTATCCCCACGATTGCTGCCGCTGGCGGATGATGGGCTGCCGGAGTTCATCTGTGATCGCTCAGGTTTCGAACGTGATCTTGCCGTGGCGCTGCGAGCGGCTGATCCGGTCCGCGGCATAAAGCCCGCTCAACACAAACTCGACGCAGCTCGCACGGACCGCCGCATCGCTCGAAGCGTTCACTTCAAACGCCTTGTCCCACACCGGCGGCACGCGCTTCAACAGCTTTTCGTAGTGCGAACTCGGCAGCATGTCGCCCACTTCGATCTTCACGCCCTTGGCGAAGATCTCGCCGATCTCGGCAAGGCCGTGCTCGCTCACATATTCGCCGAACACGGTCTTGATCGCCTCGGCGGCGATGGCATCGAGCACCTGACGCTCGGACAACTGATGGCTCCCCATCATGTCGAGTTCGAGTTTCCCCGTCGCGGCAGTATGGAAATGAGAGAGGTCGCTGATCCGGGGCACCGCCGGCCGCTCGTTCAATCGGATCGCTCGCTGACGCGCCGAAGCGATCATCGTGCGATACATCGCGATGCTGAGTCGCGCGGAAACCCCGGAAGCGTGGTCGACAAACTTGCTCTTGCGTGCCGCAATCGAGATCTGCTCGACGATCTCTTTCATGAACGGGGGCACGATGACCGGGTATTCGCCGCCCAAATATCCGCCGACATTGCCGCCATCGCCCTTGGCGGCTTCCTGCTCCATGATCTCGATGCCGAGTTCGCGTTCGAGCGGATAGTGCGTCTGGATGACGCTGCCGATGCGGTCCTTGAGCTGCGGGATGACCTTGCCCGAGCGGTTGTACGTGCTCGGGTTCGCCGAAAACAACACGACGATGTCGAGATCAAACTTGATCGGGTAGCCGCGGATCTGCACGTCGCGTTCTTCGAGAATATTGAAGAGGCCGACCTGAACGAGATCGTCGAGGTCGGGCAGTTCGTTCATCGCGAAGATGCCGCGGTGCATGCGGGGGATGAGGCCGAAGTGGAGCGATTCTTCAACGGACATGCTCGCGCCCGAGGCGAGTTTGCCGGGGTCGATCTCGCCGACGACATCCGCGAACTTTGTTCCGGGTGCGAGCCGCTCGGCGTAGCGCTCCTCGCGGGGCCACCAGGCGATCGGCGCGTTCTCGCCGTGCTCGGCGAGGAAAGCTCTTCCGACGGAAGTGATCGGGCGGTCCGGGTCCTCGTGGACCGGCGAGCCGCCGCGGAAGCTCGCGGGGATATCGAGATACGGAATCGCGGGGTCGAGAAACCGGGAGAGCTGCCTCATCAGACGGCTCTTGGCCTGACCCTTTTCTCCCAGAAAGAGCATGTCGTGTCCGGCGAGGATCGCGTTGATGATCTCGGGGATGACGGTGCTGTCGAACCCGACGATGCCGGGAAAAAGCGTGTCGCCGGAACGAAGCGCGCAGGTCAAGTTCGCGGCAAGCTCGGATTTGACCGTCCGCGACTTCCAGCCCGAGGCTCGGAGTGCTTTCAGAGATTTCGCGCGGGTTTGGGATGCTGCGGTGCTCATGGCTTTCAAAGGTTCTCGATGCACAGGTATTGTTGGATGCGGCTAAACACCATTTCGATGCGTGATTTCCCGAGGACTCGCAACAGAGGCGGGGCAAACGCGACGTTCGCACGACCGACCACCGGGAAAATTCCGGCGTATCGTCGGCAAACCCCGAATCACTCTTGCCGCTCATTTTTGCTAAGGTGAACGCACTCCCATGCAAGCAAACATTCTCGAAGCTGTCGGCAATACTCCCCTCGTTCGGCTGAACAAAGTCGTCGGCCCCGATTCCGCCACCGTGCTGGTCAAGTGCGAGTACATGAACCCGACCGGTTCGATCAAGGACCGCATGGCGGTGCATATCCTCAACGAAAGCGAGAAGCAGGGCCTGATCAAGCCCGGCGCCACCATCGTCGAGAACACCAGCGGAAATACGGGGCAGGGCGTCGCGATGTGGGCGGCGGTGCGCGGCTACCGGTGCGTCTTCACGATGCCGGACAAGATGAGCCTCGAGAAAGTGAACATGCTCAAGGCCTTCGGCGCCGAGGTGGTGATCACGCCGACCGATGTCCCAGGCGATTCACCCCAGCACTACGTCGAGACCGCCAAGCGCATCGCCCGCGAGACCCCCGGCGCGTTCTACGTGAACCAGTATCACAACCCGCTGAATATCGATGCGCACATGCTCTCGACGGGGCCGGAGATCTGGAAGCAAACCGGCGGCAAGGTGGACGCGGTCGTTTCGGGCGCGGGCACGGGCGGCACAATCTCGGGGATCGGTCGCTATTTTAAAAAGAACCATCCGCACGTGCGCATCGTCGGGGTCGATCCGATCGGCAGCGTGCACTATCACTATTTTTACACCAAGACGATGCCGACGCCTCATGTGTACAAGGTGGAAGGAATCGGCGAAGACATCCTCTGCGACGCCATGGACTACAGCGTCGTCGATGAGTTCCACCAGACCAACGACAAGGAAGCGTTCACGATGGCGCGCCGCTTGGTGCGTGAGGAAGGTCTCTTCTGCGGCGGTTCCTCCGGTTGTAATGTCCACATCGCGGTGAAAATCGCCAAGCAACTCGGCCCGGGCAAGACGGTTGTCACCCTGCTTCCTGATTCGGCGACGCGCTACACGACCAAATTCCTGAACGATGCCTGGATGAAGGACTACGGGTTTCTCGGCAGCGACCGCGATATGGGACTGGTCGAGGATGTTCTCAAGGGGCGTCAGGTCCAGATCATCACGGCGAAGGAAACGGACTCGATCGAGTCGGTGATCGCGCTGCTGAAGAAACACGGTGTTTCGCAGGTGCCGATCGTGGACGACAAGGGCCGGCCGCACGCGATCGTCGCGGAAGTGGACATCTTGCGCGGGCTCCAGGACGGTCACGCGCAGATGTCGTCGCCGGTGAAGGTGGTCTCGCAGCGCATCGGCGGGCTGATCTATCCCAAGGCGCGCATCGAAGAGCTGTACCGCATCTTCGAGACCAACCAGGTCGCGATCGTCGTGGACAACGAGAAGATCGTCGGTGTCGTCAGCCAGATCGACGTGATCGATTTCATGAGCAAGAAGGGGCGATAAGTCCGTTCAGAAGAGCAGAGGGAGAACGCGGAGTTGCGGAGGGTGCGGAGTTTCGCGGAGAGATGAGAATTGATTTCGCTCATTGAATTCTCCGCGTATCTCCGCCTTCTCCGCGACTCCGCGTTCTCTCAAATTTGAGCACACATATGTCGAATGAATCCCACCGTTTCGGAACCAACTGCATCCACGCCGGGCAGGAGCCCGACCCGACCACCGGCGCGATCATGACGCCGGTCTACATGACGAGCACGTTTGTGCAGAAATCGCCGGGCGTCTTCAAGGACGGATACGACTACGCGCGGAGCAAGAACCCGACGCGCCAGGCGCTCGAAGACAACCTCGCGGCACTCGAAGGGGGCAAAGTCGGCCTCGCGTTCTCGAGCGGCCTTGCCGCGATGGACTGCGTGCTCCACCAGTTGCGCGCGGGCGATCACGTCGTGCTTTCTGATGATGTCTACGGCGGCTCGTTCCGCCAGATGGACAAGGTCTTCCGGCACATGAACATGTCGTACACGCGGGTGGACATGACAAGGCTCGAAGAGGTCGAGCGCGCAATGACGCCCAAGACCCGCGCGGTCTGGCTCGAAACACCCAGCAACCCGATGCTCAAGGTGATCGACATCGCGGGCGTGCGGAAACTGGTCGATAGCGCGAAAGTGAGCGACCACGGGAACACGGACAAGTCGCTCGGGCCGCTCGGTACGCCCCTCGCAAAGCCGCTGCTCGTCGTCGATAACACCTTCGCCTCTCCGTATCTGCAGAATCCGCTCGCGCACGGCGCGGATGTCGTGCTGCACTCGTGCACCAAGTACATCGGCGGCCACAGCGACATGGTCGCCGGCGCGATCGTGACCAAAACCGAAGAACTGGGCGAGCGCTTGAAATATGTTCAGAACGCGGTGGGGGCGGTGCCCGGCGCAATGGACTGCTTCCTCATGCTCCGCAGCACCAAGACGCTCCACCTGCGCATGCTGCGTCACTGCGAGAACGCGCTCAAGATCGCCCAGTGGCTCGAGAATCACGCGAAGATCGAGAAGGTGATCTATCCCGGCCTCGCCAGCCACCCGCAGCACGCCCTCGCGAAGAAACAGATGCGAAACGGCTTCGGCGGCATGATCTCGTGCGTCGTCAAGGGCGGCCTGGAACCCTCGCGCAAGGTACTCGAGAAAACCAAACTCTTCTCGCTCGCCGAATCGCTCGGAGGCGTCGAAAGCCTCATCGAACATCCGGCGATCATGACGCACGCGAGCGTGCCCGCTCCGGCCCGGGCGATCCTTGGCATCGCGGACGGTCTGATCCGGCTGAGCGTCGGCTGCGAGGATGTCGAGGACCTGATGGCCGACATCGAGCAGGCCTTGGCGTGACCTCACGGCTCATCGGCGTGCTTCTGGTCTGAGGGTGGCTCTGTCCTCCCCGCACGCCTCCGGGCCGCCTGGAGCCCTTCCGGGAGGCCGTCTTGTGCCACGCCTTCGGCCTGCCGCCTCAGAGCCGGATTCCCCAGATATTCAACCCCGCGTGAGGAAGGTGCATTCTGGGTTTCTGGCTATCGCCGAACTGGGGGGGGAGTGGGGGAGTTGGGGGAGGAGAGAAAGGAGAGAGAAGAAGAGAAAAGAAAAGAAGAGAAGGGAATCGCCGGAATCCCAGACACTGATGGCCCTCACACAGGGCTGACATTCTGGGAGCGGCCGTTCACTCCACGTTCAACTCGCTGATGTACTTGGCAAGGTCGTCCTGCATCGAGCGCAGTTTTTCCTTGCTCTGGATGTTTTCGGCTCCGATCTGTTCGCCCTGGGTTTCCTGCTCGCCCAGCTTCTTCATGTATCGCGCGTAAAGATCGCTGTTGCGGTCGATGGTCCGCATGTTCTCGCGCGTACGGTTCTGGTCGTCGCTGGTCCGCTTCCACTCGGCATCGAGGTCCGCGATGCGGCGTTCGAGCGACTTGATCGCGCTCTGCCGCTTCGCGACTTCGCGAAAGGCTTCAAGAACCTGAGGAGAAGCTTTCCCTTCCTGTTGCCACGCGACGATGGAGCGGTCGTCGTAGGAGTTGAGCGCGAGTGTCGAGGTGCCGGCGGTTTCCTGCACGACCTTGAACTCTTTCGACTCGCCGGGCTTGAGTTCCACTTCGAACCGGTAGAGCGAACCGGTTTCACTGGTGGGCTTGGACGGGTTGGCGAGCTTGTATCCGCCGAGGCGCATCTGCTCGAGAATGACGGTGCGGCTTGCCTTCTCGTCTTTGTTGCGCAGTTTGTACGTTGTGGTTTGCGTCGCGTTGGTGCGGAGCTCGAAACTGCCGCGGACGATGCGCAGTCGCTTGATATCCGAAGTCGCCGATTCATCCGTGGTCGCCGGGACTTCGAGGTCGGTGGCGTAGGAGATGAGGCGCGAGTCGCCCGGGCCGATCTGCTCGATCATCGAATCGCCTGCGTAGACACCGGAGTCATAGACGGCAACAGGGCCAGGCAGAAGTTGCAGGTCGGTGGAATTGGTCAGTTCCATGCCGCGCATCGGGTAGCGAGTCTGATTGGAAGGACCGGGCGAGAGGATGCTGACGCGACGTGCTTTCACATCAGCGCCGACGATCGGGATCATCGCGGAACTCTGGCGGGCGATCGTCGTTGGAGTGCTGACGTCGTAGTGGAAGACTTCGCCCGTCACTGTGCCCGAAGCGCCCGAGGCCATCGAATCCGCCATCGACTCGGAGCTCAATTGGGCCCAGCCAGTTGCGGCCGCGTCTACGGCGGGCGCCGCCGGAGCGTCGGCAAATCCGTAGTTGCGTGCATCGCCCGACTTCGACTTTGCCGCCGCCGCCGACAGCTGTCGCCCCGCGACCTTTTTCTCATCCTTTGACCCCGCACTGGCAAGCCGATCGACTTCCTCTTCATACAGCCGAGGCAGCATCCCTCCGACCGAAGGTACCGCGACCGAGGGGCGGTACGCAAAGAGCGGCTCCTGCAAGTCCATCGTGAAACTGACGGGGCGCCCGGAGACCAGCGACAACTGCACGTCGGTCCAATCCTCATCCGTCGTGTTTTCGATGATCGCCCAGCCGCTCAGTCGTGTCTTGGCGTCATCGCCGAGCAGCACGCGGTACGAGGCTTTCCACACCGGCGATTCGTGCGTGTACATCAGCGCGACCTTGCGATCGCCCTTGCCCGTGAACGAGACATCGAGCGATCGGCTCTGTTCTCGGCGCTGCTGCGCGATCGCCGCGAGCGCCTTGGTGAGTTCGGATTGAAGCTCGGGATCGGTCAGTTCAATCGTGCGAGCCTCGAAGAGATTCACGGAGTGAATGCCGCTTTTCCCAACGATGTTCAGAAACGGAACCTGGATTGTTTTCCGGGCATTGCCGCTGGCTTCCTCGCGCATCTCGCTGCCGAGAATTGTGCCAGTGACGGTGCCGTTCGCCGTCGCGATCTTCACTTCGGCGCCGCGCAGCCGACCGAGAAGCGTTCCCATGGAAGGGTCATCGCCCAGGTTGATTCCGAACGCCGCCAGCCTCCGTGCCAGCGGCGCATTGCTCGCGTACGAAACGCCGCGGATGGTGCCGTTTCCGGAAAGATCGGCGGCAACAAGCGACTTCAGCACATCGTTCACCTGCGCGTTGTCGAATCGCAGATTCAGAGTTGCATCACCGGAGACCGTGCCGGAGCGCTCGAACGAAGCCACGCCCGATCGGTAGAGCGTGATGCGGGTGATCGGGAGCGAAACCTCAGGGGCGTTTCTCGATTCTGCTGTGCCGACCGCTTCACTTCCTGCGATCGCCCGCGGCGAAGGAAGTGCGCAGCAAAGCCCCGAGACGAGCGTAAGAACAAGTGCGGCATTCAATTTCGACATGGTTCACTCCGTTTCACTGTGCGCCGCACATAGAGCGCATGGACTCTTCGTTGGGTTCATCAGTCGAATAACTCTGACAACAGAACGATGGGCGCACCCCTCCAGCAATCGTGCCGCGAACGCCGATCCGTATAGTGCGGCGTGTCGCGTTCACTCTGGCCGAACTTCCGGCCTTTGCGGGATGTATCGGCAATGAGCAGCCTTCCGGTTCTGAACAACCAATCCCGCCCGCCGATCGCGCGATCGTGGTCTGCGCCGTTGCCTTCGCCCGACTTCGATCGCGACACGATCGCCCGCGCGCTCGCTTCCGCGGTCGAGGGCGAAGTGCGCTTTGGCTTGCACGATCGGCTTCTCTACGCGACCGACGCCTCGCTCTACCAGGTCGAGCCGCTGGGAGTGTTCATCCCGGCGAGCACCGACGATGCGGTTCGCGGCGTCCGATTCTGCCTCGAGCGCAATCTCCCGATATTGCCGCGGGGAGGCGGAACTTCGCTCGCGGGGCAGTGCACGAATCGAGCGGTGGTCATCGACTTTTCGAGTCGGTGCAATCGGCTGCTCGAAGTGGATGCCGCGGCATTGTCGTGCCGGGTCGAGCCGGGAATCACACCCGATGACCTGAACGAGAAGATCGCATCGACCGGGCTCTTTTTCGCGCCCGATCCCGCGACATCGAAACACGCGAACGTCGGGGGGCTCATAGGCAACAACGCAGCGGGCGCGCGCTCGATCCTGTACGGACGAACCTCGGAGAATCTGCTCGAGGTCGATGCCTGTCTTGCGGATGGATTTGTCGCGCGGCTCGAAGCGGGAGCCGCGTCGCGCCACGAGCACATCGGGCGGTTGACGCGGCGCATCGTCGATGTCGTCTTGCGGAACAGGAACTTGATTCGCGAGCGATTCCCGAAAACCGTTCGGCGTAACGCGGGGTACAACCTCGATCTCATCCTCAATCAAATCGAGAAGGCAAACGGAGATCTCGACGGGGTCAATCTTGCGCACCTGCTCGCGGGCAGCGAGGGCACGCTCGCGGTGATGCTCGGCGCGCAGCTCAAGCTGCACCCGCGCCCGAAATTCAAGGGTCTCGCGCTCCTGAGTTTCTCCGATCTTGATCCCGCGATCGAAGCGACGGTGCCGATCCTGACAACCGGTCCCTCGGCGGTCGAACTGCTCGACGACACGGTGATCGATCTGGCGCGCGCGAACATCGAGTATCGAAAATATGTCGAGTTGATGCCAAAGCCGGTGCAAGGCGAACTGCGCGCGGTGCTGTATGTCGAGTACTACGGCAACCACAAGGAGGAGCTCAACGAACGGTTCAGCGCACTGCGCAGGCTCTTCCCCACGGTCGCGATGAAGGAAGTTGTGGACGGCGCCGCGATGGCGAGCGCCTGGAAACTTCGAAAAGCCGGCGAGCCGCTGCTCCACGGTGTGCCCGGTCACCGAAAACCGATCACGTTCATCGAAGACAACGCGGTGCCGGTGGAGCATCTCGTCGAGTTCGTTCACAAGCTCCGCCAGATCGTGACGAGGCACGGAACCCGCGCGGCCTACTGGGCGCACGCATCGGTCGGCGTGCTGCATGTTCGGCCGCTCATCGACATCCACGATGAAGAAGATCGCAGGCGCATGCAGGCGATCGCCGTCGAGGCGGCGGACCTTGCGAAGAGTCTTGGCGGCGTGATGTCGGGTGAGCACGGCGATGGAAGAGTGCGCGGTCCTTTGCTCGAGCGCTTCTACGGGCCCGAACTCATGCACGCGATGCGCGAGATCAAGGAGGTCTTCGATCCGCGCAATCTCTTGAATCCCGGGAACATCGTGGAGCCGCGGCCGATCGAGTCGATCGCGGCGAATCTGCGCATCGAGCCCGCGGGCAAACCGGCGCCGATTCCGGATGTCAGCACGTTCTTCGAGTACGAAGATCAGCACGGTTTCGGCGGCGCGGTCGAGATGTGCAACGGGTCGGGTGTTTGCCGCAAGAAATCCGGAGGGACCATGTGCCCGTCGTACATGGGCACGCTCGATGAGAGACACAGCACGCGCGGGCGGGGCAACGCGCTGCGCCTGGCGATCAGCGGCCAACTCTCGGGAGGGGGAAGCGAGCCGGCGTGGAACGATGCCGAGACGATCGAGACGCTGGACCTGTGTCTCTCGTGCAAGGCGTGCAAGACCGAGTGTCCCAGCAACGTGGACATCGCGCGATTGAAAGCGGAATACACCGGTCAGCGATACCGACAGAATGGATATGCGCCGCTGAAGGCGATGCTGCTCGGGCATTTCCGGCCGCTTGCAAAGCTCGGGTCGATGACGCATGGCATCGCAAACCGGATGAACAATTCGGCGATCGGGCGCGCGGTCATCAACGGCGTGATGGGGTTTCATCCTCGGCGAACGGTGCCGCCGTTTTCGGCGAGCCTCAAGAAAAGGTTCGGGAGAACGAATCACGCGAAGCAGGATCGTCCGACCGTCGCGCTCTTTGGCGATTGCTTCACGATGTATCTTGATTCAGGAATCGGCGCTTCGGCCAAGCGCGTGTACGAGCGTCTGGGCTATCGGGTCGTGCTCGCGGATGCGGGATGCTGCGGCAGAACGCTTATCTCAACGGGGCTGCTCGAAGACGCGACGACTCAGATCGATCGCACCATCGAAAAGCTTCGTCCGCTCGCGGAAGATCCGTCGATCCGGGCGATCCTCGTGATCGAGCCCTCGTGCCTTTCCGCGATCAAGGACGACTGGCTTCAACTGAAGCTTCAGAGCACGTTTGACCTGCGGAAGCGGATCGCGTCGAAGTGTTTTCTTGCGGAGGAGTTTTTCGCGAAGGAAGCCAAGACGCATCCGAATCAGAAAGCGATCGCCCATGCCACGGCGGTCGCGGCGAGCGAGACTTCACCCGTTGTTCTGCACGGACACTGTCACCAAAAGGCGCTCTGGGGCGCCGAGTCGAGTGGGGCGGCACTCAAGTTGCTCGCGGGCGCTCGCGTGAAAACGCTCGAGACCGGGTGCTGCGGCATGGCGGGATCGTTCGGCTACGCCAAGGACAAGTTCGATCTGTCGATGAGGATTTGCGAGCTGTCGCTGGCGCCGGCAGTTCGCGCGGCGAAAGCCGCGGATTCGGGCACGCCGATTTGTGCGCCCGGCACTTCTTGCCGGCATCAGATCTACGACGCGACGGAGCAACACGCGATCCACCCGATCGAACTCATTGAGCGGTGGATGAACGGTGGTTGAGCGCTGGATGATCGTGTCGCGTCAGGCTTCGCTTTCGGGAATGGAATCGATCACGGCCTTGGTTACCGGGTCATAGGTATAAAGCCTGCCCGGTTCCTCGCGGCATGACTTGTGTGTGCCGTCGCAAAGCGGGAATTTGCTGGACAGGCCGCACGCGCAGACGAAAATCGTTTTCAGGTTGCCGTGCTCATCTCTCGGCCAGGTTGCCGGGTCGATCTTGATTGGACCTGTCTGCTCGTGCCGGACCAGCCTTGCCATGCGAATCTCCCGGGATTTCAATGCTAGGGTTCGAACTTTGCATTACACTTCCGTTCGGATTTCGACAAGGACACAATACGACTTCCGGCGTTGAGCGGGGCAGGAAAAGGCGCGTCGGGAAGTGCGGAGGCATCGGACAGCCTTGGAAAGCACGTTTGATTCGAATCAGTCCGCCGCGTTTGATGCGGTGCCGGACGGCCAGCCCTTGCTTGCCAAGGAACTGACCGGCGATCTGCGCTGCGCGCGCTGCAAGTACAACTTGCGTGGACTTTCGATCCGGGCGAGGTGCCCCGAGTGCGGGATGTCGATCCGCGGCACGATTCTCGCCAAGGTCGATCCACACGCCACCGAGCTTCAGCCGATCTACTTTCCGCGCCTGACATCGATCGGGCTTTTGGCGTGGCCTCTTTGCGGGCTGTTTGCGGCGCTGTGCATCTGGTGCGTCCGAGCCTCGGAGCTTGCGGGGCGGCCGGCTCCGGGCTGGGTGTCGGATGCCGCGGTGATCGCGACGCTGCTCTCGGGTCTCGGTGCGATCGCACTGATCAAGCCGCACGCCCAGATCGCAGCGGACGGCATCGCCCGTGCGGTGGTCGGCGTGCTGCTGTATCTGCCGCTGGCGCTGGCGTACCACATCGTGCTCACACGCATCGATGCGGTTTCGCCCACGCCGTTTCTCGCGCTTGGTCAGTTGAGCGTCGAACGATCGGCCGTTCGGCTCATCTGTGATTTGCTGCTGATGATCATCATTGCGTGCCTGAGGCCGAACGCCCGCCTCTTTGTCCATCGATCGATGCTGCTTCGTTCGGGCAAGGTGGATCGCCAGACGATGCTGGCAATGGTCGGGGCGCTCGGGGTGGTTGCGATCGGAGATTCCATACACCTCGTCGGGACGCAGTTGAGCGGCGGGCTCGAGCAGATCGCGCAGGTTCTCGGGACGGTTCTCATTGCGGTCGGATCGATGTTTCTCACGGTCGGAATTGCGGGGGTCGTGGTGGACATCACTCGCATCATCCCCGCCGTGCTCAGCCCGCCCATCTCGCTCGAATCGGTGACCGATGGACAGTTCTCTGGTTCCATTCTGAGCACGTCCAGCTCGCGCGTATCCTGAACCTGTGTTGAATTCCCGCGACCGCGATCGGTTTGATGCGCTTCTCGAGGAGGCGATTTCTCAGCTTCCTCCCGCGCTCCACAAACTCCTTGACGAGGTTCCGGTGGTCGCGCTCGACCGCCCGACGCCGGAGATGCTCCGGGAGTTCGGCTTGGACCCGGCAAGCGAGGAGGACGCGACTTCGCTGTGCGGCCTGCATTCCGGCGTTGCGAACACGGACAAATCGGTCGAGCGCTCCGGCGACATGCCTTCGGATATCCACATTTTTCGCGAGGGGATCATCGGGCTCGCGGGAGGATTCGATCAGCCCGAGGCCGACGACGTGATCTACGAAGAAATCATGATCACGCTGCTTCACGAAATCGGTCACCAATTCGGGCTGGACGAGGACGACCTCGAGCGTCTCGGCTACGGATGAAATGAGCGGCATCGTGCCAAGGGATCGATCGCGAGCGATTCTTTTTCATTGGACGCAGAGAGAGGGGCGGCACCGGACCGCCAAAGATTCGTCACGCACCGCAAAGGGAGTTGCTCATGGCTTTTGCACATCGTTCGGTCCGCGTCCTTCTCGCCGCTGCGCTCGCCGGTTCCATGTTTTCCGGCGCGTTCGCGCTCGGCGGAGGCGCCGACTCCAAGGGAAGAATCGGCAACTTGGAGATCAAGGGCGCTCCCCCGGCTCGCTCGAGCCCGATGTCGTTCTTCGGCGCAAAGAGCGGGTCCACACTCCGCGAACTCGTCGACGCGATCGACTCGGCCGTCGACCGAGACGATGTGGCGGCGGTGCTGATCCGTCTCAAAGACGCCAAGCTGACGATGTCGCAGACCGAAGAACTCGGTGCGGCGATCAAGCGGGTGCGTGCGAAGGGCAAGCGGGTATCGGTCTTCAGCGAGAGCTACGACGCGACCGATCTGCTTCTTGGAAGCTACGCGGACGAGATCATCATTCAGAAAGCCGGCCCGGTTTCCCTGCCCGGCATGCACATGGAAGAGATGTTCCTTGCGGACACGCTCGGGTGGGCGGGCCTGAAGGCGGATCTGGTTCAGATCGGCGAGTACAAAGGCGCCAACGAGCAGATGACGCGGAGCTCGCCCAGCAAGCCGTGGAGCGAGAACATCGATCAGTTGCTCGACAGTCTCTACGCCAATCAGCGAGCGGTCATCAAAGAAGGCCGCTCGATGGACGACGCGAAACTGGACGCGGCGATGAAAAAGGCGTGGATGGCGGATTCGGAGGACGCGATCTCGGTCGGGCTCGTTGATTCGCAGCTCGACCTGCCCGACCTGCTCAAGCACGTTGCATCCAAGAGCGGGCTTGACTCGCAGAAGACCGTCAATCTCGTCGCGGCGCGGGACGAGGTCGATCTGGCTTCGGCCAATCCCTTTACGATTCTCTCGACGATCATGAAGCCGCAGAAGCGGGAGATCACTCAGGATTCCATCGCGATCCTGCACATTGACGGAACAATCGTCGATGGCGACTCCAAGGCCGGGTTCAGCGGCGATCGCAGCGTCGGCAGCCGCACGGTCCGCAACGCGCTCGAGGACATTCTCGATGAGGACCTGGTCAAAGGCGTGATCGTCCGGATTGATTCTCCCGGCGGCAGCGCGGTCGCGAGCGAGGTCATCTGGCAGGGCCTCAAGCGCGTCGCGGCCAAGAAGCCGGTGTGGATCAGCGTCGGCGGCATGGCGGCCAGCGGCGGTTACTACATCGCCAGCGCCGGTCAGAGGGCTTATGTGAACCCTTCGAGTATCGTCGGCAGCATCGGCGTCGTCGGGGGCAAGATCAGCCTGGGCGGGCTTTACGACCATCTGAAAGTGCACGTGACCAGCCGCTCGCGCGGCCCGATGGCGGGGATGTTTGACTCCACGACGCCGTGGACCGACGAGCAGCTCGGGCTCGTGCGCGCGAAGATGACCGAGACATTCGATTTGTTCAAGAAGCGGGTCGCGGAGGGGCGGCACGGAATCGATCTGTCGAAGACCGCGGGCGGGTGGCTATTCGCCGGGCAGAAGTCGATCGATTTGAAAATGGCTGACAAGGTGGGAGGGCTGCGGGATGCGCTCGATGATCTCAGCAAGCAACTCAATCTCGAGACGTACGAGGTTGTCGACTACCCCGAACCTCCATCCTTTGCGGACATGATCGAGAATGCCTTTGGCTCGGCGGAAGCGCCGGCGACGCCGAGTGCGCTCGCGGAATTGCGACGGATCGGAACGAGCGTTGTCGGAGAGCGCGCCTGGAGTCAGATTTCAGAGGCCATGGACGGCTTGCTCCAACTCCGGCGTGAACCGGTGCTCCTGATGCACCCCGGGATCCTCATTTTCAAATAAACGGAGGAGCGCGAATTGCGTTACCGCACTGTCGGGAAAACCGGAATCAAGGTCTCGGAAATCGGGTTCGGCTGCTGGACCATGGGTGGTCCGAACTGGTCCACATCCAACGGACAACCGATCGGCTGGGCGGACGTCAACGAGGATGAGATCCGCGATGGCATCAAGGTCGGACTCGATGCCGGCGTGAACCACTGGGACAATGCGGACGTTTACGGAAACGGGCGCGCGGAGCGCACGCTCGGCAATTGCTTTCGAAAACTCGGCGTGAAGCGGCAGGATCAGGTCATCGCGACCAAGGTTGGTCACTTCAAGGGAACTGCCGCGAACGCGTACGAGCCGTCAAACATCCGGCACCAGTGCGAACAGTCGCTTCGCAACCTGCAGACCGACGTCATCGACATTTACTACTTCCATCACGGAACGTTTGTCGGTCCGACCGTGGACGGGCGCGAGCACGACTATTTGCAGGAGGCGGCGGACACGATGCGTGCGCTCGTTAAAGAGGGCAAGGTGAGGGCGGTGGGGCAGAGCGCGTACACCGAAGAGGACTTTGAACGCGCCATCCCCGTCGTACGGCCGGATGTTCTCCAGAACAAGGCGAACATGCGCTACGACCAATTCATCCGTCCGGGGGCGAAGGTGCCCGCTCTGATGGAGAAGTACGGGTCCACGTTCGTCGGATTCGGGCCGCTGGATCAGGGAATCCTGCTCGACAAGTTTGATCCCGACAACCCGCCCAAGTTCGCCGAGGGCGACTATCGGAACAACCGCAAGGACATGCTTCCGGAGGCGCTGCGGGAACTCAAGCCGAAAATGGCGAAGCTCAAGGAGCGATTCGGCAATTCGGTCGAATCGCTCTCTTCCGCGGCGTGCCGCTTCGTGCTCGCTCATCCACACGTATGCAGCACGATTCCGGGATTCCGCAACTCTCGACAGGCGGCCTGCAACCTCAAGGGCGCATCCGATCCCGCGATGACTTCCGAAGATCTCGGCTTCTGCCGCGAGCTCTTCAAATAGTGGCTTGCATGGGCTGCGCGCCTGATCGAGGTTCGGGAGGCGGCTCAGCGCCGGCGACGGCTGGCCCCGAGAAGCCCAATGGCGCTCAGCAAGACAACACCGCCGGGTGCGGGAACTTGCCGATCGGCGCTCGAGGACGACTTCGGACTTGATCCGGTCGCGGGCATCATTCCAAAGTCATTGGGGATGTACGCCGCGACGTACGGGTTGCCCCATTCGCCGTGATACTGATTGGTGCCGGAGCCGCCGCCGCCACCTTGCGATCCCGAATCGGGAATGAGCGCGAGCACGACGTTGGTGAGGCCCCATTCCGGCGATTCTTTGCTCGAGAGCCCCCGCGCAAAGAATTCGATGCGGATGTCGTCGGTTCCGTTTTCGGCCGCGGCATTTGTGCGGTTGAAGCGGTAGGTCAGGCGGTAGACGGTCGCGGTTTGACCGTCGGAGGTGCTGAAAGATTCCACCGCCTGGTAACCCGCTTCGAAATTCGAACGGCCGACGGTGTCCGGATAAGCCTGCATGGTCCCGGGAGCGGTCGCAAAGTTCGTTTCGGTGAGTGTCGGACCATCGACCACGCGGACGCCGAACACCTCGGGAGCGCCGTTTCCGGTGGTGTTCCCGCGCCAGTTTCCCAACGCGAGCACGTCAAACTGGATGATGTAGTCGCCGTTCTGAGGAGCCTGAGATACGGTCAGCGTCGTCGAGCCGTTCCCGATCGTGCCCAGGAATCGACGGCCCTGCTTGGCCTGTTGCACATCGCCGTACGACCACTCGTCGCGCAGTGTTTCCTGAAGGGGAGAATCGAAATCAGACCTGTAGATCACGCGGCAGGCGTCGTCCGCCGTGCCCCGCTGCAAGACGATATTGGCGTCGAAGCTGTTCGTCGGCGCGATGCCTCCAAGTCCGGCCGGACCCGGGTTGAACGGCTCGAGGGTTGCGGCTTCAAGCTGAGGAGAGAGCGTCGGCGACAGGATCACGAGCGCTCCCGGCAGGTGCGCGCCGTAGTTGCCGGTATTGATGGCATCCACGCGCCGGGAAATCCGGCTATTGATCTTGTTGGAAATCGCCGGGTCGGAGAGCGAGCCCAACGCTTCGCTTGTTGCGAATGCAGAAATCGACACGAGCGCGGCGATCGCGCCGGCGCCGAAGCGCCTGGTTTCACGTATAACGGGTGTCATCCCTTTTTCCCCTTCCCTGAAGCTCGGTCGGCTGCACCGAAACGGAAGCGCACCCCCGACCGCTCTTCGAGACTCTCGTAGTCAGTCTCACAATGCCATGCGCAGACGAACTTTGCAAGGTTCCCTGCGCGCGGTCCGCAAGTTCAAGATTCTTGTGTCGTCATAAACAGAAAACGCCCTGCATTTGCAGGGCGTTTGTCGAATAACTTCCGTGAAAGCGGTTCCAAGTCCGCATGGATATCAAACGGTCTGAATCTCCTTGACCTTTTCTTCCACGCGGTTGTCGATCTCGTCCTCGTACTTCTTGAGCAGGTTCTGGATTTCTTCCTTCAGCGTCTCGATCTCGTCTTCGGGAAAGTGCGCTCCGGCCTGCTTGGACAATCCCTCGGCGTGCTTGTTGGCGTCGCGCCGGACATTGCGTATCGCCGTCTTCTGCTCTTCGCCCATTTTCTTGACCTTGGCCGACAATTGCGTGCGCCGTTCGGACGAGAGCGCCGGGATGATCAGGCGGATCTGTTTTCCTTCCACCTGAGGATTCAGGCCCAGGCCCGAAGCCTCGATCGCCTGCTTGATCGCGCCGACGGATCCGGCATCGAACGGCTTGATGAGGAGCTGCGATGGCTCGGGAACACTGATTGCCGCGAGGCTCTTCAGGTCGGTCATCGTGCCGTAATAGTCCGCCTTGATGAAATCGACCATTGCCGGGCTGGCGCGCCCCGTCCGGATGCCACGGATCTCGCTCTTGAGGTACTCGAGCGCCTTGGACATCGATTCTTCAGTTTCGAGCAGGATGGTGTCTGGGTCGCTCATTGGTGTTCACTCCGGAATGCCCGATCGTAGCGAATCCGCGTGTCTACCGCACGGTCACAAGCGTGCCGACCTGTTCGCCCCTGATCACGCGCGCAATATTTCCGCTCTTATTGAAGTCGAATACGAGAACCGGAATTTCGTGCTCCTGACACATCGCCAGCGCCGTCATGTCCATGATCTTCAGTTGCTTTGCCAGAGCGTCAGCAAAGGAGAGCGTCTCGAATCGCTTGGCGGTTGCGTCTTTTTTCGGGTCGGCGGTGTAGACGCCGTCTACTTTGGTCGCCTTCAGCAGAATCTCGCATTCCAGTTCCGTCGCGCGCAGCGCGGCGCAGGTGTCGGTCGTAAAGAACGGGTTGCCGGTGCCCGCCGCCAGGATGACGACCCGACCCTTTTCCATGTGGCGCAGCGCACGCCCCCGGATGAACGGCTCGGCGACCGCGCGTATCTCGATCGCCGACATCACGCGGCACTCGTTGCCCAGCTCCTTGAGTTTCTCTTTGAGGGCGAGCGCGTTGATCACCGTGCCCAGCATGCCCATATGGTCGGCTGTCGCCTGGTGAATGTGTCCGGCTTCGGCCAGTTGCGCCCCGCGGATGATGTTGCCTCCTCCGACAACCACCGCGATCTGAGTTCCGAGCTTGGCGGCTTCGCGGATCTCGTTCGCGATCCAGTGCAATTCTTCCGAGCCGATCCCGAATCCGCCGGGCTTGCAGAAAGACTCGCCGCTCAGTTTGAGCAGCACTCGCTTGTATTTCCCCGAGCCGCCTGACCCGGTCCCTGCGCCTGTCACTTTGCGGGGCGCTTCCTTGATTGGCATCGTCGCTCCTTGATCGTTCGAACCGGGCATTGAAACCGAAGGGGCTTCGCGCGTCAACCTTGCGCGGCCCTTGTGGTCCTCGAAGTCGAGTTTTTCTTGACTTTGGGCGATCTTCCGATGCCGATTCTTGCCTCGAAAGCAACCAATCGCTCTGGTTTGTGGAACAGTCAGGAGCCTGGGCCAGTCGCGGGAAGGCGGCCTTGGTGCTGTACCCCCACAGGCGGAAGCTTCCGGTGAAGCCATAATTCCATTCCATGGAGCAGGTCTTCGATCCAGAATCAGAACTGACGACTGCTGACGGAGCCGTTGCGGCCGAGCCGACATCCCACCTGGTGTTCCGGCTCGCTCGCCGGGCGCTGCTCGTCGGGCTGATCTTGTCGCTGCTCTTTCACTTTGTCGGGTTGCTGATCTCTTCACGCGTGTTCTACGGAATCGGTGGCACAGCTTCAGCCGGTCCGGACGAACCGCCGGGGCTTGCGCTGATGCGAGGGCCCGAGTTGAGCGACCTGATGGCGGGTTCGATCGAGATCTCGACGCCGTCGTCCGGCGACCTTGCGTCGGAACTTCGGGAGATGAGCCCGGAGCAACCGCTCGATGTGCCGCGTGATCCATCGCTGGCTCAAACCGAGAATCTGGAATCGGGCGCTCTCTCGGGCGCGGGGAACGTGTCCGCCAACGAGGCGATGGGGGACGGTCTGGGCCTAGGAGGAGGCGGCGGCGGCGCCTCGTTTTTCGGTGTCGAGGCCACGGGCAGTCGGTTTGTCTTCATTGTCGATGTGTCGGGGTCCATGAGCGTCGGCGGCAAGATCGACGCTCTCCGCGCTCAACTCGTCCGCTCGATTCAGAATCTTGTCGAGACATCAACCTTTGCGGTCTTCACGTTTTCTGACGATGCCACGCCGCTCGGGAACGCGCGCGACTGGTCGCAGGCGATCGAGGAGAGAAAGCGCTGGGCACGACGGTGCATCGCCGGATTGAATCCGCGCGGCGGGACGATCCCGATCAACGCATTCCGCGCCGCGTTCAAACTGCGGCCGAGGCCCGACGCGATTTATTTCATGACCGACGGAGAATTTGACGCTTCGGTGGCGGATGAGATCGCGCGGATGAATTCTCCTCGAATCCCGATTCACTGCATCGCCTTCATGAGCCGCGAGTCCGAGCTGCAGATGCGCCGTATCGCGACCCAGTCCAGGGGGACCTACACCTTCATCTCCGGAGCAAGGCCATGATTCGGTCGTTGCTGCTGCTCGTGACGTGCGGAGCGACCGCATTCGGAGCCCGCGCCGAGGATTCGTTCGCCCAGCTCCGTAGCGGCGCCCGCATGGCGATCTCCGATGTTTCGCCCGCAGGAGTCACAATCGCTGAAGAGCGGGGTCGGCCGAGCCGGGTCGAGTCCCTGTCGCAGGTTCGAGCGGTGACGGGTCCTCTTGCTCTGAAGTTTGAAGAGCAGCGCGCGCTCGCAACAGACCTTTGGCGCGCGAGCGCGAGATTGAGCCGGGAAGACGAAGGGGGCGCCGAACCGCTGTTCGAAAAGCTGTGGACACGCACCAGCGGCGTCTCTGGCCCCACGCGTGCCGAGGTCGCATCCGGGCTCGCCGCCTGCCGGGCGCATCGCGGAGCGTTCGCGACCGCCGTGGAACCCTGGACCGAATGGGTGCGGCAGGCTGGTCAAGTTTCGCCTGAGCAACTTGCCATCCAGCGATCCCGACTCGGCATTTCTGAAGGCTCCGGAATCTGGATTGAAGCGATGCCGCCAATCTGGACAGATTCGACGGCGGTACGGGGGCTGGCGGCCCAAGCGGTCGTGCCTTCGGGAAAGCCCGTCACGCATCCAACAGGCGATGACCTGGTGCTGATCTACACGGTCGCGGCCCGGCGCGACACCGGACAGGCATGGGGACTGGACCCTTCCTCTGCCCTCAAGGATCCCGGATGGGCGAACTTGGCCGGAGAGATGGTACTTGCTGAATCGGAGGATCCGATGGTTCGAGCGGAGGCGCGACAGCGGCTTTCGTCGCGCCTGGCATCCGATGTGCCGATGTGGAAGCAGATTTGGATTCGCCTTGCGCTTGGGAGATCGCTGCTACTCGAGCCGGGCGCCGACGAACGGCGCTCGGGCATACTCAATCTTTTCTGGATCGCGTCGCGCCCCGCGGATTCCCTGCCGCTCGGCGCGGGAGTATCGCTGGCTCTGGTCAGCGCCGCGCACGGACTTGTCGTGCTTTCTGATTTTGAAGGCGCGCGTGCGGTTCTCGAAGATCTCGAGCGGCGCTTCGTCGGCGATGTCATTCTGGATTCTCCGGGAGTTGCGGCGGTCCGTCGCGCTCTTGCGCAGGTTTCAGCCGGATCGCCGGCCGCCCCCGTTTCAGCCCCGACCCCAACCCCGGATTCGTCCGCGAAGGAGCCGTGATGACATTGTTCGGAGGATTTCCCTTCACTCTGGCTGAGGCCGCGGCCGGCGCCTCGCGCCGCTCACTGCTCGAGTACATCCAGGCCGGCGGATTAATCGGCTACCTGCTGGTGTTGCTCTCGATTGTGGCGGTGGCGCTGCTGATCGCGCATCTTCTGAAGGTGCGCATGTCGGTGATGGCGCCGACCGAAGTGGTGCTCGGGCTCGAGGAACGGCTCCAACGCGCCGACACTGCCGGGGCGATCGAATTCTGCAGGCGAGACGAGAACAAGAGCTTCCTGGCCAATACCTTCGCGGCCGCGCTCACGAGATGTTCCCGCTCCAGTTTCGGGCTTCTTGAGTTGCGAACAGCGCTCGAAGATTCCGGGACGAAAGAGGTTGAAAAGCTGATCCGTACTACCGATGGCATCGCCATCATCGCGGCCATCGGTCCGATGATGGGGCTTTTGGGCACCACGATCGGCATGATCGGGGCGTTCGCGACGATCGGCCAGCTCGAGGGCGCCGCTCGCTCGAACGAACTATCAAACTACATGTCGCTCGCACTTGTGACGACGGCGCAGGGGCTGCTCGTGGCGATTCCCTGCACGGTGCTGTACACGATCCTTCGCCGGCGCGTCGAAAGGCTTGCCGCCGCTGTTGGCGAAATCGTGGAAGACCTCGCGGCGACGCTGAGCACCCCGGGCTCTGAGAGACGGTCTCCGCGAATCGCGAGCGAAAACCCCGAACCCGTGGAAGTCGCCTGATCTGTTGTTCCAATCGAAATGCGATTTAACCGCAACAAAGAAATGCCCGAAGCCGGCTTCGACATCACATCGATGATCGACGTCGTCCTCCTGCTCACCATTTTCTTCATGATGTCTTCGCAGTTTTCGCGAATTGCCCAGCGCGATCTCGACCTTCCGCGTCAGCCCGGCGACGCCCATCCAAGACCGGATTCGGCGGCGGACGCGGCGGTGGTCATCGATCTCGAGAAAGACGGCCGGCTTTCGGTCGCCGGACGAAACTATCCGCTGGAACGCCTCACGACGATGGTGGCGATCGACCGGCAGCGTGCTGAACGCACAGGAAACTTTCTCGACGTCATCATTCGGGCCGATCGATCGACGCCCGCGCCGCAATTGCAGAAACTCGCCGGTGCGCTCAGCGCCGAAGGGGTGGACAGCTGGCGGCTGGCCACGACCGGTGAAGCGCACCGGTCGCGAGGCGCCTCTTCGCTCGAAAGCGGAGGAGGGTCAAAGCCTTGAACTTCCGCCGATCAGAGGAGCGAGGCATTCGATCGATCCCGCGGCTGTCGCTCGTCGCGTTCATCGACATTGTTTTGTTCCTTCTGCTTTATCTCATGCTCGCCGGAACTCTGACGGCGCCGGAATCTCGGATTTCCGCGGGACTCGAGAAGGCCGCTGCTCCCGGCGCGAAGGCGCCCGATCTGCCGCCGGTCTCACTACGTGTGGCTCGCGCCGGATCCAGCGTGGTGTTCAGAATCGGGCAGCGTGACCTGCCGTCGTTCGACGCGCTGGTGGTCGCCCTCGCTCAATCTCCCAAGCAGGGTGGACTAATCGTTCGATCAGACGCGAACACATTTGTGGGCGATATCGCCGCCGCCATGCAAGCCGCGAAAGACGCGGGATTCGATCGTGTGAGCTATGCGCCGACTCCTTGATCTCATTCCTGCTGTGATCCCGGCTCTGCTCGCGGCCACCGTGGCCGGTGCGAGGCTGGCCGCCCCGACGCCGGATCATGCGCTCAACGACGCAGCGCTGGACGAGTATCTCAAGCAGCGCGGGCTGCTCACGATGCGTGTCTATTCGCTCGAAAAGCGGCTGCTCTCCACTTCGGGGGCCGAGCGATCCCGCATTCTTTCGGATCTGGCATCAGCGTACGAAACGCTGCTGGAATCGCTGCCGGCCGAAAAACGTGCCGCCATTCGCGAACGCTCCCGCTTGCTGCTCAAGGACAATCCGCGTCCGGAACTCGCGGCACTCCGCATCAACCTGCTCAAGGCCGAGTATCTCTCGGCCGAACAGGTTGCCGAGCGCCAGCGTTTGCGGCTGGGCACCGAATCCGATGCGGCGGAAGCTATCGCTTCGCTCAAGCGACTCGCGATCGAGTTTTCCGAGATCGCGCAAGCCGCCAACGCAAAGGCACGCGCACTCGATGATCAGATCCACGCCCGTGGCGATCTCAGCTACGCCGATGAAGAAGACGCCAAGCGCCAGCTGCAGGATGCGAGGCGCGTCAAGTCCTTGGCGCACTACTACGCAGGATGGAGCGACTGCTACATCGCCCAGTTGACCGGTGAGCGGGAAGCTGCGGGCGAAGCGCTGGTTCACTTCGGCGCACTGCTGAACGCGCCGGACAAGAAGACTCCAAGTTTGGATAGATTGCCGCGCTCTCTGCTCTCGTACGAGCATATCGCCCGGGCCTGTCTTGGAACCGCGACGTGCCTCGCGTTGTTGGGAAACGATGCCGAGGCGCTCCGCTGGCTGGACGAGCTGTCGACGGCGGACAACGTGCCCGCCAGCGTCCGTGCGCAGCTCCTTTCGCGGAGAATCGCGGTTCTGGGTCCGAGCTCGCGCTGGAACGAACTCGCGGCGTGGGTGCGGCGAACACGCGCTCCGCAGGGAAAAGTGACCGCACCTCTGGAAACCGCCGAGGCCGTCCTTCTCGCGGTCGTCGCGCTCGAAGGGGCGAACGGCCCCGAACCAGGAGGCGAGGCGGTGCGCACGGAGCTCGGTCGACTGGCGCTCGCCGATCTCATCTCGCGCGGGCAAACCGGTTACGTTGTGGCGCTATCCAAGCGATTCGGGACCGGCGCGCTTTCTTCCGAAGGATTCATCGCGCAATACGTCCGGGCGCTGCAGGAATTTGATTCCGCGCGTGCGAAACACCGCGATGTCGGTCGGGACAGCGAGCCGGCTACTGACGCTGAAATTGTTCGCGCTTATCGGCGTGCCGCGGCGCTGTTCGACGCCGCCGCATCGGCGCCGGACGCTTCGGCGTTTGAGTCCGATGCCGAGAGAGCTGCGCTCAACGCGGGGATGAGTCTCTTCTACGCGGGCGATTTTGCCCAGGCAGCGGATCAATTCGCCAAGGTTGCGCGCCGATCCAAGCAGGACGATTCCCGTCGCGAAGCGCTCTGGTATGAGGTCGTGGCGCTCGATCGCGCGTTCGAATCCGGAAGGAAGGACCTCGCCGATCGGAGGGACGGGGCGGCGGTGCTCTTTGTTTCGACATACCCGAGAACAGAGCAGGCGGCGCGCCTTCTGCTCAAGCGCGCAGGGATCGGCAAGTTCTCGGACAAGGAAGTCGTGGAATCGCTTCTCAGCGTCCCGGAGAGTTCTCCTCTCTGGCAGGAAGCAAGGGTTCAGGCTTCAACGATTCTCTTCCGTATCGCAAGAGGCGCGGCGCCGTCGGATCGGGACGAGACGCTCACCAGATTCCTCGAGATTTCGGATCAGGTGTACCCGGCGGAGCGAGACGCCGCGATCGCATCGGAGGGTTCACGGCGCCAGACGCAGGCGCAGCGGGCCATCCTCATCGCCCGTCAGCAACTCGAAGCGGCTCTCGGACTTTTAACGCCGGATGCGGAGCGTGCGAGGCGTTTGCTTATCGAGATTCCGCGCGTCGCCGAACTGTGCGGTTTCCCGATCTCGGACCTTGTTGATGAACTCGCGTTTCGCCGCGTTCAACTCGCGGTTAGCGCCGGGAATGATTCCGAATTGGAAGCGGCGATCTTTTCGCTCAAAGAATCCTCCTCCGGATTCGCTCAGAGCGCGCGGCTGCTTGCGCTTCGGCGTGCCATCGAAGCGTTCCATGCGGCGCCGACCGATGTCGAAGCGGCGCGGCGCATCGTGGCCGTTGGAGAAGATGTCGTGCGATCGCTGGACGATCAGAAGCAATTCGACGCGCGCGCAAACGCGCTCCGAGACGAGGTCGCGGGTGCGGCAGCCTCTGTCTTTCATGAAACGGGTGGAAGTCAATTTCGGGATCTCGCGCTGCGGATCGATCGGGCGATGTACGAGCAGGGAGGGCGGTTCACATCCAGCCTGCGCCGCCTTGCCGAAATGAGCGAGCAGGTCGGGGATGAAGCGACAGCGCTCGAGTGCTGGAAGTTGCTGGTCTCCGGTCTGCGTGAGGATCAGCTCGGCTGGTTCGAGGCGAGATATCGTTCGATCATTCTGATGTTGAAGTCCGATCCGGCTGCGGCGCGCGACGCGTTCAAACTCTTCGAATTGTCGCATCCCAACTTCGGGCCGACGACGTGGGCTCCGAAGTTCCGGGAACTCCGGGAGCGACTCGCTGCGCCCCCGGCATGATGTCTCGCGGTGCGCTCGTGCGCATCGTTGTTGTGGAGCCTATTTCTGAGCGAAAAGATCCCATCTTCCACTTCTCGACGACGCGAGCCCCGAAAGGATCCCGTGCCGATGTTCTTCGGTCCGACGGGCCCAGGCCCATTCTCGCTTCTCGGACTGGAGCCAAGGGAAATCGAGCCGCTCCTGGTGCTGCAGGCGCTCCACACCCGCCTCGCAGAGCTCGCGAAACACCCTCAGAGTTCGACACCGGCGGGGGAAGAGGTCAGCCTTGCGCTGCACGCCGCCGCGGCGCAGCTTTGCGACCCCGCGAATCTTCGCGTGCTGCTTCGCATTTGGAAATCGGAACACTCGCGTCATTCATCGCAACGGCGGTCGGATGCAGCCCCGCTTGACTTTGCACCAACTCCGATCGAATTGGCAATCGAGCGAGATCTCCACATCGCCGTCGGCCTGAGCGGGGGCTGGAACGCGCAGGCGATGCAGCGTCTCGCCATGGCGTGTCGCGCGAAAGGAGTGGAGCCCGGCGACGCCGTCCGCGCGGTGCAGTGGGCCGGGAGAAACAGAAACGGGCCTTCGCAAGCGCACCTGGACCCGCCGGCCGCGAGGACGCGCATCGGCAGCCGAAACACGAAGCGCGAATTGCCTCCCGAGGATCGCAATTCTTCCACAGTGGGTGCGAAGCCTCGCGGGATTCCCGCCGATGCGATCATCCTTCTTGGGATCGGCGGATTGGGAATCGTGCTCTTCGCCACCGCCATTATTTTGCTCACGCCCGCCCGCAGACCCGAGATTTCGAAGGGTTCGTCGGCGGAGAATTCGGCCATTTCCGCGCCGCTGGAGATCACGCGGCATGAGCCTTCTCATCGTATTGAGACCTCTGACTCCAATGAACTGGCAATGGGGAATCCGCGCGCCATTGCGCAGGAGTTCGCAGGAGCCACGCACGATCTCGCAACCGATGCCACTAACGCACACAACCGGTTTGCGCGTGCCTACGAAGCGTTCGGCAAGTCGTGGACGCTGATGAGCGCGGACGAGATCTCCTCGATCGTTTCCGCGATTGTCGACTTCTGTTATGGCGCCGCAAGGCTCGAGACGCCAGTCGCTTCGACGGTCACCCGGCCGCTTCACCAGTCCTTGTCGGGCAGCAAATCGGCGGTTCGCGCCGCGGCCGCCGCGGCGGCGATCACCGGCCGATTGCTCTCGGAAAAGGAGCTCCCGCGCGCCTTTCTCGATCAAGTCCAATCCGGCGCCACCATAGGAGATCGAAGTTCAAGGGTCGAAATCAGCTCCGCGTTTCGAGTCGGGCTCGAGAGAAATCTGAGCAGTCTTGCGCTGCTGATCGCCGCCGATTGCCCGACGAGTCCCGCGTCCTGGGAGGGATTTGTCGAAGTTCGCGACTTGGCGCTCGGCGACAGGCAGCCCGCGACGGACATGCTGACGCTGAACGCGCTCGAATCTCTTCTTCGCAATTCCGCCGTGCAGCCGCAAGAGTTGTCGAGGTCGGTAGGCGTGCTTGCTTCGTCCTTGAGCTGGCGTCCTTCGGAGGAATTGCAGGCGACGTTGTCGGGCTGGCTCGAGGACGCCACGGTTTCCGCCGAATTGCTCACCGAGGTCACGCGCGCCATGGTCGCCAGCAGCGCACCGGGCGTTGATTCCACCATGGTGCTGCCGCCCGGCGCGGGTCCCGAAGCCCGAAGCAATTTGCGGGAGCGTCTGGCGTCGGCGTGGCAGGGAAAGACAATCACGAGCGAACCGGAAGAGGTCGCTGCGTGGGCCACTTGGGCTGAGAGACTTCTTGACGAAGTCCCAAAGAACGCGGCGGAGCGATTGTGGACCGCCGCGCGGATTTCTCAAGCGATTCTCGCCGGCGAGGAGCTTCGGGCGGGTCGCGCGGACCGGACATCCGGAATCATTGCGGCGGATTCGCCCAAGCTGCCTGCGGGTTTCGGTACGGCGAGTGCGGACGTGCCGCGCCCGGATCCGAATTCGAAGGCGCTCGAGTACGCCGCCGCTGGCGTCTCCGTGCAGGGGCGGCTTGAAGTATTGAAGCAATTTCAATCGTCGAACGCGAGCCCGGATTCTCTCTTTGCGGACGTTCTGGTCGTCGAGTCGGCACGCGGCTCGCCGGCCTCGATCCGAGATCTGGCTCGATCCGAAGTGCGAAAGCACTCGTCGGAACCCTCGATCGTCCTCGCCACTCTTCGCTTGCTTCCGCAGATTCCGGAGACGCCGGAGAATGCGGACTGGGTGGCGGAAGTCGCAAAGTCGCCGGGGAATTGGAAGAAGCGCTCAAAGTGGAAGGATGCCGCGCAAGTCGCGATGCTCGATCGGGCGATCGCGATCTTTCCGGTCTCGCCGGACGAAACAGCCATCGATATCGCCGCCGCTCAACTCGCGGACTCGTGGGCGGATCGAGCCGGAGACGAATCCGTCGGAAACCAGCGGGATCCTGCCGTCGCGATCGAGGCACTCGAAGCGTCGATGGCGACCGCCACCCGCTCGATTCGAGGTGCGCCGGCGGGACTGAGTATTTCGGATATTCGCCGCCGCCTGGCGGCACGGAGCGAGATCGCGGTCGGCCCGCTGGAGCGGGCCGTCGCGCTTCAGTCGGCGTGCGTCGAGTGGACAGCGCTCAACGTCGCGAGAGAACGCCCGTCCGATCTCGGTCGACTGCAGCAGATGCTGGAGTCGTGGAAGGCATCGCGACGAAGCGCCTCGACCGGCACGGGGCAACTTCTCGAAGGCGAACGGGTCATGCTCCGCATGCAACTGCTGCGGATGGGCAGGAAGGGGAATTCTGCGTGAACCGTTCCGTCGCATTGTTCTGCATGCTTTCCATCGCTGCTGCGACAGCGCGGTCGCAGCCCGTGACACCCGAGTCGCCAGCGACAACGCCCGCGGCGTCTGCAACTCCTCGTTCGAACGAAGTGCAGAGTGTTCGGGATCGTGACGAGCGAGAACGACTCCGAGCACTGAAGCCGTCGGATCCTGCCGAATACCTCGAGTTGGCTGAAGAATTGCTCGACACCCCGGATTCTCCGGAGCGCGTCGCGCTCACACGCGAATTGCTCATTCGGGCACTGGAATACGGCCGCACACAGCCGGGACATCGGCGCACCGCGGCGTCGGCCGCGATTGCGCTCGCCTCTATGAGCACCCAGGACGGCGATCGGCTCTGGCTTCGTTCGATTGCCGCGATTCTCGAACCCTCAAGCGCCGATTTTTCTCTTTCGCGCCGGGCGAGAGAACAGGAATCAATCGCCGCCGCAGCCCGCGCTTCGCAATTTCTGACACAACTTCGCGCCGGCGCCGGTATCGAGGCTCGGGATTCGCTTGCGGCGAAGGGCGTTCGTCGGATCCTCGAGGAGCACGCGCGGGAACTCTCGGCGCGCGGCACAATCTCGGTGCAGGACCTCGAGAACGAGTCCAAGAAGCTGCCCTGTTTCGACTGCGCCGGTACCGGAATGATCGCTCCACCCAAGGGACAGCGCGGCCCCGCAAGAATTTGCCCGGTTTGCGGAGGACAACCCGGCATCAAACTCAGTGCGCCGGATCTCGCGGCTCAACTCCGGCTCCAGCGCCGCCTCGCGGGATCGTTCGATGAACCGTGGGGATCGCTGATCGTGACCGAAGGCGACGGACCTGCACGCGATCCTGATCCTGCGGACGTGGCCGTCGCATTCGCAGTCGATGTCCGCCTTCCGTTCTGGAGAGACGGTCAGTGGGTTTCGGCAGAAGCGGCGACTCCGGCCCAGCCATGAACGTTGAAACACAGCTCCCTACACTCGGCCCTCTTTAGGAGTCTTTTCGATGTCCGATGCACCGGTTCCGGCACCCGCGACGGGCGCCGTTTCAGCCAAGCCGATGATCACGTTCGAAGATTTCGCGAAAGTGGATCTGCGCGTGGCGAAGATCACCAAGGCGGAGTTTCACCCTTCCGCCGATCGGCTGTTCAAACTGCAACTCGATGATGGTTCGGGCACACCGCGGCAGATTTGCGCCGGGATCCGCGGCCACTACACCCCTGAGGAACTGACGGGGCAATCGATCATCATCGTCGCCAATCTCGCTCCGCGCGTCATACGCGGCGAAGAATCTCGCGGCATGCTGCTCGCGGCGAGCGATGCTCCCAAAGACGCTCCGCCGGACACGCAACGACGCGTTGTCATTTTGATGCCGAAGAGCGATATTCCGCCCGGATCTGTTGTTTCTTAATCGCGCTGCTTGCTCCGCTATTGCGGTCCGGGCTCGGGCCTTCGGTCGCCGCCGGGTCCCTGCGGCTGCTTATCGCGCGGGCTGGGAGGTCCGTCGCCCGGCTGCGGCGACACGCGTTTACGTTCCAGCAATTGGGTCATTGCTTTTTCGATCATCTGCTCGCGCACGTCCTTGGTTTCCTGGATCCGCGCGCGGGATTCGTCGAGCCGCTTCGCGAGTTTGTCGGCCTCGTACTCGCGCACGCGCACGCGGGCGTCGTAGCCCTTGCCCATCAGATCGCGGAGTTCCGCCTTGGCCTTTGTCAGCTTCTCGCTGTCGGGCTCACCCTTGGGCTCGCTCATCTGGAGAGTGCGCACCTCGGTGGATTTCTCGACGACGAGAATGCTGGTGCGAAGATCTTCCTTGCGAAGTTCGTAGAGCTGCACATCACGATCCCGTTCGTGGAAGGTGTCGACCGCTTGCATGATGAGGTGGCCGATCACGGCACGGAACGCACGGGGCTCGGTCTTCTGCCACTCGTCGAGCTTGGCGGCGAACTCCGGCCGAATCTCGCGGATGAACTGCATCAGTTCTTCCCGCTGCTGCGGGTCAGGACCGCCTCCCGGGCCGATCTTGGGCTTGTCGAAAATCGGTCCTTGTGAGTTGGCTTCTTCCCGGCGCTCTCGCCAATTCTGGAAGAACACGTCGGCCATGTTTCCCGCGCGTGCTTCGCGGAGCATCCGGAAGACTTCTTCGGGGGGTGTTCCCGCCTCGAGCTTGTTCTTGGCGTCCTGCAACCGGCGCTCAATCCGGTTGTTCTGCTCGAGCATCCGATCGATGATGTCTTTCAGCAGCTTCGGATCGTGCGATGCGGCCTCGCGGAGAAGCGGCGAATCGAATCGATCGCCCCCACGCCGGCGCTCGTCGCCGGGTCGGCGATCTTCGCGGGCTGGAAATGGGGGAGGCCCCTTTTCGTCAGATGCAGGCGTTGAAGCGGGGGGCGACTGGGGAGCCGGATCCGATGCCGCCGGAGGCTGCGCGAGCACGCCCGCCGCAACCAGCACGAATGGGATAGACAGACTCATGAATGCGTCACGCGTGTGCACTTAAACCCCCTGGCTGTTCTTTTCTTCCGCGTTTTCCGCCGCGAAAGGCTGCTGCGTCGTCACCAATTCGTGAAGTCGCGCCGCGTCCGCCGCCAATTGATCGAAATTCCCGTTGAGCGGTTCATCAAGAAGGGAAACCGCTGCGAGGACCATTTCCATGTCCGGCGCGCCCTTCCCGGTGTCGGTCGAAGCGATGACCTGGGCGGGCATCGGCCGCAACGAAATCACGACGACGCTCACGCCAGCGACGAGTGCAATCGCCGCCGCCAGCTTCCACACCATCGGCGAAACGTGTCGAGCGACCGGTTCGATGCGTCCGACCACCGGAGAATCGTTTCTCAGCACGTCCTTCGTAGACGCAAAGATCCGGTCCTCAAGCGTCGCGCCGATGCGACTGCCCGGCGCCTCACGAGCGCTCTGCGCGTCCAGCTTCGCCGCGCGTCGCGCGATCGAATCGGTCTCGAGAAGAGCGGCATCAACTTCGTGCTCGTGCATATTCATGCTTCCAACCTTCCCCCGGCGCGAACCCCGGAACTATCCGATTGCATGGATTGGTCCATCAACGCCTTCAACTTGGCCAGCGCTCTGTGGTGTCGCGCTAGCAACGTACCAAGCGGCTCACCCAGCACTTCCGCCATCTGTCCAAAGCTCATCTGGCCGTGATGGCGAAGTTCAATCACTTCCCGATCCGAGTCGCCGAGCTGTCCCATCGCCCAGCGCAGCCTTCGCACCTGCTCGGGCGGTGCGGACGCCGGCTCTTCCGAGTTTTCGGTGCGCGCGATTCGCTCCGAATCGTGCGTCGTCGGATGACGCCGGTTGCGTCGCTGCTCGTCCCGAATCCGGTTCGACGCGATGCGAAACAGCCAGGGCTCGAACTTGCCGCGCTCGGTGTAGCCGCCCCCGACCAATTTGGCCGCGAGAGTCGCAAACACGGATTGGGCAATTTCTTCCGCCACGTCGGGATTCCTTAACCTTGCCTGCGCGAGCGCGAAAACGCGTCGCGCGTACAAATCCACAATCTGCCGCCATGCGGTTTCATCGCCCCTCGCGGCAGCAAACAGAACCGGCGTGATGTTCACGCCGTCCGAATCCGGTTGCGGGAGGTGGGGGAGGTTCTTGCCCTCCGGCACGACGGTCATCTGAAAAGTCCAACGCTCATGGAGCTTCACTATTGCCCGAGAGATGCGTGTTCACGGCTCCGAGAACCGGTTGCGGGTTCAATTGGGGAGTATGCTGCTCGGATGTCCGCGATCGCGTACACGGTACTAGCCACCTTCCCGGACGAGCCGACGGCTCGCGAATACATCGACTGGCTGTTGGGTGGCCATATCGGTGCAGTCCTGAGGGGCGGAGCGTCCTCCGCTCAAATCATCCGGAATCAATCCGAACCCATCCAGGTCGAAATACGCTATCTTTTCCCGAACCAGCAGGTCTTTGATCGATACGTCGCGGAGGTCGCTCCGGGGCTGCGGGCGGACGGGATTCGCAGGTTTCCGCCCGAGCGGGGAATTCGGATGGAAAGGCGGTCTGGAGTCATTCTCAACCAGCATCAGTCCCGTCTGGACGCCTCGCCAAGTCGGTAACCACTATCGGTTCGGTCGTGATTCGCAGCAAGGAACGCCAGTGAAGGAACTTACGGACGAAAAGCTGTTCGACCAATTCAGGCGGGGGGACATGGGGTCCTTCCGCAAGCTCTTGGAGCGGTACAAGGACGATCTCCTGCGATTCCTGTTTCGCTTGGTCGGGGACCGAACCGCGGCGGAGGACGTCTTCCAGGAGACGTTCATGCAGATTTATCAGTCGTGTGACACATTCGACATCGAACGACGTTTTCGGCCCTGGCTTTTTACGATCGCGGCGAACAAGGGCCGGGACTACCTCCGTAAGAAAATGCGTCGCCAGGAATTGGACCTTCTGGCGCCCGTCGGGGGAGGGGATGCCTCCGACGGTTCCGGTGCCATGTTCGTTGACCTATTGGAGGTCGACGTGGACAAGCCGGATGCAGCAATGGATCGATCCGAGCGGGACAAGCTGGTTCAGGAAGCGCTCGCAGGCCTGTCCCCGACTCTGAAGGAGATTCTTCTTCTTGCCTACTTCCAGCGCCTGAGCTACGTGCAAATTTCTGAGGAACTCGAGATTCCTCTCGGGACGGTCAAGTCCCGCTTGCACGCGGCGGTCGCCGCCTTCGCCAAACGCTGGCAGGCCGTCAACAAGAGTCAGGAAGAAGCCGCTTAGTTTTCTCGTTCGTTCCGTCTCTCGTCATTTCGAGTTTGTTGAGTGCCCCAATGACTGATCCGATCGCAAATTCCTTCGTCGAAGAAACCGTCCCGCCGGTCGCGCTCGGCGCGACGGACAGCGCGGCACTCGACGCGCTGATCGAAGCGGGGATGGAAATCGAAAAGGTTCCTCACGAGATGCGCCAGCGTGCCCGGCACGTCGGCGCCTTGCTCGGCTTGCTCGACGCGGGGCACATCACGTGCGATGCGGCGCTTGTCGATGTCACGATCCAGCGAATCGCTCGCCACGCCGAGCCGGTGCTGAGCTCCGAAGACGCGGAAGCGCTGGATTCATGGGCGCTCGCGGGGTACGACGCGAATCACACGCCTGCAGCACTGAGAGATCGCGCACGAAAGCACGAGCAGCTCGCGTCCACGGTTGTCGAAAGCGAGATTTCCGCGACGCCGCTGCTGGTCGAACGAACGTTCCAGGCAGTAGAGGCGAAAGTTGCCGCGAATCGTGCGCAGGGAATCATCACCCCGACGTCGCGCGGATGGCGGATGTCCGACCTGATTTCGATCGCGGCGATGCTCCTGATCGGAGTCTCGGTGCTTTGGCCCACGATGAACTTTGTGAGCCAGAAGGGTCGCCAATATTCCTGCCAAAGCAATCTCGGCAGCGTCGCCTCGGCGATGAGCCTGTACGCCGGCAATCACCGGGACTCTCTTCCTATCGCGACGGCCGGATTCGGCGGCTCGCCGTGGTGGAACGTGACTCCAGAGAAGCCTCAGGCCAATTCCTCCAACCTTTTCACGCTCGCGCGGACGGGGTATTCCAAGTTGCGCGATCTGGCCTGTTCGGGCAACCCGAAGGCCGATGTGGGAGAGGTCAAGAAAGGCGCCTTTGACTGGTCCAATCTTGAAACGATTTCGTACAGCTATCAGATCATGGATGGACAGGAGCGCCCGAACTGGCATCGCTCCCCTGCGGAAGCGCCCGCGACCATCGTCGTGTTGGCCGATCGTTCTCCGGTCGTGCTCCACGCGTTCAACGACGAAGTCATCGACCCGATGGAAAATTCTCCCAATCACTGCGGCGCGGGTCAGTTCGTGCTCTTTGCGGATGGAAACGTGGCGTGGCTTTCCACCCCCGAGCGTGCCGACGGCGACAACATCTGGCTGCCGCGAGCGATCGAGGTCATTATCCGGCAGGCGGCAAAGATGCATCAGACCGGGAGGCTGGAAGGCATCGAGGTGCCGATGGACGCGAAGGATTCGTTTGTCGGCCCCTGAGCCCGGTTCTCCCGTTTTCCGCTAGCCACGCCTGAGCGGGCGCCTCTGCAGAGAGCCCCGCGATCGCCTGCGACGCCCTCCCAAGTGGCCGTCAAGCGACTTTCTGCCTAGTATCTTGACCCTGCCAAGGCCGGTCAAGGCCCATGGCACGGGGATCGAGAAAGTCATGCCCAAGACCAAAAACCATAAAGGCCTTCTGAAGCGCATCCGCATCACCAAGACCGGTTTGGTGCGTCACCGCTCGGCGAATCACAAGCACCTCCGCTCCGGCAAGGGTGGCAAGCGCCTCCGCCAGCTGCGGAAGGACCCGATGATGTCGAACCCCGAAGCCAAGCGGATCGAGAAGCTCTTGTTCCGTCGCCTTCGTGGCCGGTCACAGTCCCGTGCGACGATCAAGCGCAACCCGACGCCGGCGCAGCGCAAGGCTGCCGCGGCAAAGTCCGCCTCGAAGTCCAAGTAGCACGTCTTTTTTCTCGGGCGACTCGTCCGGGTTCATATCACCGTCCGCCGGGTCACAAGTCGGGAGTGGATCCCGCCCCGTTCGGATCAGCAGGAGTTTGAATTATGCCTCGCGTTCGCAAAGGCGCTGCCCGCGCTCAGAATCGGAAAAAGCTTCTCCGCGAAGCCAAGGGCTATTTCGGCACAAACAGCAAGCACTGGTATCGCGCCCGCAACGCGGTGATCCGCGCCGGCGTCTACGCGATGCGCGATCGTCGCTACCGCAAGCGCGACATGCGCGCTTTGTGGATCGTCCGCATCACTGCCGCCTGCCGCATGCGCAACACCCGCTACAGCCTCCTGATGAACGGCCTGCGGATGTCGGGCATCCTTCTCAATCGCAAAATGCTGAGCGAGATCGCGATCAGCGACCCGAAGCTCTTCGACAAGATTGTTGCCATCGCGGTCAAGGCCTCCAAGGCTATCCCTGCGAAGACTTGATCGCATTCTCATTGTTCGTTCCCCACGAGCCCGGCTTAACGTCGGGCTTTTTTCTGCGCCAGAACTCCTTCTCGGCTATTCTGCCGTGAGGTTGCGGGGCGACCTTTACGGGATGGAATCCAGGGAGACCACATGGACTGGTGGGTTGCCAACATCTACGCCGCGAGCCCGATTCTGCTCTTCTCCTGGATTCTCTGGGTGGTGGGGTCCATCTGCCTGCACGAGCTCGGGCACGGCTGGATGGCGATCCGGTGCGGAGACAGCACGCCTCGCGCGCTCGGCCACATGACCATGAATCCGTTCGTCCATATTCCCTGGCCCTGGGCGTGGATCATGTTTGCGCTTTTCGGGTTCACGTGGGGCCTCATGCCGGTTTCCCCGGACCGATTCCGCGGCCGATACGACGATGCGAAGGTTGCTGCGGCGGGACCCGCGGTGAATCTCATTCTGGCAACATTGTGCGTGTTCGCTTCGGTCGGATGGATGATCGTCGGTCCGAACGTTCCCGACAACGTGCGCCACAACGTCGGCGTCTTTTTGTGGACCGGTGTGATGATCAACTGCGTCGGGGTGCTCTTCAATCTCATCCCAATCCCGCCGCTGGACGGCTCTCGCATTCTTGCCGATTTTTCCATGCCCTATCGAAGGCTGATCAACAGCGAGCAGAGCGCGATGATTGCCATGCTCGGGATGATCCTGTTATTCACGGCCGGCGCCGGGCACATCTGGCACGCGACATTTGTCGTGACGGATTGGTCGCTTTCCAATGCGGCGCGGTTGTTCGGGCAGACATGGAACGGGAGACCCTGGTGAAATACATCGTGGTCATTCCCGATGGCGGCGCGGATTTGCCGATCGCGCAGCTCGGCGGGAAGACGGCCTTTCAGGCCGCGCGCACGCCGAATCTCGATGCGCTCGCAGCGAGGGGGCGGATGGGAGTTGCAAAGACCACGCCGCCTGGATTCGAAGCGGGTTCCGATGTTTGCTCCATGTCTCTCCTTGGCTACGACCCCGCGAAGTATCACACGGGTCGCGCGCCGCTCGAGGCGGCGTCGCTCGGTCTCAAGCCCGTCGCGCGCGACTGCATCTTCCGGTTGAATCTCGTCGCGACCGGGGCTTCTACGTCGGGGCCGTACTCGGCCTCGGACGATGCACTCATGATCGATCATTCCGCCGGCGCCATTTCCGATGCCGAGGCTCGGGAGTTGATTGCGAGCCTTGTCAAACATTGGAAAGCGGCCGTGCCCGGTGCGTCCGATTCGATGACACTGACCCCCGGTGTGAGTTACCGCAACATCCTGATCGACACAAGCGGACGTGACTATTCCGAAGTTGTCACGACGCCGCCGCACGCGGTCCCCGGTGAATCGTGGCGGGCGCATCTTCCAACGCCGAAGACCCGCGCGGGGACCAATGGAGCCGCCGTACTCAACGAACTGATGCTCGCATCGCGTGATGTGTTCTGCGATCATCCGGTGAACAAGGCGAGGCTTGCCGCGGGCAAGCGCCCCGCGACAATGGCCTGGATCTGGGGACAAGGCGTGAAACCCAGCATGCCGAGTTTCCAACAAAGATTCGGCATCAGGGGCGCCATGATTACCGCCGTTGATCTTCTTTCCGGTATCGCGGCATACATGGGGTGGGAACGCCTCGATGTTCCCGGTGTGACGAGTTACCACGATACCGACTACGCGGCACAGGGGCGAGCCGCGGTCGAGGCGATTACGCAGAAGGACTTCGATATCGTCTGTTGCCATGTCGAAGCGCCCGACGAGGCGTCGCATCAGGCCGATTGGAAAACCAAAGTCGCCGCGATCGAACGCATCGACCAACACGTGGTCGCGCCGATTTCCGCGTGCATTTCGAAAATGGAGAAACAGGGACAAGGCTGCCGAGCTTTGATCATGCCCGATCACTACACGCTGGTTAGCACGCGCAAGCACGATGCCACGCCCGTCCCGTTCCTCATCACCGGAACAGGCATCGCTCCGAACGGTGCGACGAACTTCGACGAGTCCAACGCCGCCTCAACGCGTGTTGTCATCGAGCGCGGTCACGAACTGATGCGAGAATTCCTAGGTATCCGCGAGAACCAATCATGAGCGAAACCGAAGGCAACTCCGGCTCGGCTTCCGAATCTGCGCGGCCTCCCCTCGGTCCGCCGCTCGTGGATCCGAAAGAGTCGTACGACCTCGAGCCTGCCGAACCATTGCCGTCACCGCCGCCCCCGCCCGTGATCCCGCCACCTCCGGTTGCGGCAAAGCGCGTTCTTCCCACGGCCGACTTCATCAAGTCCGGACTCGGATCGAGCCAGGTCATCGGTATCGCGGGTGCAACTGTTTTGGTCATCGCATCGGTTTTCGCCGCGATCGTCTCGAGTCGTTCCGGCGGCAGCTGGTGGGCCGGCGGCTTGCTCACGGCCTACCTTGGTCTGCTCCACGCCGGAACCGGTGCCGCGGCAGTTGGTTTCGTCGCGTACGCGCTCGGTCGTGAAGTCGGGAGCATCCCGCTCGCCGCGGCACGAATGCTGCTGGCGGTTTCGCTCTTTCTTTTGGCCATCAATTGCGGGCTCTCGCTCCACCCGATCTTGCTCTATCTCTGTGCGATTCTGCTGTATGCGCTCGTCACCATCGTGCTGTTTCGGTGGGAAATATCGGAGTGGGCCGGAGTCGCGAGCGTGCACGCGGCGCTCTGGTTTCTGATGTTCCTCGCCGCAAAGCTGCAAGTTGCCGCCGCGGCAACGGGCAAATAGCCGCCAGTCTTCCAAGAATCTCGCATGGCAAAGAAGTCTGCTTCGGTTTCTTCGCGCGGCGTTCCCGGCAAAGCGCTGATCGGCATGGTGCACGTCGGTGCGCTCCCGGGTTCTCCGTTCGCGCGAGCGCCGCTCTCCAAAATCGAAGCAACCGCCCGCGAAGAAGCCAAAGTCCTCATGGATTCGGGCTTCGACGCCGTCATTGTCGAGAACATGCACGATCGTCCGTACGTGCAGCCGCCGCACTCGCCCGCGACCGTCGCATCGATGACCATCCTCTGTGCCGCGGTAAAAGACGCCATCGGCTCCACCCCGATGGGGGTTCAGGTTCTTTCCTGTGGCGAATGCGAGGCGATCTCGATCGCGCTCGCAACCGGCGGCTCCTTCATCCGCTGCGAAAACTTCGTCTACGCCCACGTGGCCGACGAAGGGTTGCTTTCGCGTGCCGCAGCCGGTCCCCTGCTCCGTTTCCGACGTGAGATCGGCGCCGAGCACATCAAAGTCATCTGCGACATCAAGAAAAAGCACGCCTCGCATTCCATCACCGGCGACATCATGCTCGGCGACGCGGCACACACCGCGCAGTTTTTCGGAGCCGACGGAGTGATCGTGACGGGGGCATTCACCGGCGACCCCGCGAATGAAGAAGATGTAGAGGAAGCGAAGCGCTCGACGAGCGTTCCGGTCTGGGTCGGCTCCGGCGTCGATCCCGATCAGGCGGCATCCCTCTTCGAACATGCGGATGCTCTCATCGTCGGCTCGTACATCAAGCGTGGAGGTGTCTGGTCAGCTCCCATCGACCCCAAACGCTGCCGTGCGATGGCGAAGTCGAAGCGCTCATGAAGATCAGGCGATCATCACTGGACGCCGCGAAAATACAGCCCCGCCTCATCAAACCCCCTTTGGCTTAATCCTTTTTTGTGCCTCAGTGGTAGTTCTTCTGCTTTCTCATGACCACCGGGCTCGTCATCCTGATCTATCTTCTCGACGCGCTGGTGCCGTCGCTCGGTCCTGATTTGCCGCAGCATCCTTGGGCATATGCCGGCTGGCTCTTTGGAGTTGTGTTCTTCGTCGGGACCGCCTTCGAGTTTCTGAGAAGACGGCTTGATCGCACGGGACGAACGCGCAACATCGTGCGCGCCGAGCGGCTGCTCAGTCTTGGACGAGCGATGATCGTCGGCTTGCACGCCTACGCAATCGTCGAATTGGGTTGGAGCCGGACCGCCGAACGCCTGACGGGAAATCTGCCGGTGGTGCGGGAATTCGTCACAGCGCTGCCGCCTCTTCTCGCATTTGTCGCTCTGTATTGGTCGTACGCGCCGATCCAGCGGCGGATACGCGAAGCCCTGCTCTGGCGTCATTTGCACGAGAGCGTCCCGATCATCCCGGATCGATCGCGCTGCGCCCTGGTCTGGGAGCACGTGCGGCACTCGATCCTCCTCGGTCTCGTTCCGCTCTTGATGCTCAGCGCGTGGCATCACTTCGGCGATTTCGCAACTTCGTTCACCCGCGCCCGGAGCGCCGGATGGGGTGAGTGGGCTCTCATTCTCTGGCAAGTCGCCGGAGTCTTCATTGTGCTGGCAGTCTCCCCGTGGGTGCTCCGCTTCGTGTGGGACACGGTTCCGCTCAAGGGTGGGGCGCTGCGCGAGTCAGTCGAGAGCGTGTTTTCGAGGAATCGCGTTTCAGCCCGCGAGGTGCTCGTGTGGCAGACTTCCAGCGGAATACTCAACGGCGCACTCATGGGGATCATCCCCCGCGCCCGCTACGTCCTCTTCACCGATGCGCTTCTCCAGCTTCTTCCGTTGCGCCAGGTGGAGGCAGTCGCGGCCCATGAAGCCGGGCACGGACGCCTCCGTCACCTGCCGTGGTTGCTCGGATCGACCATCGTCGCCGCACTTTTCGGTGCCGTGATTCTTGCCGTGATGCTGGAATTCCTGAAACTTCCGGAGTCGTGGTGGCTGTCTGTGGTGGGAATCCTTGCGACAGCGGGCCCCGGCGTACTCATGCTCGGCTTTGTCAGCCGCCGTTTCGAATTGCAGGCCGACGCCTTCGCGGCAAAGGATCTCAGCCGGTTTCAACCCGCGCCGGAAGGGGGCGTGCCGCCGCCCGCAAGCCACGAAATCACGCACGAAAGTGCTGCCTCCATGATCGACGCCCTTGAAACGGTCTCCCGCCTCAACGGAATCCCACCGGAGCGATTCACCTGGCGTCACGGCACGGTCGAGGGGCGTCAAGCCCACCTCGCGTCGATCGTCGGCCTGCCGCTCGACAAACTGCCGATCGATCGGGTTGTTTCGCGGTTGAAAACTGTGACTCTCGCCGCCGCGGCAATCGTGGTGCTGGCGCTGGTCGCGAGCGTGCTGTTTCTTCCGTCGGGCGATACTCTCAGGCATGGCCCTGAGTCCGAGCGAACGCCGGCTGTCCGACATGATTCGCGGCTCGAGCACGAAACTGCTCGACGACCTTCGCACGCACGTGAATCTTCCGACCGGAGGTATCTCGGCGCCCGCGATGGATGAATCGCTCGGGCTTTTCACGCGCAGACTCGAGAAACTCGGCGCGAGTATCTACAGCGAAAAGGGCGAGCGACCGCCGCACTGGCTTTTCGCAGGCGCGGACGAGATGTCTCAGCGCAGCGTGGCGATCTGCTCGAAAAAATCTTCCGGCGCCACCCGCATTCTGCTCAGCGGTCACGTTGATACCGTGCACGAACCGGACAGCCCGTTCCGCGAATTGAAAATCGCGCCCGATGGCAAGTCGGCGACCGGCCCCGGCTGTGTGGACATGAAGGGCGGGCTCGTCATCGCCGTCGCCGCGCTTGAAGCCATCGAAGATTGCGGCATTCCGTGCACGTGGTCGTTCATTTTCTCCACCGATGAAGAGACAGGCTCGTATGCCGCCGGCCGATTTCTGCGCGAGCAGGCGAAATTGCACGATGTCGGGCTCGCGCTCGAACCGGCCATGGCCGATGGGGGGCTCGTGATCGAGCGACCCGGGAGCGGGCAGTTCTTTATCGAGGCCACCGGCAACCCCGCACACGTCGGTCGCGATTTCAAGAGCGGCGTTTCCGCGATCGATGCGCTCGCCCGCGCCATTCCGCCAATTGCGTCTCTGGCCGCGCCCGACGATGGGCTCATCGTCAGCGTCGGGATCATTCAGGGCGGCACCGCTACCAACATCGTGCCCGATTCGGCGATGGCGTGGGGCAATCTCCGCTTCGCCAAGCCCGAGCAGGGCGAGGCCGCGATCCGCGGCATCCACTCCGCGTGCAGCGCCGCCGCCGGCAAGGCCACGATCGATGTGCAATCGACGCTCAACCGACCCGCAAAGCCCACGACGGACGGCACGATGGTTCTCGCCAATCTCGCCCGGTCGAGCGCCGAAGACCTCGGACAGAAACTCCCGTTCGGCAAGACCGGAGGCGTCTGCGAGGGAAACAACCTGCAAGCCGAAGGGTTGCCGACGATCGACACGCTCGGGGTTCGGGGAGGCGGGCTTCACACGCCCCAGGAATGGATCGACCTGAGCAGCCTCGTGGAGCGCTGCCAATTGCTCGCCGTGCTCATCTCAAGACTTTCGGAGCGATCCTTCCAAGAATGGTCGAAGCAAGCACGGGGCTGAAGAGGGTCGAATCGACCCGCGCCCGCACGGAGTGACCATGACACAGGTTGCCAAGACGGTTTTACCTTCGATTCATCACGCGGCAGGAGCCGCCGAAACAGTGGGGGCTCAGTTGAAAGCCAGCCCGGCGGTGCACGCCGCGATCGATGCGATTGTCGCCGATCTGCAAAGCAAGAGTGCGCAGATCACCGATGTGCGTCCGCCCAACCCCGCGCTCAAGCAGTCCTACGACGCGCTCATGGCCCGCGCAGCCGAAACCCGGGGCCGGGCACTCCTTTATCCCTACATCGGCTCCGGCATCGGCAACGGCGCTCTCGTCGAGCTCTCCGACGGCAGCGTGAAATGGGACATGATCTGCGGCATCGGCGTCCACTACTTCGGGCACAGCGACGCCGACCTCATCAAGGAGAGCCTCATCGGTTCGCTCGACGACACCGTCAAGAGCGGCAATCTCCAGTCCAACATGGACGCCTACGAGTTTGCGGAAACTCTGGCGACCGAAGCCAAGAAGAACAGCCGGCTGCGCTATGTCTACGTGAGCACCTCGGGCGCGATGGTCAACGAGAACGCGCTCAAGGTTTGCTTCCAGAAGCATGCGCCCGCGAGCCGCGTGATCGCGTTCAAAGACTGCTTCATGGGCCGAAGCATCACCATGGCGCAGATTGGCGACACCGCCGATTATCGCCAGGGCATCCCGCTCAGCACGCTGGTGGACTACATGCCCTTCTGGGATGAAGTTGCCGCGGAACGCATCGGCAAGACCAAGTTCATCGACGGCGCCGTCGCGCAATTGCAGGAGTACATCACGCGCTACCCCGGCCAGCACGCCTGCTTCATCTTCGAGATGATTCAGGGCGAAGGCGGGTTCAACGTCGGCGACCGCGATTTCTTCAAGGCGCTGATGGATGTGTGCAAGGCGAACAAGATCGCGATCTGGGACGACGAGATCCAGACGTTTGCGCGGACGAACCGCCTCTTCGCGTACGAGCACTTTGACCTCGGCCAGTACATCGATGTCTTCTGCGCCGGCAAGCTCACGCAGGCCTGCGTCACCATGTTCAGCGAGGAGTACAACCCAAAGCCCGGCCTCCTCAGCGGCACGTTCACCGGCGAAGGCCCGTCGTTCCGCGTCGGCAAGCGCATCATCGAGCGTCTGCGCGACGGCAACTACTACGGCGACAACGGAATCATCGTCAAGCATCAGCAGGCCTTCCGCGTCGAGATGAACAAACTGATCGCGAAATTCCCCGGCCACTTCCCGGCGGTGCCCGCGCTCGGCGGGGGCGGAAACATGCTCGTCGGCGGCACCGGCGGCATGATGCGCTTCACCCCCTTCGGCGGCAAGAAGGAAAAAGTCGCCGGCTTCTGCAAGACCGCCTTCGAGCACGGAGTCGTGCTCTTCTACTGCGGCCACGGTCCGTACCACCTCCGCATGCTCCCGCCCATGGGAGTCATGAAGCTCGAAGATTGGCCGCGCGTCTTCGCTTGTCTTGAAAAGGCGTTCGCCGCGGTTCCGGCCTGAGGGCGAATAGCGCTTTTCTGCTCCAAAAAAGGCCGACAACGCCTTTGTGATCTACCATGCCCTCCCCGCAGGCGCCCGGGCCTGTAATCCACCACGGAGGGTCCGCTTGTTCCTTATCCGGCAATCCAAGCTCGAAGACGTCGCGACCTTTCTCCGGCTCGCGAAAATGGTCTACTTCATCAACCTGCCGCCCAACGAACAGATCATCGCCGGAAAGATCGAGCAGAGCAATCTTGCGTTCGGCCGTGCCGCGGGCAAGGTGAAAGAACCGAAGCCGACCAAGGGCCGCAAGTCGGCATCGATGTACGAGAGTAGTGACCTCTTCGTCTTCACGATGATCGATACCGATACACGCTCGGTCATCGGCACGTCGCAGATCCGCGCGCATCAGGGCGGCCCCGGCGACCCCAACTGGGCCATGAAGATCACCGAGCGCACCTTCCGCTCTGAGCCGCTTTCGTATTCCTCCACGCACAAGGTCGGCCAGTTGTACGGCGATGAGAGCGGGCCGACCGAGATCGGCGGGCTCATCATCCAACCGAGTTACCGCGGCAATCACCTCCGTCCCGGCCGCTTCCTCTCATTCGTCCGTTTCCACTTCATCGGCCTCTACCGCAAGTTCTTCGCCGATCGCATCCTCGCCGAGATGATGGCGCCAGTCAGCAGCGAGGGCGAGAACACGTTCTGGGACAACTTCGGCCGCAAGTTCATCCCGGTGAAGTACGCCGAGGCCGACCGCTTCTGCCAGCACAACCGGCGCTTCATTCCCGAACTCCTGCCCCGCGAGGAGATCTATTTCTCGCTCTTCTCGCTCGAAGTGCAGAACATGGTCGGCGAGGTCGCGCCCGAAACCGTGCCCGCACGCCGTTTGCTTGAATCCATGGGTTTTCGTTACCGCGGCATGATCGACCCGTTCGACGGCGGACCGCACCTCGACGCCCCGACCGACCAAATCGAACTCGTCAAGAAAACCCGCTCGCTCCCCCTCGTCGCGCCGTCAAGCGGACGACTCGGTTCACACGGCATCGTCAGCGTCCTGACGAAGGACGCCGAATTCCGCGCGATCGAAGCGCCATGCGCCGTCGAGAAAGGCGGCATCCGCCTGAGCGAAGAAGTCATGGGCGCGCTCGAGGTCGCACCGGGCGCGCAGATCGGGTTTACTCCGGTCGCTCCGGCCGAAACCGCTTCACATCACGAAGCGCCCACCAAGAAGGCCAAGCCGACCGCTCAGAAATCCGGCAAGCCCGTCCGCCGCGGCAAGGTGAAGGCGTGAAGCACCCTTCCCTCCAGAACGAACCGAGCGACTTGGTCGCCGGAAAGTTCGTCCGCCCCGACGGCACGCCCCTCCGCTCGACCAACCCGGCCCGCCCGGATTCGGTCGTATGGGAAGGCGCCGCAAGTGTTGCTCAAGTTGACAAGGCCGTCGCCGCGGCACGCGCCGCGCTCCCGGCCTGGTCTCGCGCGCCGATCGAAAAGCGATTCGCCGCGCTCCGCCGTTTTCAGAAGATCTGCGAAAGCAAGCAGGACGCGATCGCAACGCTGATCCGCGACGAAACCGGCAAGGTGATGTGGGACAGCAAGGCCGAGGCAGGCCTTCTCGGCGCAAAGGTCGATATCACGCTCGATTCCAGCGACATCGGCGCGATGCGCCGCGTCTCCGGCTACGAGATCGATCTTGCCGCCACGCGAAAAGGCCGAGCCTGGTTCCGTCCGCACGGCGTGATGGCCGTGCTCGGTCCCTTCAACTTCCCGGCGCATCTTCCGAACGGGCACATCATCCCCGCGCTCGCGATGGGAAACACGATCGTGTTCAAACCCAGCGACAAGACTCCGGCAGTGGGGCAGTTGCTCGGCGAGTTGTATCAGGAAGCTCTCGCCGCCGAAGGCTTCGGCGAAGGCGTGGTGAACGTGATTCACGGCGGTGTCGATGTCGCCAAGAAACTGTCGGCTCACCCCGGTCTCGACGGCATCCTCTTCACCGGTTCTTGGCCCGTCGGCCGTGCGATCATGGAAGCCAATCTCGATCACCCCGGGCGCATGCTCGCGCTCGAGATGGGGGGCAACAACGCCGCCATCATCCTCGACGATGCCGATCTCAAGCAGGCCGTCATCGAGTGCGTCCGCTGCGCCTTCATCACCACGGGTCAGCGCTGCACTTGCACGCGCCGCGTGATCGTGCAGAATGGCGTCGCCGAGAAAGTCATCAGCGCGATCTGCAAGAGCGCAAGCAACCTGATCATCGGCGACCCCGCCGCGGAGCATCCCGTGTTCATGGGCCCTCTCATCTCGCGCGGCGCACGCGCAGGAGTGCTTCAAGCCCAGGAGCAATTCATCCGCGCCGGTGCACAGATCCTTCTCAAGTCCGAAGCAATCGACGAACCGTCGCCAAGCCCCGGGGGTGGGGGCGGCCACTACATCTCCCCCGGCATTCTCAAGGTGGACAAATTCGTCCCCGACGACGCCACCGGTTACGCCGGCGCCGACGTCGAAGTCTTCGGTCCCTTGCTCCGCATCTCCGTCGTCGAGACGCTCGACGAAGCCATCGCGCAAGCGAACGCAACCAGGTACGGCCTCGCCGCCTCGATCTTCTCAAAGAACCCGGCTTCGATCGATCGCTTCCTCGCCGAAGCCCGCGCCGGCTGCGTCAATGTCAACGCCGGAACTGCCGGGGCCAGCAGCAAACTCCCCTTCGGAGGCCTCGGCCACAGCGGCAACCACCGCCCCGCCGGCTCCTTCAGCCTCGACTACTGCGCGTACCCGGTCGCTGGTATGCTCGAACACGGCAACGCCGCGACGATCAGCGCGGGCATGCGCGTCGACGACGCGTGGCTTTCCTGAAATCAGGCGGATTCGGTCGATTCAGGAATCGCATGAGCAAGAAGACGGTTCTCCCCTCCGGCCGCGTCCAGCCCCGCTTCGCGGGCATCTGCACGTTTCTCCGCGCGCCCCACATCGACGATGTCGCTCCCGAAAACCGTCCGATTGACTGGGTGATCTATGGAATTCCTTCCGACGCCGGAGTGACCTTTCGTCCGGGCGCCCGCTTCGGTCCGCGTACTGTCCGTGCCGCCAGCCAATACATCAAGCCCTATCTCATCGAGCAGGCCGTGCACCTCGCCGAGAAACTGAGCATTGCAGACGCCGGCGATTCGCCCGTCAGCCCCTATTCCTGCAAGCAGACCATCGAAGACGCAGTCGCCTTCGCTTCCAAACTCGGCGACCCCAAGCACACCAAACTCTTCGCCATAGGTGGCGATCATTCCATCGCTTTCGCCAATCTGAAAGCAACCTACGAACGCCGCGGCAAACCCTCCGGCGGCCTCGCCCTCATCCACTTCGACGCGCACATGGACACCGTCGACGAAGTCTGGGGTGAGAAGTGGGGGCACGCCTCGCCCTTCCGCCGCGCCATCGAAGCCGGGATCATCGACCCCAAGTCCATGATCTCGATCGGCGTCCGTGGCACGCTCAACGACCCCGCCGATCTTGAGTACGCGAAACAGCATGGCGTCACGCTCATCACCTTCGATCAATGGCGAAAGAACGGCCCGCAAACTCTTGCCGCTTTCGCGGCCAAGCTCGCAAAGCGCGAAACCTACATCACCTTCGACGTCGATGCGGTCGATCCGGCCTTCTGCCCGGGCACGGGCACGCCCGTCGCCGGCGGTTTTACGAGCGCCGAAGCGCTCGCCGCGGTTCGTTCGCTCAAAGGCGTCAATCTCGTCGGCGCCGACATCGTCGAGGTCCTTCCCGACCGCGATGTCTCAGAAATCACCGCCACCTTCGCGGCGCAACTACTCGCCGAAATCCTCGGCCTCAGCATCTGACTTCTACTCGATGCCTCGATGCCCCATGCCTCGCTGCCTTCTTTTCTTGCAAACTGTCTTTCTGCGCGACCCCAGCGCTCGCGTCGGTGCAAGGCCTTTCAGTTCCTCACCGAAACCCGCCTTCCCCGCAGATTCAGTATCAGCTCGACCTGCCCTGTCGGCATCTGCAGTCTCCGCGCGATGTCCACGGGGCTCAATCCCTCATCCGACATCGAGCACACTTCCCGGTGCATCGGGTCCGAAATGATCGACGGTTCCGGTGCGCTCGGCACGTTCCGCAATTTTGCCTCCGCGATCACGGCATGCGGCCGCGCCGCGGCACGCTGCTCGCCTTCTTTCATTTCGGCGATGGCCGACTCCGCGCGCTCGATCAATCGCTCCAGCCGCTCCGCGCGAGCCTCGAGTTCATCGATCAATTCGCGCGTCAGTCGCTCCGCGCCGTCGCGTGCGTGCCCCGGCACTTCGCGTTTGCGGCTGAAGATCCCCCAGCACACGAGGAGCACGCCGATCCCCAGTGCACCGCCCGCGAGCAGCAGTTCTCGAACGCCAAACTCGCCTTCGGCCAGCATTGTCTGAAAGATGCCCGCCATCCTGGACCTCCGTGTCGATCAAGCCCCTCGGCTCTTCCTGCCGCATGTCCCGCAGCAGAACCCCTCTTGCACCCCTGCTTGCCAAAGTACCATCTTTCCGTGCTCGATGCGAGCCGTCCAACCCCGCCCGCCAAGTCCGACCCAACGGTCCATGCCATCGTCTCGGAGTGGCGACGCCTGACCGGGGGAAAGGCGGTCCGCGACGCCGACCGTCGGACCCTCATCGCCTGCTCAGGTGGGGCGGATTCCTCGGCACTCGTCCTTTCCCTCGCCAGACATCCGGAAAGCGTGGCCGTCGCGCACGTGGTGCACGACATGCGGCCCGCCCCAGAGTCCGCGGCTTGCCTCCTTTCGGCGCGCCGGCTGGCCGAGGGTTTGGGCCTGCCGTTTGTTTCGGTCGACATCGCCGCCAAGGTCGAAGGGGGCAACTACGAGGCCGCGGCAAGGAGGCTTCGGTACCAAGCGCTCACAAGGCTCGCGCAACAAAGCGGCTGCCGGTACATCGCGACCGCGCACCACGCCGATGAGCAACTCGAAACGATTTTGCTCCGGCTACTGCGCGGCGCCGGTCCAAGAGGTTTCGCCGGAATTCACGCGAAGCGCAGACTTCTGACTGGCGTGACGCTGATCCGGCCGATGCTGGGCATGTCGCGCGAGCAGGCTCGCGAGCTCTGCCGCGCATGCGGGTGGCAATGGTCCGAAGATGCGTCGAATGCCGACATCTCGCGCCGGCGCGCCGCAATGCGCGCAAATGTGCTGCCGTCTCTGTTGGCGATCGAACCGGGCGCGGCCAAAAAAGCGGCGGAAGCGTCACGCCTGGCTCTTCTCGCGGCAGATCATCTCGATCGCGCCGCAAGAGCGCTCGTATCCGGCGCCGCTGCGGGCGAACCGGGGACGTTCGATCGAGAACGCTTGCGTGCAGCCGATCGCATCGTCCTGTTGACCTGGCTGCGCGGAATGGATCGCGAAGCTCCGCTCCGAGTGCTCGAGTCCATCGCACTTGCGATCAGGTCTTCCAGTGGCGAGCCGCGCGAATGGAAACTCCGAATCTGCACGCTGCGGCTCGAACGCGCGCGTGTGATCATCCGATCGAATTCGTAACTAGAGAATGAATCGCCGCACCAGCGCTTCGCCGACCAGGATCATCAGCAGCAGGGGCAAGTGCGCGATCGACGCAAAGAAGACCCGTCGCGCCGCGTCGCGCGTTCGCAAACGACCGAATCCGATCGTGAGCCAGAGAAACGCGACACCCGAAATCAGCGCGCACGCGCCGTACACCGCCCCTACGCGCCCCGGCATTGCCCAGACCGGCATCAGCGTTGCGGGAAGCAGCACGATCGCCCAGCCGATCATGTTGCGGGCCGTTCGCACGCCCGTCGGGTCTTCCGCCGCGAGCACGCGAAACCCGCCGAGCGAATAGTCCGCCCGATACATCCAGGCGATCGCCATGAAGTGGGGGATCTGCCACACAAACATCAGCGTGAAAAGCGACCACCCGCCCGGCTGCAGAAGCGTCGGCGCGCCCGAATTTCCTCCCGCCGCAGCCCACCCGATCAGAGGCGGCAGCGCGCCCGGAATCGCTCCGATCAGCACCGACACCGGCGATTTCAGTTTCATCGGCGTGTAGATCGCGACGTAGGTGATGATGCACGCGAGCGAAACCAGCGCCGCCCAGACATTTGCCGCGAGCGCCAGCACGATCATCCCGAGCGCGGACTCAACCAAGCCGGCGATCAGCGCGATCCGCGGAGAAATCCGTTGCTGCGGCAGCGGCCGGTGCGCCGTCCGCGGCATGAGCGCATCCCGATCGCGCTCGAGCCATTCGTTCAGGGTGTTCGCGCCGAGCGAAGAAAGCGCCGTGCCGACGAGGCAGCCGGCGACGAGCAACCCAAGCTCAGCCCAACCGGCGCTCCGCCCGATCGCTGAAAGCACAAAGCCAACCAGCGATGTGATCGTCACCATCCGGGTGATGCCCGGCTTCCCCGCTTCGATGATGGCCGCAAAGAGCCCCGCGCGAGTTCGACTCACACGTGCGACCGAAACGGATTCACTTGACGAAACAGCGCGGCTCAATGGCCCTTCTTTTCCGTGAAAAACGAGGGTTTCAACGGGCAAGGATAAGCGCGCGCACGTCGATTTTCCGCGGGGCGAGTCGGCTCACGACCGCAGACAATTCTCCTCATTTCTTCCCCGGCGGCACGATCACATCCACCCAAACAGGAAAGTGATCGCTCGGGAATTTCCCCCCGGTGCCGACGGCCGCCGGCAGCGCCCGCCAGATTCCGCTCTGCACAACCTTCAAGTCCTTCGAAGGCAGCACGTAGTCCACCCGCATTTTGAACAACGAGGTATCGGTGGGCTCGAGATTGGCAACTTCGATCTCCGAAGACGGCGTGACTCCGCGTGCCAATCGGCGTGCCCCGAGCAATTTGAACATCGGGTTCTTGAAACTGTCGCCCTTTTTCGGGTCGGCGTTCATGTCGCCGACGATCACGAACGGCGCATCGCTCGCATACCCACCGTACTTCGCGTTGTCGTCCACGATGTACGGTTCATTCGAAAGGTAATCCATCCAGAATCGGATCTCATCGTGGTTGCGCTTCCCGTTGCGGTCTTCCGGGCCGTCAAAGACCGGCGGCGTCGGATGGCTGCAAAAGACGTGCAACTCCGAACCGTTCGGCAGTCTCACCGGCACATCCCAGTGACTCTTGCTGCTCAGCCGCATCACGGCTTTTTCTTCGTTCGAATACCACGGCGTGCCGTCCGCATTCATCGGCAAGAAATTTCCGGTGACGTAGTCCCACGGCAGTTTCTGAAACGTGCGGATGTTCGCCTCATCAATCGTCAGCCGCTCATCGACGAGCAGCGCCATCCCGTACTGCCCCGGGAACGTTCCGAATCCGAAGCAGTCGTTTCCGTACGCCCGACCCTCCGGAGTCTGCCCGCCCGGAGTGCCGTCCGGCTTGGTCCCCGGCGGCATCGGGTACGCATCCACGACTTTGCCGTCGTTGTCGAGATCGAAACCGCTGAACAACCCCGTATTCACCGGCGCCATGAAGGCCCTGTACTTGATCGGCGTCAGCCCCGGCGCCTGCGCCGTGCTCAGATAGTTCTCGACAAACCGTGCCGCGTTCTGACCGGGCGCGTCGCCTTCCTTGAATCCCGGCGCACCGGGCATGTCGTAGGCGATCTCGTTCAGGAAAATGATGTTCGGTGCGATCCGCTGAATCACTTCCGCGATCGCCTTCAATCGCGGGTTGTCGTTGCGCGCAACATCCTCCTCGCGCACGTCCTCGATGTTGAACGTGGCGATGCGCACCGTCATCGGCGCATCGATGCTCGCCAGCGCGCAGCGACACAATGCAACGACGAGCGAGGCGACCAGAATCATCCTTTGCATGGAGCCAATATAGCTCCGCGCTCAGGCCTTACGGACACAACAGATCGTTGTACGACGCGACGAAAAGCACAAAGTCCGCGTCGTCCACGATCGTGTCCCCGTTGAAATCCGCCGGGCAGACCATCCCGCAAACGAGCTGGTCGTACGCCGCCGCGAAGTTCACGAAGTCCGTGTCGTCCGTCATCCCGTCGGCGTTCGTGTCCGTCGGGCAAGTCCCTTCGCGGAAGTCGATCTCGTCGGTGCGTGAAGACCCCGCGGCCATCGCCGGTTGCTGGAACGAAACGACAAACCGTACCTTGGCGGCATTCGGCGGCGCGAAGCCCTGCGTCTGACTCTTGAACCACTGGTTCACCGGCGTCGTTGCATCAATGGCCGGGTTCGAGTTGGTCGAGATCAGCGCGCCGCCCGCGGTGTACCACTCGAGGATCAAGGAAGTCGTGTTCGCGCCCGCGATCCGATCGTTCGAAGGCGTGTACCACTGACCCGAAACTTTGTACCACTTGCCGGGCGTGACGTTCACCTCCTGATACACGCCGGAAGTGTTATAACTCCCGCTGAAGTTGCCGAAGAGCTTGACCGAACTCGCGCCGGCATATCCAAGCGCGCCGTCGTAGAAACGATTGCCGAAACCCGTCCAGCCAAACAGCGTCGTGTTGTTCGGCCCGCGGGATTCAAAGCCGGGATTGACATACGCGGGTTGATAGACGCGCACATAGTCGATGTCGAAATACTGCGGAAAAACCGTCGAACCGTTCGGATAGCCCGGCCAGTCGCCGCCCACTGCCGTGTTCAGAATGATGAAGAACGCCGAATTCGGGACAGCCTGCGTATGGGTGGCGCGCCGGAATCCGTCGATGTACCACTCCATGCGATCCGGCCACCAATCCACGGCGAAGGTGTGGAACCCCGCCGCGAAATCCGGCCCGCTGTAGCTCGTTGTCTGGTGCGAGTTCGTCGGCCAAACGCCCCAGTGGTTGCTGAAGTAGACCGTGTCGGGGTCGTGTCCGAGCAATTCCATGATGTCGATTTCCGGCGGCCAGCCCGACGGATTCGGCAGCAGCCAGAACGCCGGCCAGATTCCCTGCGTCTTGGGCATCTTCATGCGGCCTTCAAAGCGCCCGTACAGCTGAAAAAACTTGTTCACCGATTCGACCGAGCCCGATGTGTACGGCCGCCCGCCCGTCGATTGATTCGTCGACTTCAGCGTGAGCAGACCGTTCGCCACGCTCACGTGGCTCGGGTGGTAGTACTCCTGCTCGTTGTTCTTGTTCGGCGCGAGGTTGATGATCTTCCATTTGGTCGTGTCCACCGCCGTGCCGTTGAATTCATCAGACCAGGTCAGTTTCCACCCCGGGAGTTCCTGCGCGATGCACACGCCCGCGGGCAAAACACCGGCGAGCACAAACAACAGATTGGACGCTCTCATCATCGACCTCCGGGTATCGCCGCGGACACACGTGCCCCCGGCTTGGACTCGATCACTGGCTTTCGCTCCTGCTTCCCCGTTGACGTCGCCCCGGAAGCGGCGGCAAACGGGCTCGCATCGGAAAGATGACCACCATGCGTACGTATCACTTCGGCGTACCAATACGCCGAGTCCTTCAGGGTTCGCTTCTGCGTCGCAAAGTCGACGTGGATCAGACCGAACCGCTCCTTATACCCCTCAGCCCATTCGAAATTGTCCAGAATCGCCCAGTGGAAATAGCCGCCCACTGGCACGCCGTCGGCTCCCGCCCGCTCAAACTCCAGCAGGTGCGAACGCGTGTAGTCGATCCGCTGCGGGTCGTGCACGCGACCGTCGGACGCGATCCAGTCCAGGTTCGCCATGCCGTTTTCCGTGATGACGATCGGCAGCTTGTAACGCTCGTGCAGAAATCTCGGGCCCCAGTACAGCGCTTTGGGCGCCACCGGCCATCGCATCGTGCTCGTCGGCACTCCCGGTGCCCACGGCACGATTTCCGCATTCCCGTTCGCACCGATCTTCACCGGCACGCCCGAATAGACGTTCACGCCGTAGAAGTCGATCGGCTGGTGGATCGTCTCCATGTCCCCCTTCTCGATCCGCGGCATGTCCTTGCGATACAACTTCACACCGTCTTCCGGGTAGTGCCCAAGGCACACCGGGTCGCCGAACCACGTGTTGTTCCAGAACCCCGGCTCGCGCAGCGCAAACGTCGATCGCCGCGCCGCCTCGATCTCGTCCGCCGTTTCGCTGATCGGATACTCCACACGACCGATCGGCGCCCACCCGATCTGGACCGGTTTCTTCGTCCGCTCGCGAATGACCTGCACCGACCGCCCATGCGCCAAGAGCACGTTGTGCGCCGCCGTCAACTGCTCGCGAATCGAGAGTTTCAGCGCCGGCGCATGCTTGCCGTCGCGGTATCCGAGCCCGACAAAGATCTGCGGCTCGTTGATCGTGATCCAGTGCCGCACGCGATCGCCCAGCCGATCGACCATCACGCGCGTGTACTCCGCAAACCACGCCGGAATCTCCGGGCTCAGCCAGCCCCCTCGATCGAACAGCGCCTGCGGCAGGTCCCAGTGATACAGCGTCAACCACGGCTGAATGTTCGCTTCGAGCAGCGCATCCACCAGCCGGTCATAGAACGCAAGCCCCGCTTCGTTCACCTTGCCGATGCCCAGCGGCAGCACGCGCGGCCAAGCAACGCTGAACCGGTACGCCTGCAGCCCGACGCGCCCCATCAGCGCAACGTCTTCGCTCATGCGGTTGTAGTGGTCGCACGCGACATCGCCCGTTTCACCATTGTGGATCGCGCCCGGACGGCGGCACAGCGTGTCCCAGATCGAGAGCCCGCGCCCGTCCTGCGCGAACGCGCCCTCGATCTGGTACGAGCTCGAACCTGCTCCCCACACGAATCCTTCGCCAAACATGCAAACTCCAATCTGCAAGCTCACGCCCTGCGCGGTCAAGCCTTGACCGCGCCCGACGTGAGGCCCGAAACAAAGTCCTTCTGCATCACCAGGAACAAAGCCATGACAGGCAGGATCGAGACGATCGTGCCCGCCATCTGAAGCCCGTAGTCGTTGTAATACCCGCGCCGAAGTTCGGCGACCGCAACCGAAAGCGGAAATTTCGACGGATCCTGCAGCACAACCTGCGGCGCAATGAAGTTGTTCCACATCGCCAGGAACGTCACCATCAAGAACGTCCCGATCATCGGGCGCACCAGCGGCAGCACAACCGTGACAAACGTCCGCCACTCGCCCGCGCCGTCGATCCGCGCCGCCTCGAGCAGATCATTCGGCACACCCGACACGATTGCCTGGCGGAAAAGGAATACGCCGAACGCCGGCGCGAGCGCGGGCAAGATCAACCCCGCGAACGAGTCCAGCAAATCCATGCGATAGAGAAGCTGATACGTCGGCGCGATGATGAGCGGCGCCGGGATCAAGACCGCCGCCAGAACCAGAGCCGTGCAGAATCCCCGCCCCTTGAACCGGAATTTCGCCAGCGAATACCCGCCCATCGCGCAGCACAAAGTCGCGACGACACCAGTGACCGACGACAGAAAAACCGAATTCGTCAGGCTGTTCGAGAAGTTCAACTCCTGGAACAGCCGCTTGAACGGATCGGTCGTCAGCCGCTCCCAGACGATCCGTCCGCCCTCCACCGGCAGGAACGTCGAACGGAAAAACTCCTCATTGCTCTTGAAGCTCGATGCGAGCAGCCAGAAGAACGGGATCAGCGTGATGATCCCGGCGATCAGCAGGATGCCACGCGTCCAGATCCAGGCGAAAAGGCGTGAGACACGCAGGCTCATGCCGCGGCCTCCTCTCCGCGCGCGGTCAATCGCTGAAACGCCGCGCACACGACCAGGATCACCGCGAGCGCCCAGCCGATTGCGCTCGCGTATCCAAGGTCGCCGGTCTCAAACCCGTTCTGGAACAGATACAGCACAATCGTCAGCGCGCGATTGTCCGGTCCCCCCGTGTTGTTGAACATGATGAACGGCAATTCGAACAGCTGGAAACTCCCGATCACGCTCATCAGCACCACAAATCCCGCCACCGGCCGGATCGCCGGGATCGTCACAGTCCAGAATCTTCGCAGCGGCCCGGCCCCATCCACAACCGCCGCTTCGATCAGGTCCTTCCGCACATTCTGAAGCGCCGCCGAGAAGAACGTCATGTTGAATCCGACATACATCCACAAGCTCGCCAGGATCAGCGCGCTCATCACGTGCTGCTGCAGCCAGCCGAAATCAAGACTCCAATCGATGCCCAGCGGCGAGAGCAGCGAGTGCAACCCCTGATTCGCCAGCCCCGTCTGCTTCTCGAAGATCAGCGCGAACATCATCGCCGCGAACACCACGCCGACCATCGACGGCGAGAACAACAGCAGCCTGATCCAACCGCGCCCGCGAAGGCCCGGCGTCTCGAGCACCAGCGCCAGCCCGAGCGCGATCGGCAGCTGAATCAGCAGCGATCCGAGCGTATAAACCGCCGTGTTCTTGAGCGCGATCCAGAAAAGCGGATCGTGCATCAGGCCGCGAAAATTGGAGAGCCCGACAAACTTCGTCGCGCCCGGCCCGAACGTGGTCTGCATCGAAAGCACCACCGACTGCACCAGCGGATACAGCGTGAACAGCGCAAAGCAAGCGAGAAACGGCGACAAAAACAGCCACGGCGCCAGCCGTCCGCCGCTTCCAGCCCGCGCGCGGCTTCTCACACCGCCGCTCAAGTTCCCGACACCGCTGGGCGCGCCGGCCGGAATCGCAGCAACCGAAGCGCTCATGATGCGCCCCCTTCGCTCGATTCCAAAAACACGTTCCGCTTCAGCACGTTCTCGACCTGCCGCTGCGCCTCGCCCAGAAACACCCGCGCGCGAGCCTCCAGCGCCTGCATGTCATACCGCCCCGTCGCACGCGCCTCCTCCGTCATCTGCACCAGCGCATCCACCACGCGATACATCGCGAACGTGTTGTACGGCGAACTGTTCCGCATCGGCACCGCCGGCGCGAGATCGATGTACAGCCTCCCCGCCGGCTGCCCCGAGAAATAAGCGTTCGGCTCATCGAAGATCGGGTCCGTCCAGTACTTCTTCACCGGCGTCACGATCCCGCCCTCGCGATACAAATCCCGCATGAACTGATCCGAGATGTACAGCTCCTTGCAGAACGACCAGAGCGTCTCGAAATCCTTCGGGCTCTTCACCGCCGTCTTCGGGATGCCCAGCATCGTCCCGCCCCAGACGCTCGTCCGCCTGCCGCCCCTTTCCCACGCGGGCAGCGGCATCAGCTTCATCTTCCCGCTCAAGCTCGGGATCTCGTGCTTCCAGATATCGCCCATCCAATCCGGGAAGAACGACGCCACCACATACCCGTCTGCTTTCAGCTTGTTCCCCGCCGCCGTGAAGTTCGGTGCGTCCGCGGCAATCCGGTTCGGCCCCGCCAGCCACGTCACGATCGTCGCCAGGATGTGCACGTTGATCGCGCTGTCCAGCGTCGGCTTCTCGTTCTCATCGAAAAATCCGCCACCCGCCTGCAGGAGCAAAACCTCCAGGTGATCCTGGTTCGTTTCCCACATGTTGAGCAGATACCGGTCGGGCTTGCCGTCGTGATCCGTATCGGCCATCAGCGGCTTCATCACCCGCGCGAAGTCTTCCCACGTTTCGATCTTCGAAACATCGATCCCCGCCGCCTCGACCAGGTCCGCTCGATACCCCAACATCACCGGATGCACATCGTGCGGCAACCCGAAAATGCGCCCGCGCGTGGTCCACGGGCTGAAACTCGGCGCGTTGATCTCTTCCAGCAATCCTTCTTTTTCGAGTCGATCGGTCAGGTCGTAGAACCCCACGCTCTCGACCGGCCCGCCAAACGTCCTCGACACGCCGCGCCGCTCCACCTCCAGCACATCCGCCGAAGGCACATCGCCGAGAAACGCCGCCATCATCCGCCGCTCCATCGCCGGCAGACTGAGCAGCCGCAGATCAAACGGAGTTTTCCCCGATTTGTTCCATGCTTCCACGCGCGGCTCGTACATCAAGTAATGAGGACGTGCAAACGTCCACATCGACTTCTCATTCGGCGTCGCTCGCGCCGCCCCCGCCAGCAGCACGCACGTGCTCAAGACCGCCAATGCGCCGACGATCGCGGCGCCCGGCGGCAGCCACTCGGGAAGGAAACCTGCGAGTCTGTCCCGTTGCTCCCTCATCAAGGTCCGCTATACAAATAGACCGCCACAAAGCTCCGGGGCCGGCGCTCGCCGCACCGGCCCCGGGAGTCGGAAAGGAAGAATGATCGCGAACTCTGCTCGATCAATTACGGGCAGATGAGTTCGTTGTACGCAGCCACGAAGAGCACGAAATCCGAGTCGTCCACAAAGTCGTCGTCGTTGAAGTCAGCCGGACAGCCCGTGGGCATCATCGGATCGGTGCAGTCGAGGATGTTGTACGCCGCGGCGAACAGGACGAAGTCGGAGTCATCGACGAACCCATCGCCGTTCAGGTCGCCCGTGCAGGTCGCCGGCGCGCCCGTCGCGATCACCGCATTGCCATAGGGGCCGACATCGGTGATCCAGACGCACGGGCCGTTCACGTTAAAGCCCCACTGCACGTGGCGGGCGGGATCGGGTTCGGTCTCGAGCGTGAGGCTGAACGGACCCGGCACCAAATCGATCACCGCTTCGTTGAACGAGGAATAGTCCGGTGCAAAGTCGCGGATGAAGATCTTCGCGACGTGCGACGAAGTGAACGAGTTCGAATTGACGGTCCCTTCGAACGTGACCGGAACGCCGGACAGCGAGCCATCGCTCACCTCATGGTAAAGGTTCGCGTCCATCTGCTTGTTGCCCACCGAGCCAGGTTCACCCATCGGCGTATACCAGAACGGGCTCGGGTCATCGACGCTGTTCGGGAACAGCGTGACCGTGGCCGCGCCGTCGTTGAACTCGGCGCGCAGTCCGTCAACGCCCCACGGGCTGCCGAAGACGTAGCCGCCGCCGTTTTCCGGCAACTCAAACACGTTCATGAATCCCAGCCAGTTCGCATTCGAATCGCCGACGCTCACGACGACCGCTTGGGCCGAAAGCGCCGCACCCGCGACCACGCCCATCGCCAACATTTGAAGAGAACGCACGTTCATTTCTGAGCTCCTTTGTTTCCGACTCTCGAAAATCGTTTCGCGCACGCACCGTGCACGTTGCTTTTTCGCTCAATCAACCGGGCAACTGCCGCTCCGGCCATCTCTCTCTCCGCGGAGCGAAACGCCGCGAAGAGCTCTCTACGAACTGCAAGACTCAGTTTTCGTTTCTTCCCGAGCGCCCGCTCGCTTACTTCGAACGAGCTCTCGAACTCAGAAATTCTCCCGTTGTAAGAAGCCCGGAACCTCTTGAAAACCGCCTCGATGCGGAACACGTCGCGTCCACCCTGACGACGACGACTAGATAATCACGGTGTGGACGGAATAGCATCCAATTCAAGATCCTTCGGAGACCACAAAATCTGGAGCGTGCTCCTCGGCGGCGTTACACCGCCTTCGAAGAGCTGCTCCGGTCGCCAACTTTCCACGTGCCCGTCGACAAAGGCGAATGGTGCGGATCCCTTGATTGCGGTCATTTCCTTGTAGCGCCTCGGATGTCGATACCACGGGATATAGCTCTTGAAATCGTTGACTCCTGTTGTGCCAACCATTTCCGGTGGAATCGTCCAGCCGGCCTGCGGATATGTGATCGCGTTTGATAGTGTCGGTGCGCCAAATCGCGTTGCTATTCGATACTTTCCTCCCGTGAATTGAGCTCCGCGCCCTATGTCTGCGCCGGCGAAGAAAGTCTGGGAAGTATCGAGTTTCCCTGCATCAAGCATCGACCCGTACGGAGCCCACGCTTCTCCGAGGAGAATGGTTTTCGACGCCAAGTTCACCGTCAGGTCGAAGCCAGTACCGTACAATGCCTCGTACTTGTAACCGAGCGTGTCAAACCCCGGCTTGAATGTTCGCTTGAGGACCTTTCCACCTGGTTGGGTCGGCTCCCAAGTCGTTGCGCAGTTCGACCAGAAGTTCATTGCATAGGAGCGTGCCGCAAAGGGATGGTTGGGGCACGCAAGTACACCTCCGCCGACGGACTGATTTTCTTTGGCACCGCTATTCAAATCGATGTTGGACCTATCGGCGAGTGGAAGATAGCGTCCGATTCGATTTTCGTCATACCAATAAATGCTCTCCCGTTTGGAGTCGGGGTCTTCGCATCCTTGCAGTCTCGGAGGAAACAACTGCTTGTAGTCGTTCGCGTACGCCGTTAGCGCGAGAGCCACCTGTTTCTGATTGACCGAGCATTTCAGCCCGCGTGCTGAATCTCTCGCCTTCCCCAGTGCCGGCAAGAGAATCCCGATCAACAGCGCGATCACCGCGATCACGACGAGCAGTTCGATCAAGGTGAATCCTCGACAGAACCTCCGGCTTTGGTTTGACTCCGACTTCATGCGCATCGAATTCCTTTCCAGTCTCACGAGTGTGGTTGCTGGAGCTTCACGCGCGTGCCGTCCGGCAGAACGCGCACGGGGTCCGAAGACGGGCGGCCCGTCGTCTGATTGATTTCAAGCCGCGTAGTCCGTACGAGACGCAAACTCTTGAGGTTCTCATCTCCCGGGTTGATCAGCCGGCGCGTCAGCCAGCGCGCCGCTTCGAACCCGAGCATCTCCGCGTCCTGCACGACGGCCGTGCACGCCGGGTACGTGTGCTTCCGCACGTCGCTGTCGTCAAAGCCCACGATCGACAAATCTTGCGGAACGCGCACACCAAGTTCCAGGCACCGACGCAAAGCGCCGACCGTTGCCAACGGATCGGTGAAGAACACCGCGGTGGGGGGCAGCGGCATCGACATCAGCCGCGTGATCAGCCCCGCGCCGCCCTCCGTGCTCGCGACGATCTCATTCTCGAGCGCCGGGTCGAGCGCGATGCCGTTGTCCCTGAGCGCATCCTCATACCCGTTGCGCCGATCCACGTGGTCCGTGTCGCGCACGCTGTGAACACCGAGCGCGATCCGCCTGTGCCCGAGATCGACAAGATGCTGGATCGCGCGGCGCGAATCCGCACGCGATTCGCAGCACACAAAGTTCACATTCGCATGATCCGGGAATCTGTCCGCAATCACCACCGACGGAATCCCCGATTCCGCGATCTCCGCCGCGATCAATCTCGAATCCTCGAAAACCCGCAGGATCGTGCCGCCGATCGTCTTCTTTTCGAGCACCCGCGCGTACCCCTCGCCCGGAACCGCGTCGCGCTGCAGCGCCACCATCCGCAGATCAAACCGGTGCTCGTTCAGCCCCCGCAGAATCCCCGCCTGCATCGCGGCATCGAATCCGCCGTAATCCGCCCGCACCAGCTCACCCGTGTACGCCAGGGCGATCACGTTCGTCTGAATCGCACGCGCCGAGAAAACCTTCGGATAGCCGACGCTCTCCGCCGCCTCGATCACCTTCCGACGCGTGTTCGGATCGACGTTCGGATGGTTGTTCAGGGCGCGTGAAACCGTCGCCACCGAAACCCCCGCCCGACTCGCAATTCGCCTGACTGAAGGCATGAATCCTCCCGGCTGGACACGATGTAACATCGTGAAACAGTTTCAAGTTACTTGAAACGCCAAGGCCCGTCAAGACGGCGCAAACCAAAAAATCGGAATTTTTGTTCCATGCGGCATCACTCCACCGGCGAACGCAGAGAGCGAAGCCGTTTCTGCAGGCATTCCGCCGTTTCGAACCGGACTTTGAGGGCAAAAGCCCGCCCCACACTCCCGGTTCCCAACCCGAAACATGCGTCATTCCCTCAAGCGAGCGTCATCGCCCGAGCGAAAGCGTCCTTTCTTGAGAGAGAGGCGTCATCCAACAGCGATCAAATCCTTTTCCCGCTTGTTTTCAGCCCGAAATGGCTGGTGTTTCGTAGCCGGGGCGTGAAGCAAGGCGCCTTGGCGACCGAGTGACACCCCCGGACCCCGCGCGACAGTCTCCTGCACCCCGAAGGGCGTGCCGGTTCGTTTTCTGCCCGCCCGCTCTCTTTTTGAGTAATCCAAACAAAACCCTTGCAATACTGCTTTTGTTCGGTATACTGCCGGAATGAGCCCGCCCATCAAGGCCCTCGCCCCCGACCAACCCCTCTTCGCTCCCTCGCCTGACGAGCAGCGCTGCCTCTTCAACCTGCTCCTCGATCCATCTCATTCGCTCCTCTCGATTGCCGACCATTTCCAAACCTCTGCCGCGGCAATCTCGCTCTTCCTCTCCCGCCCCGAGATTTCCGAGCGATTCGCCTCACCAGGGCGCCCGCACTGATTTGAAATAGTTATCCACAATACAAGGCATTGCGGCGACATGATTTAACGGCTAGGGCGCACATTCGCCCATGACATTCAAATTGTTGATATCATGCGGCTAAATGCATTGGCACAAAATCAGACGTGTTTGACGTGGATTTGGAAGCGAAAAATAGTGTTAATATAGCATATATGAAAGTGACTATAGGTAGCACGAGGTGAAAAAATGAAAGAGAGCAAAATACGCCAGTCCGCCCTAGTTCGAGCCGGTTTCTGCGTTGCGAGCATCGGAGCATTCAATTTAGCATGTTTGGCAAGTTCGATAGAAACAGATGTTCAGTTTACGCTGACAGCGTCAGCTTCGCGTCCGGCCCTTTCAAATTCGCCAATTATTGCGGGTAGTTCAGCGTTCGCGTTTGCGAGCGTTATGTCTGCGGGCGGAGTGTATTCGATGGTGGATACTCAAGAGCTAACTGGAGGAGGTGCCTCGGCGGGTGCGGTGGCCTATACCTCCGGGTGCTGGAGTTACGTGGGGGGGGCGGGCTTTGCAAGCATGCTTGGAGGTGTGGGAGAATGGCCTGTATTCCAGACGCTTTATACTTTAAGTGATTTGTCGCAGTTGCAAATGAATACTGATCCGTGCATGTACATTGGGTTTGGAACTGCGTCTGGAAATCTAAACTATTCGTCGTTTCCAGGTGGGACGGTGATTGTTTATGGCGTAGAATTTAATTCGTTTACGTCAATTCAGTCAAAAAGCCAAGCGTCAGGCGCAGTACATAGGAGAGATTACCAGTCCGGTAGCCGCCGGCAGCGGTATGCAGTTCTCGAGGATTCGGCGGTGATCGGCATGTTTCAGCGCATTGATGATAAGGTTACAGCTTCGCCTGGATGGAGCACTCCAGTCAGTAGTTACGATCCGTACAACGGCGAAACAACGGTAACTTCGGAAAGTGACCCAGTTACTCCCACTATTGGAGGCGGTGGTGGTCTTAATATCTCAATTCGTATCGTGCATGCGGACGAGAACGCGCTCGATCTAAATGGTGATGGACGATTCGACGAGGCCGATGCCACATGGCTAGCGGGCGAAATTCCGTCCACAGATCCAGCGCTCCTAACACTCGTAAATCTCGTTACCTGTCCGCCTTGTCCTCCTGAGGAAGAACCCTGTGAGTGCACCGAAGTCATCGACGGAGACGATCTTGCGGCGCTCGAAGCATTGCTGGGATACGGCCTTGGCAGCATCAAATTCGGCGATCGGGACGGTGACGGCTGCGTGACGTGCGCCGACGCGATCCACGGCGTCGTCGATGTGGATCCCCAATTTGACGACGTAGGAACAGGCAGCTCGCTTTACAACATGGGGCTGGATGCCAACGGCGACGGCATCCTCGATGCCACGGACCGCGCTGCCTTTTACGCCCTTGTCAATCACGCTGATTTCAACAATGACGGCTTTGTCGACGACGCTGATTTCCTCATTTTCGCCAGCTACTATAACACGCTCGATACAGCGGAGGGCGACCAGAACGGCGACAACATCACCGACGACGCGGACTATGTGATTTTCACGGCTCGCTACAACGAACTTGTGTGCCCTTCGTGTGAGTAATTGGTCCTTCCGTCCCTTGCCTAAGAAAACTGTCGATTCCAAGCACCGCCCCGGAGGGTGCTTTTTTTATTGAAAATATTTGGAAAATGTTCGGAAACAGGATTGAAAGGATGGTTTTTGTACGGTATTCTGTTCTGCATGAGTCCGCCCATCAAAGCTTTGCAGCCCGATCTCGACCAGTTCGCGCCGGATCACGATGGGCAGCAACTCTTCTTCGATTTGCTCCTCGATCCTTCGCAGTCGCTGCTCTCGATCGCCGCTCACTTCCAGACCTCCGCCGGGGCAATCTCACTCTTCCTCTCCCGCCCAGAAATTGCCGACCAATTCGCTTCGCTCGAGAACCTCGTTGCTCGCCGCACCCGCCTCGCCGCCGGCGCGCAGCTTTCCGCAGTGATCGCGAGCGCGCAGCGCGTCCTCGATTCCTTTGAATCGGGCGACTCTTCGTGCTCACGCGAAACCGCGCTCCGCGCTTCCCGCATCCTCATCCGCCTCGCCAATTTCGCGTCCGGTCCGGTGATGCCGCGCGAATCAGTTGCGAAGTCATCGCGATCCGGCGCACGTCGCGCCGAGGTTTTCGAACGCTCCGCCCCGCCGCGGCATCGCGACACCGACGAAGCCATCCACGCGCCCCGTGAATCTGAACCCTTGGAAGTTCCTCCTGCTCAATTCGAGGCGGAGAAACCCGGTGACCCTCCAAGCGATGAACCGCCAATCGGCTTTCGCGATGAATCGCACTGCGACTCTCCCGCCGATCTCCTCGCCGGTATCTCCGGCGACTCGACCGGATTCGTATCGGAAGAAGCTGAACAAGTTCGCCTCGCCCTCGAAGCACTGAAGAGCGAATACAGCGACGCCGAACTCCACGAGCTGTTTCGCGTCGCTGCCGAAATCGTCGCCGAAGCAGAGCAACGGGGAATCAACGTGAATTCCGGCTCCGATCCTCCCGATCTCGCCGCGGGTGAAGGCTCGCGCGCGATTCCTCTCGAGCCCGTGCCGCGCGCCTTCTCGCCTCCGTAGATTCCCGATTCTCGCTTGAAGTCTCAGCGCGGCAGATCCCATCCCGATTGCAGCAGTTCATCGCCCGAGAGTTTCGGACGCTGCGGATTGATCCATTGGATCACCTCCGCCCAGTTCGCGCTCTCTTCATCATGCTGCAAGTACCCGTGAATCGGACGGATCGCTTTCCATCCGTCCTTCAAATGAATGCTGAGCACCGGGTCGAACTGTTTCCCGGCGATCACGTCGTTCACATACGCGCCGATGTCCGTGGTCGCCGCGACCTTTCCGAATCCCGGCAATCTGCTCGCGCCCACCATCCGCCAGAGCCCCATCTCTTCAACCAGCGTTTTCGCGGCCTCCGTCAAGACCCGCGCAAGCCCGTGATGCTGAAACGACGGATGCACCATGATGTCCGCGCCGTAGAGCGTGTGCCCTTCCGGGTTGTGATCGAGAAACGTGCCGCGATCGGTCAGCACATCCCACGAGTCATCAATGTGAAAATCGCGGATATGCAGTTGAAGCGTGAAGTGAACCCCTGCAACCCGCGCGCTCGCCTTCTCCACCGCAACAAACTGCCCGCGCGGGAACACTCGCACATGATCCCCCAGTTCCTCGCGCGTGTACGGAGTCTCCTTCGGATACACCGTGCGGCACATCTCGATGATCGCATCAAAGTCCGTCGGTTCCACCCGCCGGATCGCAAAGTCAGATGGCGTCATGCTCCGAGTCTAACCGCCGCGCCGCGCGAATACGATCCGGCGGTGTCCCGGTAGCTCAGCTGGATAGAGCGGCGGTTTCCTAAACCGCAGGCCGGCAGTTCGAATCTGCCCCGGGACGTTTCAATTCTTCACGGACACACCAGTTCGTTGTACGCGACGACGAACACCACAAAGTCCGCGTCGTCCACAAACCCGTCGTAGTTCACGTCCGCCGGGCACCCCGGGTGCATCTCCGGGTCGGCGCAGTCCAGAACGTTGTAGCCGGTGACAAAAATTGTGAAGTCCGTGTCGTCCACGAGGCTGTCGTGATTGAAGTCCGCCGGACATGTCGGAACGTAAATGTTGTCGACGATGTTCGCCTGAACACTCGACGCCGTGTAACCCGGAGGCAGATCGAAGACCGGCTTCCCGACCACCAACTGCAGCGTGCTCCCGAAGTCGGCGCTCGAGCTGCCGTTTCCGGAATTCGCAAAGTAGTGTTCGATCGACGAACCGACACTCACGGTCAGCGTCATCGTGAGCGGGGTTTCGGTCGGCAGGTTCTTCGGAATCGTTCCGAATTCGACGATGCCGCCGAAGTTCTGCAGCGGTCCCGAACCGTTGATGAAGTGGTTGCCTCCGCTGGTGTTCTCGGAATAGAAGCCGCCGTTTGCGTTGTTGAACCCTGCGAGCAAGATCGAAGCCTGCACCGTGCAGTAGCCGGAGTAGTTGACCGATGTCCCGACCGAGATCCGTCCGGTGAGCTGCGCCCGCACCGACGTGAACACGGTTGGTCCCGGTCCATGCAACACGACATCGTCAACCGTGAACGAAGCCGCCGCGCTCCCCTCGACGCGGTAATAGAACGCGCCCGATCCGGCGCCCGTCTTGATGTTCTGAGCAAACGTCGAAGCGCTGAGGTATCGCAGTCCCGCCGACGCCGTCGAGCGCATCACCAGATACGGGATCGTCGGATCGGACGGTTCCGACGGCTGGATAAACGTGCGGCTCGCCTGTCCGCCCGGGTCGGTGCGGTAGTAATCCTCTTTGTAGGTATTCGTGCCGCCGGCGTAGATGCCGATCGCGCCCGTGTAGTACACCGTTCCACCCGCCAGCAGCGTCTGCGGAAATGTTGCAAGCACTCCGCTTCCGGCCAGAACCAACAACGCCACGCGCGAACGGCTCATAGTGATTCTCCAACCCGCGTGCTCGAGCGACGCGGCAGACCAGAGTCTGCGGCATGGAGGCGACGTTTGCAAGCAAATTCGCGTCAGGATGCCCCAGACCGCTCATGCCGAAGTACGGGCCGAAGGGGCTTCCACATACGGAGCAAGTTCGGGCGGAAGATCGCGCAGCCCCCTCCGCCTGGCTTTTCGCACGGCGTATCGCAGACTCCGGTGCATCCGCGTCCGAACGCTGTCGGTGATGTTGAGCCCGTGCTCCTCCATCGCGCGGATCGAGAACATCCACGCGTGATACTCCTCGAGGCAGCGCGGCTTGAACGCGCCCAGCCCGATCGCATGATGCCCGATCTCGTGCAGAAAAATCGCCATCGACATCGGGCCCTTGGGCTTGGGGCTTTCGAGCAGCCGCACGATGCGCCCGTCGCGATACTTGATCGTCCACGCGATGCCGCTCGACGAGCTCCGCCACTTGCGGACGCGCACGTCATACTTCTTCAGCATGAGCGCGACGACCGCGTCGTACTTTTCCTGCATCCCCAGCTTTGCGGGCCGATCCGCACCGCGGACCGGTTTCCGGCGCGCCGGCGCGACCAGCACGCCGTTTCGCGATGCGGGTTCGGCTTTCTTCGGCGCCGGCGGGCGCGCGATCTCCACGACTCGGGCAACCGCGGGTTTGAGAAGATCCCAGAGCGTGAGCACGAATGTTCCCTGAAGAGAGCCGCGCGGCATCATCAAAACCTAGGACTGTCCGGCGAGCACTTCACCTTTCATCGGCTTGTGCCCGCGCGCAAAATCAACCCACGGCATCGCACGCTTCCCCGGCGCCTGCACCTCGACGAGCTGCAGCGCCGATCGCTCGCACGCGACCGTGCCGAGCGCCGGATCGACAATCGAACCCGGCACAGTATCTTCTTGGCCGGCGCGATCGACCGATTTCGCGCGCAGCAGCTTCAGCGGCTGCCCCCGGTACTGCACCGTCACCCCCGGCCACGGGTTCAGGCCGTGAATGCGGCGCCGGCATTCGTCCGCCGACTTTCTGAAGTCCACCCATCCATCCGCTTTCGAGAATTTTGGCGCGATGGTGACGAGCGATTCGTTCTGCGCTTCTCCCGGCGGCCGCTCCCGCAGCACCCGTTCCACCAAATCCGGTCCGTCCGCCGCGAGAATGTCGTGCAGGTCCGACGCGGTCCAATCGGGATTCGTCGGATGCGACGAAGTCGCGAGAACAAGCCCCGCATCCATCTTGTCCGCCAGTGTGATCACGCTGTTCCCCACGTGCGAATCCCCCGCGATGATCGCGGCGTTGATCGGCGCTGCACCGCGCCAACGCGGCAAGATCGAGCCGTGCAGATTGATCGCGTACACCCCGTCCAGCAACGTCTTCCCGAGTTTCTGACCGAACGCGATCACGACCAACACATCGGCGTTGAGCGCCCGGATCGAATCGCGCACTTCGGGCACGTTGATCTTCTCCGGCTTGATGATCGGGATGCTGGAAAAGTTCGTTTGCACCTCGGCCGCGATCGGAGTCGGGGTCATCGTGCCGCCGCGGCCCGCGGGACGATCGGGCTGCGTGACGACCATCGCAACATCATGCGTCTTCACGAGCGCGCGAAGAGTGGGGAGGCCGAACGCTCCGCTACCGAGAAACACAAGTTTGAAGCGTTGGCTCACGAAGGCCGTTCCAGATCGCGCACGGCCGACCGGTTCTTCATCCGCGACATCTGCGTCATCTTGTCGAGGATGAGCACGCCCTGCAAATGGTCGAACTCGTGCTGGAGGCATCGCGCAAGCAGACCGCCCGCGCGGATCGTGAACGTATTGTTCTCAAGGTCGGTCGCCTGCATGACGACGACCGGAGGCCGCAGCACATCACCCCTGATCTCAGGAAGGCTGAGGCAACCTTCCTCATACGGCTCCGGCGCGCCCTCGAACGAAAGAATCTTCGGGTTGACAAAGACCATGACGTCCGACGTTGCGCTCGGCGGGTCGGTGTCGGGCGAGTTCTTCTCGCCGGTCGGAACATCGACCACGAAGAGCGAAATGGAAAGCCCGACCTGGGGAGCCGCAAGTCCAATCCCCTCCGCCTCATCCATCAATTCGATCATGCGCTCCGCGATACGCCGGGTCTCGTCGTTGATTTCTTTGATCGCTTTCGCCGGTGTCCGCAACGCGGGCTCCGGATAGTGCAAGATGGTCAGGGTTTCGGCGTTCACCGGCATCATCCGATGGTACGGAGCGCCGAATTGATCGGATCGGCCGAGCGGTCGCCGACCGGCGAACGTATCATGAGTAGAGGCAGCCTCGGTCGTTCACGCCCGGCGGCCCGCGAGAGGAACCAGCGCACGTCATGATCTCAGGACTCTTCGGAAAAAAGCCGCCGGGTGAAGGCGGCGGCGACAACGGCGGCGGGCCGAATTTCCAGCCGGACAAGGCCGAGAAATTCTTCACCCACGCGCGGGTTGCTCACGAGTCGGAAAAATACGAATACGCCATGGGACTCTGGCTGCGGGGCCTGCAGCAGGACCCCCGCATGGTCACCGGCGTGGACGGATACGTGAGTTCCGCCAGTCACTTTTTGCAGTCGCCCGAAGGGAAGAAACGAGCAAGCAAAGAGACCCGCAACGCCGTCAGCGGCAGCGGCGACCTGAATAAGTTCCTGAGCGCCCTCTATGAGTGGTCGATGAACTTGGAAGACCGCTCGTCCGCCGCGAACTGGGCGATTCGGGCCGCCGAATCCGTTTCCAAGATCGGCGCGGGTGATGTGGGCCGCTGGGTCGCCGAGCGCGCGTTCGCCGCGGCCAGCAAAGACCCCAAACCGAAAAAAGACAATTACGTCCGGCTGATGAAAGCGGCCGACGCCATGAACCTCGCCGACATCGCGGTGAACAGCGGCGAAGAAGCGCGCCGGCTCGACCCTTCCGACGGTCAACTGGCGAACGAAGTGAAGATGCTCGCTGCCAAAGCCACGATGCAGAAGGGCGGCTACGAGAACACCGGTCAGGAAGGCGGGTTCCGCCAGAACATCCGCGACGCGAGCAAGCAGCAGGCGCTCGACGAAGCGAACCGCATCGGCAAGACCGAGGACATGAAGGATCGCGTCCTCGCGAACGTCGAAGCCGAGTTCAATCTCCGGCCGGACGATCTGCCCACACTCGGGCGGCTTGTGCAGGCTCTCCGCGAGCGCGGCAAGCCGGCCGACGAAGAGCGCGCTCACGAACTGCTGATGAAGGCGTACGAACGGTCCAAGATCTACAAGCTCAGGCAGGACGCGGGCGAGATCCGCATCAAGCAGTCGCGCCGGCGCGTGAGCGAAGCCAAGCGGATGCTCGATTCCGCGCCCGAGGATCCGATCGCGAAGAGCGTGTACGAAACCGAGCGCAAGGCATTGCTCGAACTCGAAGTCGAGGAACTGAGGAGCAACGTCGAGAACTATCCGACCGATCTGCGCTGGCGCTACGAACTCGGTCGGCGCTATTTCGAACTCGAGAACTACGAAGAGGCGATCGGCCAATTCCAGGAAGCGCAGTCCGATCCGCGCGTCCGCGGCAAGGTGCTGCACATGCTCGGCCAGGCGTTCTTCAAGTGCGATCTCGCCGAGGAATCGATCGAGACCTTCCGGCGAGCCCTCGAGTCTGCTGATATGACGCCGGACGATCAGCGCGACATCCGCTACGACCTCTGCTGCGCTCTGCAGGTAGTCGGGGAAACACGGCGCGATCTCGCCGCGGCGGAGGAAGCAGAGAAGATCGCGAGCCAGATCCTGATCCAGGCGATCGGGTACAAGGACATCAAGTCCCGGCGCGAAGTCCTCAAGAAACTGGTCGCCGAACTCCGGGCCAAGTGAGAATGTCGCATGTCGAACGGCGGCATTCACGGCGCAGCGACTGAACTCGGCGGCAAAGCCAAGCCCGAAGTCGTCGCGATCATCCCCGCCCGGTTCGGTTCCACCCGCTTCCCCGGCAAGGTTCTGGCGAGCAAGACCGGCAAGCCGCTCATCCAGCATGTGTGCGAGGCCGCGGCAAAGTCCCGGTCGCTCTCGCGTGTGATCGTTGCGACGGACGATGATTCGGTCCTCGCGGCGGTCCGGTCGTTTGGCGGCGAGGCGGTCATGACCCGCGCCGATCACCCCAACGGCACGAGTCGGTTGGCCGAAGCCGCGGCGAAACTCGGACTTTCGCCCGATGCCCTCGTCGTGAATGTCCAGGGCGACGAACCCGAAATCGAGCCGGCGGTGATCGACGCGGCGGTCCAAGCGCTTGGGAATGCGCCGGTTGCGACCGCTGCGTCCCCGATGTCCGATGCGGACGCCCCGAATCCGAACATTGTGAAGGTGGTCGTTCGCCAGGACGGGACCGCGCTCTACTTCAGCCGCGCCCGGATTCCGCATGTCCGCGATGCCTCCAATGCATCGTTCGGGACCGCATTGCGCCACGTCGGGCTGTATGTCTACCGGCGATCTTTTCTCGACCGTTATCTGACGCTTGCTCCTACGCCCCTCGAACGATCCGAATCGCTGGAGCAACTGCGGATTTTGGAGCACGGCTTCACAATCGCGGTCGCCGTGCTTCCGAAGGAAGTTGGTTATGCGGGGATCGATACCCCGGAGCAGTACGAGGCGTTCGTCCGGAGGGTGGCGGAAGGGCGTCCCGAAAAGTCACGTTGAATTCATGCGGAAGGGCACACGCGAACACCTCCCGGTGTGATATGCTGGGACATGCCCCCGCCATTGTTCGAAGCGACGCGCCAGGAGTATGAGGCCGGCCCCGGTGTCGGTACGTATTCCGACACCGGCGCTTGGGATGCTTCGGACTTCCAACCGGTCAATGAATCGCGCAACGGTTCGCGGAGTGGCAACGGATCGGGCAATTCTTCGAACAGCGGCGCGCAGGTTCCCGAGGGTGGCATCACGCTCGCGAGTTTGGGAGATCAATCGGCGGAGAGCGAGTTCTATTCGCCGCTGCCTCCGGGCTACGTGAAAGGGCGGCACAAATACGTCGTCGTGTTCGGCACGGTGATGAGCGGGCTCGGAAAGGGAATCTTTGCGAGCAGCCTCGCGAAGATGCTGAAAGATAAGGGACTTTCGGTCGCCCCCATCAAGATGGAGGGCTACCTCAACATCGACTCGGGAACTTTGAACCCGTACCGGCACGGCGAGGTGTTCGTGCTCGACGACGGCACCGAGTGCGATATGGATCTCGGAACGTACGAGCGCCTGCTCGACCAGAATCTTTCGCGCCGCAACTTCACGACCAGCGGTCAGATCTTCAGCGAGATCCTCGAGCGCGAGCGGATGGGCGTTTATCTCGGGCGTGATGTGCAGATGATCCCGCACGTGACGGGCGAAGTGAAGCGCAAGCTGCGAGAGCTCGCGCTGCACGGTGACGGGCAGCGCCCGGCCGACGTCGTGTTCGTCGAAGTGGGCGGCACGGTGGGCGACTACGAGAACGCGTTCTACATCGAAGCGATGCGCGAACTCGCGTTCGAAGAAGGGCCGGGCTCGACCTGCTTTGTCGCGCTCACCTACATCATCGAACCACCGGCGCTTGGCGAGCAGAAGAGCAAAGCGGCACAGCTCGGCATCAAGCGGCTGATGGAAGCCGGTATCCAGCCGCACGTGATCGCGTGCCGCTCGAGCAAGCCGGCGACCGAGAAGGTGATGCAGAAGATCGCGATGTTCAGCAACGTGCCGCTGCGGCGCATGTTCTCGATGCACGATCGCGAGAGCATTTACACGATCCCCGAAGACATGAGACAGGAAGGCCTCGACCGGGAAATCCTCTCGATCCTCGGGCTGCACGATCGGGTCGACTTCTCCTCCGAGGACAAGGCGCGCGAGCGCTGGACCGGATTTGTCCGGAAGTTGACCGCGCCCAAGCGCCACCACGTGACGATCGGCGTCGCGGGCAAGTACGCGCAGATCCGTGATGCGTACGCATCGATCGACAAGGCGATCGAGCACTGCTCCGCGGCGCTCTCGGCCGATGTCGAATTGCATTGGATTGAAACGACGGACGTGAGCGAGTCGAATGTCGCGGGCAGGCTCGCGGGCATGAACGCGGTGATCGTGCCGGGCGGGTTCGGATCGCGGGGAGTGGAAGGCAAGATCGCGTGCGTGCGCCACTGCCGCGAGAACCATTTGCCGTATCTCGGATTGTGCCTCGGGTTCCAGATGGCGGTGATCGAATTCGCCAGAAACGTGCTCGGGCTGAAGGACGCGAACAGCACCGAGTTCAAGCCCGGGTGCGCCAATCCGGTCATCAGCGAGCTGCCGGAGCAAAAACGGATCGAAGGTCTCGGGGGGACCATGCGCTTGGGAGGGCAGGAAGTGATCCTGGCGCCGGGGACCCTTGCGAGCTATCTGTACGGTAAACAGGCTTCGGTGCGAGAACGCTTCCGCCACAGGTACGAAGTGGACCCGGCGTACATCGAGCGCTTCGAAGATGCCGGGCTGATCTTCAGCGGACGTCATCCGACGCGTCCGATTATGCAAATTCTCGAACTCCACCAGAGCCTGAGCGAGGTGAATCAGCCTGCGGCGAAGATCCGAAAGAGCGCGGGCACGATGAGCGAAGGCGCACTCTCGCTGCGGGGCGCGCACCCATTCTTCATCGGTGCGCAGTTCCATCCGGAGCTGACCGGACGACCCCTCAAGCCGCAGCCGATGTTCATGGGTCTGGTTGCCGCGGCGGTGGCGCAGTCGATCGGACGCGAAGCGGCGCTCGCGGATTTGGATGTCGGTCGGTGGCTGCGGACACCGGTGCCGGCGACGAGGCAGCAGACTCAGACGGTCTGAATCACTCCGATCACGACAACGATCCGTTGGTCGCGCGCGGACGATTTGACGATTTGAGCGTGCGGCCCGAATCGAGCAGAACAAGTGCGGAGAAGCGATCGGCCCGGCCGAGCGAGACGATGCAGTTGTGGAGGAGCGTCTCGGCGTAGAGGCGATGTTCGACCGATCCGGTTTCGAACGCCCGGAAAAGAAAGACATGAGCGGCCCACGGGTGGCTTGTCGCGTTGTCGGGCTGGAGATTCTGCACGATCCAGTCCGAGGCAGAATCGACGCGCGACTTCGCGAAGTCGCCGGCGTGACTGAGCGCGTGGAGTGCCGCGAGTTCGGTTTCGGTCGCGACTTCGATCGCCAGCCGGTTGAACTCGGGCGTGACGGGGCCGCTCTTGGGGTTGACCATTTCGAGCATCGACTCGCGCCGGCTGTCGAGGAGCAAGCGCCACAGGCGCATGTCGGTCGATTCGCAAGCGGGGAGCGATGGAGTGGTGGTGTGCTGAAGCCAGGCGATCAGCAATGCATCGATCGGGCGGCGGTTGCCGGATTCGTCCGAAAACTCGGGGACTCTGGCGGGGGGGACCGGCTCTTCCAGCAGCAGATAAGCCCAAGGCGTACCGACCAAGGCCAAGCGAGCTTCGCCCAGCAGCCGTTCTCCCCATCCGGGCAATGTGGTGCGCCCGGTCATCACCGGTAGGGTATAACACAAAGCAACATATCCTGCAAATCGGGCTCGCCCTCAAATTCGGAAGAATCGGATTAATGTGTTCGATTCGTGTCAAATCAGGGCTCTGAGGATTGCTTCATTGAGAGCGGTTTCAGACTTTTGAGGCATGCCGGCACTCGCAACTCGCAGCGCGCTCGCAAACGAAACAGGGTCCGCGCCCGAAGCTTTTCTTCAGCAGAAGCACGTGGCTGTCCGGCCCGCCGGGCATCGATTCAACGCGGATGTTGAAGTGTCGGAGATCGATGAACGCACCAGGCCGGGGCCATCGTGGGTCGCTCGATCGCTCGAACTGAGCCGCTCGCACGTGGTGATGGAGTCGAGGCGGATGTGCTATCCGGGTCGGGTGCTGGCTCTCGCGGTGCACCTGATCGACGACCGCCCCGTCCCGTTGCTCGGCCGTGTGGTCACCTGCCAGTACAGCGATGACGGGCTTTACCGGGTGGATCTCGATTTGATCAAGATCCCCGAGGGGCACAGCGTGTACGCCTGGGCGGTTGCACGTTCCGGGCCGGTTCACAAGAGAACCTGACCCTGCGGACTTGACCGCGTGCGTGGCGCGCACCACGCTTGAGCCCGTGGAGACGCTCAACGACATCGCGGCGCTCGAGAGGTTCCAACCAAACGCCGGGGAAATCGTCCTCATCCCGACAATGGGAGCGCTCCACTCCGGACACGAGAGCCTTATCCGGTATGGAGCATCGCTTGCGAGCGCGCGGCGCGGAACGTGCATCGTCTGGATCTTCGTCAACCCGACGCAGTTCAACGATCCGGCGGATTACGCGCGGTATCCGAAGACGCTCGATTCGGACCTTTCGATCTGCCGGCGGGCGGGCGCGGGGGCCGTGTTTGTTCCTTCGAAAGAAGAAATCTATCCGTCTGGCATTGAGATTCGTGTGCCGGAGTTGCCGCGGGTCGCGACGAAGCCGGGATTGGAAGACGCGAAGCGTCCGGGTCACTTTGCCGGCGTGTGCCAGGTGGTGCTGCGCTTCTTTGAGCTGGTGAAGCCGAACGTTGCGGTATTCGGCGAGAAGGATTGGCAGCAGTTGCAGGTGGTCCGGGCGATGGCTGCGAGGGAGATGCCGCGGGTCGAGATCTTGGCGATGCCGACGGTTCGCGAAGAGGATGGTCTGGCGATGAGCAGCAGGAACCGATTCCTTTCGGCGGAAGATCGGGTGCGGGCGCTGGCGCTTTCGCGCGCGCTTCGAGGTGCCGGCAGCGAGTCGAGCCCGCGCGCGGCGGAACAGTCGATGTCGAGCGTTCTATTACAAGCGGGCGTCGAGCCCGAGTACGCGGTCGTTCGGGACGCGGCGACACTGGAGCAACCGGGCGACGGGCCGAAGCGAGCGCTGATCGCGGCAAGAGTGGGGAGCGTGCGGCTGATCGACAACGCAGAGTGGCCGGCGCAGGGTTGAAACGGGCAGTCACGAAGCGTTCGAGACACAAGGAATAGACCCTTCCCCAAACCCCCTCCCTGAGGGAGGGGGCTCCTGAGAGGCGTAGGCTTGCGACCCGGAACTCTTCCGGCCATGGAGTCAACAGTTTGCAACGCACCCCCCTGAACTCGTTTCATGTCGAGAAGAAAGCGAAGATGGTGGACTTCGCGGGTTGGGAGATGCCCATGTTTTACACGGGCATTCTCGAAGAGCACCAGCAGGTTCGAAAGAGCGGGGGGCTGTTCGATGTCTCGCACATGGGACGGGTGAAGGTCACCGGGCGGCACGCGCGGAAGTTTCTCGAGAAGCTGTGCACGCGGAAGATCTTCGATATGACGCAAGGGCAGTGCCGCTATTCGCTCGTGTGCAACGAGCAGGGCGGCGTGAAGGACGACATCATCGTCTATCGCTTCGATGAAGACGATTTTCTGCTGGTGGTGAACGCGTCGAACCGCGAGAAACTGCTGCCGCACTTCGAGAAGGTGAAGGGCGATCTGCAGGTGAAGATCGACGACCAGACGTTGAGCACGGCGATGGTCGCGATGCAGGGTCCGAAGGTGATGGACATGATCTCGAAGTTTTCGAGCGAGATCCCGACGCTGAAGCGCTACCGGTTCACGACGAAGAACCTGATGATCATGAAGGTGATCGTGAGCCGCACCGGGTACACCGGGGAAGACGGCGTCGAAGCGATTCTGCCGGCGACCTTTGTCGGCATGGCGATGAAGCTGATTCTGAAGGACGTGGACATGACTTCGCCGGATGCGATCGTGAAGCCGGCGGGGCTGGGCTGTCGCGACACGCTGCGGATCGAGGCGGGGATGCCCTTGTACGGTCACGAGCTGGGCGAAGAGATCAATGCGCTCGAGTGCGGCGTGGACTTTGCGATCTCGCTCGACAAGCACGAGGGAGAGCGTGGCGAGCGGTTCGTGGGGCAGGATGCGCTCGAGGCGGCCGCGAAGGCGGGCGTGAAGCGGAAACTGGTCGGCATCGCGCTCGAGGGGAAGCGATCGGCGCGGCAGGGCATGAAGGTCATGTCGGGAGGTACGGAAGTCGGCGTCGTGACGAGCGGCTGCTCGAGCCCGACGCTCGGATACCCGATCGCGATGGCGTTTGTCGATGTGAGCAAGTCCGAACTCGGCACACCCGTGCAGATCGAGTGCGACCGCGGCACGTTCGAGGGAAAAGTCGTAAAGATGCCGTTCTACTCGCCGACGAAGAAGGGCTAGGAACGCGGCGGCACCTGCTTCGCACTACGCGATTGCGCCGGACGCAACTGAAGTTTGCGCGCGGACTCCATTCCGATCGTGAATCGATGGGGCGCGTGACAAATTGTGTATGTGGATTCGCGATCAGCACCCGTCGCGCGACTCGGCAAATTGCTTGAGCAATGTGCCTAAGCAGATTGCTTGGGGTGAAGGCCTCAAATTCGATGCGGAGGAGGTAATGCGGAGAGATTGTTTGGAGGCTGCGGCACGCACAAGTACACTGCGTTCAATTCCGCGACTCAAACAAGGGGAGTGAGATGAGAACGACGAATGCCAAGGCATGTGTTGCCGCTGCGATCTTGGTCATGTCCGGTGGCGTCGCCACCGTTCGTGCCGCGATTATTTCGGCGGTGGGGCCGGGAGCTCTCGATCTCCTGATGGGCACGCCGCTGCTTGCGGTGCCGGATGATGGCTTTCCCATCGGCACGATCTATGGTCATCCGCCGTCTGCGACTCCGGGAATGCCCTTGGCAACACCGATCGGGCCCATGGGGTTTGGGCCTTCGCACGAACGCATCACGGCGGGAACGCCGTTCTCCTCGGGATACTTTCACGCCATTCCAGGACCGGCGGGACCGATCGCGGGCTCAACCGTGTACGCGCCGGTGGGCGCGAGCGCGATCGACTTTTTCATGACCCCGGCGCCCGGGGCGACGCACCTGTTCGAGATCACGGCGATCGGAACGGCGACGACGACCACGATTGTCGTCCCGGTTGGAATCGGACCTCCGGTGTACGTGGGCTTCGGAGCGTTCGGCGAATCGATCATCGCGATCTCGATCGTCAAGCTTCCGTTCCCTTCGCCGACAGCCCTGACTTGGAACGTCGGAGACATCCGGGTGCTGCCGGCGCCGAGCGCCGGAGCGGTCGTCGGGATGGGGCTGTTGTTGGCAGGACGCCGGCGCCGGTAGGGTGACCGACACGAAAGGTGAATCCAACGAGCGACCGCGGGCTGCTTTCAGACGCGGAACGCTGCGGGTTTGCCGCGGGCGTTGTCCGCGCGCCGGGTCGTGCGTAAACTCAACACCCGCTGCGGCTGTGGCGGAATTGGCAGACGCGCTAGATTCAGGTTCTAGTGGGGTCACACCCGTGGAGGTTCGACTCCTCTCAGCCGCACTTGCACGAGGCCCGGTGAACGCCGGGCCTCGGTGCGTTTTTGGCCGCTGATTTGAGGTGCGGAGATGCAGGTCTGGCGATTGGTGTCGCGATCGCTCTCCCTTCCCCCAACCCCCTCCCTCAGGGAGGGGGCTTCAGAGGCGGTAACATCGGCCCCCATGGCGCTGTTGCTGGTTGGAATCGATGAAGCGGGGTTCGGGCCGATGCTCGGGCCGCTATGCGTTGGCATGAGCGCGTTCCTGATCGAGGATTGGAACGAGGGCGACAAGAAGCCGTGCCTGTGGAAGTTGCTTTCGGGGGGGGTGTGCCGCGAGGGGAAGGACAAGCGCGGGCGCATCGCGTTCGCCGATTCGAAAGCGCTCAAGCTTCCGAACGATGTGGGAGAGAACGGGGCGAAGCGGCACCCGCTGATGCACCTGGAGCGAGGCGTGCTCGCGGCGATGGGGAATCTCGAGAGCGACTCGGTGCCTTTGTCGGATTCGGATTTGCACGAGGTGCTCGGCGCGGCGCTGCGCGGGCACGCGTGGTACGAGGGCGAACCGATCGCGCTGCCGGTGTCGGGGAGTGCGCCGATGATGGGGATCGCGGCGAACCTGCTGGCGAGCGCGCTGGAGAGCGGAAAAGTGCGGGTGCTGGCGATGCGCTGCCGCGTGATGGAGGAGCGCGAGTTCAACGAGATCATCGGCGCGACGGGGAACAAGGGCGATGTGTGCATCGCGGCGCTGGCGGATCATTTGAAGACGGTGATGGGCATTGCGGAGCGGTATCCGGAGGCGACGGTGCGGGTGGCGTGCGACAAATTGGGAGGGAGAGATAGTTACGCGCCGGTGCTGGAACGGGTCTTGCCCGGGTGGGAGTGCGGGGTGATCGAGCAGCACGCGGAGCGATCGAATTATGAGTTGAGGAAGAAAGACCCTTCCCCAAACCCCTTCCCTCAGGGAAGGGGCTTTCGGATTTCGTTCCAGCCGGAGGCGGAGACGGAACACTTGCCGGTGGCGCTGGCATCGATGATCGCGAAGTATGTGCGAGAACTGGCGATGCACAGGTTTAATCGGTACTGGTCGAAGCGGCTGCCGGAGTTGAAGCCCACGGCTGGCTACACGCTGGATGCGCGGCGGTGGCTTGCGGATGCGGCGAAGGTGATTACGAAGGAAGAGCGGGCCGTGATGGTGCGAAGGGCGTAGGCCCGAGCGGCCGGAAAGAGTTGAGGATGCAGGATCGCGAACAACTCGATCGCCGGATGCTCGACCTCGCGGCGAGGTTGGGAGCGCGCGCGGAGGGGTACGTCGGCGAGAATCCGCTGGTGGGCGCGGTGATCGTGAAGGATGGGAGGGTGCTCGGGCTGGGCCATCATCGAAAGTTTGGAGCGGCGCACGCGGAGCGGGAAGCGATCGAGGACTGCAAGCGGCGCGGCAATGACCCGCGCGGCGCGACCATGTACGTGACGCTCGAGCCTTGTGCGCACATGGGCAAGCAGCCGCCGTGCGCGGACTTGCTCGTGCAAGAAGGCATCGCTGAAGTTGTGTGCGCGCGAAAAGACCCGAACTCGATCGCGGCGGGGGGTGCGGAAAAGCTGAAAGCGGCGGGGATCGCGGTGCGTTTCAGCGATGCGAGCAGCGCGGCGATCGCGCTCGGCGATCCGTTCGTGAAGCGCATCACGACGGGCTTGCCGTGGGTGATCGCGAAGTGGGCGCAGACGATCGATGGAAGAATCGCGACGCGGAGCGGTGAATCGAAATGGATCAGCAGCGACCGCTCGCGCCGGCGCGTGCATGCGATCCGGGCTCGTGTCGATGCGGTCTTGACGGGGATGGGCACGGTGCTCGCGGACAATCCGATGCTGACGGCGCGGGATGTGCGGAAGGTGCGGAGTCGCGCGCTACGAGTGGCCGCCGACAGCGATCTCGACATTCCGGAGTCGAGCGAACTGGTGAAGACCGCGCGGCAAGTTCCGGTGGTCGTCGCGTGCGAGCGCGAAATCGCAAAGTCGGAGATCACACGGGAGAAGCGAGAGCGGCTCGAGGCGGCGGGTGTGCGCATCGTGGGCGTCGGAGTCGGCGCGAAGGGAACGGGGATTGACCTGCGGGAACTGTTGAAGGCGCTCGCGTCGCAATTCGGGGTTTTGAGCGTGCTGGTCGAAGCCGGGCCGGGATTGATCGGCTCGATGATCGACGGCGACCTGATCGATGAGCTGCGGGTGTATGTCGCGCCGCTGATGCTGGGGGATGAGATGGCGCGGAGTGCCGCAGCGGGACGGATTGCGCCATCGTTGTCCGCGGCCCAGCGATTTCGATTGGTCCGATCGAAGGTTATTGAAAACGATCTGGAAGTTGTCTATCGAAAGCGTACATGAGCGAGTAAACTTGGGAATCGTGGGGCCAGGAGCGCGCTGTATGTCTCGAGGTAATTTGGCGATTTGCCTTTCTCTTGGCATAGGGATGTGTGCGAAGGCCTCCGCTGGTTGGAAGACCGTTTTGCTTCATCCGCCCGGGGCGAGTACTTCGCTGGTGCGAGGGGTGGGTCCGTGGCAACAATCCGGCTACTACAGAATCACATCACTCGATCTTCACGCGGCCTTTTGGAGGGGCTCCGCGGAGTCGTTGGTGACTCTGGATACACCCGGCGCCGCGAACGCGCGCGTCAATGGAGCAGCCGGTAATACACAAGGCGGGGACATCGAAGGCGAAGCCGGAATTTGGTCGGGGACAGCGCAAAGTTGGGTGAATCTGCAACCAAGCTTCGCGACCTCATCGACGATTTTCGGCGTCAGCGAGAATCAGCAGGGCGGAAGAGCAGCCGTTCCATTTGAGAATACGTTTCAGTCGCACGCGTGCCTGTGGCGTGGATCGGCGGCATCGTGGGTGGATCTGCATCCTTCCGTCGGCGATTACTCGCAGGTCAATGCCGTCGCGGAACCGAACATGCAGGGTGGCTATTTCAGCTATCCGAACCAGATATGGCATGCGGCGCTTTGGCGCGGAACGAAGGCTTCGTTTGTGGATCTTAATCCGGCCGGTGCTACCGCGTCCGAAATTCGGGCCATGACGGCGACCCAACAGGGGGGCACTACGCGAGGAGCTTCCGGCAACGACCAAGCCGCGTTGTGGAGCGGGACGGCGCAATCGGTGGTTAGTTTGCATTCCGGCGGCAATTTTGGGTCCGCCGTGAACGGCATGGTCGGAGACATGCAAGTCGGTTCTTTGGGAGATGTGGTGGGACTAAAAGCAACGATGTGGAAAGGAACGGCTGCGTCGCGGCACAATCTCCATCAGTATTTGCCGTCCAATTACAAGAGTTCATTCGCGATGTGCATCTGGACCGATGGAATCTCGATCCTGATCGGCGGGAGCGGCACAAATATGTCGGCAGGCGGTCCGTTCGGGAGGAACGAAGCCGTGTTGTGGGTCTGGGACGGGTGCCGTTCCGACTTCAATCGCGACAATGTTGTCGATGATTCGGACTTTGCTGAATTTGTTTCCGCGTATGATGAGTTGCTTGTGCCGCCGGCGAATCCACAGGCCGATTTGAACCACGATGCTCAGGTCGACGACGCCGATTTTGTGATCTTTGTCGCCGCATACGACCAGTTCGAATGCGACTAAGGCGATTTCAATCGAAGGCTCGACAATGTTGGCATGACCGTCATTTCGATTGAACGGTCCTCGGCGGGGATGCGGAAGCGTGCGCCGGGCGATGCGAGATCATTCTTGATTGCCGCGAAACAGAGCGGGGTAGCGGCGTTCATGGGGCTGAGCGTGGAACTGGTGACGACGCCGACGGATTCGGGGGCTTCGCCTTCGATCGGGAAAACCCGAGCGCCGGAAATTGGCTGGAGCGCGCCGGCGAAGTAGGGGTCTTCGGGTTGAGAGGACAGCGCATGTTGCGAGGATTGGCTTTCGGCGCGGAGCGCGACGAGCTTGCGCTTGGAGTGTCCCCGCGCGTGCATGCGGGCGACGATTTCCTGGCCGAGGTAACACCCCTTGGTGAAGCTGACACGGTCTTCGATGACGCCGCTCTCGGCGGGGAGAGAACTCGGACCGAAGTCGATGTAATAAAGGGGAGTTCCGGCCTCGATTCGCGCGATGTTGAAGGCGTGCCAGCCGCCGGGTCGGAGGCGGACCTGCGCGGAGAGTTCTGAGGAGTGAACACGCTCGTGGACGTGCTCGTGCGGGAAGCCGCGTTGGAGCAGGAGTTCGTAGATCGTGCGTGCGTGCGTTGTCGGAACGATGAGATCGAGCCCGATCTCGCCGGTCTGGTCGCGCCGGTCGATGATCGCTTCGGTCTCGGCGATGCGGACGAGGCAGGACTGGTTGGGTGGAAGCGACTCGATGCTGGGGCCGCCGACGGGAGTGGAGACCGTCGCGAGAAGCTTGGCCGCGGTGGGGCCGTGGAGCGCGAGTCGGTGCGAGGTCGCGGAGAGATCGGTGATCGCGGCGTCTTCGGTGATGATGAACGCGTTGAGGCCGTCGAGCGTGCGCTTCACGGCGTGCGCATCGCACTCGAGCAGCACGCGCTCGGGCAGCACGATCACACGCAGGTCGGCGTCGATGCGGCCTTTTCGGTTAAGCCAGAAACTGGAGACAGAGTTGAACGGCTCGAGCCACTTCTTTCCCGGCTTGAGCTCCTGCGTGATCATCCGATTCAGGAATTCGAGGCGATCGGCGCCGGTCACTTCGAGCACGGCCCGCTGCGGCAGATCGAGAAGCAGGCAGCCCTTGCGGATCGCGGCGTATTCGAGTTCGAGTTCGCCGTAGGTGCCGACGATGTTGACCGGCTCGGGCGCTTCGTGAGCGGGGGCATCGGGCGCTTGAGGCGGCGGAGAATCCGGGCCGTAGGGGAGCATCATGGCGCCGGCTTGGTCGTGAAGTGGTTGGATCGGGCTTTGTCGGGCCATTGGCGCGTGTTCGAGGAGAGCGGTTTTCTACGAGGTCGAACGGAATCAAACGGATGGGATGACTTGCCCACCCCCCAAAGCCCTCTCCCTCCGGGAGGGGGAGAAGAAGCCGTCCGCAACTGGTGCGGCGGATCACGGTATTCTTGCGATCCCCCGCGCGCGGGACTCTGTTTGATTGCCGCAGTCGGGTGCTGGATTCAATAAGGGAAGCAGCCAACATGAATGTCGATCTCTTGAAGCGTTTGTGCGAGACTCCGGGTGTTCCAGGGCGCGAGGAGCGTGTGCGGGTGCTGATCGAGGAAGAGATCGACGGCTTGTTCGATGAGGTGCGGACCGACGCGATGGGTTCGTTGATCTGCACGCGGCATCCGCGCGGGAAGGCCGCGGGAGGCGGCAAGAAGAAAACGAGCCAGTCGCGGCCGACGCGGGTGATGCAACTCTGTCATATGGACGAAATCGGGTTCTACGTCACGTACATCGACGACAAGGGGTTTATCTGGCTGAACAACGCGGGCGGATTTGACACGCGCAACCTTTTTTCGCGGCGCGTGCTCGTCTGCACCGAAGGCGGCGACATCAAGGGCGTGATGAACCCGGGCGGAAGGCCGATTCACATCTCGGGGCCGAAGGATCGCGAGAAGGTGCCGGAGGTGAAGGAGTTCTTCGTCGACATTGGGCTTGCGGCCGACAAGGTGAAAAAGAAGGTAAAGGTCGGCGACTATGTGGTGATGGATGAGCCGCTGATCGAAGTGGGGGACAAGCTCGTCAGCAAGGCGATGGACAATCGTGTCGCGTGCTGGCTGGGGATCGAGAGCGTGCGGCAGCTCGACAAGAACAAGAACGGCCACGCGTGCGAAGTGGTGGTCGCGTTCACGGTGCAGGAAGAAGTGGGGCTGCGCGGCGCGAAGACGGCGAGCCATTCGGTGCTTCCGGATATCGGGCTGGGGATTGATGTGACGTTGAGCTGCGATACGCCGGGCGTGCCGCCGGAGGAAGCGGTGACGCGGCAGGGGCAGGGCTTCGGCTTGCACATCAAGGACAGCTCGTTCATCTCGGATTACAAGCTGACGTTGGAAGTCGAGAAGCTGGCGCAGAAGCACAAGATCGCGTATCAGCGGACGATTCTCGCGGCGGGCGGGCAGGACGGTGCCGCGGCACAGCAGGCGGCGGCGGGCGCCCGGGCGGTCGGCATCACGGTCGGGACGAGGTACATCCACACCGTGACGGAGATGATCGATCGGAAGGATCTCGCGGCGGCGCGGGATATTTTGGCGGCGTATATGGCGGGGTGTGAGTAAGCCAAACAGCAAGAACCTCGAGCTCTGAAATGAAACTCGTCCGAATCCGGTCCGAACAGAGTGATTGGAGGGGCGGTAGGCGATGCTTCTTTTCTGGCTGATCAAGTTCACGTACTCGCTTGTCACGGGCATGGCTTTCTGGTTTGGCGAGCCGGCGCCGTCGCGCAGATATGTTGCGGAGTACAACGCGGAAATGCTGGCATTGCCGGAATCGGAGACAGCGTGGCGGATTGTGCGGCAGGCGGCATTGAGGCCGGTGCCGCTGATCGAGGGCGCGAAATATCCAGAAATGGGGATTCAGGCGACGGTGCCTGAAGATCCGCTCTGGCCGGCGATGGTGAGAGCGGTTGAGGCGAAGAAAGCCTCGATCGAGTTGGCGTTCAAAGCGGCGGAGCGCTCGCGCATGGGAATGCCGCTGGTTGTGTTCGAAGAAGCGGCAACTCCACCCGCAAAGTGGGAGATGCTCGATCACGTTGATCCAAAGGCGAGCCCCTCTCCGCTTGAGGTCAGTCTGCAGCCGTTAGGAAGGATTCGAGGATGGAGCCGCGAACTCGCCATGGATTGCCGCATTGCGGCGGAAGCGGGGGATTCGGGGCGCGTGATGCGAGACTTGCTCGTGATGCAGAAGCTGGCGGGACTGACGCGAGATCCGCCCCTGTTGATCTGCCAGCTCGTGGACTTTGCGGTTTGCGGGCTGGTTGCGCGTGAATCGGGATACGTGCTTGCTTCGTATCCGGGGTTGCTTGATCGGGGACAACTGGACACTCTGGCGGCGGAGTTGAAACGGACGCGTAATCGGTTGCGTGTTGAGCTCGATTGGGAATGGGCGATTTTTTTGGATTGGATCGGGCGGGTTTACAGCGACGACGGCAAGGGAAACGGAGTGGTGACCTACTCGGGCTTGACCGAAATGGAAAGCGGCGGGGAAAGGCCGACGTGGCGTCGTGCGTTCGGGCTCGCGTTGACAGTTTTGCTCGGAGTGGACTTTTCGGGGGTGAATGGATCAAAGCGTGATCTTCTCGAGCGCCTGGATTCGGCGCGGACCGCCCTCGAACGAGACGTCGAGACCAAGCCGTGGTCGCGCACCAGTTGGGCTATTGACCAAGTCATACGTGAAGACGGCGCCGACATGAAGCAAGTAGGGGATTTTTTGCTGGCCGTTTCGATGCCGGGACTCAAAAAAGCTGTCGAAGAATGGAACAGCGTGACCAATCGAATCGATGTCGCGATTCTCGTGACCGAGTTGGAGCGATACCGATTGGAACACGGCGACTATCCGCGAGCACTCGGGGATTTGCAGCAATGGGATCGCGAGACCGCTCCGCTCGATCTGATGGACGGGAATCCCGTGCGGTATCAGTATCGCGAAGGACAGCTCCCACTGGTGTACTCCATCGGCGTGGATCGGGTCGATGATGCGGGCCGCGCTGCCGAGGACAATCTTCGCGCGGGATGGCTCAGCAGCAAGTCGAAATGGGAGTCAGGATCGGAATGGGAGAAAGACCGCCTCCGGGGCGATTGTGTGTATTGGCCCCCGGTGACGGTTCAGTGGCTTGATGAAGGTGAGAAGCCGTTCGTCCCGCGCCGGCCGCTGCGGAAGCCTTGATTTCGATGTTGACGCGAAAGAAAAAACCCCGGGTCGGTGGATCCGGGGTCTTATCGCGTCCTTGCGATGTGGCTTCAGGCGACGAGGTTGGTCGCGTTTTCGATCGACTCGACGACCTGGCGCACCTGGAAAGGCTTGCGCAGGAATCCGTCGAAGCCCTGGCCCTTGAGCGAGTAGGCCTGGCCGTCGGTGAGCTTGCTGCTCATCGCGATGACCTTGGTGATCTGGAGGTTGTCGTTCTTGCGGATGACCTCGGTGAGCGCCTTGGCGTCGCCGTTACCGAGTTCGAGGTCCATGAGAAGGACATGCGGCTTGAAGCGCTCCGCTTCGACGCCTGCCGCGAAGCCGTTGTTGGCCGAGCGGACTTCATAGCTTGTTTGTTCGGAAAGAACTTTTTCAAGCGTGGCCGCGACTTCTTTATCGGCGTCCACGATGAGCACACGGGTGCGGCCGCTGGCAATCCCCTCGAGCGGGATGTTGTGAGCTTTCATGAAGCGGATGAGTTCGCCGGTCGGGATGCGCCGGTCGCGCGAGCCCGGGATGCGGTAACCCTTGAGTGAGCCCGAATCGAACCACTTCGACACCGTGCGGGGTGCGACGTTGCAAATCTTCGCCACCTCGCCGGTCGTCAGTACTTCTTTTTCCATGGCCATCGCTTCACCTCGTGGAGCACACAACGGGCTGCGGATGACTCCGGCAACCGGTGGACGACAACAAATCGGCCAAGCCTGAGGGGCGATTCACCCAGGAGGATGCTCGGCAGGCAAGAAAAGCGGATTTCCCCATGGCCACGGCGTTATCAGGGCTTGGGAGAGCCGGATAGGCCGGCTTGGCAAGGTGCGCTGTTTAGGACGGCTTGCGGAGGGGGACGGCAGAACGTAGATTGGCTATCCTCTCGGTCCCACGGACGCCGGATGCGTCCGGATCGCGTTCCGGAGCGGATGCAACCGCTTCTGATGCGCTCCGAATCGGCCCCTATCCGACCGAGAACTCGGTCGGGCGCGGCAAGTGGAATTCGCTGGAAGGTCGCAGTTGAGTTGTTCGAGTTGAGCTTTTTGAGACGTTGGGAGTGGGGGAGTGGGGGATGGATCGCAGGACGCGTGAAGCCGGCGCTGCCGCAACTTCCGAATACATGAGGCTGACAGTTAAGAGGATTACCGCGAGATGACCCGCTCTTCCTACCGACGCGTGAACAAGTCTGGACTTCTTGCCGCACTGATGCTGGCTGCGAGCGCATTCGCAATGAGCGACGCCGATGCGCGCCAGGCGGTCGCGCCGGAGTTGAAGACCGATCAGGGAATCAAGGCCGCGACCGACGGCGATCTGCTCAAGGACTTCATTCACTTCACACGGATTGCGCGTTACGACGTGGCGGGGAGCGTCGGGCGCGAGTTGCTCTCGCGGAATCTTCAACCGAAGGACTTCGTGAAGCTGGTTGACTCGACGGGTGAGACGACGCGGTTCGACGAGACGGTGGGGCGCGCGATGCGGGTCGCGGATCTCGAGCCTCTCGCGGGCGCGATGTACAAGTTGTACGAGACCGGAAGGCTGGAAGCGGCGCGCGATCCGAACGAGATCGCCGAGAACATCGCGAAGCTGACCGGTACGGTTCAGGGGCGAGTGCGGGCTTCGGCTCGACTCAAGGCGGCGGGCGAGTATGCGGTGCCGCAGCTATTGACGGCGCTGATGGATCGTGACAATCCCGCACTTCGATCGGAAGCACAGCGCGTGCTCGTCGATATCGGGAGCCAGTCGGTGATTCCGCTGGCGACCGCCATGATCGGCGGCGACCCGGCGATGCAGGAGCGGTTGGCAGACGTGCTGGGGCTGATCGGGCATCGCTCGGCGCTGCCGTTCCTCGCGGACGTGCGGATGACCTCTTCGGTTTCGAATGTGAAGGCCGCGGCCGAGCGTGCGATGAACCGCATCGATTCGGGTTCGGCCGGCGCGAGCGTGGCGGAGTTGTACATTCAGTTGGCCAACCGGTATTACAACCAGACGCGCGACGTGACTAGTTTCCCGGGCGAGGAGTACCAGCTTTTGTGGCACTTCCAGCCGGGCATGGGACTCACCATGACGGGGATTCGCTCGAGTGTCTACCACGAGGCGATGGCGATGCGTCTGGCCGAGCGGGCGCTCGAGATCGACGCCACGAGCCGCGAAGCGCTCGCGATCTGGCTCGCTTCGAACCTCCGGCGTGAGATCCAGCAGCCGAAGAACTACGACAACCCGGCGTATCCGAGCGATCGTCGCGACGCCATGTATTTCGCCGTGACGGCGGGCGCCGGGCCGATGCAGGCGGTGCTGGCCCGGGCGATCGACGCGAAGGACACGTTGCTTGCGCGCAAGTCGATCTCGGCGATCGAGCAGACGGCGGGGAGCAAGGCGCTGGTTGAGTCCGGCGCATACGGAGTTTCGGGTGCGGCGCGTCAGCCGCTCGTCGAAGCTTTGACGTATCCGAATCGGCGCGTTCAGTATGAATCGTCGCTTGCGATCGGCAGTTCGCAGCCGTCGAACGGGTTCTCCGGCAGCGACCGCGTCGTCCCGACGCTTGCCGCGGCGGTCCGTGAGGCTTCGAGCAAGTACGCGGCGATTCTCGCCCGCGACATCGAGCAGTACCAGGCGATCCGCAAGATCCTCGAGAGCGACGGCTACACCGTCCTCGCCCGCGGCGCGACGATGGCCGAACTCGAAGGGCCGATTGCGGAAGTTCCGGCGGTCGACCTGATCGTCGCCATCGATCCGAATCCCGCGGACTTTCCGCAGTTGATCACCGAAGTGCGCGGGACTTCGCGCACCGCGGCGACTCCGATTCTCGCCTTGACCATTCCCGAGGCCTATCCGGAGCTGCGCCGGCGCTACGAGACTGAAACGAGCGTCGCGGTTCGTCCGCTTGCCATTTCGCCGGAAGCGATTTCGAAGTCGGCGGCAGATCTGGTGCTCGCGGCATCCGGAGGTCCGATCGGAACCGACGAGGCGCGAGACTACGCGGTCCGCTCGCTCGGTACTCTGCGCGACCTCGCTTTGACACGAAACCCGATTCTGCCGGTGGAGGAGTCGGTGCTGCCTCTGATCAAGTCGCTGGGCGAGACGACCGGCGCGACTCGCCAGGATGTGGCCGAGGTGCTCGCGTTGATCCCGCAGCAACGAGCGCAGGTCGCGCTGATGGACGCCGCGGTTGCCACCTCGGGTTCCGAGCGGGTCATGCTGCTCAATCAGGTTTCGACAAGCGCGAAGCGTTTCGGGAATCAGCTTGAAGAGCGTCAGGTTCGCCGGGTGCTCGAGCTCGCACGGAGCCGAGACGCGGCGGAATCGACCGCTGCGGCGGCCCTCGCGGGGGCGCTCAATCTGCCGAATGCCGATCTGCTCCCGCTGATTCTTGGGACCGAATCCGGCTCGAAGTGAGGACGGTGGCGGGTCGGGTCTTCGCGGATTCTTAACGTGAATGCCCGCCGGGGATCAATGCCCGTCGGTACAGTTTCCCTGCCGTGAATCTGAATTCGCGGCAAGGAGCGCCATGAAATCAGGACTCATCGGAGCCGTCGCCTCGATCGCGATTGGCGGATTTTCGGTCGCGTCCTACCCGGGAGAAATCCGCCTGAGCGGCGCGGGCGCCACGTTTCCGGCACCGCTATACACACGGTGGGTGTCGGAGTATCAACGAGCGCATCCGAGCGTCAAGATCGACTACCGAAGCATCGGATCCGGCGGGGGCGTGAAAGCACTCGCCGACAAAACCGTGGCCTTTGGCGCCACCGACGCGCCTTTGAACGAGAAGGAAATCGCGGCGATGGGCGGGACCGATGCCGTGGTGCAATTCCCCGCGACGCTCGGAGCGGTCGTTCCGGCGTACAACCTTCCGGGAGTGAAAGAACCACTTCATTTCACCGGCGCGGTACTCGTGGATATCTACCTGGGGCGGATCAGCTCGTGGGACGACGCGCAGCTTCAAAAACTGAACCCCGATGTCAAGCTGCCCAAGACTCCGATTACGCCGGCGTTTCGCACGGATGGAAGCGGAACGACGCATGTGTTCACGAGCTATCTTGGAACACAGAGTCCGGTGTTCAAAGCGGAGATCGGGGTCGGCAAGCAGGTGAAATGGCCGCTGGGTCAGGGCGGCAAAGGAAATGAGGGTGTTGCGGCCGTCATCCAGCAGACCGTGGGTTCGATCGGCTACATCGAACACAACTACGCGATTGCGAACAAGATTTCGTTCGGGGCCGTGCAGAACAAAGTCGGCAAGTTCGTGCTCGCGAACGCGGAATCTGTTTCCGCCGCGGGAGACGAGACCTCCGGCGAATTGAGGGGCGATATTCTGCGGGCGGATGCGTGGAATGCACCCGGCGAAAAGGCGTACCCGATCAGCGCTTTCACCTACATCGTGCTGTACAAGCACCTTGAGAACATCAAAACACAGGCAGAGGCCGAGGCGCTGCTGGGTTATTTGCGCTGGACGCTCGGGCCGGGGCAGAAATTGTCCGAGGCGATGTACTACTCGCCGCTTAGCGAGAAAGTCCGGTCGGCGGCGCTCGGCGCGCTCAATTCCGTGACGCACGACGGCAAGCCGGTTCTGGTTCAGCCCTGAATGTTGGTGCTCCGCATCCACCCATGACGACCCACGCCGTTGCAACGCCCGCCGACCGCCCGAAAGGGTGGTCGCGCGAAGCGATGTCGGCGCCGCCCGGGAGTGGCGGGCAGACCGGAGTCGCACGGAGCGCACATTTGGGTGACGCAGCGCTGGGGTGGGCCTGCCGCCTGAGCGCGGCGATCGTGTTTCTCATGCTGATTTCACTGATCGCCGTGCTGGTTCACTCGGCCTGGCCCGCGATCCGGCAATTCGGCTTCGGGTTTCTGGTTTCGACCGAGTGGCGGGTGAACGAACTCGAGCGGCCGATGCGTGATGCGACCGGGCAGGTCGTTCTCATCGACGGCGAGCCCGTGATGGAGACGCTCGCGCCGGCGTTCGGGGCGTTGCCGGTGATCTGGGGCACGGCGGTGAGTTCGGTGATCGCGCTCGTGATCGCTGTGCCGATCAGCTTGAGCGCCGCGATTTTCCTGGTTCGCGTCGCTCCGAAACTGCGAATCGCGGGCGCGGCATCGTTTCTGATCGAGTTTCTTGCGGCGGTCCCGAGTCTTGCGTTTGGAATCTGGGCGCTGTTCGTTCTCGCGCCGCTCTTTCAGAAATACGTGGGGCCGTTTCTGCAGCGCGTGCTCGAACCGATCCCGGGGTTTCGATGGATGTTCTACGAGACGGTGACCGTCGCTGGTCGGAACATTGAGCGTCCGATTCCTCTGACCGGGCGCGATCTGTTCACCGGCAGCCTGATTCTTGCGATCATGATCCTCCCGATCATCACATCGGTGAGTCGCGATGTGCTGAAGTCGGTGCCGCGTACGCAGATCGAGGGGACGCTCGCTCTGGGCGCGACGTGGTGGCAGAGCTGCGTCGCGATGCTGCGGTACGGGCGGAGCGGATTGCTCGGCGCGATCATGCTGGGGCTTGCGCGTGCGGCGGGAGAGACCATGGCGGTCACGATGGTGATCGGCAACAACAGCCAGATCTCGCCTTCGCCGTTCGCGCCGGCGCAGACGATGGCGAGCGTGCTGGCAAACGAATTTGCCGAGGCGTCGGAGGGGCTGCATCGCGCGGCGCTTCTGTACGTCGCGCTGATTCTGCTCACCATGTCTCTGGTTTTCAATGTCGTTGCACGCCGGCTCGTTGTCGGCGGCATCTCACCGACCGGCAGCCACTAGGAGAACCGCTTTGCCCGGCTCGTTCGCGGAATTCCGAAGGCGCTCGATCAGCTCGATCATGTTCGGGCTGTGCGCCGGCGGCGCGGCGCTCATTGTCGCGATTCTGCTGCTGGTGATCGGCTATCTCGTCTGGATCGGCGTCGCATCGCTCTCGTGGGAGTTCCTGACTTCGGTGCCGACGGGCGATGTGGCGCACCCCGGCGGCATGCGCCATGCGATTGACGGAACGATCATCCTCGTCGCGCTCGCGTCCGCGGTCGGTGTCCCGATCGGCGTACTCGCGGGGATCTATCTGTCGGAGTATCCGGGCGAACACGTTGTCACCAATCCGCTACGGTTCATCGCCGATGTTCTTGCCGGCGTCCCGAGCATCGTGGTCGGAATTCTCGGCTACGAGCTCGTGGTCGTTCCGGTTTCGCGCTGGACCCAGAGTTCGGTTTCGTTCAGCGGATACGCGGGCGCAGCGGCGCTCGCGTTCATCATGATCCCGATCGTGGCGCGCACGACCGAAGAAATGCTGCGGCTCGTTCCCAAGACGTTCCGCGAGGGCTCGCTGGCGCTCGGCGCAACGCGTGCGCAGACGATTTTCCGCGTTGTTCTTCCAGGCGCGTTCGGAGGCGTTGCCACGGGGATCATGCTCGCGATGGGTCGTATCGCGGGTGAGACGGCGCCGCTGCTATTCACCGCGCTTGGAAGCCGGTTGCTCACGCACAACCCGGCAGAACCGTTTCCGTCGCTGACGCTCCAGATCTACACCTACGCCACCGGACCATATCCGGAGCAGAAACGATTGGCGTGGGCCGGTATTCTCGTCCTCTTGTTCATGTTGTTCGTGGTCAATCTTTCGATCCGCCTAGTTGCCTCGCGTCACGCGCGTTTTCGAGTTGGTGTGTAGCGGCCCGCTTACTGTCTGGATGACCCTTGCATGCCCGCGTCCCTTCCCATGACCCAGTCGCCTCCCAGCCCCAAGCCGCAGCCGGAGCCGCCGATGGTGGAATTACCGGCGCGCAAACGCCCTGTTGTCGGGCCCGCGGCGAGTGGAGCAGGCCAGTACCCGGTGATCGATGCGATCAAGCGGGGGGAGACGCCGGAGCCGCGCCGCCACGAGTCGGTGATGGGGGTGCCCGCGGTTCTCGAAGTCCGTGATTTTCAGCTCTGGTACGGGCACAACAAGGCGCTCCATGGCATCAACATGCCGATCGCCGATGGCAAAATCACCTCGATCATCGGACCCAGCGGGTGCGGCAAGTCCACGCTGCTGCGCTCGGTGAATCGTCTGAACGATCTGGTGGACGGCGTGCGCACATCGGGTTCGATCACGCTCCGGGGAGAAGACGTGTACGGTCGCGGCGTCGACGTGATCTCGCTCCGCAAGCGCCTCGGGATGGTTTTTCAGAAGCCCAATCCGTTCCCGATCTCGATCTTCGAGAACGTCGTGTACGCGCTGCGAATCTCCGGCGAGCGGCGCAAGTCAGTGCTCGAACAGGCCTGCGAGAAAGCGCTCAAACAAGCCGCGCTGTGGGATGAAGTGAAAGACCGTCTGAAGTCGTCGGCGATGGGGCTCTCCGGCGGGCAGCAGCAGCGTCTCTGCATCGCGCGAGCGATCGTATGTGAGCCGCAAGTGCTTCTGCTCGACGAGCCTTGCTCGGCGCTCGACCCGATCGCCACTCTCCGGATCGAAGAACTCATCCTGGAAATTGGGAAACGCTACACGGTCCTCATCGTCACGCACAACATGCAGCAGGCGGCCCGAGTGAGCGACTACACGGCGTTCATGTATCTTGGAAGGCTGGTCGAGTACGGACGGACCGCGGATATTTTCCAGTTGCCCCGGCTTCGAGAAACCGAGGATTACGTGACCGGGCGGTTCGGCTAAGCCTTCCGCGGACCGCCGAAACACGGGAAACTACCCCGACCCCAAACCTACCATTGCCCGCCGCGTGCTCGCGCGGTCGGCCAAGGGAATGGTCGGCTGCTGTGAGCCGCTGCGGAGGGTCCGGCAATGGCCGGACACGACCGGATGACCGCCAAGGACATGACAGGACAATCGATCGCTTCCTCCCCGTCGGTGAACGGCTGGCAGGGACCGTATTTGGAAGCACAGTACGAGCAGTACAAGGCCGATCCGAACAGCGTTCCCGCTGATATGCGATCGTTCTTCATGGGCTTTGAGCTGGCCGGCGCTCCCGAGGGCGCGATGCTGATCAGCTCCGGCACGCGCATTCCGATTTCGGGTGAGGCCTCGCGGTTTCAGGCCGCGGTGGACGCCCTGATCGCGGCGTACCGCAAGCTCGGTCATTTCGCGGCAAAGCTCGATCCGTTCGGTCGATCGGAGCCCCGTCCCGACGCCCTCAATCTGGCGTTCCACGGGTTGAGCGAGACCGACCTCGGGCACAGCGTTGATGTTTCACTGGTCGGCGTCGAGGGCTCGACTTCGACGCTCGGCGAACTGGTGGCTTATCTCGAGGCCACCTACTGCGGCACGATCGGCCTTGAGTTCGTCCACATTCAGGATCTGCGCGAGCGCGAATGGTTCCTGCGAAAATTCGAAGCCAAGCGGGGCAAACGAGAGCCCTCACGCCCGGAAAAGCTGCGCATCCTCGAGTTGCTCAGCAAGTCCGAGGGTTTCGAGCGCTTCGCCGCCAAGCGCTATCCGACCGAGAAGCGATTCAGCCTCGAGGGCGCGGAGTCGCTTATCCCCATGATGGACCGAATGCTCGAGCACGCCACGACCGCCGGAGTCGAGGAAGTTGTGATCGGCATGGCGCACCGGGGCCGTCTCAACGTGCTCAACACGATCATGGGGAAGACCTACCAGCAGATCTTCACCGAATTCGAAGACAACTGGGAAGAGGGCTTCGCGGACGGCGGCGGCGACGTGAAATATCACCGGGGCTACTCGGGGACGCGCAAGTTTCCGAGCGGGCGTCAACTGCACCTTGCGATGGCGAGCAACCCCAGCCATCTCGAATCGGTGAACCCGGTGGTGGAAGGACGGACGCGTGCGAAGCAGCGCCTCAAGGGAGATACCGAGCGCCGCAAGGTTCTGCCTTTGTTGATTCATGGCGATGCCGCGATCGCGGGCCAGGGAATGGTCGCCGAATGCCTGAACTTCTCGCAGCTCGAGGGGTACACCACCGGCGGCACGGTTCACATCGTCATCAACAACCTGATCGGGTTTACGACGGTGCCGCAGGACGCACGCTCGACGCGCTACTGCACGGATATCGCCAAGGCTTTTGATTGCCCGATCTTCCACGTGAACGGAGAAGACCCGGACGCGATGCTGACGGTGGCGGAACTCGTCGCGGAGTATCGCCAGACCTTCCGCAAGGACGTGTTTGTCGACATGTTCTGCTATCGCAAGTACGGGCACAACGAGCAGGACGAGCAGAGCTTCACCCAGCCGATTCTGGCGGGGATGATCAAGGCAAGGCCGAGCGTTCTCACGACCTATTCGCAAACGCTGCTGACCGACGGGACGGTTTCCAAGGAAGACTTCGAGGCGATCAATACGCAGCTCGAGAATGCGCTGGAAGAAGCGCAGCGTGCCGCGAAAGCAAAGCCTCACGATCCAACGATCGACCCGGGTTCGGCTCGCTGGAAGGGGATGGGAGCCGAGTATTCGCACGAGCCGATCGAAACCGGCGTCTCGCTCGAACGGCTCGAGGAAGTTTGCGCCGCACTCGGCCGAACGCCCGAAGGATTCAACGTCAATTCCAAACTCAAGGGCCTGCTGCAGCAGCGCGCCGAGCTGCCGAAAAAGGGACGCGTGAGTTACGCCGATGCGGAAGTGCTCGCGTTCGGCACGCTCCTAATTGACGGCATCCCGGTGCGGCTTTCCGGTCAGGATTGCCGGCGCGGCACGTTCACCCAGCGTCACGCGGTCCTGCGCGACGCCGAAAGCGGAAAGCCCTTCACGCCGCTTAACAACATCCGCGAAGTGGGCGAACCGGGCACAGGGCGCGAGATCGGCGCAAAGGGCTCCGACGGCAAGCCCCGCCAGGCGAAGCTGTGCGTGTACGACAGCCCGCTCTCCGAAGTGAGCGTGATGGGCTTTGACTACGGCTATTCGCTTTCCGATCCGAACATGCTCGTCTGCTGGGAAGGGCAGTTCGGTGACTTTGTGAACGGGGCGCAAGTGATCATCGATCAGTACCTGTCGTGCTCGGAGCAAAAGTGGGATCGCTGGTCGGGTCTGGTGCTGCTCTTGCCTCACGGCTACGAAGGCGCGGGGCCGGAGCACTCGTCGGCGCGCCTGGAGCGCTTCCTGCAACTCTGCGCCGACGACAACATGCAGGTGATCTACCCCAGCACGTCCTCGCAGATCTTCCACGCGCTGCGCCGGCAGGTTCGGCGCAACTTCCGCAAGCCGCTGATCGTGATGACTCCGAAGAGCCTGCTTCGGAAAGAAACGAGCGAGTTCTCCGAATTCGAGAAGGGCTCTTTCCGCGAGGTGATCGACGATCCGCGTTTCGACGGCGACTCGAAGACCGCCGACCGCAAGGGGGTGGCGACGGTGCTCGTGTGCTCTGGCAAGCTCTATTGGGAACTCGCCGAACGCCGCGACGAACTTGCGAAGAACTCGATCGCAATCGTGCGCGTCGAGCAGTTCTACCCGCTGCACTCGCAGATGCTCAAAGCGATCTTCGATCGCTACCCCAAGACGGCGAAGAAGGTTTGGGTGCAGGAGGAGCCCCGCAACATGGGCGCGTATCTGTTCGTGCGCGACATGGTGCAGAGCACGCTCGGCATCGAGCTCGGCTACATCGGCAGGCCCGCGAGCGCGAGCCCGGCGGTCGGCAGCAAGCACATGCACAAGCACGAGCAGGAAGACATTCTCGAGGAAGCGGTCGGCAAAGCGCCGCCCAAGGCCGCCGCGCCGGGCAACGCCTCCCCTGAGGCCAAACCCGCCAAGGGAAACAAGCAGGATGCGGTGCCCTCGCGCCGATGAACGGTCGATAGAAAAGACGGACCCGAACCAAACTCAGCCTTCAACCTATGCCCACCAACATCACCGTCCCGAGCATCGCGGAATCCATCACCACCGGCGTGATCTCGAAGTGGCACAAAAAAGACGGCGACTTCGTCAATCGCGATGAGGAATTGCTCGATCTCGAGACCGACAAGGTGACGATGCCGATCCTCGCGCCCGAGGCGGGCGTGCTCAAGCGTTCGGCGAACGAGGGCGACACGGTCGATGTCGGCCAGGTGATCGGTTCGATTGAGGCGGGGGCTGCCGGCGGCGCGAGCAAGGCTGCACCGGCCGCTTCTCAAGCTTCTGCAAAGGCCGAGTCGCCGGCTCCCAAGACCGCGGCACCGGTTGCGGTCGCGCCAGCGCCCGCGGCTAGGCCCGCGGCGCCTTCGGTCCCCGCGTCTCCGCCCACCGCGCCTCCGATCTCAAACGGCAGCGCGGGCCACGAAGTGTTCGCGACGCCACTCGCGAAAAAACTTGCCGCGGAGCACAACGTCGATCTCTCGAAGCTGACCGGCACCGGAGGCGCGGGTCGTATCCGCGAACAGGATGTGCTCGCGTTCGTGCAGGCGCGCGGCTCGGGGGGATCAATTTCAGTGGGGGCGTCGAAACCTGCCGCGCCCGCTATCTCATCCGCTTCGGCACCCGGCGCGGGCGCAACGCGAGAGAAGATGACGCCGCTCCGTCAACGCATCGCGCAGAGGTTGGTGCAGGCGCAGCACGCCGCGGCGATGCTCACGACTTTCAACGAAGTGGATATGGGCGCGGTGATGGACCTGCGCAAGAGCTACAAGGAAGATTTCGAGAAGAAGCACGGGATCGGCCTCGGATTCATGGGCTTTTTCGTCAAGGCGACGGTCAGCGCGCTCAAGGCCTTCCCGATGGTGAACGCCTACATCGTCGAAGAAGGCGGGCAGATGCTCATCGAGAAGCACGCGACATGCGACATTGCAGTCGCGGTGAGCACGCCGAAGGGGTTGGTCGTTCCGGTGCTGCGCCAGTGCGAGACCAAGTCGATGGCGCAGATCGAGTCGAGGATCAAGGACCTCGCCGTGCGCGGGCGCGACGGCAAGCTCGGCTTCGACGAGATGCAGGGCGGCACGTTCACGATCACCAACGGAGGCGTCTTCGGCAGTTTGCTCAGCACGCCGATCCTCAACGCGCCGCAATCGGCGATTCTCGGGATGCACGCCATCAAGAGCCGGCCCGCGGAGTTTCCTGTCGGCAGCGGGCAGGTCGCGATCCGCCCGATGATGTACCTCGCGCTCAGCTACGACCACCGCATCATCGACGGCGCCGAGGCCGTGCAGTTCCTGGTGCGGATCAAGCAGAACATCGAGGATCCGCAGCGGCTGCTGCTCGAGATCTGATTGCGCGAGAATTGTTGATGAGCGGTTCCAAGGTCATCGCAGTGTGTCTCGCGATCTTCGGTCTGGTTCACGTGCTGGGCATGGTCTGGTGCATCTCGGGCGGGCTCGATGCCTCGCGGTCGGACATGGCGGCTTTCCGCGCGGTCACCGAACCTCTGAAGAGCCGGAACGAAATCACCGAGGCAGGTGAGAAAGCGCTCGAACAGAATGTCGAGAAGCGATCGAAGGTGCACGCGACCGTGATGTTTTCGTACGCTGCAGTGCACGGCGTGACGGCGGCCGCGCTTTTCGCTGGTGCGGTACTCCTTTGGCGCTCGGGCCGATCCCGGTCGGTCACGAACGCCTGAGCGAAATGAGCTTTTTTCTACTTTGTTCGCTTCGATTGAGTGTGTTCGAGTAATCCCTCGCACGCCGCCTTGAGCATCACGTACATCTTCTCGAAGCCCTCGCTTCCGCCGTAGTACGGGTCGGGGACGACGAGCCGGTGCTCGGGTTCGCCCTTGAGCGCCGGATCGAACGATCGCATCAAGTGGACCTTGTGCGCCGGAGCGCCGGCGTGAATCAATCCCGCCTTGTTGTCGAGGTCCATCGCGAGCAAGTAATGGAAGCGATCGAAATCGCGTCGGGGATCGAGCTTGCGCGCCGAGTGCTCGAACTCCAGCCCGTGAAACGCGGCGATCTGCACCGTGCGCGGATCGGCTCCGTTGCCCGCGTGCCAGCCGCCCGTGCCGCACGAGTCGATGTCGAAGCGGTGCGTGAGATTCCGCTCTCGCACCAGTTGCTGGAACAATCCCTTGGCGAGCGGGCTGCGGCAGATATTCCCGAGGCAAACGAAAAGAACGCCGGTTTTTGCATCATCGGCTCGGTGTTCGGGGTGATTCACGCCAAGACCTCGTCGCGCTGATCGGACGGCTCGGCGAGCCGCTCGCCGGAAGAGAGGAAATGCTCGTTGATCGCTCGGGCAACATGCACGGCGAGCCTCGAGCGCGGGCGCAGGATAAATCGCTCGAGCCGCGCCGACCCGGCTCCCTCGTCCCACACAACCGGGATTCCCAGCAGCGCACAGGTCTCCGCCATCCATCGCTGCGAGTGGAGCGGCACGTGCCGCGGCGCGGAGCCTTCGCGCACATTCAAGACAACGGCATCGGCGCAGGGCAGAAGCGTCCAGATCGGCGCCTCGCAGGTGACCAGTCGCACCGCGACGCCCGTCGATCGAAGCGTTGCCTTGGCACGCTCCATTTCCTGAGTCTGCCGCGGCACGATCGCGACAACCTTTCGCCCGACCAGCCCGACCAGCGCGCTGGCTCGAACGAAATCGTGCGCACTCAGAGAATCGGGTGGATCAGACGCGAGAATCAAGGCGTGTTCGGAGTCGCCGATACCGAGTGCGGAGCGGATCGATTCGCGGGTTGACGCGGGCACGCGCCGGACGGGAATATCAAATTTCCTGCCGTCGACGATTTCGAGCGCGGCACCCCAGATCGACACGGTTGAGTTCTTCAGCCTTGGGAAAAGCGCATCGTCCCAGCACACCAGCCGCTCTGGGCGTTGCATGCGAGACAGCACGCGGCGAAGCCCGTCGCGGATATTCCGGTTCCGAAGGCAGGAGGGTGGCGCGACCAGCGGAGTTCGAAGCCCGAGAGCCGCGGCACGGCGCTCACCGTGTTCGCCGGCGATCAACAGGACTCGATCCGCACCGTTGCTCCGCGTGCGAATCCGTTCCACGCACGCGAGTATCGCGGCGTCGGTCGCGCCGCGAAGCAATCCGACCTCTCCCCACGCGCTCACGATGTGAATCTCGCCGGAGTCCATCACTTTCGGTTGGGACGCTTCGACTCGTGCTCGAAGAAAAGCTCGCCCACGGCGACGCCCGTCTCGCGGGCGAGTTCGTTCTCCGCCTGAGCCACCTGCGCAGCGCTCTGAGGGCGCGCCCCGGGCTTTTCGTGCATGTTGATGTTGAGAGGAGCGCCTTCCGTCAGATTCGGGTCGGGCCAGAGCCGGTGATCGTTCTCTGCGTCCATCACCTTGACACGGACGCGTGCTGTCGGGGCGTAGGCGACGCCGCCCGACGAGAGCGAAAACGCATCGATCGTGACATAGATGACGACTTGGGCCTTCACGGCGCGCCCGACGGCGACGACGCTCATCGGTTCGCTGTCGCGATCGCGCGTCGCCGCGACGATGGCGCCGCGGCTGTCGATCATGTCTTCCACCAGTTTTTCCGTCTGGATCGTCTGGGTTGCCGCGGCGGCGATCTCCATCCGCAGCGAACGGCGAGGCAGAATGCTGTTCTGGTCATCGACGAAAACGACCGTTGAGCGTTTGGGGTCGAGCGTGAACGCCGCGGGCGTTTTCTCGGGTCCGTGGATGAAGTAGTAGGCGGGCCCGACGATATTGCAACCCGCGCTCGAGATCAGCAGCACACAGGCCGCAAAGCGAGCCGCGTTCCGAATCACAATTGAAAAAGACATTGGCATTCGATTAGTACTTCGGGTAGTACGGTTCCTGGTGCGTGATGAAGGGCCACACCACCCGGTCCACAAACCGGCGCATCAATTCCGTCCGCACCGCCGCGACCGGAATCTCTTCGGTTCGGTGTCCTTGCTGGTCCGGATACTTGACGAGGATTGTCCGCTCAAAGGTGTAGTAGTCCGCGAGATTCGAGTCGGCCTCGACGACGGCGACCGAGCCCGCGGCAACACCGTCGTACAGATACTTGTTTCCGGGTTCGCTCGTGCGAAACTCGGATACTTCGACAAAGACCAGACGCTGAACGCCACCGAGCTCCTTGGCAAGGTCTTCCATCGATTTGGCCCGCCACCCCGGGTGGTCGTACATGTACTGAATCACCATCGACGGCGGAACGACGCCGGTCGTGCCCGCGTCGTTGGCCGGGTTCGCCAGCGCCTGAGTAATGCGTGAGACGAGCGTCGCGCTCAATCCCGGTGCCGTCTCTTCGATCGAGCGGTCGGCGGTGACCAGCACTGCAAACGACTTGCCTTCAAGAACATTGGTTTCCGGCTTGACTTCGTGCGTAGAAGATTTCTTGTACGACTCGGCCATGCCACCGATGAGCGCGGGAATCGCGCAGCCGCCGAGCACCGCGAACGCGCTCGCCAGCGTGAACCCACCGAGAAGATTTCGCATGTGTCGCCGACGCGCTCCGGACATCCGCTGAAGCCCTTCTGTTGCTAGAACACCGCGATCTTGTACGCCCATGCCGCGAGCAGCACAATGCCCGCGATCCAGAGCACTCGGGGCCGCACGAGGGCATCCAACCCGGGTTTCAGGCTGATCCCGGTCGCGGCAGCGTGCAGCCCGAACCACACCCCCGATGCTAGCACAATCGCGGCGAGCGCTCCGGCAGGTTGCGTTCGGAACGACTGCAAAAAGTGCCCGTGCGCCGCCAGTGTCACCGCCGTGGTCATGCCGCAAGTCATGCACGGTCGGCCGAAGGCGAGCAGGAAACCGCAAGGCGGCAGACCGAGGGCCTCATGGGTCCCGTGCCCCTGCGGAGCAGGGGTCAAAAAGGCGCCGAACAGAAGCGGGGCTGCGCAGAGCAAGGCAAGCGCAAGCCCTTGGAGCCTGCGGCTCCACTGTGCGTGCTGCATGGGTGCCGCCGTGACCGTGCCCGCGCGATCCATGCCCAGAGGCTACGCCGGTCGCCCGGATGGAGTTGCAGGAATCCGTCAGGCCGAGGCCCGAAGGCGGGTTGACTCGACCTGTTCGGCGACGATTTCGAGCTCGCTTCCCGAGCGCTCCGGCCCGGCTTTCAATCGCCCTTGATCAAAGAGGCGATAGAGCGACTGCGGGCTCGAAACCCACCGGCTTGCGCCCGGAGCGAGCGTGACACGCAACTTCGGCGTGAGAGCACCCGCGCGACCTGCGGCGATGGTGCACTCGCGCTCATCGAATTCGATGAGGAACCGTTCGATGGGCGCGCGGAGAGATCCTTCGGGAGCGGTCGCCAGAAACCGGTCGTTTCCGACATGTGCAAAGAAGATATCGGGGCGATTGGAGCGCGCGCTCGTTCGGAACTGCTCGGCGACTCTCTTGAGAAGTTCGTCGCCGAGTTCGTAACCCATCGCCTCGTTATACCGCGAGAATCCGCGGATGTTGAAGAGTGCCGCGTCGTACGACTTGGAGACGGCTCTTGCGTTGAGACCACTCGGCGAGCGATTGAAGATCGACTGCAAGTGTTCGTCGGCGAGCACCCGACCGGGAAGGCCGGTCAGCGGCGCGATCCGAAGCCTGGTTTCTCTCGACAGGTCCGCCGCGGCGTGCAGCAGATCTCCGATCGAAAGGATCCCGATGATTTCGTTGTCGTCAGCGACGATGAGCGGCAGGCCCACGCAGCGCTCCTCGCGCCCGGAAGCCAGTTCGAGCGCGTCCGGGATGGACGTATCGGGCGCGGCGCAGACCACGCCGGGGCGAACGATGAACTCCATTCTCTGGCCGAACAGGTCGTCGGCGGCATGGCGGAGCAGCGCTTCGCGTTCGCACCAGCCCGCCGGCCTGCCCGCCTCGGTTACCAGCACTCCCGAGATCGCCGGATTGCGCATGATGTCCGACGCCACATCGATCACCCTGCACTTGCCATCGACGACCGTCGCGGCACGCGCGTAGCGGCCGACGTTGGTGATGCGCGGGTCACGGTGCGAACCCGAGATGCCGCCGATGCGGTGCGCTCGGATGAAATCACGCACCTCCTGGCGCAGTTGCTGATCGCGAGAACCGGGGCGAGCGAGAAAGTAGCCCTGGCCGTAGACGACGCCGAGCTCCATGAGCGTGGCGAGTTCGGATTCCTGTTCGATTCCTTCGGCGATGAGGCGCACTCCACTGAGCGTCGCGAAGCGAAGGAAGAAACGGATCAGATTCTGGCGTACCCGGTCGTGCGCGATGTTCTCGATCAATTCCCGGTCGAGTTTGAGCCAGTGCGGGCGGAGCGCCATCATGCGGTTCAGCCCGCTGGTTCCGGCGCCGACGTCGTCGATCGCGACTTCAAAGCCGGCCGCCTTGACCATCCGCACCTGTTCATCGAGTGAGTTGTCGTGATGGTGCGCCGATCGTTCGGTGATCTCCAGCACGATGCGCGTGGGTGACAGGCCGGGCGTGGCTCGCACGGCCTTGACAAGCTCCGCGCAGAAGCGCGGATCCGAGAACACCTGCGGAGTCGTATTCAGGAAGAGTTTCGAACCGGTGGGCCAGCGCGATGCCGCTGCGAGTGAAACCCGGCGCGTGACTTCTTCGATGTTCCAGAGCTCGCCCGCCTTTTCCGCGGCGTCGAACAATTCGGCGGGTGATTTGAATTCGCTGGAGTCGGAAAGTCTCGTGAGGGTCTCGAAACCGGCGATCTGTGCGGACTTGAGGTCCACGATCGGCTGAAACGCCGCGCTGACGCTGCCGGCGAGCACGGTCGCGTCGAGTTGGGCTTTGAGCCTTTCTACGTCGATCGTCATATCTTTCTCTGCTCCGTGCCACGCCCTCGCGGACTCTCCTCCAGCGGGGTTGCAAAGGGTTCATCGGAGAATCTTCCCCTGTTCTCGCGGAGGTGGAAAAGAGCGAGCGGCGGGTGCGACGATTGCGCGAATGCGCCCGAATGCGCCGTCGAGTTACAGTCCCTTGCGCAGAGATTTGGGACTCGCGCCGCGAGCCATGACCAAATACCGGACTGGGAGAAGGTTCGCTTTTTCCGCCTCAATCAAAGCGGAAAACGCCCTTGCGATAGCCATAGATGTATGCCACGACCGTGGTCAGCAGAAAGAAAAAGATTCTTCCGAGCCAGATCAGTCCCTCGTTCGACATCGGCGCAATATTCGGAAAAGTCGTCGCCCACGGGTAGAGGAAGACGATCTCGACGTCGAAGACCAGGAAAACCATCGCGATCAGATAAAACCGCACGTTAAAACGCTTGCGGGCTGTGCCGACGGGGTTCATGCCCGACTCGTACGACTGCGCTTTCACGCGCCCTTCGCGCCGTGGTCCAAGAACCAGCGAACCGATCACGTTGATCGCGCCGAACGAAACCGCCATCAGAATGATGAGCAGGATCGGGAGATAGCTCGAAAGGTCTGTCGTCGCAAGGTGGAGTGTCGAAGGCGCAGTCATTGATTCGATAATATCGGGTCCGACCAGAGCGTGCCGGGAGCAACCATGATTCGACCCGTGGCCAGAGCCTTTGGATTGACGATCGGGTTGGTGCTGCTCGCCAGCCTGCCCGCGTCGCTTTTCGGGTGGGATCCATCTCTTTGGATTCTGGATTTGAGGCCGCTCGGTCCGCTCAAGTATTTTCTGTTCGTCGCCGGGGGCGGCACACTCGTTGCAATCGGAATCGAGCGAGTGCCGCCGCGATGGGGCTTTCTCGTCCCCCTCGTCATCGGTGCGGTCGGCCTGATTTCATTGATCGACACCGCGCGCTTCTTCGCCCTTGCATTCCGCGGCAACTTTGCAAGTTTCGGACCCATCCCGCTTTCCGCGATCGTTTTCGCGGTCATCGTGATGATCGGCGCGTCGCAGCGCTCCCGGCCTTGGGCTGGTTCCGCTCGGTGGGTCGCTCCGCTCGCTCTGGCTTGTTTCGCACTTTTTCCGGCGACTCTGATGTGGACATTCGGCCTGACGGACTACCGGCGTCCTGCTGATGCCGCTGTTGTGTTCGGCGCAAAGGTCTATGCCGACGGACGCGTTTCAGACGTTGTCGCCGATCGGGTTCGCACGGCGTGCCACTTATATAAACAGAGACTTGTGCACGCGATCGTCTTCTCCGGGGGCCCCGGTGAGGGTGCAACTTCAGAGCCGCAGGCGATGAGAGCCCTTGCAATTACGGAAGGCGTGCCCTCGAGCGCGTGCGTGCTTGATGAGTCTGGGCTGAACACTCGAGCCTCGCTAAAAAACGTGCAAGCTCTCGCCGCGGAACGTGGGTGGACCTCTCTGCTAGCCGTCAGCGACTTCTATCACCTGCCTCGGATCAAGATGCTCTCAGATCGTGAGGGGCTGGAGATGATCACGGTTCCTGCACGTCAAGGCCAACCACGTTCTGGAACCCCTTTCTGGATTTGCCGCGAGACCGCCGCGTGGTGGGCTTACGCCTTCGGCATTCCGACAGGCTGATTCGAGCCTGCCGAACTGGCAGCCCCCGAAAGCCCCGAAGGCATCGAGTGGCAACGAATCCTCGGTTCGATCCGCAGGCCACCCGAACACACCCCCATTTCGCCGCTCGTGTCCGATAGGCGGCTGGCACAGGTCTTGCCCTAGCCAAGCAGCGTCCGGCGGCGTCCCCGCCCGGATTGCCTACTGACCGAACCAGATTCCGGGCCCTGTCTTCGGCCCCGGACCAAACAGGGAGATCTCTCGAGATGGCCGCCAAAGAACTTTCCTTCGATGTGGATGCCCGTCAGTCCCTTCTCGCCGGTGTCGAGAAGCTCGCCAAGGCCGTGAAGGCCACCCTCGGCCCCCGCGGTCGCAACGCCGTGCTGGACAAGTCCTGGGGCGGCCCGACTGTCACCAAGGACGGTGTCTCGGTGGCGGAAGAGATCGAGTTGAAGGACAAGGCGGAGAACATGGGCGCGATGCTGGTCAAGCAGGCCGCCTCGAAGACTTCCGATGATGCGGGCGACGGCACCACGACTGCGACCGTCCTCGCCGAAGCGCTCTTCCGCGAAGGTCTGCGCCACGTCGCGGCAGGGGTCGAGCCCAACACACTCGTCCGCGGCATGAAGGCCGCCGTTGAACAGGTCACGAGGTCGATCGACGACATGGCGACCCCCGTCAAGGGCAAGGCCGACATTCAGAATGTCGCGACCATCTCCGCGAACAACGACGCGGAAGTCGGCAAGATCATGGCCGATGCGTTCGAGAAGGTCGGTAAGGACGGCGTCATCACCGTCGAAGAAGGCAAGAACATCGAAACCGAAGTCACGGTCGTCGAAGGCATGCAGTTCGATCGCGGGTTCCTCTCGCCGAACTTCGTCACGGACGCGGACGCGATGAAGGTCGAGTTCGACAAGGCGCTCGTGCTCATCCACGAGGACAAGATCGACAATCTCTCGAAGCTTGTGCCGCTGCTCGAGAAAGTGATGGCTTCGAAGAAGCCGCTGCTCATCATCGCGGAAGATGTGACGGGCGAGGCGCTCGCCACACTCGTGATCAACAAGCTGCGCGGCACGCTCAACGTCGCCGCCGTCAAGGCTCCGGGCTACGGCGACCGGCGCAAGGCAATGCTCGAGGACATCGCCATCCTCACCGGCGCGACGCCGATCATGAAGGACCTGGGCATCGAGCTCGACAAGGTGGAACTCAAGCAGCTGGGCATGGCGAAGAAGGTGGAGATCGACGCGGACAACACAACGATCATCGAAGGGGCAGGCAACACGAAGGACATCCAGTCACGCATCGCACAGATCCGCGCGGAAATCGAAAAGACCACGAGCGATTACGACCGCGAGAAGCTCCAGGAGCGCCTCGCCAAGCTCGCCGGGGGCGTCGCGCAGATCAAGGTCGGCGCCGCATCCGAAGCCGAACTCAAGGAAAAGAAGGCCCGCATCGAGGATGCGCTGCACGCGACCCGTGCCGCGGTCGCCGAGGGCATCGTTCCCGGTGGCGGCGTCTCGTTCATCCGCTCGCGCAAATCGCTCGAGGACATGAAGGAGTACAAGGCGCTCTTCGGCAAGGGCGGCGATGAAAAGTCGTCCGAAGATATGGGCCGCTACGCGTTCGACTTTGCCGCGGGAATCCGCACCGTGTACACGGCGCTCGCGCTGCCTCTGCAGACGATCGCCGACAATGCGGGCGCGAAGGGAACAGTGGTAGTGCAGAAGGTGGCCGAAGGCAAGGGCAACAACTTCGGCTACAACGCGCTCACTGATACGTACGGCGACTTGATCGACCAAGGCGTGATTACGCCCGCGAAGGTCGATCGCTCGGCGCTGCAGAACGCCGCCAGCGTCGCGACGCTGCTGCTGACGTCCGATTGCATCATCACCAGCAAGCCCGAACCCAAGGAAGCCGCGCCGGCCGGCGGCGGAATGGGTGGCGGCATGCCGGGAATGGGCGGTATGGGTGGAATGGGTGGCATGGGCGGGATGGGGTTCTAATCGGAAACATTCTTGTGCATGAGTCACAGCCGTACCAGAATCGGTTCTTAGTGGGCGAGCGCGTTTCAATCGCGGCTGTGCAGCGACTCGAGGAGTTCAAGAACAGTTGGAAATTGCATCACCCAGTGACGGAAGAGCAACTCAGATATGCCGGTCAAGATTCGGTGGTTATCGAAGTCAGCTTTTATCACGGCGGCGATGTGCTGTACGAATTGGACAAGATTCCCGGTATTTGGCATGAATGCTGTCTGGAGTCGGCTGTGGAGAGGACCAATTAGCGGCGAACGCCTTGATGCAAGAAAATATTTTGAGATTCCATGCAGGAACTGATCCACAACATCCTCCACATCGATCAGGCCCTCGCCGGGCTGCTGACTTCGCACGGCCCGTGGGTGTACGCGATCCTCTTCGCCATCGTCTTCGCCGAAACCGGACTCGTGGTGACGCCGTTTCTGCCGGGCGATTCGCTGCTCTTTGCGGCGGGCGCGCTCGCGGCGTCGCAGCCTCACGCGTTCAATGTCTGGATCGTGTCGTTGCTCCTCATCTTCGCGGCGATTCTGGGTGATGCCGTGAACTACGCGGCTGGAAAGTGGATTGGTCCGCGGGTTTTTTGCAAGGAGCTCGATCCGGATCGCAGGCCGTCTCTGCTCGAAAAACTCCTGAACCGCAAGCACCTCGACAAGGCGCACGCGTTCTACGAGAAGTACGGCGGCAAGGCGGTTGTGATTGGTCGCTTTGTGCCGATCGTCCGGACCTTTGTTCCGTTCGTTGCGGGAGCCGGCGCGATGAACTACTCGAAGTTCTTTTTTTACAATGTTGCCGGCGCGTTTCTGTGGGTCGGCGTGTGCGTGGCCGCTGGTTACGCCTTCGGAAACATGCCGATCGTCAAGGACAATTTCTCTCTGGTAATTCTCGGGATCATCGTGGTCTCGGTACTGCCGATCGCGTTTGAGTTTGTGATGGCGTACCGCGAGAAAAGATCGCCTGCTCTACCCGCGTCCACCGTCATCAGCCCCGCACCTTCACTGGAGCCCCGCAAGTCCGACGCGGCTTAGCGCGCCGGGGGAAACACATGGCAGGACACCAGCAAGAATGCGAGATCTGCAATCGCGTGGCCGAGTGCCGCGCCGGGAAGCACCCCGGCTTCATCGCGGAGCTTGACACGGGCTTTGCCGTGCTCGGCGATTCGCAGCAGTTCCGGGGCTACACGCTCTTTCTTTCGAAGACGCCGGCGACGGAACTGCACCAGCTCGCGCGGGCCGCGCGGGTCCGCTTCATCGAGGAGATGACGCAGGTTGCCGAAGCCGTGCACAACGCGCTTCGTCCACACAAGCTCAACTGTGAATCACTCGGCAATGTCGTGCACCACATCCACTGGCACATTTTTCCGCGGCGAAAGACCGATGCCGATCCGCTCGCGCCGGTGTGGGGCCAGATGCACAAGGAAGGCACGCCGGAATATGCCGCGACGAAGCTGAACCCGGCAAAGGACCAGGAACTGATCGAGTCGATCCGCGCCGAACTCGTGAAGGCGCGCAAACACGAAAAAGCCTCGGAGGCTTCCAAAGCGGAATAGGAAATTTTGCAAGCGGGCGCCGAGCCCGATTCATTCGCACACGACGCAATCAATCGATTGCAGCATCTTGAAGGAGATTCTGAAATGGCCGTGAAACCACTCGAAGACCGCGTGCTCGTCAAGCCGATCGAAGCCGAAACCAAGACCGCTTCGGGCATCTACCTTCCCGAGACCGCCAAGGAAAAGCCGGTGAAGGGGAGCGTCGTGGCGACGGGGCCCGGCAAGCGCCTCGAGAACGGCAAGCGCGCCGAGATGAGCGTGAGCAAGGGCGACACGGTTGTTTACGGCAAGTACGCAGGCACCGAAGTCGAGATCAAGGGTGAAAAGCACCTGATCCTGCGGGAGTCGGAACTGCTGGGAGTGATTGAGGGCTAGTTCCGGAGGCATCAGGAGTTGGGCATCAGGCATCAGCATGAGTGAGATCAATTCACATCGCGACTTGGTGGCTTGGCAAAAGGCCATGGATCTCGGTTTGTTGATCTACCGGCTGGCGGCCTCGCTTCCCGACCATGAGCGCTTCGGACTAGTGAGCCAGTTGAGACGAGCTTCGGTTTCGGTCGCGAGCAATATAGCGGAGGGATATGGTCGCGGATCGACGCAGGACTATTTACGATTTCTGCGAGTCGCTCGGGGAGGGCTTTTCGAAATTGACACACAGTGCCTCTTCGCGTTACGCCTGAATTACATCACTCAGGTGGCACACGAAGAAGTGAATCAGCGAATTCATGAGTGCGGAAAGATCCTTCAAGGTCTTATCCGCAGCATTGAGGGAAAACAGAATTGATCGGCAGGCTCGGCTGATGCCCGATGCCTGATGCCCGATGCCTCAGAGGTGAATCCAATGTCTACGAAACAGTTGATGTTCTCCGATTCCGCTCTCGTCGAGATGAAGAAAGGCGTTGATGCCCTCGCCGATGCGGTCAAGTGCACGATGGGTCCTTCGGGCCGCTTTGTCGTCATCGAGAAGTCCTACGGCGGCCCGCACGTCACCAAGGACGGCGTCTCGGTCTCGAAGGAAGTCTCGCTCCCCGCGCCGTTTCAGTCGATGGGCGCGAAGATGGTGAACGAGGTCGCGAAGAAGACGGCCGACAAGGCCGGCGACGGCACGACCGCCGCGACGGTGCTCGCCCAGGCGATCTTCTCCGAGGGCCTGCGCCACGTGACCGCCGGCGCGAACCCGGTGCACCTGCAGCGCGGCATCAACAACGCCGCGGCGGCTGCGGCCGATGCCATCGACGGCATGGCCATCAAGTGCAAGGGTCGCGAGGACTACAAGAAGATCGCGACGGTTTCAGCGAATCACGATGCCGCGGTCGGTGATCTGATCGCCGAAGCGATCGACCGCGTCGGCGCCGAGGGCGTTGTTGAGATCGAAGAGGGCAAGACCGCTGAGACCACGCTCGACTACGTCGAGGGAATGCAGTTCGATAAGGGCTACCTGTCGCCGTACTTCATGACCGACCCGAAGACCGCCGAGTGCGTGCTCGAGGACGCGTACATCCTGCTCTACGAGAAGAAGATCAGCAACCTGCCCGATCTGCTGCCGCTCCTGAACAAGGTCGTCGCTACGGGCAAGCCGATTCTCCTCATCGCGGAGGAAGTCGAGAACGAGGCGCTCGCGACGCTCGTCGTCAACCGTTTGCGCGGCACGCTCAAGATCTGCGCCGTCAAGGCGCCGGGATTCGGCGATCGGCGCAAGGCCATGATGGGCGATATCGCCACTCTCACCGGCGGCACGTTCATCGCGGAAGACCTGGGCCGCTCGATCGAGAGCATCGAGCTCTCGGAGCTCGGTCGCGCCAAGAAGCTCGTCATCACGAAGGACGACACGACGATCATCGAGGGCGCCGGCAAGAAGGCCGACATCACGGCGCGTGCGAACCAGATCAAGGCGCAGCACGAGAAGTCCACCAGCGACTACGACCGTGAGAAGCTGATGGAGCGTCTCGCCAAGTTGACGAGCGGCGTGGCGATGATCAACGTGGGCGGCGCGACGGAGATCGCCATGAAGTCCACCAAGGATCTCGTGGACGATGCGTTGCACGCGACCCGTGCGGCGGCAAAAGAGGGCTATGTGCCCGGCGGCGGCGTTGCGCTGCTTCGCACGCAGGATGCGATTCTGAAGGCCGCCGGAAAGGCGAAGGGTGACGAGAAGCTCGGCTTCGACATCGTCGCCAACGCGGTCGAGGCCTGCGCCAAGCAGATCGCGGAGAACGCCGGCTTCGATGGCGACCTCGTCGTCGAGAAGATTAAGGATGGCGGCAAGGGTGGCAACTCGTTCGGCTTCAACTCCGCAACGGGCGAATACACCGACCTTGTCAAGGACGGCATCATCGACCCCGCGCTGGTTGCGAAGACCGCGCTGATCAATGCCGCGTCGGTGGCGGGCCTGATGCTGACGACGGATGTGCTGATCACGGACCTGAAGGAAGAACAGGAAGTGACGGCGGGCGCGACGGCGTGAAGAAAAGGCACTGGGCACTAGGCATTTGGCACTAGGGCAGAACGAAAACCACCGAATCCGTTCGCGAGAGCGAGCGGATTCGATTATGCAGAGCGTGCTAATGCAAACGGATTGGTGGGGATTCAGCGCCGCGGGGGCGTCCGCAGTGGCGGCATTGGCATCGGTGTTGATTGCTTTCGTCAGTCTGCGAACCGCCCGCGAGTCCACAAGGCACTCAGAATTGATGACCAAAGAAACGCAGGCAATGCGGGAAGCACAGACACTGCCGCATGTGATCTTGTACCCAAGGGTTTCCCCCGTCAATCCAGATGCCGCAGAGCTCGTATTGGAGAATGTAGGTCCCGGATGTGCGTACAACGTTCAAGTATCGGGTCAAAAACTTCCGCCGGATCCAATTCTGCCTCTCAACAATTGCACACTAACTTTTCCCTCGATTCCCGCGCTCGGTCCGGGGCAACGCCGAGTTTTCTCGTGGGGCAAACGTTCGCAGGTGCACACATTACTCACGACCTTGGGGAGCGACTGGTTGGCAGAGGTGAGTTTTTCCTGCCCCCTTCGCGAAAATCGGATTACTACGGAGAATCCGATTGAAGCTCGAATATTTGATTCGGCAAGTCGCCTATCTGGTTGGACAGATATTGAGTCGCTGCAAAATGGTTTGAAGTCCCTGATTCTCGTTAGTGCGAGTCGTTGATGCCCTCCGTCACCCGCGACTACTACGAAGTTTTGAGCGTTGAGCGAACCGCCGACGGCGAGGAGATCAAACGCTCGTACCGGCGCCTCGCGCTCAAGTATCACCCAGACCGCAATCCGGGCGATGCCGAGGCGGAAGTAAAGTTCAAAGAGGCTGCCGCGGCATACGAGGTGCTCTCCGATCCGGAAAAGCGCAAGCTCTACGACCAGTACGGGCATGAAGGCTTGCGTCAGGCGCGAGGCCCGGCGGCACACGACTTCAGCCGCATGAACGTCGAGGACATCTTCTCGATGTTCAACGACATTTTCGGCGGGGGCGGCGGTGGTTTCGGGGGTCCGCAGGGCCGACGGGGCGTCGCTCGCGGCTACGACCTCGAAACCGAAGTCGAACTCACACTCGAAGAAGTCTCCGTTGGCGTCGAACGCGAAGTGCACTTCACGCGGCTCGATGTCTGCGAAACATGCACCGGCACCGGCGCGAAAAAAGGAAGTGCTCCCATCAAGTGCCCGACGTGCGGCGGGCAGGGAAAGGTTCAGCAGACGGGGTTCGGCGGCATGTTCCGCATGGTGACGGCGTGCCCGGCCTGCCGCGGGCGCGGACAGATCATCAAGGACTTCTGCGACGCGTGCAAGGGCAAGGGGCGGATGCCGCGCAAGCGGACGATCAGCGTGAAGATTCCGCCGGGGGTAATGGACGGACAGGCGGTGCGAGTTGCGGGGGAAGGCGAACCGCCTCCGCCCGAGATTTCGCCGGCGGGCGAAGGCATCCGTGGCGATCTGCATGTTGCGATCCGCGTTTCGCATCACGAGTTGTTCCAGCGCGACGAAGATAACCTGATGCTCGAGATGCCGATCAGTTTCGCGCAGGCTTCACTTGGCGCAGAGGTCGATGTTCCGACGATCGGGGGCAACGCGAAGCTGACGATCCCGCGCGGCACGCAGCCGGGAAGCGTGTTTACGGTGAAGGGGAAGGGCCTGCCGAATCTTCGTTCGGGCCGGGCGGGCGATCTGCTCGTTGGCGTGAAGGTCGAGGTTCCCCGCAAGTTGACGAAGGCGCAGGAGAAGTTGCTGCGCGATTACGCGGCGAGCGAAGATCAGGCGGTCTTGCCCGAAACGCAAGGCTTCTGGAAGAAAGTGAAGGAGATGGTGAAAGGGGATTGAGTCCCGATTCTCCCGCCTGCGCGAGCGCAGACCGCAACAGATTGAGTGGCAATGATCTCAAGATCCAAGGACGACATGAACAGCGAATCGGACAATCCGCGGGAGTGGGAGATTCCGGAGGAAGGCGATCCGGAAACGAATCTCGCGCTCCAGGAAAAAGTCTCGAAGCTTGAGGCCGAATTGTCGGAAGCGAACAGCCGCGCTCTCCGCACGATGGCGGATTTTCAGAACTACCAGAAGCGCTCGTATTCGAACGAACAGATCGCCAAGGCGACCGGCGTCGCGGGTGTCGTGCAGGGAATCGTTTCAGTCATCGATCACTTCGATCTCGCGCTGCAGCAGGACACGAACAAGGTCACGGCGGAACAGATCGTTTCGGGCGTGAAGGTCATCCGCGAGGAATTGCTCCGGGTTCTGCAGCAGCAGGGGCTGAAAATCATCAACCCTCAGCCGGGCGATGAGTTTGTCCCGGGCATACACGAAGCAATCATGCAGCAGAAGGCGGATGGCATCGAGCCGGGTAAGGTGGTTGCGACATTTCAGGCCGGGTATTCGCTCGCGGGCGCCGCGGCGGGCGGCGGCGACAAGGTGCTTCGGCCCGCGAAGGTTTCCGTTTCTCCGACCGAGTAACTCTGCGGTTTTCTCCCATGCCAACGTACGACTACAAGTGCAACGCCTGCGGACACACCTTCGAAGAATTCCAGTCGATGACGGCGCCGCTCCTCAAGAAGTGTCCAAAGTGCGGCAAAAACAAGCTCGAACGGCTCATCGGCACCGGCGCGGCGCTGATGTTCAAGGGCTCGGGTTTTTACATTACGGATTACAGGTCGGATTCGTATAAGAAGGCCGCGGAAGCAGAGAAGGGCGGCGGCAAGGCCGACGGCGCGGCAGAAAAGGGAAAATCCGACGCTGGGAAAAGCGAGACCACGAAGTCCGAACCGGTCGCGGCGAAGAAGTCCGAGCCGGCGGCGAAGCCGGAGCCGAAAGCCAAGGGCAAGAAATCTTCCAAAGAAGCGTGATCAAAGCGGGCGCGACGCACCATGGCAATCGTCGGACACGGGATTGATCTCACGAGTGTGGACCGCATCCGCGAGATGGTGGCCGATCACGGCGATCGATTCCTCGATCGCGTCTTTACAATCGCGGAGCGTGAGAGCGCCGGGCGACAGGCCAACGAGTCGAAGCGTGCCGAGCATCTCGCCGGGCGATTCGCGGCAAAGGAAGCGGCGCTCAAAGCACTCGGAACCGGCTGGCGCGATGGCATCGCGTGGACGGATGTCGAGATTCTGAATCAGCCATCGGGCGCGCCGTCGTTGCGTTTGCACGGCAAGGCGTCGGAAATCGCCGCGGGGCTTGGCGCGAAGACATTTCACGTCAGCATCAGCCACGCGGCCAGCGTCGCAACGGCTTCGGTGATCTTCGAGTCGTAAGACTGCTATTCGCCGCTCGCGGTCGTGATCTTGGCTTCGGTGCCGAGCTTCTGCTGGACCGCTTCCGCAGCGCCGCGATTCTGGAATCGGCCGACGCGGACCGCGTAGACCTTGACTCCCTTCTGGCTTGTGGTCTGCACGATGCGGGGGGATGGGTAACCCGCGGATTGTGCACGGGTTCGGTAGCGGTCGGCCTGAACCTGGGCGCGCTGGAAGCTGCTGAACGCGCCGAGTTGCACGGTGAACTGTCCGGAACCGACCGATTGGTTGCCGGTGACCGCCGCGAGCCGGTCGGAGATCAGCACTTTCAGCGTGCTGTCATCCTGCACCTGCGATTGAGCGCGCTCATAGCTGGCGCGGGCTTCGCTTGCTCGGCCCTGGGCGCGGAAGGTGTCTCCGGCATAGAGCGAAGCGCGGGCTGCTTCGTCGCCGGTCAGCTTGTTGGAAGCTTCGGTCAGGAGTTCGGAGGCCTCGGCGTGCCGATCTTGCTCATAGGCAATCAGCCCGAGCTGTGCGGCGGCCTTGCCGCTGACGGTCTGATCGCCGCTCTTGAGCAGCGGGCGGAGAATCTTCTCGGCCTGGTCGTTCTTGCCGAGCGCCGCGGCGGAGAGGCCGGCAATGAGGGCGGCCTGCTCCTTTTGAACGCTGGAACCCTCTGTCTCGGCTTCGAGGGCGGCTTTGTAGGCCTCCGCGTAACGGTGTTGGCTGTAGAGCTCGCGATAGTCGGCTTGGGCGGGTTTCGGGGAAGAGGCGCACGCTTGGAGCAACGCCGTGACGATTACCAGAAAAGCCAACCCTGTCGCACGCATGTTCGACGTCATGATCGCTGGTTTCCTTGTCGGCACCGTCCGGGCGACGGTGGTTTTCGGTATTATCGTCGCCCGGCGGGCGGATTAGCCAGTTTCGCTGGCCATTCGGAGGGTGCTTTGACGGTACATCGTCCAATCCTGTGGCAATTGCTGAGCCATCCGCGCTCGATTGCCTGCGTGGACGACCGGAGGGCGACAAAAAACATTGAATTGCTGGCGGGCGTGTTCCACATTGCCGCGCGGCTCGAGACCGTGAATCACAGCCAGCGCCTCGGGTTGCTCCTTCCGACCGGGGGGAGTTTTCCGGCGACGGCGCTGGCGGGTTTGACAATCGGGCGGACGATTGTCCCGTTAAATTACCTTCTGAAGCCGGAAGAACTTCAGTACGTCATCGATGACTGCGGGACCGACACGATCGTCACGGTCAAGCCGATGATCGAGCATCTGGGGCACGTGCCCCGCGTCAAGAATCTTTTGTACCTGGAGGAAATGGACTTTTCGGGTCTTCCGGACTTTCGCTGGCCCGCGCCGGCGAGCGATGAAGACCTTGCGGTGCTGCTTTACACATCGGGAACGAGCGGCAAGCCCAAAGGGGTCATGCTGACGCACGGAAACCTGACGAGCAACATCCGCCAGATCCGGGACTGGGTGGAGTTTTCCCGTGCGGATTCCATGCTCGGAGTGTTGCCCCAGTTTCATTCGTTCGGCATGACGGTGCTGACATTCTTGCCGTTGAGCGGCGGGATAAAGGTTGTGTACACCGCGCGCTTCGTGCCGGGGAAGATCATCCGGCTGCTGCGCGAGCACCGGCCGACGGTGCTCGTCGCGATCCCCTCGATGTTCAACGCGCTGCTGCACGCGAAAGACGCGACGGCGGATGACTTCCGCTCGCTCCGGTACACGGTGAGCGGGGGAGAGCCGCTGCCCAGTTCGGTGCGAGACAGATTTCGCGAGCGCTTCGGCGTGACTATCAACGAGGGTTACGGATTGACGGAGACTTCGCCGGTGACGAACTGGTGCCGCCCGCACGAGTTCCGGCCGGGTTCGGTGGGGCGGCCGATCCCGCTGATCGATCAAAGGATTGTCGATTCATCGACGGGGCGGAGCCTGCCGCCGAATGTCGACGGCGAGGTGTGGATGAAGGGCCCGAACGTGATGCGGGGGTACTTCAATCTACCGGAAGAGACCGAGAAGGCTTTCAGCAACAACGGCTATTTCCGAACGGGCGACATCGGACGATTCGACGACGATGGTCATCTGCACATCACAGGGCGGCTGAAGGAGATGCTCATCATCGGGGGAGAAAACGTGTTCCCGCGCGAAATCGAGGAAGTGCTCGATCGGCATCCTTCGGTGAACGCAAGCGGTGTTGTCGGGGTGAGCGACCCGATGCGGGGCGAGCAGCCGATGGCGTTCGTCGAGATGCGAGACGGCGCGGCGTTTGATGAGAAAGAATTGATCGGCTGGTGCCGACAGAATCTGGCTGGATACAAGGTGCCCGTTGAAGTGCGACATCTCGAAGCGCTGCCCCGGAACGCAACCGGCAAGGTGATCCGGCGCGAGCTCAAGACGCTTGCGGCGTCGGGATCTTGAGGGGGTGGCGATGAAACATCGCACCGAAATTTCAGACTTTGAATAGCCGGCGTGGTCATCGCCGTCGCACGGGTTGATAACGCCGAACATCAAGTGTGCCCTCGCGGGTTGAGACGTGACTGCCTGACGAAGCAAGGTCTGTGCGACCTTGCGCGGGGATGGCGCGGCGATCGAGTGCAGATTTCAACAAGGAATTCGTCATGCTCCGCTTTTCAGCAATCTCGGCTCTGGTGCTTCTCGCCGGTTCGGCGGCGGGTCAGTCGGTGAACGTCGATGTGAACTACACGGGCAAACCCGTGCCGTCGGCGTCATACGGCGCTGCCGCGGCGCAGCCCGGCAGTTGGAATCAGGTGGTCGCTACCGGCGCGGGCGCGACGGTGAATCTGGTCGGCCTGAACGGGCTTTCTGCGGGATTGACGCTTACGGCCAAGACCAACAGCGGAAACCACAGCGGCGATCTTGGCACCGGCGATTTCGGGTCGCTGATGGATGATTACGCGATGGGCTTTGACACCAACGGCGTGGTGACCGTCGAGATCAACGGGCTCGACGAGGGCTTCTATCGCGCGTATGTGTACGCGGCGCTCACCGCAAGCGACGCGTCGTACACGGATACCTTTGGTTTCACGGCGTACTACAACAATCAGCTCTCGGGCGATATCGGCGGCGCCGGATTCGGTGCGGCAACGACCTCCGGACCCACGACGCCGAATGTTCATCAACGCGGCAAGACGTACCAGATCTTCAACTTCAAGGTCGGACCGGGGGCGCCGAAACTCAAGCTCTCGTCTTCGTGCGAGTTCATCGGCCTTGCGAAGTGCGCGTTCAACGGGCTGCAGCTTGTCAAGATCAACGGCAATCGCCTGTATGTCAACGACAACGCGCCCGGTGCGAACACCGGGCTTTCCTGGACCGATGCGTTCAAGGATCTGCAGGAAGCGCTGACCGTCGCGAAGGCGTCGGCGGGTCAGATCACCGAGATCTGGGTCGCGGGCGGCATGTACAAGCCGGGGGCCTCGCGCTCCAACTCGTTCAAGCTCGTTGAAGGCGTCAAGATGTACGGCGGGTTTGTCGGAAACGAGACGAATCTCAACCAGCGTGTGCTGAGCGTCGGAAATCAGAGCTACCTCTCCGGCGAGATCGGCACCGGGCTCCAGAACGACAATTCGTACCACGTTGTCGATGCGTCGTCCGTCACGTACCAGACCGTGCTCGACGGATTTACGATCGCTTCCGGTTATGCGAACGGAAGCGCGCCGAACGAGGCCGGCGGCGGGCTCTACGCCGCGAACGGATCGCCGACTGTGCGCAATTGCACTTTCTTCGGCAACTACGCGCTGCACGGCGGCGGCGGAGCGTTCATCGACGGGACGGCCGCGTTCTTCGGCCCGACGTTTGACAAGTGCATTTTCTGGCAGAACACGGCGGATCAGGGCGCAGGGCTGCAGTATTGGGGGGGCTCGGGCGGGTTGTTCCAGCCGGTGCTGGTCGTGTACAACTCGAAGTTCCTGCAGAATCAGGCGGCGAGCGTCGGCGGCGCGGTGCGCTCCTACGGGGATGCCTGGTTCTACAACTCCGCGATGTGGGGCAATAGCGCGACGCAGGAAGGCGGCGCCATCTACATCACGGGGACGAACGTGGACCTGGGCGTCCGGAATTGCACGATCGTGAACAACCTCAGCACGAGCGGATCGGGCGGCATCCGTGCGCTCGCGTCTGCGAATATCAACATGAGAAACTCGATCGTGTACGGGAATACGGGGCCGGGATTGATGCTCCCGACGGTCAAGCAAGTGAATGCGTCCGGCGGATCATTCGACGTTCAATATTCCTGTGTGACCCCGGACTTCAGCAACACTCCGATCGCGGGTGTCGGGAACATCGGCAATTTGCCGTCGTTCGTCAGCTCGAGCGGTTCGGATGGCATTCTCGGCAATTGGGACGACGACTATCGCCTCAACAAGAACTCTGCGTGCGTGGATGCGGGCAGCAATGCCGATGCGTACGGCACCGACCTGATGGATCTGCCGCGCATTGTGGACGGCAACGGCGATGCGATCGCGAGGGTCGATATGGGGGCGTTCGAACTTCAGAAGACGGCGTGCCCCTGCGATCTGAACCACGACGGGCTCGTGGATGATTCGGACTTTTCGATGTTCGTTGGCGCATACAACACGCTGGACTGCTCCGATCCGGGGATGCCGAGCGGTTGCCCCGCGGATTTCGATGGCAACACACTCGTTGACGATGCGGATTTCGTGATCTTCGTCGCGGCGTACAACGAGCTGCTGTGCCCCTAACCGAGTGTCGCGAGTTCGTGACGGGCCCGAGCGTGAAAGCGCGCGGGCTCGCTTCGTTTCAGGACAGGGACGGCTGGGGAATCGGCTCGTCGATCAGTTGCTGGGAAAGGCAAGCGAGACGAGGGTTGGCAGAAGATCGCCGCTCTTTCCGTGCAGGCAGAGATCGACCACGTGCGACGCGGCGGTGGGCTCCGCGTTGATTTCGATGGTGAATGCTCCATTTTGGCGTGCGGCGTGCAGGAAACCCGCGGCGGGATAGACGACGGCGCTGGTTCCGATGGAGAGAAAGAGATCGCAGGTCGAGACGGCGTCTGACGCCGCACGGAGCGCGGCTTCGGGGAGCATCTCGCCGAACCAAACGACGTGGGGGCGGAGGAAGGCGCCGTCGCAAACGGGCGACGGAGCTGGGAATGCCGGCAGAGCTGCCGGTGGTAGATCGATGACACGGTGAGTCGATGTGCAGCGCCACTGGATGATGTTGCCGTGGAGTTCGACGACGTTGGTGCTTCCCGCGCGCTGATGCAGGCGATCAACATTCTGGGTGAGCAGCGTGAATGCGCCGGCGCGCTTCGCGACCTCGCGTTCGAATGCGGCGAGGGCGAGGTGGCCGGGATTGGGTTCGGCGGCGAGACAGCCGAGCCGTCGCCAGTCGTACCAGCGGGAAACGCGCTCCGGATCGGCCTCGAAGGCTTCCGGAGTGGCGAGTGTTTGCGGATCGAATTCGGCCCAGAGGGCTCGCATGTCGGGCGGCAAGTCGTTCGGGTTTGCCGCGGAGATGCCGCGGAAAGTGCGCAGGCCGGATTCGGCCGAGATTCCGGCGCCGGTGATGACGATGACGGAGCGTGCGGCGCGGAGGCGGGATGCGGCGGCAGAACATTCGTCAGGTTGGCTCAAGGAGTGCTCTCCGGGCCGGACGGGGGACCCGGCATTGTGTGCCGCTGCCGAGACCGCCGGTGTGCCCGCGTGGCGAGCTTTGTACCATGTCGCGGAATCGGGAGCGGTCGTGGTTGAAGCCGGAAGATCGCGTGGCGCATTGTTCTTCGCGGGGAAGTGCGGATGAGTACTGAGGTCGAAAGCGACGCAAAGCAGAACCGCGACGATCCTGGTTTGGCGACGCGAGCGTGGAGGTCGATTCTGGGCGGGCGTGTGGCAAGATGGACCGATGCCGGCGCGCGAGTGCGAGCGAAGGCGCTCAAGCTCAAAACGATTCCCGGAAGACTTCGGCGGCGGATCAGCCGACATTTGTTCGGTCCGCCGCGGCCCGGGCGGCTCACCCTGATCTGCATGGTGCGCGACGAGGCTGAGATCATTCGAGGATTCATGGCGCACGCGCTTGCACTCTTTGATCATGTCATCGTTTTCGATCATCGATCGACGGACGGCACTGGCGAGTTTCTTCGCGAGCTGTCGGCGCGACAGCGCAAGGTCCAGTGCATTGGATTCGACGAAACGGGCTACTACCAATCGAAAGTCATGACCTGGGCGGCGCACAACCTTGTCCGCCGCCGGAAGGCAGGATGGGTATTCCTCCTGGATGCGGACGAGTACCTGCCGTTTGCAAGCCGCGGGGAGTTTGAATCGGCGTTGATGGAACATGCCGAGCACCCGGTCATTCGCATGAACTGGTTGAATCTTGTGCCGCTGGATATGGAGAGCGGCGCGATTCAAGGCGGACGATTTCTGCGACCACCGGTGCCGTCGCCGTATGTAAAAATCGCGTATCAGCCATCGAAGGTGCGTCCGAAAGAGTTCGCGATTTGGGAAGGGAATCACTCGTTGGTGACGACGGACGCTCAGAGAAGGGAGATTGAGGCGCACCCGGCCTTTGGTCTGTATCACCTGCCGATCCGAACCAAGCGCCAGCTTCAACAAAAGGTTGAGAACGGGGCTGAGGCCTATCGGCTCATGGGCGTTGATCGTGGAGAGCACTACGGGACCCATTGGGATCAAATGAAGGCGTTGATCGCATCGCAAGGAATCACGGATGATCTGATGGCGTACATGATCGTGCGGTACGCGATGCCTATGGAGCCGCCGTTCGGTCGCTCGATCGAGAGCATCCGCGCTGAGCAGTATTCCGAGTTTGTGCTCGATGTTGCAGCGGCAGACCCGGGGTTGGAGTTCCCCCGGTCCCGATTGGGCGATTGTCCAGCGCCGATCACGGTCAAGGCGCCGCCCGTCCAAAGGCCCGCGAGATCGCTCCAGTTCGATGCAAAGAAGAAAATGCTTCGTTTCCGAGATCGCTTGAACGTTTAAGGGCTTCGTAGGGTCTTTTTGGACTCGTGCAAGCGTGAATGATGTTGGGGACGCTGCGACGCGCGCGCGTTTCGTATCCTGCCGACATGGAGACGCGCGTTCGATCCGATCTGAAAGCACTGCTCACGAAACGCCCGGTCGTGGTCGAGATCGGCTGCGGCCCGAATAAGAAGCCCGGGAGCATCGGCATCGATGCTCTCGAATTGGCGGGCGTGGATATCGTGGCCGATGTCAACCAGGGGCTTGCGTTTTTGCCGGATGCGTCGGTGGACCGGATCGAATCGGTGCACACGTTCGAGCATCTCTCGAATATCGAGACCGTTGTGCGCGAAGTCGTGCGCGTGCTGAGACCAGAAGGGGAGTGTCACATCACCGTGCCGCACTTTTCGAATCCGCACTACTACTCGGATTACACGCACAAGACGCCGTGGGGGCTGTACTCGCTCGGGTATTTCTGCAAGGAAGGCTGGCCGTACAAGCGGAAGGTGCCGGCGTTTTACAACGATGTATCGGTGCGGGTGATCTCGCAGAAGGTGCGGTTCAACTCTGAGTTTGTGGTGATCAGGCAGCTCAAGAAAGTACTGCAGGCGATCGTGAACTCGTCGCGGCTCATGCAGGAGCTTTGGGAAGAGAACTTGTGCTGGCAGTTGCCCGCGAGCGAGTTGCGGATTGTGTTCGGGCGCACGAAGTAAGACGATGAGTCACCCGAGCTACTTGGCGCGGTGCTTTAAGCGGATGACGAGGCGCAGGCCGGACCAGGTTTCATCAATCGCGCAGACCTTGTTGTCAACGAGATCGGTCGCGAGAGCGAGATCGCGGATGACGTCTTCGGTGATATCGGTCTTGACGCCGCTGGCTTTCTTTGGCCACGCGATCCAGAGGCCGGCGGCGGGATTCATTCTCGCGCGGGCAGCGGCGAGTCGAGTCGCCAGCTCTTTCTGAGATTTGACGAATACGACGAGCACATCGAGCGGAGACTTGCCGCGGGAGAGCGAGGTGAAGGGCACATCCGGCGGCAGGCCGTCGAGCGCTTTGGTGAAGCCAACCGGCTCGGACCACAGGCCGACCGCATGGCCCGGTTTGATGCCGAGTTTTTTCGCCAACGGAGTTCCTGAGTATCCGGCCATGAGTGGAAAGATGAACGGAAGCTACTCGAACTTCCCGTGCGACTTGATCTCGAAATCCATGATTTCTGCGAGTTGCTTGGCCGACTTTGATTTGAGTCCGCCGAGTCGCTTGACGAGCGCTTTCGGGTCGTCGCTCGCGATCTCGGCCAGTTTCTTGAACTTGTGATCGAGTACCTCTTGCAGATCGATCTTGTCCGGGCCTTGATCGTTCCGGGCGTGCCCACCCGGATACATCACGAGGCCGCTGTCGAAGGACTGGCCCTGATCGTCGGTGATGATCATCGAGGTGGGAATCCCGTCCGGATACTTGCGGTCGTACTCCTCGCCGCCCCATTCGAACGACATCTTGTCCATGAGACGCCGCGTGAGCGGGTCGCTGAGGCTCTTGGCGGAGAAGTCGTGAGGGAGGAGCATGACATCGCGCCATGTCGCCTTCGCCGCCTTGCTCGCGGCGCGATTCTCGAGTGCCTTGCGGAGCATCGTGCAGACCAGATAGAGCATCGAGTGATCGGCAGATTGGCGTGTCTTCGGATCGCGCTTCGCGGGGTCGCCGATGATCCCGAACGCGGGCTCGTATGCCTTGACCACGATCTTGTCGATCGCGTCGCCGGTCTGATCATCAAGCAGGTGCGGGTTGCGGGAAATCAGGTTGATCATCCCCTGCAGCGCGCCCGCGCTCTGATGTTCATAGAGACCCAGCTTGAAGTGCATGCCCATCACCGCGAAGTCGGAGCCGGCGCGGCCGAGCACAAGATCAAAGGGCGAGGCGTAGGTCTTTGTTCCCCAAGATTCCTTCGCGTCGGGGATGCCCGTGCCGCCGCTGGCGGTTTTCTTGAACAACTGACCGGGCCCTTCGAAGAGGCGGAAGATTGCTTCGGGATTGCGGAAGATGTCGCGCGGACCGAGGAACCCGGCCATGCTGCGCTTGACCGAAAGCACTGCTGCTTCCGTGCTGATCGCTGCGGAAGCGCCCTTGGAATCGCTGAGTTGCTTGCCGGCGCGGATCGCGCGGAACGGGATGTAGTGCGCGACGACCATGCCGATCGCGCTCTCGATCTGTTCCGCGGTCGCGCCCATCATCGCGCCGAATGCCGCGGCACTTCCGATGGCGCCGTGTACGACATGATCAATCTTGTACGACTTGAGGCTGAAGACCTCGGCGAGTCGGCCTCGGATCTCGTCGATGAGGATCATGCCGCGGAGCGCGAAGTTGCCGTCCTTGCCGCGGAGCTGCGCCGCGGCGAGCGCGACGCCGTAGAAATCGTTGTGGCCGAACTCGCCGGCGGTGTGACCGAGTTCGGGATTGAAACCGAAATTGGTTCCGTTCGAGTCCCACTCGCGCACGGCAGCGCCGTTGGCGACGAGTGCCTTTTCGACCTGCACATCGGTGCGGCTTCCAAAAGTGGGGACACCCGAGCGGACAGCGCCTCTTGCCCACGGCACGCCCGCGAGTGAACCACTGCCGGAAACCGGCGTTGCATACTGGTGCGCTTCGGCGCGGAGGATGGTGGGGGCGTTGGTGCCGAGCGCGAGGGCCGAGACGCCGCAGAGATTCGCGTCTGTGTGGAACAACTCCGTGCGATCGAGGACAGACTGGTCGGGTTCGCCTCTTTTGGCTGGCGAATCGGACATGAAGTCGATGGCGTACTGCGCGATGCCGAGGGCCTGATTGGTGTCGGCCGGGAGATGGATGTGGGTGTTTTTGTTGATGTTGAGTGTTGGCATGAGCTTGGATGACTCAGTGAAGGGAGCGAGTGGGCTGGCATTGGGGGTCGTACCCCGGGGGGAATTCGAGCCGCAAGCGTACGCACCGGAGAATTTGCGAAAAACCCCAAAACACCCAACGGCGGCCGGAACCTCCGGGAATCCTGTGACTCTTGAGAGGTGTGATGGAATCACACGGGCATCTGTGCGGGCGAGCCGGAGGGGCGGGTCGAGGCAGCAAAAACGGCCGGCGATTCGACGGCCGCACTCCACACAGAATCTTTCGGTTTGCTCTATCGCGAGCACTACGGAGCGGTCGCGGGCCTGATTTACCGGCGGACGGGGAACAAGCACGTCACCGAGGACCTGGCGAACGACGTCTTCGTCGCCGCGTTCTGCTCGATCCACACATACCGGGCGGAAGTTCCGATGCTGGTCTGGCTTCGGCGCATCGCGCACAACCGAGTGAACCGGTAGGTTCGGCGCGAGGCGGGCTGCGCGGCATCCTCCGACGGATCCCGATCTTTCGAGAAATGCTGCCCGAGCCGCGGCTCGAAGGCGAGCAAACACCGGCGCTTGCGGCGCTGCTCCGGCTTCCGGCGTCGCAGCAGGAAGTGCTTTCATCGCATTATCTCGAAGGGATGCCGCTCGAAGAAATCAGCATGATGCTCGGAATTAACACTCAGGCGGTCAAATCGAGGCTGGCGCGTGCAAGGGAATCGCTGCGAAGGGAACTTGATCGCGACGGGCACCTTCGGCGCAGTACGGAAACGGAAACACGATCATGAGCAACAAGAACGATCCAGTTGAAAACGCCTTGAAGTCGCTGTCCGCTGCGCAGTGGACAGGAGAACCGGATTGGCGCAAATTGCAGGAGCAGATCATGAGCACGAGAGGCTTTGGGTGGAAGCGATTTCTGTTTGCCGCGGCACTCGCGGGCGGCTGTTTCGCGGCGGGGGCTGCCAGCGGCATTGCGTGGGACCGATTCACTTTTCCGGCGTGATGCATCTGAATAACGGTGGAACCGCAAACGTCGTCGGCGAGGCGGTTCGACAGCCGGACGGAACCGTCCACCTGACGGTCGACGCGAACGGCGCGGACCTGACGTCCGGCGGCGTGATGGAGATGAAGATGCCCGATGGGGGCACAGGGACTTTTGTGACGAAGGGAGTCGATCCGTCGAATGGGCGGGAGATCACGCTCCCGGATGGCAGAAAAGTTCGCGTGACCAACGAAGAGGATGCCCAGGCGCTGCTGCGAGCCGTGGAACAGAACGCGCCTCAGCCGAAATAAGAGTAGCGAGTCTGATTCTCGAAAGGCTCTTCCCATCGGGAAGAGCTTTCTTGCTTGGCCGGGAACGGGCAGAGAGCAAGAAATCTGGAGCTTTTAGCCGATATCACAAGGTTCGCACGTCTGTTTCGGAGGGACAGGCGTCCGGAACCATTGCTCATGAACGAATCAGGTTTCGCTGCACTTTCAAATCCCGATCTCGCCCCGACGACTCCGGCGCAGCGAACCTGGAGCACGTGGCACATCGCGGCTCTCTGGATCGGCATGGCGGTGTGCATCACCACGTACACGATCGCCGCCGGGATGATCGGGCAAGGGATGGCGTGGTGGCAGGCGGTGATCACGGTCGCGCTCGGCAACCTGATCGTGCTTATTCCGATGATTCTCAACGGCCATCCGGGCGCGAAGTACGGCATCCCATTTCCGGTCCTGATGCGGGCCAGCTTCGGCACGACCGGGGCGAATATCCCGGCGATTGCGCGGGCATTGGTCGCCTGCGGCTGGTTCGGGATTCAGACTTGGATCGGCGGCGACGCGATTTACCAGATACTCGCTTCACTCGGTGCGATCGATCTGGTTGCGGAAAAAACGCGGATCATGGCGATCGGCCTCACGCCTTGGCAGGCCGCGTGCTTTCTCGCGTTCTGGTTCATCAATCTCCACTTCGTCTGGCACGGAATGAATTCGATCAAGTGGCTCGAATCGTGGGCCGCGCCGTTTCTGATCGCGGCGGGGCTCGCGCTCATGGGCTGGGCGCTCTGGCGGGCCTCGGAAGTCGGAAGTGTCTCCGATGTGTTCGCGCAGGGTTCGAAGTTTCAGAGCAACCGCGCATTCTGGCTGGTTTTCTTCCCGAACTTGACGGCGATGGTTGGATACTGGGCGACGCTTTCTCTGAATATCCCCGACTTCACGCGATTTGCTCGCGACCAGAAATCACAGGTGTGGGGGCAGGCGATCGGACTGCCGACGACGATGACGCTCTTTTGTTTCATTGGAATCGTCGTGACCAGCGCCACGACGATCATCTTCAAGCAGACGATCTGGGATCCGGTAACGCTCGTTTCCAAGCTCGGCTCAATTCCTGTGATCGTGATTTCGCTGATCGCGATCACGATCGCGACGCTCTCGACCAACATTGCGGCGAATGTCGTCAGCCCCGCCAATGATTTTTCGAATCTCAACCCACGTGTGATTTCGTTCCGAATCGGCGGGATCATCACGGCGGTCATCGGCGTGCTCATCATGCCGTGGTATCTCTACACTAATCTCTCGGCGTACATCTTCACCTGGCTTATCGGATACTCCGCGCTGCTGGGGCCTATCGCCGGAATCATGCTCTGCGACTATTACATCATCCGCAGGAAGCAGCTGAACGTGGATGCGCTCTACGACCCTCGCGGCGAGTACTCCTACTCCGGCGGAATCAACTGGCGGGCGGTGATCGCGATGGGCCTCGCGGTCTTGCCGAACATTCCCGGATTCCTCAATGCCGCGGCAAACCGGACGCACGCGCAGGCCGCGGCGAATCCGAACGTGCATCCGATGTTCCCTCAGTTTTTTGATGAGATTTACGGGTACGCATGGTTCATCGGGCTCGCGCTCGCGATGGCAATTTACTACTTCCTGATGCGGGGGAGGGTGAAACGCGGCTCGCACATCGCGCTCGGTACCGCAACTTTGCGATAAGCGGGGACCGACGGCGGTGTTCTACCCTTCCCATAGAGAAACACGCACAAAGAAGAGGGATTTACCATGACAACCGCCACCGCATCGCCGTCCAAGGCCCCGACCCTTCCGCCTTGTGATTTCAAGCCCGCGCCCTACACGGGCCCCAGCAAAGAAGAAGTGCTGGCCCTTCGCAAGGAGTTCTGCACGCCCGCGCTCGTCACCTATTACAAAAATCCGGTGATGATGGTGCAGGGGCACATGCAGTACCTGTTCGATGAGACCGGCCGGCGCTATCTCGATGTCTTCGGCGGCATCGTGACCGTGAGCATCGGCCACTGTCATCCGAAAGTGATGGCGGCGGTGAATGCGCAGAACGCTCTGCTCCAGCACACGACCACGATCTATCTGCACCCGACAATCGGTCAATACGCAAAGAAGCTCGCGTCCACCTTTCCGAAAGAATCGGGGCTGAGCGTCGTTTACTTCGTGAACTCGGGCAGTGACGCGAACGACCTCGCCATGCTGATGGCGCGGGCGCATACCGGGAACTACGACTTCATTGCTCTTCGGAACGGCTATCACGGCGGTTCGGCAGCCCCGATGGGTCTGACGGCGCACAGCACCTGGAAATTCAACACGCCTCAGGGCTTCGGCGTGCATCACGCGATCCTGCCCGATCGCTTCCGGGGCCAATACGGATACGACGATCCGAAGGCGGGCGAGAAATACGCAATCGATGTTCAGGACGTGATCCGCTACACGACCAGCGGGAAGGTCGCCGGATTCATCGCCGAGCCGATGCAGGGCGTCGGCGGCGTTGTCGAGATGCCTCCGGGCTATCTCGGTGCGGCCTACAAGGCCGTGCGCGACGCCGGCGGCCTCTGCGTAGCCGACGAAGTGCAAACAGGCTTCGGTCGCACCGGAGAGAACTTCTGGGGCTTCCAGACGGTCGGCGGCCGCGGCGTCTACCCGGATATCGTGACCATGGCCAAGGGCATCGGAAACGGATGCCCGCTCGCCGCGGTCGTCACAACGCCCGCGATCGCCAAGAGCCTGACCAGCCGCATTCACTTCAACACCTTCGGTGGCAATCCCGTCTCGATGGCGCAGGGCTTTGCGACGCTCAATGTTCTGCTCGAAGAGAACTATCAAGAGCAGGCGAAGGACAAGGGCGCGAAGCTGTTCGCCGGGCTGCGCGAACTTCAGAAGAAGCATCCGATGATCGGCGACATCCGCGGCAAGGGCCTGATGTGCGGCGTCGAACTGGTCACCGACCGCGCGACCAAGACTCCGGCAAGCGCTCAGTGTGCCGCGGTCTTCGAGCGCTGCAAAGACCTCGGGCTCATCATCGGCAAGGGCGGCTTCTTCGGAAACGTGCTGCGCATCAAACCCCCGATGTGCCTGACCGATGCCGACATCCAGTTCATGCTCGATGTACTCGATGTCGCGATCGGCGAAGTCGAGAAGGCTTGAGACGCTTTTCTGTGCGGGCGCGCACGCTGTGCTGATTGGCGATACTTTAATCGCTGATGTGCGACCTTTTTGCGATTTCGGTGCTCGGCGCGGGTGGGGGCGCGAGTGGAGCGGACGGCTTTGACAGTCTGCCGCTGATCCGGACCATCGCCGCGGCATTCGCCGTGGCGTGGGTGCTCGGCCTCGTCACGCAACGTCTCGGGCTCTCGCCGATCGTGGGCTATTTGCTCGCCGGCGTCATCATCAGCCCGCATACGCCGGGATTTGTCGGGAATGTCGAAATCGCGCAGGAGCTCGCGGAGGTCGGCGTCATCCTGCTCATGTTCGGTGTCGGCCTGCACTTTCATCTCAAAGATCTGAACGCGGTGAAGTGGATCGCGATCCCAGGCGCATTCGGGCAGAGTCTCGTCGCCACGTTGCTCGGAATGCTCATTTTCTGGTCGATGGGATGGGATTTGCGCGCAGGAGCCGTGCTGGGAATGGCGATGGCGGTCGCGAGTACGGTTGTTTTGATCCGCGTTCTGACGGATAATGGTGTGCTGACGACCCCGGCGGGGCATGCCGCGGTCGGCTGGCTGATCGTGGAAGACCTGTTCACCGTCGTGTTTCTCGTCATCCTTCCCGTGATGGGGGGTTCATCCGATAGCGGCGGGCTGGCGGAAGCGACGACGGCGAATGTGAGTTTCTGGCCGACGCTCGGCTGGGCGCTCGCGAAACTCGGCGTCTTTGTTGCGATCGTGTTTGTGATCGGCGCGAGAGTCGTGCCGTGGATTCTGGTGCAGGTTGCGAGATTGCGCTCGCGCGAACTGTTCACGCTGACAGTTCTCGTGCTTTCGGTTGCGGTTGCCGCGGGGGCGTATTACCTGTTTGGCGCTTCGATGGCGCTCGGCGCATTCCTGGCCGGCATGATGGTGGCGCAGTCTCCTGTGAGCCATCAGGCGGCGGCCGATGCGCTCCCGCTCCGCGACGCCTTTGCAGTGCTCTTCTTCGTGTCGGTCGGGATGCTCTTTGATTGGCACATTCTGGTCGATCAACCCGGGATGGTGCTCGCGGGGCTCGGGATCGTGCTCGTCGCGAAGCCGATCGCGGCGCTGATCATCGTGCTGGTGCTCGGCCACTCGATGCGGACGGCGTTGACCGTGGCGGTGGGTCTCGCGCAGATCGGCGAGTTCTCGTTCATTCTTTCGAACGTCGCGATGGGACATTCGCTCATGCCGAGCGAAGGGCCGAATGTGATCGTTGCCGCGGCGATCCTCTCAATCACGGTGAATCCGCTTCTGTTCCGTCTTGTGAAACCGGCGGAAAACTGGCTGCGCTCGATGCCGCGCTTGTGGAACGCGCTCAACGCAAGAGCGGAGCGCCGGGTGCACGCCGACAACGCCGAAACTGTGGAACGACTTGCGGCCGGCTCGACCGAGGAGCACGGGCGAACCGCGGTGGTAGTTGGGTATGGACATGTCGGAAGGACGGTCGATCGGCTGTTGCGCCAGGCGGGGCTGCGAACCGTCATCATCGATATGAACATGGACACTGTGGGGGAAGTGAATCATGCGGGGCGGCTGGCGATCTTCGGCGATGCGCAGAGCGCGGAAGTGTTGACGCAGGCGGGTGTGCGAGACGCCAAGTACCTGCTCGTGACGATGGCGGCGCATTCAAACCCGGCGCCGGTCGTCATGCAGGCGCGACAGTTAAATCCCGACATGCACATCCTGGTTCGAACCCGCTATCTGAACGAGAAAAATGCGCTCGCGGTCGCTGGCGTGACGGGGGCGGTGTTTGAGGAAGCAGAGGCCGCGATCGCGCTGGGCGAATTGGTTTTGAAGGACTTGGGCGCCGATAGCGCCACCATCGACAAAGAGATCACCGGTTTGCGCGCGGGAATCGTTTCGGGCGCGATTCGGTAGGAGTCCAGAGCATGCGCACTTTGCGAATCGGGATCGTCCTGTTGGTTTGCGCGGCGTTTGGCTATTCCGCCGCCGCGATGGATCTGAAGTTCGAACTTCAATTTCCTCGCGCAAAGCGGGTGTACCTCGCCGGCAATTTCAATAACTGGGCCGCGAATGTGAACGGCAAGCCGCAAGACGCCGGCGCTCTCATGTCCACAGGTGCGGACGGCCTCTGGACAAAGCAAGTCGAGGTTGATCAGATCGTCGTGCGCTACAAGTTCGTTGTCGAAGATGCGAGCGGGCGATTCGAATGGATCGCCGATCCGAATGTGCGCCAGCAGGATCCAGACGGCAACAGCGTCATCTTCGTCGGAACCGGGCCGATGGAGCCACTCGCCGCGATTCGAAGAATGGAAGTACGCTCGGATGGTAAGGCGATTGTGCTCGTGCTTCGCGACGAGCGCGAAGTCATGCTCGACGCGATAGAAATCAAAGGGCCGAGTGGCATTGACAACCTGCATCTCGACGCGAAGGCGACCAGCGAGCGCGCAATCGCGATCGAGTGGACCGCCGACGACCAAATCCACGATTTCGACGCGAGATTGAAAGACAACAGCCGCTACTACGGCGGCGGCGAGCGGTTCAACGCGATCAATCAAAAAGGCAACGTCCTTCGGATGGCAAGCAGCGACCACCCGGAGGAAAAGGGGCTCTCCACGTACAAGCCCGTTCCGTTTGTGATCAGCAGCAGGGGGTATGGAATCTGGCTCGACAGCACGACGCCGAGCACGTTTGATCTGAACTCAACGGAGCGCGACTTCGTGATCGTCCGCGACCATGCCAGGCGCATGCGGCTGGTGCTGATCGCGGGTCCGAAGCCCCAGGATGTGCTTTCTGAATTCACGCGGTTGACCGGGCGACCGAACGTGCCGCCTTCGTGGGCGTTCGCGCCGTGGAAGAGCCGCGACGTGCACCGCAATCAGAACGAAGTACTGGATGATGCGAGCCTCAGCCGCAAGCACGGCCTGCCGGCTTCGGTCATTGTGATCGATAGTCCGTGGGAAACAAGCTACAACGATTTCCGCCTGAATGAGCAGCAGTTCGCCGACCCGGACGCGATGTTCGCCGAGGTGAAGAGGCAGGGCTTCGTGCCGTGTTTTTGGCTGACGCCGTTCGTCAATCTCACCAACGTGACGGACATGAAAGGAATCGACGGTGGCCCCGCGAGCAATTTCGAGGATGCGGTCCGCAATGGCTACCTCGTGCGCTCCGGGCCGAGCGCCGGAAAAGATGCGGGCAAGCCGTCGATCGTGCCCTGGTGGAAGGGGACCGGCGCGCTCGTGGACTTCACGAATCCCGCCGCAGTGGAGTGGTGGCAGGCGCAGATGCAACCGATGGCCAGGTGGGGTGTCGCTGCGATCAAGTGCGACGACGGCGAGAGTAACTTCGTCACAGATGCGGTCTTTCACGACGGATCGACCGCATCGGAGATGAAGGGTCGATACGCTCAGCTCTATCTCAAAGCCGCGAACGATTTTCTGGAGGAGGTCCGTCCCGGTGATCACACGCTGATTTCGCGGTGCGGCTTCACCGGCACGGGGAAGTATCCGTTCGGCTGGGCCGGAGACAACCACGCCGACTTCTCGTTCGAGAATGGGTTGCCCGGAGTCATCATCGCGGCACAAACCGCTTCGCTTTCCGGCTTGCCATTCTGGGGCTGCGACATCGCGGGTTACATGGGGGATGCGACGCCGGAGCTCTTCATCCGCTGGACGCAGTTTGCCGCGTTCACCCCGCTGATGATGGCGCACATGCAGTCGAACAAGGGGCCGTGGGATTACGGTGAACAGGCGCTCGCAATCTATCGCGACTTTGCGAACTTGCACACCCGGTTGTATCCCTACATTCGAAACGCGGCACAAGAGGCGAGCGAGAAGGGCGTGCCGCTCATTCGGCCCATGGCGTTTGCTTTTTCCGACGACGCTGCCGCGGCGAGCGCACAGTTTCAATTCCTGTTCGGCCCGGATTTACTGGTGGCGCCGATGTTTCAGAGCGGAACGCAGCGCTCCGTGTATCTGCCCCGCGGCACGTGGATCAACTACTGGACCGGCGAGGGGATCGCCGGACCCAAAACGGTTTCAGTTGCGGCGCCGCTGGAACAGGCTCCGCTCTTCGTTCGAGCCGGGGCACTTGTGCCGATGCTGCCGCCGGGCATCGCCACGCTCATGAGGCGCACCCCGGAGATCGATCCGAGCGTCGAGTGTCTTGATGACCGCTTGATCCTCGAAATCTGGCCCGGAGATAGTGGTTCGGTGGCTTGCGCCGATGGATTGAGTGCCGCTGTTTCCAAGCAGGGCATGCAGCGGACTCTTCGCATCACGCCCGGCTTTGCGCGGGACATCGAAGTCAGGCTTCGCTACGTGAGCCCCGGAATCACTGTTTCGCATTCCGGACCGGATTCCACCGATGCTCTGCGCGACGGTGACGCTGCGGTACTCACATTCCCGAAAGCGAGCGAAGCGTTCAGCGTGACTTGGAAGTGAACTCGCAGGTCGCTTCATCAACCACGTCCAACGAGCCTGCCGGTTCCCATCTTGCCAACGAACTTGGCGCCCTTCACCATCACCTGCCCGCGCACCGTGACTGTGTCGCTCCGTCCCTTCATTTCCCATCCTTCGAACGCGGAGTAGTCGGTCGCCATGTTGTGATGGGTCTTCGATGCAGAGTGGACTTTTCCGCGATACGCCGGGTCATATACCACGAGATCCGCATCGGAGCCTACCGCGATCGTCCCCTTGCCTTTGAGACCGAAGATCCGCGCCGCCTGCGTGCTCGCGGCATCGACAAAGGTGTTCAAATCGATCCTGCCCGTCGCGACGCCCTGCGTGTAGAGCAGATCGACACGGTTCTCCACGCTCGGAATCCCGTTCGGAATCTTCGTAAACGCGTCTTTGCCCATCGTCTTCTGCGATTCGAAATCGAAGGGCGCGTGGTCGGTTGCGACTGTCGCGATCGTGCGCGATGCAAGGTGGGCCCACATCTTGGCGAGCTGCGACTTGTCGCGGAGCGGAGGAGACATGACGAATTTCGCGCCCTCGAATCCGTTCTTCTGTGTGTACGAGTGATCGACCACAAGATGCGGGATCACGACTTCGATGTGCGCCTTCACGCCCCGCCCGATCGCGGCAACCGCTTCTCGCACCGCTTCGTCGCACGACGTGTGCACGACGTACACCTCCGCCCCCGTCAATTCGGCGAACGTCATCAGGTGATGCACTCCCTCGGCTTCGACCTGCACCGGTCGCGAGGGTTCATGGAATTCCGGGGCGGTCTTGCCCGCCGCGAGCAGTTCCGCCTGCATCTCGGCAACAAGCGTTTCGTTTTCGCAGTGCGCCGTCACGACGACGCCGAGTTCCTTGGCGAGCTTGAGCGTGTGATATAGCTCGCGATCATCGACGCCGAGCGCGCCCTTGTACGCGAGAAAGACCTTGAACGAGCGGATGCCGCGCTTCACGATCTCTCGGAACTGCCTGGCCGCCGTGTCGTCAAATCGCGTGACGCCCATGTGGAACGTGAAATCGCACGCGGCCTTTCCCTGCGCTTTGCCGAGCCAGGTCTCGAACGCCGCCATCGGCTCGTCGGTTTTTCCCGGACAGATCATCTCGATGAGCGTGGTAGTCCCGCCCAGGAGCGCCGCACGCGAGGCCGATTCCCAGTCGTCCTTCGCGTAGGTGCCCATGAAGGGCAGGTAAATGTGCACGTGCGGGTCGATGAAGCCGGGGAACACATACTTGCCCGAGGCGTCGATGACTTCCGTGCCCGGCGCGCACGACTTCGCATCGATGCTCTTCTCGATGCGTGTGATCGTGTCCGCCGCGCAGTAGATGTCGGCGACGTAGTCGTCGGAGGCGGTAATGACGCGGCCGTTCTTAATGAGTAAAGGCATGGGATTTCAACACGGAGGACCACTGAGTACCACGGAGGAAACACTGAGAAAATCAAAGCCAATCAAAGCCAATCAACGGAAATTGTGAAAGTCGAAGCCAGTCAAACAATCCGCCGGATGAGATGATCGGTGACACGCAACTGATTGAAGTTGATCAACAGGCCGACGCGGATGCCTGAGAGACGCAAATAAGTCAGCAACTGGGCCTCGTGAATCGGCGCGATCGCTTCGACCGACTTCGCTTCGACAATGACGCTGTTCTCAACCACGATGTCCGCGCGATAACCGCACTCCAAATGAGTCTCTCGATAAATGATGGGGATGTCCACTTGGCGACGTACAGACAGCCCTCGGTTCATGAGTTCAAAACAAAGGCACGCCTCGTAAGCGGACTCCAGAAGCCCAGGCCCCAACTCATCATGCACGGCAACCGCCGCGCTGATGATTTTTCCAGTCAGTTCTGAGTGGAGCAACTTGCTCAATCGAATTCTCTGATAGCTTTCGTTCGTCTCTCTCTCTCTCTCTCTCTCTCTCTCTCTCCGTGCCTTTTCTCCGTGGTTCCCCGTGGTACTCCGTGTTTATCTTCCGGTCTCTCAGTTCGCCACCAGCTTGTTCGACTGTTCCACAAACTTCTCGCCCGTCCACTGCGTGTCCTTGGTCACGCGGCCTTCCGCCGCGGCCTTTTCCAGCGCCTTCGCCTGCGCCTGGCGCTGCACCAGATCGTGATGCGTCGTGAAATACTGGAGCGAGTGGCCCCGGAATTCTTCGATTGTCTTGAATCCCTTCGCGTCCATGAATGCCGACAAGCCGCGGCAGAGTTCTTTCGCCAGCGCATATCCGTGGATCATCACGCCCGTGCAGACTTGCACCGTGTTCGCGCCAAGCAGGATGAACTGCGCCGCATCTTCGCCGGTCTCTACGCCACCGATCGCGGAGAGCGAGCGGCCGGGAAATTCTGACTTCATCATCCGCGCGCATTCCATCACCATCCGGAGCGCGATCGGCCGAACCGCCTTGCACGAATAGCCGCCTGGGGTCGTGTACCCCTCGACGGTGGGCTCGGGGCGCAGAGTCTTGAGGTCGACTCCCATGACACACAGGATTGTGTTGATCGCCGCAATCCCCTCGCAGCCGTTGCGAAGCGCCGCGCGTGCCGGCTCCTCGATGTGCGTGATGTTCGGCGTCATTTTCGCCCAAACTGGTTTCTTGCTGACGCTGTTCACCCAGCCGCAGACCGTGCCGAGGACTTCGCAGTCCTGGCCCATCGCGGCGCCCATCTTGCGTTCCGGGAGTCCGTGCGGGCACGAGAAGTTCAGTTCGAATGCATCGACGCCGGCGTCCTGGCAGCGCTCGACGATTTCGCACCAGGCGTTCTTGTTGTACTCCTCCATGATGGAGGCGATCAGGATGCGATCCGGGTACTTCTGCTTGACCTGTTTGAACTCTTCGATCCACGTATCGAACGGCCGGTCCGAGATCAGCTCGATGTTCTGCCAGCCGACGATCGTCTCGCTTCCCTTGGCCCCAACCCTCATCCGGGCGTAGCGAGGCGCGACGTTGATGACCTTCGATGCATCCAAGCTGATCGTCTTGGCGATCACCGCGCCCCAGCCCTCATCAAAAGCCTTGCCGATGACGTTTGCGTTCGTGCCCGGAGGGCCGGACCCGATGACAAACGGGTTCGGTAACTTCAAGCCATCGACTGTCACACTCAGGTCGGCCATGACAGAGCCTCCGTTTCCGCGGTTGGACGCCGCGGCATGCTCGCGGGAGAGAGGGGGTGAACCGCTCAGCATACCGCATCTTCACAAAGAATGCGAGAGGTGTTCGGTATCAACAGACCGGAATTGCCGGGGCCGGCGTTGCGTCGGAAATACCAGTATTTTCAATGACTTACGGCCGGCGTAGCAGCAATTGATTTGTGGTAAACTATCCGCCCTGGTGGGCGGGGCCCAAGCCGTGTGTCCCATGATCCCCTCCCGATCGATTTCACCAAGGAAAGGCCACAATGAATTCAGTATCCCGCGCTGCGAGCGCTCTTGTCGTCGGGCTGGGTGTGCTTTCTTCCGCCATTGCGCAGCCCCTCCCGGTCGACCCCGCGCTCGTCGTCGGCCAACTCGACAACGGCCTCAACTACATCGTGCGGCAGCACTCGGTGCCCGAGGGACGCGCGGTCGTCTGGGTGCACATGCACACGGGGTCGCTCAACGAGACCGATCCGCAGCGCGGCATCGCTCACTATCTCGAGCACATGGCGTTCAACGGATCCGAGAACTTTGCTCCCGGAACGCTGGTTCCGTTCTTTCAATCGCTGGGAATGCAGTTCGGTCGCGACCAGAACGCGTTCACCAATATGGAGCAGACGACGTATCAGTTGTCGCTTCCGGATACCAAGCCCGAGACCTTGGGTAAGGGCTTGACGTTCTTTGCCGACGTCACCGGTCGGCTCTCTCTATTGCCGAATGAAATCGACGACGAGCGCCAGATCATTCAGGAGGAGCGTCGGCGCGGCTTGTCGGGTCGCCAGCGTACCGGTTTCTACGTGATCGAGCGCATCGCGCCGGGATCGCTGTACGGTGAACGCATCACGATCGGCAAAGAAGAGACGATCGATAGTGTGAAGAAGAAGGACTTCGAAGACTACTACGGCAAGTGGTACGGCGCATCCAACGCAACACTCATGGTGATCGCCGACGCAAACCCCAACGAGGTAGTGACGCTCATCAAGGAAAAATTCGGATCGCTTCCCAAAAAGCCGAAGCCGACCCCGGTCGACGTGCGCGTGAAGGCGTACGACAAAAGCTTTGCGATCGTCGCGAGCGACCCCGAGGTGCGCAGCGAGGACATCCAGATTGTCCGGCTCGAGCCGGGGCGCCCCGCCATCACCACGGTGCCGCAGTTCCGCGACGACATCGTCGCCGGGATCGCCGAGATCGCCATGAATCGCCGGCTGAGCGACAAGGTTTCGAAGGGATCGACCAGCTATCTCAACGGTCGCGTTTCGATGGGGAATCAGGGAACCGCGATCTATGCCGCGAACGCGAACGCGCGTGCCAAGCCCGGAATGTGGAAGGAGACGGTTGAAGAAATCGCTCTCGAAATCCAGCGCGGGCGGCAATTCGGGTTCACTTCGCGCGAAATCGAAGACGCGAAGAAGGAGATGATCGCAAGCGCGGAGCGAGCCGTCGAGACCGAGGGGACGACGCCGATGCAGGGATTGATGAATCGTTTGAACGGCGCGGTCTCCGCCGGCGAACCCGCGATTTCGCCCGCGCAGCGACTCGAGCTTCTTCAGAAGCTGCTCCCGCAGATCACCGAAGAGGAAGTCGAGAAGCGATTCGCGAAGGAATTCGATCCCACTGCGATCGCCTTTGTCGCGACACTTCCGTCGGGTCCGAACGTGCCGAGTGAATCCGAACTTCTCGCGATCGGCACCAGGGCTTTCACGGTGCAGCCGACTCAGGAATCGGAAGCCGAGCACGCCACCCAGTTAATGAGCGATCTTCCCAATCCGGGAGAATTTGTCGAATTCACGGAAGACCCGTCGAGCAAGGTCTGGTCGGGGTGGCTCTCGAACAACGTGCGGGTTCACTATCGATTCATGGACGAGCGGAAGAATCAGGCCTCGGTGCAGATCGCGCTCATCGGGGGGGAGCTGCTCGAAAACGCCGACAACCGCGGCATCACGAGCGCGGCGCAGCTCGCGTGGAGCCGGCCCACAACCCAGAAGCTCTCCTCGACTGATATCCGCGAACTGATGACGGGAAAGAAAATCAACGTGCGTGGCGGCGGCGGCGCCTTTGCCGGGCGCGGGGGTGGGCGCGGGGGCCGGGGAGGTGGAGGAGGAATCGGCGGCGCAGAAGACGCCATCACACTCAACATCAGCGGAAACCCGGAGGAACTCGAATCTGGTTTCCAACTGGCGTACTTGCTCCTGACCCAGCCGAAGATCGAGGCCTCGTCGTTTGATCAATTCAAGACGATGTCGAAAGAGATGCTGATCGAATCGACCAAGAACCCGATGATGATGGGGATGCGCACGTCGATTTCGGCGCAGTATCCGGAAACAGAGCCTCGCACGAAGGTCATGACCCCGGAGCAGGTGGATCGACTCTCGCTCGCGTCGTCGCAGGCGTGGCTCGACAAACTCATCAAGGATTCGCCGATCGAGGTTGTCGTTGTCGGCGATGTGCCGAAAGATAAAGTCGTGGAACTCGCGGAGCGTTATCTTGGATCGCTGCCGCAGCGTACGAAGGTCAGCGCCAACACGTACGCCAATCTCCGCAAGATCGAGAGGCCGAGCGGTCCGCGGATCATCGAGAAGACGATCGATACGCCCACGCCGCAGGCGTTTGTGATGTCCGGTTTTTATGGCGCGGACCAGGCGAATCGTGCCGATGTTCGGGCGCTGGCGATGGCCTCGCGAATTCTGTCGACACGCATGGTGAAAGAAGTGCGTGAGGATGCGCAGCTGGTGTACAGCATCGGCGCACAGTCGCGGGCGGCAACGACGTATCCGGGATTCGGCATGTTCTCTGCCGGCGCACCGACGGAGCCCTCCAAGGTGAAGCCTCTGGTGGACAAGCTGGCCTCGATGTATGACGAGTTCGCGAAGAACGGGCCGACTGAGGAGGAGATGGTGGTGGCGCGCAAGCAGTTTGCCAACACGTTCAAGGATCAATTGCAGGACCCGGGGTACTGGGCGCAGCGGCTGGATCAGATCACATTCCGCGGTCTGAAGCTCGAGGAGATCGTTGAAGATCCCGAGGCGTATCAGGCGCTGACCGCCGATCAGGTCAAGCAGGTCTTCGCGAAGTACTACTCGCCCGACCAGGCCGTCGTCGTGACGGTTCGCCCCGCGGCTTCTGCTTCGCCGGGCGCGGTTCCCGCACCCCGGTCGACGGTTTCAGGAGAATCGGAAGGCTCGGGAAGCGGGCACTGAAAGCCGCTTGAGCTCGACATTGATGATCGAACTCAAACCCGCCCGATTGACGATTGAAGTCCGGGCGGGTTTTAGTATGCTCAGCCCGTCGGCACGGTCGAGGAGCCATTGATGAGTCGCGGAATCGACGTTCGGTTGCCCCAAATCCGAAAGCTTGGTGAGACGTCGCGCACGGATGCGTGGTGGGTTCAGCCGCTGCTCACGTTTCTCGGGCTCGGCGCGTTCGTCGTCTATTCGACGTGGGCCGCATTTCAGGGCAAGAACTTCGCGTATGACGGCGGGGGAGCGCACTATCTCTCGCCGTTCTATTCGCCTTTGCTGTGGGACCCGCCCGGAATGCACACCGGGCACGCGTGGTTCGGCGAGGCGCCGAGCTGGCTGCTCTCGATCTGGCCGAGCTTCATCGTCTTTTCGCCTGCGCTGCTGATCCTGTGGGCCCCGGGCGGCTTTCGATTCACCTGCTACTACTACCGCGGCGCGTACTACAAGGCTTTCTGGGGCGACCCGCTGAATTGCGCGGTCGGTGAGCCCGGGTTTCGGAAAGAGGCGTATCGGGGCGAGCGGAAACTGCCGCTGATTCTGCAGAACGTGCACCGTTACTTTCTGTATCTGGCGCTGCTGTTCCTCATCATCCTCGTGTACGACGCGGTGCACGCGTATGTGTTCACGAATCCCAAGACCAAGCGGAACGGGTTTGGAATCGGGATCGGCTCGCTGGTGCTCACCATCAACCCGATTTTGCTGGGCGGCTACACGCTCGGGTGCCATTCGTTCCGACACCTGATCGGCGGGCGCAAGGACGAATTGGGAGGCGGCGCGAGCAAGAAAGCGTACGACTGCGCCTCGTGCCTGAACCGCGGCCACATGATCTGGGCGTGGCTGAGCCTCTTCTGGGTCGGCTTCACTGATTTTTACGTGCGCATGTGCGCGAGCGGGTATTGGGCGGATATTCGGCTCGTTTAGGCGGAGCGTCGTGGGTCCTCGGTCCTGAAGTCCTGAGTCCTGAGTCGGGAACGAAACGACAGAGAGGTAAAGCTCGTGGTTGTTCGAAAGTTCGAAGATCTTCAAGTGTGGAGGAAGGCTCGAGTCGTGAACAAGCGAATTCATGAATTGACACGGGAACGCGCGTTTCGGCGTGACTACGTGATGACCGATCAATTTCGCCGGGCTTCGCTTTCCGTCATGAACAACGTCGCCGAGGGGTTCGAGCGATATCGAAGAGCGGAGTTTCTGCAGTTTCTTTCGATTTCAAAAGGCTCGGCCGGGGAGATTCGCTCGATGCTGTATGCGGCCCTTGATGTCGGGCACATTAACCAGCCGACCTTTGAAGAATTGCTAGAGCTCATACAAGAACTGGGCAGCTCGCTGGGGAGTTTTCGATCGGGTTTGGAGCGCAGCGCGCCAAAGCCCTCTGTGGGCCGAAGAAAAGCCACGGTTTGTGTGACGCAGGACGCAGGACACTAAGACTCAGGACTCCTCCAATGAGCGACTATCAGACTCACGAACACGATGTGCTGGTGATCGGTGCGGGGGGCGCGGGATTGCGCGCGGCGATCGAGGCCTCGGCTTCGGGTGTCTCTGTGGGCCTGGTGTGCAAGTCATTGCTCGGCAAAGCGCACACGGTGATGGCCGAGGGCGGCATGGCCGCGGCGATGGCCAATGTGGACGACCGCGACAACTGGAAGGTTCACTTTTCCGATACGATGCGCGGCGGCCAATACCTCAACAACTGGGTGATGGCGGAGATCCACGCCAAGGAAGCGCCGGACCGGGTCCGCGAACTCGAGAAGTGGGGCGCGCTGTTCGATCGCACGAAGGACGGGCGCATTCTCCAGCGAAACTTCGGAGGTCATCGCTATCCGCGCCTCGCGCACGTGGGCGACCGCACGGGACTCGAGATGATCCGGACGCTTCAAGACTACGGAATCCATCAGGGCATCACGGTCTACATGGAGCACACGACGACGGCGCTTCTGAAGGACAGTGAGCGCGTTGTCGGCGCGTTCGGATACGACCGCGAACGGGGCCGGTTCCGGGTGTTCAAAGCCAAGGCGGTGGTGCTCGCGACGGGCGGCATCGGTCGCGCGTTCAAGATCACCAGCAATTCGTGGGAATATACCGGCGACGGGCAGGCGCTCGCGTATTTTGCGGGCGCGGACCTGATGGATATGGAGTTCATCCAGTTCCATCCGACGGGGATGGTGTGGCCGCCGAGCGTGAGAGGCATTCTCGTCACCGAAGGCGTGCGAGGCGAGGGTGGACGCTTGCTCAACAACAAGGGCGAGCGGTTCATGTTCAACGACATCCCGGACCTGTACAAGAACCAGGTTGCAAAGGACGCCGAGGAAGGCTGGCGGTATGTCGAGGGCGACAAGAACGCGAATCGGCCGCCGGAGTTGCTGACGCGCGATCACGTGGCGCGCTGCATCAATCGGGAGGTGAAAGCGGGAAGGGGCAGCCCGCACGGCGGCGTTTATCTCGACATCGCGTGGATCAAAGAGAAAGTGGCGAACGCGCCGGAGCGCATCAAGAAGAAACTGCCGAGCATGTATCACCAGTTCAAAGAACTGGCCGGCGTCGACATCACAACCGAAGCGATGGAAGTCGGCCCGACAACGCACTACGTCATGGGCGGCGTGCGCGTCGATGGTGTGACGCAGATGTCGAACGTGCCCGGTCTTTTCGCAGCGGGCGAGGTCGCGGCGGGCTTGCACGGTTCCAATCGATTGGGCGGAAACTCGCTCTCGGACTTGCTCGTTTTCGGAAAACGGGCGGGCGAGCACGCCGCGGAATTCGCGAAAAAATACGGCGCGGGCGCGATCGATGAGGGGCAGGTGAGCGCAGCGGCCAAAAAGGCGCTCGAGCCCTTCGACCGGCCGACGGGCGAGAATCCGTATGTCGTGCAGCACGCGCTGCAGGAGATGATGCAGGACAAAGTGGGGATCGTGCGTACCGAGGCGGACATGATTGCGGCGCTGGAGGGGCTGATGATGCTCAGGAAGCGTGCCGCGGGAGTCGGGATCGACGGGAATCGTGAGTACAACCCGGGCTGGCACACGGCGCTGGATCTTGAGAACCTGCTCGTGTGCTCCGAAGCCGCGACGAGGAGCGCGATCGACCGGGAAGAGAGCCGCGGCGGGCATTTCCGCGAGGATCATTCGGAGAAGAAGAAGGAGTTCTCGCAGCACAACACGGTGGTTCGGCGCGGGCCCGATGGATCGATGCAACTTCGGCGCGAGACCATCTCGCCGCTGCGGGACGATCTCAAGCAGGTCATTGAGGAAAACAAGTAGACGTGGCGAACGACGGAACAAAGCCTCGGATTCGAGGGCTTCGGCCGATGCTGGCGGTTGTTGACCTGCCGGGGGCGGTTCGGTTCTACATTGAAAAGCTCGGATTCAACTGCAGTTCGATGCACGGGAATCCGCCGGTCTGGGCGGAGGTCGAGCGCGATGGGACAGCCGTCATGCTCAACGCGCCGCCGGCCGATTCGGTTCGGCGCGATGTGCCACGCAAGAGCAAGGACTATCAGGTTTTCTACTTCGATGTGCGGAACGCGGAAGCGCTTCGCGAAGAGTTTCTCGCAAAGGGTGTCGATGCCGGGGAAATGCGTGTCGCGATCTACGGCATGAAGGAATTTGAAGTGCGAGATCCGGAGGGTTACTGGCTCTGGTTTGCAGAACCAACGGACGAAGCGCCGACAGCACGCGAGGAATGAAACGGAGCTTTGGGAATAGGGTATCGGTTCGATCGGAGAATGCATGACCACAACCGGCAACACGCGCCCTTCAAATGGCACACAGAGAGCCATGTTCCGAGTCTGGAAAGGGCAGGGCGAGAGCGCCGCGTTCAAGGATTTTCATACCGACGTGAGCGGCGGCATGGTCGTGCTGGATGCGATTCACCAGATTCAGGCGGAGTCGGAGCCGACGCTCGCGTGCCGCTGGAACTGCAAGGCGGGCAAGTGCGGCTCGTGCTCGGCGGAGATCAACGGCAAGCCGCGCCTCATGTGCATGACCAGGCTCGACACGCTCGATCTTTCGATGCCGGTGATCGTCGAGCCGATGAAATCGTTCCCGCACGTGAAGGATCTCGTCACGGATGTGTCGTGGAACTACGAGGTGAAGAAGCGGATCAAGCCTTTCAGGCCGCGGAAGCCCGATGCGCCGGATGGAACCTGGCGGATGCAGCAATCGGATGTCGATCGGGTGCAGGAATTCCGCAAGTGCATCGAATGTTTCCTGTGCCAGAACGTGTGCCACGTGCTCCGTGATCACCACAAGCACGACGAGTTCGCAGGCCCGCGGCACTTTGTGTACACGGCGGCACTCGAGATGCACCCGCTCGACACCGAGGATCGCACGAAATATCTACGGGATGAAGAAGGTCTTGGGTATTGCAACATCACCAAATGCTGCACAAAGGTCTGCCCGGAAAACATCACGATCACGGACAACGCGATCATCCCGCTGAAGGAGCGCGTGGTGGACGAGTTCTACGACCCGTTGACGAAGCTGTTCCGGATGTTCAAGCCTCGGAAGTTGGAGTGATTTGGCGGAAATGGTGTTCGAAGCGATGTGAATCGATCACGAATTACCGGAGGTTGATATGTTCGCGCTGAAACCTATTGCGCTGGAATCGGTTTCTCGTGCGCTCGCCAAAGCAGAGCGATATCGGCTCCTGAACGAGCCGCGGGAAGCGGAGAGCATCTGCCGCGACGTTCTCGATGCCGATCCGGGAAACCAGGATGCGATTGTCGCGCTGATTCTGTCGCAGTCGGACCGATTTGGGTCGCCGAAAGCGTCCGCCGACGAGGCACGTCAGCTCGTCTCGCGGCTAAAGGGAGAGTTCGAACGCTCGTACTATCGAGGCGTCGTCGAAGAGCGGTGGGCCAAAGCGTTGTTTGATTCCGGCTACCCAGGTGAGACGATTTTCGGCCTGTTGCGCGAAGCGATGACCTGGTTCGAGGCCGCGGACAAAGTCGCCAGCTCGGGAAACGACGACGCCGTTCTCCGATGGAACGCCTGCGTCCGGTTCATCCAGCGTGAGGGATTGAGCGCGGCAACGCCCGAGCCCGAGGGCGAAGAGAGCTTCGACGACGACGTGCCGGCGCGATGAACGACGATCGTCACCGCTTGCGATCGGCGGAGAGCGCCGCGACTTTTGCGAGCCGGCGGAGATGGCGTTCTTCCTTGCTGTACTGCGCCGTGAGAAACGTCTGAACGAAGTCCCAGGCGGTCTCCACGCCGGTTGTTCTGCCGCCCAGGCACAGCACATTCATGTGGTCGTCTTCGACCCCTTGCTTTGCAGAAAAGTGGTCGTGGATGAGCGAGGCGCGGACACCTTCGACCTTGTTCGCGCAGATTGCGGCGCCGACCCCGCTGCCGCAGACGGCGATGCCGCGCTCGACCTCTCCCGCAGCGACAGCGCGAGATAAGGGAATGACATAATCCGGATAATCGTCGGCCGGGGTGCTCGCGCCGTCGCCGAAGTCGCGGACGGTGTGGCCCGCTTTCTGAAGGCGCACGGCGAGTTCGCGTTTCAACTCGAATCCACCATGATCCGCGGCGATTCCGATGATCACGCTGGCCTCCCTATTTGCCCGAGCGAGCGGCCCGGTAGCGGCGGATCAGATTCGACGTGGAACTGTCGTGCGCCAGGTTGGGTTCGGCTGGCGCCTCGAGCTCGGGGATGATCTTCTGGGCGAGAGCCTTGCCGAGCTCGACGCCCCATTGATCGAAACTGTCGATGTTCCAGATCGCGCCCTGAACGAAGACGCTGTGTTCATAGAGCGCGACGAGCGCGCCGAGAACCGCCGGCGTCAGCCGATCGGCAAAGATCATGTTGGAAGGACGGTTTCCTTCGAAGACGCGGTGGGGGACAAGCGACTCGGGCGTTCCTTCTTTGCGGACCTCGTCGGCGGTTTTGCCGAACGCGAGTGCTTCGGCTTGAGCCAGCACGTTGGCGATCAGCATGTCGTGGTGGCGACCGAGGGGCGTCAACGCGTGATTGAACGCAATAAAGTCGCAGGGGATGAGGCGCGTGCCCTGGTGGATCAACTGGTAGAACGAGTGCTGGCCGTTGGTTCCCGGTTCGCCCCAATAGATGGCGCCGGTCGCGTAGTCGACGGTTTTGCCGCTGAGGGTCACATGCTTGCCGTTGCTCTCCATGGTGAGCTGCTGGAGATAAGCCGGGAAGCGTTTCAAGTACTGCTCGTAGGGGAGGACCGCGATCGTCTCGGCCTTGAAGAAATCCGAGTACCAGAGGGCAAGAAGGCCCATGATGACGGGGAGATTCTTCTGGAAGGGAGATGTCCGGAAGTGCTCATCCATCTTGTGGAAACCGTCGAGCATTTGGCGGAAACCGTCGGGACCGACGGCGAGCATGGTCGAGAGGCCGATGGCGGAGTCCATCGAATAGCGGCCGCCGACCCAATCCCAGAACTCGAACATGTTGGCGGTGTCGATGCCGAACTCGGCGACTTTCTTGGCGTTGGTCGAGACGGCGACAAAGTGCTTGGCGACCGCCGTTGCGTCACCGCCGAGACCCTTGAGCAGCCAGTCCCGTGCGCTCTGCGCGTTGGTCATGGTCTCGAGCGTGGTGAACGTTTTCGAGGAAACAATAAAGAGCGTTTCACTCGGATCGAGATCGTGCGTCGCTTCGACGAAGTCGATTCCATCGACATTGGACACAAACCGGAATGTCATATCTCGCCGCGTGTAATGGCGGAGCGCTTCGTAGGCCATGACGGGCCCGAGATCCGAGCCGCCGATACCGATGTTGACGACGTTCCGTATCGCTTTGCCGGTGTGTCCTTTCCAATCGCCCTTGCGGACGCGATCGCAGAACGAAGACATTTTGTCGAGAACCGCATGGACTTCGGGCACGACGTTCTCGCCATCAACGGTGATCGTGGTGCCGCGGGGCGCGCGCAGCGCCGTGTGGAGCACCGCACGATTCTCGGTGATGTTGATCTTGTCGCCGCGGAACATCGCGTCGATCTTCGCGCGCAAGCCCGCTTCCTCGGCGAGCTTGATGAGGAGCCCGAGTGTTTGCTCCGTGATTCGGTTCTTTGAATAGTCGAGGAACAGCCCGCCGCCTTCGACCGTCAGTTTCGTGCCGCGCTGCGGGTCCTGTGAGAACAACTGACGAAGGTGCGCTTCGCGCACTTTGCTGTAGTGATCGCCGAGTGCACGCCACGAGGGTAACGACGTCAAGTCTTTCGATTCCGGCATCGAATACTCCAAAGAAATGGCAAAGTCGCTGGCGTGACCGATTCAGGCGACGCCGGCCGGGGCCTTTGCGCCGCGAACCTTTTCCGAAAGGCCCGAGAGCAGCGACTCCCAACTCTTCACGAACGATGCAGCGCCGTCGGTCTGCAGTTTTGCCGCGAGTTGATCGAGATCGACTCCCGCCTTGGTGAATCCGGCGAGCTGTGTTTCGCCGGTGCCGCCGTCTGCCGGGAGGAGTTCACCGACTTCGCCGTGATCGGCAAACGCTTTGAGTGTGCCTTCGGGCATGGTGTTGACGGTGAAGGGTGAGGCGAGGCCCTTGATATAGAGAATATCGGAGGCCTTGGGGTCCTTCGTACCGGTGCTGGCCCAGAGGAGGCGCTGGGGGCGCGCCCCGAAGTTGTACATGCGTTGCCAGGCCTGTGAATTCAGCAGATCGCGATACGCCTTATAGATTCGAAGTCCCATCGCGAGGCCGAGCTTATTCGTCAGCTCGGCCGGCACTTTCCCGGCGATCGCGCCGTCCCAACGGCTGATGAAAACCGAGGCAACCGATTCAACGCGCGGATTGAGACCCGCGTTGATGCGGCGCTCGATGCCGCGTTGATAGGCCTGTGCCGCGGCAACATACTGCTCGCGCGAAAAGAGCAGCGTCACGTTCACCGGAACACCGGCGGAGATCGCTTCCTCGATGGCCGGCAACCCTTCCTTTGTTCCGGGAATTTTGATGTAGAGATTCGGGCGATTGGCCTTGGCGTGAAGCGACTTTGCCGCGGCGATGGTCGCGGCGGTATCGAAAGCGAGCTTCGGCGAGACCTCGAGCGAGACGAAACCATCGAGCCCGTTGGTTTTGTCGTAGATCGGGCGGAAGAGGTCTGCGGCGGCGGTCAGGTCTTCGATCGCGATGTCGAAGAAGAGAGGCTCGTCGGTTTTGCCCTCGCGGACTTTTCGCTGGATCGAGTCGTCGTAGAGCGAGCTGTTCTTGAAAGCGTGCTCAAAGATGGTGGGGTTGGACGTGAGGCCGGTGACCGACCATTCGTTGATGTACTTCGCGAGCGTGCCGCTCTTGAGCAGATCGCGCGTGATGTTGTCGAGCCAGAGGCTCTGGCCGATGTCTCTGAGTTTGGCGGTGGCGTTCATGAAAAACCTCCGTGTTTGAATTCGCCTGCAAGAGCGTACCGCGCCCGGTGCCGCGGGGCTTTTCTTCTCATCCGACGCCGGAACTGGGCGGGGCGTTCGTGAAAATGGGTTACTTTGGGACATGATGGCGGTCATTCCAGAGGGAGATGGCCGGTTCCTGCAAGTTGTGTTCGTAGCTGAGGATGCTGACGCTCGCCGTGCCCAGAAGCAGGTGTCCGCCGCCCGGATAGATCGGGACTTGGAGCCAGCGGGATGCCAGCGCGCGGAGAAAGTGGCCGCTGGAAAAGAGGAGCACGCGGCCGCCGATTTTCCTGGTCTTGGCGACGACGCGATCGGCGCGGGCGGCGATCGCCGAGGGGCTCTCGCCACCGGGGCATCCGTCGCGAAAGAGATTCCAATCGGGGTTCTGTTGCCGGATTTGAGCGCTCGTCAGGCCTTCATAATTGCCGTAGTCCCATTCCACGAGGTCGTGATTGACTTCGGCCATTCCACCAAAGCCGGCTAGTTTGCACGTTTTGAAGGCGCGCTGGAGCGGACTCACAAAGACTCTATCGAATCGCTGTCCCTGAAGACGTTCACCGATGGCCCGTGCCGCGGCTTCCCCTTGCGGCGTTAATGGCAGATCGGTCAATCCCGTGTGTTTTCCACTCTTGCTCCATTCGGTTTCGCCGTGGCGCGCGAGGACGACGGATGGGAATTCGCTCATGAAATGATCCTTGCGGAGAGCGGGCGTCCTGCGAGTGCGCGTCAGGCGGAGGAATTGACGCGCATGTTATCGTGCCGCGAGACTTGGGCGCTGCGATGACGGCGCGGGCGAAATCGAGTACTCTGACGCTGCGGCGTGTAGTGCGGGGGAGTGTGGGTGAGAGCGACTGCCAGAAGGGGTTGATCAGACCCTCGGACAGGAAGAAAGAGGCGAAAGCGGAGATGAAGAAAGTGATCGAATCGATCGTTCCGAGGGAAGCGAACGGAAGAGTGCGAGGACGGTTGCTTTTGGGGATATTCCCGGGAGAGGGCATTGGCCCGGAGGTGCTTCGAGCGGCACTCGAGGTTTTGGACGCGGTCGAGTCAGCAGCGGGTGTGAAAGTCGAACGCGTCGCGATACCGGAAGGCCCGTTTCGTTTCGACGGAAGTGGATTTCAAAACTTGCCCGATGAGGTCGCGTCATTCTGCCACGAGATTTTCGAGCGCGGAGGAGCTCTTTTGTGTGGACCGGGGGGCGGCCGGTTTGTCTATGAAATGCGGCGACAGTTTGACCTGTTTTGCAAAGTTGCACCGATCAGACCGGTTGCGGCGCTCGCGCAATCTGCGCGATTGAAGCCGCACGTCGTGCAGCATGCAGACATGTTGGTCGTGCGAGACAATGCCGGGGGCGTGTATCAGGGGCAATGGGAAGATCGAGTCGATCCGATCGGCGGGAGAGTTGCCGAGCATCGATTCAGTTATTGCCAGCATCAAGTCGAGAGGATCGTCGGGGTTGGATTGCGTCTCGCGGCGACTCGTCGCCGGAGGATGCATGTCATCGTGAAAGACGGGGGCGTGCCTTCGATTTCGAACTTGTGGCGTGATGTCACGATGCGTCTCGGGGCGGGGAGCGGCGTCGAGTGCTGCATGATGAACGCGGACTATGCGGCGTATCAGATGATTCAGCATCCTGGCGAGTTCGATGTCATCGTGACTCCGAATATGGTCGGGGACATTCTCGCGGATCTGGGCGCCGTGTTTCTCGGATCGCGCGGCATGTCGTACTCCGCGAATTTCGCCGCGGACGGGCGCGCGGTCTACCAAACCGGGCACGGCGGAGCAAAGGATCTCGCGAATACGGATCGAGCCAACCCGCTGGCACAGATCTTCTCGCTCGCGATGCTGCTTCGGGAGAGCTTCGGAATGGATGAGGAAGCGTCGCTTGTGGAGAGCGCGATCGATCGCGTGCTGGCGGACGGATGGCGGACTGATGATCTCGCCGAGGCCGGATGCCGCTGTATCGGCACGCGGGAGATGGGCGCGTTGGTGGCGCAGTCGGTTGTGGCGGGAGTCAAGGTGTCGGCATGAAACCGGCTCTGGTGCTTGTTGATTTTCAAGAAGACTTTCTGCACGCGGCGGGGCTCGAGCCAGCGGCGGGAAAGGTTGTTGATTCCGCGGCGAATTTGTTGCGAAGTTGTAGAGAGCGGAGGATTCCGGTCATTCATGTATGGACGACGGTCCAGCGGGAGCCGGATAGTCGCATGCCGCACTGGCGAGAGAAGGAGATTTGGAGATGCGTCGAAGGAACGCCCGGGCATAAGACGCCGCCGAGCCTCACGCCGATCGCCGGGGAAACGTTGATTCACAAGCGGTTCTTCAGCGGGTTCGGTTCCGAGGAACTCGATCGGCGACTTCGCGCGAATGGCTGCGACGCGATCGTTCTGGCGGGAGTGCACCTGCACGGATGCGTGCGGGCGACCGCGTTTGATGCCTACCAGCGCGGGTATCGCGTATTGATCGCCGAAGACGCTGTCGCGAGCGACGACCCGATTCACGCGGCGATTACGCGCTGCTATTTGGAGCGCCGGGCGGCCCGGTTCCTCTCCGTGGATCGAGTGCTCGAGAGAATCGGTGGAGAAGGGCGCGAGGATTCGAGATTCTCGCACTTTTCACCGGTTGATCGAACGCGTGAATTATGGAGTATCGGCATCGACGGCGCCGCGGCAGTTCGCGGAAAGGCGAGCGCGGCAAGGTGTGCATGGCGGCAGTGGAGACTTGAGGAGCCGACGAAGCGCGGCGCTCTGCTGCGGCGCTGGGCTTCGAAACTGCTCGGTGAGAGCCGGCCGCTCGCGGATTTGATCGTTCGCGATATCGGAAAGCCGATTGCGCAGGCTCGGGGGGAAATCCGAAGGAGCGCTGAGCTGCTCGAACTGGCCGCGGCAATGGCGGAACAGCCGCTTGGGAGCACGACGAGCGCGGAAACGCGATTTCGATATGAGCCGCTCGGGGTCGTCGGGATCATCACCCCGTACAACAACCCGGTCGGGATTCCTGCGGGAAAAATCGCCCCGGCGCTGGCATTCGGAAACACGGTGGTTTGGAAGCCGGCTCCTGCGGCGACGGCCATCTCGCATCGGGTGCTCGAGATCGCGCGCGAAGCGGGCATTCCCGATGGGGTGCTTGGTCTGTGCGCCGGAGATCACTCGACCGCTCTGCGTCTCGCCGAAGACGACGCGATCGACGGAGTGACGCTCTCCGGTTCTGCTCTTGCCGGTTACGCGATACAGGAAATCTGCGCGCGCCGTCGTGTGCCTTACCAGGGCGAATTGGGTGGGAACAACGCGTCGATCGTCTGGGAGGATGCGGAGTTGACAGCGGCGGCGGAAAAAATTGCCGAGGGCGCATTCGGCTTCGCGGGACAACGCTGCACGGCGAACCGGCGCGTCATTGTCGCCGAATCCTGCTTTGAAGCTTTTATTTCTGCCCTGAAAAAAGCGACCGCGCAACTGGTTTGGGGCGATCCGTCGAAACCCGAAACGGTCATCGGACCTCTGATCAGCGCGCGGAAGCGAAGCGAGACCGAACACTTGCTTCGCCGCGCGCGTGAGGACGGACTGGTCGCCTTGACTCCGCACCGGGAGCAGGCGGACTTTTCGCAACTGATGGATCAGGGATCGTTTTTTCCACCGACGATCGTATTTGCCGATCGCGAGTCTCATGAGATCGTGCAGGAGGAGAGCTTTGCGCCCATTCTCGTCGTGCAGCGAGCGACCGACTTCAATCATTCATTAGCATTGTGCAACGGTGTTCGCCAGGGATTGGTCGCAGCGGTGTTCTCGTCTTCACCGCGGTTGAAAGAACAATTCCTGCTGGAAGCGCGGGCGGGCGTGCTGAAGATTAATCGGGCAACAGCTGACGCCGATGCGGCCTCGCCACTGGGCGGGTGGAAAGCATCAGGAGTGGGGCCGGCGGAACACGGGCCGTCGGATCGGGAGTTCTATTGCCGCGTGCAGACGATTTATGGCTGATGTGAAGCGCGACGAAGAAAGGAGCGGCTGGAATGGCGAGCAGTGACGCAAAAAAGTTTGATGAACTCGACGCTCAGATGCGACCGTTGGCAAAGCGTCTGCACGAGAACCACATGGCCTGCTTGGGAATCCGGAACACCATGCGACTGGCTCTCGCGTACAACCAGGCCAAGTTCCAGCAGCAGGACGAATTGCGGCGGTCGCTCTATCAAGATCGGTGGAAGAAACTTATCGACGAGAACGGGCCGATCACCCGGAAGCCGGTCGAAATGAACGACGGCTGGGGACGGGATGATTCAAGGACACTCCCTCATCTCGACCGCGTTCTGGAGGATTCACGACGGATCATCTCGGAGCGATCGGGCACTCGTCGCTCCTCGCCCGGTGCGTATCGCAGCTATTTCCAGGATGTGTGGACGCCGGAAGACCTTGAGCGCTATCCGTCTTTTCTCGACTTTGCGACCTCGAGCGAATTGCTGTCTGTTGTTGGCGCGTATCTCGGATGTGTGCCGGCGCTGTCGACAACGCTGCCGTCCGGAATTCGCTTTGTGGAGTCGAACGCGGCCTTTGACGATCAGCCGGATAAGCCCCACGACAGCCAGCTCTACCACCTCGACTACTACTCGTTGCCCAATCTCTATGTGCTTGTACTGCTGGAGGACACGACCAGCGAGCACGGCCCATGGACTTTTCTGCCTCGCTCGATTTCACAAGAGGCGTCTTCAAAGCTGGGGAACTGGGGACCTGGACATGGCTATCGCTTCACCGACGAAGAGGTCTATTCGGTTGTCGATCGGCGTCATGCAATCGAATTCACGGGTGCGCGAGGCTCGGTCATGTTCATCGAATCGTCGGGATGCATGCACTTTGGGAGCAGGAATTCTGTCAAGCCTCGCTTCCAATTGATGCTCGGGTACACCGGCGTCTGCCGCACCGACTTCAGCGAACTCATCATGATGCCGAAGGTCTATCCGGTCCGAACGACCGACTCCACCCTGAGAAAGCTGGTGCTGGACAAGAACGCACTTCTTTGAAAAAACATGATCGAGCGGAATCCGGACAGCTCGTTGGAATGCGCTCCGCTTGCCGCGGAGACGTTTGTTTCGATCGAAGACGAGTCGGTTCCTTCATGCTTTGAACGTGTCGCTCGTTTGCAAGGTGCGAAGTGCGCCATCGGTTCGGGGAGTTGGAGGCCAACATATTCCGAGCTCAATGCCGCGGCGAATCGACTGGCGCATCACCTGATCGCTCGCCCCGGAGATCGCGGGGATCGTGTGGCGATCGTGGTGAGGCACGATGGTCCTCTGATCTCGGCGATGATCGGCGTCCTGAAAGCCGGGCGTGTCGCCGTTGTGCTGAATCCGACGGAGCCCGAATCTCGCCTTTCACGGTCACTGGACGATGCGCAGCCGGCGTTCATCATTGCGGATTCCGCAAATGAACGGCTTGCTGCGAGTTTGGCGAAGAAAATCCCGGTGATCAGGCTTGAATTCGCCGATGGTGAATCGGAAGAGAATCCGTCGCTGCCGATTTCGCCGCGCGATCTCGCGTTCCTGATCTATACCTCCGGATCAACCGGCCAGGCGAAGGCGGTTATGAAACCGCATCGGAGCGTCCTGCACAATGCTCGCCGGCTCGCGATCGGGCTGGAATTGAAGCCTGAAGATCGGAGTCTCTGGCTTGCTTCGCCGAGCGGTGGACAGGGCTTGGCGACGCTCTGGTCGGTCCTGTTGAGCGGAGGTGAGATCTGCCCCTTCCCGGTCATGGAACGGGGTGTGACCGGCTTGGCGGATTGGCTCGAAGACCACGGGATCACAATCTGGGTTTCGGCGGCCTCGATTTTTCGTCACTTCGTTCAGACGCTTGACGCGAACCGGAGGATCGAATGCGTGCGTGCGGTCCGCCTCGCCTCTGAGATCGCAAACTGGAATGATGTTGCATCGTGGCGCCGGCATTTCAGCACACACGGTTTCCTGTTGCATACCTATTCGTCATCAGAGACGGGCAACGTCACACAGTTCCGCGTTACCGGCGAGACGCCGCTTCGTGAAGGACGTCTGCCGATCGGCCGGGCAGCCGATGGTCTGGAAATCCTGTTGCTGCGGCGCGACAGCGAAGGAATCGCGCAAAGCGGCGAAGGAGAAATCGCGGTACGAAGCCGGTTCCTGTCGACGGGATACTGGCGCCGCGAAGACCTGACATCCGAGCGATTCGTCGGTGGCGACGGACCGGACGGTACCAGGACGTTTCGCACCGGCGATCTCGCACGGATGAACGAGCGCGGCGAGTTGATCATCGCCGGCCGTGCTGACAAGCGGGTAAAGGTGCATGGCTACCGCATCGAGATCTCCGAAGTCGAAGAGGCGTTATCGCGGGTGATCGGCATCCAAGGAGCGGTGGTGCGTGCGAGCTCCGAGAGTGCCGGGGAAACCCGTCTTCGCGCCTTCGTTTGCCGGCGCATCGGCGCAACGAACGGTGCCGAAGCTATCCGGAGCGAGCTTCGCGCAGCGCTTCCCGGGCACATGATCCCGTCGGAGATTGTGTTCCTTGAGCAGTTTCCGACGACGCCGCACGGGAAGATCGACGGTAAAGCGCTCGACGAGATGGAAGTGCAGATCGAAGAATCATCTGCACACATCCCACCCGCGAATGCAAGAGAAGCGATGATCGCAGAAATCTGGGAGTCGGTGCTGAAGCGCCCAAGAGTCGGGCGCGGCTCGAATTTCTTCGATCTTGGCGGAGACTCTCTGTCCGCCGCGGTGATTGCGGCGCGAATCGACGCGGCAATGGGGGTGCAGCTGGATTTGCGGGTGTTCATCGATCACCCGAGTCTGGGGAGCCTGGCGGAGGCTATCGAGCGGACTTCGAAAGCAGAAAAGAACCGAGCATTGATTGGACTCCAACACGAGTCGCGCGCGAACCCGCTTCCGCTCTCGTTTGGCCAGGAGCGGATGTGGCGGTTTTCGAGGCGGCCTGAAGACTCCGCAAGGTACACGGTCGCTTGTCGCTATCAGATACTCGGGCCACTTGACGTTGAAGCATTCCGTGAGAGCCTCTCTGCTGTCGCCAACCGACACGAGATTCTTCGAACGACATTCGAAGAGGTTCAAGGCAGGCCCGTTCAGCGAGTGCATCCGCATGCGCAGGTTGAAATTCCGGTGATCGACCTTTCGGCGGAACCAGGGGCTGCGGAGATTGCGACGCGGACCTTCCGCGAGCTGGTCGCAAGACCCTTCGATTTGACTCGGCTTCCGCTGCTGCGCATTGTGTTGTTGCGCTTCGGAGACCGGGAACACGGTCTGCTGCGCGTCAATCACCACATTGTGTCGGATTCGTGGTCGTGGGGCATTTTCTTTCGAGAAGTGGCGGCGACTTACGAGCTTCGATGCGGCGGCGGCTTGATACCTTCGTCGCCGGAAAAGAGTTTCCAGTACGCTGACTACGCCTCGTGGCAGCGTCGTCACTTGGACCGTCAGGCGTCCGCGTATCGCGAAACAGTGCAATGGTGGAGAACCCTACTCGCCGATCCCCCCGGGCGCTTGGAGCTCCCGCGGCGAGTGGGACGGTCAGCGGTTCAACCGGAAGACGGACTGATCTGGTGGGGACTGAGCCCGGACATTTCTCGTCGGTTGGAATCGCTCGCCCGTTCGCGAGATGCAACCTATTTCATGGTCCGTTTGTCGGCGTTCCTTTTGCAACTGGCCTGGGAAACTGAAACCCGGGACATCGTGGTGGGGACCTATGCAACGGGCCGGGCACGTCTGGAGACACAGCAAATATTCGGGTACTTTGCAAACCTGGCGACGTTGCGACTTCGGCTGACCCCGGACCGCCCGTTTTCGCACTGGCTTGGCGAAACCCAACGGTTGGTAAGCGAGGTTCAGGCGCGAAATGAAATTCCGTACGATGAGTTATGCGATGAATTGAGACGAGAAGGGATGAATCCACCCGAGGTGCAAGCGGTCTTCAGCCTTTCCGACCACAGGGCTCCATTGCGATTCAGGGATGTTGAGTTGAGATGGCTGGAGCGTCGGGTGGAAGCGATGCCGTGGGGGTTTAGTCTCGCATTCGACCCGCACAATGAATTGAGCGGTTGTTCGGTGATGTTCGATGCCAACAAACACGATCCTGCTTGGGTGCGGGGTTTCATTCGGCGATATGTTGAGTTGCTCGATTCAGTTTCTCAAGATCCGGAGGTCGTTTGCTGGCCGCATTCAAAGCTAGGAGTCATGGAGCAGGTAGACGCCCCTAGCGCTCGCGTTGCTCCTCGCTGACCGATCTGAACACTGTTCGTGGTTCCGCAAACCGAGATTCTGACCAATGACCGCAGACGAACTAACGCTTATCAGGGATGCGCCGCTGAGCGGGAACATCAAGCGCGTTCTGAAGCGACTTGCCCGACCTCTCGGTCTGAAACTCGGAGTCTATGGACAGCATCGCCCAATTCCGTTCCGTCCCGACCCGGAATTGCTTTCCGAGCAATCGAGCAAACAGAGTCTCGAGGCTGCGCTCATTGACCCGCCGCTGATTTCGGTCGTGACGCCCAGCTTCAACCAAGGACGTTGGCTCAGGGGCGCCATCGAGAGCGTGACCGGCCAGCGCTATCCGCGGCTGGAATACGTTGTCATCGACGGCGGCTCCACCGATAATTCAATCGACGTTCTGCGGTCAGCCGCGGGAATAACGCGCTGGATTTCCGAGCCGGACCGCGGGCAGGCCGACGGGATCAACAAGGGGTTTGCGCTGACCAGCGGCGAAATCATGGCGTGGCTCAATTCGGACGATCTCTTCTTGCCGGGCGCATTCCGCTATGTGGCGCGATGGTTTCGCGAGCATCCGGAAGTCGACGTGGTCTACGGCAATCGGATCATTATCGATACGAACGGCGACGAGGTGGGCAGATGGGTGCTTCCGCCGCACCGATCCGCGGCATATCTCTGGCGCCAGTACATCCCCCAGGAAACCCTATTCTGGCGCAGATCGCTTTGGAATCGGACGGGCGCACGCGTCAATACCGAATTCGACTTCTTGATCGACTGGGAGTTGATACTCCGATTTCATCACGCCGGTGCGAAGTTCTGCAGGCTGCCGCGCACGCTTGGAGCATTTCGAACGCACCCGCTTCAAAAGAGCGTCCGCGTCGCGCACTCGGTCGGAAAGCGCGAGGTGGATCGCCTCCGGGCGCCCCTCGACCGCACGCGCCGGCTTTGGTATCGGATCGACAACCTCGCGTATGTTCTCGAATCTGTGGCGCAATCCTGGGCGCGATCCTTTGCCGACCGAATCGCGAGGAAGAGAACGTAGAGTTTGTCACTCAAACGAATTGCCCGACCGGGATCGGAAGTGCCTACCACACGGAATCAAGAATGCCTGTTCGTAGAATGATCAGCGGCGCGCTGCACCGGGCCGCAAACCGAATCTGGGCACCCGCTGCTCCGAGCCAAGCGGCGGCCAGTCTCACCAGCCCAGAATTGGAGACCCGTGTTCGCGATGCCGCAAGCACTCTCCGGGCGCTCACGCTTGTTCGTGACCGCGGTCACCAGGTGAGCACAGTCGTCGATATTGGTGCATCGGATGGTCGGTGGTCGGCCGCTGCGAGGAGCGTGTTTCCGGGCGCGAATTATCTTCTCATCGAGGCGCAGGAACTGCATCGCAAATCTCTCGAGGCATATTGCGCCGGGCATCCGGGCGCCGAGTTCTGCATTTCCGCGGCGGGACCGCGTGCGGACGGGATGGTCTACTTTGAACCAAGCGGGGAATTCGCCGGCTCGGCGAGCGAACACCCGACCGACAAAGAGACAATCAAGATCCCCGTTACAAGCATTGATCACGAGCTAGCGAAACGTGCGTGGCAAGGACCATTCCTGCTTAAGCTCGACACGCACGGATTTGAGGTTCCGATACTCGAGGGCGCTCGTCGCACGCTCGAACAAACCGAGATTCTCGTGATCGAAACGTACAACTTTCGGTTGAGCGACAACGCGCTGATGTGGCATGAAATGGTCGCATTCCTCGACCGGCTTGGTTTCGGAGTGGTAGACTTTTCGGAGCCGCTCTGGAGAGTTTACGACCGCACGCTGTGGCAAATGGACCTGTTCTTTGTTCCCAAGCGGAGCGAAGAATTCAAATACGTGAATTACGCTTGACATCCGGCAACGAAACTCTGCCCAGCTTCGCTCTTGTCACGCCGTCTCTCAACTGCGGCAGATTCATCGAGCGCACCATCCGTTCCGTGCTCGACCAGAACTATCCCAATCTGCGCTATGCGGTCGTCGACGGCGGTTCGAGCGACAACACCGGGGATGTGCTCGCCCGCTGGAAGCACAAGATCGATCATGTCTTGATCGAACCGGATGGAGGTATGTACGACGCGCTCAACAAGGGATTTGCCAATATCGACGCGGACATAATGGGGTGGATTAACGCCGATGACCTGCTTCTGCCGGGTACGTTGCGGTTGGTCGGGAGTCTCTTCCGTCAATTCCCGGAAATGGAATGGCTCACGACGCTGTATCCCTGCGTCATCGACGAGCACGATGCGGTGGTCAAACTCAGCCCGCTCGCTCAGGTCAGCTCGGCAGGCATTCGTCGCGGGGACTATCTTCCGATCGCGGGTTGGTACGGATTTGGCTTTATCCAGCAGGAGGGAACTTTCTGGAGACGCAGCCTATGGCAGCGCGCCGGAGCTCGAGTCGATAGCTCGCTTTCCGCCGCCGGCGATTACGAGCTTTGGTGCCGCTTCGCTCCGCTGGCAGAGATTTGGGGCGTCGATGTCCCGTTGGCCGGATTCCGCTACCATCCGAATCAGAAGACGTCGCGCAACTTGGCGGAGTACAAGTCGGAAGCCCTGAGGATCACAAAGCGATCCGGCTATTCTCCGAGATTTCGCTGGTTGCACAACCTTCGAATTCTGGGAATTCGAGCTTGTCCGGGGCGAATCCGATATCTGCTCGACGAGCTTGGCCTGCGTTCTCGCGGTCCCGAGATCACTTATGACTGGTGGGGACGTCAGTGGCGCAAGCACTGAAGTCTGCGTCAAAGCGGGCGACCGGGATCGAACCGGCGACATTCAGCTTGGGAAGCTGACGTTCTACCGCTGAACTACGCCCGCGGCAGGCTCAGTATAGAACACGCGATCCGCCGGGGCGGATCAGTATCATCTCGCCATGAGCAACGGCTTCTACCAAGTTCTGGCCTCTCCCGGAGCCCGTCTGCGGGCCGCGATGGACCGGCAATGCATCGCGATCCCCGGTGCGTTCAACGCACTTTGTGCCAAGGCAATTGCGCGCCACGGATTCGAAGCCTGCTACATCTCCGGTGCCGCGACGAGCGTCTCGGCGGGCGTGCCCGATGTGGGGCTCTTGACGCTCGAACATTTCTGCCGCGAGATTCGCGAAGCCGCGGATGCCAGCCGCCTGCCCGTGCTCGCAGACGCCGATACCGGATTCGGGGAAGCCGAGATGGTGCGGCGGACGGTCATCGAGTACGCGCGAGCCGGTGCCGCCGGGCTGCACCTGGAGGACCAGAAGTTTCCCAAGCGCTGCGGCCACCTCGACGGCAAGGAACTTGTGCCGCTCGATCACATGGTGGAGAAAATCCAGTGGGCGGCCGCCGCGGCAGACCGCGTGACGACTGCGGTCGAAGCCGATTCGGGTTTCGTCGTATGCGCGCGAACCGATGCGAAGGGAGTGGAGGGGTTCGATGCCGCAGTGAAGCGTGCGAAGGCATACGTGCAGGCCGGCGCCGACATGATCTTTCCCGAAGGACTGACGAGCGAGAAGGAGTTTGCGGAATTCGCTCTCCAACTCCGCGCGACCTGCCCAAAGGCGTATCTGCTTGCGAACATGACCGAGTTCGGAAAGACGCCGATGATCCCGCTTTCGAAGTTCGGTGAGATGGGGTATTCGTGCGTGATCTTCCCAGTCAGCCTGCTCCGCATCGCGATGGGGGCGGTGGACCGCGCGCTCGAACAACTCAAGCACAGCGGATCGGTCGAGGCGATGCTCGGGCAGATGCAGACAAGGCAGCAGTTGTACGACCTTGTCGAGTACAAGCCGGGGGTGCCGTGGGAGTTTCACGCGTGATCCCGGTCAGCGTCCCCGCGGCATTTGCCGCAGAGGCGCGGCGAATGTGCGTCACCTATGCTCTGTTTCTCGCTCATAGCCGCTTTCTGCGCTAGGAAAGGTACCCATGTCCACAACCGCCGAAGCCGCGTTCGCCAAGGGTCTTGAAGGAATCATCGCCGGTGAGACCAACATCTGCTCGATCGAGCAGGGCGGCCTCTACTACCGGGGCTACGAGATCCACGATCTCGCCCAGAACGCGACGTTCGAGGAAGTGGCTCACGTTCTCCTGGTCGGGCATAAACCCTCCGCCGATGAACTCAAGAATTTCAAGGCCGACCTCGTCGCGGAGCGTGCGCTGCCGCTGCCTGTCGTCGAGTTCCTGAAGCAGTCGGGCCCGTGGCTCAAGGCCGGCACCGCCGTCCCAATGGATGTGCTCCGCACCGCCATCTCGATCCTCGGTCATCTCGACAAGGAATGCCAGGACAACTCCGCTGCGGCAAATCTTCGCAAGTCCAAGCGGTTGCTCGCAAAGACCCCGACCGTCATCGGACACATGCAGAACGTGATCGACGGCAAGCCGATCGTCGGCCAGGAACGGGGGGGCGATCCGTCGCTCGATCATGCCGCGAACCTGCTTTACATGATGACTGGTACGAAGCCTCCAGCCGAATACGCCCGCTGCATCGACGTCTCGCTGACTCTTTATGCCGAGCACGACTTCAACGCGAGCACGTTTACCTGCCGCGTGATCGCAGGGACGCTCAGCGATATGCACGGCGCGGTCTGCGGCGGGATCGCCGCCCTCAAGGGCCCATTGCACGGGGGCGCGAACGAGGCCGCGATGGAGATGCTCAAGGAAATCCGCGAGTTCACCGAAGCCGGTAAGGGCTCGGTTGAAGACTTCATGAAGAAGGCGTTCGCCGAGAAGCGCAAGCTCATGGGTTTCGGTCACCGCGTCTACAAAAACGGCGACCATCGGGCGCCGATCCTGGGCAAGCTCGGGCGCGAGATCGCGCGTTCGCAGGGGCCGAGCCAGCTCAAGTGGTTCGAGATCGGCGACGAAGTCCAGAAGATCATGCTCCGCGACAAGAACATCCATCCGAACGTGGATTTTCCTTGCGGCATGACGTATTTCGTCATGGGTATCCCCGTGCCGCAGTACACGCCGATCTTCGTCGCGGCCCGCGTCAGCGGCTGGTGCGCTCACATCATGGAACAGCACGCGAACAACCGCCTGATCCGCCCCCTCAGCCAGTACACCGGACCGGGCGTTCGGAAGTGGAACGGGTAAACCTTTCGACGGCTCGATTCGCGGCGCGGCCGGGCTCCTGACGGGCGGCAGGATCTCGCGTATCCTCTCCGGTCATGCTCGAACGCTCTCGCAGTTGGCTCCAAGGAATCCGGCTCAAGGCGCTCGCCGTGGTCATGGCGACGGTTCTTGCCGCGATCGGCGTCATCGCATGGAGCACGCTGCCTGCCTGGCCGGTGATCGGCGTGGGTGTCGCCATTGTCGCGGTCGCTCTCAATCACGTCGCCGTCCGACTCCATGAGCCCATGTGCTGGAGCTGCGGCCATTCGATGAAGTCGCAGCCCATCGGCCAGCACGGGAGCATCTGCCCTTCGTGCGGGGCCGTGAATCAGCCCCTGCTCACCAGCGACGAGGAAGCGCGCAACGTCTGAATGATTCACCGGACAAGAAAAGAAAAACCCGTGCGTTCAAGCACGGGTTTTTCGTTGCGGGATGTCTCAATCTCGAATCAGGCCGGGGCGCCGCCCTTGGCTTCTTCCGCCATAAGACGATTGAACTCTTCCGCCGGCATCTCGGTGATGGTGGCCTTGGAGAGGATCACGTCCATTGCCTTGTGATCGCGGATCTGCTGATAGATCACGCCGAGCTGGTTGCGCTGCATGATCTCCTGGCGGAGCTTGTCCGGACGGACGCCGCGCTCTGCTGCCAACTGCGCGATGCGACCGTTGATCTCCGCCTCCTCGACGCGGACGTTGAACTCATCGGCGGCACGGTTGAGGATGAAGAACAGCTTGAGCTCGCGGACCGCGATTTCGCTGCTGCCGCTGCGGAGTTCGGCAATGTGCTCCTCGATCTTCTGCGCGTCGACGCCGCGGTACATCAGCTCCATGCGTTTGCGTTCGAAGTTGCGTGCCGACTGGATCGCCGTGATTCGCTCGGGCAGATCGACCTTCGTGTTCGCGAGCAGGTGCTGCGCGAGCTGCTGACGCATGACCGACTGCTGCTGGATCATCACGCGCTGCTCCATGCGCTGCTTGATCGCGTCGCGGAGCTGCTGCTCATCGGTCATCCCGAAGTTCTTGATGACGTTGTCAACCTTTGCCGGGATGATGCGGTCCACCCGGTCGACGGAGAACGTGATCGTGAGGTCCGCCCCGCGGATCTGCTCGACTTCGTGATTCTCCGGGCCCTTGGTTTTGATCGTCGCGGTCTCGCCCGCCTTCGGCAGGCCGAACTGCTTGGAGAAATCGTTCACCATTACGCCCAGGATCATGCCCTTGCCGTTCTTGTCGGCCGTGGGAACTTGAACCACGCAGCCCTTGATGTTGTAGAACTCGGTCCCATCGGCGCCCTTCATGACGCCGTGGCCCGTCAGGTAGTCGCCGGCTTCGGGCTTGTCGCGGCTCTCCAGATCTCCCTCGTTGATGAGGATCTTCTGGACCTCGTCGGTGATTGCACTATCGGGCAATTCGATCGTGGGTTTCTTGACCGGGATGCCGTCGAGGCTCGGAAGCGCGAACTCGGGTTGCACCTCGACGTCGATTTCAAACGCGAGGTCCTGGCCTTCTTTGATCTCGACGTTGCCGAGCGATTCACTGAACGGATCGCCGACTATCTTCAGATTCGCTTTCTCGATTGCCGCGCTATATGCCGTCGCGACGAGCTGGTTCTTCGCCTCGTTGCGGAGCGCCGAACCGAAGCGCTTCTCGACAAGCGCCGGCGGCACGTGACCCTTGCGGAAGCCGGGCACCTGCGCTTCGGCCGAGATCGCCGCCAGCGACTCCTTCAGCTTCTCGTTCACGCGCTCCTTCGGGATACGGATCGAAATCCGTTTCCGGCACGGGCCGGCGTCCTGGATTTGGACGTCGTTGTTTTTCACATCTTCCGGGGCAAGCGTCTGAGTCATCGGATCTGCTCCGCAAACATGGCCCAACGCTTATCGCGCCGGCGGTCGGATCGTCGGTGGCCAGCCGCCACTCGGCGGCCGAAAAGGTGTCCTGGTAAGGACGCCAAGTGTACGCCGAAACCGCCCGGCTTCAACTTCCCTTCATGCGGCGTTCGGGTTCAGGTCGAATGATCCGACATGGCCTCGCTCGGAGTCGATATCGGGGGTACCTCGGTCAAAGTCGCATTTCTCGACGGCGATCGCATCTCGACCGCCAGAAGCGCGGAATACTCGCGGCCCGGAGCCGACGAATTGTGCGACGCCATCGCATTGGCGCTCCCGCCGGGCTCGCGCGGTGCCGCAAAGATCGGTTTGTGTGTCCCCGGAAGGCTCGACCCTTCGCGGTCTTGCGTCGTTCAGTCGATCAATCTTCCCGGAATCGAGAATCTGCCGCTCTCCGATTTGGTGACTCGATCGACGGGAGGAGTCGTCACACCGCTCATTGTTTCCGATGCGTACGCCGCGGCACATGATTACTGGTCTTCGCAAAAACCTCTCGGACGCCTGCTCGCGATCTCGATCGGAACGGGTGTTGGAGCGAGTGTGCTGGATGATGGGCGACCGCTTCTTGTCAGCGGGGAGACACCGGGGCACTTCGGGCAGATCGATGTGACGTTCGAAGGCAGTTCGGCGCCCCGCACGCTCGAGTCGTATGTCGGCGCGAACGCGATCCGGGCGGAATACGGCGATGGCTTCGCCGACGCTGTCGGCAAGTTCGACAAAAAAGCGCGTCCCCTCCTCGCGCTCGCACGGGGAATCCGAATCGCCCATGCGATCTATCGACCGGACACGGTGGCGCTACTCGGGTACGTCGGGATGCTGTTTCAGGGCTGCCGTGAGGAACTGGAAAGCGCGATTCGATCCGGCCTCACTTCAGTCGCGAAAGCGGACTGGAAGCTTTCGTTCGGCACTTCACCATTTCATGCCGCGATCGGCGCCGCTCGACTCGCATCACTCAGCCAGGCAGCGCGGGGAGTCGGGGATTCATCATCGGGGTAAGCGAGAGATCCCACGGGCCAATTAATTCTCTGCCGCCGCTTTGTCCCTCGGGAAACTTCAGCGGCTTTGGCTCTGCTGCACCTTCCGATTTCGCCTTTGGTTCCGAATCGATGGCATCGGCAAACGCGGCGATCAGCCCGTCGATCTGTTCCGAGGTGTGGACGGCATTCACCGTGACACGGAAATAGCGATCGGTCGGGCCACCGGGGTAGGCGATGAGTGGTGCCAAGTAGCCCGCATCGATGAGCTTCCGATGAATCCGGTCCATGGATGCCGTGTCGCCGGTCACAAAGGTGAAGATGGGTGCGGGTGTCGGATAGAGCGAGATTCCGAGTTTCTGAAAACCGCGCCGGAGGCGATCGGCGTTGACCCGAAGCCTTTGCATCAGGATCGGATCTCGATTCAGCACCTTGAGCGCCTGACGTGCACCCTCGATGATCGCGGGCGGCGCAGGGGTCGTTCCGCGATAGACACTCGCAATGTCTTGCGCCCGCTGGATGATGGTTGAAGGGCCCGCCAGCACGCCTCCGTAGCACCCAAGACCCTTCGCAAGGCTTGTGGTAATCAGCACGCGCGACTCGAGCGGCACACCGCTCGCACTCAAGCCGTGATGATCTGCGGTGCCGCGTCCGCTCCGCCCAAGCACGCAGAAGCCGTGACAATCATCAATAACCAGCAGCGCCCGTTCTTTGGGAAGAACTTCGAAGAGCGACTTTGCCGGCGCGATCGAGCCGTCCGCGGCAAAGACTCCGTCCGTCAGGATCACGACACCCTCACCGATGTATTGCGAAGCCAGCGCTCCCGCGGCACGCGCATCGAGGTGTGGATAGGCGATCACACGCATGCCCGCCGCGGCAACCGCGTGCGAAACGCTCCGATGGCACTTTTCATCCGTAATCGCGACGCGATAGTCATGGGCAAGAGCTTGACCGAGGGCCATGTTTGCCGAGTAGCCTTCGGGTGTGACAAGGCACTGCTGAACCTGGAAGAAATCAGCCAGTTCGGCTTCGAGCAGTTCGTGCGACATGGTGTCGCCGGTCGTTTCGCGCGAGGCCGTTGTACTCAGGCCGTACTTCTCGATCCCTTTGCGAACCGCATCGAGCACATCTTGGTGATGAGCAAGACCGAGGTAGTTGCAACCGCCAAAGCCGATCAGCTTCTTACCTTCGACGACGATTTCCGTCGCCGTCGCGCTCTCCACCGGGATTCGGGCCAACGCAATTCTCCTGCAGGGCGCTCTCGCGCAGCACTTCTATCGGATAATGCTCGCTCAACCCGCGAAGTTGTAGGGGAGCACCGCCGGGGTGAGGTCCGAGTTGCTCAGCCGCTCGCCAGAACTCGTTCGAGGCGTCCATGATTCGCGGCGAGCAGACGCTCTGCAGCGCCATGATCGACCTTCTTTCGATGCATCACGACCGCCGTTTTGACGCTATTTCCCGCCTGTTCGAGGAGTTTGAGCGCTTCCGTGCGGGAGAGTCCGGTCAGTGTCGAAATAATCCGTGCTCCGCGATCCCTCAGTTTCTCGTTCGTTGCGCGCAGATCCACCATCAGGTTCTCAAAGACCCGCCCCGAGCGGACCATCAGCACCGTCGAAATGGTGTTCAGAGCCATTTTCGTCGCGGTGCCCGCCTTCATCCGCGTCGAACCGGTCAGCACTTCAGGGCCTGTTTCAATCACGATCAATCGGTCCGCTCCCGCGGGCTTCGGCGTGGGCGAGCATGTCAGCAACGCACTCGTCGGCCGGCTCGCTAGACCGCTTACGAATTCGAAGGCACCGCGGACATAAGGCGTGGTGCCTCCCGCAGCAATTCCGAGCACGCTATCCCTTGAGTTCAATCCCAGCGCGCGAAGCTCTTCCCAAGCTCCCTTCGGATCGTCTTCTCTGCCCTCACTGCTCTTTCGGAGCGCGGAATCGCCACCCGCGATGATGCCGATGATTTTTCCCGGTTCGACTTGGAAGGTTGGCGGGGCCTCCGAAGCATCCAGCACGCCGAGTCGACCCGATGTTCCCGCGCCGACATACACCAGCCGACCACCCTCCAAAAATCCGGGCTCCGCGCCAGAAATGAAAGCATCGATTTGTGGTGCCGCGGCTTCGAGCGCTTCCAGGACCGCGCGATCTTCCTGCTGAATCAACTGCACGCACTGAGCCACCGAGAGCGAGTGCAGATCCATCGAGCGCGGATTGCGCTGCTCGGTGAGGACGTGCGAGCGATCTGGCGGCACGGTCATGTGTTTACCTTATCCACGCGGCTCGGAAAAGCCCACGAACCCGAGAGTGGGGCGGGAGACTCCACCTTTGTGATTCGCGGAATCGTGATAGGTAGTCCGTCCTGACAAAGGGCGCCGAGGATCGCAAATTCCATCGCTTCGCGAAAGTCGATCGGCACGCCGAACTCATCGGACCGGTGAATTCGAGGAATACCGGCGGCGTTCGCGCTACGGCGCAATGCGGCCAGAAGTCCCTCATTCTTCACGCCTCCTCCCGCGACGATCATCGGCCCGAACTCTTTGCATTCGGAAACGATCCTTCGTGCGATCGCTTCGCACGCCGTCGCCGCGAGATCGTCGCCGGTCATGCCATCAGCATGAGCGTGTATCCAGTCAAAGGCTTCATCACCGGTCCCGAGGCTGCGTCGTTTTTGGCGAGACTCAAGCAAGATTCCCGCGAGCTGCTTCGCGGCGTCCGCTTGAACCGCGCCCCGGACCGCGGATGCACCATTGCTGTCGTACTCCGCGTTCAACTTCAGCCTTGCAATCGAATTGAGAAGCTGATTGCAAGCGCAGATGTCGAATCCATGTACAGTCGGCTCGTTGTGCTGCACCGGATTCGTGACGAGGGCCGTGACATTGGCGAACCCGCCGAGATTGACCACGCAGCAAAATGGCCGAAGGCTTTCACTTTGCGAAAACAACAAGTAGTCTGCGATCGGAGTGATCGGTGCACCCTGTCCGCCCGCGGCAAGGTCCGCGCCACGCAGATCGAAAACAACCGGTACCCCGAGCGACCGTACGATCGGCCACGGATTCAGCAATTGCCACGACACCGGCGGCGTATGAAAGACCGTTTGCCCATGAACGCAAACCAGGTCAAGGCCGTGCTCGGCGGTGAGTTCCTCGAGCGCGTGTGCATGGAGCAAGGCGAAGTCACGAGCCAGCGCCGCGATCGCGCCCGCCGTCATCGGCTGTTGCTGGGCCAATGCTCTCAATGCCGGCCGCAGCTGGCCAAGATCGCGCGACAGCGTCGCCACCAACTCCGGTCGCATCTGCATTCCTTTACCTTCGATGCGCACGAGCGCGCAATCCAAGGCGTCGATGCTCGTGCCGGTCATGCAGCCCGCGACGAGGCGTGTGTTCGCACGAGGTCCCACCGCTTCACTCCCTCTTGCTGACTTCTGCAACCAGCTGGTCATAGTGCGCCGTGCTGCTCTCGAGTCCACCCGGACGCGAACGGACCAACCAGAGTCGTCGATGCTCCGACCGGACAGCCTCGAGATCGGTTGCAAGAGATGCCAAGGCGCCGGAATCTCCTCTGCGTGCCGCGGCACGTGCGCACAGCGTGCGTGCGCACTGCGCGGTGAATCGAATTTCGTCACGGGTTGATTCGCTCAAGTCTGCCGGCACGCGCCCCTCCAGCCACTTTGCCGCGGCAGCGCTCTCCATCCACAGCCCGGCGCTCCCGGGTTTCCACGTGTCATTCCATCCGAGCGTGGAATCCTGCAAGAGCGCCGAAGCGTTCTTGAGCCGCGTCGGCTTGCCGTTGGCATCGGGTTTGCCGCTGATCTGCTTCTGAATCTTGTCGATCTCGCCGACATCTTCAAGCCAACCGGCGGCTTGAAGCGAGCGATCGCCAAACACCTGCAGAGATTCAGCGCTCGGGTCTCCGCCGCCAGATTCGCCCGTCCATGCCGCGTTGAGCGCGTCCGCGATTCCATGAAGCGAAACGGGCCATTGCTGCCGATGGCCGAGGTCTCCCCAATCCGTGATCAGCAGGCCAGTGGCGTCGTGCCTGTGCGCCGCGGCAACGGCGGAATCGATATTGCCGCGGCGTTCGACCGTGCGCCCGATGATGCTCCGCCACGCGCTCGTGCCGGGGCAGACCCAGAACTCGCGTCCGTTGTTCTTGAGTGTGCGGCCCCAGTTGTCGAAGTCGCTGTCGGGCTCATAGCCCCACGCGAGTGAGAGCAGATCGCTCGGCATCATCCCGATCTTGTCCGGGTGTGAGAGCGCGATGTCCGCCCAGAACATCGGGCGGAATCCGTGCCGGCGCACTTCGCTCACGATCTTGTGGACAAAGTCGTAATAGACTCTTGCACGCCCGTGCTCCGCAACTTCTTTCGCGCTTCGTCCCTGGCCGACGTCAAAGGTCTCGTCGCAATTGATGTTGATTAGCTTGTTCGAGAAGTGGGGTAGGAGTTGATCCAGCAGGTCCCGCACCAATTCGTGCGAGCGCGGGTCGATCGGGCAAAGGCTGTACGGACCGGGCCGATCCCATTCCATGAACTTCCATGTCTTCTCAAGACTGTCGATCTCTGCGAGCGGCAGATACCGGGGCAGACTCAGCCACTTCGCAAGATGCCCGAAGCAATTCTGATTCGCCCCGAGCGTGATACCGAGTTCGCGACACCATCCATCGAGGATTTCATATTCGGCACCTGTCATGGGCGAAGCGCTGCGCCAAACGTCTTCGTGACCCGCGTACGCGAACGTGTGCTCGGTATACAGCTGCAGGTGATTGCACTTGAGGAGCGCGAGCGTATTCACGATTTCGCGCAGGTGTTCCATCGTGGGCACGCGATCGCGCGAGATGTCGAGCATGACGCCGCGCGTCGGAAGAAACGGCTCATCGCTTATCCGAAGCGCCGGCAGCACGCAGCCGTCCACACCGTCGTACTGCCGGAGTAACTGTGTGAGCGTCGCGGCACCGCAACGAAGGCCCGTCGATGATGCCGCGCGGAGCACGACGCTCGGGCCTGCAGCCTCCGAAGCTGCCCTGTCCTGAGCGATATCAAGGTGATACCCGTGTTCGTTCCGTCCGTCACCCGCAAGCCCGCGGTCGAGGGATACGCGGACAAACCCGCCCCCGGATCCCGGCGTCACATCTTTGCCACCGATCCACACGACCCGGTCATCGCCGAATTCCGCTGCACGCAACATCGGCTCCACAATCGTCCGGTGTGGTCCGGCATCAATCCGAATCGCAAACCCCAGGCGCGCAAAGCCTCCAACCCGGATGATCTCGCAGGGTTTGGGCATGATCAAAGGAGGCAGTTGGGAAGGATCAGGCATGGCCCGCATCGTTGGAAGGCTTGGTCTTCGCCGGGGACGCTCCGGTCATGCAGACGAGAAACGCGAGTGTGGTCGCCGTCACAAAGTACCAGGGCCAAGCGACATCCCACGTTGCAAACGAATCCAGCCCGAGCACCGGCGCCCAGCGCACGCGTGCCCACGGTTGCAGTACGAGCACAACGCAGAACCCGACCGCGAGCGCGCTCAGCACGCTCACCTTGTTTCCCCGCCTGGTAAAGATCGCGCACAAAAACACCGCCAGCAGCCCCGCGTATGCGAAAGTCATGACCCCCAGCGCAAAGGAAATCAGCGTTTCGCCGCTCCCTTTCTGCCAGAAGACACACAGGCTTGCGAACCCGCCGAGAATGACACCCCACGCGCACACGGCGAGCCGGCCGACCGCCAGATAGTGCCTTTGTTCTCGTCCTTTCACATAGCGCTGATACACGTCATTGACAAATGTCGCGCCCATCGCGTTGAGCGCCGAATTGAAGGAGCCGAGCCCCGCGGCAAACAATCCCGCCATCATCACCCCGGCCATGCCGCCGGGCATTTGGTCCAGAATAAAACGAACGAACACCTCGCTCGACTTGGCGGGTGCAATCTGGATGTTTCCGCCCATCAGATCTGGTCGCGTGTAGAAAACCCAAAGCAAAAGTCCGATTCCTAGGAAGAGCAACTGCATCGGCAGATTCAGAAGGATCGCGACGATGACCGATTGGCTGCCCTTCACCGCGGATTTGCAGGTGAGCATCCGCTGCGCGAGGTCGTGGTCCGTGCCGTACGACGCCATACCCAGAAGCACAAATCCTGTGATGGCCGTGAGCAGCGTGTAGACCGTCTTCGGATCGCCGCCGAGTCGCAAGATGGTCAATTTCGGGCTTCCGTCGGGCGACTGCGCACCGGCTATCGCGTTCCAGATTTCACCGATCGGCGCCGGAATCTTGGCGAGCAAAACAAACACGGCGGCCGCGGCCGCTCCGACAAAGACCGCGGCTTGAATCACATCGGTGTAGATGATGCTGCGAATCCCTCCGACGAGTGTGTACAGAACACCGACAACCGTGAGCGCCGCGATCGCGCTGATGAGTTGCCAGTCTTTCGTCTCATGAAAGAGAATCAGCGACAACGGAATGGCCGCCATGAAGAGCCGCGAGCCGCTGGCCAGCACGCGCCCGATCATGAACATCCAACTGCTCGCCTGCTTTGCCTCGTGTCCGAACCGGATCTCGAGAAGGTCGTAAACCGTCGTGACGTTGTGTTGGTAGAAGGCGGGGATGAAGAACGCTGCGACGATGAAGACGGCGATCACGCCGCCGATGTTTGTTGACAAGTAGGTCAGGTTTCGCGCGTAGCCCTCTTCCGGGCTGCCGATGAACGTTGCCGCGGAAGTGGAGGTTGCCAGCACACTGATCGCGACCGCCCACATCGGCATCTGCCGATTCGCGAGGAAGTACTCCTTCGGTCCCGCCATTTGCTTTCGGCTGAACCACCAACCCGTCGCGGCAACCAACGCGAAGTATCCGGCCAGCACCGCCCAATCCAGTGCCGTAAAAGCGGTGGCGGCCAAACTCTGCATCCGTGCAAGGCTCCCTTCGCGCCAAGTCCTCCCAACCAGTGAGGGACTATCGCAGGGGGCGAGGATAGTGAATAGCAGGAGAGAGCGACGCCCAGCGCGTCTGAACCAGCCCGCCAATGAGACTTGAGCGTGAGCAGGCGCCTTTGAGTGAGCCGCACCACTGGGTTCCGAGGCTCACGGGAGCACGATGCCGGCATGCTCCGGTGGTCAGCAGGCCAAAAAAGAAAAAACTCACCAGCGAATTCCGCCCGCGGGTGAGTCATAGGAGGAGAGAGACAAGAACTTTCGAGGGCTGGCGAGTTTCCCCGCGTCCCTCTGTAAACCCGGCTACGTGTTTCCGCCCGCAGCCGAGTCAATAGGAGGAGAGAGACAAGACAACTCAAACATGCCACCGGATTGCGGCCATGCCACCCATCTGTGCGGAATAATTTGTTTTTGCGGCCTATGACGGCCTAAGTGCCTATATCAAATACACTTAGGTCGATGTCAAAGTCCAAAAAAAGCCCAAGGCGGACGCCTTGGGCTTCATCCATGCAGATTCCGAGGCTTCCGATGCTCAATTTATCGGGCTATTGCCCGGTCGTAGAGTTTGCCGCAGAATTCCCAGTTGATCAGGTTGAGGAACGCGTTCACGTACTCCGCCCGCTTGTTCTGATATTTGAGGTAGTAGGCATGCTCCCAAACGTCGACTCCCAGCACCGGAAGCGCCCCAGTGACCATGAGGTCCTGCTGCTTCTCGCCCTGAAAGAGCAGCAATTGCTTTGACCACGGCTCGACCGCGAGCCAGCCCCATCCGCCACCTTCAACCGAGCCCGCGGTGGCTTTGTATTGGGCCACAAACTGCTCGTACGAGCCGAACGACCTGTTGATGGCCTCAGCCAAGGCTCCTCGCGGCGAGCCGCCTCCGCCCTTTCCCGGAGGCGCCATCATGTTCCAGAACAGGCTGTGGTTGATGTGGCCGCCGCCATTGAACGATACTTGGTTCGCCCAAAACTTGACCAGGGCCGAATCGCCCGCGGCGGTGCGTATGCGTCCGAGTTCCGCCAGGGCCTTGTTCAACCCGGCGACGTACCCGGCATGGTGCTTGTCGTGATGGATCTCCATCGTCTTCGCATCGATGAACGGCTCCATCGCGTCAAAGGAATAGGGCAGAGCGGGGAGGATGAATTGGCCCGTCGCCTCATCGAACACATTCAGTTCAGCGGGCGCAACATTTCCGGGAATGACGGCAGTGGGTGGGCCCTTCAGCGGAAGGTCTTTCGGAAGCCGTGGCTGCGTCGCCGGCTGATTCGGCTGGGCAAGAGCCGAACTTGCCGCGGCAACCGCACCAATTCCGAGCACTGCGAGCGCTTCGCGTCGACGCATCGGCTCGGATTGCTCGAGAGACGGAGAATCGGACGTCACGTTGTTGTTGAACATGGTGTGGTCCTTTCTGGGAGAAAGCATATGAAAACGCCGCCTCCGGTCGGGAGGCGGCGCTGATTTGTACAGGAGTTGATCCGAGCGGATTCACCGGAACCCGCTTTGGGGGAGCCGATGCGAATCGAATCAGGCGGGCTCGCCGACCTGCCAGCGGAAGAACGCGATGATCGATGCCTTCGGGCCGACGAGGTCTTTCACTTTCTTCGTCGGATCCATGATGAACGGCTGTTCCATCAGAGCGATCTCTTCAAAGAACTTGCGCATGCCTCCCTCGACCATCTTCTCGGCGATTTCCTTCGGCTTGCCGGATTCCATCGCCTGTTCGATGCGGAACTTGCGTTCCTTTTCGACAACCGCCGCGGGCACGTCCTTGGCCGAAACACCTTGGGGACGCGGAACCGCCGCGACGACGTGCATGCACACCTGGCGCAGGGTTTCCTGGCTGATGTCGCCTTCGCCCTGCACAAGCGATCCCGTCTTGCCGTCGTGGTGTACATAGGCACCGAACGAGGTTTTCCCGGCTTCGCCCAGCAGTTTGTGTCCGCGCGCGTAGGAGCAATTCTCGCCCGTCGAGATGCGAACCTCATCCACGGCGGACTTGATCGCCGGCGACTCTGCGACTGCGCCCGCGTGCGACTCGGATGCCAGCCTGGCAACCTTGTTCACCATCGTGACAAACTGCTCGTTTTTGGCGGTAAAGTCTGACTCGGCGCGCACCTCGACGATGGTGGCGGCGGTGTGATCTTCATTGACGAAGATGCCGATGCGCCCTTCGCCCGCAGCGCGATCGGTACGGCTCTCCATCTTGCCCTTGAGCTGCTTGCGGAGGATCTCTTCGGCTTTTTCGGGATCTCCTCCGGCCTCAACCAACGCGGCTTTGCAGGCCATCATCTGGAGGCCCGTCTTGTTGCGAAGGGCCATGACGTCTTTGCTGTTGATCTCTGCCATGGGAACTGTTCCTTGCCGCGCCGATTTCACGGCGACGGATACTGCTGATTGTTCGCGTAGTGGGAAGTCGCGCGCTTACTGGGCCGAGGCGCCCTCATGCACTTCCTGGGAAGCCATTTCGTTCGCGCGGGTCTGGGGCCTGCGGCTGCGCCGCTGCTGGTCTCCGCGTCCCGGGCCGGAAGACTCGTCACCGCTGCCGCCCGATGGATTCTCGCCGCTGATCTGGCGCGCCGACTTTCCATCCACCACGGCGAGGCAGAGTTCGCGGACCACGACATCGATCGACTTCATCGAATCGTCGTTGCCCGGGATCGGGATATCCACGAGCTCGGGGTCGCCGTCGGTATCGATGAGCGCGATGGTGGGAATGCCGAGCTTGCGGGCTTCCTTGAGCGCCGTGACCTCGTGCTTCACGTCGATGACCACCAGCGCGCCCGGCAGCTTCTCCATCTTGCGGATGCCGTCGAGGTTGCGCTTGATTTTGGTGAGCTCACGCTTGAGCTGGCTTTCCATCTTCTTGGAGTAGGAAGCAAAGTTGTCGGTGTTCTGGATCGCTTCGAGTTCTTCGAGGCGCTTGAGGCGCAGGCGGATCGTGCGGAAATTGGTCAGCGTGCCGCCGAGCCAGCGCTCCGTCACGTAGTGCATCTTCGCGTCGCCCACGCGCTGCTCGAGCACGCTCTTGGCCTGGCGCTTCGTGCCGACAAAGACGACGTCCTTACCCGAAGAGACAGTCTTCGCGATAAACTTCTTCGCGAGCAGAAGACCCTTGACGGTCTCCTTGATGTCGATGATGTGGATGCCGTTGCGCTTGCCGTAGATATACGAACCCATCTTGGGGTTCCATCCGCTGGCGCGCTGGCCAAAGTGAATTCCTGCTTCGATGAGATCCTGAACGAGCGTGTTGGCCATGGGCCACCTCTTCTGTCTTGCAGCGACACCGGCAAAGCCCGGATCGGTCGAAACCCCGACCGCACGGCCGGGCGTCTCGCGAACTTGCCCAAGGGCGCTTCTGTGTTCGGCCGCGGCTTGGAACCGTCGACCGTCTTTGTGTTCCGCTGGGGCGCCCGAATGGAACGCGCCCGGACTCGACGCCGATCAGCGCCAAGTACCGGACTATAGGTTCGGCCTCCTCGTCGCGGCAATCAATCAGCGTTATCGGCGTGCAAGGTCTTCACAATCAGGGCTTTGCCGCGGACGGCGTCCCCGACGGCGGCGCGGCCGGAGGGGCGGATGGCGGATCGCCCGCCGGTGGCGGCTCCTTCGCCGGTTGTGATGCTCCCAGCTCGGTGCTTTGTTCCCCCGATTCCGAGCCGGGGTTCGCCATCGCCTCGACGGCGGCGGAAATCGTGCTGCTCGGGATGAGCGTGGGCTTCCACTGGTCCTGCTCGAGCGACTCCCAGCCGCCTCCCAGCGATTTGTACAGGCTGATCATGCTGGTCAGCGTCAATGCCTGGCTGATGACCGCCTGATCTTCCGCCACGAACAAGTTGAGCTGGTTGTCGAGCACGGTGCGGAAGTCGACGTTGCCCGTCTGATAGAGATCATCGGCAAGCTGCACGGCGCGCGCGCTCGCTTGAACCGCGCGAGTGAGCGCTCCGTAGCGTTGTTGCTCGCTGACCATCTGGAGCAAAGCCGACTCTACATCCTCAAAAGAGTTGAGAACGACTTGTTCGTAAACGATCATCGACTGTTCCGCGCGCGCATCGGCAACTTGGATATTCGATCGGATCTTGCCCCAGTCGAGCACGGGCCAGCTCACGCCCGGAACGACGTTCCAGTATCGGCTGCTCATGTTCCACCAGCTTCCGAACTGATTCGATTGCAAGCCGAGCGCGGCCGTAATCGAAAAGCTCGGATATAAATCGGCCGTTGCCACACCGATGCGGGCGGTTTGCGCGGCGAGCGTTCTCTCCGCCGCACGGATGTCCGGCCGGCGCTTCAGCAGTTCGGACGGAACCCCCACGTTGACAATCGCGGGGGCAACGGGCAGCTTTGCACGAGGTGAAAGCTCGTCCGCGAAGGCACGCGGAGGCTTCCCAAGCAGCACGCCGATCCGGTTGATCGCCCGTTCCATCTCGGTCTTGATCGGAAAGAGCTGCGCAACGCGATTCTCGAGCTGCGCCTTGGCCTGCGCGACGTCGAGCTCGCCGACCAGCCCCGCGCGAAATCTGCTCTCCGTCAGGTTGAGAGAATCTTCCTGCGCCTTCACGGCGCGTTCGGTCACGGTCAGACGCTCCTGTTGTCCACGGAGCGTCACGTAGTTGCTTGCAACCTCCGCGAGAAGCGAGATCATGACATCGCGCCGGATCTCGATCGTCTGGCCGATGACCGCGTCGGCAGCCTCCACGCCGCGCGCTGTTTTGCCCCAGAAATCGATTTCCCACGAGGCATCGAATCCGGCGGTGTACAGGTCCGTGCCGCCGGTCGGATTCGGCCCGATGAATCCGATGTTGTCGCTGCTTCGGCTTCGCGAGTACGCGGCGCCGGCTCCAACCGCCGGGAACCAATCGGCCACAACAATTCCCCGGGCCGCGCGAGCCTCTTTCACACGCGACTGGGCAAGCTTGAGATCAAGGTTACCCTGGAGCGCTCTTTCAATCAGCGAATCGAGGGTCGAATCACCGAACTGCTTCCACCACGCCGCGAGCTCGACATCGCCGGGCGCGGGCATCGACTTGACGTCGGGCACCGGACCTTGGGGCACCGCCGCAAAATCAGAAGGCGATGTCATTTCCGGCGGGCCCTTGTAGTCGGGGCCCACCTTGCACCCGTTGAGAGAGAGTGCTGATCCGCAAACCAGCGCCAGCACGAACGTCCCCGGTCCCGTTCCGATCGATTCGCTGCGAGATTTCACTTCTTGCTCTCCGAAGCCGGCGATCCCGGCTGCATTGGTTTGTTGCTGCCTTCAGGGGCAGACTCGATATAAACGTCCATCTGCTGTCCGACAAACACGGGCAGGTCGTCGGGATCAAACGAAAAGAGAATCTGAAGCACGCGCGTATCCACGCGCTCGCTGGAATCTCCCGTAAGTGATTTCTTGGGAACAACATAAGGCTCAAAGCGGACGAACTTCAGCGCCGCTTTGATGTCGCGATTGCCCCGAAGATACCCCTCTGCACTCGCGCCCGCACGAACTCGCCACGCATCGTTTTCATCAACATCGACCCGCACGTGCAGCGGATCGACTGCACCCATGAGGATGAGTGGAGTGGCGAGGATGCCGGCGCTCGCGTATTCACCGGGGCGCACTTTGACCTGCAACACGCGGCCGTTGATCGGCGCCCGGATGATTCGACGATCGATCTCGGTTTGGATCTGTTTCGCGGCCGCTTCAGCGGCAAGTACCTGCGCCTTTGCAACTTCGATTTCGGGCTTCCATGCACCGGCTTTCAGAAGCGCGAGATCCGCTTGGGCTTCGTCCAGCCGTCGCTTGGCGACCAGTACAGCAAACCGGCGGCGCGACATCTCTTCTTCCGAGCGGGCGCGAGGGTCATTCACCCGCTCCATAATCGTCAGTTGGTTCTGAAGATCATCCACAGTGGCTTGTGCCGCTTCTACGCGGGCTTCCGCTGGCGGAATCTGCTCAGGCCGGGGCATCGATTCCAATCGCTTCAAGCTCTGGCGTGCCGCCTCCAACTCGGCTTGTTTCACCGCGAGCTGCGCCTGTTGATCTCGGCTATCCAGTATGAACAGCACGTCGCCCGCGTTGACGCGATCGCCCACACGAACGGCAACTTTTTCAACGGTGCCCCCGACAGGCGTACCGATCGCGATGTTTTCAGAGTTTGCCTCGATGATGCCCGACCCGGCGACGCGTGCCTCAAACGGAGACACGGGCGGCATCACGACCGGAATAGAAGGAGGCTTTGGCTGGCTGCTCCGAACCACGATCACCATGGCAAACACCATGCCGCCGATCGCGAGCAGTGGAACGAGAAAAGTCCGAATCATGGGCGCTCACCTCCTCGTGCCGCGCTATCGAAGCTGGGTCCGTACAGGTCTTTCGCCGAACCGACAATCTTGTCCACCTGCCCGTCGTCCATGTGCGCGATGCGATCAGCGAAATCGAAGATGCGGTTGTCGTGGGTGACGACGACGAGCGACCGGTTTCCGCCCATCGCGACGCCTTTGAGCAGTTCGAGAATTCTGTGCCCGGTTTCGTGATCGAGGGCGCTCGTCGGTTCGTCACAGACGATCAACTTCGGGTCGTGTACGAGCGCTCGAGCGATCGCGACGCGCTGCTGTTGGCCGCCCGAAAGCCGATTGGGCGCATCGTTCACCCGCTCACCGAGCCCGACGGTCGCGAGAATGTCCTTCGCTTTCTTTAGAGCGGTCCGACGATCGGTGCCGTTCAGGATCAGCGGCACCGACACGTTTTCTGCGATCGTGAGAGTCGGGATCAGATTGAACGACTGGAATACAAACCCGATGGTCTGCCCTCGAAAGCGCGTGCGCTGACGCGAATTCATCGCGGAAAAATCCTCGCCGTAGACCGTGCATTCGCCTTCGTCGCGATCGAGCACGCCCGCGATGACGCTGATCAGAGTCGTCTTGCCGCATCCCGATGGCCCGACGAGCATGAGCAGTTCGCCGGCGTAAACATCGAGATCGATCCCGCGCAGGGCTCGTACGACCGAGGCGCCGCTCCCGTAGTTCTTGACGACTCCGCGGCAACGCACCGCCAGGTCTCGGCCCGATGGGTCGGTGTGCGGTGCGGGCATTGATGCGATCGCGGACATCGGGTTCATCCTTTGAAAACCACCGCGGGCTCAAGAGCGACGACTTTGCGCACGCTGAGCATCGCCGCCAGCATGCAGATGATCAGCACCGCACCTCCCGACAGGACCAGGATTTGCCAGGTCAACCAGAATGCGAGCTGTGAGTCTTTCATGGAGACCCCGAACACCGTGGCGGCTCCGGCCCCGATTCCAAATCCGATGCAGCCGACCGAGAGCGCCTGGAGCAGGATCATCGCCATCAGCGTGCTGTCGTTGGTTCCCATGGCTTTGAGGGTGCCCAGGTACTTGAGGTTGTCGATCGTGAACGAGAAGAACATGAATCCGGTAATCAGTGTTCCGATGATGAATCCCAGAGAGACCGCGATCCCGAAGTTGATTGGAATGCCGGTGTACTTCAAGAAGTAATTCACCGTGAGCATCTTGAATTGCTTTGCTGTGTAGGCAGCCAGACCGGTTCGATCCGTGATTCGTGCGCGCAGCTCCTCGGGGTCTTCCCCGGGTTCGGCCTTCACGAGCACGAACGAAAGCAGCTTGCGCTCCTTCGGGGCAAAGGTCACGGCGCGCGAGTACGTGGTGAACAGGTTCGGCTGTGACTGAAATGTTCGCGAACCTTTGGATATGCCGACGACGACCGCGCGATGGTCATTGAGCTCGAGCGTGTCTCCGATCTTCAGCGGTATTCTGGGCCCGCCGGGAACAGGGTTCTTCTTCGCGAGCTTGTCGCGCGCGCCTTCCACATCGACGATGACGGAATCGGCCATGCGGAGGTCGGCGAGGCGCCCCTCGATCATTTCTCCGGGGCCCCCGATCAGCGTGGAATCGTCGAGCCCGTAAAGATTGCAATTCTGAAACAGGCCGCTGTCCGTACGCGCGCGGATGATTCCTTTGTACAGCGGCACGGCCGACGCGACGCCGGGTACGCCGCGGACTTCGAACAACTTGGTGTCGGCGAGCGGCTTGGTGTCATCAATGAACTGGACCTTTGGGTCCATCACCCAGATGTCCGGATAGTTCATGTCGGTGATCACGCCAAACGTCCGCGACATCAAGCCGACGAAGATCGACCCTTGCTGCGTAATCACCAGCGACGCGAGCGTGACGCCCATAACAATGCCAAAGAACTTGGCTTTGTCGTTGAAGAGCATTTTGAGCGCTAGAAAGTACATCGCCTCGTCTTTTCCCTTTTCGACCTGACCATTCCTTCCGACTTGATCCGGCGTATTCCCTTCTCTTCGCTGCGCCCGGAGAGCCCCCGATCACCCGTGTTTGCGTTTGGCCTGCGCTCCGCGCTGTTTGTCCCTTTGGCTCGCGGACAGCTCGAGCCCGGAAAAAGCCGCGAGCGAAAAACGGGTGATGTGATCGGTCAGAAACTCGAGATCGAACGGAAATCCGCTTTTGCGCTCGGAGTACAGCCGCTTGATCATCGAATTGCAGTGGTGATAGTGCAGAGCCTGCCCGATTACGCTCGCGGCGCTCGCCTCGATCTCGTCTCCTCCCAAGCTGGGCGCGAGAGACTTGACGATCGCGCACAGCGCACCGAATTGAGGCCGGATTCCTTCTTCGATCAGGAGATTCAACGCCGGGGTCGGCTCGGTCATCTCCCGGGAGATCAACCTCCCGTGCCACTTGGGCCGGTCTGGATCAAGAATCTTCGCGAGAAAAGCACGCACGAAGGCGTGCAGTCGGTCTTTCGGCGACGCATCGGGAGTCAGACCGCCGTCGTGAGGATAGTGCTCGATTGAGTACCGGTGCGCGTAGCGCAGCGTCTCGAGATAAAGCGTTTCTTTGTCGCGAAAGTGGTAGTTCACCGCCGCGATATTTGCCCCGGCGCGCGCGCAGATGTCTCGCACAGTTGCTTTGGCGAAGCCATGCTCGGCGAATTCTTCACCCGCGGCGTCAATCAACCGCGCCCGTGTATCGGGGCTTGATTCCGCGGCGCCGTGACTGAGTTGGGAGCGTGATCTGGTCATCAAACATCCGATTCAAACAGATGTTTGACAAGCAGCAGCCGGGCGTCAACCGCCAGTACGCATTTTCGAAAACGCACCGGGGAAGAGTCTTTCGCGCCGAGCGGTACCGGGAAAACACGGGCGGCAGGAGTCGAACCTGCAACCTCCTGATCCGTAGTCAGGTGCTCTATCCAATTGAGCTACGCCCGCTCGACCGGCGGCAACTTGCCGCCGGGGAGCAAGGATAGCCGTGTTTTCGTCGGTCGGCCTCTCTCTTGCGCGACGCTTCGCAGGGAACCCTGCAAGATTCCACCAGAGCAAGCGATCGAGCGTCTTCCGTCACTCCGTTGGAGGCAGCGCCCTTGATTCTGACGGGGGGATTGCGAATCATTCTGACCCCCCGCAAACACGCGGCGAAGGTTCTCGTTTGATCAAGGAATCCAATGGCTCACTCGCTCTCCGCCCAGAAACGCGTCCGTCAGAATGAAGCCGCCCGCGCCCGCAACCGCTGGCGCCTCCGCACGATGCGCGACGCCATCAAGGATTTCAACGAGAAGGTGTTGCACGGCAGCGCTGAGGAGGCAAAGTCGGCGATGACCAAGGCCGCGCAGATTATCGACCGGACCGCCGCCAAGGGCGTGATCCATAAGAACCAGGCGGCACGCCGCAAGAGTCGCCTTTCAATGAAGCTCAAGGGCAAACAGGCTGGAAAGTCGACCAAGGCCGGCAAGTCGAACAAGTGAACCAGATTCGGATTTCAATGCGACCGCTCCAGAATGAGCGGTCGTTTGCTTTTTGCGGCGAGGAGCCCTCTGCCGAGTGCGCGATAGGCTTGCCCCCGGAGGAGTGAATGCCGGGTTCTCCGCTGCCACGCACATCCAACTCAAACACGCGGACTCATCATCCGGATTTTCATCGAGATGGCAGCTATTGGCGGCTTTCGATGTCGCCGCTTCACATTCTGGTTTTTCTTCTTCCGCTCATCGCAATCTACGAATTCGGCTCGCTTTGGTATTTGCAGGATGCGACAGGGGTGATGCGAACGGTGAGCGCGCGAAATCTGCTCGCGCGCTTCTTCACGGTGTTCGGGGCCCCGAGTTTTCATCTGCCCGCGATCACGCTGGTGGTTGTTCTTCTGATCTGGCACGTGCTCAACCGGGATTCGTGGCGAATCCGGCCCGGGGTTCTCGTCGGCATGGCGCTCGAGTCGTGCGTACTGATGATTCCCTTGCTGGTGCTGGGGCTCATCATGAACGCCAAGACGCAGTCCGGCTCATTGGCGGCGATGTCGCTGGCGCCGCCGCAGGTCGATCTTCACTCGTTTTCGTGGCAGGAGCGGCTGACACTTTCGATAGGCGCCGGGCTCTACGAGGAACTGGTGTTTCGGCTGGTGATGATCACGGGTGTGCACCTTGTGTTGTGTGATGTGCTCAAGATATCCCGGAATACATCCGCGATCATCGCGTGCGTCGTTTCGGCGCTGGCCTTTGCCCTCTACCACGAGGTTTCGCTGGCCGGGCTGCGAAGCGGCACCGATATCGCCAGCGCGATTTTCCTGGCGGCAGCCGGACTCTATTTCGCCGGACTCTTTCTTGTTCGGGGCTTTGGGATCGTGGTCGCAACCCACGCTCTGTACGACGTGATCGTGCTCGTTGTGATCGCTTCGAAGCGGTAGTCGAGCCGGCGTGGCGCCGCTTTGGACGCGGACCTCTTTTCGTCAAACGCGCGGCGAGCAGGCCTCTTTCCGGCCGGATTTCGGCGGTTCGGAAGAGCGAATCCAAAGACGCACAGAACGGTTGACCCAACTCGCCCGCGTCCTATTGTCTCCGCTGTCCTGGATCGCGTCATTCGCGAATCCGATCGCATTGGCCCCATCGTCTAGCCTGGTCCAGGACGTCAGGTTCTCATCCTGAAAACAGGGGTTCGAATCCCCTTGGGGTCACTTGAGCACCCCGCGAGCGATCGCGGGGTGCTTTTTTGAGCGCCGTGGATCACATTCCAAGTCTCTTCAGGAACTCCACGAGCTTCTTTGGGACAGCCTCGATGCGTGCCTGTTGCTTCGGATCTTTCAGTCCGCCGTCCGGCGTGAACGCTTCCGAGGCATTCGGAATCGTGGCCTGATCGGGCAGCACGACCGCCCCGACATGGGCGAGGATCGCGCGCAGGTGGATGAGGCTCCGGGCGGCACCGAAAGCGCCGGGCGAGGCGCCGAGAAGGGCGATAATTTTTCCCTGGAACGCCGCGAGCGGCGGCTCTCCTCGAACCGGGCGCGAAACCCAGTCGATCGTGTTCTTCAGCAGGGGAGGCACGGAACTGTTGTACTCCGGCGAAGCGATCAGAAACGCGGGATGTTCGATCATCAGCTGCTTGAGCTTCATAGCACTTTCGGGGATGCCCTGAGATGCTTCCAAATCCTCATCCATGATCGGAAGGGAATAGTCACTCAATTCGATGTGAGTGACCTCGGCACCGGCTGCTCGCGCAGCATCGATCGCCACTCGAAGCGCTTTTCTGTTGAACGATTCTTTCCGATTGCTTCCGGCGAATGCCAGGATCCGGGGCTTCGTACTCATGCGTCGGCTCCACCTAATCAGGCCAATGCGCCAAGCGACAAAAGATAGCGTGCTGGTCGCGCTTTCACGTTACCATCCGCGTCGGGACCGGAGTCGTTCATGCTGCGTCGGCTGAGCCCCGAACTAATGGATGATCCAACGCTTCCGCCGGAGGCACTGGCGGGTGCGCTGAGCGGGCTCTCGCGGTTGAACGCACTTTCTGGTGCGTTCGGGCGAACTTTCCGAGAAATCGAACGCGAATCTCGCCGCCATTCGGAACCTCTTCGCGTTCTTGATATCGCGTGCGCTCGAGGGGACTTTGTCGTTCGGGCCGCGCGCCTTGGGGAAGAACGGGGTCTTCGGGCTACGTTCGCTGGCTGCGACGTCAATCCAAACTCGATCCGATTGGCGAGGCAATCGGCGGCAAGCCGAGGTCTTTCGTGTGATTTTCTCGAGCACGATGCGGTGAGTTCGCCGCTCCCGAGCGGATTTTCCTGCTGCGTTGCGAGTCTCTTTTTTCACCATCTCGAGGCGTCGGATGCGGTTCGGCTGCTTCAGAATATGGCAGTCCAATGCGATTGCGTGATTGTCAATGACCTTGTTCGCTCGCCGGTCAATCTGGCGATGATCGCGGTGGCAAGCCGGGCGGTCACGCGGAGCCCCGTCGTTCACGCGGATGCGGTGTTGTCCGCCCGTGCCGCATTTACACGCGACGAAATGCGCGAATTGGCTGAATGCGCAGGTCTTCGGGGTGCAACGATCAAGTTTGGAGGCATCTCACGGATGATGCTGGTCTGGAGAAAGCCAAACTGAGTGTTCAAAGCGCGAACTCGTCGGAATCCACTTCCTGGCAGGTTGCGGTGATTGGCGCCGGGCCGGCCGGTTCTGCGGCCGCATGGGCTTGCGCTTCGCTCGGCCTTCGTACGCTTGTCGTCGAGAAGGCGGAGTTTCCGAGGCCCAAGGTGTGCGGATGCTGCGTGTCCCCGTCGGGGATGGCGAGTCTGAAGACTATGGGAATCGATCGCGCGGTTCGACAGCGTGGCGCTCCGATTCATTTCTTCTCGCTCGCAGCGCGAAACCGAACATTGAGAATCGACCTGGCGCGACACGGAGTCGCGATCGGTCGGGAAGATTTCGATGCGATGCTGCTCGAACACGCCCGTGATCGGGGTGCCGCTGCAAGGATGGGTGAGGGCGCGACATTGGAAGGCGGGGCTGCCGGCGCATGCCGTTTGACGCTCACAGGCCCGCGGGGCGCCGTCAGCTTGACGGCGGACGTCGTCATCGTGGCAGATGGACTGGCGGGAAGTTTTCTGCCGCGCACCGAGGAATGGAACCCGCGTATCGCGAACACCTCTCACTTTGGCGTGGGCGCTCGCATTCGTGATGGTGGGGCCGAGCGATTGTGCAGCGAGGCTGAAATAGCGATGCGCTGCGGGAAGGCGGGATACTTTGGCGCGGTTCGATTGCGAGACGGATCGATCGATATTGCCGCGGCACTCTCTCCGCAAGTCACGCGTCGCTCGGGCGGACCGGCCGCGGCTGTTTGTGAAATCGCAAGGGAGTGTGGCCTCGATGAATGTGTAGCGCCGCTCGCGAACGCGCCATGGCGCGGCACCGGGCTGTTAACCAGGCGACGGCGCGTGGAGGGTCAACGGCTCTTTGTCGTCGGGGACGCGGCGGGCTACGTCGAACCGTTCACCGGCGAGGGCATTTCGTGGGCGATGCAAGCCGGGTTGGCGGTTGCGCCCTTCGCTCGCGCTGTCGTGGCGGGGGAATACAGGACGGGAGCCTGGACACAGGCGTGGCATCGCACGGCGAACTCTCGGCGCGCCGCCTGCCGCGTGACCTCTCGGGCGCTCCGCAGCCCGGCGATCGTCGCTGCGACAGTATCTGTTGCCAACAAAGTGCCGAGCGTTCGCGACTACCTGGCATCGGCGATCAGCGGCCCATGGCACCTCTCGGCACCGGAGTCTGTCGCCGTATGAAATCGGATGACCCGGCCATACTCGGACTCGGAGTCGCAGCCCCCGACCGACCCTTCTCACAGGAAGAAGCGCTGACGCTGGCGCTGGAGCTCTCGCCTCCAGAAACCGAAGACCAGCGCCGCCAGATCGAGCTTATCTACCGGCGGAGCGGAGTCGATTTCCGAGGAACGGAAGCGGCACACTCGGTTTCGGCTTCAGGTACTCAATCCGATGCGCCAAGCTTTGCACCCGCATCACTGCGTTGCCCGAGCGGACCGGGCACGGCGGCCCGAATGGCGATCTATGCAAAGCGTGCCACTTCCCTTGCGATACGATCGACGCGCGCAGCGCTCGCGGACTCGCGAGTCCATCCGGGAGAAATCACACACCTCGTGAGCGCTTCCTGCACAGGATTCGCTTCGCCGGGCTGGGACATCGACCTCGTGGAAGCGCTGGGACTTCCGCGAACGGTGCAGCGTACGAATGTTGGGTTCATGGGGTGCCACGCGGCGATCAACGCGCTGCGCCTGGCAGAGGCGTTCTCGCGCGCAGACAAAGCAGCCCGGGTGCTTGTTTGCTGCACCGAGGTTTGTTCCGTTCACTTTCGCTACGACGCGCGCCCCGATCAGGTTGTCGCGAATGCGCTGTTTGCCGATGGCTCGAGTGCCGCGGTTGTCGGGGCGTGGGGTGGGGCGTGGGGTGGGGTGGGGGCAGGTGAAGCTGAGTTCGCGTGTGTATCTTCAACTTCATCACGACTGATCGAAGACTCTCGAGATCAGATGGGCTGGGCGGTGGGTGACCACGGATTTGAGATGAATCTCGGGATTGAATTGACGGGCACGATCCGGAGGCGGGCCGGGGAATGGGTGCGGGAATGGCTTGATTCGGAGGAGTTAACGATCGAGGAGGTTGGATCGTGGGCGGTTCATCCGGGAGGGCCGAAGATTCTGTCCGCGATCGGCGAAGCTCTCTGCTTGCCGGGTTGCGCGCTCGATGCATCGCGGCAGGTGCTGGGTTTGCACGGCAACATGTCGAGCGCCACGGTTCTATTTGTCCTCGAAGCCATGCGCTCACGCCGAGAACTTCGGCTCCCGTGCGTGCTCATGAGTTTCGGACCGGGAATCACGGCCGAGGGGCTGTTGCTGAGATAAAAAAAACCCGGCACTCGCCGGGGCTTGATCAATCCGAGTCGGACAAGGAATCAGGGCGCGCAGATCAGATCGTTGTAGGCGCTTGCAAAGAGCGAGAAATCGGCATCGTCGGTCAGTCCGTCGCCGTTCAGATCGGCGCGGAAGTCGATGAGGTTGTTGTACGACGGCACGAAGATGACGAAATCTGAGTCGTCGACCAGGTCGTCACCGTTGAAGTCGGCGGGGCAACTGTGATCCTGCACGACCGAAAGGTCGTCGATAAAAATCGTGTTCGTGCCCGCGCCGCCGCCCGATTCGCCGCCCCAGCGACCCGGAGTGACCTTGACGCGGCTCGGATAGGGCGGAACCCCGTATGGCGGTGGTCCATTGTTGACAAAGCAGCCACCGTTGCAGTTCTCGGTGGCGTTGATCCAGACTTTTTGCTTGATGTCAGCCTTGTTCCAGACCACTTCGTACTTCACCCACGCGCCGCCGGTGTTGCCTTGGATGTCCCACGCACCGTCCAGCGTCGCGTAGTTCTGGTTGAAGAGTTTGACGTCGAGTTTGAGTCCGCCGCCGCCACCGACGACCGGCGAATCGGTCGGAATCAAATACCACATCGTGGCGCGGATGTTGCCGCCGTACCAGTTGATCGAGGGGTCGTAGTAAGGGCGCGACGGCAAATAGATGTTGACACTGTCGGTCGTGATGCCGACAAAATTGTTGACCGCGAGCGGTCCGAGGCCGACGCTTCGGTTGCCGGTGCGATGCTGCGACGTTTCGACATCGGCTCCGGGCAGCACGTTGTAGCCGAGCAGGCCGCCGAAGATCGGGTCGTCGTCCTCAAAGGAACCGTTGGTAATCGGCAACGGCGTTTGCGCCATCGCCTGGCCGCAGAGCATGGCGAGTGCTCCCAATCCAATCCAAGAACCCAATTTCATTTCGTGTGCTCCTTTCCAACCCAGGGATGAACCAAGGGGAGGTCGATCTGGTGGGACCGCGGAAAGCATCAACAATCCGCGATGTAACCGTTTTCATTGTGACGCAATCCGCGTCGTTTTGCAAGTTTCCTTTTCAATCCTGCCACAAGTCTTTTGCCGCGTCAATTAGGCACCACTGGGTCGGAGGCAGATTGCTCAGAACATTGTTTTCGGACCTGTTCGCCTGCTCAGCGAGCCCGCCAAGCGGCGATCAGCCCTTGATACCCGTGGTGGCCACACTCTTCACGAGAGCACCCTGCGTGAGGATGAAGAGCACAAGCACGGGCGCGATAACGAGTGTGCTCGCCGCCATGAGGTGATTCCACGGAGTTTGTCCCGCCTTGCTCTGATAGAGCTGCAGGCCGAGCGCGAGTGTGAACTGATCCTGGTTTCGCAGAAAAATGAGCGGGGCGAGAAAGTCGTTCCAGACGAATACAAAGTGAAAGAGCGCGACGACCGCGAGCGCGGGCTTGCTGAGCGGCACGATGATTCGCCAGAAGATCCCCCAATTGCCGCAGCCGTCAATTCTGGCCGCTTCATCCAAGTCCTTCGGGATCCCCATGAAGAACTGGCGGAGCATGAAGACGTTGAAGCCGTTGGCGAAGAAGGCCGGAACCCAGAGCGGCTTGAGACTGCCGATCCAACCAAGCCAAGAAAAGAGCAGAAACATCGGTCCCATGACGACCGGGAAGGGGATCATCATCGTGGCGAGCACAAGCGCGAACATCGCCTTCTTGCCGCGCCAATCGAGACGCGCGAATCCATACGCGACGATCGCGCTCGAGAGCGTCATCCCGATGACGCTGAGTCCGGCGATTATCAGAGTGTTGCGAAGGTAAAGCGGGAACCGAACGACCGGGTCGTTCCAAACGGCGGAGTAATTGTCCTTCGCGTTCTGAACGATCATGGTCGGATCATCGGGCAAAAGAGAAAACGTGGCCCGAGAGGCTTCGGTCTGCGACTTGAAACTGGTGGCGATCATCCAGACCAGCGGCATGAGAAAAGCGATGGTGATCACGATCAGCGTCGCGTAAACGACCATACGGGACAGAAGTCCTCTCTCTCCTCTGATCACGGTGCTGGGTCCGTCTCTGGCCAATGAGCCTCCGGTTCAGGCGCGATAGTGCACGAGCCGCTTGCTGGCGATGAACAAGATCGCCGTCAATCCGAGAGTAATAAGCAATTGCACCCACGCCTGAGCGCTGGCATAACCCATTTGCCCGTATCGGAAACCGTTGTCGTACATGTACATCGTGTAGAAGTACATCGCGCGCGGGTCGCCTCCGGGCGTGGCGGCGGACAGGATGTAGGGAATGGCGAAGATCTGCAGCGCGCCGATCATCAGCGTGACGACGTTGAAGAGAATGACCGGCGAGATCAACGGGAGCACGACGCTCAGAAAGCGCCGGATCGGCCCCATGCCGTCGAGTGCCGCGGCCTCGAGCATCTCGTCCGGGACTTCCTTGAGCGCTGCGAGGTAGACGATCACCATCTGCCCGATGCTCCACAGGCTGATCATGACGATCGAGGGCATCGCCCACTTGCTGTCGGAAAGCCAGTTGGGCCCGGAAATGCCGGCCCAGCCGAGCAGTCGATTGATCGACATGTTGATCAGCCCGTACTCGCCGTTGAGCATCCAGAGCCAGATCATGGCGCTGCCCGCCATCGGGACGAGCGTGGGGATGAAGACCGCTGCCTGAAAGAAGCCGCCGGCTTTCACTTTTCCGTTGAGTAGACCGGCAATCGCGAGCGCGAAAATCGTCGCCAGCGGGATGAAAATGATCGCGAATTGCGTGGTCCGCCAAAGGACCGATCGAAAAGTTTCGTCGGTCAACATCCGGCGGTAATTCTCGAGGCCGATCCAGATCGGTGGTTCGAGCAGCGGATAGTCGGTGAACGAGTAGTAGAGGCTCACGAGCATCGGGCCGAAAAGAAACGCCAAGAAGCCGATGACCCACGGGCTGATCCAGAGCCAACCCGCGGCATCGCGCTTCAGCTGGGCGGCATGGGCGCTCATGAGCGAGAGGGTCCTGCTTGATATTGGTTTGGACGGATGATCGAGGGCATGGCGGCGTCGCTGCTGATCGGCGGTCAGAGCATTCGCCACTCTACATGATTTGTCGACCGCGGGCCGGGGACTTTTCGGAGATCAGGATTTGCGGCTTGACCTGCCGTATCCGCGCTGCGATCTCTGGGCCTCCACGGTGTCCAGATAGTCCTGAGACCGTCGCTGGATCCGTGCAAGTTCTTCCCTGGCGGGACGCTCGAGCGACCACATCCGTTGCAGGCCCGCATCGAACTCGTCTTTGATCTGGGGCCAGGCTCGTGTTCGCGGTACCATGTACGTGCGGTCGCTCTGTGCGATGGCGTCGAAAGTGAGAATGCCCCGATTGGGATGGTTTTCGAGAAAAGCCTTGCTGCTCACCGCAAGGGGTGAATTCTTGTAGTGCGCGAGCGCCATCGCCTCGACATTCTCCTGGCGCTGCAGATACGCGATGAATTCCATGCACGCTTCGGGATATTTGACACCCTTAGGGATGACCATGATGTCGCAGTCGATCAGCCCGACGGGATGTTTCGTGTCCAACTCGCTCTCGATCACCGGCATCGGGATCACGCCGTAATCGAGGCTTGGTCGCCCCTGCGCGTCTTTCGGGCCGTGCGCGTTGATCACGTTCGCGAGCCATGGCCCTTGGATGACCATGGCGAGTTTGCCGGTGAGGAACGCGTTGAGGGGCGAGTCGTAGTTTCCGAAGCCCGCTTTGAAAGTCTTGGTTGCATCGACGCCGTGCTCTTCACTCGTGCGCTGCACCCAGTCAAATCCGGCGATATTTTGCGGCGATGCCGCGAGCGATCGATCGTTTTGTGCGTCGTAGAGATTCCCGCCGTACGAATAGCCCCAGATCCAACTCCACCAGCCGGGTTCGATGTGCAAAAAGCCCGCTCGCTCGATGGGGCTGCGCGATCCTGGACCGGAACGCTTCAGCAGTTTGCGATTGGCGTCTTCGAGAGCTTCAATCGAAAGCGGCGGTCGCTCTGGATCGAGGCCGGCTTCCCGGAGGAGCTGCTTGTTGTAGTAGAGAGCGAGCACGCCGCCCGTGTTCACAACGGCCCATTGACGGCTCTTGCCCGTGCGCGGGTCGGGATGCATCAACACCGGACGAAAACCCGGCGCGAATCTCTCGGGGCGGACTTCTCCCTTCGTGTCGAGTTCATCGAGCGGGAGAATCGCGCCGGTCTCGGCGTATTGCGGAACGTTGTAGTTCCAGAGCCCGACTAGGTCGGGCGGGTCGCCTGCGGCGATACTGATGAGCGCCTTTTGATCGATTCCCGCCGTCGTCAAGTAGCGCACGCGGATGCGATTCTGACTGCCGTTGAACGCGTCGATGATCTTCAGCATCGCGCGCGCTTCGTGACCCGTCCACTTTTCCCAGTAGTCGAGAACGATGCGACCGTCCGAAGTCTGCTTGGCTCCGCGAGGTCCAAACGCGGCGAAGCCGATGCCGCCGGCGATCATGGCGGTCAGCGCAGCGCGCCGCGACATCGTGGCGAAGTTGGACGGATCGTCGGTCACCGGGGGAGCCTAGCAAGGAGACAAACGACCGAAACCGGTTTCAAGGTCTTCGAATCAGTGCGATTGGCAAAGTTTGCGTGGCAATCCGCATTGACGCCGAGATTTCGTGAGGCTTGAGAGGGTGGCCGGGTCGAGGGCGCGCGCTGGCGTCGCGGGATAGAAAGGGTCGTCCGGGCGGTGGATTCGTTGTCTGTTGGGTATTGTGAGTAGCCAACCCTGCGAACGCAGATTCGCACCCGGCGGAGCCGGCGTTTGAGATTGCCATCGAAAGGGGAGACGCTTGGTGGCGTCTTACTCAGGCAGCCTTTTTCGGTTGTTCCGGCTCAGCGGGGAGCAATTCGACTTCGCCGGTCTGAGCCGCTTCTTGCAACGCTCGCATGCGGGCCTGATATTGCTGCTGGAGCTTGGCGACACCCACCTGCACATCGTGCGTGTAGGTCTGATTTCGGACCGCCGTGGCAAGGGTGTACAGCGTGGCGATGACCGAGCACGCAATGAGCCCCACGACCACGATCCATGAGTTGCCCAGAATCTCAGCCATGGTCATGTGAATCGTCCCCGGACATGCGCGACTTTGGTCCAACTCCGCGAACGGTGTGCCGCCGTTCACATTCCTACATTCAGCGGCTTCGGCTCGCCGTGCGAACCGAACGCCGCCCGCTTTAGAATGGTGTTCGATGCACATCCGCCACCTTTTTCGCCTCTTCGTTTTTGCTGTCGCGCTCGCGGGGGCGATGCAGGCTTCTGCCCAAGCCATTCAGGCCGACGAAATCAAGGTTGAAGTGGGGGAATTCGGCGTCGGAAACGTCTGCCGGGCGGGCGACTGGTGCGGCGTGAGGCTTCGGCTGACCGATTCGGCGGTCAAGCAGCGCGACGTCCTGGTTCGAATCGTGACGTCCGACGCCGATGGTGACAGGCCGGCCTACACGCGGACACAAACGCTCAATCCCGGCGTCACCATGGATGCCTGGGTTTATTTCCGGCTTCCCTTTTGGTTTCGAGGCGGCGAATCTTTGCTGATTCTCGTCAACGAGCCCATCGCTGACGATCGCGAGCCGGTCGGTCAGCGGCCAGGCCGACTGCTGGCGCGCCGGCAAATTTTGCCGGGGGGCAAGGTGTTGGACTCGGGTACGGCCATGACCGGAATCGTGGGTGTCCACGAAATGGGCCTTCGGCAGTATGCGACGTCGGTGGCCACCGGCGCCTCGGTCTTTCCAGCGTTGTCGCACGAGTTAGTCGAATCGGTGCCGGGGCTGACGGCCAAGGGCATGCCCGACCGGTGGATGGGACTCGCCCCCTACGAAACGATCGTCTGGGGCGATTCGACCGGCGGAACGGACACCGACATCAGCCAGTTGCGGGGCGACAAAACTCGCTCGATCAAGGAGTGGGTGCAGCGAGGCGGACATCTTGTCATCGTCCTGCCGCCCAGCGGGCAATCGTGGACGAATTCGGCGACCAACGAGCTCATGGATATCTTGCCCGCCGTGAACATCATGCGGCGGGAGGGTGTGGACCTGTCGGATTTTCGCGGAATGCTGACACGAAGCAAGGAATCGCCGCTTCCTCGTTCAGCGGTCCTGCACGTATTCGAGCCGCTCAATTCCGCCGCGCCGGGTGACGCTATGCGGATATTGAGCGGCCCAAAGGGAGAGTGCGTTGTCGTGCGGCGGATCGTCGGGATCGGGGCCGTGACACTCATCGGCTTCGACTTGTCGTCGCGGCTGTTTTCGCAAGGCGGAGTGCTCGATGCGGACGTGTTCTGGCATCGCGTGCTCGGGAAGCGCGGCATTCTGCAGCCCGATCAAAAAGAGGTGATCGGCCGCGGGCAGGTAATCGGGGTCGATCAGACGATTTCGTCGCAGATCGCCAAGCGCGGCACCGCCGTCACGGGAGTGTTGCTCGGCGTCACCGTCTTTATTCTCTACTGGCTGCTCGCGGGGCCGCTGGGTTTCGGCGTGCTTCGCGCCCGCAAGGCGACGCGGTTTGCGTGGCTCGGTTTTATGCTGACCGCGGTCGCGTTCACCGGCCTCGCGTTCGGAACCGCGACGTGGTTTCGGCCTCGCCACTTCGAGGCTTCGCACCTCACGATCCTCGATCATGTGTACGGTCAGAATGTTCAGCGCGCGAGGTCGTGGATGAGCCTGATGCTTCCTCGCGATGGATCGGTGCGCGTGGTCGCGCCGGATCGCGACGGACTGCCGGAGTCGCCGGGGCTGAGGCGCGAGCTCAGCGGCGTGCTTTCACCGTGGGATCCGGTCGGGAACTCACAGCGCAGCGGCTTCATGGATGCGCGCGAGTATCAGATCGACGGGCGAGACCCGACGCGGCTCGATCTTCCTTCCCGTTCCACAGTCAAGCAGGTGCAACTCGACTGGGCGGGGCTGCCGCGTTGGGGAATGCCGCACCCGTATCAGGGCGGGACGATCCGAGCCGACGGAGCGAAGCTGATCGGCGCCCTCGTGCACGAGTTGCCGGCGCCGGTGCACGATCTCTTGATCTGTCACGTGGTCACCCAGCAACCGGTCGGGGCGGACGTACGAGCGCGGCTTGTTTCGCGCGTGCAATTCTGGAAATGGCCCGCGAGCAAAGCGTGGGCGCCCGGCGTTCCGCTCGATCTCACGATCGAAACCGAGCAGACTCCGGCATTGAGCTCGGGTGAACTGTATTTGAGCAACCTGGTGCCGACCTCAACGTACGGCAGCCTCGGGCTCAACTCGGGGATCGACTCGGGCGCCTTTCGATCGGTAACCGACGCGATGACTGCGGTGAGCTTGTTTCCGGAACTCGGGATTCCGGAAGACGCGAGCCGGCAATCGTCTTCGCAGGTTTCGATCCTCCGGCGCGAAGCGACGCAGTGTCTCGATCTGGGGCGCTGGTTTACGCAGCCGTGCGTGATCATGATCGGCTTCGTCGGCGGGGCGGCGGGCTCTGGAGACGGATTGCCCGCGCCGGTGACGGTGAGTATCGAAGGGCAGCCGATGGATACGAAGGGCATGACCGTGGTGCGGTGGGTCTTTCCGCTGAACGATCTGCCCCCGACGTGGCGCGGCCAGAGCGAATTGCCCGAGCCGAAACCGCAATAATTGCCGCGGGAAAGTGCTTCTCGAGAGGCGCGAATGACGTCGGTGCAGAACTCGTATGAGCGTCACTCGATTGGCGAGTGTCCGGCGATGATCTTGTCGCGCGACCCGGTCTGGACGACCCTCGCGATAAACGCCTGATAGGAGTCGTTGGCTGAATCGGTGTCGGCGCCGAAGTACGTCTGCCAGATTTCAGGACCCGGGCGCTTCTGTCGCACGTACACGGCGGACTTGGCTCCGAGCTTCCGTTCGACGCGTTCAAGAATCGCGCCGTTCGACGCATCCACAATAATCTGGTTCAAACCGGCCCGCATCGCGCCGTTGTCTCCCTCGTTGAGCCAGTGGACGAGCACCCATGCCTGCGCATACCACGTGAGCGCGTCGCCTCCCGAAGCGGAAATCTGGCGCGTCGGGCTCGAAGCCATGAATTCTCGCAGGTTCATAAGCGCCCCGGCGGCGTACGCATCGCGGAGTCGATCGAAACGCTCGGTGTTCGCCCACGGAAGGAAAACAAACCGGTCTGTTCCCGCCTCGCTCCGGAAGCCTTCCATGTATGCCGCGATTCCTTCATCGAGCCAGGTCGGGAGTTGCTCCTTGAAAGTCGATTGCGCGAACTGGTGCCAACCCTCGTGTGCCGCAAGCACGAGCGTGTCTCGCGGTCCGATGTCGTAGAGCACGCTCTTTCCGCCGGCGGTGACGCCGCCGCGCTGGATGAAGAGATAAGGGTCGGATTTCTCCGCCCAGATCATCTGCACGCAGCGCGACCATTCGGTGCGGTTGGCGAGCACGAAGGTCTCCATCCGGTCGGCGGGCGCAGGTAAATCGGCGAGCGCGGTGCGATCGTGGACGAGCGACGCTTCAAGAAACGCGGGCAGTCGCGACGTGAGCCCCGCATCGGCCGTCGAATAGATTCGGAACGATCGCGTCGTGATGGCGATTCCCTTGGCGGAGCCGAAATCCCATGTGTCACGCGCCATGACGGCTTCGACGTGAGGAGCGTTGCTGGTGATCGAGGATGCGGGCAACTCGAAGCCGCTCTGGGATGCGGGTGCGTCGCATCCGGAGCTCAGCAATGAGAGCGCGAGCGCCGGGGCGCCGATCATGCAAAGCCACGATCGGCAGCATGAGTAGAAACCGGCCCTTCTCACAACGCCGCCAGTGCGGACTGTGCCGCGTCGCGATCGGCCTTGGCCTTCGCGAGTTGATCTTGCGTCTGCTTCACCATCGCGGGTGGGGCCTTCTGCGCGTAGCCCGGGTTGTTGAGTCGGCCTTCGAGCGTCGCGATCGACTTCTCGTTGTCCGCGATGACTTTCTGAAGGCGTTCGCGCTCGGCGCCGGTGTCGGCTGCCGACGCGGCATCCTTCAGATTGCTCAGATGCAATTGCGACGACTCGAACGGCATAGCGACCGAACCGGAGGGCGATACGTCCGAAGTGATCGTTTCCACGCCTGCGAGCGTCTGAACGAGCGCGCCGGCTTGCGCATCAACTGCTGCGCCCGCGGCATGGAGCGTAATTCGGCGCTTGGGTGGCACGGCGTGCTGAGCCCGCACTTCGCGGATCGCTGTGACGAGGGAGCGTGCCCGTTCGAACTCGGCTTCGATCTCTTCGCTTCGGAGCGAGTCGGACACTTCCGGCCACCCAGCGGTGCAAAGCAAATTGCCCTTTCGCGACGAAGCGAGCGAAATTCCCTTCACCGGCATCTCGGGCAGCAATCGCACTTGTTCGTAGACCGCCTCGGTCACGTACGGCATGATCGGATGGAGCAGGCGCAGGATGCAATCGAGCGTGGTGCGGAGCACCGCTTGCTGCGACTTGTCCGACGCGATGGTGGGTTTAATTGCTTCGAGATACCAATCGCAAAAGTCGCGCCAGAGCAGGTCGTACATCGTCTGGGCGTAGTTGCTGTACTCGAAGTTTGCGAGCGCTTCGTCGACTTCCTTCGTCGCGGTCGCGAGTCGCGAAAGCATCCAGCGATCGATGAGCGATGTCGGATGCGAAGTGTCGGATGTCGGATGTGAAGAGGCGAGCATCGACATCGTGAAGCGCGCGGCGTTCCAGAGCTTGTTGGAGAAGTTGCGCCCGAGATCGAATTTGGGCGAGGTATTGCGGCCGGTCGTCGGATCCTTGACCATCGGCATGCGGACATCTTGCGTCTGTGTCGTCATCTGACAAAGCGTGAAGCGCATCGCATCCGAGCCGTGCGAAGCGATGATGTCGAGCGGATCGAGCCCGTTGCCGAGGCTCTTGCTCATCTTGCGGCCTTCGCCGTCCTGGATGACGGCGTGGATGAACACGTTCTTGAATGGGAGCGGACCGCGGCCTTCGCCGTTTTCGGCGAGCGATGCGAGGGCGTTCGGCTTGGTCTTTTCCGCTGCCCATTTCTCCGGCATCAGATAGCGCTCGAACATCACCATGCGGCTCACCCAGAGCGTGATGATTTCACGCGCCGTGCAGAGCGTGGTGGTGGGGTTGAAAGCTTGGAGAAGACCGTCGAATTCCTTGCCGGCAAGCTCCGGATTCGGCCAGCCCATCGTGGAGATCGGCCAGAGGGCCGAGGAGAACCAGGTGTCGAGGACGTCGGTGTCCTGCTCGAAACCATTCATCTCAAGCTGAGAAACAATCTCATCATCATCTTGATCGAGTACGCAAATGTGGATTTCGCTCGAAGTGTTTTTTTCCGCGAGATCCAATTTGAGTCCTTGTTCGGTCAGGGGATTGCCGAAGGCATATCCACAAATCCTGCCTTCGCGAATCCAAGACGCTAGTGTGCCGAGACTTCGGCTGAAATCGCCGCCTTTCAAAGGCGCATCGTCGCGTAGCGTCCACACCGGCACCCGATGCCCCCACCAAAGCTGCCGGCTGATGCACCAATCCCGAATTCCATCATGCCACTGCTCGTACGTCTTCGCGTAGCGGGCCGGATAGAACCGAAGTTCTCCGTCTGAGTTGGCTTTCTCTTTGCCTTTGGTGGCACTGGTCTCCAGACCAGTGCCACCAAAGGCAGAAGACAATGCTCTATTCGCCGCCGGCGCCAGTCGATCGTCCGTCACCTTCACGTACCACTGATCGCTCAGGTACGGTTCGATGATCGCCTTGCTGCGGTCGCTGTGCTTTACGCTGTGGCGATAAGGCTTGGTTTCGGCGAGCAGCGTCGCGGTCGAGTTGTCAACCGTTCGCGCTTTGAACTCTTCGAGCACCTTCTTCCGCGCCTTCTCGCGCGGCAGGCCCACAAACAGATGCGCATCACCCACATCGGACCAACCGTGCTTGTCGCTCACGCTTCCGTCCGGCGCGAGCATGTTGATCATCACCGGGTTGCCGCAGGCCTCGATCGCGTCCTTGTGGCGCTGGCCGATCTCGTAGTCGTTCGGATCGTGCGCCGGCGTGACTTTCAGGAAGCCGGTTGCGTACACCGCTTTCGGATCACCCTTTGCGGCCTCGGGGTCCGCCTGCATCGCCGCGGGCAGCACGACGTAATCATCCTCGATCACCGGAATGATGCGGCCGACCAGCGGCAACTCGACGAACAGCCCGCGCAGCGACTTCGCACGCGGGTCCTTCGGATTGATCGCAACCGCAGTATCGCCCAGATAGGTCTCCGGCCGCGTCGTCGCGACCGTCACCCAGGCCTGTTCTTCGCCGCCATGCTGCTCTGCACCCGGATACCCGCGCCGCGCGAGTTCGTTCCACGTAACCGGCATCGATTCATTCGCGGAGACTTTGGCGCTTTGGCGCTTTGGCCCTTTGGCCATTTCCCTCAGCGGATAGCGCAGGTAGAAGAACGAAGAGTCGATCTCTTCCTCGTAGCACTCATCATCCGAGACCGCCGTTTGCAGCACCGGGTCCCAGTTCACCAGGCGCTTGCCGCGGTAGATGAGCCCGTCTTTGAAGAGCCGGAAGAACGCCTCGCGCACGGCGCGGGCGCAGACCTCATCCATCGTGAAGCGTTGGCGATCCCAGTCGCAGGAGCACCCCATCAGCTTGAGCTGATCGGTGATGATCTTCTCGTACTCGTCCTTGAACGCCTGCACCTTCGCGACGAATTTCTCGCGACCGAGTTGCTGACGCGTAATCCCCTCGTCCTTCTTCAGCCGGCGCTCGACCACCGCCTGCGTGGCGATGCCCGCGTGGTCCGTTCCGGGCATCCAGAGCGTCTCGAAGCCCTTCATCCGGTGTGCCCGGGCGAGCACATCCTGAAGCGTGTTGTTGAGCGCGTGCCCCAGGTGCAACCGGTCCGTCACGTTCGGAGGCGGGATGACGATGCAGTAGGGCTTGGCCTCGCCCCGCAGGACGCGCTGCGGATCGGCGTGGAACGCCTTTGCCTCGTCCCAGCGGGCGCGAATACGCTGTTCATGGTCGGCGGGTTTGTACTGCTTGGGCAGTTCGACGCCGCCGGTCGCCTCGGAAGCGGAAGATGGCTTGGAAGTCTCGGACATTGGAGGGCGAGTGTACGCGCCGCGGTACGGTTGCCGCCCGATCGGTGCATCGCTCGGGAGGATTCATTCGGGTCGCCGCCTTCTTCGCGGTTCTGGTGATTGGCGCGATCATCGGGGCCGCGATCTATCTGCTGCGGGATCCCTCGGCGCCGCTGGATTTCGGGTCGATCCCGACGCTTCGCTCGCTCGCGCCCGAGAAACCCACCGCGCCGGCAATCAAGGCGCAGGACCCCGACGCCCGGAAGGTCGACGCGATTCTTGATTCCGTGGACAATCTGTTGCGGGCACAAAAAACGTCCGAAGCCCAAGCGATCCTGAGCGGCGCGATCGCGCAGTTCCCGACCGATCAGCGTTTGCGCATCGCTTTCGCAGAATTGATGCTCGACAAAGATGACTTCAGCTCCGCTTACGACAGCTACGTTCGCGCGCTCGCCATCGGACCGCGCGACGCCAGGCTCGAGTTTCAAGCTGGAACCATTTCGAGCATGCTCGGAAAGACCGATCGAGCCCTCGAGCACTATGCCGCGGCACAGACAGCGGACCCGACGAACGCGGAGTATCCGCTCTATCTCGGGCAGGTGCAGCTCCAACTCGGCAGACTGGACGAAGCGCGCGCGAGCCTCGTGCGTGCCGGCCGACTCAATGCCGACGATGGACGCGTGTGGGGCTCGCTCGCGGAGATCGCGCTTCGAGAAAACAAGCTCGACGTGGCGATGCAGCAGATCGAGAAGGCGAGAAAGCTGCAGCCCCGCATTACGGTCTGGAGATTCATTGAAGCGCGGATTCACGCTCGCGCGGGGCGTCCCGAGAAGACGGTCGAATTGCTCGTCGGGCTCGAGCCAAGCGAGCGCGCCGTAGAGGCTCATGCACGCGTCCTCGCCGATGCGCTCTCCTCGCTGCACCGCGGCACCGAAGCGGCCCAAGTCCTGGCAGAGGCCTCGGACGCGGCGCCAAAGAACGCGAATCTGGCCTTTGATGCCGCCGTGAGGGCGCGCCGGGCCGGCGAGGCATCGCTCTTTGAGCGGCTTCGTGACAGGGCGAAGGAATTGGGCCATCCGGATGCCGCGTCGCTTGACTAAGTCCCGTCATCAAGCCGCGGAAGTGAAATGTTCTCGGACTTGAAGATGTTGTTGCTTTTTCGGTCCTTCCGCAAGTAGCATTAAGGGATTGAGGGGAGCAGGGTGCACTCGGCGGTGCGCGTGGGACGCGGACTCGGGGTTGACACCCATCATGACGCTCGGACGTCAGGCCGCCGCGGCCGGATTGGATTGTGATGCGCGCGATGAATAACTGTGAAGTAGCCTTCACGATGGGCGCCTTTTTCGTCTGCGCGCAGCTCGCGCGAGGCGCGCCGGGTCGCTTCGATCTGACGGGTGAGATCCCGATCTCGGTGCCCTCCAACAAGGCGTTCATCAATATCAGGGGCTGGGTGGCCGCTTACTCGACGACGGGTCCCGTGCTCTGGAAGAACGGTTCGCTTCAGGCAGTTCCCGGACAATCGGGAAGGACCTGGACCGCCGTGACGGGAGTCAACGATTTCGGAGATGTCTGCGGCACCTATCAGCAAACGGGAAGCACCATCGCGCGCGCATGGGCGTGGTCGAACGGACAACTTGTGGATGGACCAACCGGCCCGTCGTGGATGGCGAACAGCGCCACCGGGATCAACAACAAGCGCGAGTTGGGTGTGTTTGTCGTTCCGTTCAGCGTTGTTGACTGCGGCAACGGCAGCACGCAGTGGTACGGCAAAGGCGGATTCGGGAAAGAAGGAGCGTGGAAGTCCGCCGGGCCGTGGTCGCAGCAATGCACCTCGGCGTGCACCGTGTATTCGAGCGTGTCTTATTCGATCAACAACGCGAGCGACCTGCTGGTCAACGGTTACGGTTCGCAGACGCGATCGGGCGGCGGTTGTTCGCTCATGAACAGCTACTACGTGTATTCGAGCAACGGAGTCGCGACACCGATTCCCGATGTGTACTACTCGTCGCAGCCGGCGATGAACGACATCGGAGAGGTCGTGAGCACGGCGAGTTGGATCGACGGGAGCGTGACCAAGGTCGGGATTCAATACTGGAGCAACGGGGTCGCGAAGAAGATCTACACGTTTGGAAACCTCGTTCCCGGGATGACAGTTCCGAGCGGCCCTCTCCGCTTGAACTCGTTCGGTCAGATCATCGCCACAAGCGTCGGCTATCCGACCGGCTTGTACCAGGACGGCAAGTGGTACGACCTGCGCACGCTCGCCAACCTTCCTTCAGACGTCACGATCAGCCTGCTCCTGGACATCAATGACCTCGGCCAGATCGTCGCGGTGGGAAAGCGCGGTAACACGTCGCGACTCTTCGTTCTGACGCAGCGGCCGTACTGCGCCGCGGACCTCAATTTCGACGGCATAGTCAACGACCTCGACTATGTTCTGTTTGTCCAGGCGTATGACAAGATCGAGTGTCCCGCGCCGCCGGCGGAATGTCCGGGCGATCTGAATCTCAACGGCGTCGTTGATGATGCAGACTTCGGCCTGTTCCTGATTTCGTACAACCTTGCGGTCTGCCCGTGATCCCGCAGAGCCAATGAATCACAACGGCCGCCCTAGTCGGTGAGCCGCAGGTCTTCGAGCGAGGCTTCAACCGAGCGGCGCCCGTTCCATGTGTTGATTTCGGGGGAAACCAAAAGGTCGTATTCCTGTCCGGGACGAAGGGAGATCCCCGCGTTCGCGAGAATGCCCGCCCAATTCCAGCACTTGATGCGCAGCGCTGTTCGCATGTCCCCAATGGCGAATGAGAGGTGCTTGCCCGAACTTCCGAGCGGTCGCGCAGCCGATGCGATCCGCGCGCCCCGAATCAAGAGAAGCGGCTTGTTGTTTTCGCGACCGAACGGTGCGAGGTGTGCCAGATCTTCGGCCGCCGCCAGATCGAGTTCGCCAATTTCGCATTCCGCATCGATGTACGTTCGGCGCGTCAAATCCGAGTGGCTCAGCTTGCTGTTCGCGTAGGAAACGAATGCGTGCCTGAACGCTTCGAGCCGATCGAAGCGGATTTTCATTCCTGCCGCCATCGCATGGCCGCCGAATGACTCGAGGTGCTCCGAGCACGCCTGGAGCGCTTCATGCAGATCGAAGCCGTCGATCGACCGGGCGGAACCATGACAAGTCTCGCCGTCGCGCTGAAGAAGGATGGTGGGGCGGTGGAATTGCCCGACGAGGCGGGAGCAGCAGATTCCGATCACGCCCCGATGCCAAGACGAGTCACAGAGCACGATCGCCCGATGGTCGTGAGCCGTCATGCCCGCTTGCACTGCGAGCGATTCGGCCTGACGCGATATGAGAGATTCAGTCTTTCTTCGTTCGTCGTTCCAGACACTCAGAGCCTTCGCAATGTCGGTAGCGCGGCCGACATCCGCCGTCGTGAGAAGCTCGAGTGCTTCCCGAGCGTGGCCGAGGCGGCCGATCGCGTTGAGACGTGGTGCGAGCCTGAAACCGATGTCGGCAGCGTCGATCGAATCTTCGCCGATTCCCGATTCGTCGCGGAGCGCCCGCACGCCCAGAAGCGCGCTTCGGAGAATTTGTTCAAGGCCGAATCGGGCGATCACCCTGTTTTCGCCCCGAAGCGGCACGACATCGGCGATCACTCCCATCGCCGCCAGGGCGAGCAATTCGACGAGCAGGCGCTTGAAAGGTGGCGCCGCTTTTTCCGATTCATTGTGAAGAGTGGCGAGCCGCCACGCGAGTTTGAACGCGACGCCCGCACCGCACAAGTGAGGAAACGGATAGGGCTTGTGGCCGGGGATCGCGGGATGGACGATCGAAAAGGCTTCGGGCAACCCCGCGGCCTCGGTTGGCGGAGTATGGTGATCGGTGATGATGAGATCGATCTTGCGATCGCGCGCGATGCGCGCGGGGACGACGGCCGTCACGCCGCAGTCGACACTCACGATCAGATCGTGGGAATCGCAAAGCTTTGAGATCGCTTCGGCGTTGAGGCCGTAACCTTCTTCGAGGCGATGGGGGAGGTAGGTCGAAACGTTCGCGTCCGGATCGATCGCCCGGACCATGTGCCACAGGATCGCCGCCGCGGAAACTCCATCCACGTCGTAGTCCGCGTAAACGACGATTCGCTGGCGCTGCCGGATCGCGCGCAGAATGCGCTCGGCGGCGCGATCGATTCCGGGCAGCAGCGATGGATCGTGAAGCTGGGTGAGCGACGGAGTAAGGAAATCGGGATCCAAGATTCCGCGAGCTCGCAACACGCGCTCGACCAAAGTGCCCGATCGTTGGGAGAAATCTTGAAAAAGCCACGTTGATCGAATCCCATGAAGCGAAGCTTCTGAAGGTGAAAGCGACCCACCGACTTCCACGGGTCGGATACGCTGTTGGCTGATGGGAGGAATCTGTGCCACGATCAAGTAGGGGCGACGGGGGAGGGCGAAATTGAGATGGTGAAACTGAACAAGATATACACCCGTACAGGCGACGACGGCACGACCGGCCTCGTCGGGGGACGGCGGGTCAAAAAGACAGACCTTCGGGTCGAAGCCTATGGCTCCGTTGACGAGGCGAACTCGTTCATAGGTTTGGCGATTCTGCACGCGGACCAAGGATCGAAGACGCGCGCTGCGCTGCTGGCGATCCAAAATGATTTGTTCGATTTGGGGGCGGATCTCGCCACGCCGATCGAACCGGGCGAGGCTGCCGGCGCGGCACTCCGGATCACCGCGGGCCAAGTTGAGAAGCTGGAAAAACTTATTGATGAGTTCAACGAACTCATTCCACCGCTCACAAGCTTTGTCCTTCCGGGGGGAACGCCTCTGGCGGCAGAGCTTCATGCCGCGCGAACCGTGACGAGGCGTGCCGAGCGCGCCACGGTTGCACTAATGGACTCTGAACCGGCAGCTACCAGCGCCGAAGCCGTCCGGTATCTCAATCGTTTGAGCGATTTGTTGTTCGTTCTGGCACGAACGGCAAACGGGAATGGTGCAACCGATGTACTCTGGAAGCCGGGCGCGGGGCGTGAGTGATCGATGATGCCGAAGGCTCCTACAACTCGCTCGCTGAACACCTCGGAATTCGCGGGCGAGTTCGAAGCGCACACGCTCAGACTGCTCAAGCAGCGATTTGTCGTTTTCTGCACCATCGGCGCGATCTTCGGGATGACCGTGACGGCGATCGGCCTGATCGTGCGAAGCGTCAGCCTCTACAACGCTTCGCAGGAGAATGCTGCCAGCGCGATTCAGTTTATCTGGAAGGAGGCTTTCCCGGCGCTGATGGCCGTCGGCGCGAGTCTCATTCCGGTCGTCGTCTTTATCACGGCGCTGCTCTGGACGCAGCGGGGTAGGGTGCAGGAGCTATCGCTTCTGCGATTGTCGCAGGTTGTGGTGATCCTGGTCGGGGCGTATCACATGATCGCTGCGGCGATCGGTCTTGGTGGGAGCATCGGCTGGCTGGAAGCTTCCATCACTCTCCTGATTGCCTGCGTGCTCTTGCCGTGGGCCGCTCGGTCCGCCGTGCTCGCGGCGGGCGCATTGGCTCTGCTCTACATCATCATTCGGATTCTGGGGGGCGCCAGCTTCGGAGGCGTCTTGGGCTACGCCTTTTTTATCGTCGCGCTCTTCGCGCCGAGTGTGCTCATCGCGTGGCTGAAACATTCGCAGTACGCAAGCCAGTTTAAGATGGCGGTGCTCCAGCAACGCTACGGCGAAGTGCGCCGGGAATTGACCGACGCGCGGCGAATTCACGAAGCGCTCTTCCCGGCGCGCATCGATGCCGGACCCCTGCAGCTTGGGTATCAATACGAGCCGATGCGCCAGATCGGCGGGGACTACCTCTACGCGCACATCGGTCCCGGTGTCGCTGGCGGGCAGAGGCTCAGCGTCGTGCTGATGGATGTCACGGGGCACGGTATTCCTGCGGCATTGACTGTGAACCGACTGCACGGGGAGCTGGAAAGAGTTTTTGCGGAAGACCCCACGATTCAGCCCGGCCGTGTGCTTTCACTCTTGAACCGGTACGTTCATTTGACGCTCGCTTCACATTCCGTGTACGTCACCGCCCTCTGCCTCCGCATCGATTCCAGCACAGGAACCCTCGAATTTGCCAGCGGCGGACATCCTCCCGCGTTTCTCATCGCGGTGGACGGGACCGTGCGCGAACTGAATTCGACCGCCCTGGTTCTGGGGGCTTGCGAATCCGAGGAGTTCGATGCGGCGCAGATCGCGACGGATTTCGGTCCCGGCGACACGCTCGTGGCATATACAGACGGCGCCATCGAAGCGCGCGACAGAACCGGCAAGATGCTCGGCGTGCAGGGATTTCTTCGTCTGGTGGCTTCACTCGCCAATGATCGGAATCGGGAACACTCGTGGAGCCGTGAGCTATTGAGTGCGGTCGAGCATTTCCGATATGGTCCGCCGGCGGACGACACGCTTGTGGTCGAAATCTCCCGTGTACTTCGTGACGCGGAGCTCGAAAACGCCGGGGTGCGGATCGGTTCGCTCGTAGAGGGGCGGGGAGTCGCCTCGGTTAGTCCTTGACTCCTTGAACGAGTCCGGGAATCGTGTATTTCTGTACCGCCTTTTCGAAACTCACGCCCGTGATATTGGCAATCGTCGCGAGCCACGCCAACACATCCGCGAATTCTTCCTCCAGGTTGGCTTGCTGCTCGGGCGTCGGAGTCTTGCCCGGCAGATTCGCGTGCAGCGCCGTCGCCAGCTCCCCGAATTCCTCGGTGAGGAGGAGAAAGGTGGCGGCGGGGCCTCGCTTGCTGTCGGTTGCGTAATATCGATCCCGAATCAGCCGCTGGAAACCATCGAGAGTCAGCGGCGGAGTGTGAGCCGGTGTGTCCATAGCGATCAATCTACCACACAACATGGCGCGGCGAGCGTGCGTTGCACTGGTTGCGGGATTCGCGGCGACGGGAATTCTTTCGGGTTGTGTTTCACCGTTCGACGTCGCGCAGGATCGATTGCGCACCGAGCATCAGGCCGGCGCGTTCGAAGCGGCCGCGAAAACGCTCGACGACCCGGAAACGATCGACGCCTTCGGTGATCGGAACCGGTTGCTCTGGCTTCTGGATCGCGGCGGCGTAGCGCTCGCTCAGAACAATGCATCCATGACGATGCGCACGCTCGACGACGCCGAAAAGCGGATTGATGCACAGCGCGAACTCAAGCCGTCGGAACAGGCGGCGCAGTGGGTGCTCAACGACACCGTCGTGCCCTACATCGCGCCACCGTATGAAGATGTTTACGTCAATGTCTTCAAAATGCTGGCTCAACTCCAGCAGGGTCGCGTTGACGGCGGAGCGACGGTCGAGGCCCGGCGCATGGCGAACAAGGCGAATCTGCTACGCGATCAGTATCTTCGGGAAGAAAAGGCGCTCAGGAACGAGGCGGGCGATCGCTACGCCGCCGCCGAAAGAGCCGGAGTAGCACAGAAGTACGCGACCCCGACGGGCGGCGAGTTCATCGAAAGCCCGCTGGGAACCTATCTCTCGGCGATCACGTTCATGAAAACGGGCGATAGGGAGTTTCAACGCGTGGCCGGAAAGCGGCTGCTGCAGGCAATGGAAGCGCAGCCGAAGCTTTTTCCTGATGTCAACGCGGACGCCTTTGCCGGCTTGTCGGACCTGGATCCCGGGGCGGGCAACGTGCTCATCGTTTCCCTGACCGGGTGCGGGCCGTACCTCGCGCCGGATCGTGTCGGCCCGATCGCCATCTTTTCGTTCCCCGTGTACTTCGAGTTGCCTCGCATGGTGTTGCGCGGGAGCGCGGTCGCTTCCGTGCGGATCGAATCACAAGATTCCGGCGGCACAATCCGCGATAGCGGAAATCTGCAGCTTGTCGAAGATCTGGGTGCCGTCGCCGCGGAGAATTTTCGACGGCAGCTGCCCTTGATCTACCAACGAACCATGGTGCGATATCTCGTGAAAGCCGGAGCGACAGTGGGAGCCTCGGAGGTAGTTGCCCAAACGCAGCAGGACCAAAACACGCAGTGGCTCATCCGATCCGTCGGAGGGCTCATAGGACTTGCGGTTTTGGGAGCAACTGAAAAGGCCGATCTTCGCTCTTGGGAGTTCTTGCCCGCCAAGGCATTTGTCGGACTCGCCACACTTCCTCCGGGCGCTCATCGAGTTCGACTGGTGTACTTGGACGAGTCGGGGAGATTGGTGGGTGATTCTGCATGGACAGACGTGGCAATTCCCGAAGGTCCTGTCGCCGCCCAATTGGCCACCGTGGTGCAAACCACGGCGAAGTAGCCGCTGCAGACGGAATCGCCTTCCAGCAGAATTCGAAACCCACGAGCAAGTTAGTGCGTATAAACTTAGCGTGACGCGGCATGAATCCCGCGCCCGGAGAGGAATCCATGGGCTCCATCGCAAAGTTAGTTTCGTTCGTCCTGAGTGGAATCGGTGTGGCGTGCATGACCGTCGGCGGGGCGGGGTGCAACAGCGGCGGAGCGTACGGAAACTGGGGTGTACAGCGCGTCGACCCGGAAAAGACGGTCGATGTGGATTACAGGTGGCAAGACGACGACGCGCGCGAAGCGTATCGGGCGCTCATCGCCGATTGCCTCGCGCGCCCGTGGGTCGAGAACTTCCGAGTTTCGCACAATGGAAACCGACCTGTTGTGTTTGTGGGTACCGTGCGCAACGAGACCAGCGATTACGTGGATACCAAACTTGTGACCAAGCGATTCGAGGAAGAGCTCATCAACTCCGGTCGCGTCCGTGTGGTGGCCGATCGCGATCAGCGCGGCGAGATCCGGGATGAGCGCCAACAGGGTCAGGCCTGGAACATGCCGGAAACGGTCAAGAAACAGGCGATGGAGCTCGGCGCGGACTACATCATGCTCGGTCGCGTTGGCGAGGTGAAGCAGGAAAGCAACGACCGACGCACCATCGTGCAGTACTACCAGATCAACCTCGAACTGATAGACATTCAGAGCAATGAAAAGGTGTGGATCGGATCGAAGGACATCAAAAAGGTGGCACGCCGCTAGATTTCGCGATTCGCGGACGCCTCGCGAGGGCCGTTACCATTCCCCGCCGTGGCGGACTCAGAAGCAGAGACCCGAAGTGAATCGGACTTTCCTCAGGAGCCGGCGCGGCAGTTGCCTTCGCGCGTCGGTCCTGTGCGTCTGCTTCGGCAATTGGGTCGAGGCGGAATGGGGGTCGTTTGGCTTGGACACCACGAGCTTCTCGATCGCGAAGTCGCCGTGAAGTTCCTGCTTCATCTCACGCCAACGGACGCGGATCCGACATTTGAAGCCCTCATCCGTGGCGCTCGTGCCGCGGCGGGATGTCATCACCCCGGCCTCAACCAGGTCTTTCACGCGGACGTGATCGACGGCGTGCCGTTTCTTGTGCTCGAACTGGTGAACGGGAGGGACCTCTCGGAAATTGTGTCCGAGCGAGGCGCGCTGGAACTGCCGGTCGCCAGGACGCTGCTGAGCGAAATTTGCGAAGCGGCATCGGAGCTGCACGATCGGAATCTGGTCCACCGCGATATCAAGCCCGCCAACGTCATGGTCTCGCGGGATGGGCATTGCGTGTTGACCGATTTCGGTCTGGCAAAGGTTCAAGACCAGTTGACCTTCGGGACGAAGATGGGCTCTCGGGCCGGGACGATCGCGTACATGGCGCCGGAGATGTTTGAGGGCATCGCTTCTGTACGCACGGATGTCTACGCCATCGGTGCGACTGCGTTTCAGATTCTTTCGGGCAGACCCCCGTTCCGCGGCGATTCCGAAGAGGTTTTGCGTCGAAAGGGCCAGCTCGCTCTCGAAACGGGTGAACTCCACGCCAGAGGTGTGCCGGCGGGCGTCATTGATGTGCTCGAGCGTGCGATGAACCGCTCGGCCATGTACCGGCTCAAGTCGGCCCGACACCTGCACCACGCGTTTGAGAACGCCTGGGAAAAAGCCGGAGTGATAAGGGCGCATCCGACGACCTTGGCTGCGATTGTGCCGAGCCCTGCATTGTCGAGTTTGCAGGCTCGACCGTCCGAGTCCGCGTCAACGTACTACGAACAACTTTCGGCCATGGCGGAGCGACGGCAAACGTCGCCGGTCGGCAGCGCAATAGCGGATGGCACCCACCAGCTTGCTTTGCCCGACCCCGCGATCATCGGGAAGCTCGCTCGGGAGCGACAACAGGTGCGGCGTGCAAGTGTGGTCGCAATTGCTCTGGGAGGTTTGCTCACCGTTTTGATCGGGATCGCGGCCGGCAGCGCGTTTGTGCGTTTCAACGTATGGTTCGAGACGAGCCGTCGCACTCGCGAGGTTGCGGTCTTCTGGGCGAATCCGGTGATGTACGCGATCGTTCTCGCCGGCGGCGCTGTTGCGATGTTGATTTCGCTTCGATTCTTCCAGGCGATGACGCCTCGCCGCGCTCGCGGACAAACATCGGTGCACTGTGGAGAATGCGGATATGAGCGTCGGGGAGTGACAGACCGGCATTGCAGCGAGTGCGGCCACCTGATCGGGGAGGTCGTTCAGGACGAACGCTCGGCGTGGACGGCGCGAGCCCGCATCGCGCTCGAGAGTGCCTTTATGCCCGGCTTGTTCGCCTGCGCAGCCATGATGGTCGGATCTGTGTTCTTGTCGCCGCAACCAGTTGAGACCGGTGGACAGTCGATCGGGTGGATTGTCTTCTTGGCGGGAATGACCGCAACAGGCGTGTTCTTGGGGGTCAAGTTGTTCGACCGCTCCGAACAGGAATGGTTTCGCCGGTGCGGCAAGTCGTGGTGTCCAGCGTGCGGCTTTGAACTCCGGCGCGATGAATCGGGTCGATGCGCGAATTGCTCGCGTCCGATTTAGGACGAGAATCGATCGACCCGTTCTTGATTCCGACTACATAGCGGATGGAAGGCCGAAGCAACGCCGCCAAGTGCTCACCTGACCCATGTGCATCATGACGTGACTCGTGAGCATGAAAGTCAGGGCCACACCGACCGTTGGAAAGTGCTGTCGGTATCGCTCATCCGGCGTGGGCCTCTGGAGCAACGCATCGTCCAGGGAGACGAGGCGATCGAAAGCGCCGTCATAACCGCGGAAAAAAGCTGTGGTGATTGTCTCCATGGCCGGATAGAAACTGCCCTCCGGATCGTCTTTGCATTCAACGCCGGCCTTGAAAAGGTCGGTGAATTCGGGAGGTGCCGCGACGGGTGCCGGATCGAGTTCCACAAGCGAATAAAGCCGGGCCGGATACAGGGCCAAGTGCCCGTATACGAAAGCCGGATGATTGCAGTCGATCACCCTTGTCCCGGATGTTGTTTCGAAGCGAGGCTTCCTGCAAAACATTTGAGGCGTGACGCCGACGGTCATCTTTTCGGCGAGCCCGCGCCCCCGCCGGGCCGCCGCGATGATTTGCTCAAAGACCTGACCCATGGACTTGCCTCCGAGAGAGTGCGTTCGCTCAGCTAAACGCCAACATATCGATCGTACAAAGATCGCGCTTCTCCATCGTTCGCCGCCCCGCGAACAACCGCGCGAGAATCGGCGAAGACCGTCATTTCGATACCCTCCCGAGGTCTGATGCGCACGAAGAACTCATTCGATGTGACCGGTGAAACACGAGAGACTCTCTTCGCCAGACTCGCAAGATCGATCCCGTGCGGACCGGCCGCAACCTGAAACGCTCCCCTGCCGCACAATGAGACAGCGGGTCGGACTCGCTCACCGGACAGGAATTCATACCGGGATTGGCCGCAGCAGATGCATTGTTCGCGCGACCGAGCGCCGGAGAGATTCGAGAGGTCGAGCGTGCGAAAGCGGCCCGTTCCCAGATCGAACTCCGTGAGAAGCGGGGGCACATCGCGATCCCGTGCGACGATCAGATCGAGTGCCGCCGAAACCTGGAGGGACGCGGAGATCGAAACGGCCGGACCCAGCACCCCGGCTGTATCGCAGGTTTCCACAGCTCCGGCAGTGGGCTCAGGAAACACACAGCGCAGGCAGGGTCCGCGCCCCGGTCGGATCGTGAACTGCATGCCGCGCCGTGCGATCACGCCGCCGTAGATCAGTGGGATGCCGTGCTTTACGGCAAGATCGTTGAGCAAGTATCGTGTTTCCAAGTTGTCGGTGCCGTCCAGGATCACGTCGGGAGGGTTGTCGGCGAGTATCAATGCCTGCGCGTTCTCGTGGTTGAGGTCCGCGATGTGTGCGGCGACAGAAATCGCCGAATTGATTCGCGCAATGCGGTTTCGCGCGGCAATCGCCTTCGGTGTTCCGGCTTGAGCATCCTCTTCGTCAAATAGGACTTGCCGCTGAAGGTTGGTCCACTCGACGATGTCGCGATCGAGAATGGAGAGCCGGCCGATGCCGGCGCGAGCGAGTTGGTCGAGGATGGTGCACCCGAGCGCCCCACAGCCCACCACGACCGCGCGGGCTTGAGCGATTGCCTGCTGGCCAGCTTCGCCGATTCCGGGCAGAATCACCTGGCGCGAGTATCGATCGTGCAGATGGTCCGGGAGTGGAAGTTTGGAATCTGGACTCACACGCAAGAGTATCAGGCGATCGTTATTCGGTGGGCGCTGATCGCGTGAGAGTGATCTCCACGACTTCGGGCGGCACCAGGAATCTGAACGGAACAAGGGAAATGCCGATGCCGCGTGAAATCAGAACGAGGCATTTGGGGCCCTGCACGAGACCCGCAGAATACCGATCGCCGTATTGCGACATCAGCCCGGTGCCCGTGCCTATCCCCGGTATGCGCACCTGTCCGCCGTGCGTGTGCCCGCAAATCATCAAGTCGATCCGGGGAGCGCCACGACTCACGACGCTCGACTCTTCCGCGCTGTCGGGGTTGTGCGCGATCACCAGGCGCGGCATCCGTGGATCGACGAACGCCAAGGCCCTTTCCGGGTCGATGTGATGTTGTCGGAGATCGCCCAGACCGCCGATGCAGATGGACGGTCCAACGGGAGAACTCGCGAGCGAGAACTCCCGCGAGCCGGACGCACTCAGAAAGACTCGGTCGTTGTCGATCATTCGCACGCCCACGGCGCTCAACGAACGCGACATCCGCGAGCCGTCGTTGAACCAGTCGTGGTTCCCGAGTACTCCAACGACGGGTTTTCCGGTCGCGACGAGAGGAAAGAATTGACGAGTAGCGGGCTCGATCCATTCCAGCCCGCAGTGAACGTAATCGCCCGTCAACAGAAAAACATCGGGTTGCAAACCGATCGCCATGCGGATCGCTGCGTCGATGAATTCGGCCGGGACGCGCGGGCCAAGGTGCGTGTCCGTCAATTGAGCGAGGCGCAATCCTTCGAATTCGCGTGGAAGATCGCGAATCGCCACGGTGTATCGCTGCAACCGCAGTCGCGCCGGCTCGATGCAGGCCGCGTCCGCAACGACCGACAAGGCGGCGGCGGACGATCCGAAAACCAGGCCATCTGTCAGAAACTTCCGGCGCGAGAAACGCGTCGGTAAATTGCTCCCGTCGGATTCGGGAATGATGGTTTGATGGTCTGGCTTTGCGTTCCCGGCGAGCAGTCGACGCACGGACATCAGCCACATTGCGCCGATGATGATCGCGAACAAACCGATGGCGCACGCGAGCAGCGCCGCGACCAGATCGCTCTCACCCCACGAATGAAGAGTCAGGCGCGCGACGAGCCAGCCCGGAAGAGTCAGAACATGAACGAGATTCCCGATCGGCTTGAGAAACCAGCCGATCGGCTCCATCGCGATCACGTAGCGATTGTGCAGCCAAAGTGCGATGTGCACAAGATAGAAGCCGGCGCAGAGCAGAAGCCACGCCCAGAGCCACGGCTTCACGCTTTCTCGTCGCTTCGGATTACTTCCCATGCATCGGGTACGCCCCAATCCTTCAATGGGTCGTTCGCCAATGAAAAACCCGGCGAGCGCCGGGTCAGTCTGCGGTCTTGAGTTTGAAGAACGCGATCAGTTGGCGAAGTGAGCGAACGCGCGGTTAGCTTCGGCCATCTTGTGCGTCTGGTCGCGGGTCATCATCGCCTTGCCTTCCTTCTTTGCCGCGGCATAGAGCTCGTCGGCAAGACGGTTGGCCATCGGTCGGCCTTTCTCGGCGCGGCACGAATCGATGATCCAGCGGAAAGCCAGCGACTGCTGTCGCTTGTGGTTTACCTGCATCGGCACCTGGTAGTTCGCGCCGCCGATTCGCTTGGAGCGAACTTCGACAAACGGCTTGACGTTCTCGAGCGCCATGCGGAAAAGCGCGATCGAGTTCTCCGGCTTCTCAGGCGCCGTTTCTTTCGCGAGCTTCTCTTCGATAATGTCCATCGCGTCGTACACAACGCGCTGCGCGACCGACTTCTTGCCCTGTCGCATCACACAGTTGATGAAGCGCGACAACACCTTGTCGCCGAAACGCGGATCGGGACGTAACTGTTCGTCTGCCTTGGTGAACTTGCCCATCGAAAGGAAACTCCCTTGTGACTGTTCGGCCGATTGTGGCCGGCAGTCGGGTTTTCGGCGTGACCGGAGCGACGATGCCCCGGGACTTTTCACCGTTCGGCAGGCGTGGGCTCACGCTTGCCGGCGATTACTCGCCGCGGAATGCTGCTACTTCTTCGCCGCCGGTGCGCCGCCCTTGGCCCGCTTCGCACCGTACTTCGAGCGACTCTGCTTGCGACCTTCGACGCCCAGGCAGTCGAGGCTGCCGCGAACGACGTGGTATCGAACGCCGGGAAGGTCGCGGACGCGGCCTCCACGGACGAGAACGATCGAGTGTTCCTGCAGGTTGTGGCCTTCGCCGCCGATGTAGGCCGTGACTTCGCGGCCGTTCGAAAGACGCACGCGGGCGATCTTGCGCAGCGCCGAGTTCGGCTTCTTCGGCGTCATGGTGCGCACAACAAGGCACACGCCGCGCTTCATCGGCGAAAGATTGAGATCGCGCACCTTCGATTTGTTGGCGGGGCTGCGACGGGGACGGCGAACGAGCTGGTTGATCGTGGGCATGGTAACTACCGGCTGGGAATTTCCCACAGGCTCATCGCCCGACGGGCCCCTGACAGGGGTCGAAATACTAGGCGCAAGCCCGGAACAGGGCAATTCTTCGACACAGCCCGGCGTCAATTCCCGGATTGATCGCGAAATGCTCGGAGCTGCGAAAGCGTGCGCTGAAGTTCGGATTGCATCTTGCTGATCCGAACCAGCGATTTCACCCTCGTCAGAAGCTCGAGCTTGTTGACGGGCTTGCTCAAAAAGTCGTCTGCGCCGCATTCGATGGCCCGCTCCACGTCGCTGACCTCGTTCAGGGCGGTGACCATGATGATCGGAATGTCCTTTGTGGCACTCTCCTGCTTGAGCTTGGCGCACACCTGGAATCCGCTCATGCGGGGCATCATGACGTCAAGCAGGATCACGTCCGGGTGTTTTGCGGCCACGGCATCGAGGGCCTCCATGCCGTCACGGGCAAGCCGCAGCTCGCAAGAAAGGTCCTCGAGGTAGGCCTCAAGCAGCTCAAGATTCTGCTCGTTGTCGTCTACGAGCAGCAGATTGACCCCGGACCCTTCCCACGGGTCGCCCAAAGGGCTTTGCGGTGTCGGAAATGACGCGTCTGCAGGCATCTGGAAAAGAATAGGGGCCCGGTAGGAGCCGTTCGCCAAACTGCGGACCAGCGACTTTACCGACCACCCGAGAAGGGCAATAATGTTGGGACGGTGTCTGGCAGGGATGGCTCAAATAGCGTCGTTTGCGGACGGGGAAAAGGTTCCAGGGTTGGGGTTTCCAAAGCGCGGAGTGTGTATGTCCAGCGGCACGGTCGCCCGTTCAGCGTGGAATGATCGGTTTCGCAAGCCCAGTGCGGAATTGCTGATCTCCGAGATTTCCAAATCGCTTCATTCCGCGGCGGAAGTCGCTCGTGGTCAGTTGCTCGGCATCGAGGGCGCGTCCGAAGAAGTTTCGTGGCAGGGCGTGCCTTGGCGATGGTCGGTTCTATTCCGGCACGAGTCCATCGCCGGCCGCGCGTGGGCCTATCTGGTCCCTCAGCCGCATCAGCCGCTGCTTGTCATTCCGCTGACCGCCGAGGGTGTTGCGGCGCTTCCAATGCGAAAACTCCTCAAGCCCGTTCGGGATGCGATCACCCATGCCAAGCAGGTTGACGGGATTCGCTGGGCGCAGTGGGAGATTCAAAGCAAGGCTCAGGTAGAAACGCTTGTGAAGCTCGCGAAGATTCAATTGGAAACGGCCGGCGCAAGCGTTGCAGTTACCGCGGGCTGATCAGAATCGTCGACGACTCTGTTCCTGATTGCAGTGGGGTATTGTCGCTGGCCGATAGCGCTCAGAGCCGTCGGAATTTTTATGCACATGACGAAGACTCGGCGTTCCATCCCTTCCATTCTCGCCGTTTGCGCAGCGGGCGTGATCGCAACGCACGGGCTTGCTCAGCCGCTTCAGGGCGAGGTCGATCGTCTGATTCACGGTGCCAAGCTCGGCAAGTCGCGGCTTGGCGTCAGCGTGCTCGACGTGAAGACGGGCGAGGTGCTCGCCTCGCGCAACGCCGACGAGGGGTTCTGCCCGGCCTCGAACATGAAACTCTTGACCACGGGCGCCGCGCTTTGGACTCTGAAGCCGGACTTCGTGTTCAAGACCGAGTTGAAGCTCGACGGCGATCGGCTGGTGGTGGTCGGTTCGGGAGACCCCGCATTCGGTGATCCGGAGATTCTGCAGAATGCCTCGCCGCGGCTGACGGTGTCGGACATGCTCGACACGATCGCCGGAAGCGTGACGCGCGCGGGGATCAAGAAGATCTCGGAAGTCATCGTCGATGATCGGATCTTCGACCGCGAATTCGTCCATTCAACTTGGCCGAGAGACCAGCTCGACCGTTGGTATTGCGCCGAAGTGTCGGGCCTCATCTTCCATGCGAACGTGCTGGATGTCTATCCGCGTCCTGGTGCGGAAGGTCAGCGGCCCAGCGTGTCGATTGATCCCGAAACGTCGATCATCGAGGTGGATGTCTCAAAGTCGCGCAGCGTTACCAGCGGCAACAACAGCGTCTGGTTGAAGCGAGACGCCAATGAAAACCGCTTTCAGCTGATGGGCGATGTGCGGTTCGCGGTCACCCAGCCTGTCCGTGTGACGCTCACACAGAATCCGACGTTCTTTGGGCAACTCCTTGCGGACCGGCTCGAGCGCTCCGGAGTCGCGATCTCGGGTGCCGGGCAGCCCGCGCTTGGTGGGGGCGATGCCACTCCGGTCGCCCGTGTCGCCGAGCCCGGTGAGTTGCTCTCTTCGGATCGCACGCTGGCCATCGTTACAACTCCGCTCGCCGACGTCGTTCGACGATGTAATGTCGAGAGCTACAACCTGTATGCCGAGGCGATGATCAAGCGGATCGGGCACGACGTCACCGGGCAGCCGGGCAGTTGGGAAAACGGCGCTTCGGTCATCCGGATGCTGCTGGCAGAAAAGCTCGGACCCGATTCGGCCAAAAACACGATCGTGCGCGACGGTTCGGGCATGTCCAAAGAAAACAGAGTCTCGCCGCGGACGATGACTCAATGGTTGGCGGCACTCGCGAACGATCCAGCCGTTGCCTCCGTCTTTGTTCGCTCGCTTCCCAAGCCGGGCGAAGGCACGCTGGAGCGGCGCTTCAAGAACAACCGCCCGAAGAACGAGCTCCGGGCCAAGTCCGGATACATCCGAAACGTGCGTTGCCTTTCCGGGTATGTGATCGACGACAACGGGCACGCTGTGGCGTTCTCCATTCTGGCGAACGAAGTGCCGGCGGGTGAGGAAGATCAGGCCGCGCTGCAGTTGCACGAGCAGGTCGTGTCGCTGATCGACGGATATCTGAATAAGGATCGCGCAGCGACCAAGTCCCGGCGCTGAGCATCCGGAAATCTCAAGCCGAAATCGAGGCGACCGCGCTCGACGCTTACTTTGCCGGCTCGATATCTCCGGCCTGCAACTCAAAGAACGATGCGCCCGACAACCGCTTCTTGATGGCATCGTTCACCTGCTGAACGCTCAGGCTCTCGATCCGGTCGAGCCTTTCCGCGTCCCACTTCATCGTGCGCCCGAGATAGAGATCGCCGGCGAGCATGCCCGCGACCACGTTGTCCTCGTTGAGTTCGGAGAGGAACTCGAGGCGATAACTCTTCTGGGCTTCCGCCAATTCCTTCTCGTCGAGCCCGCTATCGATCCATCGCGTCATCTCCTCGCGCATGGCCGACGCCGCTTTCGGGGCGTTCTGCTTGGCGCAGATCGCAAACGCGGCGATCGAGGTCACCGGGTCGAGCGGGCTCGATTGAATGTTCGCGCCCGCTCCGTATGAGAGCCCTTCCTTCTGGCGCAGCCGGTCGCTCATGCGGTTCTTGGCGCCGCCGCCCAGCATGTACCCGCCGATCTCGATCGCATCGGCATCGGGATCGGTGTCCTGCATTTTGATTGCCGTGGCCATGCCGACGACGGCCATCGGCTTGTCCGGCGTGCTGATCACCTTCGAACCGGCCTCAATTGGCTCAAACGGGCGTGCGATGCGCGCGAACGGCTTCTTCACGGACCAGCCGCCGAACAGCTTTTCGAGACCGTCGCCGAGTTCCTTTTCTTCGAATTGGCCCACTGTGGCAATCTGGACGCTTGATGGACCGACCTGTTCGTTGTAAATCCGTTTCACATCGTCGAGCGTGACCGCTGTGAGTTCCGCGAGACTCTCTTCGATGGTCGGGATGTAGTTCGGAGAGTCCTTTGGGAATGGTGCGAGAGCACGCCGGATCGCGTTCTGCGCGAGCGCCTGCGGTTGGCCCTTGGCGGCTTCCAGCCCGGCGATCCGCTCTTTTTGGATTGTTTCAAATTCCTGCTGAGGGAATGAGGGATTGCGGAGCATGTCCGTCGCAAGCTCGATTGCCTTCGCGAGATTCGTTTTGTCGGAAGTGATGTTGACCCGAATCGCTCCGAGCGAAGACGAAATCCCGATCGTGGACTGAATCTTGTCGAGCTCGTCCGAAATCTGCTGGAAAGTTCGAGACGAGGTTCCGCGGCGCAGGAGCGAGGCGAGCAGTTCACTCGGAACCCGCGCGCCGGCGAGCGATTTCTCATCGCCGAAGCGTACCGTCATCGAAATGTTCACCGCCTCGCCCCGCGTCTGCTTGTTGAGCGTTGCGAGCTGGATGTTTTCGCCCAACTTGGTGCGCTTCACACGCGATTCGATGTTGGCGGGAGTGGGATCGAACGTTTCGCCCTCGCTGACCGTCTCGCTTCCCTTGTAATCCTCGACGATCGGCGTGATGTCCGGCTTCGCCGGGATTTCCGCGCGCACCGGACTCTTGGTCGGGATGAACTTGCCTGTCGTCCGGTTGTTCTCAACGAGGTACTTCACCGCGGCGGCTTGCACTTCCGGAGTTTTGATCTCCTTGATGCGGTCACGGCCGATGAAAAACAGCCGCCAGTCTCCAAGCGATGCGGATTCGGTGAGATCGACGCCGATGCGGTTGCTGTCGGTCATGGCGATCTTGATCTGAGAGAGTTCCGCGGCCCGCGCGCGTTCCACCTCTTCATCTGTGACCGGGTTCTTTGCGAATCCCTCCACCACCTCTTCGAGCTTCTTCAGTGCCGCATCGGGATCCTGTCCGTCCTTCAGCGTCGCGACGATCAGGAACTGGCCCCGTTCGGCCATTCCAAACGGCAGGACCGTCACCGCAGCAGCCAGATTGCCTTCGACCAGTGCCTTGTACAGGCGGCCGGCCGGACGAGCGCCCAAGACCTGACCGAGTATGGTCGCGGCGGTCGCATCCGGGTGTGATCCGGCAGGAGTGTGATAAAGCGCTCCGACCGAAGCCTGCGTGCCTTCGCGCCGAATCTCGACGGATCGCGGCCCATCCTGCGTCGGTTCATCCGTCCATGTGTCGACAATCGGTTCGGACGGATTTGGAATCGGCGCAAAGTACTTATTGATGAGATCGAGCGTTGACTTCGGATCGAACTTGCCGGCAACGACCAGCATCGCGTTCTCCGGCCGGTAATAGTGCTTGTAGAACGCACGCAAATTGTCGGCGGGCACACGCTCGATGTCCGAGCGATTGCCGATCGTGGAATCGCGGTACGGGTGCCAGTCGTACGCCTTCGCAAAGAGCTCTTTCATCAGAATCCCGAACGGGCTGTTCTCGCCCATTTCGAATTCGTTGCGTACGACGGTCATTTCCTTCGAGAGCGCTTCCGCCGAAATGAAAGAATTCACCATTCGGTCGGCTTCCAACTTCAGCGCGAAGTCGAGATTCTCGTCACTGGCAACCAATGTTTCGTAGTAATTGGTGCGATCTGTCCAAGTCGTGCCGTTGAAGTTCGCTCCGTGTTCCTGGAGACTCTTCCACGGGTCGGGATGATTCGGCGTGCCCTTGAAGACCATGTGCTCAAGCAAGTGCGCCATTCCCTTTTCGCCGCGGCCCTCCTGCCGAGAACCCACGAAGTAGGTAATGTTCACCGTGACGTTCGAAGAACTCTGATCGGGAAAGAGCAGCACGCGCAGGCCGTTCGGCAGTCGGTATTCCGTAATGCCTTCCACGGTGGTGAGCGGGTGGCTCATCCACTCGCCCTGTGGGGCTGGGGCTTCGGAAGCCCCAGCGGGTGACAGCAAAACCAAGCTTGAAGCGACGACAGCCTGAAGCAGAGACTTGATGCTCGATCGCATGTGTCCTCCGAATGATGACGATCCGCTCGAAGCGGGGCGTAGAGCGTAGGTAAGGGTGATTCAGCGACAAGAATCGAAAGTTGCTGTTATTCAAAGCCAAAAGCCGCCCATTTGGCGTCGACGGCCGCGTCCACCTCCGCAGACATCTTGAGAATCGGGGGCCACTCTCGGACCGGCTGGCCGTTCGCTTCATCTCCCGGCAGCTTCGGGGTTGCATCGAACGCAACCCGCCTGCCGCACAAGCTCAAAGCACGATCACGATCGGGTGCGGTATTCGCCATCCAGTGAAAGAGTGCATCGTCCAGATTGGCAAGGTCTGCGTCTCCCCCCACAACAAGCGTCCAGCGCGGCAGCCCGCATTCCGAAGTAAGCCCGCCCAGCGCCTTGATGGTCCTTGCCCCATCTCCCGCTGCCTGTTTCGCGATGCGCACCAACAACCACCAGCCGCCGAGTTCGTCGGGCACGCGCGCATCCAGCACGCCGGGCATCCGCCGAACGCGGGTTTCGGTCGCCCGGGCTGCATCCCCTGTGACGGGGTCGATCGGTCCCGCTTCGCAGAGCCGCTGGGCTGTTTCGTCCAGCGCGCGATGCATTTCGGCGGCTTCGGTTTTTCGCGTGGCGTCGAGTCCGAGCTTGCCTCCCGCGCCGAGAAACGGTGCGGCATGGTCGAGGATGTCGAGCGGGCCCCGGACCAATTCGCAGTCTCGCGCCGGCACGCACCGTTCCCCGACGGTGCGCAGCACCTCTGATCCGTCGTGCACGTTCACATCGTGATCCACGATCACGATCGTCTTGGTCCACGACATTTGACCCGCGCCCCAGATCGCGTGCATCACGCGGCGTGCATGCAGCGGGTATTCCTTCTTGATCTTCACAAAGGCGCAGTTGTGAAACGCTCCGAACATCGGAAGGTCATAGTCGATGATGTCCGGAACGATCGTGCGCAACAGCGGAAGGAAAATTCTCTCGGTCGCCTTGCCCAAGTAGTAATCTTCCTGCGGCGGCAATCCGACGATCGTGGTCGGATAGACCGGGTCGCGTCGATGAGTGATCGCCGTGACTTCCATGAGCGGGTATCGATCAGGCAGCGAATAGAAACCGGTGTGATCGCCGAACGGCCCTTCGAAAATGGCTCCAGGGCCGAGTTGCCGCGCCCAGAATTCCGCTTCCGACTCGGTACCCCTTGGAGCTTGCTTCGCGATTTCGTTGGGATCAAATCCGATGAGACCCGCCTCGCTACTCACGTAACCCTCGATCACGATTTCCGCATTCGCCGGCACACTCAGTGGGACAGTCTTGCAATTGACAATCGGGATGGGACCGCGGTTCAGAAAGCCCGCGAGCAGAAACTCGCTGATTCCCGGGGGCATCGGCGCCGTGGCCGCATAAGGAAGAATGCTTTCGCCGCCGAGCGCGATCGCCACCGGCATTCTCTCTCCCTTTGCTTTCCATGAACGCCAATGGCGAGCGCCGTCATGGTGCATGTGCCAATGCATCGCGAGATAACGCTTGCCGAAGAGCTGCGCGCGGTACATCCCGATGTTGCGAGAGGGTGGCGCGTCCTTTCCGATGTCATCGGCGTGAATGGTGTGAACGCTTCCGAGAGTGATGTAACGCCCGCGAAAGCTTTGGTCCCAATCTGTGCCGGAACCAAGACCATTTTCCGAAATCGCAGCATCGTTCACGCCCACCGGATAACCGAGAGAGGCAAAGTCGCCATCCCGCGGCCAACACTTGATGATGGGCAAACGGGTCAGATCGACTTGCTTGTCCGTGTGCACGACATCTTGACAAATGCCGCTGCGCACTCTCTTGGGTGGGATCTTGGCGATCTCGATGAGTTCCGGAATCTTCTGCAGCTTGGCCAGAAGCGTCGGGGGCGGCTCCGGCTTGACCAATCTCTCGATCTTTTCTGCAAGACCCTCAAATCCACCCAGCGTGTGGCCTTGAGCGACACCCGGTCCGGCGTCATTGCAGCCGAGCGCCATCTCGACGCGCCGGTAGGAGCCCCAGCCGTTGATCAGTACCGGAATATCCGATCCCTGCACATTCTCGAACAGAAGGGCATGGCCGCCGCCGGTGCAAAATCGCGGGTCGGAAGCTCGAGCGCTCGCTGTCGGGCCGTGCGGCGCCGGCGATTTGCTGACGCGATCGGCGATCTCGGAAATCTCGAGCACAGGCGAGACGGAGCCTTTCACTCGGCGCAGCTCGCCCGCCAGATCGAGGGCTCGTATGAAGTCTTGCGTATTCTCGTACATCGAGGATCCTTGCGTGGCGACGAACGATCAATCATTTCAAGCCGACGTGCCGTTGCCCAGGCGTAGTGCTTTGACGCCCGACTATCAACGCGACTGGCCAGAGTACTACACCGCGGTGCAGGGAAAGCCGCCCCGTGACACGCTTCTGAGGGCACTCGAGCTCTTCGAGAAAGCCTCAAAGGGTCAGCGGGAACTGCTTGCGATCGATGTGGGTTGCGGCTCGGGCAGAGACTCCCACGAATTGCTCCGCCGCGGCTGGCGAGTCTGGGCAACCGATTTTCATCGCGGTGCGGAACTGCTGACCGCCTCAGAAGCGCCGAGCGGAAGCGACGATCGGATAACCTTTGTCCTTTCGTCGATGGAAGACCTCCCGGGCAATCCCCAATTACCCGGTGCGGTACACCTCGTGAACGCAAGCTTTTCGCTTCCGTTCTGCAAGCCCGAGCAGTTCGAGAGCGTTTGGCGCTGGATAGGACGAGTCACAGGCGGGGGCGGAAGGTTCGCCGGGCAATTCTTCGGCGACCGGGATGAATGGATGTGCGTCCGACCCAAGAGCCACTTCACTCGCGCGGAGGTCGGGGAACTGTTCCAAGGGTGGCAGATCGAACATTTCGAAGAGATTGAAAAAGAAGGCGACGACGCGACCGGTAGACCGAAGTATCACCATGTATTCCACGTTGTTGCGCGGCACGACTACACGCATGATTCCGTGCAGCACTCCGACGTTCGAATGGAGAGAGCATGACCGATCTGGCGCTTGATCTGCACGACGTCGACAAGGTCTACGGCGGCGTTTTCGGCCGGCGCGTTCACGCCTTGCGTGGCATCGACATGCGGGTGGGACGCAGCGAGATCTTCGGCCTGCTCGGCCCCAACGGCGCGGGCAAGAGCACACTTGTCAAAATCCTCATGACCGTCATCCGACCCACGCGTGCCCACGGCACGGTCCTCGGGCGCGCCGTCGGCGAAAAAGCGACGCTGGCGAGGGTGGGGTACCTGCCGGAGCATCATCGGTTCCCCGACTACCTCACGGGGCGTCAGGTTGTCGAGTTCTATGGAGCCATGGCGGGAGTGGGGAGACGCGATCGAAAGCAGCGCGCCTCGCAGCTGCTCGATTTCGTCGGGATGGCTCGCTGGGCGGACACGCGCGTGCGTGGGTATTCCAAAGGCATGCGCCAACGAGTCGGGATCGCCCAAACGCTCGTCAACAAGCCCGATCTTGTGATCTGGGATGAGCCGACGGACGGTGTCGATCCGGTCGGCAGGCGCGATATTCGCGAAATGAGCCTCGAACTCAAGCGCCAAGGGACAGCGGTCATGTTGAACTCGCATCTGCTCAGCGAGCTCGAGATGGTGTGCGATCGTGTCGCGATTCTCGTTCAGGGACGCGTGTCGTCTCAGGGGACGATCGACGAATTGACGGTGCACCGACAGGGATACGAAATCGAGGTCGGATCGCAGGACAGCAACATCGATACCGAGATCCGATCGGCACTCTCGGCGTGGCTGCGTCCCGGGGATCTCGCCGGCACATTGCCCGGAGGCGAACGATTGAACGTGAACCTCGGTACGGCCCATTCGCCTGCTCAGCTCAAGGTGAATTCTGCCGACGCCTCAGTCGTGCAGCCCTTGCTCGATGCCCTCCGGGCCGCGCGTCTCACGATCAGAGTGGTCAAGCCGATCCGCCCGTCACTCGAAGATTTGTTTCTTGAGGCAGTTACCGATCCGCTGACGGGTCAAACACTTGCCCCCGGCGCGAAAGAGGGCGCGTGATGATCCTCACTCAGACTCTGGCGATGCTCGTCGATGCATATCGCGAACTGAACGCGCGGAAGATGTTCTGGATCACGCTGATTCTCTCCGCGATCGTCGTCCTCGCGATCGCGTGCGTCGGCATCAACGAGCGCGGACTCACCGTTCTGTGGTGGACTTTTCCATTCGACGTCTTCAACAGCTCGATCGTTTCTCCCGCGTTCTTCTACAAGCTTATTTTCATTCAGTTCGGTTTCAACGTCTGGCTCGCCTGGGCCGCGACGATTCTCGCGCTGGTCTCGACTGCCTCGCTGATTCCGGAATTCGTCTCGGGCGGCAGCATCGACCTTTCGCTTTCCAAGCCGATCGGGCGTTTGCGTCTTTTCCTGACCAAGTATTCGACCGGACTGCTCTTTGTCGCTTTGCAGGTCGGCGTCTTCTCCGTTGCCAGTTTTCTGGTCATCGGCATCCGCGGTGACTCGTGGGAATGGCGCATCTTTCTCGCGATCCCCCTGGTCCTGCTTGTCTTCAGCTTTCTTTACTGCGTGTGTGCGCTCATCGGGCTCGTCACTCGATCGACGATCGCGGCTCTGCTGCTCACCGTTCTGTTCTGGTTTGTCGTGTTCATCCTGAACAACGCGGAGCAGTCGCTGCTGCTCTTCCGCCTGAATGCCGAACATCGGGTCGCCGCGATCGAAAAGAAAATCGAACCGCTCGCGGCGTCGATCGCGAAACAAGAGGAGACGATCAAGCGGCTCTCTGAGTCACCGCCGGATGAGACCGCCGAAGCACGCGCGGATCGGCAGTCGCACATCGCCACGGCGCAGGCGGCGCTCACCGGACTGGAGCTGCGTCGCCAGACAAACAAGTCAAGCCTGAAGGAATATCAGGAGTCTCAATCGCTTCTCAGTCGCTGGCACACCGGCATTTTCGCGCTTAAAACGGTGCTCCCGAAAACCGCCGAGACCATGGGAATACTCGAGCGCGAGCTGACGTCTCTCGATGAGGTGACGCGACTTGCGGACGCGCAGGAGGAACGGCGGGTCGAACGCCGCAATCAGCGCACGGGCGAGAAGCCAGACAAGGCCGACGACGAAGCCGACCGGCCCGAAGGAAGAAGAGGCCCGCAGGGTTTCCCCCCGGAAGTCACGAAGAAGCACACGGAGATCATCCGATCGCGCTCGGTTTGGTGGGTCCTTGGAACTTCCATCGCCTTTGAAGCCGCGGTGCTCGGAATCGCCTGCGTGATTTTTCTGCGCCGGGATTTCTAGCGATTCGGCGGTTCGTTCGAGAGCTGCTTGCCCCGGGCCGTCGCTTCCGCGATCGCACGCGTCAGAATGTCATTCACTTTGTTCGAGTCAAAAACCGAGATGGCCGCTTCGGTCGTTCCGCCCTTGCTGGTGACGCTCTTTCGTAGCTCCAGAGGAGTTTGCTCGGACTTGGTAAGCAGCAATTCGGACGCGCCCGCAAGCACGGATCGAACGATTGCAGAGGCGGCATTGGGTTCGATCCCCTCGCGAACGGCGGCCGTGATCATCGATTCCGCCAAGTAGAACAAGTAAGCCGGACCGCTTCCCGCGACCGCGGTGAACGCGTCGAGCAAACGCTCTTCGAGCCGAACTGTCATTCCGAGAGTTTCAAACAGCTCAATGGTTGCCGCCTCATCACCCGCGACCGCGCTCGACCCGGGGGCCCACGCCGTGGTTCCACGCCGGATTTGCGCCGGAGTGTTGGGCATCAGTCTGATCACGCGAGCGCTTGTCCCAAGCGCAGATTGGAGAAGCGACGTCGACAGCCCGGCCATGATCGAGACGACCCGGCGCGGAGCCGAATCGAGCAGACCCCGAAGATCGGCTTCGACTCGCGGAAAGACCTGCGGTTTGACCGCGAGCAGAAAATGTCCGCTCGAAGCGGGCGATTCGATCTCTTCCACAGCTCGTGCGCCCTCACTCGCCGTCGCAAAAACTCGGATGCCCGCTCTTCCAAACTCGAGACGCTTGGACTCTTCCGGTTCAACGATCACGAATCGATCGGGACCGATCTGTCCCGAAGCGATCGCCCCACGCACGATGGCGCCGGCCATGTTCCCACCCCCGATGATGCACCAGGAGGAGCTGGCGAGAATCGGCGAAGCGGATCGCGGCGTGGTTGGGGCGGGCATAGCCCCTGAGCCTAGCGGGCGGGAGCCTCATAAACTTCCCCCCGATGGCAACGTATTACCAGCTCGACTTCGAAAAGCCCCTGCTCGAACTCGACCAGAAAATTGAAGAGATCGAATCGCGGATTCGGGTGGAGGAGCCTGATCCGGCGCAGGCGCTCGGGATCGAATCCCTCCGGTCGCAGGCTCAAACTCTGCGTGCCGAACGGGCGGGAATGCTGACCGAAATCTACTCGAAACTGACCGCGTGGCAGACCGTGCGGGTGGCTCGCCATCCGTTGCGGCCGCAAACTCGCGACTACATCGATCTCATGGCCCGAGATTTCGGTGAGATGCACGGAGACCGGCGCTTCGGCGACGACCCCGCGCTGGTCTGCGGCATGTGCCGCATCGGGCCGATCAAAGTCATGCTCATCGGGCACCAAAAGGGGCGAGAAACCAGCGAAAAGATCGCGTGTCACTTCGGGTGCGCTCACCCGGAGGGGTATCGAAAAGCCCTGCTCAAGATGCAGCTCGCGGAGAAATTCGGGCTGCCCATCGTCACCCTCGTCGATACGCCGGGGGCCTACCCGGGTCTCGGAGCCGAGCAGCGCGGGCAAGCCGAAGCGATTGCCGTCAATCTCCGTGAGATGAGCAGGCTTCGCGTGCCGATCGTCAGCATCGTCATCGGTGAGGGCGGATCGGGCGGCGCACTCGGAATCGCGGTTGCGGACCGCGTCGCGATGCTCCAGCACGCCTGGTACTCGGTGATCAGCCCCGAGGGATGCGCCGCGATTCTTTGGAAGGAAGCCAACGAGCAGACCAATACCGCTGCCGCGAAGAGCCTGAAATTGACCGCGGCCGACAACCTCGAATTGGGAATCGTGGACGACATCATTCCCGAGCCTCTCGGTGGCGCCCATCGCGACCCGCGAGGAACTGCCAACAACCTTGCCGAGTGGATCGTTCGCGAACTTCAGGAACTTAAGGGGCGAAGCGCCGACGAGCTTGTCAACGCCCGTTATGAGCGATTCCGGCGGATGGGAGAGTTCCTCGAACAGGCACCGGCGTAGCGCAGCAGCCCGGGTCGGCGGCTTTTGACCGGGACAGCGCGACCATCTACCCTTGCCCCGCCGTAGAACTAGCTGAAGGGAATTTTGGTCCCTGCGGCGGTTTGGATGCCGCGCGATGGCGTCAGAGAGGGCGGAGGAATTCGTGGCGCAGAAATCAGCAAAGAGCACCAAAGCCAAACCGGCCGCCAAATCGTCGAAACCTTCGAAACCGGCCGCCGCGGCAAAGAAACCCGCGCCCAAGCCGGCGCCAAAGACCGCGGCAAAAACCGCGAAGGCGCCATCCCCCTCAGCAGCGAGTGCCGCGAACGCCAAAAAGCCGCTGCGCAAGGGAATCACGATCGTCACGCCAAAGCCCGTCAAGAAGGTCAAGGCCAAGCCTTCGATCCCGTCTTCGATTTCCAACCTTGCTGGGAGCTTGTTCGGCGCGGGCAAATCGCGCAAGCCGTTGATCCCTTCGGGGCCGGCGCTCAAGGGATCCGGTGTGCCGCTCGGTTACCAGGGTGGCGTTCAGCATGAAGAGCTGCCCGAAATCAAGGCCAAATCTCCGTTCGACAAAAAGCAGCTCGAACACTACAAGGCGGTGCTCATCCGCAAGCGCCTCGAGCTGGTTGGGGATGTTTCGAATATGGAGCAAGAGGCGCTCCGGGGCCAATCGGGTTCCCTCTCGAATCTTCCGCAGCACATCGCCGAACAGGGAAGCGACACGTTCGATCAATCGCTCGCGCTGGACCTTGCCGCGGCGGACCGCAAGCTGATCAAGGAAATCGAGGATGCTCTCAAACGCATCGAAGAAGGGACATACGGAGTGTGCGAGCTAACCGGAAAGCCGATCAAGGCGGACCGGCTCGAGGAGCTGCCTTGGGCGCGATACTCCATCGAAGCTGCAAGAATGCTCGAGCGGCAGCAGATGACCCGCCCGTAGGGCTCCGATTTCTCCCGATCTTTGCGATGGAAAACTCTGCAACTGTTTCGAACTCTGCCGCGCCGGGTGAATCCGCGAGGATGTCGGTGCCTGCATCCAGATCTATCACGTCGTGGGCGCTTCTGCTCGGCGTGATTGTGATCGGGCTGGCGATCGATCTGTTCTCAAAGTACTGGGCGTTTGCAACGATCGCCGGGGCGCCCGTGGAATTCACGCGTGAGCAAGCCCTGAGCGTCTCGCCTCTCTCGGCGCTTATTCCTCCCCATCGGCCGATGGTCATCATCCCTTCGATTCTCAATTTCACCCTTGTCTTGAACCCGGGCGCCGTTTTCGGGATCGGGGCGGGAAGAACCGTGTTCTTTATCATCGTGACGATTGTGGCCGTCGCGTTCGGGCTCGGGGTGTTTGTCTTTGCGACGCGCAGCCGGGATCGGTTGTCGCATATCGGCTTGGGGCTGATTCTCGCAGGCGGTCTCGGGAATCTCTACGACCGGCTCATCTATGGCTGCGTGCGCGACTTCATCCACCCGCTGCCCAAGGTGACGTGGTGGGGGACCAATCGCGAAGTGTGGCCCTACGTCTCGAACGTTGCCGACTTGTTTCTCTTGATCGGGATCGCCTTGCTCCTTTGGCACGCGTGGATGGGCGAGCGATCGGCGAAATCTCGCCCGACCGGTTCGAGCATCTAGGCGCCGGGAGTCGGGTCTCCGCAGTCGCGCGTGACGGGTACGAGGCAAAGAAACCGCAGTCCGGCGCTCGCATCCGCTTTGAACTGGTGTTCCTGATTTGCCGGGACATAGATCACGTCGCCGGAACGAACCGCCTGTTCCGTTCCGTTGAGAAGGACCGTCCCGCCGCCGTCGACGATGAAGACTTCATGCTCGTAGTCGTGGCTGTGCCGGGGAGTGTTGCCGCCCGGCGAAACGCGAAAATGCCGGAGCGCGAAATTCGGCGCACCGTGTTCCCTTCCGACCATGATCGCCATCTCGGCGCCGTTGACTCCCGCCATCTGAACCGGATTGGTCGGAACAGAGTTGATGTTTCGGATAACGCCTTGTGCCGCGGGCATGGAAGCACTCCTTCACTGGTTGTAGCCCATCCTATTCTCACGCATGAGCGCCCGTTCCCGCCTGCAGATTCAGGGGGTGCCCCTCGGACCCTTCGAGACAAACTGCTACGTCGTTTCGGAAATCGGATCGACGGAATGCTTCATTGTGGATGCGGGTTTCGGGAGTGCGCAGCTCGCGGAAATTGTGCGTGAAGGAAAGCTCAAGCCGATTGCGCTTGTTCTGACACACGCTCACCTCGACCACATTGCCGGTGCTCGCCTGCTCCGCGAGACGTTCCCTGAGTTGCCCATCTGGATTCACGAAAACGAAACGCAGTGGCTGCTCGACCCGGAGCTCAACCTAAGCGCCGCGGCCGGAATGCCCGTCACCGCACCCAAGTGCGATCGGGGGCTTCGGGATGGCGATCAACTGGACCTGCCCGGAGGTCCGTGGAAAGTGCTTCACACTCCCGGTCACTCTCCCGGCAGCGTCACGTTGTGGAGCGCCAATCACGGCGTCGCATTCGTCGGCGACGCGCTGTTCGCAGGGTCGATCGGGCGAACAGATTTCCCGGGATGCAGCTTCCAAGATTTGTCGAAGAGCATCCGCGAGCGGTTGTACACACTTCCGCCGGAGACCAGGTGCTTTCCGGGGCACGGGCCGCAAACAGACATCGGACGCGAAATGAAGTCGAACCCGTTTGTTCGTCCGTAACCGGAAGCTCTCAGGAAGCACGTGCTTTGATCAGGGACAGGCGAGCAGGGCGTCGTACGCCGCCGCGAAGATCACGAAGTCCGAATCATCGGTGAAACCGTCGCCATTGAAATCGCCGTCCGTCGTTTCGAACACGTCGTAAGCGATCGCAAAAGCGACAAAGTCGGCGTCGTCGACGAATCCGTCCAGATTCAGGTCGCAGATGCCTCGCACCTGAAAACTCCAGACGCCGCTCGGTGATGGCGCCGTGCCGCCACGATTGGTCGCGGACACGCTCCAGTAATACGTGCCGCAGTTCGAAAGCAGACCGGCCGGGATCTGAACCGTGTACGGTCCGGTTGCGGGAACCGCGGCGGTGTAGATCGGAGACGAGAGATCGCTGTTCTCGGATAGCACGACGGAATAGGTTGTGACGCGAGCGCCGGAGGTCCAAGCGAGGCTCGCCGGCGTTTCAAGATTCTGCGCCGCATCACCGGGGCTCACCAACGCGTGTCCGGAAGGAGTTTCGGGCGCGGGCAAGACAAAGTCCGCGACGACGGCTCGATGATCCGTCCACGAAGAAATATTGAACCACAGTCCCGGATATCCGGCGAGTTCGGGAGGAGTGGCGGTTGATGGCATCGTGCTCGGTCGGAACACGAAGGAGCGGCGCAAAACGGCGATCGAATCCTGCCAGCAGATGTAGTCGAGCTTGTTGTTGGAACCCGAACCCTGCGTATTGCGATTGTTTGTGAACGGATCGCGGGAATCGTCATAGCTGCTGTCGGTGCGATCGCGATCGGTGCCGTCCGTCCCGCCCGGACTTGCAACTGCCGCCCGGGTCATCCAGAGCGCCGGGCCATCGCGTCCGTTTGTGAGTTCATCTTCGTTGAAGTCGCCCGCCCAAACTACAGGGGTCTGCGCCGTGAGCACCTTGGTCGGGCGCGGGAAATTGCTGCACTTAAAGTGTGGATCGGGAGTTGAGCCGCCGAGTCCGTTGAAAACCGCGTCGATGTAGTACGCGATGCGCTGACTGGCCGCCAAGCGGTCAGCAAGATCCGAGGTATTGCTTCCAGACTTGAGATGCCCGCCGCCCATCACAAAGTCGCCGCCGTATCGATCATCGGGCAGGTTGATTTCCGCGAACAGGTAACCGCGAACCCCGGCGTTGCCGGCCGTGTAGTACGGAACCGCCGCGTCGGCGGAAAGCGTGAACGTGCCGATCGCGGTTCGAAAATCTCCGTTGAGATCAGTGAGCGGAAATCTCGAAAGCACCACGTTCCGGTTGAACGTGTCGTCTTGATCAGAGACATAGATGTACGGCAGGTCGTAGCCCGGGGCATACTTTGTCACGTACGCCGTTACGGTCGGGTTGCCGGCGACATAGGGGTCTGTGCCGCCGTGCACGAGCAGATCAAGCGTTGTCGTCAACCGGGCGACGGTATCGACCGTGTTGTATCCCTGCGCGATTCCCGTTCCGTTCCCGGAATTGTCGCCGCACTCGACCATCACGAGCACGTCGGGGCGCACCGCGGCGATTTGGACCGCAATGGCCGTCCACGAATTCTGACCCTCCTGCTTCGCATTTGTTGAGCAAACGCGATCCTGAATGTTGAACGTCATCACTCGGTAATCATCCGGATCGTCTTTGCCCCATTGACGATTCGCGGGATTCCACTGAGCGTGCGCCAGAGTGCCGGAAGCCAAACAGAGGAAGAAGGCGGCGTTTCGAAAATCCAAGATCAACTCCTTGATTTTCCTTTCCGCCCCGACGGAAAGTTCAACAGGTTCTTTGCAAAGCCGCCCCCGGGCGGTTGAGCCCGGGGGCGGGACAGTTCATACGAAATCGAACGTCGATCAATTCGGCTGCAGGACGCAGAGGAGCTGGTCGTACGCCTGAGCGAAGATCACGAAATCGGAGTCGTCGGTCAGGTTGTCGAAGTTGAGGTCGCCGAAGGTGTCGAGCAGGTTGTTGTACGCCTGTGCGAAGATCACGAAGTCGGCATCGTCAACGAAGGTGTCGCCGTTGAAGTCGGCGTCGCACGAACGGAAGTTGATGTAGAACAGGCCCGAGTACTGCTCGTCCACCGAGTTCGGGTTCGACGGGTTCGTGCCCGAAGGATCCTGGAACTGGTTGTCGCCGTCAACGTCGTAGAGGAAGTTGCCGCCGAGGACCAACCCGCCGAGCGTGCGCGGGTCGATGACGGCGCCGTTGTTGCCCCAGTTCACGATGTCGCCGTTCGAGATGGCGCTGGCAACGTTCATGTTGCGGTCGGCATACGGAGCGACGCTGCTCGAGAAGAACGTCGAAGGCGAGGTCGCGTTGTTGGCCGCGGCGAAGATGAATCCGCCGATCGAGTAACGAGTCAGCGAGTTCTTGCCGAGAATTCGATCGCCGAATTCGGCGACGAGTTCGAGGTCGTAGGTAAAGGTGTCGGGGTTGTAGACGCCGCGGATGAGAGCACTGTTGTATCGGCTGAAAGTCGATTGGGTCGTTGTGCTGTACGTGTTGATCGCCGCAACGCGAGCGGTAAACCAGACGTTGCCGACCGAGTCGAACGCCGGCATCGAAAGCGCGGGCGAGCCGAGGACCGACGGACCGGGGAAGCTCAGCGAAGGCTGCAGGCGACCGATCGGGCGGTCGTACACGGCAGAGACGGGATTCAAATCAACCTTCCCGTCGAACTGGCCGGGGCTGGGCTGCGAGGAGGACTCATTGCCGTAGTTGCCCCAATCGCCGCGGATCGGCGATCCGTCGCACTCGGAAACCGTGGCGCCGTTCGCGTAGGTCCACGCGACGACAGTCCACTGGACTCCCGCCGGATTGTTCGGATCAAATCGACCGACGATGATGGCGTTGTTCGGCGTGGGCGTCGTGTCACCGTTGGGCATATTGAAGTTTTCGTAGTAGAGCCCGGCGACAAGCCCGCGACCCTGCAGATCCTTGCCGATGGCGACCTGCGAATTGCCGCCCTGGAAAGCCGTTGCGCCCTGGTGCCCGGCGAGCGCGCCGCCGAAAGTAATATTTGTCGCGGTGATCACGGTCGGCGGAAATGCCGGATTCGTAATCGTCTGGAAGATTGTCGGACCGATCGGAGAATTGTCGGTTGCCGGGGAGCGATTCATCGTGATGCTCGTCGGAACCGGCAGGGCGTACACCTTCCCCGCGGTGATGCTGGAATCGTTGTTCACGCCCCAGATCGAGATGTAGTCGTTGTTCGGGCCCTGAGCGCCGCTGCGGGCGAGAACCGCGGCGGTAGCGACCGACCCGCCTCCGAAAAGGGAGCCCGGATAAACGCAAATCGAGCCGCGATGGTCGGGATAGGTTCCGCCAATCGGCTGGCCGGACGTCGTCGAAACCGTTGCGAGATAGCTCGACGCCGGCGGGAGGATCGTCACCGGACCGCCGACGACGGGTTCATACTCGAAGGCCTTGTTGAAGTCCGGCCCAAGGTAGCGGGCGTTTCCACCCTGCGCGAGCGAAGCCGGGAGCATGCTCGGGATCGAAATCGTGCCGCCGGTGTAGCCGTTGACCACGAACGCAGTCGCCGCGGCGTCAGCGGCAGCGGTGTTCGCGCCGCTTCCGAAAAGGGTGTTGATCGCGTTGTTTCGGGCGAGCAGGTTCGTGCGGAGCACGTTTTGTCCCTGAATGCGCTGGGTCGTCGCCGAGTTGCCGCCGTTGTTGTCGGCACGCAGCGTGAACAGACCATTCGAATCCGCGGCGCCCGTGGACAGCGAGCCGTTATTGTCGCTGGCGTTACCGGTCGGGCTGCTGGAAGCGAGCAGCGAGCGATCGACGTAGAACCGGCGGATGTTGTCCGGCGCGTAGTTGACGACCGCACCGATGCTGGAGTTCACGGTGGAGGACGGAGCGTCGGCAGCGCCGAACTGGTTGACGAATGCGCCGAACTGGAACGAAGAACCGGCAGGAGTCAGCGGCGCATAGTTCAGAGTCTGGTCGTTCTGCGTCGGATTCAATCCGGCCGTCGCCGCTTGCCAGTAGGTATAGCTCGTGCCGCGGAAATTCGCCACTCGCTGCGTGCGGCTGAGACCGAACGAGCCCGCCAGGTTGTTGAAGAACGAAGTGGTCTGGGTCGCATTGGTCGGACGGTCGGTCTTGATGAGCGGGACAATGCCGAACTTCACGCCCCACGAGGTGGTCAAGCGCTGCGACTCAACCACATACCGGCCGCGCTGCGCGAGCGAGTCGGTCCAGTTCAGCGCATCGCCCGGGAGGCCGTTGCCCCCGTTTGCGTTCTTTGAAATGCTGTCTTGGGCCATTGCCGGGGCCGCGAGGCCGGCGACGATAACGAGCGCGAGCAGATTCGCCTTCCGATCCATTCTCATTCTCCTTGCTGAAAAAATTCCGACGCTTCGATACCAATTCATGCATGCGCAGTTTTCGCGCACCACGAGTACTCGGGAACCCGGATCTGTGCCAACGGCGGCGGGTTGTTCCTGCGAAGGGTTCTCTCAACTCCCCCGTCCGCTGACTTCTTAACAATTGTACCAGAATCAGCCCGGCAAGCGGCTCAGTCACTGTCGTTTTGGCGCGAAACTTCGGTGAAGGCGAGGTGCTTACCCCATTCCGAGAACACCCAAATCTAGTTAGTGATTACCTAACGCGGCAGCAAGGCGCGAGCCGACTTCGACATTCGAACGGATCAACGCCAAGTTCGCTTCGAGCGTCTTTCCCCCCGATAACGCGTGCAGCCTTGCCAGCAAAGCCGGAGTCGCTTGGCGGCCCTTGGCAGCGTCTCCAAGTTCGGACCGTGCCGAATCGAGCCAACCCGAGAACTGAGCCCTATCCAACTCATCCGCTTTCGGAATGGGGTTGACGATCAGTATTCCGCGCCCGGTTCGCTCGAGTTCCTTTCGGATGAACCCGGCGAGACTCTGAACGTCGTCAAAGCGGGCATCCACTCCCGCGCCGGACTCCCTCAAATAGAACGCGGGAAACTCGGACGTTTGAAAGCCGATGACCGGAACGCCGAGCGTTTCCAGAAGTTCGCGCGTCGCGAGAACATCCAGGATGGATTTGACGCCGCTCGCGATCACGGCCACCGCAAATCTGGTCAACGCCAGCAGATCGGCGGAGATGTCAAGGTGTTGTGCGAATCCCTGGTGAACACCCCCGATGCCGCCGGTCGCAAAGACTTTGATTCCGGCTCCCGCCGCGATCTCCATCGTCGCGGCGACTGTTGTCGAAGCATGCGATTGCTGGAAGATCAGCGCGCCGAGGTTTGCCGAGTTTGCCTTGGCGACTTCTCCTGAATTCAACATCTCGACGAGTTGTGACTCGCTCATGCCCGCGATCGGCTGACCGCGAAACACCCCGACAAGCGCCGGCTCCGCTCCGTTTTTCGTGCAGATCGCGGCGAGTTCGCGCGCGAGCGGCAATGCCGCGTCACGAGGCACGCCGTGGGTCAATATCGTTGTCTCGAGTGCCAGTCGGCCCATGTGCTGGATTGTGTCACGCCTGCCGGGCTTTTCAAATATCGCCGGCAAAAAGCAGACGCCCCAGCTTCGGCCGGGGCGTTGCGAATTCCTGCTGAAAGAATCGAATCAGACCATTGCCTTCAGGGCGCGCAGCGCGCGAACCTTCACGACCTTGCGGGCCGGCTTCGGCTTCACTTCCATCATTTCGCCCGGCTTGAACGGGTTGGGGCGCATGCCGCCCTTGGTCGCGGGCTTCTTGATCACGGTGATCTTCATCATGCCCGGGACAGCGAACATGCCGCAGCCCTTGGCGAGGTCGGCTTTGATGATTTCGCTCATCGTGTCGAACACACCGGCGACTTGTTTGCGTGCGAGGCCGGTGTGAGCGGCGATCGTGCCGTACACATCGCCCTTGCTGCGGACCTTGGGAGCGGGAACAAGTTTCGGGGCTTTGACTGCTGCGGGTTTCGGTTTCGCCATGTGTGTCGTCTCCATTGACTCGGTACACGCGTGTCCTCCGGACACGCCTCGGTCCCTGTGAAAGACTGTTTTTCACGGGGATTTCGCGGAGTTTGTATCGCAGAACAACGCGCTCTGCAAGTCCGACGGGTCAAAAAATCGCCGTTTCCCGCATCAAATCCACACATTTTTGTTTTCCCGATCCGGCCGTGTCAAGTTCGACCACCATGGCGGAGTGATCGGAAATGCCCGTTTTCCGCACGGAATGGATGTAATCTGCTCGCGCAAGGCGGGAAACAAGTGGGGGAGACACCAACGCGGAATCCAGCCGAAAACCGCCGGAAAGTGCTGTGCTTGCAGGTCTTGCGCGCGAACCGAGCGGTGCTTTCCACGTCCATTCTCTCGCGCGGGGGGAGAAAACCCGGAAGGCGTCAGCGTACCCGAGCGTGCAGACGGCACCGAGCTGGCTGGTGCAGGTGAACGTGCGACCTTCCTCGTCCAGCCCATGACGCCCGGTATTGAAATCTCCCAAAAAAATGTGAGATTTATCCTTCTGGATACGGGCGTGATTCACAATCGCCCGCCAGCAAACCGCGCGTGCCGCCGGTCGAGAGTCGTCCGGAATATGAAGGCCGGTCAGGTGCAGATCGTGTCCTTCGACGATCACCTCCAGCCAGCGGGTGCCGAGTCCGTGCGTCGCCGGAGCTGGGCTCGGCGGCACCTCAAGCGGAAAGCGCGAAGCCCACATCAATCCGTTCTTGTGGGCAGCCGGAAGAGAAGACCGTTGATGTTCGAGGCCGTGATCGGCGAGAACCCCTCGAATCTGTCCACCGACTGTCGTTCGATATTCAGAGAGCAGTATCAGGTCCGGCTTCTGGGCGAGCAGGTTGAGGATGATCTCGGGCATCCTTCTCGATCCGCCGCCATGCAGAATGTTCCAATGGATGATGCGGATCATGGCTCTCCCACCGATCAGATTCGGTCAACTGTCATAGGCTATCGCCCATGAATCCGCGGCCACCGCTGAAATCGGCGCTCGTTGTTGCGACGCGTGAAGTTCCCGGCAGGCTTTCGATTGAGTCGCCGGGAATCGATGTTGTGCTCAAGAACGGGCCCGCCGACCGCCTGGATCGGGCGGGGCTTCTGCGCCATGTTCGCGGAGCCGATGTCGTCATATCGATGTATTCCGACAAGGTGGATGCGGAGTTTCTCGATGCCGCGGGCTCGCAGATCCGCGGGGTATGCAATCTGGCGGTCGGCCACGAGAACATCGATTTGGCGGAATGTGCGAAGCGCGGCGTTTTCGTAGGCAACACGCCGGACGCGGTCACCGAAGGCACGGCCGACATGGCGTGGCTGCTGATTCTCGCGACCGCGCGTCGGTTGATTGAAGCCGACCGGTTCGCACGATCGGGTGATTGGGCCAAAGCCGGTCCGCTCGGCATGGCGCAGTTTCTCGGACAGGATCTGACCGGCAAGATGCTCCTGATCGTGGGCGCCGGGCGCATCGGGTACGCGACCGCGCTGCGCTCGGTTGGTTGGGGAATGCGCGTGTTGTATGTCGCCCGATCACGCCATCTCGAGTTTGAAATGGCGCCTCTCGCGGCCGAGCGCGTGGCTTTGCACGATGGAATGGCCCGGGCAGACGTTGTGAGCGTCCACACGCCCCTGACCGCAGAGACCCGACATCTCATCGATGCCGCGGCGCTCGCGAAGTTGAAAGAGGGCGCGATTCTGGTGAACACCTCGCGCGGGCCAGTCGTGGATGAGCAGGCGCTCGTGGATGCGCTCAAGAAAGGAAAGTTGTGGGGGGCGGGTCTGGATGTCTTCGAACGCGAGCCGGCAATCCATCCGGATCTTGCGACGATGACCAACGTCGTGCTTTCGCCGCACATCGGGAGTGCCGCGGCCCGGTTTCGCGCGATGATGACTCAACTGGCGTGCGAAAACGCAGCGGCTATTCTCGCCGGGAAAAAGCCGCCTCATCAGGTTCTGGCTTGAGCCGTCCGCTCCCGAGGCTCAGAATCGGCGCGGAGCTTTTTCGAGAAACTCGAGTTCGAGATACCGGGCGACGTAATCGATAATCGATTGCGCTTCGGGGATTTCCGGGTTGCTCGTAGGTCCCATGGGCTCGAAGCGCATGTTCTTGAAGCGGGCAACAGCTTCCTTCAGAGGCAAGCCGAATTGCAGCGCGAGACTGAACGCGCGGCAAAAGGCCTGAGCCATGCCGCAGATCGTTGAGCCCTCTTTCGCCATTTTCACAAAAATCTCGCCGGGGCGGCCGTCGGGGTACAGGCCGATCGTCAGGTAACCCTCGTGCCGAGCGATCATGAACTTGTGAGTGATCGACGCACGGGTGGCGGGCATGACATCGCGGATGGCAACCATGGTTCGTTCCTTGAACTCATCGGGGCCGGCTGGCTGTGGCGTTCCTTCGCCTGTCATCGTGCGAAGGTAACTCCCTCAGGCCCTCCGGTCCACCGTTTGCATCGCCTAATCCGATCGGACGAAGCGGGGGGCCCACAGCACATATCGGGCTGCCAATTCGGCGGGTCGCTGGCCCTGCCGGTGAAAGAATCCGCAGGAGAAACAGGTTCCGTAGAATCTCCCGGTTTGGCTGTTTGCTTCAACTCCCCAAAGGGCCGATACTTGGAAGCCTTGGATACTCAGTTCGACCAGATCCGCGCGAGCAACAGCAGGCGAAGCCTCTCGCTGCTGGTCGTTGTCGCGCTGGCCTTGCAGGGCGGCTTCGGTCTTGGAGAGACCTCGGCTCTTTTGCGAGAGTCCTCAGGTCAAACGACCGCGATCCGAGCGCTCGCGGAGGCCGTGGTCCGCTACGCCTCCAAGCCGGTGAGAGTTCAGGAAGAGCGCCCCGCCCGTGTTTCGGCTCGGGAGCTGGGGCGCGGGAATGAATCCGGGGCTTCCTTCCCCGTGGTTCTCGGCACCTCCGCCATCCGGATGCTGCCGCTCAGCCTGATTGCGCTGCCGCCGCCGCAATTCTGAATGGCGGCTGGCGTCTTATTCACTTCACACAAGGCGAGAATGCGCAGTTTCGGTCGCGAGCCGATCGGGATGCGCGTGAACCAATGGCATATCGGCGGTTGTGCGCGAGCGGGCGAAGACCCATCGCTTGCGCGGGCCGCGGGAAAGGTGATCTATGGCAGAGCAAGGCATTCCGGTTGTCGGCTGGATATTGAACAAGATGATCGGTACGCGTAACGAGCGATTCGTCAAGCGCTACACCAACCGCGTCGACGAGATCAACGCGCTCGAACCTCAGATGAGAAAGCTCACGGATCAGGAACTCCGTGGAAAGCTTGCCGAATTCCGCTCGCGGTTCGACAAGGGCGAGTCGGAAGACAAACTGATGGTGGAAGTGTTCGCCACGGCGCGCGAGGCGATGGATCGCGCGGTCGGAATCCGAAATATCTTCAATCCGACCTCGGGATTTGACGCCTCGAAGCTGCCGCCGGACGCGCGGGCCATGTTCGACGCGGTGCAGGCTCACATCGGCACGCTGACGGATGCCGAGCCGAACGGCGATTTTCTTGGATGCACCGAGCCGATCGCGCCCTGGCGCTACGCCGATATCCCCGTCGAGTTGTACGAAGCGGTGCGGGTGCTCTACCCCGAAAGCCGTCCGCCTTTCCGCGCGCGGCCCTTCGATGTGCAGTTGATCGGTTCGATGGTGCTCTGCCAGGGCAAGATCGCGGAAATGCGCACGGGCGAAGGAAAGACGATCGTTGCCCCGCTGGCGTGCTACATGGCCGCGGTCGAGCACTCGCGCGTGCATGTCGTCACGGTCAATGACTACCTCGTGCAGCGCGACCGCGACTGGACATTCCCGTTCTTCTGGGCCCTGGGCATGACGGTCGGTGCGATCCATCCCATGCACATGCAGAACGAGGACGAGAAGCGCCGCATGTACCGCTGCGACGTGACGTACGGCACGACCGCCGAATTCGGCTTCGACTACCTGCGCGACAACATGAAGCGCAGCGTCGATCAGCAGGTGCAGCGCCGGCGCCAGTTCGCCATCGTCGACGAAGTGGACAGCATCCTCATCGACGAGGCGCGCACGCCGCTCATCATCTCCGGCCAGGCGCACAACGACAAGCCGCGCTACGAACTCGCCGACCGGCTTGCCCGCCACCTGCTCGAAAAGCAAAAGCCGTGGGCCGAGCACGACGAGAAGGTCAAGCACCTGCAGATGCGCGCCAAGGGTCTCGAGGGCGACATCCGCCAGGCACGCGACAAAACAAAGATTCCCGCGCTCCAGGCGCAGATGAAAGAAGCCAACGCGGAAGCGGCCCGCGCCGAAATCGAGCGGAACAAATTCACGCAGTATTTCGAGGTGATGCCCGAGCGCAAACAGGCGTTCCTGACGCACGATGGCGTGGCGGAAGCGCAGCGCGTCGCGGGGATCGGCTCGTTCTATGTGGATGAGAACATGGACTTACCGCACCTTGTCGAGCAGGCAGTGCGCGCGCACGCGGTCTATCAGCGCGACAAGGACTACGTGGTCATCCCGCAGGACGACCCGTACACCGGTCGGCCGCAGCCGGCGGTCGTCATCGTCGATACCAACACGGGCCGGCCGATGGTCGGGCGCCAGTGGTCGGACGGATTGCACCAGGCCGTCGAGTGCAAGGAAAAGGTCAACATCAAGGAAGAGACTCAGACCGTCGCGACGATCACGATCCAGAATTACTTCAAGATGTACAAGCGGCTCGCGGGCATGACAGGCACCGCCGACACGGAAGCCCAGGAATTCAACGACATTTACAAACTCGACGTTGTCGCGATCCCGACGAATCGGCCCGTGGTTCGGGGCGACCACAACGACCTCGTGTTCCTTCCCGCCAAGGACAAATGGAACTACATCACCGATGAAGTCAAAGGGTTCCACGATGTGGGAAGGCCGATCCTGGTCGGAACGACCAGCGTCGAGAAGAGCGAAATGCTCGGCCAGATGCTGATGCGCAAGCACGCGATCCCGCACGAGATTCTCAACGCCAAACAGCACGAGCGCGAGGCGCACATCGTCGAAAATGCCGGGCAGCTCGGCGCCGTGATGATCGCGACCAACATGGCAGGACGCGGCACCGACATCAAGCTCGGCAAGATCACTCGCGAACAGTTGCTCGATCACTGGCTGCGCCGGGGCCTTGCTCCGCGCACGCTGACGACCGATGCGAGCGTCGAGCAGCTGAGAGAGGCGATTTTCCGCAAGATCGCGCCTCAGGAAATCGACATCCGCAAGAAGGACGCGGACGAGATGCCGATCGCGGAATTGGAGTTGAAACTGCTGCGGGCGTGGGCGGCGCGGCACACGCTCGAGTCGCCGAAGTCGATCGACAAGATGGACGCTCCGAAACTGCGAGCGCTGCTCGATGAATCCGGACGGTTCCTGCTCCACAACCTGCGCTGGTTCGATTCCATCGAGGATATGGGCGGGCTGCACGTGATCGGAACGGAACGCCACGAGGCACGGCGAATCGACAACCAGCTCCGCGGACGTTCCGGACGCCAGGGCGACAAGGGATCGAGCCGCTTCTTCGTCAGCCTCGAAGACGATCTCATGAAGATGTTCGCCGGCGAGACGACCATGAAGCTCCTCAGCCGCATGGGCATGAAGGAAGGAGAGTCGATCGAGCACTCCATGTTGAGCAAGAGCATCGAGAACGCTCAGCGCAAGGTGGAAGAACGCAACTTCCAGATCCGCAAGCAGGTGCTCGAATACGACGAAGTGATGGAGCACCAGCGCCAGACGTTCTACGGCCTTCGCCAGCGCGTGCTCGAAGGACGCGACGTGAAGGGACTGCTGCTCGACTGGATACGTGAGAGCGTGCAGGATTCCGCAGGCGAGTATCTCGATCCGGACTACTCCGCGATCTGTCTCGCGGAATTTGCCAGCTCCACTCTCGGCGTCACGATCGATCCGAAGCGTTTCAAAGCCAAGGAAGCGCACGAGATTGAGGAAATCATGCGTGAAGAGGCGCGGGCAGACGCCCGCCAGATGATCGAGATCACTCTCGGCGAGTACATGCCGGCCGAGGGCTCGGAAATCCAGATGGATTTCGACGCGAGCGGCCTGATCAGCTGGGCGAAGAACCGTTTCGGCGTCGAAGTGAGCGAGGCGGAATTGCACGGAGCCGACACCGGCAATCGATACGTCATGACCGATCGACTGCACGCGGCGGCGTGCGCCAAGATCGATGCCGCGGACCTCAGCGGCCTCGAGCAGTATCTCCAGCCCGGGTACGGAGTCCAGCAACTCATCAACTGGGCGAAGAACAAGATGACGATCGACTTGAAGGCGGACGAGATCGAGGCCGCGCAGCGCGACCCGGAGCATCCGCCGACCGAGCTCATCATGAAGAAGGCCGAGGAGTTGTATCTCCAGCGCGAGATCATCTACCCCGTCGAGATGACGATGGAACTCGGCATGATCATCGCTCGGCGCAGCCCGACCGAGGCCTTCGAGTTCATCGCGAACTGGGCCAATCAGCGCCTGAACGCGGGGTGGACACCGGAACAGGTTCGCACCATGCCTCCCAACAAGGTCTTCGCATCGCTGCGCGACCTGAGCGAGAAATTCGTCAAGTCCGGCAAGCTCGAGCAGGAAATCGAATCGGCACAGACAATCAAAAGCGACGATGAACTCGACGCGTACTTGAAGCAGCGATACAACGTCGATGTCGGCGTCACCGAACTCATGCGCTACCTCGAAGGCGAAGAGCGCTCCAACGCCGTTCGCTCGCGCGTTGAGAACATCCTGCGCACGGAGCTTCTGCAACTCGAGCGAATGCTCTGTCTCGAGACCCTCGATTCGACTTGGAAAGATCACCTTTACGCGATGGATCAGTTGCGCGATTCGATAGGTTTCCGCGCTTTCAGCCAGCTCGATCCCCGCACGGAATACAAGCGGGAGGGCAGCCGCATGTTCCGCGCCATGCTCCGGAGCATCCGCGAACGCGTGACGGACATGGTCTTCAAGGCGAAGTTGACGCCCCAGGCGCCGCCTCCGCCCGCGCCGCAGGTCAAGCCGGCCCGGGTGGGGCCGATGCCCCTTATCAGCGGACCGGGCTTTGACGATGTCGGCGCCGGTCGCGGCGGCGGCAACGTCGCGTGAACGAATGCATGAAAAAGAGGGGCCTCCCAGGCGGGAGGCCCCTTTTACTTACAACTGTTCCGAGTAACGGACCGGTTCTTATTCCGCGATGACACCTTCGGGCAGCCGGGTTGCCGCGAGATACTTGCGGGCTCTCGATGACTTGTCCTTGCTGTCGATCATGCTGCCATCGGCACGATACCGGATGACCCGCCCGACCTTGCAGAGTTTGGCCAGTGCCTGGTTGATGCTCGATTTGAGACTTGCGGGCGCGGCGGATGTCTCGTATCCGATGCTCTTCACAGCGTCGGCGAGCTCATCGGTCGTGAGCGGCTCGGCAAAGCGGTCCTGCTGCCAAACGGAGAGAATGGCCTCTCCCAGATTCTTCGGCTCGGCGAGATACGCCGGCGTGCGGCCCTGCCTGGAGCCGACCTGCGATGGCTGTTGCTTCGTGCCGAGCAACCCGTCAAATGCGGCCATTTTTTCACGATTCGCCTTCAGGAGTCTCTCGGCGTAGGCCCGGATTGTGGAGACTCGTGACTCCACTTCCGAAGCCACCGCGTCGTACACCTTTCGGGCCTCGCGCTCTCGCACGCGCTCGTTCTCGATCCATCGGGTGACGTTCTCGAGCGCTCCGACGATCTCGGTAATGGTCATTTCCGCGATCGGCTTTGAGTTCTCGAAGGGAAGATTGCTGTCCATGTCGAAGTTCCTTGGAACGATCGGGCCAAAAAATGGGCCCCCACGTCAAAGCAAATACTTTGCCTTGCACCGGGAATTCCTCTCAAAGAATGCCGAGGAGTGAAACAAGATAGGCATCGGCGCGGATGCGGGCAACGGCGAACTTTGAGATGATCGCGGTTCGGCGAATCCGGCCGATGCCTCATAACGTATGGGACGTTGGGCGCGATTCGGGTTTCTTCCGGTTCGCAGGTGTGAATACATGTTCACCTCTGCGGGCGATTGGTGCGTCCGAGCGCGGTTCTTTTCCGTATCGTCTCGTGTGGAGGGTTTCATGAAAGCGTCGAGTCAACCGAACCGAACCCCGCGAGCGTTTACGCTGCTGGAACTGCTCGTGGTCATCACGATCATCGCGATCCTCGTCAGCCTGACACTGGCGACGGGAACGAAAGTCGTCTCCATCGGGCGCGAACGCGGCACACAGTGGGCGCTGCAGGCCCTCGATACTTCCGTCGGCGAATACATCCAAGCCAACGGCGCCATTCCGGCGGCTACGGTTCGCGATCCATCACCGAATTCCACGTGGCGCGTGCCGATTATCGACGGTGGCGTTGGCAAGGACGCGGCGAATCTCAGAGCGATGGATTCGACCGCGTGGTACGTCTATCAGCTTCAATCAGAAGGCAGTTCTGCGCTTGCGGCCATCCACCAGATCGATGCGCGATTGCGAAAAACAGGAATTGCGAAAGATTCCGACGCTCAATACGACGAGAGCCACACCGGCACTCGAACGACACAGATTCTGGATGTCTGGGGAAACCCGATTCACTACGTCCACCCGAGGTACGGCGGCGTGCATGGTGTCGGAAGTGGCGTCGCGGAGGACATCGCCGACGTGCTCGGAACCTATGTGCCCGGTTACGGTACCAAGTCGTTCGAAATCAAGGTGTTCAGCCGCGACCCGGCGCCGAAGGTGCTGCCTTCTGGCAAAAAGATTGACGACTACAAAAACGACGCCGATGGCGGTGCTGCTCCGAACCGGCGACCGTACTTCTACTCCGCCGGGCCCGACGGCGATCCATCGACGACCGAAGACAACATCTACACGATCCGGCCGAACCTGCCGCGCTGATTCGACTGTTCCTGTCGCCCGACCTACCATCGCTCCACACCACACGGGGTGTAGCGCAGCTTGGTAGCGCGTCTCGTTCGGGACGAGAAGGTCGTAGGTTCAAATCCTATCACCCCGACTTTGATCGAGAGTAAAGCCCTTCGACGTGCATGTCGAAGGGCTTTCTGCTTGATAAAGCACGACTCACGCGAGTTCAATCGCGTGCCGAATCTGGGCAAAAACAGCGGTTAAGGGGGTAGGTCTTGGCGGGATTTGAACTTCGAGCCCACCGGGCTTGACATCTTTGAATATAGTTGTATATACTACCATCATGGACAGCAACCTCCCCAGTCCAGAGCAGGTATTCAGGCAGATCCCATGCTTCTGCGGCGTGCTGCAGGTTGCCGCACGCTCGGTCACGAGGCTCTACAACGAGGAGCTCCGCGGTTCCGGGATTGAAGTCACTCAGCACGCGGTATTGATGATGCTCAAGGCCCTCGGACCAACGCCTCTCGGAGCGCTTGGCGAACGCCTCGCTGTCGACAAGACGACCATCAGCCGGAATGTCAAGATTCTGGAACGGCACAGATGGGTCGTCACGGACCGTGGCGAGGACGCACGCGAGCGAGTGGTTTCGCTCACGGACGCGGGTGCTGCCGCGCTCGTAAAGGCGCGTCCATCTTGGGACCGTGCGCAGAAGCGAATGCGTGCCGCGCTGGCTTCAGGAGAGTTCGACCAGTTTCGTGGACGTTTTCCCGACGTGGCGCTTGCGGCCATGTCGGCGTAGTTTTTCTTTCTCTGAACAGATGTATATACAACTACTTGGATCGCCCATGATCTTTGTCTACCCGACCACCAGCACAGGAGAGGAATCATGAGCCCCGGAAAACAACTGGCGCGGGTTGGTCTGCTTGCAGGATCGTTGACAGTGGCTCTGATAGCACACGGGTGCTCGAAGTCGCCCGCGGAAGATCCACGCTTGCAGACTCCGAGGGTGCAGGTCATCGCGGCGAAGGCGGTTGGCACAGATGCCAGGACGTTCACCGGGATCGTGGGAGCCCGCGTGCAGAGCGACCTGGGCTTCCGCGTTGGGGGCAAGATCCTTGAACGGGCCGTCGATGTTGGACAGCGGGTCCAGAAAGGTCAGGTCCTTCTGCGGCTTGATCCCGTGGACCTCGAACTTGCGCTCGCCGCGCAACAAGCGAAGGTCGTGGCGGCCCGGGCCAGATACGTGCAAGCCAAGGCCGATGAGGCGAGGTTCGCCGCAGCGGTTGGTTCCGGCGGGGTATCGCGTCAGGGGTATGACGCGGCCCGGGCAGAGCTGGATAGTTCAAAGGCACTGCTGGAAGCAGCGGAGGCGGAGGCAAGAGTCAGCCACAACTCCAACGAATATGCCGTTCTCATTGCCGATGCTGACGGCGTGATTGTGCGGACATTGAGCGAACCGGGGCAAGTCGTGGTCGCGGGGCAGACTGTGATCCAGTTGGCGCACGATGGCCCCCGTGAGGCCGTGGTCAATCTGTCCGAAGGTGTGCGCCCCGCTCTCGGGACGAGCGCCGCGGCGCGGTTATATGGGCAGGACCAGGTGCATCAGGCGCGGCTGCGCCAGCTCTCCGATGCGGCGGATCCGGCGAGCCGAACCTTTGAAGCGAGATTTGTGCTCGAAGGCGAAGCCGCTTCGGCTCCGCTCGGCTCCACTGTCACCGTCGAAATGCTCACCAAACACGACTCCGGCAACAGGTCCGTCATGGTTCCCGTCGGGGCGGTAACCGATCGCGGGAGCGGGCCGGGCGTCTGGATCGTGAACGGCAGGTCGGAAGTGGCCTTCCGCCCCGTCCAAGTCGCATCGATCGGCAAGGAGGACATCGTCATCTCCCGCGGGATCGAGGCCGGAGAGAAGGTAATCGCGCTCGGCGCGCACCTTCTGCACGAAGGTCAGACTGTGAACCCTGAGAAGGCGGTGCAGCATGCGCGGCATTAATCTTTCCGCGCTGGCGGTGCGGGAACGCGCGATCACGCTGTTCCTCATCCTCGCCTCGGCGTGTGCGGGCGTCTATGCGTACCTGCAACTCGGACGAGCGGAAGATCCATCCTTTACCATCAAGGTGCTCACGGTGACCGCGGTTTGGCCCGGGGCGACCGCCCAGGAAATGCAGGACCTCGTCGCCGAGCCGCTGGAGAAAAGACTCCAGGAGCTCCGCTGGTATGACCGCGTTGAGACTATCACGCGGCCCGGCCTGGCCCTGATGACGCTGCAACTCCTCGACAAGACTCCTCCGAAGGAAGTCCCCGAACAGTTCTACCAGGCGAGAAAGAAGCTCGGCGATGAAGCGCGCAAGCTGCCGCAGGGCGCGATCGGGCCTTTCGTGAACGATGAGTATTCGGATGTCTCGTTCGCGATCTACTCCGTCGAAGCTCCGGGTATGCCGCTGCGAAAGCTCACCCGCGTGGCCGAAGAGCTCCGCCAGAGATTCCTCCACGTGCCGGGGGTCAAGAAGGTGGACATCGTCGGCGAACAGCAGGAGCGGATATTCGTCGAGATGTCCTATTCGCGTCTGACGATGCTGGGCATCTCGCCCGCGGACGTCTTCTCCGCTCTGGCGCGACAGAACGCGGTAACTCCCGCCGGGTCGGTTGACACAGATGGCGCGCAGGTGTTTGTCCGCCTCGACGGGGCTTATACCGACATCGATGCAATCCGCGACACGCCGATCGTGGCCGGACAGCAGAGCTTCAAGCTGTCGGATATCGCGGAGGTCACGCGGGGCTATGAGGACCCGGCCACGTTCGTCATCCGGCACAATGGGGAGCCGTCTCTGTTGCTGAGTGTCGTGATGAAGGACGGCTGGAACGGGCTGCAGTTGGGCGACGCCCTGCGCTCCGAAAGCGAAAGGATCGCCTCCGACCTGCCATTGGGCGTCAGCCTGAAACGGGTGACTGATCAGGCGATCAACATCAGCTCGGCGGTCAACGAGTTCATGGTCAAGTTCGCCATGGCGGTCGGCGTGGTGCTGCTGGTCAGCCTGCTGAGCCTTGGATGGAGGGTTGGGATCGTCGTCGTGGCGGCAATCCCGCTCACGCTGGCCGCGGTTTTCGTGATCATGATGATCACGGATCGGGTGTTCGACCGGATCACGCTGGGAGCGCTCATCATCTCGCTGGGGCTCCTCGTGGACGATGCCATCATCGCCATCGAATCCATGGTCGTGAAGATGGAGGAGGGAATGGACCGCGTCCGGGCCGCGGCCTATGCCTGGAGCCATACCGCGGCGCCAATGCTCGCCGGGACGCTCGTCACGGTCATCGGCTTCCTGCCGGTGGGGTTCGCACGCTCGACCGCGGGCGAGTACGCCGGCAACATCTTCTGGATTGTCGGATTCTCATTGATCGCATCGTGGGTCGTGGCGGTTGTGTTCACGCCGTATCTTGGCGTGAAGCTCCTCCCCGAAATCAAGCCTGTCGAGGGCGGCCATGCGGGGATCTACGCCACTCCCGGACACCGGCGGCTCCGGCGACTGGTCGCCTGGTGCGTGCGGAGGAAGTACGCGGTCGCAGGAGTTGTCGTGGGGATGTTCCTCCTAGCGGGCGGAGGCATGGCGGTCGTGAAGAAGCAGTTCTTCCCGAACTCGGACCGGCCGGAATTGCTGGTCGAGGTCCAACTTCCCTTGGGCACCAGCATCGAGACCACGAGCGATGCGGCACGCAAGGTCGAAGCGTGGCTGTCCGAGCAAACCGAGGCCACGATCGTGACGTCGTACGTCGGTGCGGGTGCGCCTCGGTTCTTCTTCTCCTATAACCCGGAGCTTCCCGATCCCTCCTTTGCGAAGATCGTCGTATTAACGCCCAGCGCGGAGGCGCGAGATCTCCTGAAAACCCGACTGCGACAGGCGGCGACCGATGGTCTAGCGCCGGCAGCGCGAATCCGCGCCACGCAGCTGGTCTTTGGGCCCTACTCACCCTTCCCCGTTGCGTTCCGCGTGATGGGATCGGAACCCGTCAAACTTCGTGAGATCGCTCGTGGTGTCGCGGAAGTCATGCGCGCAGATCCGAGCATGCGCACGGTGAATGTGGATTGGGGCGAACGCGTACCCAAGTTGCACTTCGTGCTGGATCAGGAACGACTGCAGTTGATCGGGCTTTCACCCCAGGAGGCGGCGCAGCAGTTGCAGTTTCTCCTGAGCGGCCAAACCATCACCCAGGTTCGCGAGGACATTCGGGCGGTGAACGTCGTCGTGAGAAGTGCCGGTTCTGAGCGATTGGACCCGGCGCAGCTTGAGAACTTCACCCTTACGACAAGGCACGGCAAGCCGATTCCGCTCAGCCAGATCGGACGGGTGGACATCCAACCAGAGGACCCGCTCATCAAGCGGCGGGATCGCACTCCCACCATCACCGTGCGCGGCGACAACGTTGAAGCAACCCAGCCACCGGATGTCTCATCCCGGATATGGGCCAGCCTTGCTCCTCTTCGAGAATCGCTTCCGGATGGGTATCGCATCGAGATGGCGGGATCAATCGAGGAGGCGCAGAAGGCAAACTCTGCACTCGCGCCGCTCTTCCCGATCATGCTGCTGCTCATGCTGGGCGTCATCATCGTCCAGGTGCGCTCGTTCTCGGCCATGTGGCTGGTGATGCTGACCGGTCCGCTCGGGCTCATCGGCGCGGTGCCGGTCCTGCTCATCTTCCATCAACCGTTTGGCTTCAACGCCATTCTCGGTCTGATCGGTCTATCGGGCATCCTGATGCGGAACACGCTCATCCTGATCGGCCAGATCCACACCAATCAAGCGGATGGTCTCGATCCCTATCACGCGGTCATTGAGGCCACCGTCCAACGCTCGCGTCCGGTCATCCTGACCGCGCTCGCCGCCGTCCTCGCCTTCATTCCTCTCACGCATTCGGTGTTCTGGGGATCGATGGCCTACGTGCTGATCGGAGGTACCGCCGTTGGCACCGTGCTGACGCTTGTCTTCCTTCCCGCGCTTTACGCCATTTGGTTCCGCGTGAGGCATACCGAGGGGAATCAACCAGTGCACACGACCCCTCCAGCGTCCCAGCTCGCGGAGACCCTCGCATGACACGCTCACTACGACACTTGCTGATGCTCATGTCGTCCGCAATTCTCGCGTCGTGCAGCGCGGTCGGTCCGGACTACATCCGCCCCGACGCTGAGGTGTCTCTGGCGTTTCGGAACCCGGCGTTCCACGCGTCCGGCACCCACGCATCCGATCGCTGGTGGGAGACGTTCCAGGACCCGGTCCTCACGGGACTCATCGAGGACGCCGTCCATCGCAACCAGGACCTTCGGATCGCCGTCGCAGCCGTTCGTGAGGCGCGAGCGGCGCGTGGCATCGCTGATTCACGTGGGATGCCGTCCATCGACGCGAATGCGAGCTATCGGCGGCTGCGTGCGAGCGAGAATGGAGTGCTCCTCGGCCCCCTCTCGCAGGCCGGCCTCGCGAGTGTTGAGACGGACTTGTACCAGACCGGCCTTGAAGCGAGTTGGGAGATCGATGTCTTTGGTTCGGTGCGCCGCGAGAACGAAGCCGCGACCGCACGGGTCCAAGAGGCCCACGAGCGCCTCGCGGATGCTCTCGTCGCGGTCGCGGCCGAGGTCGGCCTGGCGTACACCGACCTGCGCGGCACCGAACGGGAACTCGCGGTGCTCAGGCGCAACATCGAGGTGCAGTCCCAGACGGCGACGCTGGTCCAGAGTCAGTTCAAGACCGGCATCGCCTCCGAGATCGATTCTGACCAGGCCCGGTCGCAGCTCGCTCGCACCAGGGCGCAGGAGCCGCTGCTCCAAGCCGCCATCGACATTGCGACCTATCGACTCGCCGTCCTCACCGGCAGGATGCCGGGTGAACTCACCGACGCGCTGAAGGGCTCGGCCGCGTTGGTCGTCCGCGGTGACTTGGTTCCAGTCGGGCTTCCGTCCGAGCTGCTTCTGCGTCGCCCGGATGTCAGGGCCGCAGAACGAGGCCTGCACGCGGCCACGGCGGACGTCGGCGTCGCCGTGGCCGAACTCTACCCTCGGTTCTTCCTGACCGGAGCCACCGGCTTTGAAAGCGTGAGCTTCGGTGATCTCTTCAATAGCCAGAGCGGCTTCTTTGCGATTGGCCCGACCATCCAGTGGCCGGTATTCCGTGGCGGAGCGCTGCGGGCACAGGTCGTCGCCGCCGAAGCAAGAGCCGACGCGCAGTACGCCCGGTATCAGCAGTCGATTCTCCTGGCGGTGGAAGACGTTGAGCGGTCACTTGTCGAATACGGTCAGCAGGAGCTACGCCGGCGTCAGCTGGTGGAGTCACGCGACGCCGCCGTGAGCGCCGCGACCCTTACCCGGCGGAATTACGATCGCGGCATCGTGCGGTTCCTCGATGTGCTCGACGCCGAGCGTCGGGCGCTTGATAGCGATATTGACCTGGTGCGATCAGAAGTAGAGGTGACGAGGCAGGCTATCCGTCTATACCGCGCACTCGGCGGCGGCTGGCAGCATTCCCTTGGAGCCCTCGATTCCGAGATCGCGGTCAAGTAGGAGTAGCACATGACGTTGCAACAGCCCGCTCGTTCATCTCGTCTCCGAGACCGCTACGGCCCGGCGGCCGTTGTCACTGGGGCGAGTTCCGGGATCGGGGAGCAGTTCGCACGCGGCTTGGCAGCGGAGGGGTTCGATCTGCTCCTTGTCGCTCGCCGAAGCGAGCTGCTCCAGCAACTCGCGGAGGAGCTTCGCGGCAAGCACGGCGTCTCGGTGCATGTGCTCGCGGCCGATCTGGCCGATCCCGGCTCCACGGACACCGTGGTGACCACGGCCCGCAAGATGGATGTCGGGCTCCTGATCTGCTCCGCTGGTTTCGGCACCTCGGGCGCGTTCATCGACGGCAACCTTGCCGACGAATGCGCCATGGTCGATGTCAACTGCCGATCACTGATGGCTCTGACTTGGCACTTTGGAAAGCAGTTCGCCGATCGGCGTCGCGGCGGGATCGTGCTCATGAGTTCGCTCGTCGCCTTCCAAGGCGTGCCCACTGCGGCGAACTACGCGGCGACCAAGGCTTACGTGCAGAGCCTCGCCGAGGGGTTGCACTACGAACTCAAGCCCCTCGGCGTTCACGTCCTTGCCTCCGCACCCGGACCGGTCCACAGTGGCTTTGCTGGCCGCGCGAACATGCAGATGGGTATGGCTTTGCATCCGCAAGACGTTGCCGCGGCGACGCTCACCGCCCTCGGCCGCCGCTCGACAGTGCGACCGGGGTGGTTGTCCAAGGCGCTTGAGTGGTCGCTCAAGCCGTTGCCGCGGTGGGGCCGAGTCCGCATGATGGGTATCGTCATGCGCGGAATGACGCGGTCGCGAGCACCGGGCAACAGGCATACGCCCCGAGTACCTCTGCGGCAGAGGATGCCGATCAATCTCCCGAAACCGCCTTGGCGCTGAGCAATCGGCGTATCCCAAGGCTCCCATACCCTAGCACCCGCCAGGAAAAGTTCTATTGGTGTACTGTCACCCCGATTCAGCAGGCTTGATGGCCCCGGCAAGTGCCGGGGCCATCGGTGTTTACGGGATAGTTCAACTGCGTCCTGTCATCCTGGGACCGATGGGCTGAATTTGAACTTTTCGGTCGAGTGATCCGCGGAACTTAGGCACGCGATTCGTTGAGCGCTTGCTCTAAATCGCGCCAGAGATCTTCCACCTCTTCGCAGCCAACGCTCATCCTCAACAGCCCGGCCGGAAGATGCTCTTGACCAGGCACCGCAGCACGCCGTTCGATCGTTGATTCCACCGCGCCAAGACTCGTGGCGTGTCGGATGATCTTCAGCGATCGGCACGCGGCATCAGCCCGAGCCGCGTCACCGTGGACCTCGAAAGTCACCACGCCGCTGAAGCCTCGCATGAACGTTGAAGCGAGCTTGTGTGCTGGATGCGACGGCAACCCGGGATAACGAACCGAGTGCACGCGGCGATGCTCGCTCAATCTCCTCGCAATCGTCAACGCGTTTGCCTGACTCGCCGCAACCCGGAGCGACATTGTGCGGAGCCCGCGAAGAGCGAGGAACATCTCCAACGTGCCGGGCGTCCCGCCGGACAGTTCTCGTGCCTTTCGCAGTTCATGCGCCAGCGCCGGAGTTTTCGCAACCGCAACCCCCGCTAAGAGGTCTGAGTGCCCGCCCATGTACTTGGTGGCCGAGTGCATGACCGCGTCAGCGCCCATTGCGAGAGGTTGTTGGTTGAGCGGCGTCGCGATGGTGTTGTCCACGACCAGAAGCGACCCCGGCTTACGCTGCGATCCGCAGATACGGGGCAAATCAGCGACATCGAGCAAGGGATTGGTGGGCGACTCGAGCCAGATCAGATCTGCTGTTTGCAATTGAGCGAGCCACGCCTGGGTATCGATGACTGGCAACCGGACACACTTCCAACCGCGCCTTGCAACGCCCTGCTCTACCAAGCCCCCGACTCCGGCGTAGCAGTCGGTCGGCAACACGATCGACGCTCCCACGCCGAGTGTCCCGATCAATGACGCTGCGGCGGCCATTCCGGAGGCGAAAGCCACCGCCGTGCCGCCTTCAAGACCTCCGACCACGGTCTCCAACGCTTCCCAAGCGGGGGTCGCGTCGTCGCGGGCATAGGCCCGGGCCGAACCCAGAATGAAGTTCGACGCCGGCACAAGCGGTGCGTTGAGAGGCTCTCCGACGTCCGTAGGACGGCCCCCGGCAATGAGCCAAGTCGAGGGCGAAATGCAGGGGTCTGAGCGGCCAATGCTTTCCAGTTGATTCATGCGGTAAGGGTACTGACGGCAACCGGGATTGGCCGCCTACCCACAAAACGGCTTCAGGAGCGAGGCCCAGACCCTAACGCCTTCCAAGAAAAGTTCTATTGGTGTACTGTCACCCCGATTTTGGATTCATGATGGCCTCGGCACTGCCGAGGCCGTCTGGTTCATGGAAGCTCATCGCAAGAGGGACGTGATCTTCGGTCTTTGAGCGGTTGGCGCGGAGAGATCTTGTTTCTAGCATCGGCGAGATGAACACTCACGAAGCACCGTCCCAATCATCACTGCCCGCCGATCAACTGCCGGTCGATCATTCACGACAACCCGATCGACCAAGATTCTTCAGATTCTGGCGCTGCTTCTGGCTGACTTTCCTTGTGGTTTCGCTCGGCTACGCCTGGTACTGCTTCTACGTCCCCAGCAACAACATCGATTGGGCCGACGACTACACGGCCGCTCAGCAGCTCGCCGCGCAATCCGGCAAGCCCATCATTCTTTTCTTCTCGGGCGAATGGTGCGTTCCATGTCGGATCATGAAGCGCAACGTCTGGGCTGATGAACAGGTGGCGGAGAAGGTCAATACCGCATTCGTCCCCGTATCAGTTGACGTGGACGATCCAGACGCGGCTGATGTAATCACTCGCTACCGTGTCGGCGCCACCCCGAACACGATCATCACCGATCCTCAAGGGAATGTCTTGGGGCAACAGACCGGGGGAATGAATAAGGCCGGCTTTCTTGAGTTACTCGAGCAGGCGAAGCGACTCTGAATTGCTTTTTTCTTCGATCGCTCAGCGATCGCGTGCGTCGAGATCACAAACCGTGCGGGCTCAGGCTCCAGAATCATCCGACAGATGCTGGACAGAAGGAGCGATTCGGATACGGCACGGCGTCCGTCGCCGATCGCGCTGCTTCTACGTCCAGGCATGAACTCGTTGCCGCCGTGGCGATGAGAGTTCGTTCGGCGCTGCTTTTTGGGTTCGATTCTGTCGCCGCGGTTTAAGCGTTGGTGCCGCCGTCAATCGTGAAGCTCGCTCCGGTGATGTATGAGGACTCCGGGCCGGCGAGGAACGCGACAATCGCCGCCACTTCTTCAACATGTCCGTATCGCTTCAATGCGGTGTTGGCGATTTTAGCCGGCGCGTTCTTTTGGGTGGCAGGATTCAGATCGGTGTCGATCAGACCCGGTTGAACGTTGTTGACCGTGATTCCCTTGACCCCTATTTCTCTGGACAGCCCCTGGGTGAACATTTTGATCGCGCCCTTGGTGGCCGAATACACCGCCATACGCGGAGTGGGCATCCGTTCTCCGGCGCAAGAACCGATCATGACAATGCGGCCGCCTTCTTTCATATGCGCGAGCGCCGCCTGTGTCGCGATGATTACGCCCCGTAAGTTGATGTCGATCATCAGATCTATCTCGTCGAGAGCGGCCTCCTCGAAGGGCTTTGCGACCGCGGTCCCGGCGTTATTCACGAGCACATCGAGTCCGCCGAAGGTCGCAACAGTCTTCTCAATAGCCGCTTTGACCGCTTTCGCATCGCGCGCATCCGCTTGAAGAGCGATGGCTTTCCTGCCGGCACTCTCGATGTCCTTGATCACCGAGGCCGCGGCGTCAGCGCTTTTCGCGTACGTAATCGCGACATTCGCTCCATCGGCCGAGAGCCGCCTGGCGATGGCTGCGCCGATGCCGCGCGAGCCTCCGGTGACAAGCGCCGCTTTGCCAATCAGGTTTGCCACAGGTCGCTCCAGTGAATTCTGGGTCTGCTCCGGTCGCCCCGCGAGCGCGGGAACGCAGCGAAGTCGCAGGACGTCATCCGCATCGACAATACGCCGCTTTGAATCGAATACATATTTCTGACTTTGCGAACACGGATTCAATTCGGGACGGCTTCAGCCGCACGTGCTGTAGGCGTCGAATCAGTCAATCGAATGGTTCTTCCCTCGCGCTCCCTGCGGAATCAACTCGACAGAGTGCTTGACGCTTGCGCTGATGCCACATGCCGATCCTGCGCTTTGCCATGACTTCGATGTGTTGGCGCGCGGGCGGTGCCCTCAACCGTGTGACACGACAATAGCTGGTGGTAGCGTGAGATCCCGCGTGCAGCCCAGAGAGCTTTCGATTACGCTCCCCAAATGACAAACGTTGCAGCGAATTCGACAAACATCATGGCTCGCGACATTCCTCGGTCCGACCTCACGCGTTGGTTTTACCCGACTGCCGGGCTTGTCTTGCTCGTCCTCACGGTTTGGGGTTTCAGACATTTCTTCTTCCATGGCCAATCGCATCCGGGGCGGCCGATCACTCCCCCAATCCGCACGCTCATCATCGTGCACGGCTGCGCGATGTCGGTCTGGATCATCCTGTTCACCCTTCAACCTTGGCTCGCTGCCCTGCGCCGAAAGAAGCTTCACATGATGCTCGGGCAACTTGGGATCGCGGTCGCCGCGGCGGTCTTCGGGCTGGGAATGATGGTCGGGGTTTCGTCCGCGCGTGTCGCTCCGCCCGATTTCATTCTCTGGGATTTGAATCGGACGCAGTTCATGGCTGTTCCGCTTTTCTCCGTTGTTGCGTTTGCCGCGTTCGTGACGGTGGCGATTCTGAAACGGCGGCAGCCTGCCATTCACAAGCCCATGATGCTCTGCGGCACACTCGCGGTCATGGGCGCAGCGATCAGCCGAATCGATGTTCTCAGCAATCTTTACATCGGCACGGTGTGGGAACGCGCGTTCGGGCCATTCTTCATGACCGTCGTCCTCGCTTTGGTTCTGCTGGGAGTGCGATGCGCCATCACTCGCAGCTTCGACCGGTGGCTCGCGCTCGGTGTGACACTGCTTATCGCCATCGCTTTCTCGACCATGGCGATCGCCAGAACCGATGTGTGGACGTCGTTTGCGTCGCTGCTGGTTCAGTAATTCGATACGTCAGATCGAGGTCAGGCCAAGAAGCGCTTCGGAAATCCGCGACGGGCGGCGAATCGACGACTTGCTGCCCAGCCGACAAGGGGGTTGCAAATACTCGATGAGCGGCAAAGCAAAGAGCAGTGCATGCGAAAGCGAGGACGATTCGTGCGATCCGAGGTATGGGTAGCTCTCGCGCTTTCGGGGCTTTCAATCCTGCTCCACGCTCTGATTCCGCGCGATGTCAGCCGCGAGTTGTTCGCGGTGGTGCTCGGCTCTCTCGGAGGTGTGTATCTCGGCGGGGCGCTCAAGGCCGGGACAAATCGCGACATCGCGATCACGGCGCTCGGTGCGCTGGTGTGTGTTGGTTTCGCAGTCGCCGGGCTCCGAGGGCCTTTGTGGATTATCGGCGCCGGTTTTCTCGCGCACGCGGTCTGGGATTGGGTTCATCACGCGATACGAAAAGGAACTGTGGGGCGGTGGTGGCCGCCGTTTTGCGCGATTTACGATGTCGTCGTCGGCGGATACCTGTTGGCCGTGAGCCTTACTTCGCCATCGCGAGCTTGAGCGCTTCGCTGTCGATCTTGACCATGCCCATCATGGCCTGCATGGCCTTCGACGCTTTCGCGTTGTCGGGATCAGATATGAGATCAATGAGCAACTTCGGATCGATCTGCCACGAAACTCCGAAGTGATCGGTGATCCAGCCGCACGCGACGGGTTTCCCGCCCGCGGCGACGAACTTGTCCCAGTATTCATCCACCTGCTGCTGCGTGTCGCAGATCACGGAAATCGAAAAGCCCTGGGTGAAGGTGAACTGCGGCCCGCCGTTGAGTGCCGTAAATGTGCGCCCATCGAGCGTGAACTCAACTGTCATGACGCTTCCGGTCTTGAACGGTGATTGCGGTCCAAGGTCTGGATAGCGAGTGATGCGCTCGATTTTCGAGTTCGGGAAGATCGAGGTGTAGAAGCGTGCGGCTTCTTCAGCCTGATTGTTGAACGTCAGGAATGTACTGATCTTGGGCATGCGACACGCTAAGAGTCCGATTTGCGTGTGTCAATCGCCTCCGAAAGTTCTCTTTGCGAAAGAAGGGGAGATTTCTGCCCGCAATCCCGAGTGCGAAACACCTTGCGCTCGCCGGGCGTTGCGACCTCCAAGCACGGCTAGCAGGCTGTTGAAAAACTCCAACCAGTCGCAATTTCGAACCGCCATCTACCCTCGCGACCCGGGTCTGAGGGCCAGAAAGTTGTCTGCAATGCGTCGGCGCAGTAGGCACAATCAGAATTTCAACAGCCTGCTAGACAATCGTGCATGCTTCGTTGAATGCCAGCCGATCACCGCGCGGATAGAGCTTTGATGGATCACCGTATCCGAGATTGCACAGAAAGTTCGATTTCACCGCGGTGCCCTTGAAGAACTCCGCGTCCACCTTCGCGGGATCAAATCCGGACATCGGGCCGCAATCGAGCCCGAGTGAACGCGCCGCAAGAATGAAATACGCGCCCTGAAGCGAGGAGTTCCGCAGCGCGATCGATTCGAGCGACGGCTCCGGCATTGCCTGAAAAACCGACGAAAGGTCCTTCGCTTTGAACAGCCGCGGCAGGTGCTGATAGAAGTGGATATCCATTCCGATGATCGCGGTCGCCGGCGCCGCCATCGTCTTCTCAACGTTGCCCGCATCGAGCGCCGGGCGCAGCCGTTCTTTTCCTTCCTTGGTCTTGACGAAGATGATCCGCATCGGAGACATGTTGGCGGACGTCGGCCCCATTTTCGCGAGGTCGTAAACCCGCTTCAGCAACTCGTCGTCCACGGCGCGCTGCTGCCACCCGTTGTGCGTGCGGGCTTTGCGAAAGATGAGATCGAGTCCTTCCTCGTTCAGCGTGCTCATGAAAGTCTCCCGTGAGTCAACCGCAAAAATATGCCGCCAATCGAGTCGCTTCCCAAGTTGCTGTGTCGCGCTGGTCCGTCGGCACGCGGAAAACCAGGATTGAGAAATCTGCCGTCGCGCTGAATGACTTCGCCGTCGGCTTCGATCGTTCCGCCGTTTCGGAGATCGCAGACCAGATCCCAGTGCAGGCCGGACTGGTTTGTATTGCCGGTTTCTGGGTAGCCGGCGCCGAGCGCGATGTGAAAAGTGCCGCCGATCTTTTCGTCGAAGAACGCGTTCTTCCAGATCTCGGTCAATTGATAATTGGTGCCGATTCCGATTTCGCCCGCGTTGCGAGATCCTTCGTCCATGTCGAGCAATTTGAGCAAGTGGTCTTGGCTCGTCGTGGCGCTTGCCTCGACCACTCGGCCGTCCCTGAAGCGCAGGCGAATGCCGTCCATTTCTTTGCCACGGTGCACCGCCGGAAAATTGAAAGTCACAACGCCATTCACATCGCGTGGACCGCTGAAGACTTCCCCGTCGGGAAAATTCTCGCCCCCGGCGCAATTGACCCACGCGCGGCTCGAAACATCGACCGTCAGATCGGTTCCTTCCAATCGGCCGCCAATCGCCGAAGCTGGGACGCGAAAGCGGAGGTGACTCTTCTTGGACAGAAAATCGCAGAGTGATTGCTGGCATGCGTGCAAACGGCGCCACTCCTGAAGCGGATCGGGCAAATGAAGAAATCCGGCGCGATACACGCGATCGGCGTATTGCTCGAGCGACATTTCCGCGTCTTGTGCCGCGGCATGGCCGGGAATCTCGGTGAGCACGTACCGCATACGATCTTCCGCGGCACGTCTCAGCGATTTGGCGATGAGACCGCGGCGGGCCGCTTGGGCGAGCACCGCGTTTGCGGCATCGATCCGACCCGGTGATCGCGTGTTCCGCGGCTGTTTGAGAAAAATGAGCACGTCGCAGTGCTCGAGTCTGAAATCCTCGAACGGGCAGATGTGTCGCAGTTGTACCTCGGTGCCGTATCTCAAAAGGAGTTCGTGAAGCGCATCGCTCCGAACATGAAAGCTCGGGTGCGCGCCGGCACGCAATGCTTCTTCGAACACAGCTTCGACGGCTTCCGAGCATCCGGTGTCGCCGACGATCGTGACGAGGTCGTTGGGCTCTACTCGTGCGCAGTGATGCACAAGCACGCGCGCGAGCTTGTCGAGAAGCGGATCTCGCATGGACCGATTCTACAGATTGCTTGTGCCATGAAACTGCACGCCGGATTTGTAACGGAGCAGATTCTATTGATCGCGTCAAAACAGCCGGCGGTTTCTGCCTTACTCTGGCAGCAAGGCAGAGCGCCGACTCATGCAGATTCGCATTTCGAACATATTGCCGCCAATTCTGATCGTCGGGCTCGGCGCGCTGGCCGGGTGCCAGACGCATCGAGCGCCGCTCGAAGGTCCGACAAGCGCCCATCCGGACTTCGGTCCCAATGTCTTTGTCTTCGATCCATCGATGCCGGATGTGCAGAAGCACGTCGATGCGGTCTTTGCGCGCCAGGAGAAGAGTCAGTTCGGAACAGATCGCTACGCGCTTCTCTTCAAGCCGGGGAAATACGACCTCGACATGCAGGTGGGTTTCTATACGCATGTCGCAGGTCTGGGCGCGACGCCCGACGATGTCGAGATCAACGGCGCGGTGCGAACGAATGCGAAGTGGATGAAGGGCAACGCGACCTGCAATTTCTGGCGGTGCGTCGAGAATCTCGCGATCGCACCGACCCAGATTGAAACTCCGAATATGTGGGCCGTATCGCAGGGCGCGTCCATGCGCCGCGTGCACGTGAAAGGCGACCTGGTTCTTGCCGATCACGGCTGGTCGAGCGGCGGCGTCCTTGCCGATTGCAAGATCGACGGCGAGGTCACTTCCGGTTCTCAGCAGCAGTGGTCTTCGCGCAACTGCAATTGGGGACAATGGTCCGGCGGCAATTGGAACATGGTTTTCGTCGGCTGCGAAAATCCGCCGGCCGGCGAGTGGCCCGAAAAGCCATTCACGGTGATTGACCGAGCGCCGATCGAGCGCGAGAAGCCGTACCTATTTGTTGAAGGCAGCCGCTATTTCGTCATGGTCCCGCCGCTTCGGCACGAAACTGTCGGAACGACGTGGGAATCAGATTCGCCGCGCGGCACCCCGATTGCGATCGAGCACTTTTACATCGCGAAATCCGATCGAGACAACTCAAGCTCGATCAACGTGGCGCTTGCTTCGGGCAAGCATCTGCTTCTCACACCGGGCATTTACAGAATCGATACCCCGATCCGCGTCTCCTCGCCGGGGACGGTGGTGCTGGGTCTGGGATATCCCACCCTAATCCCGGAGCGCGCTCAACCGGCGATGACGGTGGCCGACGTCAACGGAGTTCTGATATCCGGCATCCTGATCGACGCGGGGGAAGCGCCTTCGCCAACACTGCTTGAGGTCGGTGATCCCGATTCGTCTCTTTACCATGCCGCGGACCCGGTGTTTTTGTTTGATGTCTTCTGCCGCGCCGGCGGCGCTTCAATCGGCTCGGCGTGGAGTTTTGTCACGATCAATAGCCACAACGTGGTGGGGGACAACTTGTGGCTGTGGCGCGCCGACCATGGCGCGGGCGCGAAGTGGAACGTCAACGAGAATCAGAACGGCCTCATCGTCCGCGGTGATGATGTGACGATGTACGGTCTGTTCGTCGAACACTGCCAGGAATACCAGACGGTGTGGAACGGAAACGGAGGACGCGTTTTCTTCTATCAATCCGAGATGCCGTACGACCCGCCGTATCAGGAAGCATGGATGCACGATGGCGTGAACGGCTTTGCTTCGTACAAAGTTGCGGATCATGTGACCACGCACGAGGCGTGGGGGCTCGGGGTCTACTGCGTATTCTGGCGGGCGCCGATCATTGCGGACACCGCGATCGAAACACCGACCGGCCCGGGAATCAAGATGCGCCACTTGGTCACGATCCGCTTGAACGGGCATGCCGACAGCGGCATCTGCCATGTGATCAATGATCAAGGCGAGCCGGTTGTGTACGATAGAAAAGCCGTGATCGACTAGCGAACACTTGCGCGAGCGAGACGACAGCAAAGAAAACCCGCGCTCGGGCGCGGGCTGGTTTCACGCGATCACTCTGTGCGCGATCGCTACGTTTGCCGGTAAAATGTTTACGACGACTGACGAGTGAAATCGATCTTCATCATTTTGAATTCCTTGCCGCTCTTGGGATCGATCCCCCACATTTCGAGTGTCTTGGAATTCGGTCCCGTGATGGTCTCGACTTCGCGCATCGGCGTCTGCTTCTTGGTGATGGGGCAGTTGTACGTGTAGTTCCAGGTCAGGACCTTCCCGTTCTCAGAGAGTTCGCCCGTTCCCTGGAGCATGCCCGTGCTCATGTTGTCGATCCACGAAGAAACATACTGCTTGCTCACGTTGTCGAAGCCGTAGATGCCGAAGCCTGTGAAAGGTCCCATGCCGGGCATATCGCCGGTGATTTCACACTTGGTGTAGCGACCGTCCATGATGGGCGTGATCGTGGCCACGCACTCGCTCGCCATCGGCGGCGTGTCGGGCGCCATCCACATCTGGTTCTTTCCGTTCCACTTTCCGGCGCCCGACGCCAAGACCTTGTGCTGTTCGCCCGGAGTACCGGCTTCCATGCATGCCTGCATGTCCTGCGGCGTCCAGCCCGGCGGGAGCTGCATGTCCATTGGCTGACCGGCGGGCTTCATGTCCTTGGAAGGATCTCCCATGGCGATCGAGCCGACCGCCGCGAGAAGCCCGACGACTGAGATTCCCATTGCCACGATGACCGTTTGTTTGCTCATTGGTCGACTCCTGAAAAGGTCACGCCGATCCGCCACCCGAGGCGGAATGCGTGACACTTGATTCAGTGTACAACAAGTGTTCGGGTCTGCCCCGAAACTCGCGATTCGGCCAAAAAAACAAAGGATTGGGCCGGTTTCATCTGCGGATAGCATGCGCAGATGAGAACACGAAGCGCCGAGGACGTGATCGATCACTTTGTCGCCGTCGTCTTGAATCACATCGGGCGCGAGTATCCGAACAAGCTCGACCACGTGATGAACAACGCCGCGGAGGTCAAGGGTCCGCGCGAGCTTCACCCGATTTTCTACGGCTCTTTCGACTGGCACTCCTGCGTGCACGGGCACTGGCTGTTGATCCGCGCGCTGCGGCTGTATCCAGGGCTCTCGCAGGCGCGCGAGCTGCGCGGCTTGCTTGATGAGCGCTTCTCCACCGACAATGTTGCGAAGGAGGCCGAGTATCTCTCGCAGCCGCTCCGCGCCACATTCGAGCGTCCGTACGGCTGGGGATGGCTCCTCAAGCTGGCGGCAGAACTGAAGTCGCCTGCGGCGCCCGGTATTGATCCGAGCACTTCGGAATGTCTATTGAGGTGGAGTCAAGCACTTGCGCCGCTGACTGAGGCATTTGTTCAGCGATTCCTCGCGTTTCTGCCGAAGGCGACCTACCCGATTCGGGTCGGCACACACACGAACACAGCATTCGCCTTGGCGATCAGCCTCGATTATGCTCGCGCCGCGAAAAATCACGAGTTGGCGGATGCGTTCATCGGGAAGGCGCGACAGTGGTACGGCGCGGACGCACACTATCCGGCATGGGAGCCGGACGGTTCGGACTTTCTTTCGCCGTGTTTGGTCGAAGCCGAGTGCATGCGCCGCGTGCTGCCCCGGGAAGAGTTTCTCCCTTGGTTCGCTCGCTTTTTGCCCGATCTCCGCAATGAGGAACCTCGAACGCTCTTCACTCCCGCGTTTGTCAGCGACAGGACCGATGGCCAGATCACGCACCTCGACGGGCTCAACCTCAGCCGCGCGTGGTGCTGGCGGGCAATCGGCGAGACGCTTCCCGAAGGCGATCCGCGGCGGGAACTTGCGACCAAGGCGTACCAGACTCACCTCGATGCCGCGCTGCCGCACGTCACCGGCGACTACATGGGTGAGCACTGGCTCGCGACGTTCGCGATGCTCGCGCTGACGGAGCCGGCGTAGCGGACAGCGCCGGGGCCCTCGCCGATACCATTGGCCATGCTTCAACGTCGGCGTCCGTGGCGCGAAGAACTCGAGATCATCGACAAGACCATGAAGTCTGTTTCGGGCATCACCGACCCGAATCAGATGGTGGAGGTCTATTGGGACGGCGTCGGTGAACTCTGGCCGATGGACCATTACCTCTCGCTCTCTCGGCGCGGCGTCGATCCTCCGAAGTACCTGATTACCCGGTCATCGCGGTTTACCGAGCACTTCAATCCGTGGACGCAGCGCGAGAAGTTGCCGGTGTTGTCGGGCGGCATTCTCGGCGAAGTGGCCTATGCGGACAAGCCGCTTGTCATCACGGACTTGGACAAGCGGCTTGCGAAGGACGATCCGGCCTGGTTCTATCTCGAGGGATTTCACACGCTGATCGCGCTGCCGCAGTATGAAGACGGGAAGGGATTGAACATCGGGATTTCGCTGCTCGCGCCGGGTGAGGAATTCGATGAATCGATGCTGCCGATGATGCACTGGCAGGCGGGCTTGTTCGGGCGCGGCACGCAGAATCTCGTGCTCCGCAATCAGCTCGCGCTTGCGCTTGCGAATCTGGATCGAGAGTTGCAGGCAGTCGGCGAAATCCAGCGGTCGCTGCTCCCGAAGGAGCTCCCTCGGATCGACGGCTTCGACATCGCGGCGTGGTACCAGACGAGCGCCCGCGCGGGCGGCGATTACTACGACTTTTTCCCCATCGGTGAGAAGGAGTGGGGAGTCTTCATCGCCGACGTCTCGGGACACGGAACTCCGGCGGCGGTTCTGATGGCGATCACGCACGCGATCGCGCACACTCGACCGGGCTCGCCGAAGCCGGTGACGGAAGTGCTGGGCCATCTGAATTCACATCTCGCGAAGTCGTACACGCCGCTGGGTTCGTTCGTGACCGGTTTCTACGCGACACTCGATCCGGCGAGCGGAAAGTTTGTGTATTCCTCGGCCGGGCACAATCCGCCGCGGCTGCTGCGCGACGGCCGGATTCTGGAGTTGAATGAAGCGGGCGGTCTGCCGCTGGGCATTCTGGAAGATCAGTCGTATCCGGAAGCAACCGCGATGATCAAGCCGGGCGATTTGCTGCTTCTGTACACCGACGGAATCACCGAAGCAATGGCGCCGCCGAATCGGGAAGGTGCGAGAGAGCTCTTCGGCGAAGCGCGGCTTGATGAGTTGCTGATCCGCCACGCGAAGGACTCCGCGGAAGAATGCGTCGCACGAATTCAAGAAGAAGTCACCAGATTCCGTGCCGGAACCGCACCGACGGACGATCAGACTCTTGTCGCGATCCGCCGAACGAAGTAAGTCAAACCCGGCCGGAAGACTTTGCGGATGGGCTGTAGATTGCGACGCCCACGTCCTCCACCGTCACAAGCCCCCCGCTGACCATGCCCTCAAGCTCCGCGAGCAGGAGCGACACGTTTGCGGCGCTGTCGACGATCTGCACGACAATCGGAAGATCTTCGCTCAAGCGCAGAATCTTTGTTGTGTGGATGCGGCTGTCCGCTCCGAATCCCATCGGCCCCCGCAGAACTGTTGCGCCGGCGAGGTGCAATTCTCTCGCCTTGAGAACGATCTCCTCGTACAGGGGTTTCCCGTGCCACCGATCGGACTCGCCGATGTAGATCGTGAGCCGCCGGGCAGGAGCCGGCGGATGAAAGATTCCGTGTGCGAGGGGAGTTCCCATTCTCAGGCTCCATAGATCTTGTGCGCCGCGACGGCGCCCGCCCAAACCGCGACAAGACTCACAAACACGCTCGCCAGTACATACGCGCCGGCGCGAATCCACTCGCCCCGGGAGATGAGTTCGAGCGTCTCGCGGCCGAAGGTCGAGAATGTGGTGTAGCCGCCGAGCACTCCGATCAGAATCGCGATCCGGCATTCCTCGCGCACGAGCACCGGCCCCATCCACGCTGTCGCGAAAAACCCCATCGCGAGACACCCTGAAACATTGACGAGGAGGGTGCCGATCGGAAAAGTCGATCCCCACCAGTTCTGAACGGCAGCGCCGATCCAGTAGCGGAGCAACCCTCCTGCGCCAGCGCCGAGGAAGACGAGCGAGGAATTGAGAAGAACATTGACGGCCACGAAAACTCCTACGCAAACCGCGTGCGGAAAGCCCGCAACCAGTTGAGTAGGAGTCATCAGGTCGGCCCTTCGCGGGCGCCGGTTTCTCGCGGAGCGAGCGGCGGACTCCATCGCCATCAGATGTTAGACAACCAATCGGCGATCGAGTGGCGTGAGATCATCTCGAGAGGCGATTCCGCGCGCCGGACTTTCCTATAGTCGCCGTCCATTTTTGAAAAGGGATCTCATGCTCCGTCGCACGCACACATGCGGCCAACTCCGCGATTCTGATGTCGGTCAGACCGTCACACTGAACGGCTGGGTTCATTCGTACCGGGGCCACGGCACCGGGCTAGTCTTCGTCGATCTTCGCGACCGCTTCGGTCTCACTCAGCTCGTCTTCGATGGCGAGGATTCGCACAAAGCGATCCTGGACGCGGCGGACAAGCTGCGCCACGAGTACGTGGTTGCCGCGAAGGGCAAGGTGCGCATCCGCACGGGCGGCGAGAACCCGAAGCTCGCCACCGGCAAAATCGAGGTCGTCGTCGACGAGCTCGAGGTTCTGAACAAAGCCGAGACGCCCCCTTTTCTTCCCGACGACAACCCGCAGGGCGGCAAGCTGCCGAACGAGGAACTTCGCCTCGAGCATCGCTACATCGATCTGCGGCGTCCGAAGATGCAGCACATCCTCGGCACGCGCGCCAAGGCTCTCAAAGTCACGCGCGACTACTTCTACGAAAACGGGTTTCTCGAAATCGAGACGCCGATTCTGTACAAGAGCACGCCGGAGGGCGCGCGCGAATTCCTCGTGCCGAGCCGGCACCAGCCGGGCGAGTGGTACGCGCTGCCGCAGAGCCCGCAGCTCTTCAAGCAGATCCTGATGGTGGCGGGAGCGGATCGCTATTTGCAGATCTGCCGCTGCTTCCGCGACGAGGACCCGCGCGCCGACCGTCAAGCCGAGTTCACGCAGATCGACCTCGAGATGTCGTTTGTTCGGCGCGAGCACGTGATGGAGATGATGGAAGGTTTTGTGCGGCGTCTCTGGAAAGAGATGTGCAATTACGACGTGCCGCCGATCCGTCGCATGCCCTATCGCGAGGCGATGGAGGACTATGGGATCGATCGGCCGGACACGCGCTACGACCTCAAGATCAAGGACATTTCCGAGGTCGCGGCAAAGGCCGACTTCGGCGTCTTCAAGGATGCACTCGCGAAGGGCGCGGACCGCCCGAAGTTCAACAGCGGCAGAGGTGTTGTCAAGGCGTTGCGCGTGCCCGGCGGCGCGGAGAAACTGACGCGCAAAATCACCGACGGCTACACCGAGTTCGTCAAGGGGTTCGGTGCCGGCGGCGCTGCCGTGGTCAAGATGAACGCGCAGGGCGCGCTTGAAACCGGCATTGCCAAGTTCGTCGAGCCGATCAAGGCCGAACTCGTCGCGGCACTGGGCATGCAGCCCGGCGACACCGTGTTCTTCCTTGCCGATACGTATGCGGTGGCGACGAAGGCGATCGGCGAACTTCGTCAGAAGGTCGCTCGGGATATGGGCATGGTGCCCAAGCCGGGCGCCGAGGGCGGTCCGTGGAATTTCCTCATCGTCATCGACTTCCCGATGTTCGAGAAGAACAAGGAAACGGGGAAGTGGATCGCGATGCACCACCCGTTCACGGGACCGCGCGACGACCAGGCCGAGGCATTCGTCAAGGCGGATGTGGACGACGAGGTCACGATCGAGTCGATCGTGTCGGCGGGTTATGACATCGTGCTGAACGGCCAGGAGATCGCGGGCGGCAGCGTGCGCATTCATGATGGCGCAGTGCAGAGCAAGGTTTTCCAACTGCTGGGCATGTCGCCCGCGCAGGCGCAGGAAAAATTCTCTTTCCTGCTCAAGGCGCTTCAGTTCGGTGCACCGCCTCACGCCGGAATCGCGTTCGGATTCGATCGGCTCATCATGAACTTTGTCGGCACGGACAACATCCGCGATGTCATCGCGTTCCCCAAAACGCAGACCGGCGCCGACCTCATGACCAAGACGCCGTCGGCCGTGACGCCTCAGCAGCTCAAGGACTTGCATGTCGCCAGCACCTTTGTGAAGCCCGGCTGATTTCACCGGCGAATCAAGGGCTGGGCAAGAGAATGGTCCCGCCATTCTCGGCGTCCCGCTTTCCTTGAATGCATTCGAGAATCACATTGGCTACCGTTTCCGGCGCGAGCGCGCGACGACGAGGCAGGGTGTGCTCGGCGAAGAGACTCCGGAGAAGGGGAGTCTCAACGGCGCCGGGCGCGATCGCGAACGCGCGAACTCCGTGTCTGCCTTCTTCGTTCACGATGGACTTGACCATGAGCGACATGCTCGCCTTTGCCGCGGCGTAGGCGAACAAGCCCGGGAATGGGTTGACCACGGCCATTGACGCGACGTTGACGATGCAGCCCCCTCCCGAGGCGACGATGTGCGGGATTGCGCGAGCGATCGCGACGCACGGACCGATGGCGTTGAGCCGAAAGATGTGATCAATGTCCTCTGCAGAGTGTTCGGAGATGGGTTTCAAAAGTGTCCAGCCGGCGTTGTTGATGAGAACATCGATCCGCCCAAACCGGGTCGCCGCGTCGGCGATCATTCCCTCGACGGCATTGCTATTCGCCATGTCGGCCGAATGAATCGCGGCGTCGGGACACTCTTCTGCCGTTGCTTCGAGCTTTCTTCGATCGCGGCCCACCAGCATGAGCCGGAATCCCGCTGCGTGCAGAATTCGAGCTGTTTCCAGGCCGATTCCGGAGCCCGCCCCGGTCAAGATCGCGACTTTCTTGCCATGCTCGCTCATGCAACTGCCTCCGGAAGAGGACCGATCCTCCTTGGTCGAGTCGAATCACGGTAGACTTCCTCCGTGAGTCTCCGAATTGTGCCACTACTTGCCGCGTTCCTGCTGATCATCGGCGTGCCGTTTTTGCTGCGACCGGCCGGCGGCTCGTCGGTGCCGGCGAAGGATGGGCCGCGGCTGATCATCATCACGCCGCACGTGACCCAGATCTCGGCGGAGTTTGGCCCCGCATTCGAGGCGTGGCACCAGCGAAAGTACGGAACGCCGGTCTCGATCGACTGGCGCGGACCGCTCGGGACAAGCGAGATCATCAAGCTGCTGCAAAGTCAGTACACCGCGGCAATCAATAGCGGCGCGATCGCGCCGGACGGATCGTGCAAACCGGGGACGATCGACTACGACCTCGTGTTCGGTGGCGGCTCGTTCGACCACGGGCGCCTGAAATCCGGCGAAGGCGTGATCGTGAAGGTTGAGAAGGACGGGAAACAGGTTTCCAAGAACATCCCGATGTCGGTGCCTGCGGGGTTCACGCAGGCGCAGCTCGACGAGTGGTTCGGCAGGAACGAGATCGGCTCGGCGCTTCTCTACGACCCGGATCAATACTGGATCGGGAACGCCCTTTCGGGATTCGGAATCGTGTTTAACCGCGATCTGCTTTCGCGATTCGGGTTGAAAGATCCGACATCGTTCGAAGATCTCGCGAATCCAAAGCTTCAGGGAATGGTCGCGCTCGCGGACCCGCGGCAATCAGGATCAATCTCGACCGCATTTGATGCTGTTCTGAGCAACTACGGTTGGGAAAAGGGTTGGCGCCTCCTGCGGGAGATGTGCGCGAACGCCCGCTATTTCACCAATTCGTCGACGAAGCCGCCGATTGACATCAGCCTCGGAGAGGGCGCGATCGGCCTCGCCATCGATTTTTACGGACGCAGCCAAGCGCAGGCGATCGCGCGATCGGGAGAAGATCCGTCGCAGGTCCGTGTCGGATACATCGATCCGAAAGGAACGGCATCCATTGATGCTGATCCGGTTTCGATTCTGCGCGGCGGACCCAATCCGGAAATGGCGAAGCGATTCGTCGAATTTGTGCTCTCGATCGAAGGGCAGTCTCTCTGGAATTTCCGGACGCAGAATGCGGACTCACCTGTTCTGGACGGTGTCAAGCTCGGGCCGAAGCACTACGAGCTTCGTCGCATGCCGATCCGGCGGATCATGTACGAGAAATACTGGAAGTATCTGATCGATCAAGTCAATCCGTACGAGTTGGCGTCTTCGGTGAAACCAGCAGGCTGGCGATCTGCGATCGGCGTGATGATGGGTGCGTTTGCGATCGACAATTCCGAAGAGCAACGAGCCGCGTGGAAAGCGATCAACGAAGCTCGCGGTGATTCTTCCTTCCCAAAGACCGTGCTCGCGGAGATGGAGAAGACTTTCTACGCATGGCCTACCACGCTGGGAGCGGACGGCAAGGAGATCCCATTTACTCCTGAGACATTCCAGGCCGTGCGGAATACGTGGAAGGGCCCAGGAGCCCAGAGGCGCGCGGAAATCGCCTACACCAAGTTTTTCCAACAGCGGTATCTCGAAGTCGTGCGGCTCTTCGAACAGGCTCGCGCGAAGGAACAGTTGTGAGCGGCTCTATTCATGTGAAACTTGTGGCGCCTCGCCCGAAAATCATGCTCCGTTGATCGTTCAATTCCGGCCGATGATTCCGCCAACTACTCCAACCGCATTCACCAAGATTGTCGCAACGATCGGGCCGGGAAGCGATTCTCCTCCCGTGGTGCGCAAGCTGATCGAAGCCGGAGTCGCGATCTTCCGCTTCAACTTCTCGCACGGTGATTTCGCGGCACACGAGCGCCGGCTCGACACCGTGCGCCAAACTTCGGCGGAACTCGATCGGCCCATCGCGTGCCTCGGGGATTTGCAGGGACCCAAGATCCGCGTCGGCAAAGTCGAGCCGCCCGGGATTTCCGTCGAACCCGGTCAAACGGTGGTTTTTCGAAACGATCTTGAGATCGCGAGGGTTGAGAAATCCGGGGCGGGCGAACCGATCGCGGCTTTCCCGACCACCTACCCGGCAATTGTGCGTGAGGTCGAGCCCGGTCACAAGGTGCTGATCAACGACGGTGCGATCCGCTTGCTCGCGCTTCCGCGCGAACGCGACGGCGAGCTGCGCTGCACGGTCACACTCGGCGGCGGCGGGCTGATCACAAGCGGCAAGGGCATCAATCTGCCGCAGAGCGCGGTCTCGGCGCCCGCGATCACCGACCGGGATTGGGAGTGTGTTTCGTGGGCGGTCGAGAATCAACTCGATTTCCTCGCGCTCAGCTTCGTGCGCACAGCCGCGGAAGTGCTGGAATTGAAGGAGCGCCTGCAGAGCATCTGCCCCGTCACGCGATACGCGGACCTGAAAGGTGAGTCGGCCAGTATTCCGGTAATCGCCAAGATCGAAAAGCCGCAGGCGGTCGAGAACATTCGGGCGATCGTTGAGGCAGCCGACGGGATCATGGCGGCGCGTGGCGACCTCGGCGTCGAGATGGATATCGCCCAGGTGCCCGTCGTTCAGAAGCAGCTCATCGCGGAAGCGCACGCGTGGGGAAAGCCGGTCATCGTCGCGACGCAGATGCTCGAGTCGATGATCGAGAGCCCTTCCCCGACGCGAGCGGAAGCAAGCGACGTGGCGAACGCGGTCTTCGACGGGGCGGACGCCGTGATGCTCTCAGCCGAGACGGCGACTGGAAAGTGGCCGGTTGTTGTGGTGGAGACAATGCGTCGGATCGCCTCCGCCGCCGAAACGCGGATGTCGTTTGCGATCCAGCATCACGACGCCCCGCATCACCTCATTCAGAGCAAGTATCAGACCGCGGCGCTGGCACACGGTGCGTGGCAGATTGCTCGCGACGTCGGCGCGAAGGCCGTTGTTTGCTGGTCGCAAGCCGGCGGAACGGCGCGTTATCTCTCGCAGAACGATTTCGATATTCCGATCATCGCGTACTCGTCTTCGCACCGCGCGTGCCGCCGGATGGCCATCCTTCGATCGGTCACCGCGGTCTGCCTGAAGACGCCAGACGCGCCTTCGCCCTTGGCGCAGTGGAACGAGCAAATCGATCGATTCCTCGTGTCGCGAGGAATTGCCCGCCAGGGAGACTCGATCGTCATCGTCTGCGGCAGACCTCTCGGCGTCGCGAAGTCGGTCAATCTCGTTGCCGTGCACAAGGTGGGGGATGACGAGGCGGGGCTTCGATCGCACAAGCACGTGTGATTGATAGAGTTTGCACATGCATCGGAAGGCTGCGATCATTTCTCAGGGCGACGAAATAGTCATCGGGCAGACGCTCGACACCAACAGCAAGTGGATCGCGGCAAGGCTTCTCGATCTTGGGATCGTGCCGGTCGAACACGCCTCGCTGCCGGATGATCGCAACGCAATTGCCGCGGCGTTCGCGCGGCTCGCGGAGAGTGTGGACCTGATTGTCTGTACCGGCGGATTGGGACCGACGGAAGACGATCTCACGCGATTTGCCCTCGCGGACGCATCGAGCGACGCGCTCCTCGAAGATTCGGATGCGCTCGCGCAGATTGCGGCGTGGTTTTCCGCACGTGGGCGGCAGATGAACGAACTGAACCGCGTCCAGGCGCTGCGGCCGACGCGGGCCGAGTTTCTTCCCAATCTGTTCGGGACCGCCCCGGGAATCCGCTCGCGTATCGGAAGATGCGATGTGTTCTGCCTTCCCGGCCCGCCCCGAGAGCTTGCGGCGATGTTCGAGCGACTGGTGATTCCAAGACTGAAACCGGATCCGTCGCGAACTGTTCTGGTGCGTGTCCTTCACACGATCGGACTTGGCGAGTCGGACATTGCGCTGCGCTTCCGCGATGCGCCGGGCGGAGATTTGATGTCGCGCGATCGGATTCCGCTCGTCGGCACAACCGCGAGCAACAGCGTTGTGTCCTGCCGAATCCGATACGAGGGGCCCGTGTCGAACGCCGAAGCCAAGAAACTCGTCGCGCGCGACGAGGCCACGATTCGGGCCCTAATCGGCGAGGCCGTCTTCGGTACGGATGACGACACTTTGGCTTCGGTGATCGTGCAAGCGCTGCGCGAGCGCGGCCAGACAATTGCGATCGTTGAGAGTTGCACCGGGGGCCTTGTCGCGTCGCAGCTCACGGACGTCGCCGGGGCGTCGGACGTGTTTCGCGCCGGTTGGGTGACCTATTCAAACGAAACCAAGACCCGTGAAGTTGGGGTATCGGCGAATCTCTTCAAGGATTCCGGCAATTCCCCCGCACCGGGAGCAGTGAGCGCCGAAGTCGCTTTGGCGATGGCGACCGGCGGCATGACGGAAGCGAACGCCGACTACGCGGTTGCGATCACCGGGGTCGCGGGGCCCTCCGGGGGCACGGAACAAAAGCCGGTCGGCACGGTGTTCATCGCGCTCGCGTCGCGCGAGGCGGAGCCGGACATCAGGCGATTTGCGTTTACCGGCGATCGTGCCGCCATCCGAGAGTGGTCGGCTCGCGCGGCACTCGCGATGATCTGGCTCTCGCTCAGCGGTCGGCGCGGTGTCCGCCTGCTCAGGCAGGAGTGATGCCGTTGGTCAGGCGTCGATGCCGCATTCGTGAACAAGCACGCCGCCGACGATCGTCGCCACAGCGCGGCCGACGAGTTTGCGTCCCGCGAGCGGCGTGTTCTTGCTCTTGCCGACCATCTTGGCCGGATCGATCGACCATTTCGCGGTCGGGTCGATGATCGTGATATCCGCGGGCGCGTCCTTTTGCAGAGAACCAAGGCCGAGCGCATCAAGTCCGCAGAGTCTTGCGGGTTCGACCGTGAGAAGAGCGATCAGCCGCGGCCAGGAGATCGCGCCCGAATGCACGAGAGCTTCCGCGTAAAGCGGGAGCGCGCACTCGAGCCCGACGATTCCCATCGGCGCATCTTCAAACGGAAGAGACTTTTCTTCCGCGGAGTGAGGTGCGTGATCCGTGCCGAGAATCGTGATTGTTCCGTCGGCAACGCCCTCGACCAGCGCGTTGACGTCGATTGCTTCGCGAAGCGGCGGATTGACCTTGGCGAGCGTGTTGTACCCGTCGCACAAGTCGTCGGTCAGGAGCAAGTGGTGGGGCGATGCTTCGCCCGTCACCGGCAGACCGTCGCGACGCGCCTGGCGGATGATGTCGATCGAACCGGCGCTTGAAATGTGCTGCGCGTGGTAGCGGCAGGGGGAGCGCAAATGGCGCAGCAAGCGCACATCTCGCTCGATGATGATCTCTTCGGCCATGCGCGGCCATCCCGTCAAACCGAGCCGAGCCGAAACCGTTCCGGCGTGCATCGACGCGCCCTGCGTCAGGGTCGGTTCCTGGCAGTGCTGCATGAACGTCGAGCCGGTCTGGCTAATGGCGGCGAAGACGCGCGACATGACCTGCGCCGACGCGATGCAATCGCCGTCGTCGCTGAATGCGACCGCCCCGGCGCGATGCAGGAGCAGAATCTCCGCGATTTCGAGTCCTTTGCGTCCCTTGGTACCGGCCGCGACCGGAAACACGCGACACTGCGCCGTCAGATTCGCGCGGTCGTAGACAAATCGCACAAGTTCGGGCGTGTCGATCGCCGGGCTCGTGTTCGGCATGCAGCAGACACTTGTGAATCCGCCAACGACCGCGGCGCTCGTGCCGCTCTGAATGGTTTCTTTGTGCTCGTGCCCCGGCTCTCGCAAGTGAACGTGCGGATCGATCAGGCCCGGAGTCACGAGCAAACCGGTCGCATTGATCGCGAGCCCGCCCGATGGCGCATCGAGGTTCTTCCCGATCGCGCGGATCACGCCGCCTTCGACAAGCACATCGCACACTTTGTCGGTCTTCGAAGCGGGATCGACGACGCGGCCACCGCGAATGAGTAGACATCGCTGGGCCGGCATGGCTCGGAGCGCGACGGTGTTCTTGGGAGCGTCCTGGCGACTCTTGATCGTGGTTGTCGTGACGGTTTGTGGCGGCATCCGGTGGTGAGGATACAGACTGAAAGGAGGGCGCGCAGCAGAGGAGAAAACGCGAAATCGCCAGCTGCCCAGAGAGTGCGACTATTCCCGATTCCACAAGAAATGGCGGGTTTCGCGCAGCATTGTCGCGAGGTCGCCGCGCAGACAGTTCGCGGCCTATGCTCGTCTCCGCAGATTGCGGGGTGTAGCGCAGCTTGGTAGCGCGTTTGACTGGGGGTCAAAAGGTCGTGGGTTCAAATCCCGCCACCCCGATTCACGCATAAAGCCCCGCAGGCCAAGGACTTGCGGGGCTTTTGTTTTTGGAAGTTTGAACTTTCTCAACCGCCCGCGCCATTTTGAGGCTCGACTCGCATCCTGGTCGCCGGCATGAGAGCCACCACCATGTCCGGCTTTGCGGCTACTTCGCCGTGCCCATCTTCGCTCGAATCTCTTCCAGGAAGTTGACGATCAGGTCGATGCGGCTTACCCGCTCGTTCTCCCCTTCCAAGATGACCATCAGACGCCGCCATCATGTCCGCTCGTCGAGATCTGCACGCGCCCGCTCGCGGCGTCCTTCGCGCCAGACCCTGCGCCGGTGAAGCGCTGCGCGTATAGCTCGTGACGCCCGGACTCAACCGAGCAGAACACCACCCACTTGCCGTCGGGCGAAAACCGCAGCGCGTGTTCATCGACCGGCGAGTTCAAATATGGTGTGCATTTCCACTCCGTGCTGTCCGGTTCCTGCTCCAGCATCAGCACATCACTCTTGTTGGTCTTGATGTCGGACTGGACGATCGCCAGGATCTTGCCGTCGGGTGACCACGCACTCGGAGCCACAAACAGCTGTTGAGCGATCGGGGTCGCAAACATCTTCGCGGCTCCGCCCGACGGGACCGCCGGTCGCTCCCAGATCGAAAATTCTTTGTTCGTAAAAGTGCTGTACGCGATCTGCCGCCCGTCGTTGCTCCACATCATGCCGTCCGTCATGCCCTCGACCGGGAGCCGTGTCGTGGTCTGCGTTTCAAATCTTGTATCCACACTTGAGTACCCAAATCGTCCGGGCTGGTGCTTTCCTGGGTGGCAATCAATCGCTCACCGTCCGGCGATATTGCAATGCTTGAATAGGACCGCGCCGGTGCGGGGACGGGCAGTGGAACGGGTGCCAGTTCGAGTGGCGCGAATTGAAGAACCCGAAAAAAACCGGCGCGACGGTTTGGAGCGCTTTCAAAGCTGACACGAAGTACTTCGGGGCAGGCAAGCAGGGGCACATGATCAACTACCGGGTCGCCGACTTAAGGAAGATGCTGTCACAGCTGAAGAAAGAAGGCGTGTGGGTCGATCCGCAAACCCAGGATTCCGAATTTGGAAAGTTCGGCTAGATCAAAGATTGCGAAGGTAATCGAGTCGAATTGTGGGAGCCCCCTGTGCCGCGTCGGAAAACCGCCACCAAACGAAAACGCCGGAAGTGACTTCATAGCTGCGATCGCCGCCAGCGAAATTCCTGCATCTTCGGATCGTCGTTTTTGGCACCGATCGGTCAAACTCGCACGGCCAATACGCCGCGTAGGGTCCGAAAGGTGAGGTACGCAAGTGCCGCGATGCAGAAACCGATCAACCCGAACCGAATCGCCGTCGCGGCAGAAAGAGAAAGGCCGATTCCCGAAATCAGCAGCACGTATCCCGCGATACAACCCGGGCACTTCGGGATCAGCGCAAGCGTTGCGACCGGAACGACCCATTCGATCGTGCGCAGAGCGCGCCGGAAATAGGTACGCGTCAGCGGAAAACTCTGATCGACGTGCGTCGCCCGCGCAGGGTTACCCGGCGCCACGGGCGCTTCGTTGGTGCAGCAATTCATGCGTTGCCCTTTGTGAAATTGCGGATCGGTCAGCGCGGGAGCGGAGACGTGATGCCGGGCCTCTCGAGCCAAGGATCGACAAAGGCCGTGTCGTCATAGCGATCGTGATGACGCAGCCAGCCCATGCCGCCGGTCTGTGCTTCGTCACGGCCCTTTGGAGTGACGTCGATGAACCGGTACGCGGTCAGGAAATTTTCCAAGCCGCGAGCAAACGACGAATACGTGTGGAAGACTTCGTTCCGATCGTTCTTGATGAAAACGGACAAGCCGGGCAGTTCGCGGATCGGATAGGGCTTGTCGGTGAAGTTGTACGTCGCCTTGCCGCCGGTCAGCTCATCATCGGTGAATGACACACCGAAGTCGCGGCCGAAGTCGTTGTCCGCGCCGGAGACCCATGGAAATGTCCATCCCATTCGCTTTCGGAATTGCTCGATCTTGTCGATCGGGGCTTTCGAAACGGTGAGGAATGAGATGTCGCGCTGTGCAAGGTGCACGACGATCCCGTTGTAATGGTCTGCGATGAATGAACATGATTTACAACCCTGCGTCCATGTCGGGTCGAACATGAAGTGGTAGACGACGAGCTGGGGCTTGTCACCGAAAAGATCGGCGAGCGATCGCTTGCCGCGTGGCGAATCAAACACATACGACTTGTCCACCTTCACCCATGGCAGATTGCGGACCTTGTCAGCGACGGCATCGCGACGATGAGTGAGTTCTTTTTCTTCCGCCAGTAGCGTGATGCGCTCGCGGAGCCATTCGTCGCGCGAGACGATGCGACGACCGGTGAAGGGATCGGCCGCGGCGGATTGTGCAGTTTGCGGGCTCATGTGTTTCCTTTCTTACTTGTGCGCAGAGGTTCAGGGACCGTGACGGATCAGCGGGACTTGGCTTTGCGTTCGGCAACCTGCTTGATGCGCCCGATCGCCATTTGCCAGCCTTCCGGCATGCCGCTCTTGTGCTCGGGCGTGATCAATCCCATCGCGCGGTGCACAAAGGACAACCGCGTCCCTCCGTTCTCCGCCTTCAGCCGATACTGGACGTGATTGATCGCCGGGTAGGACATGGGCATCGGCCCGATGAGTTCGAGAAGTAGGGGCGCCTTGATCACCTGAACGTGCGCCCAGAGGTGGCCGTACTTATGACCGCCAGTCTCTCCCAAGTCCCGATAGAGGCGGCCGCCCGGCCACGGTTCGATCTTCATCGGGAATGGAGTTCCATCCGGGAGTTGGCTCCCCGGACCGAGTTCTTCCAGGATCGTTCCGAAAGTGATTTCCGGGGACGCCTCAATGAAGGTCTCCTTGCGGATTTCCAGAGATTGAACGGGCTGATTGTCGCTCGATGAGACGATGGAATCGGACAGTTGCGCGGGTGCGGTCGGCATGGTCATTCCTTTCGTGATTTGCCGGGTTTGATCGGGCGGATCTGTTTCGCTTGAGCGGCGGACTTTTCGGAGCGTTCCTTGATTCTCTGGACTTGGTGAAGCCAGAAAATCCTGTAAGCCTCTCGCCACGCGGCCGCCAAACCGATTGTGCTGCCATTCAGCCGATTCACAATTGATTCTCTTCGATCGGAGCGGCTGGCGTGAAGCGGACGGAGACGGGCGAGAAACCGGGTGCAGGCCTGACGCCGTCTGCGGCAGACACCCGCCGCGTCACAAATATATTCCGATACGAGTATATGTCAAGTTCGAATTCCCGTTCCCTTTGAAAATCATGCTCTCGGCGTGGATTCGTCGGGAATGGCAGAATTGGTTCCCGCCTCCTCTGGGGTACGCTTGCCCATGTCAAGTGCTTTCTGGAACGAGCGATACGCCGCCAGCGAGTTGGTCTACGGCGAGGAAGCGAACTCTTTTCTCCGTGAGATGGGCGCTTTGCTCCCTCGAAAGGGGCGGGCCCTCGACATCGGCGCGGGGGAAGGACGCAACGCCCTCTTTCTTGCTTCGCTCGGCCTTGATGTTCTGGCCGTCGACCAGAGCGAGGTCGGAATGCAGAAAGCGGCGCGACGCGCAAAAGAGAAGGGGCTGCATCTCCGCACGCGGGCAATTGATCTGCAGGACTTCGATGTTGAAGCGAATTCGCTCGACGTGGTCAGTTCGATCTTCGTTCACTTGCCCGCCGCGCTTCGCGCAAAGGTTCACGCTCGCGCGCAGCGCTGGCTCAAGCCCGGAGGCGTGTTCATTCTCGAGGCGTACGCGCCCGATCAGATCCAGCGGAACACGGGAGGACCGAAGGACCCTTCCTTGCTCGCGCCTCTCGACACCATTTTGAACGAACTCTCGGGGATGAATATCGAACGCCAGGTCGCAATCGTGCGAGACGTGACCGAAGGGCAATTTCACTCCGGCGAAGCGTCGGTCGTTCAAGTGCTGGCCCGAAAAAAGAAGTAGACCCATGGATGTTCAATTCTCGTCGGCGGCTTCGAAGGCGAAGTGTTCGCCGAGCTTGCGGTCCAGTGTTCTTTCGTGAACGGCGTTTCCGGGCGCCGTTGAAGGTCAGGCCGCTCGTGTCGTCATGCCAAAGAAGTTCCAATTCATGTCGAAAGGACCGGCACTCGTCCGACAGCAACGAGATTGCTCCGCCGCTAGGCTAAAAGCAGAATGGAGCCCAGGCCGAGATTAAGTTTCAGCATCCGAAACGGGACAGCGGGGGATGCTCCGTCCATTGCGGAACTCATTGGCGAGCTTGGGTTCCAGATCGGCCTGCCCCAGCTTTCGGCAAAGCTCGCGGACTCTTGCTTTGCCAACGCGTGCCTCGTCGCGGAATCTCAATCGAAGGTCGCCGGAGTCGCCACAACGCACATCACCCCCGTGCTGCACCGTTCCAAGCCTGTCGGACGCGTCACCATGCTCGTGGTTTCCGAAACAATGCGCGGTCACGGAATCGGGCGCTCGCTTGTCGAAGAAGCGGAGCGCCGGCTCTCCGGTGCGGGCTGCGGACTCATCGAGATCACCTGCAACGATTCGCTCGAGGACGCGCACTCCTTTTACGAACATCTTGGATACAGACGAACCAGCGTTCGATTCTTCAAGCCGATCGACAACTCCGGACAATCGTCTACTCGCAAATGAGCAGGTTGTACGCCGCGGCGAACGCGACAAAGTCATCGTCGTCCGTATCTCCGTCGCCGTCGAAATCGGCAGCGGCGGTGACGAGAATGTTGTAGTACTTGGCGAACTCGACGAAGTCGAAGTCGTCAACAACGCCGTCGCCACCCCCCGGCGGGTATAGATCGGCGTCGCAGCCGGCCTCATACGCTCCGATGTCGGCGACGTTCACATTCGGCCGCACGAAATAGCGCTGATCAAGCGGAAGAATCAAACCGGTGTGGTCGACGACCCCGTTTGGATCGGCGGCACCGATCGCGACACTCTTGAAATACAGGCGATGCGTCGGTGTGGGGCCGCCGTTGTTCTGAAGCGCGCCGAGGTACGGATTGATAAACATTCCCCCAGCGGTCGGATGAATGTCAGATGGTTGAGAAAGGCTGAACGCTCCCTGCGTATCGAGGTTGTAGCCCTGCGAAAGAACCGTTTGCCCGGAAGGCGCTGTGTAGTTGGATGAGGCGGGAGCGGCCGGGTAATTCGACAGAAGCGAATTCCGGACAACCACAACCGGGAGGAATCCGATGTCGCCGCTGGAGATGCTGTCGCCGGCGTTCGCGATGTTCTGATGGAAGGTGCACGAACTGATTTCAGCGAAACCATTCGAAGCGTTGTGGAGCCCGCCGCCGGTCTGAGCGGGGGCCATATTGCCCGAAATCGTCGAGTCGACCAGATAGAGCGTGGCGAACGAATAAATGCCGCCGCCACCCGAACCCGGGACCGGTCCGACGGCGTGGTTTCCCGAGATTGTTGAATGTCGGACTTCGAGAGTTCCGGCGTTGTAGAAGCCTCCGCCGGAGTCGGAGAAGTTCGATTCAATCAAGGAATCTTGCACGTAAGCGGACGAAAGCCCCGCCACGAGCATCCCTGCGCCCAGAAACGCGCCGTTCAGCCGCACGGTGCTGTTGAGAAGCTTGACCGTCCCGCGGTTCTCAATCCCTCCACCAGATGCTCCGGGACTGGTCATGTTGTTCTCGATCACACAATCCGTCAGGGTAAGGTCGCTGCGGTTGGCGATTCCTCCACCCGATCCGCCGCCGACAGCGTTACCCGAGCGATTGTCCATGAACGACGTCTTGAAGGCCGTGACAAACGGGCCCGGGGTCCCGATGTTGAGTCCGCCGCCGCGGCCTCCCGAGGTATTCGAGCTGATATTGCATCCGGTCATGGTGAGCCGGGTTCCTTGAAACTCGATTCCGCCGCCGGAGCCTTGGCAGTTGTTGAAGATCACGTTGGTATCGGTGAGGGTGAGATCTCCAAAGCTCAGGATCCCGCCCCCGTCGGCGCCTGCGGCACCAACCGCACTGCAGAATCCGACTTCGACGCCTTCCATGGTGACGACAGTGCCGCTTTCCTGGCGCAGCCCTCCTCCTCCGACGCTGTTGGCGGATTCGATGAACAGATTTCGAAACGTCGCCCGACCGCCTCCAAGCACATGAAAGACTCGATCGCCGGTCATTGAACCCCCGACGACAGTCGGTGGGCCGGGAAGCGGGGGAGCGCCGATGATTTCGACGGTGATTCCGTTGATGTCGAGATCACCCGCTGCCGCGGAATTCTCTCCCGCCCCCGGCACGGTGAGGTTGAAGTTGCCTGATGGAAGAATGATCTTCCAGTTGCCTCCGTTGAAGTTGGCGTGCATCAGGATCGCACGCAACGTCATCTGGTTCCCGGCAGCGATCGGGTCGGCGTCGATCTGTCCGTCGGTCACGTCAAAGTCCGGCGCGTCATAGAAAACATTTGGGCTAACGGTGATCTGGCCGAGTGCGTTTGAAGAGATGGCGAACAGCGAGACGGTCATGAACGTCGCGGCGAGTCGCATAGGCACCTCCGTTTGTGAGCTTGGACCGCTTATAACAGCGACGTCCGAACGAATCAACTGCAGATGCAAGGACCCAGCAAAAGTCTGAATCTGCGGTCGGGCCCGTTGTAAGCGCTTTCGGTCGCGGCTAGGACCCCGATTTCATCACTTCTTCCCACTGTTGCGCGATGCGCTTGTACGAAATCGGCATGGCGGTGCGCAAACTCTGTGCGAACAGCGAAACGCGCAACTCTTCGAGCATCCACCGGAATTGCACAAACGCGTCGCGGCGTGGACCGTCTTGTGCGAGCACGTGCAGGTTCCCCGTAAAGAGTTGCCACCACGGCTTCAATTCCGCGAGCAGCTTTTCATCGCGTGTGATCCCGCCCCCGGGAAGACGTTCGAGACGTAACCGGGACGCTGTCAAATAGCGTGCGGTGTGAGGGAGCCACTCGCGCGGCGTGCTCAACAAAAAGCCGGGCTCGACGAGGCGCGGCGCGTGGTCGAGTTCATCCGCAAGCACGTTTGCAAAAGTGGGACTCTTTGTCGTTGACAACTTGGCGGCGAGCAATTGGTGGGCTTCGACGATCTCGCCGACCACTTTGCGGACGGCGCTCCCCGCGTTCCAGAGCTTCGGCTCGGCGCGGGCAACCGATCGGTCGAACGAGACCTCGTCGCGGACGTCTTCGTATCCGCTCTCGAAGAGCGTCTGATCTGCCGCGAGCAGCATCAGATCGTTCAGGAACTCCTCCCACTTCGCAAGCGGAGCCGACATCAATCGCAATCGTTCAAGATCCGGAATGCCGCGGCGGAGACGGCCGAATTCGTGAGAGGCGGTGAGGATGTACAGGCGGCACAGCCCGGCGCGGTGCAATTGCGCCGCGCGGGCGGGAGAGTCGGCCAGACGCAAGCCGCACGAAGTCGTGAGATCGACGAGCGCCGGATACGCCGTGATGTTGATGCCGGCGCGATCGATCTGAACCACCGCAGGAAGTTCTCCAAAGTCCCAGCTGCGTATCCCGTCGCGACTGAACCGATCGCCGCCTCCCTTGGGGAGTCTTCGCGTTCCCACCGGTGCAAACTTGGATTTGAGTGCCGCGAGATCGCGGCTCTGCGCGAGTTCTTTTCCCGAGTCGTCGATCACGCGGTAGTTGAACCGCAGATGGGCGGGAATCGCATCAAGCCGCCATGCGCTTCGGGCGATGTCGCCGCTCAGTCCCTTGGTGTACAGGCGCACTTCGCCGCCGAGTGTGTCGAGCAGCGACCCTTGTCCGAATGTCAGGCGCTCTGCGAGCGATTCTGCGAACGAGGGGATGTTCACGATGTGATGCCGATACGCCTTGGGCAACGAACGCAGCAACTCGGCAACGAGTTCCTTCAGCAAACCGGGCACGAGCCACAACGAGCGATCCTCATCGATCTGATGGAGCGCTTCCAGCGGAACATCGACAGTGATCCCGTCGCGCGCAGCACCAGGATCCATCGTGTACTTGAGGGGAAGGCGGCTGCCGAAAACAGGCATTTCGGAGGGGTATTGCCGCGGATCCGCCTCGATGTCTGACGCGATCACGTCTTTGCGCGAGAGATAGAGCAGACGCGGCTCGCGCCGATCCATCTCTTTTCGCCACGCCTCGAAAAGATGCGTGGTGCAGACGGTTGAGGGCAGCCGTTTGTCGTAGAAATCGAAGACCGCGCGATCTCCCGCAAGAAGATCGCGCCGGCGCATCTTCGCCTCGAGTTCCCGGATTTCCTCGATGAGCGCGAGGTTGTGGGCAAGAAAGGGCGCCATTGTGTCCATGTCGCCCTGCACGAGAGCGTTTTCAATGAAGATCTCGCGGCTGGTCTTGGGGTCGATGGGTCCGAAATGAACCGGTCGCTTCGCGACGATCTCGAGCCCGTGCAGGAGCACCCGTTCGTTCGCGATGACCCGGCCGGACTCGCGCTTCCACCGTGGTTCGTTGTATGTCCGTTTGACGAGGTGAGCCCCGAATTGCTCTATCCACGCCGGATCGATTTTCGCGGCGCACCGCGCGTAGAGCTTGGTTGTCCGGACGAGCTCGGCCGCCATGATCCATTGGGGCTTGGATAGGGAAAGTGCCGATCCGGGATGGAGAAAGAACTTGATGTTGCGGCATCCGGTGTACTCCGCGTTGTCGCCTTTTGTCCCGACGCTCGTGAGCAGCCCGGCGAGCACGGCGCGGTGCACCTGATCTCCGGAGGCGGGGGACTTCGAGAACCGCAGTTTCAATTCTGAGGCGAGCGAGCGGAGCTGCCGATAGATCTCGCTCCACTCACGCAGTCGAAGGAACGACAGGAAGCTCTGGCGGCACGCGGTGCGCAGGCGGCTGCTGGTCAGCTTGTCGTTCAATTCGTGATAATGCTTCCAGAGATTCAGCAGCGATTTGAAATCGGAAGAGGCGTCCTTGAAGCGGGCGTGCATCTGGTCGGCCTGCTCGCGCTTGTCGAGCGGACGTTCTCGTGGATCCTGAATCGAAAGCGCCGAGGCGATGACGAGCGCTTCGTGCACACAGTCCTCATGATCCGCCGCGAGAATCATGCGGCCCAGGCGTGGATCGATCGGGAGCTTCGCGAGTTTGCGCCCGATTTCGGTGAGGTCGCCGCTAGAGTCGAAAGCTCCGAGCTCGTGCAGCGTTTCGACGCCGTCGCGGATGGCGCGATTGTCCGGGGGCTCGACGAATGGAAAGTCTTCGGGCGCGCCGAGCCGCAGCGCCTTCATCTGCAGGAGAACGCTCGCGAGATTCGTGCGCAGGATTTCCGGCTCGGTGAACTGGTCTCTCTTGAGAAGATCCTGTTCTTCGTACAGTCGGAAACAAACTCCCGGTCCGACGCGTCCGCAGCGCCCTGCGCGTTGACTCGCGGATGCCTGCGAAATCGGTTCGATCGGGAGGCGCTGCACCCGCGTGCGCGTGGAATACCGGCTAACACGTGCGAGGCCCGGGTCGATGACGTACCGGATTCCGGGAACGGTGATCGAGGTCTCGGCGACGTTTGTTGCGAGTACGACTCGGCGGCGAGCATTTCCTGAGCGAAAGACCCTCATCTGCTCGTCGGTGGAGAGTCGCGCATACAGCGGGAGGATCTCCGTATCGTGCGGCAACGTGCGGCGCAAGGTATCGGCGACGTCGCGGATCTCGCGCTCTCCGGGAAGAAAAACGAGAATATCGCCGGGGCCGGTCGCGACCGCCTCCTTTGCCGCGGCGACGATGGCTTCTTCCTCCGTCAGGTCGAGATCCGGCCCGTCTTCGTCGCCCGATGGAGCGGACAGCGGCCGGTATCGGACTACGACCGGGTAGGTGCGCCCGGAGACCTCGATGATTTCGGCTGGCTTGCCTCCGGTGGAAAAATGCTTCGCGAAGCGCTCCGGGTCGATCGTGGCCGACGTGATGATGACCTTGAGATCGGGCCGTTGCGGGATCAGGCGCTTGATGTATCCGAGCAAGAAGTCGATGTTCAGAGAGCGCTCGTGCGCCTCATCGATGATGAGCGTGTCGTACTGATCGAGCAGGCGATCGTGCTGTGTCTCGGCGAGCAGTATGCCGTCGGTCATGAGCTTGATGTAGGTGTCCGGTGATGTCGCATCGGCGAACCGCATCTTGAAGCCGACGGCGCCGCCCGTTTTCACACCCAATTCCTCCGCGATGCGTGCAGCGACCGATCGAGCGGCAACGCGCCGGGGCTGGGTGTGTCCGATGAGTCCGCGAGTGCCGCGCCCCAATTCCAGGCAGATCTTTGGAATCTGCGTGGTCTTTCCGGACCCCGTTTCGCCGCACAGGACAAGCACCTGGTTCCGCCGGATGGCCTCGAGGATTTCCGCGCGGCGTTGCACAACAGGGAGCGAATCGTCGAACGTCGGAACCGGCTTTCGAGCGACCCGGGCCTCGTACTTTGCGACGGCTCGCTCGATTTCATCCTGGAGCACCGGCAGCCTCGGATCGCTCCGGTCGCGGATCGAATTCAATCGCGAAAGCAAATGGTTCCGATCGACATTGATACAATCATCAACGCGACGGCGCAGCCCTTCATAAGTTGGAAGCGAATCGTCGGTGCGTACCGAGTTGTCGTTGAGCGCGTTCTCGCCGGGCACACACAAGTCTATTTCTGTTCGATCGTGCCGAGATCGACCACGACGCCGTTTGGCTGGTAGTAGTCCACGTCGAGCTCGTCCGTGCCCAGGCTGGTGAAGACGAGGCAGTTGCGCCCGCACCGCGCCGCGTACTCGAGGTCTCCGGCCGAAGGGCCCGCGACTTCACTGTTTCGGGCGCGATGCACGTGGAAATGGAAGTGGGCGAGCGCCCGGTCGCTTGAGAGAATCATTTCCTCCGGGGCCACGAACTCGGTGTCGTTCGGTCGCTGGCCCGGGCGCGGCGGAAACAGCCACGCCACGATCTTGCCCGGGTTTTCGATCACGGCCCGCCCGTCGCCGACATTCTGCGTGGTCAGGATCAGTCCACCGTACTCGGTGGTGCGATCCTCGCGATCGAGTCCGACGTAGACGAAGATTCTCTCGATGAAGTCTTTCTGACGGACCGCTCTGTCCAGGATCGCGATCGAGAGCAAATCGCCCCACGACAAGCCGTTCTCCCAGACTTCCACTTGTTCCTTCGCAGCTTTCACAAGCCCCTGCGCCTCGTTCGAACGCTGCACCGTCTTGCGACCGCCGATCGCGGTTTTCATGTCGGAAAGCAGTCCGGCCCGGTCCTTTGCAAAGAGATCGGGGTGGTACACAGAAGCAACGCGAACGGATTCGAGGTGGCGCATCTGCAAACCGTCGAGTTTCTCCGGCGGCATCGTCGCGACGATCCCTTGCACCTCGGTCCACCATGCGGAGTCGCGAGCGTTCTTCGGATCGGCGAGCCTCTCCAGCCAGCGCAGTTCTTCGCCGCTGATCGGGATTACCTTGAGTTGCGTCACTCCGCGTCGAAGCAATTGAACGATCGAGTCGTCGTCTGAAGCGAGCGACGGATCTTCGAGCAGCCGCTTGCGATACGCGCCGGAAGTGTCGAGCTTTCCGAGTACGTCGTACGCATCGGCGCGGGTGCGCTCGCGGAATTCAGCGGGTGAATCGGGATCCTCGTCCGGCGGATTGAGAAAAATCGCGAAAACCGTCTCGACCAATGGCGTTCCACCGCTGAGTTGAATCAGCGCGATCCGCTCCGCACGATCCTGATCTTTCACCAGCGGCACACGTCTGGAATAACTTCGGATCAGAGCGGGAACGCAGTCCGTCCAGCCCTTGGCCGCGGCGGTCTGGCAGAGAATCAATTCCATTTCTCGACTGGGTTCGCGCGGGATCATCAGCCGCGTCTGACGCCGGATGTCTTCGATCGATTCCGGGTCCGAATCCTCGGCGAGACAGCGGTAAAGCTGAACGCGCAGCGATGGCGCGAGGGACGCCGACCAGATCATTTCCTTGAACGTCGCCCGAACCGCTGCTTTATCTTCCGGAGATCGCTGAGCTTGCTTCCAAGCAGCGTCTGCGGCGATCTCGCGTTCGCGCAGCGGTCGCTGCGGATTTCTCAGCACAGTGAGAGGCTCGTGCTCAAGCTGTTTTTGAGCGTTGGATGCGCAGCCGCAGATCGCGAGACCGAGCGACAACAAAATGCAGGCGACCGGAAGCCGCCAAGCCAGAATCTTCATGGGCGGGAGTCTACGAAGTGCTGGTGCGAACGTCCCCCCGCCTCGAAAGTTCGCACCTAGAATGAGAAAGTGAACAGCGGGGCCGCCGAAATCTCGGATCCGATCAAAGAGCGCGTCGCGAAGGTCATCAGTCTTATCAGACCCGCCGTGCAGTCCGACGGTGGAGACGTTGAACTTGTCGGGATCACGCCGGACGGCACGGTCGAGGTACGCCTCCATGGTGCGTGCGTGGGATGCCCTTCGAGCCGCCTGACCCTGCAATTGGGTATCGAGCGGAATCTGAAGGCACACGTTCCCGAGGTCCATGGTGTGCGGGCGGTGGTCTAGCGACAGGATATTCGCTCCCAAGTCATTGAATCGGCATTGTTTACACGAGCCAGAGGTGCGGAATCCATCGGATTCTCCTTCCAAAACACCGGCTCGATGTGGTATACCATCTCCTCGGTGGTTAAGGCCTGTGGTGAAGGCCGTTTCGACATACGGGATCGGGTTCCCGTGAAAAGGACTTTGCCCGAGCCGGGGGCACGAGCCAGGGAGTGGTCTCATGTTGGTCATTACGCGTCGCGAAGGAGAAGAAATCGTCATCGGCGATCCGCGCAATCCAATCGGCGTGGTCCGGATCGCTTCGATCAAGGGGGAGCGCGTGCGCGTCGCCTTCGATTTTCCGCGACATGTCGAGATCCATCGCCGCGAAATCGCGGATCAGATCGCGACGCAGGAACCGGCGGTGGTGGGGACTATTCGGCCGGCGTCGCCCGCCTGAGTTCGAGAGCCAGCAACGTTATTTTCTCTGCTTCGCGGGCTGTCCGCAGCCGCGCAGCGATGTAACTTCGATCTCGATTCGCATTCGCGAATCCGCCAGCCCGGCTTGAAACATCGTTGCCGCCGGTCGTGATTCACCGAAATGCTTTCGAAGAATCGGCCACACTCGCGGAAACTCCGAAGCGTCCGGCAGAATGTAGTGAACGCGCACGACCTCGGAGATCGTCGCTCCGGCTTTGTTGAGAGCCGCGGAAATGTTCAACAGGCAATGCTCGGCCTGCTGCTCGATTTGGGAAGCGATCGACATTGTCGAATAGTCGAAACCCGTTGTTCCCGAGACGAAAACCTGATCGCCGACGGCGACGGCGCGTGAATATCCGATTTCGGATTCAAAGATGGAACCTGAGGAAAACAGGATCTTCCGAGTCTCTGGCTGTGAGGCCACGCCTCACTCCGGTTTGCCGCCCGACATGTCGTAGACCCAGGTCTCACTCGCGCGATTCCAGTTGAGCACCTCGCCGGGCTGGAAGAACAGTTTCAGCTCGCGCTCCGCGGCTTCCGGGCTGTCGGAACCGTGGATGAGGTTGAACGAATTGCTCACGCCGAAATCGCCCCGGATCGTGCCCGGATTGGCCTTGCTTCCAAAGGTAGCGCCCATCATGTTTCGGGCAATTCCGATGGCGCCGTTGCCGCGAACTGCGAGAACGACGACGGGCGAGCTGGTCATGAAGCGAACCAGCCCTGCGTAGAAGGGTTTGGATTGGTGCGCTTCGTAGTGGGTCGCCGCGAGCTGCTGGCTGATCTGCATGAGTTTCATGCCGACGACTTGGAGGCCCTTTTCTTCAAATCGGCTGATGATTCTGCCGCAAAGACCCCGTTGGACGGCGTCGGGCTTCAGGATAATGAGCGTGGTTTCCATGGCTGGCTCCGGGAAAATTGGGGGCAATACTAGCCCGGACGTCCGAAGACCAAGCGCTGGGAAATCGCGCTGGCACTCACAATGAGGTTGTGGCACCGGTCAAACTAGGCCTGATCTGCCGTTCCGCGTTCGATGGCGATCTTGCGTGCATCAGCGAGAGCTCTCAGGAAGACTCCGACAGCCGCCGGATCAGCAATTCGCCTGTTTGCCACGGTTTCTCCGGATCCGACCTTGATCCCGATGTCTTGGGCTCGCAGCACCGCGAAAGCAGACTCGTCGGTGGTGTCATCGCCGAGAAAAACCGTGCGTGACGCGCCCACATGGGACGTCAGCCACTCCAAGCAACGTCCTTTGTTGGCCTCCAGCGCAAGAAACTCAACCACCTCGATCCCTCGTAGCCTGGTGGCGTTCGGAAACTGCTCTCCGAGTTTCTGAATCTCCATCAGCAGGCGCGGCAATACCACTCGGTCAACGCTGCGATAGTGGAAAGCGACTCCGAACGGCTTTTCCTCGACCAGTGAGCCTGCAAATCTCGCCGCGAGACTGTGGCTGCCCTGGGTGAGCGAAACGAGGGTTGATTTCTGTTCTGGCGTCATCGCGGTGAGGCGCCAAGAACCCTCACCGCCGTGGCTTCCGAACAGCTTGAGATCCTTCTCATCGGGCAAATGGAGGGAAAGATCGGAGAGCGCCCTTCCGCTGATGACGGCGGTAAAGGTGCGAGGCAGCTCGCCCAGCTCGCGCAATGAGTCGAGCGCCTCGAGATTCGGACGCACGGCGTCGGGTCTCGGCGCCAGCTCGGCCAAAGTTCCGTCAAAGTCGCTGGCGACAAGCAGGACCGGCGCCGAAGCCAGCATCTCGATGTCGCGTGTGGCGTCGTTCATCCGGCGAGCGCCCTGAGGAATTCATCGGCCCATTCGAAGACGTCGTGACGGCGAACGACCGTGCGAAGAACAGCCATGCGATGGCGGGCGTCGCTCTTGGGCATCGCCAATGCGGTCTCGAACGCGTCCGCCATTCCCTCGATGTTCCTCGGGTTCACTATGGTCGCCTGGCGCAACTCGCGAGCGGCCCCCGCGAATTCGCTGAGCACGAGCACGCCCGAATAGTCCGTGCGCGTCGCGACGAACTCCTTCGCCACGAGATTCATGCCGTCGCGCAGGGGAGTGACGACCATGACGTCCGCCGCGCGGTAGTACGACGCGAGTTGCTCGCGCGTGAATCCGCGACGGAAATAATGAACCGCAACTTTCCCCGGCTCGCTGAACTCGCCGTTGATTCGGCCCACGAGCTGCTCGATTCGAACGCGCATCTGCGCGTACTCGTGCACCGGTTCTCGGCTGGGCGAAGCGATCTGGATAAACACGCATTCATGCACGCGGGCACGCTTGCGCTTCAGCATCGCTTCGTACGCCAGCAATCGGAGATCGATGCCCTTTGTGTAGTCCAGTCGGTCGACGCTCAGCAAGATCTTTCGGCCCGCGCCCACCTTTCGGCGAAGCTGCGTCGCCTCACGGATTGCTTCCGGTGTCGAAGCGGCCTCGGCGAACCAGTTGAAATCGATCGAGATTGGAAATGAAGCGACCTTGATCTTGCGGCGCTGAAAGATGAGTTCCGAGTCGGTTCCTTCGGCCGGGCAATACTCGCGGGCTGCGCGTGAAAAATTCCGTGCCGCGGCCTGAGTTTGAAAACCGACGACGTCGGCGCCGAGCAGACCCTCCAGGATTCTCTCTCGCCAGGGGAGCCAGGCAAAGAGCTCTTCGGGCGGAAACGGGACGTGCAGAAAGAAGCCGATTCTCAGGTCCGGACGCATCGCGCGAAGCATGGCTGGGACCAGCTGAAGGTGATAATCATGCACCCAGACCAGGCCGTTACGTGCCGCGACAGATGCCGCGGCCTTGGCAAACCGGTGGTTCACCACGACATACGGACGCCACCAACTGTGATCGAATTCCGGCGTTCGGATCGCGTCGTGATAGAGCGGCCAGAGCGTTCGATTCGAAAGCTGGTTGTAGAACCCTTCGATTTCCGCCTCGGAAATCTGGACGGGCTGGATTCGGAAGTTCTCATATTTGAATGAGCGCGTGGAGGCACGCGCCGAACCCGACCAGCCCACCCACGCGCCGCCGCGCGCCTTCAGCGCAGGAACAAGCGCCGTCACCAGTCCGCCGGCATTCTCAACAAACCGATCTCCCGATCGATGAACGGGAAGGCGATTGGCCACAATGACAATCGGTCGGGGTTTGGGCAACGAGTTCCTCCGTTGATTCTCCGCCGGCGCGATGTGCCGCGACCGACATCTATGTATATCCGCAAATCAGGCCGAGGTCGCGTCATGCGCCGCGTGTTTGTGCGATCGAGATGAAATTCGATTCACGGTTCGTTGTCACAATGGCTCGTACATGATGCGATCGAGTCGCGGCCGATGCCGCTTCTACGGCAATCAGCTCAGTGGATCGTCGTTCTGGTGGAGCGGGGAAAGAGCCGCGGCACGCGAGCCAGCCGCGCTGAAAGGATGTGCTTGCCGATTGTCCGCGTGATCATCGTGAATTACAACTGCGCCAGGTTGGCGATGGACTGCGCCCGCAGCGTCCTGAAATGCTCTTCGAACGGCGGTGCGATTGCGGTGACAATCGTCGAAAACGGGTCGACGGACGACTCGCGAGAAGTTCTGAACGTGCTCCTGGGACCGCCGTGCAGAAGCGGCGACATCCGCTGGATCGATGCTCAAGAGAACAGGGGTTTCGGCGCCGGCTGCAACGCGGGATTCGCCGATGCGCTGAACGGAGGGCAGGCCCCGGATTTCTGGTGGCTCATCAATCCCGACGCCCACGCCGTCCCCGGCTGTCTCGACTCCCTTCTGAGCGTCATGAACAAGAACCCCGCGGCGGGGATAGTCGGCGGAGGCTTGATCGACTGGTCCGGGCGAGCAATGGCCGCCTGCGGCCAAGATCCGACGGCTCTCGTCGAACTCGTCGTCACCTCGCAAGTGCCGTCGCTCATGGACCGGTATTCGCGCGGGATTCCCGAACAACAGTGTTCCGCGGATTGGGTTTGCGGCGCCAACATGCTGTTGCGAGCTCGGGCGCTCGAGCAGGTGATTGGATTCGACGAAGGGTTTTTTCTTTATTACGAGGATTTGGATCTTTGTCGCCGGGTGCGCAATACCGGTTGGAGAGTCATCCATGAGCCGGCGGCGCGTGTCGTTCATTCCGTCGGCAAGTCGACTCAGATTCCGCTCATCGGCCGGTGGCCCGGCTACTTCTTTGAATCGCGGTGCCGCTATTTTCTGAAACACTCGGGAAAATGGGGGTTGGTAAAGGCCGACGTTGCTTGGACACTCGGCTGGCTTGTCCGCCGAATTCGTCGTTGGTGGGATTTGGGACGGACGATTGCTCAGTTTCCAAAGCGATTCGCGTCGGATTTGCTGCTGACCGATCTGAAATCGCTCGCCCGACAATGCCCTCCGCCTACTTCCGGCATCTTGCCAAAAGCGCGGGAGAGGAGGCAATTCGCGAGAAATATCCGGCAGACTGTGAACCGACCGACATCGCCTTGAATCGCTCCTTGAGAGAAGAAGCCGAGACCTTCCTACGTCCACCCAGCCCGCAAGGGCGACGGTGGGCCGCAGGCGAGGCGAGCAGCGAATCGCGAAGCCTCACTCCAAACGAGAAACGGATCACTCGTGTGTTGTTCACCCTTCACATGCCACCGGCCGGCCGACGCACAAGCGCTTGACCTGCGGCCGCCTGGACTCAGCAACGTGCACGATCCTGATTGCGAACGTGATCAACCGGATCAGCCGAAGCGACGGCGGGACCGCTGAGTAGTGGGTCGCCGGCGAATTCGCCTTCGTCAGAGATTTGCTACATTCAACGCACATGGAACGCCCCGCACCCCGCTCAGATAGAACCCTTCTCGGACATCCGGTCGGCCTATTCCTGCTGTTCCTGGTTGAGATGTGGGAACGGTTCAGTTACTACGGCATGCGCGGCCTGCTCGTGCTGTATCTGGTTTGCCCGACTACGGGAATGACCGAGCCGCCCCCGGGACGACCGGACGGGTACAACCCGGGGCGCGGGTGGAGCGCGTCAGATGCCTCGACCTTGTATGGCCTTTACACCGGTTTGGCTTACTTGTTTCCGGTGTTCGGCGGGATGATCGCGGACAAATTGATCGGAACCCATCGATCGATGGTGGTCGGCGGAATCCTAATCGCCGCGGGCCACATCGCGCTCGGGGCTTCCGGATTGGGCGAATTGGACCGTTCGGCAACCGGAATGTCGGTGTTCATCTTCGGAATGGCGATCATCGTCTTCGGGACCGGGCACTTCAAACCGTCGGTATCGGTCATGGTCGGACAGCTGTACCAGCCCGGTGATCCGCGTAGAGACGGTGCTTTCTCGATCTTCTACATGGGCATCAATCTCGGCGCCTTCCTTTGCAATATTGTCTGCGGAATCCTCGCTTATCGATATGGCTGGCACTGGGGATTCGGCGCGGCGGCAGTCGGGATGATCGCGGGGCTGCTTCTCTACCTGTGGGGGCGCCCGCGATATCTTGGCTCCATCGGAGAGGCGCCCGCGGGGGCCTGGCGGAATTGGTCTGGTATGTTCCTGGTCGCGGGTGTGCTGCTCGCGGGCCTTGCCGGAGTACTTTTCCACGCCGGGGTGTTCGGAACGATTCGACGGATGATCGGCGATTTCACCTCGTCGCAGCCAACCGTGGCTTCAGCAATTGCCGTTGGTCTGTTCGTTGCGACCGTGGTGGCGGCGGCGTGGTTCAGTCGAAGCATGCCTCGTGGCGATCGTGGTCCGGTCGCCACAATCTTCATTTTCATGTTCTTCAACGCGTTTTTCTGGCTTGCGTTCGAGCAGGCGGGCTCATCGATCAATCTCTTTACCGAGCAGTACACCCAGCGCCAACTGGATATCTTCGGGTGGAAACCGACCATCGATACGCCGCTGTTTCAGTCGGTCAACGCTTTCTTTGTCATTACGCTGGCGCCGATCTTCGGAATGATCTGGGTCGGGCTTGGGCGACGAGGACTCAATCCGTCTCAGCCGATCAAGATCGCGCTCGGCCTGATATTCCTTGGAGCGGGCTTTGCGTTCATGGTCTGGGGCGCGGTCATTGCGAAGGCCGGGGTGCCGGGCGCCGAGACCGTCGTGAAGGCTTCAATGCTCTTCATCCTTCTGACGTATTTCCTTCACACGGTGGGAGAACTCTGTCTTTCGCCGACTGGCCTCTCCTATGTGACCAAGGCCGCCCCGGTGCGGTTCGTTTCTCTGCTCATGGGCATCTGGTTTGTTTCTTCATTTATCGCCAACTTGGGCGGCGGCCTGATCGCGGCCCAGGTCGAGCGCGTAGAAAAGGGAGAAATCCGTTTGCCGTGGAACTTTGGCGGCCAAGCAGATTTCTTCATGCTCTTCGTCGTCTCCAGTATCGGCGCCGGCGTGCTGATTCTGATTCTTACGCCACTCCTCAAGAAACTTATGAGGCCGAACGTGGATTGATCGCTCTCGGCAGGAAAGTTCGCTTCTCGCCAGAAGCGAATTGGACAAGCCGGCCTTGGAACGGCGCGCCATTCGTCGTATCGCTGAAATAGAGGAATAACGGCTCATGCCCAAACTGTTGATCGAGTTTGTCGGAACTTTCTTTCTTGTGCTTCTGATCGCGATTGCTGTGAACCTGGACAATCCGGTCGCCCCGCTCTTCATCGGAATCGGTTTGGCCTCGCTCGTGTACATGGGCGGCTGGGTCTCCGGCGCACACTACAACCCGGCCGTGAGCGTTGCGCTGATGATCCGGGGCTCACTATCCGCGGTGCAGCTCGTTCCATACGTTCTTTCACAAATCGCCGGCGGGACCCTCGGAGCACTGATTGGCGCGCGGATCTTCCAGAAGCACTTTCTTCCTGCCCCGGGTGCCGGAGTGACTCTCCCCGTCGCGCTCGCGGCAGAAGCACTTTTCACGTTTCTGCTTGCGCTCGTGGTCATCAACGTCGCAACAGTGAAGAAGGTGCAGGGCAATTCCTATTACGGGATCGCGATCGGGATGACCGTTGCTGCCGGGGCGTATGTCGCCGGGCCGATATGCGGCGGGGCGTTCAATCCCGCGGTTGCGCTTGGGGGTTGCGCGAGTTCCGAGATCTTTCCGATTCACATCGTGTACTACATCCTGACACAGATCGGCGGCGCGGCGGCGGCAGCATTGGTCTTTCGATTGGTGCAAAAAGAAGACTTGAAGTAGTCCTTTTGCGTGTCGGAGTACGCTCGTATCTCGGAGCGCTCCGCATGGAATACTCGGACAATCGTCGCCGAATACGAGTTCCGCCCCGCCTCATCATCGGCGGCATCATCGCGCTGCTCGCCGTTCTTGGCTACTTCGCGAATTCCAGCAAAAACCCGGTGACGGGGCGGACGCAGCACATCTCGTTGACGCCGCAGCAGGAAGTCGTGCTCGGACTGCAATCCGCTCCCGAGATGGCTCGCGAGTTTGGGGGCTTGAGCAGCGACCATGCTGCGGCGGCGCACGTTAAGCGGGTCGGTGAGCAACTCGTTGCAAGACTGCCGCCGGAAGCCACACCTTATCCGTTCGAGTATCACCTGCTCGCCGATTCAACAACTGTGAACGCGTTCGCGCTGCCCGGTGGCCAAATCTTCATTACCGAGGCACTGTTCTCGCGCCTCGAAACCGAAGGCCAGCTTGCCGGAGTCTTGGGCCATGAAACCGGACACGTGCTCGCGCGGCACTCCGCGGCACAAATGGCAAAGAACCAGCTCACCCAGGGATTGATCCAGGCGGTCGGAGTCGCGGGTTCCGATACGGCGCAAGGGGCGCAGAATGCGGCACAAATCGCTCAGCTTGTCGGCAACTTCATTCAGCTGAAATACGGCCGCGACGATGAACTCGAGGCGGACCGGCTCGGTCTCCAATTCATGGTTGCGAGCGACTACGACCCGAGGTCGATGAACCGCGTCATGGAAATTCTTCGGCAAGCGTCGGGCGGATCGGGTCAGCCACAGTTCATGAGCACGCACCCTGATCCCGGCAATCGAATCCAGCACATCGAAGCGTGGATTCAACGCTCCTTCCCGGAGGGCGTTCCGGATTCGCTCAAGAAATAGTCCAATGTCGCGCTACTCCTCTTCTTTGGGCGGCCTCATGAGCAGCACGACCACCGCCCCCAAAATGCTCAGCCCCGAGATTCCCCCGGTCAGTAACGTCCCGGCGCCGAGAAAGATCATGGCGGATCCCGCGCCCCCGTCTTTGGTTCGGTACACCATTCCGCTCTGAAGATCGCGGAATCGGGAAAGACGGTCCGAATCCGCTTTCGCCGAAAGGGTTGCCGTGCCGAGCCACCATGCGGCGGCAGCGAAAAAAGTGGCGATGACCAAAAGTCCCGCGGCGCTCGAGAATCTGTCGTGAAGGCTCCAACCCCGGACTTCTGCCATGACGCAAGATTATCAGGAGAATCGGGACTCTACCGATGTAGAATGGAACGTCTGTTCCGCAGCCAAGGAGGGCCGCGATGTCGCAATCAGCGCTTTTGGAGGAAGCAGATACAGCTTCCTCAAACATTTCACGACCCATGAAAAGCAAATCCGCACCGCGTGCCACCGCCGAGTCGATGGCGTCGAAGCAACGCGATATTTCCGTATCCGAGTTCTTTGCCAAGAACAGACACCTGCTCGGATTCGATAATCCCCGCAAAGCGCTGCTGACGACCGTCAAGGAAGCGGTGGACAATTCGCTTGATGCGTGCGAGGAAGCCGGAATTCTTCCGGACATCACTGTTGTCATTGAGGATTTGCAGCCGGATCGACCGGCGAGCGCGAAGTCGGCGCGATATCGCGTTTCGGTCGTGGACAATGGACCGGGCATTGTGCGAAAGCAGGTCGAGAACATTTTCGGCCGCTTGCTCTATGGCTCGAAGTTTCACAGGCTCAAGATGAGCCGAGGGCAGCAGGGGATCGGCATTTCCGCCGCGGGCATGTACGGACTCATCACTACCGGCAAGCCGATGGTGATCCACACCAAGCCCAGCGCGAGGCAGCCCGCTCATCACATCGAGCTGGCGATGAACACCAAGACCAACCGGGCGGAAGTTACTGAAGACACCGAAACCAAAGATTTCCCCCCAGCGAGGTTTTCGCAACTCACTCAAGGCACCCGCGAACTCGGCGAGAGCGGGAATTTCCTCTCGCCAAGTGTGTATGTCACCGGAACGAGCGTCAGTATCGAACTCGACGGCCGCTATCAGAAGGGCCGCGGCAGCGTCGATGAATTTCTTGAGCTGACGGCGATCGCCAACCCGCACGCCCGCTTCACCTTTGTGCCGCCGAGCAAGGTCAGCGAAGAAGAGAAAGATGACACTCCTCTGCTCAAGCCGCGCGGCGGCAAGATCAAAACAAAAGACGAAGATACGAAGACCGAGCCGATTCCTGCTCCCGAGCCGCCCAAGCCGATCGAACCCGCGGTGACAACCGAGACCGGCGGTGTCATGGTTTTTCCGCGCGCGGTCGAAGATCTGCCGCCGGAAACCAAGGAAATTCAGCCGCACCCGAAGGGGATCGAGCTCGGAATTCTGCTTCAGATGCTGAAGGAAGCCGAGATCGAGAAATCCGGTTACACGCTTTACAACTTCCTTCAGGACAAGTTCAGCCGCGTGAGCGCCGCGACAGCGAGCAGCTTTTGCGAAAAGATCGACGTCACAAGCCGCACAAAGGTTGTTGACATCGATCACGATACGGCGGAGAAACTCTTCCGCGAGCTCGAGGAGTCCAAGCTTCCGCCACCGCCGACGGATTGCCTCGCGCCGATCGGCGTGCAGCAACTCCTGAAGGGAATGTTCAAGGGAGTCCGCGCGGAGTTCTACGCTGCGAGCAGCCGCGAACCGGCAATCTACCGCGGCCGTCCCTTTCTCATTGAAGCCGCGATTGCTTTCGGAGGAGAGCTGCCCGCGGACGAGCCTTGCCGCGTGATCCGATTCGCCAATCGAGTGCCGTTGCTCTTTCAGCAGAGCGCGTGCTCCAGTTTCAAGGCCGTGATTGAAACGAACTGGCGAAACTACGACCTGCAGCAGCCACGCGGCGCAGTCCCGGTCGGTGCGCTCGTGATCATGATCCACATGGCGAGCGTGTGGGTGCCGTTCACCAGCGAGAGCAAAGAAGCGATCGCGGACTACGACGAAATCCGCAAAGAGATGAAGCTCGCCCTGATGGAGTGCGGACGAAAGCTCGGCTCTTATCTCAACAAGCGACTGAAGATGAAGCGCGAATCGGAACGCCGCGACGTTTTCGAGCGTTACATCGGCGAAATCGCCAACGCTTGCAACGCGATCAATGGGGCCGACGCCAAGAAGCTTTACGACGCGATGCTCGCGCAGGCCAAGAAGCGGACCGCCATCGCCGATCTGCAACTGGACGAAGAGGGCAAGAAAGTCAAGGAATCAGACCCCGCGGATCAAGAAGGAGTCATCATCGTCGAGAGCGCGATGACGCCGTCAAGCGACTCAAACGCCGGGTCAGACTTGCCTCCCGCAGCCAAGCAATCGAAAACCGAGAGGGCGAGGATGGAAGTCGCGGCGCGGAGCAAGCGGGCAAGGGACGATGCCGAGCCCAAGCTGATCGATCAGGAGCCCGCGCCCTCGAAGTCGCGTTCGAAAAAGGCTTCCGAGCCCAAACCCACCCAGAAAAAAGCCTCTACTTCCGCACCGAAGCCGGCAGCGCTTGCCGACAAGAAGCCCGCCCCGGCCCCTGCGAAAGCCAAGCCCAAAATGCGCCTCGTGAACGGTAAGCTGGTGCCCGCCGACCAGCCCGGACTGTTCTAACGAATCGGGGTGCGTGTGATCGTAAATGATTCCAGGAAGCGGATATTGCTCGCTCGCATGATCTGCGCCGTCTCGTGCGCTGCGATCCCTTTGTCCGGATGCATTTCGCCCGACGCAGCATTATCGCATCAGGCACGCCCGCGGCCTCACGTCACCATGCGGGATCCGGAATCAGGCGAGATCGTTCAAGAGTTGACAAAGCCGCAACTACAAAACCAGCTCTTTGATTTGTGCGATCTCTGGGCGAGTTCGATGCGCAGTGTTTTCGAACCGCCGATCGACGAGGCGACAGATTCGAGTGTTCGCTCCGCCCTCGTCGAGCAGAAACTGCGATCGATCGTCTCCGGTTACACCATTGCCGTGACCTCCGATCCCGTCAGCGGCGTGCTCGACATGATGGTTCTCTCTCGCTTGCTCGCGCGATCGTGGGCTCCGGGAACCGCCGCGTTCGAAAGCTTCGGGACGTTTGGTCCACAGGTCAGTCGGGGCGTGAACGTCGCCGAAAGCAAGATTTGGAAGACCGGGGGCGCTCTTCTGAGCGCCTCCGAGCGCAAACAACTGGAAGACCGCATCGATCGATGGATCGCGGAATCGCCGGACATCAAGTCTGTTTCCTTTGCGCGCCTCAGCGATATCGATGCCGGATTCGATGCCCGGCTCGAGGCCGAAGTTGCAAAGTCCCAGGGATTGATGGAAGTACTCGACGAGGCGATGCAATCCGCCGAAGAACTCCGCATGCTCGGTGAGCGATCGTTGTGGCTCGCGTCTCGGGCGCCGATCCTCGTTCGCATGACCGCCGAAGCGAGCGTGGTCACGGCGTTCGACACGCCTCAGGTCCAGGATGTACTGAACTCGTCTCGCGCCTTACCCGTCGCCGTTGATCAACTCGCTTCGCAGATCCGAGACGCCGCGGCAAACATCGATCGTCAGCGGCACGAAATCACCGCGTCTTTCGAGTCAGCGCACGATTCGATCCAGCCGGTGTTGCGTCAAGTCGGGGAGATCGTCGATCGTGTGGACGGCGTCATTCGTGAAGCACGCAAACTGTCATCCGAGCGAAGCGAAGCCGCCGAGGCGGCCGCCACGGCCTCAAAGAATCTTCAAGAAGCTCTCGCGACTCTCAATTCCATGGCGGAGCGATATTTTCCGCCCGAGGCAGGCGGTGCACCCGATATTCGCTCTCGACCAACTGCCGATCTCGCACTTGCCGCGGAGCGATTCAATTCCGCGGTCCTCAACCTTCAGACGCTGATTTCTTCGAACGATGCCGGCCAATCAATTGCCGATCTCTCGCGCATGGCCGATGCGAAGGTCGCGGCGATTTCGGAAAGCACCAACGGAGTGATCGACCGGGCGTTCTGGAAGGGTGTCATTCTGCTCATTCTCGCGTTCACGCTGGCTTGCGCCTACAAAGTGATCGCGCCCCGGCTGGCGCCCCGTTGAACCGGCCGCAGAACCTGCGTCCCTGATTCCAGGGGTCGGACGTGTTGAAAGCTTTGGGGCATCTTGGGCTTTGGGCCGGCCTGTACGCACTCGCGGCATTCATCTGCTTCAGCCAACTCGCCGGGCTTACCCGGGCCGGGCTACTGCCGCAGTGGGAAGCAATGGCTTGCGTGCTCCTCACCGCGACCGCCGTCTATTCCATCGACCGCGTCAAGATGTTTTCCGCCTGGCTTGATCCCGCGGATATCGAGGCCCAGCCCGAGCGGTACAAGTTTTTGTCGCGGCAGCCGGTACGGGTTCGCAGCTTCGCGGTTGCGCTGCTCATCGCCGCCGCGATCGCGGGGGCACGGATCCACTCGTTCTTGCCGATTCTCGTCGTTATCGCGGCGGCAAGCACCGTGGTCTATGCACCCAAGCCCCGCCGCCGGTTCGCGCGGGTGAAAGATCGACTCTGGCTGAAAAACGCGTACGTGGCGATCGGAATGACCGCGTTTTCCGCGCTGATCGCAATCGCCGCGGCGTATCCCGGAACCCTCGAACAGATGGCGCAGTCCGCGTGGACCGAAAGAGCCGCAATCCTCACTTCATTCATCACAGTGACTCTTCGAATCCTGTTCGACGCCGCCCTCTGCGACATCGACGACGAACCGACCGATCGCCGTTTCCGCACTGAAACGTTCGCTACTAGCCTCGGGACGCTCCGGGTATGGAACTGGGCTGGAATCGGACGGATCGCTATTGCGGCAGGACTTTTCCTCGCCCGTCCGCTTCCCTTCGTGACGCGGGTTTCCTGGAGCATCGCGATGATTCTGGGAATGATCGCGCTGCGATGGCGTCACCCGACCCGCATCCGCGATACCGTGGACTTTCGATTCCTTCCCGAAGCGGTGTTCGTCACTGTTATTCTCTTCTTCTGGAAAAGAAGCTCATAGACTCTCGAAAAGGAGCAGGTATGAGAGCGTTTTGGTCTCTGATTGTGATGTGTTTCCTCGCCCACGCTACCCTCGGAGCAGTGCAAACGAAACGAATCGAATACAAAGACGGCGACACGGTACTGGAAGGGTTTCTCGCGTGGGATGACGCGAAGGTCAGTTCCGACAAGCCGGCTCCTGGAGTTGTGTTGTGCCCCGAGTGGTGGGGGATGAATGAGTATTCGCAGAACCGCGCCAAGCAGCTTGCCGAACTCGGGTACGTCGCCTTCGCGATCGACATGTACGGTAAAGGCAAAACCACGACCGATCCGAAGCAGGCGGCGCAGTGGTCGGGCGAGATCATGAAGGATCAGCAGGCTCGTCGCGCGCGTGCCGCGGCAGGGCTGAAAGTGCTCACGGACCAAAAAATCGTCAATGCGTCCCGCCTCGCCGCGATCGGTTACTGCATGGGTGGCACTGTCGCGATGGAGTTGGCGCGAACGGGCGCCGATTTGGACGCGGTCGTTGCGTTCCACGCTTCGACGTACTCTGCGCAGAATCCCGACGACAACAAGAAGATCCAAGGCACCGTCGTGATCTGCCAGGGAGCCGACGACACCTTTGTGCCCGAAGGCGAGCAGGCGAAGTTTGAAAAGCAAATGAAGGATGCCGGTGTTGATTTCGTTTTCGCCGAATTCAGCGGGGCTGTGCACGCATTTACCAATCCGAACGCGGACGGCTATCACGTCCCGGGCGTCAAATACAACAAGAACGCCGATGTTCGGTCGTGGGCCATGATGAAAGAAGTGTTCGCCGAGAAACTCGGCTCATCCAAGCCCTGAGTTGCTGTGCTCGGCGCCAAGAAGCCGATTCTGCAGATTAGAACGCAGGACCGCATCAAGCTCGCATCAAGGATGATCCGATGGCAAAGGCCAAGCAAACCGTTTCCCCCAAAACCAAAGAGCGCGACAAAAAAACGCTTGAAAAGATCGTCCACCTCGCCGACGACGTTTCGAAAAAGACGCTCGGCGGCAAGGAACCCATTTTCCATATCCCGACTCGCGCGAAGTCCAACACGATCTGGAACAAGAAGCGCGGCATCCTCGAGATGGGCGACGGCAAAGCCGACCGCCCGCTCTTCGACCTCAAAACCGCAAAGCAGTTCATGCAAACGATGCTGCACGGGAGCACGATCAAGGATCTGATCGACTCCGGAAAAACCTCCAGCCTCCGCGGTGTCTTTTACAAAGCCAAGCACACTGTCGCCGGCACGAAGGAAAACACGTTCGACACGCAGGATGAATCCGATCCGATCCTTGAAGACCTCGAGGTGACGCTCGGCGCGCTCCGCGAAGAGCTCCACATCTTCGCCGAAAACCGAGGCACGCTCGTCGGCAACATCACGATCGTCGACAAGGGCGATGAAATCGACGCCCGCAGAATGGGCTCGGGTGGTTGGGGAATCCCCTCGATCGTTGAGCCCGACGTCATCCAGTTCAAGAAGTGCGAAGCCAAGTTCGTGCTCCACGTCGAAAAGGGCACGGTCTGGAATCGCTTCAACGAAGACCGGTTCTGGGAAGAAAACAACTGCATCCTGACTCACGGCGCCGGCCAGCCGCCGCGCGGTTGCCGTCGATTGCTGCAGCGCCTCAACCAGGAACTCAAGCTGCCGATCATTTGCGTACTCGATTGCGATCCGTGGGGGCACTACATCTACAGCGTCATCAAGCAAGGTTCGATCTCGCTCGCGTTCGAATCTTCGCGACTCGCGATCCCGGATGCCAAGTTTCTCGGTATCCGCGCCAAGGACTACGACGAGTGCGATCTCGGCGATGCCGTGAAGATCGATCTTACAGACAACGACATCAAGCGCGCCAAGGAGATCGCGGCCTATCCGTGGTTCGAACACCACAAGGGCTGGCAGAAGGAAATCCAGAAACTCCTCGAGAACGGCTTCAAGATGGAAGTCGAAGCAATGATCAACAAGGGAATCAGTTACGTCACCGAGGAATATGTGCCCGAGCGGCTCAAGGCTCGTGACTGGCTCGACTGAATCAAGGAACGCCATGCACCTCACACCCCCCGGCAAGATCCGCTGTCCCAAAGACGCCACCATCATGGAGAAACTGACTGTCGGCAGCAGCGATCTCGTTGTCGATCACTGCGGCAGATGCGGTGCGATCTGGTTCGATGCGTACGAACTCGAACGCGTGATCCGGGCGAAGCAGCAGGGGGTCGATCTCGACGAGATCGACTACGGCACCGCAAGAAACAACTACGAATACAAGGTGCTACGCGACGACTTCCTCGAGTGCCCGCGCGATCACTCCAAACTCTTGCAGGTTCCCGATCCCCGCCAGCCGCACGTCATCATCGATCTGTGCCGCGAGTGCGGCGGCGTCCTCCTCGACGCCGGCGAGCTCAAGGATCTCAGCGAGTTCACCCTCGCCGAGCGCGTGCGCGGCATCTTCCGGAGCAAGAAGGCCTGACAGCTTGCAAGAATCGCGAGATTGTCAGGCCTTGGCGCCCTCAACCGCCGGTTCCATCGTGTGCGGGCTCGCGACCGGATAGCCTCGCGTCGCCCAGGCCGCAGCGATCGTCCCAAACGCCGAGAAAATCGCGCCGAGATAGAACGATGCCCCCGGCATATAGATCGGCGCGCGATCCGAAATGAACAAACCAAAGACCTGCGTCGCGATGATCGGACCGAAGATCTGCGCGATACACTGCAGCGATGTCAGCGCGCCCTGCACCTCGCCCTGCTCGTAGGGTCGCACGGTCTTGGTGATAATCGCCTGCGCCGAAGGCTGCGCGATTCCCCCGAGCGATGCGAACGCGATGATCCCGTAGATCATCCAACCCTGCGTCGCCGAGCCGTAGCCGATGTAGGCGAGAACGCCGATGCAAAGACCGATCAGGAGCGATCGCCGCTCTCCCAATTTGGGAACGATCTTGCGCACCAGCCCGGCCTGCACGATCACCGCGCCCAGCCCCACGCAAAAGAGCGAAAGCCCCACCTGCCACGGTTTCCACTCGTACCGGTGCGATGTGTAGAGAACCCATGTCATGTGCAGACCGAACATCGCGAGGTTGAGGAGGAACATCGCCGCGGCGAGCCCGGCAACAACTGGGTACCTTCCCAACCCGTGGAACGCGGCGATCGGATTCGCCCGTGAAAGCCTCAAATGCGATCGCCGCTCGCGCGGCAGCGATTCCGGGAGCACGACGAGCCCGTACAACCAGTTCGCGATCGACAGCCCGCCCGCCACGTAGAACGGGAGCCGGATGTCGTAATCGCCCAGGACACCCCCCGCCAGTGGGCCCAGGATGAATCCGAGCCCGAACGCCGCGCCGATCATGCCGAATGCCGCGGCACGCTTCTCCGGTGGCGTGATATCCGCGATGTACGCGTTGCACACCGTCATGCTCGCGCCCGACAACCCGTTGATCGCGCGTGTAACAAAGAAAATCGCGAGCGTCGGCGCAAACGCCATCGCGAAGTAGTCAAGGCCCGATCCGAGGATCGCGATCAGGAGAATCGGCCGCCGCCCCACGCGATCGGAGAGCGCGCCGAGCAGGGGCGAAAAAAGAAACTGCATGATCGCGTACGTCGCCGCCAGCCAGCCGACGGCGTACGCCGCCTGCTCGTCTGTTCCCCCTGCACCGTGATTCAGCAAACTCTGAACAAGCTTCGGACCCACAGGAATCAAGACGCCGAACCCGAGCACGTCGAGCAGCAATGTCAGAAAGATGAACCCGATGGCTGGGGTGTGTTTCGCGCGCACGGCCCGCCAGCGTAGCGGAGCGCGAGAACCGCTGTCGGAGTTTCAATCCCGGTACGCCCCGAAGAGCAAACCGCGGCACCCCTCGGCGCCGCGACGATGCTCCACGAATTGGCCATGTACCGAATCTCATCTCGTTGAATTCAATCCGTCTTCCGAACCGTCAGCTCGACCCGAGTTGGGTGACCGAACCAGCCGTTCACGCCCCCCGGCCCCGGATACTTCTGATCGAGCACCGCGGCGACATCCGCGATGTTTCCATTCGCATCGACCCAGCCGCCGTTAATGTCGGGGAAATCCACGCAGCACTTCTCGCACTTCTCCGGCGAGGTGTACCGAATCGGGCACCAGAAACTCTCGACGTTCCGCAGCATCTCGCTGCCGAGACTCCAAACCCCCGTCATCCAATCGCAATACAGGCACCAGATCAGATCGTGCCCGACCAAACCGGAAAACTTCTGCCGGCTCACGTTGATCCACTCATTCACGTTGTACTTGGGCAACCGCACGAGCCAGTGAAGGGGCGGGTACAACAGAATTTCCGCGATGCGCACGATCGTGAAGAGCGGCACAGCCCAAGCAGTCCACCAGACCGCCGCGTGATTCCGGAACCGCCCGACCTTGCGGTTCAATGTGCTGACAATCCGCGGCCCCTTGCGGATGCCCGGATGCATCGCCTCGTGCATCCAGCCCCAGAGAACGAGCGTGACCATCTGCGCGAGGATGGCGGTGGCGAGGAGGGGCCAGAAACAGTCCCAGAAGGTAAAGCACGTGACGCAAGGGCGACCCAACGCAAATGCCGCCGCCGCCACCCACGGCCCATGGACGAAGTAGAACACCGTGATGTCGAGCAGGTACCCCTTCGCGCACGCATCACAGATCGCGTTTCCGAACTTGCCCATCCGCGCCAGCGCATGAAACACGAGCGCAGAGAACAAAAGCCCGACCACACACGCGCCGAAGAACCAGAGCAGTGTTTGCATGCCGCGAGCCTATCAAGATCGGCACTTGATGCCCCAGTGCCTCTTGCCTCGATGCCTTCTTCTGCCTCGAACGCCGCCCTCCTCCCGGTCATCTCTTTGGCTCTCCGCGTTGAATGCCTCCGGCTTGCTTTCCTAGGGCTCTTTGCTCTCTCTCCGCGAAACTCCGCTCTCTCCGTATCTCCGCGTTCTCTCCACGCTTCCCGTATCCTGTAACCCAGGCATGAAAACCAAAGCCGACATCGTCCGCGACTGGCTCGTCCGCTACACCGGCCGCCCGCTCGATCAGTGGGGCAAGTACATCTTGCTGACCAACTTTCAGAGTTATGTCGAAGCGTTCGCGACCCGTTTCGGCGTGGAGGTTCTCGGTCGCGACCGCCCGATGCAGTCAGCCACCGGCGCACCGGGTTCGCCCGCCGAGAGCATTTCGATCGTGAATTTCGGCATGGGCTCCGCGATGGCCGCGACCACGATGGACCTGCTCAGCGCTGTCGAGCCCGATGCCGTGCTCTTCCTTGGCAAATGCGGCGGCCTCAAAAAGACCAAGCTCGGTGATTTCGTTCTCCCCATCGCCGCGATCCGCGGCGAGGGAACCAGCAACGAGTACATGCCACCCGAAGTGCCCGCGCTGCCGTCGTTCCGCCTGCAGCGCGCCGTCTCCACCGCGATCGTCGAGCACAAATGCGACTACTGGACCGGCACGGTCTATACGACCAACCGGCGTGTCTGGGAACACGATGAGAAATTCAAGGATTACCTGCGGCAGATCCGCGCGATCGGGATCGACATGGAGACCGCGACGCTCTTCATGGTCGGCTTCGTGAATTCAATCCCCAAGGGCGCGTTGCTCCTCGTCAGCGACAACCCGATGAGCCCCGAAGGCGTGAAAACCGGCGAGAGCGATCTGCACGTCAGCAAGAATTTCGTCAAGAACCACCTCGAAATCGGCATCGATGCACTTATCGACCTGCGCGATAGCGGGGAGAGCGTGAAGCACTTGAGGTATGAGTAGCGAGACAACCAGCTTTAGTAATACCGGTCCTTCAGACCGGTGAACTATCGAACCTTCGAACGTTACCGCCAGCAATTCAATGACCGCCAACCTTTCCCTGGTTCAATCCCTCTATTCCGCTTTCGCTTCGCGCGATCGCGAGCGCATTCTCTCGATCTTCCATCCAGACATCGAATGGATCCAGAACGACGGCTTCCCCGGTGGCGGCATGCACAAAGGCGCCGCTCACGTCCTCGATGATGTCCTCTCGCAGTTCCGCCGCGATTGGGACAGTTGGCGCGCCCGCGTGACCGAGTGGCACGATGCCGGTAACACCGTCATCGCGATCGGCATCTACGAAGGGACGAACAAGGCGACGGGAAAGCAACTCTCCGCTGCATTCGCCCACATCTACGACGTGAAAGAAGGCCGAATCACTCGCTTCCGCCAATACACCGACACTGCGCTCGTCCATCGCGCAGTTTCGCGCTCATAGTCGAATTCCCAATGCCCCTCCCCGAGGCAGGGGGTGAGGGTGCGTCCGCTTCGCGATTCCGCTGTTCATGCCGGAGCCGCTCACTTGAGTTCGCGGCAACCTCGTCCCGCCAATCCGGTACTCTTCCACACTCACCCCGGAGACTCCGCACCCATGCGACTTTTCTTCGTTTCCGCAACACTCGCCCTTAGCCAACTCGCCCTCGCACAGCCCGCTTCTGGCCCCAACCCCAACCCGCAAACCCACGGCTACTACCGCCAGCCTTCGATCCACGGCGACACCATCGTCTTCGTCAGCGAGGGCGATCTCTGGCGCGTGCCCGCCTCCGGCGGCACGGCCACCCGCCTCACCACCGGCACGGGCGAAGAAGCTCGTCCCGCCATCTCCCCCGACGGAAAGACCATCGCCTTCGTCGGCACGTACGAGGGACCAGGCGAGATCTACACCATGCCGATCGACGGCGGCCTCCCTGTCCGCCAGACCTACGGCGCCTCGCGTGTGAGCTTCGTCGATTGGACGCCTTCCGGCAAAGTCCTCTATTCCACCCGCGAGTTCGCGACGCTGCCTTCAAGCCAGCTCGTCGCGTTCACGCCGCGTGCTCGCGAAGCCGATCCGATCGAAGCCGCGGCAGTCGATCGCGTTCCGCTCTATGAGGCGGATCAAGGTGTCTACTCCGACGACGGCAAAACCCTCTTCTTCACTCGTCTTCCCTTCCAGGGCAGCAACACCAAGCGCTATCAGGGCGGCTTCATCCAGCAGCTCTGGAAGTTCGGCGCGGGCGATGCCGAAGCCACTCCGCTCACCACCGACTACGACGGCACAAGCAAGGACGCGATGTGGTGGCAGGGGCGCATCTACTTCGCTTCCGATCGCGACGGCGTCATGAACATCTGGTCCATGGACCAGAGCGGCAAGGACCTCAAGCAGCACACCAAACACACGGAATACGACGTCGCCTCTCCCAGCCAGAACAACGGCCGCATCACTTATCAGCACGGCGCCGACATCTGGCTCCTCGATCTCGCCAGCGGCAAGGATTCTCACGTCCCGATCCAGATCTCGAGCGATTTCGACCAGATGCGCGAGGATTGGATCAAGGAGCCCGCGAAGGCGATCGCATCGACCTCTGTGTCGCCAAACGGCGACCGCGTCGCGCTCACAGCCCGAGGCCAGGTCTTCGTCGCGCCCGCCAAGCAGGGCCGCTTCGTCGATGTCACGCAAAAATCCGGAACGCGATTCCGCGATGCCACGTTCCTACCCGACGGCAAGTCGCTCCTTGCCTTTAGCGACGCATCGGGCGAAGTCGAACTCTGGAAACTCCCCGCCAACGGTGTCGGCGAACCGACTCAGATCACGAACGACAGCGAGATTCTCCGATTTGCGATCGTGCCGAGCCCCGACGGCAAACTTGTCGCGCACACCGACAAAAACCAGAAACTCTACATCACCGATCTCGACGCCGAATCCACCAAGACCATCGTCCAGAACAAGACCGGCGATATCGGAGATGTGTCTTGGTCGGCGGACTCCAAATGGCTCGTCTTTGCCGCGCCCGCGCCCAATTCCAACAGCGTGATCAATCTCTACTCCGTCGCGACCGGCCAGACCACGCCCGTCACCACCGATCGCTTCGACAGCGCCAGCCCCGCCTTCAGCCCGGATGGCAAGTGGCTCTATCTCCTCAGCGACCGCAACTTCCAATCGACCGTCCAAAGCCCGTGGGGCCCGCTCGCGCCTCAGCCTCACTTCGACAAGCGCACGAAGATCTATCTCGTCTCGCTCAAAAAAGGCCAGCGCTCTCCGTGGCAACCGAACGATGAGCTCAATGCCGATAAGAAGGACGAAAAGAAAGACGACGCCAAGAAAGAAGACAAGAAGGACGAAGCCAAGTCCGACCCGAAGGCCGACGGCGCGAAAGACGATAAGGCCGACGCGAAGAAAGACGACAAAAAGCCCGCGACCGAAGTCGTCATCGATCTCGACGGCATCCAGTCCCGCCTTGAAGAAGTTCCTCTCCCACCCAGCAATTACGGCAACCTCAGCATCACCGACAAGTCACTCTTCTTCACCGATTTCACGCGGGGCGAACCCAAAACCAGCCTCCACGGCGTCAACATCGGCAACGAAAAGATCGAAAACAAAACCATCTCCGCCGACATCCGGCGCTACGAACTCTCGCACGATCGCAAGAAGCTCTTCATCCAGAAGTCCGGCCCCGGCGGCAGCGCCTCTCTCTTCATCGTCGATGCCGCCGCGGCGCCCGCCGATCTCGACGGCAAATCCGTCGATCTCTCCAAGTGGAAGTTCAGCCTCGTCCCCGCGATCGAGTGGAAGCAGATGTACGTGGACGCGTGGCGTCTGCTCCGCGATTACTTCTACGCAACGAACATGCACGGCGTCGATTGGCCCGCGATGAAAGCCAAGTACGCGCCGCTCGTCGAGCGCGTCCGCACCCGCGCCGAGCTCAACGACATCCTCGCCCAGCTCTCCGGCGAACTCTCAACGCTGCACCACTTCGTTCGCGGAGGCGACATCCGCGACTCCTCCGACGACATCGCCAACGCCTTCCTCGGCGCCGACATGTCGCGCGAGAGCGGGGGCTGGCGCGTCACGCACATCTACGATTTCGATCCCGACGAACCGGGCTCGATCCCGCCCCTCGCTCGCCCCGGCGTCGATATCGCCAGCGGCGACCTCATCGAGCAGATCAACGGCATCTCGCTCGCCAACGTCGCCGATCCCGCCTCCCTTCTCCGCGGCAAGGCCGGTCAGCAAGTCCTTCTCCGCGTCAAACCCGCCTCGGGAGCCGATGCGCGCGACGTCATCGTCACGCCGCTTTCCGGAGGCGAAGCCGCCGATCTCCGCTATTCATCCTGGGAATACACCCGGCGCCTCGAAGTCGAGAAGAAGGGCAACGCCCAGATCGGCTACGTCCACCTCCGCAACATGAGCGGCGGCGAAATCGGCCGCTGGGCGAAAAACTTCTTCCCCGTCTACAACCGCGCCGGCCTCATCATCGACGTCCGCCGCAACACCGGAGGCAACATCGACTCCTGGATTCTCGGCGCGCTCATCCGTAAAGCCTGGATGTTCTGGAATGCCCGCATCGGCCAGCCCGACTCCTGGAACATGCAGTACGCATTCCGCGGCCACATGGTCGTCCTCTGCGACGCGTTCACCGCTTCCGATGGCGAAGCCTTCTCCGAGGGTTTCAAGCGCCTGGGTCTTGGCAAAGTCATCGGCACGCGCACATGGGGCGGCGAGGTCTGGCTCAGCATGCAGAACCGCCTCTCCGACGGAGGCGTCGCGAGTGCAGGCGAAACCGGCGTCTTCGGCCCCGACGGCATCTGGCTCATCGAAGGCAAAGGCGTCGTCCCCGACATCGAAGTCGACAACCTGCCGCACGCAACCTTCGAAGGCAAAGACGCGCAGCTCGATGCCGCCATCGCACACCTTCAGCAGCTCATCAAAGAGAAGCCCGTGCTTCCGCCTCAGCCGCCCGCACTTCCCAACAAGAGTTTCACACCGTCCAAGTAGCGCGTCCTCCGAAGCCCCTTCCCTCAGGGAAGGGATTGGGGGAAGGGAGTGCTTGTGTGGCGCTCTGATCTTTTTTTTTGCCCCCTCCCGGAGGGAGGGGGTGGGGGGGGGGGGGTGGGCGCTGCTGCTGAGTCGCCCCCGCGCGGCAAGTTCCCGCCATCGCCACCAACAACTCCGGCGTCGAAGTTCGTCGCGGTCTGACTTCGCCGCCAAAAAAGCATTCCCAGCTTCTTCCTTCAGTCTCTGCGCCCTCTGTGCTCTCTGTGGTGAATGTCTCTCTTCGGCTTTGCCTTCACATCCGCCTTCTCCTCCCCGCAATCACGACACCCATTCCCAACACCGCAATCCCTCCCGGGCCCGGAATGATCGTGATGAACGCCGGCAATTGAAAACTCTCCGCGCTCCCCGTCGCGAACACGCCAACGAACGCGCCGGTCCCTTCGTCATACTTCAGAATCTGATTCGACCCGCTCGAACTCACATACAAGAACCCGTCGCCTCCGAACGCCATCCCGATCGGCGTGCTCAAGCCTCCCGCGCCCGTCGTCATCCAGTTGCCCAGCCCCGCGCCCGTCGTCCCGTTGAACCGCCTCACCTGGTTCGCGCCCTCGCTCGCGACGTAGAACACGCCGTTGAACCACTCAAACTGCCGCGGCCGATTCACGCTCGCGATGAAATTCCCCATCGAGGCGCCCGTCGTTCCGTTGTACTTGATCACGCGATTGTTGTTGTAGCTCGGCACATACAGATTCCCATCCGGCCCGAACATCATCCCGTTATCCGCGCCGCTCAATCCGCCGCTGCCGGCCGTGACGAAGTCACTCAGATACGCGCCCGTCGCGCCGTTGTACTTCCGCACCTTGCTTCCGTTGAAGCTCGAAACATACATGTCGCCGTTCTTGTCCCACGTCACACCCGTGGGGGAGTTCATGCCCGCGTCGGCGACGAATGTGTCGAGAAACGCGCCCGTCGTGCTATACCGCACGATCCGGTTGTTCCCCTCGCTCACAACGTAGATCTTCCCGTCGGGCCCCAATCGCGCTGCCAGCGGACCCTGCAGGTTTCCCGCCGCGTCGAGGTTCCCGAGAAAATTGCCGCTCATGTCATAGCGCGCGACGCTGTTCGACCCGAACCCGCACACCAGCATCTCTTTCGCGGGCGCCATCGCCGTTCCCGCAAGCACACCGCTCATCGCCGCCAGCATCACACCGATTTGCTTGAACATCACTCTCTCCATGCCCACGAATCCCGGGCCGCTCCCACGCGGCACACATCCACCGCGCGCAGAGCCACCAGTTTGAGTGTGCCCCATGTTCCCGCCCCTCGCTTGCATCCGGTTGCCGTTCTCGACAAGCCCTCATCCGGGATTTCGGGGGAAACGTCTGTTCGCGCTTCGGACGTCCCAAGCACATCCACCCCGCAAAACTCCCAAGTCCGATCCTCGGTTATGCCTTTCGGAGGCTCCCGGCCCCACGAGCCAACTGCGAAGATTCCGCAAAGTTTCAAGTTCGAGTCGGTATTTTGATTCGGGTGGACACCGACGCCCGCACCTCCCGCATAGCCTTGAGCGTACCCGACTTCTCCTCTGGGTTCGGTTCACGTCAGGCATGTCGCTTTTGAGTGTTCGAACGTGGTTCTCGCCCCACGCAGGCCCGAATTCTGGTATGCTCCGGGCGTCTTTACCGAACGTCTGGTGTGTGGTGGGGGTGGTGGGGGTGGTGGGGGTGGTGGGGTGATCGGGTCTTGGTCAGATTTGTCGAGCTTCATGTCGTTCGGTTCCGGCTTCTGTTCCTGTTCGAGTTCACCAAAAAGTTCACGAGGAAGGGGCCGCGGAAGCGCGGCAGGAGTCAGCAAGGATTCGGCTCCAGAAAGGTCGCAGTCATGAAACAGCGCCGCCCGGGTTTCACCCTCATCGAACTCCTCATCGTCATCGCGATCATCGCGCTGCTCATCTCGATCCTGCTGCCGTCACTCGGCGCGGCGAGACGAATCGCGAGGAACGTGATCTGTCAATCCAATCTGCGTCAAATGGTGATCGCGACGACTTCTTACTGCGACGACAACAAGGATTGGCTGCCCGGGGCGCCAACAACCTCCGGTTACGACGCCGCAAAAAACGGAGTGTTCAACGGCGTAGCCGCTTCGAGCTATGACTTCATGGGTCCGCTGACGGTTTCGATGGGTCTGAGAGGCCCCGGCGATGGTTATTCGAAGAAGGACGCCGGGGATATCGAGCGCGGACGCCGCTTCGAGTGGTACGGGACGTTGAATTCGATGCAGTGCCCGGAAAACAATTTCCGGTCGTACGCATATTCCGATGCCGGCTCGGGCGCGGACTTGTCGAAATTTGGCGAGATCAGAATGTTCTCGTACAACTCCTCGACCGGCTTCTTTTCAACCAACGACCCGGTCTCGACCAATTTGGGAATCGGCAATTTCCCCGGCGATGACCGCAGCAACTACTTGCCGATGCTCAACCGCGTCGGCCCGCAGTCTCGAAAGGCGGTTTTCCACGACGGACATCGCTTCGCTGATATCGTCAAAGCCGTCATGGGACCGGACTACGACCCGGGCATTGCCGCGAACTATGGCGGTGCCTTCGGTGATGCAGGCCCTTGGATCAATGAGAGCAAGTCTCTCTCCCGTCGAGCGGCGCCCGGCGAGTTCACCCCTTCTCCCTGGTCCCCGAGCATGGTTGATGCGAGATTCTGGGCGTTTCGACACGGCTTGAAGAAGGTCGTTCCCATTGCCGGTGGTAGCACCGGTGCTCCGGGCGGCGTTCAGTGCCTAGGAAACGTGGCGTTCTTTGACGGCCACATCGAATTGATGAACGACCTGCAAGCGACAAATCCGACCTATTGGTTGCCGACTGGAACAAAGCGGAAAGCTGGATCGCCGCTCGGTGCATGGAAGACCACCGCCGCTGCGTATCCGGATCAGGCCGGTTCGGGAACCTATTTGAGCCAAGAATATGTGTGGCCGTAACTTGTCGGCTATGTCCACCTCAAAGGAATTGAGCCGATGACATCGACCGAACGCCGCGGCGGCAGCCTGATGGCAGATCTCGAGAGCGAGTCGCGCGACTCGGCGCGGAAAGGTCCCCAGGGACGCACTGTTGGTACGCGGATGCTCGTGTCGGTGGCTCTGGCGGTTCTTTCTCTCTTCGTGCTCGGCTACGTTGTTTATTCAACCTTTCGCGGCTACGCAAACGATCCACGACGCCAGGCGTTTTTTACCGTGGTTGCCGATTCTGAAACCGGCGAAGTGGATGTTCACTTTCCTTTGCCCGACGATGGTCGGGGTTATCCTGCCGTCAATCCCAAAACGGGCAAGCGAACGCTTTATCCGGCCGAGAGTTGCTATTGGACCAAGGATGGAAAAGCGAAGCTCGATCCCACGTACGTGATTCTGAATGGTTGGTTTGAAAAGCCGGGGCCGACCAAGTGCCCGGACTGCGGACGGACCGTGACCAAGAGCAACCGAATGCCCCCAGACGCTCTGATGCAAAAAGCCTGGGACGCCGCAGAGTCAGCCAAGAAGCGCTGATCGCACGCACTTTGTTCCGCAATCGCGCTTTTTGACTGCTGTGGAAGCATTGATAATTTCATCAAGCCCTGTCACACAGTGGCCTCTCGCTTCGCCCAATGTCTGTGTCTGACGCCATCTCCGTCGAGATCGGTGCAGACATTTGGAGCAAGCAGATGTATTCAGATCGTCGCCTGGGCACCTCGATCATCAAACTTGGGCTTTGTGCTGTGGCCGGAATGGGATTGATTCCTTGCACCGCCGCACTGGCATATCCGAAGTATACAGTTCGCCTCTCGACAACAATCAAGGGCGTGTACACAAGTTCTCCCAGCCCGTTGCCAACTTGGTGCGATACAGCAGCAGCGGCATCCGGATACGCTTCTGTCGCCGTTGACGGGAGTGCAATGTGTGTCCGCTTGGACTCGCCCGCACCTGACTCGAATTGCGCAATGCTGAACGGCGCATTTGTTCAAGCAGCGACCGGTTGCTATCCGGATTCTGAAGACGGCACCGCAATTGCAAAAGGCAGCAACGTTTCGACAGGAAGTCTGTTTTCGGCCGCGCCTTTCATCGAAGAAAAGACGAGAAATGATCTCGGCGTTTGCCAAGATAGCCAAGGAGCTTGTGTCATAATCGGGTCGTGGGCTTCGGCATCTGCCGATGTTGCATTCACTGGACTCATGACTCCAATCGAGTATCTCGTAGAAACCAAGTTCGAGATTACAGGGAGTTTTGCGCGCGAATCCGGTCGAACCGGGGCACAAAATGATATGAAGCGTTTTGCTATAACCGTAAGTCTGCCAAACGGCTCGTCGACTTACTACGGAAGGTTCAATTTTGATGGCGTTTCAATTGATGGCCTAACTCCGACGAGCGTGAGTGGTGGGACGACAATTTTTACACTGGCACATACAACAACTTCTTCTTCGACTCCGTCTTTCGCTGCGTCTCATCAGTTGGTTGACGACAATGTGTACGACATGAATGGCGATGGCGCATTCACCTATGCCGATGTCGACTGGATTCGGAACAACTTTCGCACGATCGACATAAACAATGAGAGCCCGTACCTCGCGAAAGGGAATTTTGTCGTGACATTTCCAGAGACATCTCCGACGGAGGCAATCGACGAAGACGACGCCGAGTATCTAGCAGGCTGTTGAAAAACTCCAACCAGTCGCAATTTCGAACCGCCATCTACCCTCGCGACCCGGGTCTGAGGGCCAGAAAGTTGTCTGCAATGCGTCGGCGCAGTAGGCACAATCAGAATTTCAACAGCCTGCTAGAAGACCGACTCGCCCAATTCGGCCCGTCCTTCGTCTTCGGCGATTTCAACCGTGACGGCCTCATCGACTGCCACGACGCGTGGGGCAGTACTCCGTACTTCGGCGTGAGCATCGGCGATCCCGATTATCGCTACGAACTCGACGCGAACCGAGACGGCGTCGTGGACGAAGACGACAAGGCCGCGTTCTTCGCGCTCGTCAATCACTGCGACTTCAACCAGGACGAGCTTGTTGACGATGCGGACTTCATCATCTTCGCTGCTGCGTACAACCTTCTCGATTGCGAAGACCCGGGCATGCCCGCCTATTGCCCGGCGGATTTGAATCTCGATGGCTTTGTTGACGAATCAGACTTCGCCATTTTCGAGGTGCGCTACAACGCCGGAGGGTGCTGAGTAGTCTTGACATTCTGATTTTCCTGTCGCCCGCCTCCCGCGGGCGTTTTTCTTTCCAAGAATGTCGCCATGACTACTTCCACCGCTTCCTCTCACCTTGCCCAAGTCACTTCTCTCCTCAAAGACCGCGCCGAGGCGCAGGTGCGCGAACTCATCGACTGGCTCAAGATCCCCAGCATCAGCACCGACCCGGAATACAAGAAGGCCTGCCGCGATGCCGCGCAGTGGGCGTCGGATCATCTCGCCGCGAGCGGCTTCAAGTCGGCCCTCCGCGAAACCGGCACGAAAGAGAAGCCCGGCCACCCCGTCGTGCTCGCGCACACGCCCGGCGCGCCGGATTACAAGGGACCGCACATTCTCTTCTACGGGCACTACGACGTGCAGCCCGCCGATCCGCTCGAACTCTGGAACAGCCCGCCCTTCACGCCCAAGCTCGTGACCGATCCGTCCGACGGCCCGGCCCGCATCATCGCCCGCGGCGCGGTCGATGACAAAGGCCAGGTCATGATGTTCCTCTCCGCGATGCGCGCGTGGAAAGAAGTCTCCGGCCTCGCCGCCGGTGGCGTCAAGGTGACCGTGCTGCTCGAAGGCGAAGAAGAATCGGGCTCGGTCCACCTCGACGCGTTCATCGACGCAAACAAATCCGAACTCGGCGCGTGCACCGTCTGCGTCATCAGCGACACCGGCATGCTCGACCGGGGCAAGCCCGCCATCACATACGGCGTCCGCGGGCTCGCCTACACCGAGGTCGTCCTCCACGGCGCGAATCAGGACCTGCACTCGGGCATGTGGGGGGGCAAATCACCCAACCCGATCAGCGAACTCGTCAAGGTCCTCGCGCAGCTCTGGGACAAAGACCGGCGCGTCACAATCCCCGGCTTCTACGACCGCGTCCGCGCGATCGCGCCCTCCGAGCGCGAGGAGTGGAACAAGCTCGGCATCAACCCGACCGAGGCGCTCAAGAAGATCGGCTTCCCGCCCGACGCCAACGTCGGCGAAGCCGGCTACTCGTTTATCGAACGCGAATGGGCTAGGCCCACCGCCGAGATCAACGGAATCGTCGGGGGCTACACCGGCAAGGGCGCCAAGACCGTGATCCCGAGCCACGCGAGCGCCAAGGTCTCTTTCCGACTCGTCGCCGATCAGGACCCGGTCGAAGTCACGCAATCATTCTTCAAATGGTGCAAGGATCGCACGCCCCCCGGCTGCCGCTGGGAACTCATCGATCATCACGGGGGTAATCCCGCGACCGTCAGCACCGATTCCAAGGAACTCGCCGCGGCAGCCCGTGCGATCGAACGCGCCTGCGGCAAGCGCCCCGCGCTCATCAAAACCGGCGGCAGCATTCCCGTCGCCGGCTCCCTCAAGAGCAAGCTCGGCCTCGAAACCATCTTCATGGGCTTCGGCCTCGACGACGATCGCGTCCACTCGCCCAACGAAAAGTTCGAACTCGAGTGCCTCCGCATGGGCACGCTCAGCCACGCGTACCTGGTCGACGAACTGCTGAAGATGTGATGACTTCGCGCACTTCCGAAGCCCCCTCCCGCGCGTGGGGAGGGAGGGGGCTGGGGGAAGGGAGTCCTTTTCACTGCGAAGCGGCGATCGGCAATAGCCGGCGGGGGTGGGGTCACGGCAAAGCCGCACCAATTGTCGAGCTCGTGCAATTCTCTTTGTTCAGGGCGAAGCCCTGATCGGAAATAGCCGGCGGGGGTGGGGTCGCGGCGAAGCGGCACCAATTGTCGAGCTCGTGCAGTTCTCTTTCTTCAGGGCGAAGCCCTGACCGGCAATAGCCGGTGGTTGCGGCGAAGCCGCACCACCGGGAACAGGCCGTCACCCGATCCGGCAGGCCGAAGGCCTGCTCGTCACCGCGTGCAAACCTGCAATTTTGCTAGCGTATTCAAAATGGCATCCACGCTCACGTCCTTGCTCATTCACGTTGTGTTCTCGACAAAGGGGCGCGCCGACACGATTGCTCCCAACACCGAACGCGATCTGTACGACTACATCGGCGGCATTTGCCGCCGCATGTCGTCGCCGATCATCTCGATCGGCGGCACCGCGAACCACGTTCACATTTTGCTCTCGCTCTCCAAGACGCTCGCGCTCGCGGATCTCATGATGGAAATGAAGAGAGACTCTTCCAAGATGATGAAGCACAACACCGCATTGTTTCAGTGGCAGGACGGCTACTTCGCGTTCTCGATCGGCCAATCGGGCGTTGAGGAATTGAGCGCCTACATCGCCAGCCAGAAAGAGCATCATCGGCACCGCGATTTCAAAGATGAGGTGCGGTCGCTTTGCACGAAGTACGGTGTCGCTCTGATCGAAGAACTCGCATGGGATTGAGCCTGTGCAGACCTTCGGTCTGCCCACTTCCGATCGCACACTCTCCGGGGCTGCCGCTGCGCGGCAAGCCCCGGCTATTGCCGCCGACGCCTTCGGCGTCGCATCCGATTTCAACGTTTGGCGCGTTCGGGGTTTTCACCGCGAACCGGCGATCGGCAATAGCCGGCGGGGGGTGGGCTCGCGGCAAAGCCGCACCACTGGTCGTGCTCTTGCAATTCTCTTTGTTCAGGGCGGAGCCCTGACCGGCAATAGCCGTGGTCGCGGCGACGCAGCACCACCGGGAACAGGCCGTCACCCGATCCGGCAGGCCGAAGGCCTGCTCGTCTTCGCGCTCGTGACCGCGTGCAGGCCTTCGGCCTGCGCTTCCATGAGCGCACTCACACCGGGGCTGCCGCTGCGCGGCAAGCCCCGGCTATTGCCGCCGACGCCTTCGGCGTCGAATCCGATTTTAAACTGTGCCACGTTCGGGGCTTTCACCGCGAAGTGGTGAGCGGCAATAGCCGGAAGGGTGGGGTCGCGGCGCAGCCGCACCAGTTGCCGTGCTCGTGCAGTTCTCTTTCGTCAGGGCGAAGCCCTGATCGGAAATAGCCGGTGGTTGCGGCATAGCCGCACCACCGGTCACAAGCCAACTCCAAACCTTCCGCAGGCCGAAGGCCTGCTCGCACACAATCAACACTTCAATGCACGCGCTCACGGCTTCGGATACCGGTGACCCCAGCCGATCCAGGAGCGATCGCTCACCGTCGAACCGTATTTATCGCCGCTCTTGTACGCGTCGCGCCGGGTGATATTGCGGACGCTGTGATCGCCCATCAAGTAGTTGTTGGCGCCGTCGAGCGCATTGCCCGAATCCAGGCTGCTCGCGCGGAACTTTGATGGCGGATGTCGCGGACGCTCGTCGTAACAATCCATGGCCCAGACCATCGCGTCCATATGCGGAATCTCGCTGATGCGTCGTCCCGCAACGCCGGTGGTGTTTCCGTCGCCGCTCGTCGAGACCGCCGAGTCGTTGAACCAGTAGTACGTCCAGAGTTTCATTTCCGGCCGCAGATTCTGGAGCGTCGGCGCGGGCCAAACAAAGTAGCGGAAATACTGCTGCAGCCCAAGCGCGATCGTTGGATCTCGGATGTCGGATTCCGTGTTCTTGGCCGCGGGGCAGGTAAAGGGGGTATTGCCACCCTCATTCAGATACGGCTGCAGCGCGATGACCGTGTTGATCTGATAAAGGTCACGTGGATCAGACGGCCAATTGATCGGATCTGGCGACGTCCTCAGATCAAACCACCGCGGCACCTTCTGTTCATCCAGATACATCTGCGTCGCGATGCCGAGTTGCCGCAAATTGCTCTGACAGATCACGTCCCGCGCGCGTTGACGAGCCCCCTTGAGCGCCGGCAGCAGAATCCCGATCAGCATCGCGATAATCGCGATGACGATCAATAGCTCGATCAGCGTGAACGCCGACCCGCTCCGCATCGTGCTGCGATTCTCGCGTTGACAGATCACGACTTCACCTCAGCCCAGAGGTCTTCGGAGTCGATGCCGCCGCATTCGAAGCAGGGCCAAACGGAGAATTCTCCTTCACCATTTGCCGTTCCGCGTTGAGTCTCTCTACCGTTTCCTTCCACTCGGCCGCGGCAACCAGAACGCCGGTAGGTTTTCCTGTCTTCGGGTTGATTACGCCTTCGTCCGGCTTGAGCGCTCTCCCGACGCTCCGCAGCTCCTTTTCAAACCGGCCCCGAGGCATTTGCACTTCCTCGCCGGTGTCCATATAGCGAATCGTGACGTTCTCGGTCATGCGCGCCGGGTCATACGGCGATCGCGCCGTCAGCGAGCGGATAAATGTCCACGCCGCAAAGATGATGGCGATTCCCGCCAAAGACCAGCCGACGACAGGGTTCTTCAGAATGTTCCGGATGGCATTCATGTTGGATTACTTGTCCATGATCTTTGCGTGTCCCCAGTTGTAGAACGGGGGGGGGATGCCCGTCGGATCCTGCGCATAGTTGTATGTCGAAATGTCCAGCAGCTTGATGCTCTGATCGCCGAACAGAAAGTTATTCGTTCCTCTTTCCGCTCCCGCAGCACGCGACGTCTTCGTCGCCCAACCCAAAGTGGTCTTGGACGTATGGCGGGGATATTCATCCAGGGCATCGGTCGTCCAGACCGTGAACTGCGGGAATGGGATCTCAACCATCCTTCGCGCAGACATACCGCTCTGGACTTTTGGGTAGGGGCCCAGCGGTCCGGTTGCGATTTTGCTGTCGTTGAACCAGTATTCTGACCAAACCGCCAGAGGCTTTTTGTTGAAACTCAACGGGTCGAGGTCCTCCGGCAATGCAAAGACGCGATTTGCCAAATAGAGGTAGCCGAGATTGTTCTCATCCGTCACGCTTAGAAGGCCCTTGGCCGAAGGACAGGTGAACGGAACGTTTCCAAGATTGCTCACATACTCCTGCAGCGTGAGGTTCGGATTCACCTGGTACATGACGCCGCCTTGATCTTTCGGGTCCGCTTTCGAAATCTTTGTCTTCGGATCCATGAACATGTCAAACCATCTCGGGACCTTTTGAGAGTCCAAGTAGCTCTGCGTTGCGATCCCGATTTGCCTCAAGTTGCTCTGACAGATCGTTGTGCGTGCGTTCTTCCGTGCTTGCCCCAATCCCGGCAGCAGAATCCCGATCAAGAGAGCGATGATCGAGATCACCACCAGCAGTTCGATCAGCGTGAACCCTTGAAGTCGAATCCCGTCCTGTGATTTGACTCTTCCGTGCATGTCTTCGACTCCTGCCGCGGCTCATCGCCCGAACGGGCTCACCGCCAAAAAAATTTCACGCTTTCGCCTCGCTCGGCATCATCGCCGACTTGGCTTCCGCCGCCCCGCCGCTGGATTCAGCGACGCCGCCCCACGAGACATATACGTCCAAAGCCTCCCCCTGGCCCAAACTTTTTACGTCCGATTCCGTCAGTATTCCTCCCGGAATCGCGCGCCCGTTCGCGGCGCCGAGGCGCACCGTCGCCGGTTTGCCCGCGTCGAACGCGCGGCTGTCGAAACGCACGCGGATCTTCTTCCCCCTCCACGTGCGAACCGCATCCACCTCGCCGAACTCCGCCGGAGTCACCGGATCGATCAAGAGACCCGCTTCGCCGCTCTCCGTGAACACCGGCCGGATGCCGAGAATCCACTCGAGGCTCACGCGGTTCAGCCACGCCGCGCTGCCCGTGTACCACGTCCAGCCCGCGCGCCCCGGCTTGTCCGAGAGCGGCCCATCGACGTTGCCGGGCGTGACATACGGCTCGGCGAAATAGCTGTCGGCGTTCTTTCCGCGAGTCGGTGGCGAGATGCTCTTCCAGATCCGCGCGATACTCTCGACGTCGCGTCGCTTGCACGCCGCGGCGAGCGCCCACGTCGCCGCGTGCATGTAGACGCCCCCGTTTTCCCGGCTCCCCGGGCTGTAACGCGTCACATAGCCGATCGTCGGATCGGGGATCGTGTACGCCGGGAACAGAAGCAGCGGACCGTACGGGCTGAGCAGGTTCTTCTTGACGCTCTCCCACGCCAGCGCGGCGCGATCTTCGGGCGCGATATCCGTCAGAATCGACCACGTCTGCGCATTCAGATGGATTTTGCCTTCGGGGCTCTGCGAGCTGCCGATCCACTCGCCGCTGTCTTTGGTCCCGTACTTGTACCAGGCGCCGTCCCACGCGTGCGCGTTGATCGCCTTCGTGTACTCCTCGCGCTTGGCGCGATAGCGCTTCGCGTTTTCCGCATCGCCGCTGCGCTCGACCACCGTCGCGAAGTTCTGCAGGACGTCGCACAGGAACATGCCCAGCCAGACCGATTCGCCCTTCTCGTCAATGCCCATCGCCGACAAGCCGTCGTTCCAGTCGCACGAACCGATGAACGGAAGGCCGCGCTGGCTGGTGCGCTTGAACGTGCGCTCGATCGATCGCTTGCAGTGATCAAGAATCGTCGCCTTCGCCTGTTCGTCATCCACGAACGGCGCCGTTTCTTTCAGAATCGAATCGTCGCCCGTCTCGCGGATGTAGTTCCCAACCAGGAACGGCAGCCAGAGATAGTCGTCGCTGCACGCCGTGTGATTGCCGAAGTCGGCGAGCGCATGCCACCAGTGATAGACCGAGCCGTCTTTGAACTGCCGCGCCGCGTGCAGCATGATCTGTCGCTTGGTCCCCGCCGGATCGAGCGGCAGCCAGACCTGGCTGTCCTGGAGCTGATCGCGGAACCCGAACGCGCCCGACTGCTGGTAGTAGCCCGTGCGCCCCCACATGCGCCCCGAGAGCGCCTGGTACGGCAGCCAGTGGTTGTTGAGCAGATCAAAGTCCACGCGCTCCGACTTCACCTTCGTCGCCGAGAGCAGGTTCTTCCAGAAGTCGTGCGCCCGGCGGGGGGTATCCCACGCCACTTTCTCATCGGCGTACTTGTCCACCTGCGCGAGGCACGCCTTCTTGTCGGCTCCGATCGTCAGCACAAAGTGCAGCCGAACGGTCGCGCCGGCCGCGAGCGAAAGATCGCCCCCGAGCGCCGCCGCGGCATCGCCGAATCTGCCGAATCCCGCCTGGCGCAGCCCCGCGATGTCGCGCACGCTCATCGCTTTCGGCGCCGAAGTGGAGCCGTACTTCCCGAGGAAGGTTGCCTTGTCCGCAACCGCGAGGGGCCGATCGAACTGCGCGCCCCCGACGCTGTGCGCCGCGACGTACGGCCACGGCACGTTCCAGTGCTCGCGCTCGGTCTTGGGCCGGATGTCCCACATGTTCTTGGTCGAGACGATCGCACGCCGGTTCGCCGATTCATCGAACGAGACGTCGAAGAACAGGCGATGGAACTCGCGTTTCACGTCCGGCGCGACGCCGCACGTCCACTCGAAGAACGAAGCGACCCGCAGGCTTCGCGCTTTGCGGGTCGTGTTGGTGATCTCGACACACCAGACCTCAACTTGATCTTTCGGATCGACAACCAGTGTCCAAGTCGTGCGCACCCCGCTGCGCAACGTGCGGAACATCGTGCTGCCCAGCGCGTGGGTGCATGAGAACTCGTCATACGGGCGACGACAAGGGGAAGGTGCAAGGGACCAGATGTCCGGCGCATCGAGCGGCGCATCGAGGTCCGCGATGTACAGGAACTTTCCGTAGCAATCGCGAACCAGGTCCATCTCCCAGCGCGTCAGCACGTTGTGCTGCGCATCATCGAACCACGAGAACCCGCCCCCGTTCTGGCTGATCACCAGCCCGTATCTCCCGTTGCAGATCACGTTCACCCATGGCATGGGGGTGTCGTGGTCCGTGATGACGAAGGACGAACCGGAAGGATGAGAGTGGTCGAAATTTCCGAAGCGGCTGGAGAGCATCATGCATCAACCTTGTGGCATCGCGGGGCGCCGACCGGCGTTGAAACGCACGCGAAACCGGATTCACTGAGCCATGAAAGCGCTTACATCGTGACACAATCCGAGGGTCGTGTCAAGGGGGGAGGGCAGGTTCTCCGGAGTTTTCCACAATTGCCGCGGCGCCCTGAGGAAAGCTTCAGACTGAGAAAAAACCAGCCCGCGGCGTTTGCCGCGGGCCGGAACTGATTCAGTGCTGGATTTGCTGCGAGAGAGCGGCAAATCACGCGAATCGGAGAGTGAGCATCAGGCGCGACGACGACGAGCCGCGACCAGGCCGCCGAGGGCGAGGAGCGAAGCAGCGCCGGGCGTCGGAACAACGACGACATCCCAGTACTCGGTGTCATTGACCGTGCCGTCGCTTCCGAGCAGCGGGTTGCGCGTGTTCTGGAAGCGGAAGCCAAGACCGGCGCCGTCGATGAAGCCGTTGAGGGCGGGATTGCCCGCATCGAACGTGTTGAACACGGTCTTGGTGAAGTTGGTCGTCAGGTTGGTGAACTGAACGGCGTATGCCGCGAGAGCGCCCGCCACGCCCGGGGCGTAGTAGGTGTAGCTCATCTGCAGGATGTCGCCCTTGGTAAATGCGGGGCTGATGTTGCCTTCGGCAATCAGGCTGAAGTTCTGATTTGCACCACCGACGAAGACCGTGCCGTTGCCGACGACAAAGATGCCGCCGTCAGCCGAGAAGTCGCCCGCGTTGTTGTTGAAGAACCAGAGGCCGCCTTCGGGCTGCTGAGGCCAGAGCATGCCCGAGCCGTCGTTGTCGATGTTCGAATTGATCCGCATCTTGTAGCTGATCTTGAACGACTGGTTGTTCTGGAGCGAGAGACGCGTGACGCCGTTGTCGTCGCTGAACTGAGCGAAGTGGCGATTGGCGAACTTCTGCGGGTTGTCGGGGTTCACCGGGCCCATGTTTTCCATGATGCGCACGCCCGAAGATCCGTTGATGGTCGGGGTGATGATGGAGTTGGGGTAATCGTTGAAATTGCGATACACCATGTTGAAGCCGTTGAAGCCGTTGATGTCCGCCATCGCGGAGCACGCAAAGCCGGCCACGGCCGCCAAACCCGTCACGGAACGCCATTGCATAAGAAATCTCCTCTCGCAACTCTCGCCCGAAGGACTTCTGCGGGCACCGACCCACGAAAAATCACTCGGCCACTGAAACCGTTTTCAAGCCACCCGCCAGCGAGTAGCGAGTGCAATGAAAACGTGCCTCAAGTTCCAGGCGGATGCCAAAATTTCGGTGCGGTTCCCGAATAAACGGAAAAATCGCGGCGTGCAAACGTCCTATAAGCGTCACCGCACGGGGGTATTCGCCTCTGAGAACTTGAGGCGATCCATCCCTTCGCGAACCCATTTGTGGCTTTGGAACCACTTCCACACGTTTCCGGTACGGGCGTTTTCGATGGCGAGCAGCAGCGGGCCTTGGTCGATCGCGAGGTACTCCGATGCCGCCCAAGGTTTTCCGTCAGGGCCCTCCAGGTTGAACGCATCGACGAAGCCGAAGCCGCCGCCTTCAGCGAGCGGCACAGACGGGTCGCGCCACGCAAGCGGCTTCCCGTCGGGCCCGGTGAGAGAGCGGTAGTAGCGCATCGCGCGCATCGCGGCATCGGGCTGGAAGAGAATCGCGCACCCGGCGCCGTAGGGCGCGATGGTGCCGTCGCCGAAGTTGTCTTTCGCGCGGAAAGTCGTGTAGTCGTAGTCGCCGCGCGCGCCGGGCACCATCACGAAATCCGGATAGACGCCGGCGACGAGATATCCCTTCGGATAATCCGATGCGGTGAGTCCCCATGCATCGGGTCCGAGTGTCGGCAAAGACTTGGGGTTTTCGATTGCCTTGATGCGATGAAGGATCGTGGCGCGCCGACTGTTTTCCCACCAGTCGACCGGCGGGCGAAACTGGACACTGAACGCTGCGGGATTGTCCGGGCCCATCGCGGCGTAGTTGAGCCAGAGATGGCTGAACGTGTTGACGAACAGCGACCCCGAGAACGGGAGAAAAGTCATCACGCCGGTTGTCTTCGGAAGATCCGCCGGCAACTTCTTCGCGCCGGCATGCGTGTAGGAACCGAGTTGTCGGCGCAGCTTGTAGTAGAGCGACGGATCAACTCGATGAGACTCATCGGGTGCGCAAACAGCGAGAAACGTCGTCAATCGGTGCTCGCAACCCGAATCCATCCAGTAGTAGGGGAGGCGTGCGCCGTCACCCTGCGGATGACTCGAATCCTTCGGCTTCCATCCGAGCGAAATGAATCCGCGCTCGTGCGGCTTGGCTTCGTCGCCGCCCTGAAAGAATGTCCAGTCTGCTTCTTCGAAGAGTTTGTCGCCGAGCGTTGCGACCTCGCCTCCGAAGTACGACGATGCGGTGAGGATGCCGGCGAACAGGAGCGCGGAATCGATAGTCGAAACGGTGTGCTCGAGATTCGCGCCGCCGTGGATGCCGCCCGTTTCGCCGTCGATGAAATGCTGGAAGAGGCCGGCCTTTCGGATTTCGGGTTGAGAAGAGAGCGTCTTCAGGATGAGGATCGCGCGCTCTTGAGCTTGGTCGCGGGAAACCCAGCCGCGCTCGACCGCGATCGGAAGGCCGGAAAGCAGGAAGCCGACCCCGGCAACGCTGACGACGGGCTTCGAGAGCCGGTCCGGAGGCATGCCGTTTTTCGGATTGCCGGTTTCCCACAAATAGCGAAAAGCGCCGTGCTGAACCTCTTCGAGAAAAGCCTCGTCTTCGGGGGAAAACTGAAAAGGAGGTCGCTTGATGTCCGCCGGCGAGCAGATTGCTTCGAGAGGCTTATCCGCTCGTGCCGACGCGGGACCCGAGGCAACCCCAGCGGCGAAGACGACCGACAGGAGGGCGAGAGATCCGGAGAGTGAGTGGCGCATATGGTGTTCGCCAAAGGGTATCCGAAAAAGAAAGCGTTTTCATTGGGGCGGGACTGGGTGGGAAAACAGGGTTAGCCAAGGGTGAAAACGCTCGTCAGCCGATAGCATGAGACCCAGATGAGGCGGATGAAAGCCAATTCGATGAGCAAGGGCGGAACATCAATACAAGACGTTGCTCGCGAGGCAAAGGTTTCGATCGCGACGGTGAGCCGCGTGTTGAATCAGCCCGACCTGGTCACGGCGGAAACCGCGGGGCGAGTGCGGGAAGCCATCAAGCAGCTCGGATACGTCCCCAACGCGTACGCGCAGGGGCTGAGCAGACGTCACGGCAAGGTCTTGGGAATCGTACTGCCGGATATTCACGGCGAGTTCTATTCGGAGTTGCTGCGCGGCGCGGACGGCGAGGCGCGACGGCTCGGCTTCCACTTGCTTGTGAGCTCCGATGCGCACGATCACGGCAGCCCGACTCGGACCGAGAATCTTGCGTTCGGGTTGATCGACGGCCTGGCGCTGATGATGACCGAGCCGAACATGCAGTTGTGGCGCGAAACGCTCGATGCCGCGCTGCCGACGGTGGTGCTCGATGCGGAAGTAAACGAACCGGGCGTGGACAGCGTCGTCGTGGACAACGTGATGGGCACGCACGAAGCGGCGGAGCATCTGCTCGAGAAAACTCCGGCTTCGAATTGCTATTTCGTCGGCGGGCCGCGCGAAAACTTCGACACGGTGCAGCGTGCGGCGGAATTCAAGAAAGCGCTGGCAAGCCGCGGGCACTCGGTTCGGGACGATCAACTTGCGTTCGGCGAGTACTCGATCGACTGGGGCCGGAATTGGGTCGCCGAGAAAATGAAATCCGGCGGATTGAAGAATGCCGCGGTTCTGGCGGGAAACGACGAGATCGCGCTCGGGATCATGCAGGCGGCGCAAGACGCGGGCGTGCATGTACCGAAGGATTTGCGGATTGTGGGCTTCGACGACACGCGTATCGCGACACTGGTAAGGCCGGCGCTTTCGGCGGTGCGCGTGCCGCTGCTGGACATCGGCGCGGCGGTGGTCCGATTGCTCGTGGAGCGCGTGGGCAACAGCGAGAAGCCGGCGACGCGTGAGAAGCTTCCGACGAAGTTGATCGTGCGGGAGAGCAGCCGGGTGTGACCGCCGATGTGGCCTCTCCCGCACGGGCGAGGCTCCGTTCTGATCCAGTTCAAGAATGCGGATCGGAATCGAGCGACTGACCGTTCGTTGCGATCGCTTTCGAGTACCACGTCGCGGAGTCTTTGGGGGTGCGTTTCTGCGTGGTGTAGTCGACGTGCACGAGGCCGAAGCGCTCTTTGTACCCCTGCGACCATTCGAAGTTGTCGAGGATGGACCAGTGGAAGTAGCCGCGGATGTCGGAGCCGGCACGGATGGCTTCGCGCAGCTCGAGCAGGTAGCGGCGTGTGAAGTCGATGCGCTGCGGGTCGTGGACTTTTCCGTCCATGCTGACCCAGTCGATGCCGCTCATTCCGTTTTCGGTGATGTACACGGGCAGCTTGTAGCGCTCATACGTGTAGCGCGGGCCCCAGTGGAGACTCTTGGGTTCGACTGGCCAGCGGACGGCGGTGGTGGGGTGCGTGGCCTGACGCTCAACGGTTGCCGGCTTTCCGTCTTCAGCGCGGCGGACGGGCGTGCCCTCGTAGATGTTGAGGCCGATGAAGTCGATCTTCTGGGAGATCAATTCCATGTCGCCGGGCTGAATCGTCGGCGCTTTTGGTGCGTCGGCGCCGAAGATTCTCATTCCGTCTTCGGGATAGTGGCCCTTCGCGATCGCGTCGGCGTACCAGGTGTTGTTCCAGAGATTGCGCTCCGTGATCGAGCCCATCGACTGGATCGCGGCGTCCTGATCCTGCTTCGAATCGGATGCTGGATACTTCGTGACGCAGACAGGCGCATAGCCGATTTGCTGCGCTCCACCCACCCCACCCACCCCACCCGCCCCACCCGACGCTTTGCATCGGGCGCGAAGCACCTGCACGCTCGCGCCGTGGCTCATGAGCGCGTGGTGGCAGGCGACGAGCAGTTCGCGCGTGGGGAGGCGAAGGCCGGGAGCGTTGCCGGCGTCGGCGTGTCCGAACTGCAGGAAGACCTGCGGTTCGTTGAGCGTCATCCAATGTTTCACGCGGTCGCCGAGGCGATCGGCGACGACTTGCGTGTAGTCGGCGAACCACTTGACGGATTCACGGTTGAGCCAGCCGCCGCGACGGAAGAGGGCTTCGGGATAATCCCAGTGGAACAGGGTGATGTATGGCGTGATACCGGCGGCAAGGAGTTCGTTGACGAGTCGGTCGTAGAAATCCAGTCCCTTCGCATTCACCGCGCCAACGCCCTCGGGCAGAATGCGCGACCACGAGAGCGAGAAGCGGTAGGCCATGAGGCCCATCGACTTCATGATCGCGACGTCTTCCTTGTAGCGGTTGTAGTGATCGCAGGCGACGTCGCCGGTGTGTCCTTGAAAGACATTCGGCTTGATCGGGTTGAAGGCGGGACCGCCTTCGGTGGGTCGGGCGTGGCAATAGGTATCCCAGATCGAGGGCCCTCTGCCGTCGGTGTTCCAGGCGCCTTCGATCTGGTACGCGCTGCTCGCGGCACCCCAAGTGAAATTGGTGGGGAATGACATAAGGGCGGAGTGTAGATGCACAGGGCGGGCAAGCCGCCGCGAGTCGAGCGATGAGATTGGGGTTCAGTTGCAGAGCAGGTCGTTGTACGCCGCGACGAAGATCACGAAGTCGCTGTCATCGCAAAGGCTGTCGCCATTGAGATCACCGGGGCGGTAGGCGCCCGGTATCAACAGGTCGTTGTACTTTGAGACGAAGAACACGAAGTCCGCATCGTCAACGAGACCGTCATTGTTGAAATCAGCGGCGCAGGAATCGATGTTGTAGAGCGGACCGGCAAGCACGCTCTCGACCGCGCCAGGCTGAACGAGTTCCGCAAGACCGAGCGCGCCGAGCGCGACATCGGGCATGCCGGCGGAATTCGGATCCCAGGTGAGCTGCGTGCTGGAGCGCCGGTACAGAATGCTCGCGCCGCCTTTGAACGTTTCGCGTGCGCCGATGCGATAGGCGTGATACGCGCCGGTCGCGGCGGGCACGTGCACTGATCCATCACCGACGCCTGCCGCGAACGCTTCGAGCGACGTGAACGTCGCGATGTTGTCGGCGTGGCTGGTCAGATCGTCGGCACTGTAGCCACTGGGCGTCGTGCCAGCGGAGAAGACGGTGTTCCAGCGCGGAGCGTTGTCGTCGGTCCACGCGTAATTCGAGAGGCGGAGATTCAAGATTTGCGCGCGCCAGTCCGGGCTGCTTCGATAGCCATCGACGAGCAAGAGCGAATACAGATTGGTGAATGCCGCCTGAAAGCTGTTGTTGCTGCCGCTGGTGATCGGATATCCGGTGACGAATGTGCCGGTCGGCCAAAGCGAGCGATTGAGCCAGTTCGTGAGCGCCGTCTGCGAGCCACTTCCGCCGTACGTCGCGGCGGCGTTCACAAAGACGAGACCTTCGTTGTAGCAGCCTGACAGCGAACCCGGGATCGGACCGCCGCCGGCGTTGCCGAGAAAAAAGATGATTCCGGAACTTGGGATGAGATAGGAGTCCCAGTTCTTGACGCCTCCGATGATCGCTTTGGCGGCGGCACGTACCTGCGGATCGCCCGGGTAGAACTGCGCTGCTTTTGCCGCGGCGTGAACGATCTTCATCGTGCTCAGCGTCGCGTAGCCGTCGTTCCATTTGATTCCGCCGGTCGAGGGCTCCAGCCAGTGCTGGAAAATGCCGTCGGCGGAGCGATCGGGCTTGATTCCATCGGGAGCGAGCCCGGCGTAACGCGTGAGAACAGAGCGAACGGCTGGCAGATTGCTCGATGTGCCGCTGAGTTGATCGCTCATCAGGCAGAGAAAGACCGTCCATGCCGCGGCATCGGGCGATGCGGGATGGAAACGATTCCAGGAAGGAATCACATCGGCATCGATGACCCAGCCGGGCGGTTCGCCGTCGGGAGAGATGAGACTCTTTCCGAAGAAGACGACTTGCGCGATTTCGTCGTTGATCCAATTCTCGAAGGAAAGGCGCGTGTCGGAGCTGTCACGGGTTTTCGTCGCGTCGGTGCCGCCGCCGGACAAGAGCGTGCCATCGCCGAGTGCAGCGATGGATGCGAGCGGTGGATTCGGGCCGTCGTACACCGACGGCGAGAAAGCCTGTGTTGCGCGCGCCTGCGCGAGCGGGATGAACCAGGTCGCCGAGCCCGCGCCGGTGGAAGAAAGCGCATAAAGGCCGGCGTTCGAAACGCCGCCGTAGTGATCCGAGAACGCCAAGTCGCGCACACTTGCGAGCGAACCGAGCGCGGTGAATGAGAACGAGTTTGTGCCGATGATGGAGCGCCAAACTTGGCCGTTCCAGGCGCCGAGCATCGCATTCTGCGTGCGATCAACGACCAGTGAAGTGGGGGTCGCGCCGCCGGAAACGGCACTTGTGAACAGAAGGCTGCCGCTCGTGACATTTCGGTTCGCGTTGTAGCAACGGATCGTTCCTGCGGAGGCAACGTAGAGCCGGCCTTTGAAGTGAGCCATGCCGAGGTGCGTGAAAGTCGCGTCGGGAGGCGTGAGATCGACGCGTGCGAAGAGGTTGAGCGAATCGGTCTGTGTGTCGTAGCGGAGAATCGCATCAGCGGGACTCGAGTCGGGGGACGCGCTCGTCGTGTGCAGCGCGATGAAAAGAAGGCGGCCGGACTCTGAAAACGCGAGCGAGACGGGTCCATCGGCGGAGGAATTCAGCGCCATCCAGGGGACGAGCGCGGTCATGCGAGTGCGTGAGAGCGAGGCGAGGAGCGTGCCGCGGGTATCGCGGATTTCAATCGAGTCCGAAACCGAATCGGCGGCGGCTTCGTAGCCGGAGAGGGCGCTGCCCGCGACGGCGGCGATGTTGGCGACGGGAGCAAAGGACGCGGGCCAGACAGAGGAAACCGGCGCAGCAAGCAGGGACGAACCGCTCGACGCGAAGGCCGCGATGACGAGACAAATCGAGTGTGCGGAACGGTTCATCATCCTCCTGTGCGACCGCGCGGAGCGGGCAGATTCACAATACTCTGTTCGATTGACGATGGCCCGGAGTTTCGGCATAATGAAAGCGATTTCATGCCTATGAAACGCGTGAGATTCCGGTTCGAGGACGCGAGAACGAGTTTGCGGACGTCCGCCCTCGGGAAGGCTTCGGAGAAGAACATGAGTGCTTCCAGAATGACGTCGCTGATGGGCGTTGGGTTCGGGGTGATGCTGGCGCTTTGTGCCGGATGCTTTGTGACTGAGGCGCGGGCGGACGTGCTCTTCCGAGAAGCGTGCGAAGATGTGAAGGCTTGGACTTTACAGCCGAGTGATGGAGTGGTCGCGACGCTCGAGAGTGCGCAAGGGCCGGATGGAAAACCAGCCATTCGTTTGAAGTTCGACTTTCGCGCGGGGAGCGGATTTGTGGTGATCCGCCGCAAGGTGGGCGTGGCGCTTCCGGCGGATTACAGGCTTTCATTCGATTTGCGGGGCGAAGGCCCGACGAACAACTTCGAAGTCAAACTGCTCGACCACTCGGGCGAGAATGTCTGGTGGGTGAACAACCGCGACTTCGCGTTTCCGACGCAATGGGAGCACGAGCGCTACAAGCGGCGGCACTTTTCATTCGCGTGGGGGCCGAGCGGCGGGAAGCCGAACGAAGAGCTGGGCGCAATCGAGTTTGCGGTGGCGGCGAGTTCGGGCGGGCAAGGGACGGTGGAACTGTCGGATCTGGTGTTGGAATCAGTTCCGCAGAAAACGGAGAAGCTCGAGAACCCGAAAATCGTGTCGTTCGACGGCACGGTGATTCACGACGACGAAGCAACGATGATGGATCGGCCGGCGAAGATCGTCTGGTGGACGGACCCGGGAAAAGACGGGGGGTCGATGACGGTGTCGCTCGGGGGTGTACGTGAGTTTGGCGGGGTTATCGTCCGATTTGATAAAGGGCGCCTCGAGCGGGGAGCAAAGACGATCGAGTTGTTCGGATCGATGGACGGAAAAACCTTCACGTCTCTGGCGAAACAGGAAATTGCGAGCTCCGGACGTGTGTACATGCCGCTACGCGATGCGGAAGCGGCGTTCTTGCGATTCACCGTGTCCGGTGCGGAAAAGCATGGAGCGATTCTCGACACGCTTGAAATTGCGCCGCTTTCCTTTGGGGAGAGTCGCAACGGAACTTTGGCACGAATCTCGCGCGACTTTGAAAAAGGGATGTTTCCTCGGTACTTCCAGCCCGAGCAAACCTACTGGACGGTGGTGGGTGTTGCAGACGACAGCAAAGAAGGGCTGCTCAATTCCGATGGTGCGCTTGAAGTGGACAAAGAGCGGTTCACGCTTGAACCGTTTGTCATCGAGAATTCCAAGGCGGCAACAGTCTTCACATGGGCGAATGTGCAGTCAATACAAAGCTTGGCAGGCGGCTACGTGCCGATTCCGAAGGTCACTTGGACTTTTGACGGTCGTCAACTCGATATCGAGTCATTCGCTTTCGGGCCGGCCGGGAAAAGCGTATTGGCAGCAAAGTACACGTTGACGCCGGCCGATCGCGAAGACGATTTCGTGCTTGCGATCCGTCCACTGCAGGTGAATCCGCCATGGCAAGATTTGAAGACGAGCGGAGGATTCGCGCGAATCGACACACTTGAGGTTCACGGACCGATGGGAATTGTTTCGAGGGAGACGCCTGCCGATCGAAAGGTTGTTCGTGTGATTGGCGACAGTGTGGAATCACATGCGTGGACATTCGACGAAAGCCCAACCATTGAAGGTCTCCGCGGCGGCCCGCAATCCGTCAAGGACAACCGCGGCCTTGCAGCTGGCGCGTTCCTTGGACCAACACGAATCTGGTCCAAGCCGATGACGGAATGGGCCGTTCTGATTCCCCTTCATGACGAATCCGACATGCCCGCGTGGGCTTCGTTGCCGTTTGATCAGGCGATGGCCGCTCTCGAGAAAGAAAAGCAGTCGGTTGAGGACTGGTGGCGGGCGGAGCTGAACAAGGTCACACTTTCAATTCCCGCCGACCGCGATCTCGAGAACACCTTCCGCACCGCGCAGGCGCACATCCTCATCAACCGCGACGGGCCGGCGATTCAGCCCGGCTCGCGCACGTACGAGCGATCGTGGATCCGCGACGGGTGTCTGACAAGCAGCGCACTGCTCGCGACCGGACACGCCGAGCGTGTGCGCGAGTTCATCGATTGGTACGCGCCGTTTCAGTACCCGAGCGGCAAGGTCCCGTGCGTCGTAGACAAGCGCGGGCCCGATCCCGTGCCGGAGAACGACAGCCACGGGCAGTTGCTCTACCTGCTTCACAAATACTACCTGTTCACGCACGACACCGCGACGCTTGAAAAGAACTACGCGCATGTGACCAAAGCCGTCGAATACATCGATTCGCTCCGCAAGCAACGCATGACGCCGGAATACGCGAACGCGACCGGGCTGAAGCGCGCGGAGTACGGGCTCGTCCCCGAGTCGATCAGCCACGAGGGGTATAGCGCCAAGCCCATGCACAGCTACTGGGATGATTTCTTCATCGAGAAGGGCTTGCAGGATGCCGCGGATATCGCCCGCGTGCTCGGCAAGAGCAACGACGCGACGAATTTCCAGGACATGGCGGATGAGTTTCGTACCTGCCTGATCGATTCGATCAAGCGCGCGACGGCGCACCACAAGATCGACTACATCCCCGGGTGCGTGGAACTCGGCGATTTCGATGCGACAAGCACGACGATCGCGCTCTGGCCCTGCGGCGCGGGCGCGTGGCTCGACCGCGCCCAACTCGAACGCACCTTCGACAAGTTCTACGGCTTCGCGATGGGTCGCATCGACGGAAGCGCGAAGTACAACGAGTACACGCCGTATGAGTGGCGCATCGTCGGCTCGATGATCCGGCTCGGTTGGCCCGAGAAGGCGTGGAGACTGATGGACTTCTACATGGCCGATCGGCGCCCCGCGGCGTGGAACCAGTGGGCGGAGGTGGTCTGCCATGATCCGAAGAACCCGCGGTTCATCGGCGATATGCCGCACACGTGGGTCGCGAGCGATTTCCTGAATTCTGTGCGCTCGATGTTCGTGTACGAGGATCCAGCGGACAAGTCGCTGGTGATCGGCGCGGGGATCAGGCCGGAATGGCTCGACGGCGAAGGCGTGTCGATCGGAAACTGGCCGACGGAGTACGGCGTGCTGAGCTACAAGGCGAAGCGGGAGAGCGCCAAGGTGACGATCCAGTACGAGATGTCGGCGCTGCCGCCATCGGGAGTGATTGTCGTCTCGCCGACTCTCGCCGGAAAGGAAATGCGCCTGACCGAGCCGAAGGGAACAGCGGAGTTTGTGCGGCCGTGAGCGACCTAACTCCTGCGGCTTCGAAGATCTGAACTCGTCGCGGTGGTGACATTGATGCTGTGCGAGCGCACGGTAGCGCCGCACGCGGGGTATTTGTGCGCATGGGTCCCCGCCCGGATTCGAACCGGGAACGACAGGACGCCGATGAGCGGGCGCGCGACTCTGCGCGGAAGCGCGCGAAGGTCTTGGAGGAAAACAAGGTCTTCGCGTGGGCGTGAATTGACGACGCGCGAGCGTGGCCGGCACAGGGAAGCGCTGGCTGTGCTCGTTTCAATTCGGGTTGAGAATGTCGCGAACCGTCGCATTCATCATTGTGGTGGACTGTTCGGACAAGATGAGATTGTCCACTTTGATTACGACTACCAGCAAGCGCCGGATGAGTGCGTCTGCAACTTGCAAGAGGTTCTTTGCGTCGGGGTACGGAGGACCGTTGCGCGACGCGAAGGGGCCGCCGTGAATCGAACTGTGCAGAATAGACGTAAACCAGAAATACTCTTCCTCGCGCCCAACTTTCCGCGCCAAGGTTGTCCCGTCGCCGACGTACCACTGCCCCCGTGGGCGTTGGTTCTTGTCCAGATAGTTTGCCTTCACGCGATCAAACTCGGTCTGATTGTTGATTTCGCCTGGGGCGCGGAGTCGGGAGTTGCTCAGTTGCTTCGCCCACTGCGAATTCTGTTTCACGAGAGTCGTCGCCCGCTTGTAGCGTTCGACGTGCTCGTACTCGAGATAGAGGTCCGCCAAGTCGTCGGCAGTCTTTCCGTTGGCACTGTCACCGAGACGGATGTATTCGGCCTGAAGAGCACAGTCGTGCATACATCGAAGAATTGCCGAGGCATCATTCGCGCACAGTTGCATCTCTCGTTTCGACGTGCAGCCTGCGACAATGTGCAGAATGCTCTTCCAACTGCCCGAGGCTCTCACGAGCAGCATTCCAGTTGCCCTGCTCGCCTTGCCGGGTTGCGAAATCGCATCGTGCTTGGAAATGACTTCGCCAATCAACGCTTCCATCAATGCGGCGAGTTCTTTGTCGTTGTCGTCGAGCAAGATGTATTCCTAAAGCATTTTTCCTTGCCCGCACGTCTGGCAGCGCCACGGACTAAAAGACTCGGCAAGCAACAGACACGCCCACACGATAAGGAACAGCCCGCCGGTAAGGATCGTCAACAGACAACCCATTCCGCCGCTGAAGTGCTTGCGTGCGTGAAGGGTCGGCTTGCCACAAACTTTGCAAAAGCGCTGCGTCTGAATGAATGCCATTCGTACCCCCGGTGGTACAGCAGTCTACACCAAATGCGCTCGGGCGGCGGGGTTGACAACCGCGCGCATAGCGCTAGTCTCGCGAGGGACGGCCTGGGCAACCGTCAGAAAGGCGAACGCTATGCGGAAACTGAAGTGCTTTCAGGTTCACGGATTGAACGTGTCGGAGGTCTTGGACGAATTCAACGAACGCGCGGAAGAATTCGGAGTCAAGGAAAAGGACATCATTTCGGTATCGACGCTACCGCCCGATCCAAGGCAGGTAGCGGCGGCACGCGGGGGCGAGAAACCGCCAAAGCTGCAAGTGGTCATAACCTATTGGGCGGCAGAGTGAAAGTGAACAGGGAGGTTCCGATGACGATGACGCAAGCAGACATCCAACGGATCATGGATGCACACCCCCAACTCAATGAGTACGGAATCGGCGTGTATGACGACAAGGCAAAGCCGTCCGTACAGGAGGCGGAACTCGCCGAAGGCAAAGCAAAACTTTTGGGTAGCGCGGAAGCCTGCAACCGCGTGTGCGAGTGGTTGAAGGGAGTGAAAAAAATACGGGCGATCAATTGGGACCAGACCAGTTACGGTCTGAAGCATTTGGCCGAGCGCGACGGCGACTACTGCTCAAACGGCGCGTTCATCGTGGCGGCAATTCACTCCGGATTCCCTTATCGCATTGAGCCGGGCAACGCCTACGTCTACTTTGGCATGTCCAAGAAGTCCATCAAGGCAATTCGGGACCGGCAGAATCATGTCGTGAGATAGTCGGCGATGAACATTCAACCTCCATCCGTTCTTGAGTACGGCGGCACTATGGATGCCGCGCCGTTGGAAATCCACGTCCTGAGCGAATTCGCGAAGTTCCTTCGGAAAAGTGGCGAGCCTTGCGAATTCATCGAAAGCGAAGAGGCTGTTCGGCTCGGTCTGGTGCGGAAGATTGACGGCGCGAGTGTGGACGGCGTGCTACGAATCTCGTCGGGCGATGTGGCCGTGGAACTGTTGGGATATGCGCCGCTCGGGGACCGTGGCGAGAGCATGAAACCCGATTTGAAACTGCGCACGGAAGTGATTGGGCCGAAGATCGCCCAATGGCAGTCGGAAACGCACATCGAACTCAGGATTTACTATTCGCAGCGCCTTCGAACTGCAGCGCCGTTCGGCAGGGTACTCGCCGTTCCGGATAGACGCATTTGGCATGCGCTGGCCAATGAAATTCGGTCGGCGTTGCTGTTAGCGAAGCCGATGGAAGTTGACGGACGGCAATGGCTTCGCTTTGTCGAATCGGATATAGCGACACGTTGGGGGTTTCGCGACGGAACTTTGTTCCTGGACGAATCCGCTTTCCCGTTGTGCGCTGAGCACTTGGACGGCTTGCAACTTCATCGGCTTCACGATTTCATGCTGCCGCGCGTCGATAGCAACTTGTCCGACGGGATGATCGGTCTAGCAGGCTGTTGAAATTCTGATTGTGCCTACTGCGCCGACGCATTGCAGACAACTTTCTGGCCCTCAGACCCGGGTCGCGAGGGTAGATGGCGGTTCGAAATTGCGACTGGTTGGAGTTTTTCAACAGCCTGCTAGCAGGCTGTTGAAATTCTGATTGTGCCTACTGCGCCGACGCATTGCAGACAACTTTCTGGCCCTCAGACCCGGGTCGCGAGGGTAGATGGCGGTTCGAAATTGCGACTGGTTGGAGTTTTTCAACAGCCTGCTAGATTCGTGGACAGCTATGAATTCGCCAGTGCCCCGCCAGCGCTGCGAGTGGGCGTCGGCCCCATCCGAGGCTGAGAGCGAGTTGGGGCGATTCCCGCTGTTTTCTGGTTCGGAACGACTGTGGGCGCTTGGAAGCGCAGGGACGCGCATTTCCCCGATATGTGGCATGGATGTCGCCTGGCACCAACAATGCGAGAGCGACCGAGCGTCCGGAATCAATGAAAGAACGCCTATTTTCGAGGCGTTTTCTTCGAATGGCCCCGCCCGGATTCGAACCGGGAACCAAGCGATTATGAGTCGCCTGCTCTAACCGTTGAGCTACAGGGCCAACAGAGCGAAGAGTATCAGCGCGGCAATGAAAAAGGCCCGCGTCCGGCGCGGGCCTCGATCAATCAAAATTGGCCTCGGATCACTTGATCGACAGCATCTCGCGATAGCCGGGGAGAGGCCACAGGTCCTGGCTCACGCGCGACTCGAGTTCATCGACGACAGCGCGGAGTTCGCCCATGGCGCCGAGCACATCGTCGTGCATGTGATGGGCTTTCTTGTGCTCGTCGGCGACCTGCGTATCGATCGCCTTGTCGAGCTTGGCGATCTTCGAGCGCAGCTGCGAAACCAGCTCGCTGAAATCATCGAGCTCGGCTTTGAGGCTCTTGGAATCGCCTCCGGCGGCCTTGGTCGCGGCAACCGCTTCCGCAATCTCGGTCTGCTGGCGGATTGCCGCGGGAAGAACGAGCGTGCGGGCCATGATCGAGGCTGTCTCGGCCTCGATCTGGACCTGCTTGTTGTACTTCTCGATGTAGATGTGCTCGCGGCTTTCGCTCTCGACCTTGTTGAGAACGCCGTACTTCTTGAAGAGCTCGATGTTCTTCTTGGAGGTGAGAACGGGCAGGGCATCGACGGAATTGCGGAGGTTGGGGAGCTTGCGCTTCTTTTCCGCCTCGACGTGCCACGCGTGGTCGTAGCCGTCGCCGTTGAAGATGACCCGCTTGTGCTGCTTGACCGTCTTCTGGAGCAGGCTCTTGACGGCGGTCTGCAGCTTGGAAGCGGACGGATTCGAGCCGACGGCCTTCTCGAGCTGGGTCGCGAGGAAGTCGAGGCTTTCGGCGACGATGGTGTTGAGCACCGTCGCGGGCCACGCGACCGACTGGCTGCTGCCCACCGCGCGGAACTCGAACTTGTTGCCGGTGAACGCGAACGGCGAGGTGCGGTTGCGGTCGCCGGTGTGGCGGGGGAGCTGCGGAAGCGTGCGGGCGCCTAGGTCGAGCTTGCCGCCCTTCATCGTGCTCTTGGGTGAGCCGCTCTCGATCTGATCGATGATGTCCGAGAGCATGTCGCCGAGGAAGATGGACATGATCGCGGGCGGAGCTTCATTGGCACCGAGCCGGTGATCGTTGTTGGCGCTCGCGACGCTGGCGCGGAGCAGGTCGGCGTGGAGATCGACCGCACGGATGACGGCGCAGAGGAAGACCAGGAACTGCATGTTGGTGTGCGTGTCGTCGCGCGGGTCGAGCAGATTGGTGCCCGTGTCGGTGGACATCGACCAGTTGAGGTGCTTGCCGCTGCCGTTGATGCCGGCGAAGGGCTTCTCGTGCAGGATGCACTGGAGGCGATGGCGGTTGGCGACCTTCTTCAGAGTCTCCATGACGATCATCTGGTGATCGCACGCGAGATTGGCGGTCTCGAAGATCGGGGCGAGTTCAAACTGTCCGGGGGCGACCTCGTTGTGGCGGGTCTTGACCGGCACGCCGAGGCGGTAGAGCTCGCGCTCGGTCTCAACCATGAAGGCGATGACGCGCTGCGGGATCGAGCCGAAATAGTGGTCTTCGAGTTGCTGATGCTTCGGGGGCTTGGCTCCGAAAAGCGTGCGATCGCACGCGAGCAGATCGGGGCGATCAAAGTAATAACTCTGATCGATCAGGAAGTACTCCTGCTCGGCGCCAGCCGTGCACATGACGCGGGTCACGTCCTTATCGGTGCCGAAGATCTTGAGGATGCGCATCGCCTGCTCGGAGAGCGCGTCCATCGAGCGGAGGAGCGGTGTCTTGTGATCGAGCGCGACGCCGGTCCACGAAACGAACGCGGTGGGGATGCAGAGCGTGACCCCGCCACCCGCGCGATTGAGGAAAACGGGGCTGGTCGGATCCCACGCGGTGTAGCCGCGGGCTTCAAAGGTGGCGCGCAGGCCGCCGGAGGGGAAGCTCGATGCGTCGGGCTCGCCCTGGACGAGGGCGCTGCCGCTGAATTCGCTGAGCGCGCCGCCCGTGCCGTCGGGGACGAGGAAGGCGTCGTGCTTTTCCGCAGTCGTGCCTGTGAGCGGCTGGAACCAGTGGGTGTAGTGCGTCGCGCCGTGCTCGATGGCCCAATCCTTCATAGCGGCGGCAACGCTGTCGGCGAGCTCGTGATCGAGGGGCTCGGCATGCTTGATCGTGCGCTGGAGCTGCTTGAAGACTTCCTTGGGGAGACGCTGACGCATGACGCGTTCGTTGAAAACATCGGCGCCGAAGGTGTGGGTCACGGCGTCGCCGGTGTTCATTCGGAGGGCCTCCGGTCGATGGCTGTTGGAATGGTGATGGCTGATTTCGAGAATCGCGTCCGTTCGATTGGTCATGGGTGATCTCTGCTGGGGTTGATCTTGAGAACGGTGCCGGTCCCGCGGCACAGTGAAAACAAACTCATACCGTCACCACCCATACAACCGGAACAAACCGGCGGACGGGCTTTGGCGGCCGAACACGCTCATTGCGTGCCCAAGTGTGCGTACGGGCGGAATTATTGGCACACGAGCGTCCAACGGGAAGCGGTTACGTGCCCAAGCCGGCGCAGAGTTGTCGGCAGAAATCGCCCGCGACTTGGGCCGGGGAACCGTCATTGCCGACTTCGGACAGCCGCCGAATCAATGCACTTCCGACGATCGCGGCGTCGGCGCTCTGAACCACGTGGCGGACCTGATCGGGGGAGGAGATGCCGAAACCCACCGCAATCGGCAGATCGGTGATGCCGCGCAATTCGGAGACGCGACCGGAGATCTCGGGCAACTCCGAACGCTCACCGGTTATTCCGGATCGGGCGAGGACATAGAGAAAACCGGTCGAGGCCTTCGCGATTGCCGCGGCGCGATCGAGCGGAGTTGTTGGCGCGATGAGGAATGTGCACGAGAGACCGGCTTCCCCCGCGGCGGAGCGCCACGCTTCGGACTCTTCGAGCGGAAGATCGGGAAAGATGAATCCGTCGAAGCCGGCATCGCGGAACCTCGCGACGGCGGAAGCGATGCCGGAGTTTGCGCCGAGGCGCTGCATAATGGAGATGCTGACCATCGCCACCAGACCCAGACGGATGCGCTCACGCACGGAAGCAACCTGATCGAGCACGAGGCCCGGCGTGCAGCCGGATTGGATCGCGCGGTGCATCGCCGCGGCGATGACGGGGCCGTCGGCGATCGGATCCGAGAATGGGATTCCGACTTCAACGACGGACGCGCCCGCATCCTGAAGCGCGAGCAGAATGTCGGGCATCGAGTGAAGGCCGGGGTAGCCTGCGCACACAAAAGGCATCAGCGCCTTCCTGTTGCTCGCTTTGAGTTCGGAAAAAATGGAATCGATGCAGCCCATGCGGGGCCACTATACCGGCGCCGCATGCGAATCGCGCTACACTGGCGGGTGAGCCGAACAGGCAAACTGACACCGGCGGATGTAGACGGCGCCTACGCGGCGGCACAAAAAGTCGTGGACATGCATCGCGCGCTGGTCGGGTTTGTTCGCCCCGGAAAAACGCTTGCGCAGATCGATCGATTCGTCGCGACGACTCTCGAGTCGATGGGGACCGAGTCGTGCTTTCTTGGCTATCGCCAGTCGCTGCGCGGCCCGAAGTTTCCTTCGCACGCATGCCTCAGCGTAAACGATTGCATCGTTCACGGAACCGCAGGTTCGCTGGACCGACCGCTCGCGCCCGGCGACCTGATCAAGATCGACATCGGCGTGACCTATCGCGGCTGGATCGGCGATGCTGCTTGGACGTATTCGATCGGCCCGGCGTCGAGCGAGGTGCGTCGACTCATGGACGCGGGCAAAGAATCGCTCTCTGCGGGCATTCAGGCTTTTCGGATAGGAGAGCCGCTGTTGCTATGGGCAAAGGCGGTCGAACACTGCGTGGAGTCGAAATACGGATTTCGACTGATCCGGGGTCTTGGAGGGCATGGGTATGGGAGAAGGCTGCACACCGAACCGTTTGTTTCGAACTCGACCCCGACCTTTGCAAGCGAATGGCCGGACGGGTCGCGACCATGTTCTCCGGGGATGCTTCTGGCGCTGGAACCGATGATTGGCGTGGGAACCGGTCAGCAGCGCTCGTCGAATGGGCACGACTGGCCTGTCTACACGGCGGATGGATCTCTCGCGAGTCATCATGAGCACGATGTTCTTATCACCGAGAGCGGTCCGCGCGTGCTGACCGAGGGATTGGATGATCTGCCGGATGAGCTGCCCGCGTGACGCGCCTGGCTATATAACTCTTTCGTGCAGAAAATGCCGATCGAATGCCGAATGAGGAATTCGTGTGGGAAAGACTTGACAGTTGCTCTGACGTGTGCTGGTATGACTCAAGACCGCCCGGAAAAGGGCTGTGTTACGGAGATGATTTCATGCGGACAATTTCAAAGGCTATCGCTCTCTCGGTCGCGCTGTTGAGCGCGCAAACCGTCACGCTTGCGCAAACCGCGACGCCGGTGCAGCTAAAAGCATCGGACGCCGCGGCAAACAGATACTTTGGTACGAGCGCGTCGATCAGCGGCGACATGCTCGCGATCGGGGCGCCGCTCGCTTCCGGCGGTGCGATATCAAATAACGACGGATCGGTCTATCTCTTCCGGTGGACGGGGACGGCGTGGTCGCAGGAACAGAAGATCGCCGGTCCGAGTGCGATCTCGGGGACACAAACCGACTTCGGGCGGTCGGTTGCAATCTCGGGCGAGACCCTTGTGGTGGGCGCCAGACTCGACGACACCGCCGCCAGCGACGCGGGCGCCGCGTATGTGTATGTACGTATCGCGGGCTTGTGGACGTTCCAACAGAAGCTGACGGCAAGCAACGCGGCGGCGAACGACAATTTCGGTGACGCGGTCGCGATTGATGGCGACACGATCGTGGTGGCGGCGTCCGGTGCGGACGCGGGCGGCACGGATCGCGGTTCGGTTTATGCGTTCGTGCGCAGCGGCAACGTCTGGTCTCAGCAGGCGATTCTTCCCGCGATGACCGGCGCCGCAAACGGGGACAAAGCCGGAGAGAACGGCGCGCTTTCGATCAATGGCGACACGGTCGCGGTCGGTGCGCCCAGCAAGACTTCGAATGCCGGCGCGGTCGCCCTGTATTCACGCCAGATTGCCACTTGGACCAATACAACGGTTTTGGCGAGCCCGGACGCCGGCACCGACACAGCCGGCAAGTTCGGCTCTTCCGTATCGGTCAAGGGCGATGTGCTGGCGGCCGGTGCGATCAATTCTTCGAAGACGGTTGCCACAGGTGGCGGGGCATACATCTACAGGCGTACTTCCGGAACTTGGGGCGCCTCTTCGAGCGGAGTTCTGGTTGTCCCATCCGGGCTGGCGACTGGCGACAGCTTTGGTAGTTCCATCATCCTGAGCGGGAACACGCTTCTCGTCGGCTCGCAGGGTCGGTCCACCAACACGGGCGCGGCGTACTCATTCCGCTTCCAGGACGGTGCCTGGTCACAGGAAGCGTTGATTCTCGCTCCCGATGCCGCTGTCGGTGATTTCTTCGGGTTCTCCGTCTCTATGGACGGCAACATCGCCGCCATCGGCGCTCAAGCCGACGACTTCTCCGGCTTGACCGATGCCGGTTCGGCTTGGGTTTTCTCGCGTGAGAACAACAAGTGGCTCAATGGTCCGAACTACGCGTCTTCGACCGCCATGGTCGCCGGCGATTCGTTCGGATTTGCCGCGGCGATCGATGGGAACTACGCCATCATCGGCGCTTACACCGACACGGTCACCGCGGTCGGACAGGGCTCGGCCTCCATCTTCACGCGCGGTGGAACCAACTGGACATTCCAGCAGATGATCACCGCGACCGGCGGAACGACGAACGACAATTTCGGCCGGAGCGTCAGCATCAGCGGCTCGACCGCGCTCGTGGGCGCTCCGTCGGTTGACAACGGCGGCGCGATCGACCAGGGCGCCGTGTATTTCTTCAATCGCTCGGGCGCCACCTGGACCCAGACCGGCGGGACCATTCGGGCCTCCGACGGCTCGGCCACCGACTATTTCGGCACGAGTGTCGGCATCAGCGGCGACTACGCCGTGGTGGGCGCTTACGCGGATGACACCGGGTTGTTCATCAATCACGGCTCCGCATATGTGTTTGAACGCAACGCCAACGGTGTCTGGCAGCAAATCGCTCGCCTCGAAGCTTCCGATAAGGCCTCGAACGACCTGTTCGGCTACGCATCCGCAATCAGCGGCAATCTGATCGTCGTCGGCGCGCACAACAAGTCTTCTGTTGGTTCCGCGTACATTTTCGCGAAGGACGATGTGGGCACCTTCAAGCAGGTTGCAAAGCTCAGCCCGAATGATCCGAGCGCCGGCGCGCTGTTTGGCGTTTCGGTTGCGACAGATGGTGAAATTGTGGTTGTGGGCGCCCAGGGCAAGCCCGCGGCCTACGTCTATGCCAAGCAGAGCAACAACACCTGGACGCAGGTTTCCAAGCTGACCGCGCCGGACGGCAATACGACCGATGGATTCGGCGTGAGCGTTTCGGCGTCAAATAGGCAGATTGCGGTGGCGACGGTCACCGATCGGCGAGGCGCCGTGAACGGCGCAGGCTCCGCGTACCTGTTCACATCGTCGACCGGGCTCGCAACCGGCCCCTACGTCACGCAGTACCGCGTGAACCCGATCTCGACCGTGACCGCGGCGGGCGACGGCGTGGGCTATAGCGTCGGGATTTCCGGCGGCACGATCGTCGGCGGCAGCTTTACCGGAACCGGCATCACCGGCCGCGCGACCGAATTCACCGATGTCACGGACAGCGCACTCACCAGCGTTGTGAATCTCACCGCACAGAACACGGCGACCGATTTGGCCAGTGCTCTCGAAGCAGCCACGGCGGATCAAACAATCATCGCGGCGGCGGGGGCGTTTTCTCAATCGCCGAGCGTGAACTTCGGTGGGAAGGCCGTCACGGCGAAGAGCCGCAGCACAATCCAGACTCCCGCGACGACACTCATTTCTATGGCGAACGGAGCCGTTCTCACAACGGCTTCTGGTTATCCCATGAGTGTGTACGGAACGCTCCGCACGTCGAACGATTCGGGTCGCAGCGATCTGGTCGCTTCGAATATCTATCAGGGCGGGTTCGGAAGCTGGAACATCGGCGAACATGAGGTGTCGATGTCGGCGACCAGCGCGACATTCGACGGCAAGACGACGCTGCAGAGCACCAAGTCTGGCCTCAGCACAAACGGAACGATCCTGTTCCGCGGCAGCCTCACCGACCTGTTCGGCGGCAGGCTGACCTCCGCCGGTCCGATGACCTTCGACGGCATCGTCAATCTGAAGAGCACATCCATCACTTCGGGTGGAACGATGTCGATTGAGACGAACACAAACATGGCCGGCGTCACGGTTTCTTCGCCGGCCAATGTGGTCACCGGCGGCGGGCGCTGGGTGTTCGGCGGCACCTTGATGGGGCCTCTGAACAACTCCGGCAAGATCATCACCGCCGGCGCGTCGAGCATTTACGGCTCGATCATCAACAACTCGGGCGCAACCATCGATCTCACGGGTGGTGCAACTGCTTTGTATGGCAGCGTCGTGAACAACGGAACGATCACCGGCTCGTTCAGCGGTTGCCCGACCTGCGTGGGGCTTCCGGTTGCCCTCCAGATCGAATCTGACATGATGTTCAATGAGGGCGCGGGCTTGGCGATCTCAGGTGGTTCGATCGAGATCGGTCGGTCGTTCCAGGCGACGGCTCTCGACTCGCACCCCTTCAACATGCTGGCCGGCGGCATCCGCATGAGCAACAGCGGGCAGGGCGCTTCGACCTTCGAGGCAATGAGCCACGATTACGGCCCAGCCGGTGCCGTGCTCCATGCGGACATCGACTCGAGCTTCCCGATTGGCATTCTCGAAGTCGGACCGAAGGCTACCGTGCTCAATCTCGTCGACCTGTTCGACAACGATGCGGCGGGTCAGTCTTCGCGCGAAGCGGTGTATGTCGAGACCCTGATCGTGAACGCCGGCAGCCGCTTGAACACTGGCGGCATCAGGGTGTACGCCCGTTACTCCTCGATCGCGGGCACGGTTGACAACATCAGCAACGTCATCACGCTCGGCGGGCCCTGCGACGCCGATCTGAAGATCGACGCGATGGTTGATGATGCCGATTTCTCGCTCTTCGTCAGCGCATACAACGTTTCGGATTGCTCGGACAACGCCATGCCGCGTCTTGGCGGCGGCGGCTGCCGCGCCGATCTGAATTTCGACGGCTTTGTCGATGACGCGGACTTCCAGATCTTTGTGGGCGCCTACGACCGCCTTCTGTGCGATTAACCAAGGTTTTCGCCTCATAACTGACAGAGGAATTGCCTTGCGGCCCTGCGATTTGCAGGGCCGTTTTCTTTTCCGGCATCCGCGCGACGGGATCGGGAGAATGATGATGCGGAGGCGACCGGTGCATTCGGCCCTCGGAAATGACGCCCTCGGCAGGCCGGTTCGGCTGCTTCTCGCCGACCCGAGCGACCTGCCACCAGGTTCACGTCCCGATGGATGGCGGTCTTCACTCTCGTCGGTGTGGCGCATCGGGCTGGATGCGTTTCGCACTCGATCCGGATGGTACATCGCGTCGATGCTCGGGCTGCTCGCCTTTGACTTTTTCGGGCTCTGGGCCGCGGGGCCGCTCGCCATGTTTCTGGTGCTGTCGTCTCCGATCGCGTCGGTTCTGCTGATTCTGGTCGTCAATTCGGCGGTTGGTCTCTCCCTCGCCATTGAGGAGCGCAAGCGAGGTGCTCGCGACCTCTGGCTGGATGCGGGGCGATGTCCTAGCTGCGGCTATGTGCTCGATCAGGAAGATTCGGATCCGCACCGCCCGATTGTCTGCTCGGAATGCGGCGCGGCGTGGCTGGCGACGCTCGCATCTCCGGATCCGATCGTTGTGCTTCGGTCCCGAGCGATCGGCGTCGATTCAGTTTCCGGAGTAGTAGCGCGCAACGTGCCCGCCGACGATCACGGCCCGTACAGGATCACCGCCGAGTTCGTACGCGAGCTCCCGGTAGTCTTCGAACCGGAGCAGGACAAGATCCGCCCGCTTGCCGGATGAAACGACGCCGCGATCCTTGAATCCGAGCATCATGGCGGGATTCACGGTGATCGCCGTCAGAGCCTCGTCAACGGTCAGCCCGCAGAACCGGACCGCGAGCGCTGCGGCAAGCGGAATCGAGATCGAAGGAGATGAACCGGGATTGGCGTTGGTCGCGACGCAGACCCGGCCGCCTCGATCCACCAGCTCGCGCAGGTTCGCGAACTTGATCCCCGGCGACATGCCGGTGAACGCCTTGCAAGTGGATGAGTTGCCGAGGTTGATCGCCGTGATCGGGAGACCAACGGCGAATGTTTGACTCTTCGATAGTACCTCGAGTTCCGCGCTCGTCGTCTGCTCCAAATGATCAACGCTCAAAACGCCGAGCTTGACGGCTTCGGTTACCATGCCGCGGCTCGTGAACTGATCGGCATGCACTCGCAGCGGATGCCCCAGCTCCTTGGCGGCATTCAGCAGCCGGAGCGAATCCGAAAGCGTCCACGCGCCTTCTTCGCAGAACAAATCGATTGCGATGCCGGGGAATTCCGCGTGAACAGTCGGGAGCGTCTCGTTGATGGTTTTCTCGACAAACGTCTTTTCACCGACGGTTGTATCGATCGCGTGTCCGATCAAAGCGGTGAGCACCACAGTGCCCGGCCAGGTCAGCGCGGCATCCCTGATAGCGCGAAGCATCTTGATCTCGGTTTCGGTGTTCAAGCCGTAACCGGACTTGATTTCGATCGTTGTGATGCCTTGGCGCAGCGATGCATCCAGGCGCTGCCGAAGCAACTCCGTGAGCCGAACGAGCGGTGTTTCGCGAACGGCTCGAACGGTGCTCATGATGCCGCCGCCGTCCTTGAGAATCTGCAAGTAGCTTTCGCCGGCCAGCCGTCGCGTCCACTCGTCGATCCTGTTTCCGGCCCAGCAAAGGTGGGTGTGGCAATCCACGAACCCCGGCATCAGGACGTCGCCGCGTGCATCGATGACCTGCCCGCCGGGCGGAACGGTGATCCCGTCGCCGACTGCCTCGATGCGCCCGGCGCGAATGAGCACGTCAACGTTTTCCCGCATTTTCAGCCCGCGCATTGCCTCGCCGGTGCGCACCCCCACGTAGCCCGGCGGGGCTTCCATCGACAAAAGTCGGCAACGGCGAATCAGAAGGCTCATTCGAGTGCTCAAAGCAGCGTGAATTCGGCCCCCGGCCCAATCCGCCCGACGTCCTGTGCAGACGCGGGCCCTTGCAAAGCTTATCAGGAACTCGGCCTCACTGCTTGACGGAAGCGGTACGAAGCCCGATGCCCCGCAGAAACGAGAGCAGCAAATGTGCAGCGAGCCGGGCGGTGCGCCCGCCTTCGTCGTGCGGTGGACAGAGTTCCATGAAATCAAGACAGCGAAGGTTGTAGTGCTGACCCAGCCGCTCCATCGCGTCCGCGAGTTCGCGTGGTCCGAGCCCCGCCGGATTCGGCGCGCTGACCCCGGGCGCCGCCCCCATATCGACGCAATCGAGATCGACGCTCACAAACCCGCCGTTCGTGTCGATGCCTCCGAGCGGATCGGAACCGGCCGGTGCGATGACGCCGCGATGTTTGATAAACCATTCGGCGTGCTCACGCTGGTTCACGAGCGGATTGAATCCGACGATTCGCAGGTTCGATGCGATGTTTTCATCGAGCAACCGGCGGAACGACATCCCGCTGCCCGGAGTGTCGCGCACATCGAGATGCGCATCGAAATAGATTCCGGGCATGAGTGAACCGCGTGCGCGGGCGACGCCTCTTACCAGCGCATAGGTCAGATCGTGCCCGCCTCCGAATCCGATGACGAGCATGCCGCGGCGGGCGAGTGCTTCCGTCGCTTCGCTGACACGATCGTGCGTTCGGGCAAGAGCCTGAGCATCTTGTCCTTCCGCGGGTACAACATCCCCGGCATCAAAGACTGCCGGTAACTCGCACAGAAACTGCGACGCAACTCCGTATCGGCTGAGAGCATCACGGATCGCGTGCGGCCCTTCGCGTGCACCGGGGCGTCCGTTGTTCAGATGTACCCCGAGATCATCGGGCATTCCCAAGATTGCGATTGAACAGCCGTCGTGTGAGTCCGTCCGGATCGTCGAAGCGAAACGCCCCGGCGCGATGCCCGCCGGATATCTCGCCGGAGTGCAGTGGGGGAGGTTGAGGGAAGGACTCATATCGCGCTCGAGATCAGGATCGCATCGGGATATCGATTTTGTTTGCCTTGGCGCACGCGGCGGCTTCGTCGTATCCGGCATCGACATGACGAAAAACACCCATCGCTGGATCGTTTGTCAGCACGCGCTTCAACCTCGCCACGGCCTCCTTTGTGCCGTCCGCAACGATCACTTGGCCCGCGTGCTGACTGAATCCGATTCCGACGCCGCCGCCGTGATGGAAACTGACCCATGATGCGCCGCTCGCCACATTGACCATGGCGTTGAGGATCGCCCAGTCGCTGACGGCGTCGGTCCCGTCCTTCATTCCTTCGGTCTCGCGGTTCGGGCTGGCGACGCTCCCGCAGTCGAGATGATCGCGGCCAATGACGATCGGAGCTTTGATCTTGCCGGACTTGACGAGGTTGTTGAGCATGACGCCGGCTTTGTCGCGCTGGCCCTGACCGAGCCAGCAGATGCGCGCCGGAAGGCCCTGAAACGCGATGCGTTCCTTCGCCATCGTCAGCCAGCGATGGAGTCCTTTGTCCTTCGGGAACAGCTTCATGAGAGCTGCGTCGGCCGTGAAAATGTCTTTCGGGTCGCCCGAGAGCGCGACGAAACGGAACGGCCCGCGCCCGACGCAGAATTGGGGCCGGATGTACGCGGGCACGAAACCCGGAAACGCGAACGCATCCTTGAAACCGTGATCGAAGGCTCGCTGCCGGATGTTGTTGCCGTAGTCGAACGTGATGCTTCCGTGCTTCTGAAGCTCGACCATGGCGCGCACATGGCGATCCATTGATGCCAGACTCTCTTGCTCGTACTTCGCAGGGTCGCTCTGCCGCCAGGCCTCTGCCTGTTCGATCGATCTTCCCAGCGGCACATAGCTGAGGAGATCGTGTGCGCTCGTCTGATCGGTCAGGGCATCGGGCGTGATGGCGCGTTCGAGGAGTCGCTCGAGCAGTTCGATCGCATTGCAGCACACGCCGATGCTGATCGCCTTCTTGTCTTTCGCGCTCGCGACCGCGGCATCAATCGCCGCGTCGAGATTGTCCACGACTGAATCGAGGTAACGGTCTTTCACCCGGCGCTGCAGGCAGCGCATATCGACATCGGCGATCAGGCATGTGCCGCCGTTCATGGTGATGGCGAGCGGCTGCGCGCCGCCCATGCCGCCGCATCCGGCGGTGACGCACAGTTTTCCGGCAAGATCGGCCTTGAAATGATGCTGCCCGAGTTCGCGGAATGTCTCGTACGTCCCCTGCACGATCCCCTGCGTGCCGATGTAGATCCACGAACCGGCCGTCATCTGGCCGTACATCATGAGACCTTTGGCCGCGAGTTCATCGAAGTGCTTTTGTGTCGCCCAGTGGGGGACTAGATTGCTGTTGGCGATGAGCACCCGCGGCGAATCCTTCGTCGTTTGAACAACGCCGACCGGTTTGCCGGACTGAACCAGCAATGTCTCGTCCGCTTTCAGACGTTTCAGAGTCTTGATGATTGCATCGAACGCGGGCCACGAGCGCGCCGCCTGTCCGCGCCCGCCATAGACGACCAGATCTTCCGGGCGCTCGGCAACCTCAGGGTCGAGGTTGTTCATGAGCATGCGCATCGCGGCCTCGGCCTGCCAGGTCTTGCAGACTTTCTTCTTGCCGCGCGGAGCACGCACGACACGTGCGCCGGATTTCGGCGCCGCCTTCGCGGCGTCGGCGAGAATCTTCGAAACTTTTCCGATCTTCTCAACCACTTTGGTCGGCATTCAACGCTCCTCGAGGAGCGAGTGTAGTGGGCGGCCGCACCGAAGTGTGAGGCGACGAGGCCTGTATCCTGCAAGGATGCGATGCCGTGACTGCGGCTATTCACTCGAAGGGTTGTCGCTGCGGGCGAGGTGTCCCGAATGCGGCGGCTCGAAACGCGACAGCGAGGATGAGCGCGAGATCCAAGGGCTTCTCATTCGCAAGTGGCGGCAGGCAATCTGGGTGCCCGTAGTTCTGGCCGCGGCGACCGTGCTTGTCGGCTACGGCGTGCCGATCCTCACCCCGCTTGTCGCGCTCTTTTTCCTGATGTTCGTCGCGATTCTGGCGGAAGATATCACCCGATTGCGAGGATTCCTGCGTCCGGAGTGGTCTCCGTTCCGGTGGCTGTTCGAGCTTGCAATCGTGCTCGTCCTGTTCGTGACATATTTCACGCTCGCGTGCGTTGGCCTTTGGCGACTCGCGCAGAGCCCGCTCGTGCGAAGTTTTTTCTAGCGCCTATATCCCACCGAATGCGCCCTCGCGGATGAGATCCGATACCGCCTCGATATCGCGCGTGAGCGGACGATCGTGAGTGAGCTTCTTCACCTTGGAGCGGACGATCTTGTACGCCGCTTCGACACCCTTGCCGCTCTTGAGGGGACGATGCGCTTCGAGTCCCTGTGCGGCGCAGATCAGTTCGATCGCGACGACTTTGCGGGCGAGATCGAGTGAGCGAGCCGCCTTGGCGGCACTGCGCGGGCCGAACGAGTTGTAATCTTCCATGCCGGCGGAAGTGGGGATGTTGGCCACGCTCGCGGGAGTCGCGAGCCCGATCATCTCGTTGACGCATGCCGCGGCGGTGTACTGGGCGATCATCAGTCCGCTCTGCAAACCCGGGAGCGGCGAGAGGTAAGGCTTCAGGTGACTCTCGGGTTCGAAGGCGCCGGTGATGAGATATATCCGCCTTTCGGCGATGCCAGCGATGTGGCAGAGCGCGATCGCAAGCAAATCGAGCGGGATGGCGAGCGGCATGCCGTGGAAGTTGGCACCGGAGAGAATGTCCCCCCGCCCGCCCGGGCGGGGAAACACGAGCGGGTTATCGGTGACGGCGCCGAGTTCGTCGTACTCGAGAACCGAATTTAGATTTCCCATCGCGTACCAGCACGCGCCGAGTACGGTGGGGGCGGCGCGGAGCGAATAGGGGTCCTGCACGCGCGGGTCGTTTTCGACGTGGCTCGGCAGAATCCGGCTTCCCGACAGCAACTCGCGCATTCTCTCGGCCACCGTGCGCATGCTGTAGCAATTGCGGGCCCGATAAAGCCGATCGTCCAGAAACTCATCCGTAGCACGGCAGGCTTCGATCGATATCGCCGTCGCAATCACGGCCGCGCCGAAGAGTGTCGACGCGTCGTGCGAGATCAAACTTCCCCAACCCGCCATCAAATGGGTACCGTTGATCAGCGCCAGCCCTTCTTTCGCGGACAGTTCGAGCGGCTTCATCCTCGCTTTACGCAACGCGGCAGCGCCGCTCATCCGACGCCCGCCCAGTTCCGCCTCGCCCTCACCGATCGCGACCAGCGCAACCGCAGAGAGCGGAGCCAAATCGCCGGATGCGCCGACGCTTCCCACGCTCGGCACGATCGGCGTCACCCCTTTGTTGAGCATCGCAACGATGGTTTCGCAAACAATTGGGCGCACGCCCGAAAGCCCGCGCCCGAGCGATGCCGCGAGAAGCAGCATCATGGCCCGAACGACATCGCGCGGCAGCGGCTCACCAACACCGGCGGAATGCGAACGCACGAGGTTGCGCTGCAGCGCTGCCAAATCCGCTTCGCCGATTCGTTGTTTGCTGAGCGAGCCGAAACCGGTGTTGATCCCGTAGTGCGGTTCGCCGTCCTTGAGCGCCCGCTCGACCACGGTCCTCGATCGCTTCATCGCGGCGATCGACTTCGGAGAAACTCGCACGCGGACGTTTTCGCGAGCGACCGCAACCACATCCTCGATTGAAAGAGAGCCGGTCGTGAGGTCGACGGAATGGGCCATGGGGGACGAGTGTAGGCACCAAAAATAGCCATAACGTCCTATAATATATGTTATGTTAAATACAAAGAGCTGGCGTCAAAGCGAGCGTGCGATCCCGCCGCAGGCGGCTCGGACGATGGCCAAACTCGCGAAGGAAGGCGTTCGACAAATGAGCTTCGCTGCAGAACCCGCACTTGGCAGCGATCGAGATCATCCGGTCCTTGGTGTCGAGCACGCAGGACAGCGCCCGACGCAGCCTGAGGCGTTCCAGGTAGCGATGGACCGGCAGACCGGTGTGGCGCTTGAAGACGCGGCAGAGATGAAATGGTGACATGCACACCCCCGCCGCCAGGCTTTCAAGGCCGTGGGAGTGCTCCGGGTTCGTCGCAAGCACGCGACGCACCTCGTCAACCGATTCCCTGTGAAACCTCGCCTGAGCGGGGGAAGGGCGTCTACGCCGGACGGTGCTTCGGGCCTGCACGTTCGCCTCGATGATTTCGGAGATTGACTCCAGCACGGTCTCCTCGACTCGAAGCCCGTTGCGACCGTTTCCCTCCACGAGAACCGAATTCAAAGCGTGCAGGCGCAGCAGGGGGGCTGTGGGTGATGGACCAAAGTTCCAGGGAAAACGAGAGGTGGGGTCGTGCTTTCGACCCGTGGCTGCGGTCAGCATCTCCGCGAGCAACTCGGGCCGAATATCAACCCAGTCGTTGCGAAGGCCGTGAGGGGTGAGATTGCGGCGGCGATATGTGAACCCGACATTCGTGAAGTACACCGTGTTGCGGTCGATCACCGTCGGCGAGTCACTTTCGACCGTCACCAAGTAGGGGATTCGAGGCAAGCCGATTGCGGGCCAGCAATAGCCTGTTCGTGCCTGTCTCCATTCCGGGTGATCGGCGGGAATGTGCAGGACGCCGATTCCGATGAGCGGCGTTTCGAACAGCGGGTGCGCGCGATGCGTCGGCGACATGTCGGGTCGCTTTGTAATCCCTGCAGGAATGTGCAAGGGCGGAGCCATGCACGTCTTTATCCGCCAGAACCCCCCTCCCGGTTCGATTTCTGTGTTGGTTGCACCGGGTTTTCGGACAGACCTTGCGAAACCGGCAAGCGGATGCAAATGCGATGGGTCCGGAGAATCAGACGAGCCGCAGCCCCATGTAAAGCGTCTCGGGTTTCGGGTCGTCGTTGTATCGTGGGATTTCAATGAAGCCAAGCGAGCGATAGAGCCTGCATGCGGACTTGAGTTCCGGCTCGGTGTCGAGCTTCATGAGCGTGTAGCCCCCCTGCTTTGCGAATCGGATGAGTTCTTCGCAGAGCAAGCGTCCGACCCCCCTGCCGCGGGTTTCGGGTTTGGCGTAGAGGCGCTTCATCTCGCAGATGCGTTCGCCGGGGCTGTCGTGCGGGGCGGGCTCGATCGGGCGGAGGGCGACGCAGCCGACGGCGGCCTCGCCGTCCATCGCAAGCAGGATGCAGCCGCGCGGGAGCGCGTACTTACCCGGGAGTGAACGGAGTTCTTCTTCGAGATTCTGCTGAGCGAAGCTGGCGGCGCAGAGATAGGCGATGCTTTCGGAATACTCGCGAAAAAGACCCTTCGCTTGTTCTAGCTCCGGTGGAATTGTCGCGTAAATGCACTTGATCATCGCAACACTGCCATCAAATTGAAGGCGTCACTGCTTGTGGTAGTCTCCTGCGAACTCCGGGAGAGCGTGTCATGTTTTTCTTTGACGGGATAGTTGACTGGTGGGCCTCGCTTCCGTTGTGGGTGCGATACGGCGTTGCGATCATCATTCTCGGCATCAGCGCGCTCGCGTTGCTCAACGGCCGACTCATCCTCTGGGGATGGGGGCTTGGAGTCGCGTTCTTGTTCCTCGCGGGAAGGTCTGATTCCGAGAAGCGGGGTTACAACTTCTAAAAACGATTACTGCCCGTTGATGACCGTCAGGCATTTCGCAGCGACGTCGCCGAGCGGAACGATCTCGCCTTTGCCGGTGTCTCGCCGAGTCTTGTACTCGACACCCCCCTGTTCGAGCGCTTTGTCACCGAGGGTCAACCGGATCGGGATACCGACAAGATCGGCGTCTTTGAATTTCACGCCGGCGCGTTCGTCGCGATCGTCGATCAGCACGTCAACTCCCTTGCCGACGAGCTCGCACGCGATCTTTCCGGCGACTTCACTTTGCTTTTGATCTTCCGGCTTCATGAGCGTGATAAGCACGTGATACGGTGCGATCGGCGCGGGCCAGGCGATCCCGTTCGCGTCGTTGTTCTGCTCGACGCACGCCGCCATTGTGCGGCTGACGCCGATGCCGTAGCAGCCCATGATCACGCTCTGCTTCTGCTGCTGCGCGTTCAGGATGGCGAAGCTCATCGCGTCGGAGTATTTCGTTCCCAGCTTGAAGATGTGGCCGACCTCGATACCGCGGGCGGCGACGAGCTTCGCGCCGGGTGAGCGGGGCGACGGATCGCCTTCCTTCGCGTTGCGCAAGTCCCCCACTTTCACTTTCGATGCATCGTCGAGCGCCGCTCCGACGTCGCGACGCCAATTGAAATGCTTCCCGTGATAGTCGGCCTTGTCGGCGCCAGTGGCCCAGAAGCCGCCCATCGAGGCGTCGCTGTCGATGAGGAGTAGCGTTCCGGGAACGGAGTTGACCGTCTTTGGCGATACATATCCGATCGCAAAGCCTGCGGCACGCGCCGCCTTCTCGTCCGCCATCGCGATCTTCTTGAAGCCGGAGAGCGCTTTGACTTTTCCTTCGTTCACGTCTTGATCGCCGCGCACCGTGGCGATGATCCACTTGATCGACGTGCTTTCGCCTTCGCCGACGCCAAAGACAATCGTCTTCAGCATGCGCTCGGGCTTCACCCCCATCGCCTTCCCGACTTCATCGATGCCGGGGAGATTGGGCGTGTGAACCTCGGTCCATTCACCGGTCGCGGGCTCCTGAAACGTGCCGCGCTGGCGCTCGCCGATCTCGCACTTTTCCATGTTCGCCGCGTAGCCGGTCACCGGACATTTGAGAATCGTGTCTTCGCCGCTGGCGCAGTTGACCATGAACTCGTGGCTGGCGCTGCCGCCGATCGGGCCGGACTCGGCTTCGACGGCGGTGAAATCGAGGCCGCAGCGCGTGAAGATGTTGGTGTACGCGTGGTACATCGCGTCGTACGCCTCGTTCAGCCCCCCCGCTCCTTCCACGCTCATGTGGAACGAGTACGCATCCTTCATGATGAACTCGCGGCAGCGGAGCAACCCCGCGCGCGGACGCGCTTCGTCCCGGAATTTTGTCTGGACTTGATACAGGTTGAGCGGGAGTTGCTTGTAGCTCGCGATCGAGCCCTTCATCAGATCGGTGATGACTTCTTCGTGGGTCGGCGCGAGCGCGTTCATGCGACCCTTGCGGTCCTTCACGCGGAACAGGTTGTCGCCGTAGTCCTGATCGCGCTTGGTGCCATCGAAGAGTTCGAACGGCTCGAGCGCCGGCATCAGCATCTCGGTCGCGCCGGCCCCGTCCATTTCCTCGCGCACGATCGCGCCGATCTTGTTCAGCACGCGGTGCGCGAGCGGCAGGTAGTCGTAGATTCCCGCGCCGACCTGGCGGATAAATCCGGCGCGATGGAGCAGGATGTGGCTCGGAGTTTCCGCATCGTTTGGCGCTTCGCGCGTCGTCGGAATGAGCGACTTGGTCCACCGATGACAGACACCGGAACGAACGGAAGAAACGACCGACTTTTTCGCGGCGGAAGCCCCCGCGGGCTGCGTGTTTGACAACATAGGCCCGAAGGTTAGGCGGAAGTCGCGCTCGCGCTCCGAGCGGGCGACCACCCAAGGCTCTGAAGCACCGGAATCCAGCGCTCGGCGCGCTGCAACGCGTGCTCATCCTTCGGTCCGGCCCCCCACCACCAACAGAGTTCGACCGGCACGTTCATGTCGATCACGAGATCTGCGATCTGCTTGTCGGTGAGATCGGCAAAGGGAGTATCGACTTTGATTGCGGGCTTTCCGTGTTCGGCGCTGTCGAGGCTGGCGAGCCGAGTCACGAGCAGAGCGCGATCGACGGCGCGCGCGATCTTCTCGACATCCGGAGCCCCGGGGAATTGAACCGGCCAAACAACCAGATCGCAGCCGAGCTGCGCCGCCTGGTAAGTCGCGCCGATCAGGTTGAGCGTCTCGCTCAAACCCGCTCCAAAAGAACCGTGAGCGCCGGGACCGCGGAGTTCCCCGCGAGCTTCGGCGACATCGAGTTCGTAGAGCTTGGCCTGCTTTTCGATGGACTGGCGGCGTGACCGATTGGTCTCGTCGCCCACGGGCATGAAGAGCACGATCGGTTTGGCGGCCTTCTCATCGCCGCCTGCGCTCACGATCGCCTCTCTCGCTGCGGCACATGCCACCAGCGAGGCGAGTGAACCGTCGGAAATCACAAGAGTCCGTGAAAGTGACGCCGGGTTGCTTGAAGATGTCCCCATCGAGTGAGCCCCACCAGGCTTCATTCGCTTCCGTCCGTCGACCGGAGCCCAGAGCGCCGGAGAAAGCGATCAGCCATGATCGCATACGTTCCCCGTGCGCAGGGGTTCCGCGTGGAAGCGTTTTCGGCTGTTACGGGGCCTGAGAGTAAAACTTTGAGGCATTCTGCTTGAGCGCCGCAAGATCTTCCTTGCGCACGTACATCATGTGGCCGGACTTGTAGTAGTTCATGCGCACGTTCTTGCGCAGCGCCGGCTCCAAACCCATGTGGTCCACGGTGTACTCGCTGGCGAAAAAAGGCGTCGCCAGATCGAAGTAGCCGCACTCAATCGAGATGCGCAAATAAGGATTCCTACTGATCGCGCCCGAGAGTGTACGGCTGACATCGGGATACGACGAATTCGAAGGGAACTTCCAGGGGCGCACGCGCCCGGTCAGGATCTCGTAGTTGACGTCGGACTCGAATTTCAATTCGCCCCGCACGTACGCGTTGAGGGCGGCGGTGTACGGGCCGAGAATCGCGGCGTAACTGGGGTCGTACTCGGTCCGGTCCGAGACGTCGTTGACGTCGTAGCCGAGGTAGCGGCTGTCCAGCCGCCCCACCGTCCGGCCCTCATCGCGCAGCAACTCCTTTGTAAACGAGTAGATGGGCACGCGAAGATTGCTGCGGAGGATGTACTCCTTGCTCAGGCCGATGAAATCGGAGAGTCGCTGAGCGATTGATTCCCGTTCTTCCTTCGAAAGCCCGTCGCCCTTCGCGAGGGCGAGCAGGTAATCGTGCCCGGCGAATTCCCTCGCTTGCCGCAGCGTCGTCTCGAGTTCCTGATCGAACGGAGGCTTCAGCTTCTTGTGGTAAAAGGCGGTTGCGGAATACGTCGGCAGGAACAGCCAGTATGCGTCGTCGTTCGCGGCGTCGAATGAAAGCGTCTGGAAGTTGAGCACCATCGAGATCAGGGTGATGCCGTTCAGATAGATCCCGAGTCGATCCTGCAGATCACCCGAGAGTGCCGCGGCACGGGTAGTTCCGTAGCTCTCACCCGCGAGAAACTTGGGGGAGAGCCAGCGGTCGTTGCGGACGAGCCAAAGCCGGATGAAATCAGCGACGGATTTGGCATCTTCGGTTAGTCCGTGAAACTTGCTCGCGTCCTCGCCTTCCGCGGCTCGGCTGAAACCGGTGCTGACGGGGTCGATGAAAACCAGGTCCGTGAGATCGAGCCAAGACTGGTCGTTGTCAACGAGCGTGGCGGGCGGAACAGGAGCCTGACCATCGTCACCGAAGACGACTCGGCGCGGCCCCAGCGCGCCCATGTGAAGCCAAACCGAACTGGAACCCGGACCTCCGTTAAAGGTAAAGGTGACGGGTCGCTTCGATTGATCAGGGCGAACCCACTCTCCGTTGGAGCCGGACTTCTCGAGCTTCTCGTATGCGATGTAGAAAATGCTCGCTTTGCTCTTGCCGAAGTCATCGACCTGAGGCATAAGACCGGCGGTCGCCCGGTAATGAATCGTCTGGCCACCGATGGTGATGTCGTGCTCGGTCACGACGGGTGCCTTTTCCGAGTCTTTCGAATCGTCTTTGACTTTGACGTCGGGCTTCTGATCCGGCTTCTTGTCGCCCCCTTGTCGAGCGATGGAAAGAGGACAAAGAAGAAGTGCGGAAAGGGTGAGAATCGGCCAATAGATCTTCATGGCTGCATCGTACCGAAAAGGATCACACCGGCTGTAGCGGGAACGCTTTGTCCGATTCGTGCTCGGCTCCAGCAGAAAGCAAGCGGCTACGGACAAGCCGAATCTCCGAAATCACGAACTTTTCGGGAGCGAGCCGCTCGGCGCGTCGATTGATCGACTTTCCCGGGAATCTCGCGAGGGTGAAATGCGGCAGGAATTCGTCGCGTTTTGAAGATCGGAGCGCGAGCCGTCGTGCGAGTCGTCTTTGCAATTCCGCGAGAGAGGACGGCAACGAAGTCACGGCCGCGAGCAATCGAGGAGGACCGCGCTCCGGAAGCATTTGTAATTGGCGGGCTTCCACCTGCGCTTCGCCGATGCCCGCGGTCGCGGCACGGATCGACTCGCGGATCTCGGGAAGATCGCGCTCCTCGCGATCGCCGAGAAACACAAGAGTCAGGTGAACCTGCTCCGGCGTCGAGAGCCTGACATCGGTCGGGAGAAGCGAGCGGGCGCTCGCCAACCACGCCTCCACGATCGGGAGCGGCGGATACGCGGCGACGAAGAGCCTCAAGGTGCGGCTCATGGCTGGGATCAGAAATTCGGCGTCGGAGCGCGAAACTGCTCGAGATCCAGACCTCGGAAGTATTCAATAGTCTTGGTCAACCCCGCCTCGAGCGGAATCTTTGGCTCCCAGTTGAGCTTGGCCTTCGCCAGCGTGATATCCGGTTGGCGCTGAGTTGGATCGTCCGCGGGGAGCGCCCGGTGCGTGATCTGGGACTTTGATTCGGTCATCGCAATGATGGTCTCGGCGAGCAATTTGATGCTCATCTCGTTTGGATTGCCGAGATTCACCGGACCGTGGAAGCTGTCGGGTCCGTTCATCATCGCGATGAGACCATCGACCAGATCATCCACATAGCAAAAAGCACGGGTTTGCGAACCGTCACCGAAGATCGAAATATCCTGCCCTGCGAGCGCCTGGCGGATGAAGTTGCTGACCACCCGCCCGTCGAAAGGGTGCATACGCGGCCCGTAGGTATTGAAAATCCTCACAACCCGAATGTTCAATTTGTTCATCCGCAGGTAGTCAAAGAAAAGCGTCTCGGCGGCACGCTTGCCCTCGTCGTAGCAGGCGCGCGGCCCAATCGGATTGACGTTGCCGCGGTATGCCTCCGCCTGCGGATGCACTTCCGGATCGCCGTAGACCTCGCTCGTCGAGGCCTGCAGAATCTTGGCGCGACAGCGCTTGGCCATGCCCAGCAGATTGATCGCGCCGAGAACGCTCGTCTTCATCGTCTTGATCGGGTTGTACTGATAGTGCCCGGGCGCGGCCGGACACGCGAGGTTGTAGATTTCGTCCACTTCGAGCCAGAGAGGGTGGGTGATGTCGTGGCGGATCAGTTCAAAGTTCGGTTTTCCAAGAAGATGCGCGATGGTGTTCTTCTGGCTGGTGAAGAAGTTGTCTACACATATGACATCATGGCCCGCCGCAACCAGCCGATCGCACAGATGCGAACCCAGAAAACCCGCGCCGCCCGTCACCACGATTCGACGAATCTTCATGCTGGCCTCTCCGTATCCGGTTTATTCATGGCAAGCTCATCGGCCGCTCGAGCGGCGGCCTCGCAGTTCTCCCGCAGGTGTTCCGCGTTCGTCGTCCCCACGATGACGCTGCAGACACCGGGAAATGCGAGATTTCGCGTCATCGCTGATCGAATGGGATCGGTCCCGAGTTTGTCGAGATGACCGCTCGCGAGCGCTTTTTTGACCAGTATTCCTACGCCGCGCCCCGCGGCACTGTTCACTGCGTCTCTCATCGCCGCCTCGTCGCCGATCTCGAGCATCAGCACATCGGCCCATTCGATCGCCCGGGCGACCCCGGCAGCGGACTTGAGCGATGCGCCGATCGTGCGAACCTTGCCTGCTTCCTTCGCGCGGCGGAGCGCGCGGATCGCCCCGTCGAAACCGTCCTTTGAGGTCTCGGCGACTCCGTCTGAGTGAAGCAGAACGCTTCCGAGCTGAGGCAGCGATAAGCGCTCAAGGCTGCGATCGATGCTCTGTGCAATCGAATTCTCCGAAAAATCAAACACCGAAACACTCCCGGTCCAGTGCTCGCCCGCTTTCGTAACAACGAACCAAGGATGCTTGCGATGCTTCAGAAAGCGTCCCAGCCTCTCTTCACTCACGCCGTAGGCCGGAGCGGTATCCAGAACACAGATACCGACTTGCTCCGCGGCATCAAGCAGCGCCGAAGCTTCGGCGTCGCTGGGAAGCATCGCCCGGCCCGGGTATTTCAGGCCGGTCGTGCGGCCAAACTTGACCGTCCCGAGGCCGACGATACTCAACGTGATGCCCGTCTTGCCGAGCGGTCGCGCGACCATCTTCAGTGTTGAGTTTGCGCGTGAGAGTGCCAAGGAATGGAAGCGTAGACGGGGCGATCGGAGTGTCCGATGTCTCCCAATTCCGAACCGGACGGCTCGCAGATAGATCGAACGACTCCGAGCACCTCCTCCGCCGCGGCGGGCGCCGTCACCAGCTTTGTAGGCCACACGGCTATCGCATTTGTGCCTGCGATTCGCCGCACGACCGGCGAATCGGGCCTTTTGCCCGAGGAGCTTTTCCCTTCAGCGCGGGCGATTCGCAGCGTTCGGAATTCCCAATCGTCGAAATCGAGTTTCGGAAAGCAATGGCGGAGCTCGGCACGCGCCGCTTCGATCTGCCCGTCAACGTTTCGGGACACGCCGCTCTCGGCGAGTTCACCACCGAGATACCAGGTGATCGCGCCATCTGCTTGGGCGCTGGTAATTGTCAGGCGGGGCTTGTCAGAAGCCGCGGCGATCCAGTGACCAAAGAGCAATTCGGGCGCGCCGCGTCCAAAGACCATGTGCAGATCGCGCCGCTGCATCATCTGCTCCGCGGGTTGGCCGAACAATCGCAGGAGCGCTTCGTTTCCTTCTCCGGCGCACAGCACGACTGCGCCGGCCTCAATCTTCGTGCCTCCCCACCTTAAACACATTCCTGATGAAGCCGCGGCGATCGTCTCGACTTCCGCAGAAACAACCGGGCCATTTGCAGCCCCGAACAACGCTCGGAGCGCCGAGATCGGCTCGATCACCCTTTCCGCAACGCAATAGACGGCTCGTCCGCGAGCATCGAGAAGGGACGGGATATCAGCGGAGCGCGCCGCTTCCACGTGACTGGTCAGCACTTTGGATGCGATCGCGCCCGTCAATTTCGAAATGATTCCGGAATCGGTCCACATCAGCATCGACTCTGAAACGATGTCAACCCCGCAAAGGTTGGGACCGCCGGCCCCGGACATCGCATCATCCCATGCACGAGCCGACGCCTCCGCAGCGGTCGCGGCGTGGGCAGCGTCAGGTCCCAGCGCGTATTTGACGCCTCTGTGAAGAATTCCCTGCGACGCCGCGGTTTGGCCGTTGCCGAGCCTGGACTTTTCCAGAAGCACGGTGCTGTAGCCCGCGTTCTCGAGCTTCCAACGGCACCAGAGACCGGCGATGCCTCCCCCGATGATCGCGATATCCACCCGAGCTGTGCTCAACCGGCCGATCTCCACATGCAGCAATTATTGAGGCGCCGGCGGAATCTTCAGGACCTGACCCGGCCGCAATTCGTCCGCGCGACTGAGCACCTCGCGATTGGCTTTTAGGATGAAATCTATTTGCCTGATTGTTCCGTAGTACTTCTGGGAGATTCCCGTCAAGGTATCGCCCCGAACGACGGTATGGGTCCGCGTCGCGGTGGGTATTTCCTCGCTTATCGTGGGTGAGCGTGGCGTGGGTTTGCCTTGAATGTTCGCGGGATCGCGGGGGATGCGCAGAATGCGTCCGGCCTTTATCCGCGTCGGGTCCACGAGCGGATTAGCGTTTGCGATCACATCGGCCTTGTTTCGACTTCCAAAATACCTGAGTGCGATCGACGCAAAGGTATCGCCGGGCTGAACCGTGTAGTCCAGGAACTCGGGAGCAACGACTCCTCCGCTCTCGGGCCGCACGGGCTTTGGCTCCGACGCCGTTTCTGCTTTCCTGGATGGCATCGGAAACGGATCGGTGGGCGGCAACCGGGGTTTGGGATTCCCGTTGTCCGCAAGCCGCTCGGTCTTACCCGTATCCGCTGTGCTAAAGCTGATCTTCGCTTCGGTGGGAGTCCAGAGCCAGAACACGATGATCCAAACGATCACCAGGCAGAGCAGCCCTGCAGCAATCTTTCCGCCGTGGTGATCCACGACCGGCCTCCGTGGGCGCCATTGCCCAATCGCCCGCACCCGATAGACGCTCCCCAGCAAGCCGACGCCGAACTAGCGCGTCACGAGAGCCGTCCCGGGAACCGGCTGGACCTGTTCATCGGCTTTCCGGCGTTTGCCGGACCACACCAGCGGAGCGGCGACACCGACCGAGGAGTAGGTTCCGACCAGCAGGCCGACGGTCAAGGCGAACGCGAACGCCCGCATGCCTTCTCCGCCGAGCACGTAGAGCGCAATGCAGGAGAAAAGCGTGGTTCCGCCGGTGATCACCGTTCGGCTGAGCGTGTGGTTCACGGCCGTATTGATCATGTCGTAGTCCGCCTCGGCGCTCTTTCCCTTGGTCTCGCGGATGCGGTCCATGATGACAATCGTGTCGTTCAACGAGTAGCCCGCGATCGTGAGGAGGGCCGCGATCATGTTGAGGTCGATGCGGAATGGAAGGAGCCCGAGTGATTGCGCGATCGGTTCTGTGGAAGAGTGGCGATAGAGCACCTGCGACAGCGCGAGGCAGGAGACGACCACCACGACGTCGTGCACCAGAGCGATCAGTGCCGCGACGGAGAATCGCATGCTCTTGAATCGGAACCAGATGTAGATGGAAATCAGCGCGAAGCTCAGCGTCGTCGCGACGATCGCCTGGGCACGGAACGATTCCGCGATCGCCGGGCTGAAGATCACGACGCTGGCCGGGGTCTGCGCCTCGGTCAACGCTGCCTCGACGAGCTTCCACTCGCGCCCGGCAAGCTGATCTTTCCACTTTTCTTCGTTATCGAATACCTTTAGATTCTCATCGGCAACGACGACGACGGCGGACGTCAGGGCGCTCACGTCCGGGGAAGTCGCGATGACCGCCCGCTTGCGTGAAAGCGTGTCGGCAAAGTCCGGACTGCCTCGCGTCGCTTCGAGGCGTGACTGCAACGTCGCGAGCGGAATCGGCGGAGTGATGTCGTTGAGAACGATCGCGACACCGCCGATCGAATCTCCGACGTTCTTTCCCTGGGGAAGTGTTTCGCCGATGTTTGAGCCGAGGTCGCCGGTGAAGATGCGATGGACGGGCGCGTCGGCAAAGTCGGACGCCGAGCCCGCGAATTTCAAGGCCGGCTGCTGCTCCATGACATCCGTGAAGCTGTCCACGATGGCTTCGAGAATCTGATCGCTCTTCGTGGAAATGGTCTTCACGGCAAACCGCCAGCTCGTTACGCCGTCTTTTTCCGGATCGATGGGGAGCACTTCGGCGTTGAGCAGTTCCCGAAGAGGACTGTCGACGGGCGCGTTTTGTCCGATCTGCGCGATGCGATTCTGGACTTCGGGGCGCGTGAGCGTCACGTGTTCTTCCGAACCCGGCGACTTCGGCTTGAATTCCAGCGTGACGGCGGTGCCGCCGCGGAATTCGTTGTCGAGCATGTCGTTACCCTGGAAGAAAACAAGACCAAGGCCGATGACGACATATGTTGCGGAGAACGCAAAGAAAAGCGGACGGAGCCGGAGCCAATCCACGTTCGGAGTCAGCGCCCGCTGCAAGCCCGGCCAGGCCAGCGGCAGCATGTTGACTCGCTTCCAGCCGAGGCCCAGCAGGATCCCGAAGAGAATGCGGCTGAATATCAGTGCACAAAAGAGTGTCGAAACGACACCGATTCCCATGGTGATCGCGAACCCGCGAATCTCGGCGGTACCGGTGTACGCCAGAACAACGCAGACGATCAGGTTCGTCACGTTGCCGTCGAAAATGGAGCTGAAAGCCTTGTCGAAGCCGATGCGGACCGCGGTTTTCGTGTCCGCACCCCGCAGTATTTCTTCGCGGATGCGTTCGTACACCAGCACGTTGGAGTCAACGGCCATGCCGAAAGTCAGGATGATCGCGGCGATACCGGGCATGCTGAATGCCGCGTGGTTCATCGACAGCGCCCCGAGTACCAGAGTCGCGTTGGCAAACAAAGCGAGCACGGCGACGAGGCCGGCGCCGAAGTAATAGACAACCATGAACGCCGACACGACGACGAGCGAGACGACGCCCGCCTTGAACCCCTTTTCGAGGTTGTCGGCGCCGAGTTCAGGGCCGACCGAACTCACGCTGATCGGTTCTGGGCTGAGCTTGGCTTGCAGCGAGCCGGCCGCGAGAACGCGGATGATGTACTGACGTTCCGCGGAGCTGAATTCGCCGGTGATCTGGCCGCTCTTGCTGATGGCCGAATTGAGCGTGGGCGCCGTGTACACCTCGTCATCGAGGAGTACCGCCATCCGCTCTTTCACATGGTTCTTCGTGAGTTCGCCCAGCTTGGTCGCGCCGCGCGCATCCATCACAAAGTCGATCGCGGGCACGCCTCTTGGGTCGCGTCCCTCCTGGGCGCGCGAAACGCCCCAGTCACCGTCGGCTTTGGTCAACCGGCTGCCCTTGACATCCCAGACCAGCATGTAGTACTGGCCCTGATACTCCTCAACGACGTAGTTTCGCGTCCGGAAGAACTCCGCCGGGTTGGACTCGAGGAAACGCAATTCCGGTTCGTTGTGATACCAACCGTCGATCTGATTGATGCGAGCCCACATCGTCTCGCGGGGCTTGGCGCCCCGAGGGCCCTTCTCCCGCAGCTCTTCACGCACCTGCGCTTCATCGGGCAGGTGGCCGGGATCGACCGTGATCCGAAAACTCAAAACGCCGGCGCCCTGAAGCATGCGGATCAGGTCCTGCGGGTCATCCAGCGTCGTGCGTTTCTTCGCGTATTTGGCGTAAGCCTCCAGCACCGCATCGAGCTGATCTTTCGCATCCGGGTACGACTCGCGGATACGGCTGAGCGCGTGCTCTCGAGCGCTGGGCAATTCGATTCTCTGCCCGCTTGCATCTTCGATGCTGCGTTTGCGGTCGGACAGATTGAGCGCCTGGCGTATCTCCGCCGGAGGTAACACCGTCGCGAGCGCGGCCTTTGTCGTCTCCTCCACTTTCAATTCGGCTTCGCCGGCTTTGTCCACCAGAACGTCGATTTCCGAGACCGGCGCGTTGGCGGTCTTTGCTTTCTCGATTTCGCTTCGCAGGAGCGCCGCTTCGTCGTGCTGCGCGACCAGCTTGTTCAGCAGTTCCTTGCGCTTCGCGTTGCCTTCCGCCAGCTCCGAGATTCGCTTGCTTCGCTCGTCACCCTTGAGCGATTCCAATTCGGCGATGCGTGCGCGCGTCAGAGTCGTCCGTCCGAGCCTCCGCAGTTCGTCCTCGAACTTCGCCTTCAGATCCTTGACCTCTTCGCGCGGAAGCGGCATCGAGATTTCGATTCGATCTCGGCCCTGGCTCACCATCGCAATTTCGAGCAGCCCGTCGGGATCGACACGCTCTTTCAGAATCTTGATCGTGTCGCTGATAACTTTCTTTGCGTCTTCATCCTGCCCGATCTCGACTTGATAGATCAGTGTGACGCCGCCGGCGAGGTCCTTACCGAGGCGCAGCTTCTCCCCGGGCGGATAGGTCTGCCAGGCGAAGAACACGATGAGCGCAAGAACGATGCAGAGGTTTCTGTAGAGTTTGCCCATGCCAGTCCCGAATCCGATTCCGTGTCGCGTGGAAGTACATCCCCACGCGATGAGTTTTCATTGGTTGAATCAGCGAGTGCCCGCGCCGACCGCGGCGGGCTTGGTCTCAAGCGATGAATCCGCTTTGGAATTTCGGGATGACTTAAGGATTCCCTGCACCGCCGACTTCGCGAAGCGAATCTTGCCTTCTTCCATCCGCACGACGAGTTCGTCGTCGCGGATTTCGGTCACCACGCCGATAATGCCACCGAGCATCTGAACCGTGTCGCCCTTGCTGAGCGACTCGTTCATTTCTTGACGCTTCTTCTTCTCTTTGCGACTGCCGTTCCATGTCGTAAAAATGATGAGGAGGAGCATTCCTCCCATCAGGTAGAGAAACATCGGATCAAAGCCGGCCGGACGAGCGGCTGTCCCGGCTGGAGCGGTTGCTCCGGAAGGTTGCAAAGACTGGGCCTCGCTCGGCGCCGGCTTGCTCGCACTCGGAATCCCGAGCGGCACGAGCGCCTGGTTGCTCGGCGCCGCATTCTGCGTGGCGGGCGCGCCGCCCGCCGTGGCATCTGAGTTTCCGCCTTGCGCAAGAATGAATGTCGAATACTGCTGCATCTGCATCACCATCATGCTCCAACGAGGCGGGCCGCCGATCAGGGCTGAACCCTGCCGAAAGCGACCCGAACAAGGAATTGGAAGGGTAGCCGGACAAATGACATTTGTCGGCCCCGCTCACGGCCCGAATCCAAAACAACTATCCCCACATGCGGCGGCCGGTTCGCGGGGAAGGGCAGCAAAATCGCTTTCACTCCGGCGCATTCTCGGGCTCGCGCGCTTTGGAGACCGGCCAGTGATTCTCAAACCAAGACCAATCGTCCGAACCGATTGTCGCGCGCAGATCGGCCATGAACCTTTGGAAGTGGCGGAGATTGTGGAGCGTCACCAGAATTGGGCCCAGCATTTCTTCCGCCATGAAGAGATGCCTGATGTATCCGCGCGAAAATGAGCATTCGGTTCCTCCGGCACACGCGACGCAATCGCAACCGAGTTCGATCGGCGACAAGTCTTCGGCGTATCTGGCGTTTCGCAATCGGATCTGGCCGCGCGAGGTAAAGGCGTTTGCATTCCGGCCGTTGCGGGTCGGAAGCACGCAATCGAACATGTCCACACCAGAGCGCACCGCTTCGTAGAGGTCTCGTTCGTATCCGACCCCCATCAAGTAGCGCGGCTTTTCATCGGGGAGCAACGGGGCGGTGAATTGAACGATCCTGGCGATGTCTTCGGCGCTCTCGCCTACCGCGACGCCGCCGATTGCGAAGCCCGGACAATCGAGGGCGCAAACCCGCTCGGCCGACCACCTTCTACGGTCCAGATCAGTCCCCCCCTGCACGATACCGAACAGTCCTTGATCTTGCGTGCGTGCATGCGCTCGGATGCACCGCTCGAGCCATCGCACAGTTCGCTCGTTTGCGAGATCGAGCCGCGCGATGTGGTCGTACTCGCGATTCTTCGCGTTTCTCTTGGAACTATGTCGCGTGTCCCGCTTCACGACGGACGTGAGCCGAGCCTGACTCGGACGTTCGACTCTCGGATCGATCGAGGGTGGACAGTCATCGAGCGCCATCAGGATGTCGGGCCCGAGCAGATTCTGCACCTCGACGGCGCGCTCCGGGGTGAACCGGATGGTAGCTCCGTCGACGATCGAACGGAATGTCACGCCGTCGTCGTCCACCGTATTGGTTTCGCTCAGGCTATAGGCCTGATATCCACCTGAGTCGGTGAGAATGGGCCGTTGCCAGTTCATGAAGCGATGGACGCCGCCCAATTTGGCGACGAGCTCCGGTCCCGGACGCAGGAGCAGGTGATAGGTGTTGTTCAGCAGAATCTCGGCGCCGGTTGCCTCGACCTGCGCGGGCAGGATTCCCTTCACGCTCCCCTTCGTCCCAACGGGCATGAAGGCGGGCGTTTGAAAGCTGCCGTGCGGCGTCGAGACGACTCCCGCGCGTGCGCCGCAAACCTTTGACCTCGCCCGGATCTCAAATCCGATCGGACTCTTCATGCGACATCATTGTTGCGTCGAGCCCCGTCTCCAACGGAGCAATGATTTCGGCGCGATCTGAGTCAGACGCCGCGACCGCGCAAACGTTCCGTGTCGCGGGCCAGAACTCGGCGCTCTTTCTCCGTCAGGCTTGAAACGCCGCTGACTCGCACCTTTTCGAGGATTCTGTCCACCTCGACATCGGAGTCGGCGCCGCTTCGAAGCCAGGACCAGCCGCCCCCCTGCTTTCGCGGTTTTTGCGGCTTTCTCGAATCCGAAAAGACATCGAAGAAATCCTGCAAGAGGTGCGCATTTCGTATGAAGAAGTAACCGGCGATCGCGCCGCCGAGGTGCGCGGCTTCGCCGCCGGCGTTCTTTGCCCCCATGAACAACTGGACCATGGAGAGCACGACGAACCCGTACGCAAACGTCCGCATCTTGAGAGCGATCGGGGGGATAATCAATTGAACAACGGTTTCGGGCTCGATCTTGGCGCATGCCATGATGACGCCGAAGACGCCGGCGGAAGCGCCGATCAGAGGCGTGGTCGTCATGTGGAAAAGCAGGCCGGGAACAGCGGGCAAGCCCATTGCGTACGCGGCAATCCCGAGCAAATTCAGCAACAAATACAGGACGCCGCCGAAAATGCCGGTGACGAGATAGAAAGCCAGATAGCGTTGCCCGCCGAGATACCTCTCCACCGTCGGGCCGAAGACGTACAGACCCAGCATGTTGAAGAACAGGTGCATCACGTTGGCGTGCAGAAACTGGAACGTGATGAACCGCCAGACTTGTCCCTGCAGGATCGTCGCGGTGGAAAAGTGCCCCCAACCTTCCAGCGGCCGCTGCACTGTGTAGTAGGCAGTGCCCACAACCTGCTGCGTGTCCCGGTCAAAGAGCGGACGAATCAGTTTCATGTCCGGAGTTGTCACCGCAGACCGGTCCGCCTTCCCTCCGTTGGGAAGATAAAACTCACGCGCTTCAACTCCGTCTCCGGCTCCTTCAACCCCGTAGAGCAGCGGAACGCCGGGCCGCAGCCAGAACGCGCCGATGACAAATATGGCGACGTTCACCGCGATGATCCACGTGTTCACCGACCAGAATCGCAATCGCCCGAACACCGCGGGGGTTCGATCCCGTTCCCATGCATATTGCCGATCAGCCAATCCCATCCATGCCTCGGTTTCTGAACCGTTCCTCGTTGAGAACCGGCTCCGGGAAAATGCGCAACTCCGGTTCCGAATGAATCAACCGTCCGCAGTCACTTTATCGGCGTTCACCCTTTGGAGTTCTGACCCCCGGAAAAAACCTCGGCAATGACTCCCGGCTTCACAAAGAGGAGCAGGCCTGCAACCTGCGCCGGTTTCAATCGAAACGCCCGGCAAACAGCGCGTCGATACGCCTCGATCTGTGCTCGATACGCGCCCATCGCATCTGCGATTTCCTCCTTTCCCACATTATCCGTTTTGAAATCGATCACTTCGGCCCAGGCGGGTCTGTCCTGTTCAATCCCCACAACCACACGATCGACTCTCCCTCGGACGAGACCTTGGTCGTTCCAGGCGAGCGGCCACTCACGCAACACGCGCAAAGTCCCGGACCGGTTTGAATAACGTTTTCTGGAAAGCGCGGCGCCGATCGGGCCGCGCAGAGATTCTCGCAGCAGCTCTTGTTGCTCTCGGCATTCCTGATCGGTGCAACCCAATCTCTCGGCCGTCGCCGCGAGCTCGCGATCCGATGCTTTCCAATCCTCCAACCATTCCACGCTCTCCATCCAGGCGTGCCAAAGATCGCCACGGCGTCTCGCACCGAGATTCGCCGTCGGCTCGCGGAGGATTGCCCCGGCGTCGCGCGATTCCGATTTCAAAGACGGAGCCGCTCCCGGGCGAGTCTCCCGCCTTTCCAGCGATAAACTGAGCTTACAGGAAACGGTCTTGCCGACCGGCGCTTCTCGGGGGGACAAGCGTTCTCTGTTCTTCGCTTGGTGCTTCCAGCAAAAGAGTTCGGCGGCCTGGGCGCCGAATGCGGGCCCTCCGACCGCGGCGCGCAAAACCCTCGCGCTCGATAATTGCTGCCGTGGCTGCTGCTCGTTCATCACGATCATCTCGAGCCGGCGTTTCGCGCGGGTCATCGCAACGTACAGACCGCTGATGGCTTCGCGGATATTGCGCGCATGCCACCGGTCCGCCACAGCCGTGAGGTCCGAATGACATGCCTGCACGGCCGCGTTGGGCCAGAGCGAGACTGCCCGCACCGGCGCGAGCGGGTCGGATTCGCCTTCCTCCCCGCGATCGACGACAACCGCGGGAACGCGTCCCTTCCAGCGGCGTTCCAGGTCGAGGAGCACCACCGCATCCCATTCGAGGCCCTTGGCCTTGTGAACCGTGAGCACGCTGACCTCTCCCGCCGACGCATCCACGATCGCGGTCTCGTGCACCAGGCGAATGAACTCGGGAATTCGCCCCCGAGGCTTTGCATCGAAGTCGAGCGCGATCCGCTCGAGATGTTCGAGCCGCGACGAGGCGCGCGCGGAGAGTTCGGCACCCAGATCGTCGCGCAGCCACTCAATCAGTCCCGCGATCCCATCCCGCGCAATTCGCGCTCGGATGTCGGAGGCCACACGCGTTGCGACCGAAGAATCGAGAGGTGAATTCATGCCGACAATGCGCGCCAGGGCTGATTTTCCGACATGAAACTGCGAGGCACTGTCGCCGGGGTGTTCGGCGAGCTGAAGCAGGCTGACAACCGCGCTGACGCATCCTTCGTCCATCAGCGGATGACCGCGCTCCTGCGCCGCCAGAATGTCCGCCTTCTTCAGCCGGTGTATCACGCCTGGAATCACGCTGTTCGTTCGCGCGAGAATTGCGATGCTCCAATCGGGATGTGCCCGATGGATTTCTTGTACGCGCTCGATCGCACGGTCTGCGACCAGTCCCTGGGCATCTTCACCATCGCCCGCGAGGCGGACTTGCTCGATACGCGCAAGCCCATCACTGTCAAGGGCGGCGGCGTGCGGATGGAAATTCGCCGCCCAGCGCTCCGCGATTCTCGAATAGTCGCCGAGCGCAGGATTCGACCTGATTGACCCGAACACATGGTTCACCGCGTCGAGCACGGCCTGCGAGGAACGCCAACTCTTCGCGCGGGTCTCCGGTGAGCCCAATCGCAGCCGCGAGCTCAGCCCCTCGAGCAACTCCGGCACCGCGCCGCGCCAGTTATACAGCGACTGCTTCACATCGCCGACCGCAAAGAGTGATCGACGAGCGCCCACAGATCCGGCGCCGCTCGTGAGTTCGCGAAGAAGCGGTTCGAGCACGCGATACTGCACGCGCGACGTGTCCTGAAACTCATCCAGCAACAGGTGATCGACCTGACCGTCCATGCGGTAAGAAACCCACTCACTCTCTTCCGGGCTTAGCGCGAGCATGAGCCGCGGCAGATCATCAAACGTCACACCGTTTTCCGCTCGCTTGGTTTCCAGATACGCGCTGTCGAACGCCTGGATCAGTCCGCCCGCGGCACGCGATGATTCCGCCAGCGCCGACGCAATGGCGGCCGTGCCGTGGCGAGCAAGTTTCAACAAGATTTCTCGCATCGCCGCAGGAATTTGGCACCTCGAATAGGGTTTCCCTTCGAGCGCGGCTTTCGTGACCGTCTGATCCAGAAACCTTTCCCAATCGCGACTTCGCGCGGCACTGGCGAGCTCATCGCGCGCTCTTGCGAATCCCTTGTGTGGCGAGCCTTCATTGGTCAACACGGGCGGAAGCGCCCCGAGAGCCGCGATCTGTGCGCTGATCGATTCCGAATCGAGAACTGCGGATTCATCTCCTCGGATCACGCCCCACTTTTCGGCGGTGCCTCCGCTGTCAACGAACGCATCGTGGAGTTCGATCGCACGGCGGATCAATTCGGCCCGCGGGCGCATCGGCAACCCGCCGTTATTCATCGATTCGATGATTCGCAGAAGCGCCCTTGCCTCTACCCTTGAGCAAAGCAGATCGATTGCCTGTTCACGCGTTTCGTCAACCTCCACTTCATCCAGAATCCGCCATCCCGGTGTCAGGCCAAGTTCCGAGGCGCCGAAACGACCTATCTCCGCGAAGTACGAATCGAGCGTTTGAACGCGAACGCGATCGATGCGGCGTGCCAAACCGAGCGCCAGCTCGCGCGCCTCTTGCGGAGTGCAACCGAGACTCCCCGCGGCGACATTGTCTCCCTTGCTTGCCCCGATCAATCGCTCGAGTACTTTGGCGAACATCTCGCCCGCGGCCTTGCGCGTGAACGTTGTTGCGAGGATCTTGTCGGGCAATCCGCCCGATTCGAGGAGCGCCCGCACGTAGCGACCCGCGAGCTCAAACGTTTTTCCGGAGCCCGCGGAAGCGAGAATCACAGAGGCGGGAGCGGTCATTCTTCGACCTCCTCCGGGTCCGCTTCAAGCAGCGTCACTCCGCAAAGTCTTGCGATCGCGCCTTCTTCAAACGGATCATCGCCTTGCTCGAATCGTTTTCTGAGCACACGCTCCACGATCTCTGCCGCGAGGGCCTCGGCTTCCGCGTACTGATCCTTGTTCCAATCCGCGAATTCGACACGTCCGTCGTCGCTCTTTTTGGGAAGCAGGAAGTAGCCCGCGCGGGCGCCATTCGGAGCCAGCCCGCTGGCACGCAACAAATAGACGTACAAAGGCAACTGCAGATCGATCCACTTTTTCGATTTGAGATGGACCTTTCCCGGCTCTTTTGCGGTGTCGCCGGTCTTGTAGTCGAGAACCAGCCATTCTTTCTCGCGTCGATCAACCCGATCGAGACGGGCTTTCAGCAGGATCGTTCCACTCGGGGCCTGGATCTCGATCGGCTTTGGGGCTTCCCACTCAGTCGCGTGAATCTCCCAGCCATCACTCGCATGCGATGCCTGAACGCGAGCAAATGTTCGCAGACGACGCCTGGCAACCTCAAGCTGAATGTCTCGTACACCCGAAGACTTCTGCAACGGGAGCTCGGCAATAGCCCGCTCGAATTGCGAGAGCACCCACTCGGCGATCGCGGCCTCCCGCCGTTCTGATTTCGCTTCTCCCGAGCCGAAGTCTTTCAGAATCCGATGGAGCAACGTCCCCATCGTGCCCGAATCCGACTCGGCGTCGGGCTCGTCCACTTCCACGAGTCGCGCGACGTGCTTGAGAAAGAATACATACGGGGAGCGGATGTATTCTTTGAATGCGGTCGCACGGACGGCAGACGGCAGTGCGATTTCGTGCAATGGCGCCACGGGAAAACCCACACCGGGCATCCGATCCTCGTTCTCAGCGCCGCCATGCTTTTTCGCAAGAAATCGTGCCGCCTCTGGGATCCCGCTCGTCATGCGCTCAATCCGATCGATCGCTTCACCATCCTCACAACGAAAGAGCATCCGGCTCGGTTTCAGCGGATTTCCTTCGTTGTCTCGCTTCGCGCAGATGAACCAGACACCCGCGCGCGTCTTCGCCTTGTGTTCTCGCGACCGGATCAACCCTTCGAGCAAGAATGCGTCGCGCTCGGCACGCGAGCCGCCGGTCGCCATTCCCAGTTCGGCTCGCACGCGATCCGGCAGGAGCGGGTCTTCCACTCGTCCCAAGGGGATCGCTCCTTCGTTGAATCCGACAACGACCACAAACGGCGCACGATCGACCGCGGCCTCAAGCCATCCGAGGACCTCGATTTCGTCCCGGCTCGAAGCCGCCGCGATTCGCGCCGCGCGGATGGACTCGAGGAGCAATTCGATCCATCTCCACGCGGGCATCGCCCCGATCATCCCCGCGGCTATTCGCACTTGTGCGATCGAGTCCGCGATGGCCTCCAAGGCCTCTGCTTCGCGATCCGATTGATCTTCGCCACCAAGCGCTCGATCAACAAACCCGATGATCTCGTCCAGTATCAGGTCGGTTTCGCGCTCGGCACGGTCTTCGGCGCACAGCGGGCCAAGCAACTCCTCGACGGCATCCGCAACCTGTTGCAGGTCTTCCTGCAGGCTGCTCGCCGGAGCCCCCGGATTCAGGATCGCCGCGGCATCGACTTTCGCGACCCAATTCTGTGAGGGCTGCCTGCGACGGACAATCCACCGCTCAACTTCGGGTCGTTTGACAATCGCCGCAAGCGATTCGAGGGTTCCTTCCCGAAGGTGCTCGCCCGCGGCGACAAGCAGTTTCACCACGGAAGCCCGACCGATCTCTTCTCCAGAGGCGTCGTGAAATCGCAACCCATCGACCCCCCGTGCCGCGAGCGCGAGATCTCGCGCCCAGGACGGTTCCGGAGCACAAACGCTGACATCCCGGGGCGTCAGCCCTCTGTGCTGTTCGGACCACGCTGCGATCCGTCCGATGGCGCGATCGGCGCTCGCTTTGGTGTCGTCCGCGATTTCAACCATCGAACGCGGGATGGAGATTCGCTCCCGCGAGATATCGCGACGCACACAACCGTCCTCGTCGAGCCAGCGGTTCTCCGATTCCGGCCCGAACACCAGAGCGGAAACAACAGCCCGACTCCGCTTGATCGCGGCGCGCGAGGCAGCGTCGAGTTCCGCCAATCCGACAAGGACGATTTCGCGGACGGTCGGCGTAATCTCGCAATCCGCGGCACGGAGTTTCGCCAAGTTTGCCAGATTCGAATCTGTCAGTCGCCTCTCACTCAGCAGCGATTCGTACGTGTGGCGGCAGCGCTCGATGATCTCCCATCTCTTCGAATCACCCGTTTGCTCGAGAGCGCGGCACCGTTGCGGCACCTCACCGGGCAGGATCAATTCACGCGCCAATTCTCCTGCCGTGGAATCAAGCATGGCACCGAGCCGCACCCACTCGCCGATGGCATCATCCAACGGCCGGCGCCGGTGCAGTCCTTCGAACTCTTCGGCTCTCAATTTGCGCAGCGCGATTCCCCAGGCCATCGCTCGGACAAGCGAAGGAGCCGTTTGGGTAGATTCCAGGAGGAGCGCGCCGCACAATTCTCCCGGTGTCGCAACGCGACCCGGCGAAACCCAGAACTCCGTTTTTTCACCGATCCCGACCAGCTCCGCCATCAGCTCTCGTCCGAATCGTCGACCCGGCACGACGATCAGCGCTCCGCGACAGTCGATTCCGTCTCCCAATTCGTGCGTCTGAAATCGAGTGGCCAGCCACGCGGCCGCACTTTCGAGCAACGATCGATCCCACCCCATGAATACCTTTTGAACCAACGGCTTGACACTCCCTTTTCGCCGCAGCCGGACAACTTTGGTACGGTATCAGTTCTATTCTCGCCCCCTCGGCAGTCGATTTTCGGAAGACCAATTTATGAAGACCAAGCGCTCACGTTCGATCGCGGCTCTCATTCTCGCCACCGGCCTTGCGGGATCAGTGCTCGCTCAGTCCCCCGCCGCTCGAACCGGCCTGATCCAATACCCGAGTGTGAGCCCGGATGGGAAACTTCTGGTTTTTTCCTCGGGTGGTGACCTATGGGCGGTTTCTCGATCCGGAGGAACGGGGACCCGGCTGACATCGCACCCGTCGGAGGAGCGCGAATCGGCTTTTTCGCCGGATGGAAAATGGCTGGCCTTCGAGTCCGAGCGAGATGGTCCGCGTTCGATCTACATCGCGTCGATTGAGCGGACACCGACCGGCGTCGCTCTTGGCCCGGTCCGTCGCGTCACGACGACCGACCGGGCGCAGAATCTCACCGGATTCACTCCTGACGGAAAGTTTGTCACATTCTCTGCGACAAATGAACCGAGCATCTACCGCTCAAACAGGCTGTATAAAGCGCCGGTTGAAGGCGGCCCGATCGAGCGGCTCAGCGACGCCTTCGGAACTTTCCCGCACGTATCTCCGGATGGCTCGTTCATCGTGTTCACGCGCGGGCGCGCCGATTTCACTCGTCCCAAGTACAACGGCTCGGGCGCGCCGGATCTGTGGAAGATGAATGTTTCAACCGGGGATTTCGAGCGTCTCACATCTGACCCGCGCTCGGACGCCGATGGCTGGCCCCTTCCTGACGGGTCCGTTGTCTATCTGTCTTCAAAGTCGGGCGAATTCAACGTGCGACGCATTGCGGCCGGACAGACCGACGGACAGGCCATCGACCTTACCAATTTTCAGCCGACCGGGAATGAACTCACCATCGGACACGGTGCGCGCGATCTCACGGTGAACGCTGCGGGTGATACCGCGTCGTTCGTGGTATGGGACACGCTGTACACGCTGGACCTGAAGACGCCCGGCGCCAAGCCCCAAGCGGTGTCGATCGCGTTCTCGGGCGATTTCGCCGACTTGGATACCCAGCGGCTGAATCTCGGAAAAGAAGTCTCGGAACAGGCGGTCAGCCCGGATGGCAAAACGCTCGCCGTGATCGCACGCGGGCAGATATTCGTTCGCGCGACAGAAGAGCACTTCCCAACGAGGCGGGTCACGCTGGGCTCCGGGCGTGCGCGCGGACTCAGTTGGTCGCCGGACAATCGCGTCCTCTTCTTTGCGTCCGACGACACCGGCACGTATCAGTTGTATTACGCAACGGTGGCGCTGGCGAAGTCGGACCTCTTGCCGCCCGAAGAAAAGAAACCCGAGACCAAGGGCGAGGAGAAGAAGGAAGAAAAGAAAGAAGAGAAGGCACAAGACGCAAAGCCTGCTGATGGAGAAAACAAAGACACCGGCAAGGAATCCAAGAAAGACGACAAGCCAAAGAACGAATTCGCAAAGAGATGGGCCGAGGCGGTCACCTTCGATATTCATCCGCTTCTGCCGGCGAATCTGGCTCCGGGCAAAAACGACGGAGTCTTCGGACCCGAATACCGCGACCCGACTCCGTCACCCGACGGAAAGAAGCTGATCTTTACGCGCGGGCTGGGCGACGCTGTGTTGATGGACCTCGCGTCCCGCGATTGCCGGGTGTTGTGGAGCGGATGGAACCCGCCGGACATTCTCTGGGCGCCCGATTCGCGTCACATCGTTTACGAACTGGAAGATCTTGATTTCAATGCGGACATTTGGCTGCTCGATACAAAGCCGGGTGACGACGGGAAGACCCCCGCACCAATCAACCTCACACGTCACCCAGACTCCGACGTGTCACCACGCCTGACAGCCGATGGCAAGATTCTCTATTTCCAGAGCGAGCGCTCCGAGCAAAACAATCAGTTTCAGGTTTATGCGCTGGCCCTCGATAAGTCTCTCGACGCGCTACGCCCCTACGAACTCGAGGAGTACTTCACCAAAGCCGCCGAAGCCGCCAAAAAGCGCAAGCCGATCGATCCAGTTGAATGGGACAAGTCGGCGGCGACCGGTGGCGAGGCAAAGCCGGAAGCGGAGAAGAAGGAAGACAAGAAATCGGACACACCCAAGCCCTTGCGCTTCGACACCGAAGACGCGTATCTGCGCATCCGCCGCGTGACCAATGGAATCCCGCTCTCTTCCCCGCAGCTCGCGATCACTCCCGCGGGCGACCGCATCATTTTTTCCGCACCGGGAGATACCGATCCTTCGCTGGTTTCGATCTCATACAAGGGTGAGGATCGCAAGACCATTCAGTCTGGCGGCGTATCAAACATTTCCGTCTCGCTGACGGGAGACAAGGTGTTCTTTATCCGACAGGGCACCGTGTCTTCTGCGCCACCGACCGGCGGCAAGGTCGAAGCGCTTCCGATCGACGCTCCGTTTGTCGTCGATGTTGCCGCGCAGCAGCGGCAAAAATTCATGGAGGCCGCTCGCATTCTCGGCAATTTCTTTTATCACCCGACGCTGAAGGGCCTGAATTGGACGGGAATGGCCGACCGTTATGTGACGCTCGCACAATCCACCCGCACCGTGGGGGAATTCGCACGCGTAACCATGATGCTCTTTGGCGAGCTCGAGGGGTCCCACGTCGGGGTCTTCAATCCTCCGGGGAGCGCGCCGGCTCAGCTGTCGGTTGGTTACCTCGGCCTTGATACCAAGCCGGTACCGGGCGGTTTTGAAGTCGTCCGCATTCTGCCCCGCTCTCCCGCCGACAATTCGCAAGCCGCGGACGAGAAACTGCGCTCGATGCGTCTCGCAGTGGGCGACGTGATCACCGCTATTGATGCCCAACAACTCGCCGCGAATGCAACATCGATGCCGAGCACAGACCTCGCTGTCGCGCTTGTCGGAAAGGCGGGCAAGGAAACTCTGCTCTCGTTCACTCGTAAATCGGATGTGCCCGATCCTGCGACCAACGAAGTCAAGTCTCGTGCCGTGCTGATCACACCTCTGTCGTCGGGCGCCGATGTCGATCTGCGCTACGAAGATGAAGCGCTGCGCCGTGCACAACTCGTCGATAAACTGTCCGACGGCAAGCTGGGTTACCTGCACATCCGGGCGATGGGCCAGGCGTCTGTCGACGATTACGAGCGAGATCTGTTCGCGGCGGCGGACGGCAAAGTCGGCCTGATCATCGACGTGCGAGACAACGGGGGAGGAAGCACCGCCGACATCCTGTTGGCGTCTCTGACCGCGCCGCGCCACGCCTATGCGATCTCGCGCGGCGCACATGGCGAAGAAGTGAAGAAGGACGCGTACCCGCGCGATCGCCGCTTGATTTACGGCTACTCCCGCGACATCTCGGTTCTCATCAATGAGAACTCGTTCTCAAACGCCGAGATTTTTGCTCACGCGATCAAGACGATCAACCGCGGAAAACTCGTGGGTACTCCCACATACGGCGGCGTGATCTCAACCGGCGCCGCGACGCTCATTGACGGGACGGCTGTACGCACACCGGGCCGCGGGTGGTACATCAGCGGCAGCCACACTGACATGGAGAATCACGGCGCGCAACCCGACATCAGCGTGCCGCAAACCCCCGCCGACGAGGCCGCCGGACGGGATGCGCAGCTGGAAGCCGCGGTCAAGGAACTGCTTGATCGCGCGAAGGAACCAGAGTGACGAGTTCGGCGCAGCGGGCTGAAGCCGGGCAACCGCCGCGCTCGCCGCGTGTCGCCTGACCTTCGCGATCGCTACGCTCGTGCTCCGTGCCGCAGCCGCCGTCACGCATCCTGATCGTTCGACCCAGCGCGCTGGGCGATGTGTGCCGCACGGTTCCGGCGCTCGTCTCCCTTCGCGCGGCGTTTCCGCACGCGCAGATCGATTGGCTTGTACAGGACGCCAACGCGGATGCGGTGCGCCATCATCCGGCCCTCTCAAACGTCGTTGACTTTCATCGAAAGAAGCTCAGCGAAGGGCTGTGGCGCGGAACAGCGACGCCGTTGCTCAGGTTCGCGGCCTTGCTTCGACACAATCGCTACGACGTCGTATATGACCTGCAAGGCTTGGCCAGGTCCGGATTCTTCGCGTGGTTGACACGCGCGCCGCGGCGGGTCGGGCTCAAGAACGCTCGCGAGTTCGGATGGCTCGGATTGACGCATCGGTACGAAGCGTCCTGGTCCCTCCACACGGTCGATCGGATGCTCGAGGTACTTCGACGCGACGGAGTACCGCCGGTGATCGACATGCGTCTGTATACAGCGCCCGCTTCGCGTGAGAGGGTGCTTGCCGATCCGGAATTGCGAGACGGCCTCTTTGCTGTTGTCGCTCCAACGAGCCGTTGGCTCTCGAAGCGATGGCCGGCCGAGCGTTTTGCTTCGGTGGCGCGGGAGTTGCTTCGAAGGGGATACTCACGTGTTGTACTTGTGGGTGCTCCCGGAGAGCGCGAGCAGTGCACACCGCTGACCGATCTCGCGGCGAAGGAACCCCGGATTCTTGATCGCATTGGAACGACTTCGATCGCTGATCTGATGGCGCTCACCGAAGCGTCATCGCTTGTGATCGCCAATGACTCCGCAGCGATCCACATGGCGGTCGGTTTCGGACGGCCGCTGATCGGGCTCTACGGTGCGACCGATCCGAAAGCGGATGGTCCCTATCAGCGCGACGCCGACGTCGTTAGTCACGTACCTCCTCGGGCGGTCCGGCACAAGGGGATTTCGAGCAACCAGCTCATGCACCGAATTTCTGTTGAAGAAGTGATTGAGAGAATCCCGTCCCCGCGCCGAATCGACCCGGTCGCTGCCCACCTCGCCTCCGCGCGCCCCCGATAGACTCCAACCACACCCGTCGAAGGAACCTGTCCGATATGCCCCGTTCCATTGCAGTCTTCTGCGGCGCCGCGTGCGGCCATGACCCCGCGTTTGTGGCCGCGGCAAGAAGCCTTGGGGTCGCCATTGCGCGATCGGACCGAGCGCTCGTCTACGGCGGAGGCAGCGTGGGGTTGATGGGAGCGGTCGCTGATGGAGCCCTTGAACACCAAGGGCGCATCACCGGAGTAATCACCCGTCAACTGGTTGACAAAGAACTGGCGCACCGCTCGGTTTCCGACATGCGCATCGTGGCGACCATGCACGAACGCAAGATGGCGATGGCCAACATCGCCGATGCGTTTGTGGCGCTTCCCGGTGGCTTCGGCACGCTCGATGAGTTCTTCGAAATCCTCGCTTGGGCGCAGCTCCGGATTCACACCAAGCCAGTTGGGATGCTCGATGTCGGCGGCTTCTTTGATCCGCTTATGCACTTTCTCGATCGCGCCGCCGAAGCCGGGTTTCTCCGCCTGCCGCACCGCGAGTTCATCATCATCGATCCGGACCCGATTTCGCTGATCTCGCGGCTTGCCGCGCCGAAGTAGCTTTGTTCCCGCTTGCACCCGGTTTCGTGCGGAGTTCGCAGCAGACGCCGAATTCGCTGCATATCTCATCGTCGGCGCACAAGCCGGCGCGTGCCTTGCAGACCGCCCGGCCGTGCCAGATGAACTGATGCGATAGCTCACACCAGCGTTCGCGAGGAAACAGGGCCATCAGCTTGCGTTCGATCACCTGAACATTGTCGGTCTCGTTCGCCAGGCCGTACCGCACGGCGAGCCGCTGGATGTGCGTATCCACTACGAACCCTTCGTTGACACCGAAGCAGTTTCCGAGCACAACATTCGCGGTTTTCCGCGCGACTCCTGGAAGGCGGATCAATTCTTCCATCGTCCTCGGCACTTCACCGTCGAATTCTTCGACAAGCATCCGAGCGGCACCAACAAGGCTCTTCGCCTTGTTTCTGAAGAGTCCGATCGAACGTAGATATGGCTCGAGCTCCGAGGGTGAGGCCTGCGCCATCGCGCGAGCATCCGGAAACTGACGAAACAGCCCGAGCGTAACTTTGTTCACCGCAACATCAGTCGTCTGAGCGGAGAGAATCGTTGCGATCAGCAACTCGAAGGCGTTGCGGTATTCGAGCGCGCAGTGCGCGGCGGGATATCGCTCTCGCAGCACATCGGCGAGCCGGAGTCCCCGCTGTCTCGCTTTTTCGCTCACCCTTCGGTTCTCGGATCGCTGCTTTTTCACGGATTGAACTTATCCTGCTATCGAAACGGTAGCGAACGTCCGGATAACACCCAGTTTGTCCATTCGAGCCCGGTTTTCGTTGACCGCCGCCGCGCGTTCGATGAGAATGGTTTGCTGGCTTCCGCCGCCGGATTGATGGAGGGAGACAAGCAACCGCTTGTTTTCTATTTCCGCCCGCGCGGCGTACACGCACGCGTGTACGCGTGCGCCGTCGCCTCGGCGTTCCGGTCGTCCGAACCCAACATTTGGGTGCGGGCGCGGAGGTTTGATTCTCATCAGCCACCGAGCCAAGTGGTGTTTGGCTCGGTGGTTGTGTTTTTGGCTCGAAGCAGGAAGTTGCGTTGCCAATGGCATGCCCGACAGGAGTTGAACCTGTAACCTCTGCCTTCGGAGGGCAGCGCTCTATCCAGTTGAGCTACGGGCACGTGACTCGAAAACTTGCCGCTTTCGAACACACGGCGGCCCGATGCTACGATCGCCCCTTCCCGGAAGCAAACCGCTCCCCCACTCATGTCCACCGCGACCCATGCCGACGCCCCGAGGACCATCGCTCCGGGGCCAGAGCCGTCATTTTTTTCACGTCCCACCCCGCGATTGGCGGTTTACGGCTTCACGTTCATTAACAGCCTTTCCGCAGGACTGGTCACAAGCGGAATCTTCGTGCTCACCGCCGAAGGCTTCGGCTTTTCCGCGCTGCAGAACTTCCTGCTTGGCGCGGTCCTCGGAGTGATGTACATCATCGGTGCGCTCGGGGCTCAGCCGTTCACGCGATTCCTCCGCAACGCCATCCCCGGTTTGAGCAGCCGCGGAATTCTCGTTGGAGTCATGATTGCGTTGGGATCCCTCACAACGCTTCCGGCGCTTGTTTGCGGCTTGGGAAAGCCCGACCGTTCCGCCGGCGGTGAATGGTCTGTGTGGATCATGGTCGTTTTCTACAGCCCGATTACGGGGATTCTGTGGCCCATGGTTGAGTCGTTCCTTTCCGGCGGCCGGAGAGGCCACGAACTGCGCGCCGCGATCGGGCTCTGGAATGTGCTGTGGAGCGCGGCACTGGTGATCGGCGCGTGGGCGATTTCTCGATTCGTCAAGGACGCGCCGGGTGCGGCACTCGTCGGCCTGGGACTATTCCAGGTGTTGTCGATCTCGGCTCTTCGCTGGTTTCCTCGCGAACCCGGCGTCCACCTGCATGAATCGCACTCGCAGACCCCGCCGATCTACGCCGATCTGCTCACTACCTTCCGGGTCTTTCTGCCGACCTCGTACGTCGTGAGCAGCGCGCTCGGCCCCATCCTGCCACTGGCGTGTCAAGCTATCGGGGTACCGGCCGAATGGCAGATGGTTGTGATTTCGGCCTGGCTCTTGCCGCGCTGTCTCGGGTTTCTCGCGCTCGAGCGTTGGCACGGTTGGCACGGGCGCTGGTCCGCGCCGATCGTCGGTGGCGCGTTCTTTTCAGGCGGTTTCGCGCTCGCGATCTTCGCATGGAGCATCGCGAAGAACGATCCATCGCAGGGCATGGATTATCGCGCGCTCGAAATCCTGCTGGCCGGCCTCGCGCTCTTCGGCGTAGGAATGGCCATCATCTATGCCGGAGCAATTTATTACGCGATGGAGGTCGGCGCCGCGGAGGTCGAGGCCGGCGGCATGCACGAGGCCCTGATCGGTGTCGGATACACCGGCGGTCCGCTCTTGGGTGTGCTCGCGATCGGCGCAAGCTCGAGCGGGATCATCCGCGAGAATTCCGTCAGCACTTTTATTCTCTGGGGGGTGCTCATCGTGCTGGTGGTCGCATCGGCCATCGTTGTGAAACGCGTGCGCGATGGACATCGAAAGCACAACATGGCTCATTCCGCGCCGTGAGTTCAGAAGAACGCTCCGCTGCGCGGTGACTCAGACAGCAATCGAAGTGAAAAATGGGCGCCGGCCGCGAAGTGCTCGCGACCGACGCAACACATGGGGTGGGCAATGAGAGGTTGGACTACGGACAAAGCAGTTCGTTATACGCAGAGGCAAAGAGCACGAAATCCGAGTCGTCCACAAACGTGTCGCCGTTGAGGTCCGCGGGGCAAACCGGCCCACAGATCAATTCGTCGTATGCGGCGGCAAAGATCACAAAGTCGGCGTCGTCAACAAATCCATCGTTATTGAGATCTCCGGGGCAGGGCAGTTTCACCGTGAAACTCACGCGAGCGTTGTTGGTCACAACGGCGGCTCCCGGCGACAAGATGTAGTTGGCGGCATTCGTTGTGCTCGCGCCCGAAGCCGGGCCGTTGTATTGCAAGGCCATCGTGCCAGCGGTCGGCAACGGTTGCCCGAACGGAGGCCCCGCATTGCCGTCCGAGTCGTTCGTCAGGTCAACTGAATTCGAGCCCAAGTAGGACGCGCCGCCATATGCAAGCGACCACCAGATTGTGCCGCCGTCAAATTCGAACGTGATGCGTCCGGCGTTGAGATAGGAAACCGGAATCGGATTCGTCATGATGAAATCCGGCACGGTCATCGGGCTCGTCTTCGATTTGAAGGAATTCGTGCAAACCAAAACGGTGTCGCCGCCCGCGGCATTCGGTACGTTCGACGTGAAGTCGATCAAGACGACAGGGTTCAGACCGTTGGCGTCGTATGCCTTGAGCCGCGCAAACGAGACCAGGTTCTGACCTGCAAAGCGCTGGCGGAGTTGAATCGCCTGCGCCGTCGTATCGCCGCCGACACCGCCGATCACCAGTTGTATCTGCATGATGTGGTGGTTTGCGACCGCCACGCCGCAAACCACTCCGGCCGATACCGCTCCGAAAACCGTTCGTTTCCGCATAGTTGCGCTCCCACTCAATGTGCTTGCGGGCGACTCCTGTCGTCCGCCCCCACGGGAGCATGTCGGAATGTGTGAGGCGGATTGCAGGAATTGTCCGGAATTAGCCTCTCTTAGCGCCGAAAAGCGCTCCGGCGCCGGATGCGAGACCAGAAGGAAGATAACTCAACAAAAGAGTTCGATACTTCTCGCTCTCTTCTCGCGCGAGCGCGGCGCCATCTTCGACATGTCGCTGAGCGTTCGACCAGTCAAAGTCCATGAGCCCGAAATACTTCAGCGCGAGGACGGCGCCGACCAGGATCGCCGCGATGAGAAGAACGCTCCGAATGATTTTCTTAAGGACGAAAGCGATCAGAAAGGCGCCGACGAAACTCGCGCCGTAGCGAAACGCCGCGGGAGCTTGGACGCGCGGTTCGGGAGGTGCGTTTGTCGGCGAAGCAGCGAATCCGGAAACCGGCACCGGAGCAGCCGGAGTACGCGTTGCTCCGGTGGCGGAATACGCCCACCATGCAGCGCCCGCCAGTGTGATCAGGATCGCCAGCCAGAGCGACTTGGATGAGAGCAGCCCCCGCTTGCGGCCGAGGTCCGGCGGAGAGGAAGTAGCCCGTGAGTTTGATTCAGCCATCATCCGGGAGTCCTCCTAGCGTTATCCGCATGTGGTGGTCGTCATGAATCAGCCCGAGTCAACCGAGCCGCCGCCGAGCAGCGCCACCGACACCCCAAAATCAGCGCTCGAGGCGCACGTCGCCGAGGTCATGCCCGAACTGTACAACCAATTGCGCGAGATCGCGGCGCGATACATGAACCGGGAGCGACGGGATCACTCCATGCAGGCGACGGAGGTCGTGCACGAAGCCTTTGTCCGGCTCGCGGGTTGGGAAAAAGCGATCAAAGTCAACGATCGGGAACAGTTTCTTGCCGCCGCTGCAGCGGTGATTCGCCGGGTGCTCGTAGACCACGCGCGGCGCCGAAACGCGATCAAACGCGGCGGCGGCGAAGTTGGGCGACTGGGCGACTTCGACGCCGCGGCACCCGACGAACACGGGCCGTCCACGGTGGCGGAATTGCTCGAAATCGATGGCGCGATCGAGAAACTTCGCCAGCTCAACGAGCGATCGGCCCGCATTGTGGAACTGCGGTTCTTCGGCGGTCTGACGATCGACCAGATCGCGCGCGTGCTCGGCATTTCGCCCCGCACCGTGCACGAAGATTGGCGGTTCGCGCGTGCGTGGCTGCGGCATGAATTGGGAGAAGCGCTCGGCGAACACGATCAGGATTAGCGGGATTTGCCGTCAAGCCCGCGGAATCGATCGAGCATGCGCCGAAACCTCCCGCCAAGTCCGTGCGCGGCGCCGACCGGTTTGCCATCAAGGTAGCCCCGAATGTCCTCGGCCATGGCAGACACCGCGGAGTACCGGTTCGTGGGTGCTTTATGCAAGGCCTTCATCGGAATCGCGCCCAGCTCTTTGTTGAGTTCGGAGAAGAGCTCGCCGGAGCTTGTCGAGCGACGGGCGGCGATTTCGTCCGAGCGATCCGAGAGTTCAGAGAGCCGTGCGACAGGATCGAGAACTTTCTGCTCCTGAATGATGCGCGAGAAATCGCCGATCCCGGCACGCCGCAGAGCAAATCGGTCGAACGGCGCGACGCCGACGAGGATCTCGTAGAGCAGTGCCCCCAAGGCGTAGACATCCGAACCAGGCTCGGTCAGACGCGGCTGGTCGGCGACCTGCTCAGGCGCCAGGTACTCGACGGCGCCGCGATTCAATCGCATTTCGAGCCAAGTTCGGCGGTGCCCGAGCAGGTCGTGAAGCGCACGGGCGATGCCAAAATCAAGGAGGGTGACTGTCGGAACATCGCCGGCCATGCGAACCAACGCGTTTCCCGGCGCCAGGCCACCGTGAATGACCCCGCATTGATGAGCCGCTTGCACCGCTTCGCAGGCATCCAAAAACAAAAGGAGCCTCGCGCGAATCGAAGCTCTGACCCGATCGCAGTAGTTTAAAATGGGCTCGCCGGGAACGAAATCCGTGGCGACGAACATTCCGCCGCCTGTCAATTGTGCGGCGTCGAGAAGGCGCGGCGAAGGATACTGGCGAAGGAGCGCCAGCGACCGCTGATCCACCTGAATACGAGAAACAACCTCCCGGGCTTCGGCGGTTGAGAATGAGAATGCCGAATGAACAACCTTGACGACAGCACGCCGATTGCGCGCCTCGGGATTATGCGCGAGGCTCGTGACGCCGCTCGCTCCCTCGCCGAGCACTTGGAGCAGCTTAAATCGGCCGACCGGCTCACGCGGAACTCGCATCCGCGGAATCTCTGAAGTTTCCTCGATCGCCCGGATCACCGGTTTGTCGAGTACCGAAGCCTCAGAATCGTCGTACTTCAGCAGGTCCGTCACTTGCCTCTGGAGCGCTGGATCCCCACCGCACCGCTGAGACAAAAATGCCTGCCGCGCGGCACCGCGGAAGCGCTGCGCATCAAGAAAAATCTCGCGTACGAGCTTGAAACGCTCGGAGTCCAAAGTGGCCCTGGGAATGGCGAAGTCACTTGACTGCATCAGAAACGCATTACCCGCTTTCCTGAAACAGCGAAATCGACCGGATTCGGCTGCAGCCATGAGCACAAAGAAACTCCGCCCCGCATGGGGGCATGGGCCGGAACGCCTTGACTGCAAGATCCTGTTCGATTCGCGTCCGAGAGAGTCTAAATTCGTATTTTGTTTGGATTGCATCCTTTTTGCAAAAAGTTCGCAGGCGCGGACTCGCGTTTCCGCTTTGACTCGGGAGGGGAGTGGGCACAGAGAGGGAAGAGAGTTTGGAGCTGTGCCGGTGGTCAGGTAGAAGCAGGACGGGGTGGAGGAAAAAAAGGTAACTCGGCAGTGGGGTTCGGCACGAGGCGCCAGCCTCGCACCGAGTCGAGAGGAAATGGTCGTGTGTGCCCGAGGGGAAAGGGCACATACGAGAATTCCGTGGACGCCGGCTCTCGTGGGTCGGCGTCCACGGTTCGTTTTTGCAATTAGCGGTATTCGAAAAAGCGTTTGAGTCCCAGCCAATGCTTTTCGTACAGGTTCCATGAAAGCCACGCCGCGGCGTACGTGATTCCGATGCAGGCGACAGTGAACGCCAATTGCGCGGGCAATTGCGAGTCCGCGATCATCGGCAGTTGCTTCTGCTTGAGGATCAAGTCGCGAACGAGCGCACGCAGCGGCAAGTGAAACAAATACATCGCGTACGAGTATTTTCCGAAGGAACGGAGCACTCTGGACTCGAAGACTCTCACGAGTCGCGACCGCCGTGCACCGGGATCGGCGATCTCACGCTGCGATGCCGCGACCGCGCGCACCAGAATCGCACCGAAGAACACAGCGAGAACGGTCAAACCGGCTGCCTGAATCTCCGGCAGATTCGCGCTGAAGAGCCCTTCTTCTCCTATTCGTCCCGAGTGCGTCCAGTAGCGGAAGACTCCGTCGCCGATCAGCAACAGACCCACGACCGGGATGACAACGCGCGCTGCCGCCGCAAGTCGTTCGAGCCCTCCTGCCTGCCGCACCACGAGTGCAATAAAGGCCCCCACCGCCAACGCATCAAGCCGGCTAGGCGTGAGCACATGCAGCGCGATCGGATTCACCCCTGTGTAAAGAAGCCAGCATCGAAACGCAAGGGAAAACACGATCGCCCCCATGCAGATTCGGATCAGTACGGTTCGGGAAAAGAAAAACACAACCGTCGGCCACACCAGGTAGAACTGCTCCTCGATCGCGAGCGACCACGAGATATCCAGAATCCCGTGCCGAAACTGCCCCGCTTTGGCGATCGCGAAGTTTGACAAGTACGCCCAGTACATCCATTCGTCGCCCTCGATTCGCCCGAACCGGTCGAGCTTCGCCTGAGCAGCATGCGGCAGATGCGCCGCCGCGGCGGGCAACACGATGAGCGAGAAGAACACCACGGCGTAGTAGAGCGGAAAGATGCGTAGCGCCCGGCGAATGTAGAACGTTTTGAAATATTTCGCATCCTCGCGTGTGTCGTACAGAATGCCGGTGATCAGAAAGCCCGAAAGCACGAAAAAAAGATCCACGCCGCACCAACCCGAGGAAAACAGCGTGCGAGCGACGCCGTCGATGCCGCGCTCGCTTGAGAGCAGCGACATGTGGAAGATCATGACGAGCAGGATCGCGGCCCCGCGGACGCCGTCGAGCAGCGGCAGATGCTTGCGGAAATTGGGGATCGCGGAAGGCATTCGGAACAGCGATTACGCCAGCGAAAAGATGTCTCCTCTCATCGGCAGTTCCGCCTTCAATCCGTAGCGTTCGAGTAGGCCCTGTGCGAGAGAAGCGCGTGGACCGTCGTCGCCGTGCGTCAAAGCCACCCGTGGCTTTCCCGCCGCCAGCTTCGACATCCATTCGATGAGTTCCGTTCGACCCGCGTGCGCCGAGAAACCATCGATCTTGTGCACAGTCGCCCGAACGACGATCGGGTCGTTGAAGATGTAGACCTGTTTGGCTCCCTGGGCGAGGCGGCGTCCCATGGTGCCCTCACCCATATAGCCGACGAGGATGAGCGCCGTGCCGCGGCGCCAGATGTTGTGCCGGATGTGGTGCACGATCCTGCCGCCCTCGCACATCCCCGAGCCGGCGATGATGACGCAGGGATCCCACGATTCGTTCAGCGCACGCGACTCGGTCGCGGATTCGATGATGCGGAAACGCTTCAAATCCTGCTCGAAGTTTCCTGTTCGCGCGAGCTTCGCCGCATCGTTGTCGTAGAGCTCCCTGTGCTTGCGGTAGACCTGTGTCGCTCGCATCGCCGCGGGGCTGTCGAGGAAGATCGGGATGTCCGCCGGCAGTTTTCCGTCCCGTACTGCCTGACCGAGGTAATAGAGCAGCAACTGCGTGCGTCCGATGGCGAACGCCGGTATGAGCACACGCTGCTTGTTGAAGATTGTCTCGCGGATGACCCGGATGAACTCATCGAGAGATGGCTGCAGCGGCGGATGCTCCCGGTCGCCGTAGGTCGATTCGAGAAAAACAAGATCGGCCTTCGATGGAGGGTCGGGATCGCGCAGGATCGGAACATGACGGGGGCCGATGTCACCGGAAAAGGCGATGACTCGGGTATCGTTTCCATCCGACACCGTCATCTCGATCGAGGTCGCGCCGAGAATGTGGCCGGCTTCGCGAAAGAGCACCGAAATGCCCTCGGCGACCTGCACAGGTTCGTAGTATGGACAATCTCTGGTCCGAGCCTTGATGCACTCCGCGTCGGCACGCGTGAACAGCGGCGGTATGGGTTCCAGCCCCGCCCGTTCCCGACGCCTGTTCTCCGCGAGCGCGTCCTGTTCCTGAATCCCCGCGGCATCCGCAAGCACCGCATCCGTTAGGTCGCTAGATGCCGGCGTCGAAAAGATCTCGCCTTTGTACCCGTTCTTGCAAAGTATCGGAAGGCGGCCGGAGTGATCCAGGTGCGCGTGCGTGAGAACGACGGCATCGAGCTCATCGAGCGCGGGAGGCATCACAAAGTTCGCGCCGCCCCGCGCGTCCGGGCCCTGGAACTGCCCGAAATCAACGAGCACGCGCGATTTCAAGGTTTCAACGAGGTAGCACGAACCTGTTACACCGCCCGCGGCACCGAGAACTTGAATACGGATCATGCACTCTTCCTGAAAAAAGCCTTGTCACCAGGCGGGTGTCAACCGGCCCCCATGCGACGTATGCGGCGCCCACGCAAGAACCACGGCTTTCACAGTGATATTGGTCTTCTTTGGTTTGAGCGTGATGCGTTCCAGCGAAATCGTGGCGGCGTCCACCCTTGCAGATGCAGCATCGATCTCGCCCTGCACCTTTTCTTCGAGTTCTCTGATCTGCTGATCGATCGCCGCGACATCCTCCTCGGCCCGGCCGACATCCGCGGATTCTTTCATCGTGCGCGACGCGCTCCGGGCGGCGGTCCCGGCCTTGCTGACGTTCCCTGCGCTCATCGTCTTTCGACCGAGCAGAGCACCGAGAATCGCCGAGCCAACCGAAATCGCGGTGTTCCACTTTGCTCCCGACGCCTGCTCCTTCTGAACCTGAACTTTCGCTTCCGCCCGTCTTCGGCGTTCTTCCAGCGTCGCAGCCTTTGGTGCGTACTTGGCGCGAATCTTGTCGATCGCGCCGTCGCGGGCTTCGCGCGCGGCCTGGTCGAGCCGCAAACGAAAATCGCGTTCCGACTCCCCGGGCTTGGACACCTCTTCGAGATCATCACAAATAAGGATGTCGATCGATTCCGCACGGAACAGCGCATCAACAAGCGACTTCTTCCACGCATCAAAGTTTTTCGGCTTCGCGACATCCGCAGGAGGTACCGCAAATGACGAGGGAGTTGCGGGCTCGCGTTCGAGGTCTGCTTCCGACAACTCCGCAACCTGGGCGCGATCCCAGTCGATCGCGATCGGGCCGCCCTCGAACGAAACGAGCATCGAAGCGCTGACCTCCGTGTCAACTCCGACTTTGGAATCGCTGTAGTAGATTCTCGACAACCCGAGCAGCATGGGTACGTACGTGACCGGACCGCTCGCCCGCGTAGCCAAAAAATACTGCGGCACTTCGGGGGGAAGCACGGGCCGAGCCGCCGAAGAAGCTGCGGCAGTCTGTTTGGTGGGCACGCTCTCCGTTTCCGCGACCGCGGCATCACCGATCCGCGCGGGATCGGAGAGCAGTTTGATTTGCGTCCGAGTGAGGGGCCCGCGCAAGTATGAAAGGCACCAACGCGTCTCGAAGACCACGGGCCCGTCGTCGTGCACGTTGTTCATGAGAAACACACGCGAACCCAGTTGCGAGAGCAATCGATCCATTGCCGCGCGATCAAAGCCGGAACCGGCCTGAGTGGATGCTCCCTCAAGCCCGTCGAGCACGCGCTGCTTGTCGCGATCGGTCTGGAGTCGGCCGATGAACCATGTTCCCGCGTTGGCGAGCCCCTTGTAGTCAAGATCAACCGGGTTCTGGGTCGCGAGCACGACCCCGACTCCGAATGCTCTCCCCTGCTTCATGAGAGTGAGCAAGGGCCGTTTGCTCGGCGGGTTCGCTGTCGGCGGGAAATATCCGGCGATCTCATCCATGTACAGAATCGCGCGAAGACTCGAGGTTCCCGATTGCGTTCGCATCCACCCAAGTACCTGATTGAGCAGGAGCGAGACAAAGAACATCCGCTCCGCATCCGGGAGATGGGCGATCGAGAAGATCACGCACCGGGGCTTTGCCGTGGGAGAATGAATCATCGCGCCGATTTCGAGCGCCTCGCCCTCCATCCAGCGTGAGAAACCCGGCGACGCGAGCAAGGAATTGATCTGCATCGCGAGCGCAAATCGCTCCTTGGCAGGATAGAAGCTCTCGATGTTCATGACCCCTACCCGCTGGATCGGGGGATTCTGCACCTGCGCGATCAGGCTCGAAAGCTCAAGATCTTGCCCTTCGCTCCATGAGCGCGTGATCAGTGCCGAAAGCAGGATGTGCTCACGGCCTTTGAGCGGATCGGCTTCGATCCCAAGGAGCCCAAGGAGACTTGTGACCACCGTGTTTACGCGTTCACGAAAGACCTCTGCGTCCTCGATCACTTCCGGCGTTGGCGCACCAAACGACTTGAGAATGGAGACTTGAAGGCCCGCGCTGCTCCCGGGCGTGTAAATCGCGAACTCGGCAGCGTCTTTCAAACGCTGGATCCGCGCGCCATCCTGCCCCCACTCTTCCAAGCCCTTGGCCCACAGGGCGGCCTGCTGCGCCGCGTACTCGTCCGGCGAGACACCCTTTTTCTTTGCATCTTCTGCGTTGATCCACGGACGGAAATCGTCGGCCTTCAGGCTCGGAAACGTGAGCAGAAGATTCGAGAGATCGCCCTTGGGATCGATGATCACGGATGGGATGCCGTCTATCGCCGCTTCTTCCAGCAGCGCCAGGCACAGCCCGGTCTTTCCCGATCCGGTCATTCCCACGCAAACGGCGTGCGTGCAGAGGTCTTTCGAATCGTAAAGGATCAGGCTCTCCGAGCGCCGGCGAGCGGAAAGGTCAAACTCCTTTCCGAGATAGAAGACACCCAGCTTCTCAAAATCCGGATTCGGCATCGCGGCACATCCTTCCGACCACAATGTATCCGATGCGCAAAGATCAATATGAATCATGGTTTAACGGCGTTGTCGGCGTCTTCCGATTGCTGGTACTGTCTGGATATGGCAGACGAGTCCGCCCGCGAACCGACTTCAGTCGCTACGTCTTCCGGTCCGCAGGTCGACGGTGATCGCCCCGTCAATGCACCCACGCGAAAGACGGGACCGCATCTGATATTCAGGCTCGCGTTGATAGTCACGGCAATTGCCGCGGCGATTCTTTTGACTCCGTGGGTTCGGCGGATGCTGCACACCGTTTCGACGGATGACGCCTATGTGAACGGACACGTGACGTTTGTCGCCCCGCGCGTGCCGGGCCAGGTGAGCAGAGTGCTGGTCGAAGACAACAACCGCGTCAAGAAAGGCGATCTTCTCGTCGAACTGGACAAGACACCTTATCAATTGCAGGTGGACATCTCGGGGGCGGCGCTGGGCACAGCAAAGGCCAATCTGGTCGCCGCGATTGCCGCCGCCCGAGGCATCGAAGGACAAATGCGCAGCCTGCGTTTCGCTTTGGAACGATCGATCGAATCCGTGAACGATCGGATCGAACTCCTGAAAGCAAAGGCCGCCACACTCGATGCCCAGAAGGCGCAGATGACTCTTGCGCAAAGTGATTACGAGCGAGCGCTCAAAACGGGAGACTCCGGCGGACTCTCGCAGGAGGAAATCGATCACCGAAAGCAGGCGGTGCAGGTCGCGCAAGCAAAGGTCGCGGAGGCTTTGCAGAATGTGCACGAGATCCGGGCCTCGCTCGGTCTTTCCGTGCAGCCCGAACAGGGCCGGCCGCTCACCGATGTTCCCGCAAATCTTGACCAGACCTTTTCCGCAGTCCGTGAAGCGCAGGCCCAGCTCATCCAGGTTGCCGCCCAGATGGGGATCGTTTCTTCGTTCGAGCATTCGCCTCGTGAAATGCTGGCCGACTTCAAGAAGCGCGCACCCGACGGCAATATCGACACGATTTACAACGAGTTGCTGATGCAGGCGCCGAGCGTTAAGCAGGCCGAGGCAAGGGTTCTTGAAGCGCAGCGCCAACTCGAACAGGCAAAGCTCAACCTGAGCTACTGCGATGTCATCGCTGAGATCGACGGCGTCGTCACCCGTCGCAACGTCAACCCCGGAAACAATGTCGTCGTCGGCCAGTCGCTCATGGCGGTGCGCTCGCTCACCGAGATCTGGGTGGACGCCAACTTCAAAGAAACCCAGCTTTCCTATCTGCGCATCGGGCAGACAGCGACTCTCGACGTCGATATGTATGGCGACACGCACCGGTTCAAGGGCCGTATTACCGGCTTTACCATGGGAACGGGTTCAACACTCGCACTTCTGCCCGCCGAGAACGCCACGGGCAACTTCGTCAAAGTCGTGCAGCGGCTACCCGTGCGGATCGAATTGATCGACTATGACCCCGAAGAATTCCCGCTCTTCGTAGGTCTTTCGGTGACCCCAACGGTCTTCATCGATCAGCCCGCGACGGGACCAGATGCCGGGCGCGTCCTCCAACCGTCGATTCAGACTCCCCTGCCCGAAGGCCGCGGCGCCGGCGTGGAGTCGGCAAAGTGACGGACCGGGCGAGTACCGCGTCCGCGTTCCGAACCGCTGACTCCGCGGCAGTCCGGCCGTGGGTCGTCGGCCTCGCCGTCGTCATCCCGACATTCATGGAGATCCTCGACACGACGATTGCGAACGTCGCGCTCCGCTATATCGCCGGCGGCCTTTCGGCTCCGGCGGTGGACAGCGAGTGGGTCATCACAAGCTATCTGGCCGCGAACGCGATCATCCTCCCGATGTCGGGGTATATCAGCACCCGATTGGGCCGACGCAACTACTTCCTTCTCTCCATCGCCATCTTCACGGTTGCCTCAGCTCTCTGCGGCATGGCGCCCAGCTTGGAGCTGCTCATCGCCGCCCGCGTGGTGCAGGGCTTGGCCGGCGGCGGGCTCCAGCCCTGCAGCCAGGCGATCCTGCTCGATGCGTTTCCCAAAGAGCAGCGAGGCGGCGCGATGACGATGTTCGGGATGGCGGCGCTCCTGGGCCCCGTGATCGGACCGACCTTCGGCGGCTATCTGACCGACAACTTCGGCTGGCGCTGGATTTTCTACGTCAATGTGCCTGTTGGCCTGCTGGCGTTTTTCTATTGCCGCGCAGTTGTCACCGACCCCCCTTATCTCCGCGCACAAACCGATCGTGCGAGGGCGAACCCGTTGCCGTTCGATTTCCCGGGGTTGGTGCTGCTTGCGATCACGATGATTTCGTGGGAAGTCGTGCTCAGCAAGGGGCAGGAATGGAACTGGTTCGGCGACCCGTTCTGGCGCGTGCAGACTTTGACCGCCGCGTTCTTCCTCGGTTTGATCGGGCTGGTCATTCGCGAACTTCGAGTCGCGAACCCGCTCGTCAACTTCCGCACCCTCAAAGACGCCAACTTCCGCTCGTGCTGCATCATCCTGGCGTGCTCGTACGGGGTTCTCTACGCGGGGACCACTTCGCTTCCAGCGATGTTGCAAACGCTCTTCGGCTACAACGCCACTATGTCAGGCCTCGTTCTGTCACCGGCCGGATTGTTTGCGATCGTCACGATGCTGTTCATCGGGCGAATGCTGAATCGGGGAACTGATGCTCGCATCCTGATGACGATCGGCGTGTTCCTGATTGCCGCCGGAAACTACTGGATGGTGCTCATGAATCTCTCGATCAGCCCTTGGCAGGTCGTGTGGCCCCGCGTGGTGATGATCATCGGACTCGGGTTTCTGTTCGCCCCGCTGAACGTCGCCGCGTTCGCCACGATTCCGATCGCGATCCGCGGCGCCGCCGTCGGCCTGCTCGCGCTCCTTCGCAACGAAGGCGGGAGCGTCGGCACATCGGTCGCGCAGACCGTGCTCGAACGCCGCGAGCAATTCCATACACTTCGCCTGAACGAATTCCTTGACCCGCTGAACCCAGCGGTCGCGAACATTCTCGAACTTGGGCAGAGAATCTTCATGACGCAAACGGGTGATCCGGTCGCGTCGCGCTTCATGGCCTATCAGCTCATGGCGAACATGCGGGATCGGCAAGCGACCGCCATGGCGTATTTCGATATCTTCTGGGTTGCCGCCGTGCTCGCGTCTTCCCTGTTGTTCCTGGTGCTGCTTATGAAGAAGGCCCCGACGGAAAAGGGCTCGCACGTCTCCGCGGAGTGAATGTGGCGAAGAACTATCTGATTCTCAGTGCATCCGTGGGCGCGGGACACCTTCGAGCCGCGGAAGCGGTTGAACTCGGCCTCAAGAGAATCGCACCGGACGCTCTCGTCAAAAACGTCGACGTTTGAAGTTGACCAACGTGCTGTATCGCCGCGTCTACGCGAAGGCATACCTCGATCTCGTAACCCGGGCCCCCCACCTGCTCGGTTATTTTTACGACAAGACCGACCGCGCGCGGCCCCGTGGCGGAAAAGCAGACAAGCTCCAGCTGCTCGTCGATCGCCTCAACATGCGCGGCTTCGACAAGTTGCTGGACGAGGAACCATGGGATGCCGTCATCAGCACGCATTTCCTGCCCGCAAGCCTCATCGCCCGCAAGCGAAGAAAGAATCAAACAAAGCAGCGACACGTCACAGTCGTCACCGACTTCGATGCGCACGCGTTCTGGGACAACCAACCCTGCGACCGCTACTACGTGGCGATTGAGGAAACACGCCACACCCTCTTGGCCCGCGGCATCCCATCGGCCGACATCCTCGTCACCGGAATCCCCATCGACCCAGTGTTCGCGGCGCCAAAGCCCAGAGCCGAGCTGTTGCGAAAGCACGGGCTGAAGGGTGTTCGCCCGATCGCGCTCCTGCTCGCCGGCGGGTTCGGTGTCGGACCTGTTGAAAAGCTGCTCGATGCCATTTTGCAAGTCGATACCGGACTTGAGGTCATCGCCGTCGCCGGCAAAAACACGCAGCTCAAAACCAAGCTCGACAAAGTGTCAGTGCCGACGTACCACTCGGTCAAGGTGCTCGGCTTTACGCGCGAAATGGACGAGCTTCTGGCGATCGCCGATGCGGTCGTGACAAAGCCCGGCGGCTTAACGACATCCGAATCGCTCGCGCGGGGCGTGCCGATGGTCATCGTGAATCCGATTCCGGGCCAGGAAACCCGCAACAGCGACTTCCTCCTCGAAAACGGCGCCGGCATCAAAATCAACAGCATCGGAGCCATGCCGTACAAGCTCGAAAAGCTCTTGGGAGATCGCGCCCGCTTAAAGTCGTTGAAAGATCACGCCTTGCTCCTGGGCCGCCCCGAATCCGCGCTCACCATCGCCAAAGATATCGTTCGCGGGTGAGCGTTGTCCCGAAAATGACGCGGTTCAGGTGAAGAGTCCAGAGCCATGGAGCAAATGCGAGCGACACTGCCGCGGATCGTGATCATCGGTGGCGGCTTCGCCGGACTGAACGCCGCACAGGCCTTGAAAGGCGTCGCCGCGGATGTTTCCGTCATCGATCGCCGCAACTTCCACCTCTTTCAACCGCTTCTTTATCAGGTCGCGACCGCCGGCTTGTCTCCCGCCGATATCGCCACACCGATCCGCCACGTTCTACGCAAACAGAAGAACGCGCACGTTGTACTTGCCGAGCCGACCGCGATCGATCTCGAGAAGAGGCACGTGCGATTCGACGGCGGCCCGACGCTCGAATATGACTGGCTCGTTCTCGCCGCGGGCGCGACACACTCGTATTTCGGGCATGATGAATGGGAAGAGATCGCCCCGGGACTGAAAACGGTCGAAGACGCGACCGAAATCCGCCGGCGGATTCTGCTCGCATTCGAGAGCGCCGAATACGAAGGGAGCGAAGAAGCGCGAAGAGCGGCACTGACCTTTGCGATCGTCGGGGGCGGACCGACCGGTGTTGAACTAGCGGGCGCGATCATCGAAATCGCCGCCAAGACGATCCCGAAAGATTTCCGCTTCATCGACACGACCACGACCCGTGTCATTCTGTTCGACGGAAGCGACCGGCTGCTACCGACCTTCTCCCGCGAATCGAGCGAGCGCGCCAAGCGGACACTGGAGAGAATGGGTGTTGAGGTTCATCTCAACGCACGCGTGACAAATATCACCCGCGATGGAATTTACGTCGGCGAGGAGTTCTTCCCAGCGCGGTCGGTTCTTTGGGCCGCCGGCGTGCGCGCGAATCCGATCGGCGAAACCCTCGGTGTTCCTGTCGAGAAAAACGGTCAGGTGAAAGTGGGTCCTGATCTCTCGGTGCCGGGCCATCGCAACGTCTTCATCGTCGGCGACATGGCGTCGGTCGAATCAGATGGCAAACCTGTGCCCGGCGTCGCGCCCGCGGCCATCCAGATGGGCAGATACGTCGGAAACCTCATCAAACGCGAGATCGAAGCCGGGCACCCGCCCCCGCCGCGCGAGCCGTTCGTCTATTGGGACAAAGGCTCACTCGCCACGATTGGGAAAGCCAAAGCCGTAGCCGAGGTCGCAGGCTTCAAATTCAGCGGATTCTTCGCCTGGCTCGTCTGGTCGCTCGTCCACATCACTTTCCTGATCAGCTTCCGAAACCGATTGATCGTGATGTTCAACTGGGCTTGGGGGTGGTTCTTCTTCTCGAAGTCGGCGCGGCTGATCACGGGCGATACCGATATTCGCGTTGATGAAGTTCGCGCAGGGGAAGTTGTGATCGGCAGCAAGTTTGCATCGCCGCACGAGCGTTCCGGATCAAGCTGACAGTGCCATTTTTCAGAGTCAGTATTTCACCTGCGACTTACGGCGCCCACACGTTTGCAGTGGAAGTCGACGCACTCTTCGGTGTTCCGCTTGCCGCGCCGTTTCCGTTTCCATAGCCCCCCGGCGCCGGAATCTCCGTGCTGCTTACATCCGCCTTGATCACGTTGACGGGGTGCACTTCCTTCGGGAATGCCGCGGCGGACGCCGCCGGAACCGTTGCGCCGTTCAAATGCACCTTCCCGCTCGAAAGCCCCGGGAAGTGCTCGCCCTGCCAAGATGCCGGGTACTTGGCATCGTCGAGGTCAATGGCGGCCTTGGTCGGGAACAGCGGCCGGAACGTATCGCACATCACCGCGAGTTCGGCCGTGTGCGTTGCGGTCAGCGACGCCTCCACCGTCCCGGGATGCGGACCGTGCGGAATGCCCTGCGGGTGCGCCGTCAGAGAACCAACTTCGATCCCCTTGCGGCTGCCGAAATTCCCTTCCACATAGTAAAGCACCTCGTCCGAATCGAGATTGCTGTGGTTGTACGGAACCTTGATCGACTGCGGGTGGTAATCGAGCATCCGCGGACAGAACGAACAGATGACGAAGTTGTGCGCCTCAAACGTCTGATGAATCGGAGGCGGCATGTGCAGCTTGCCGGTGATCGGGCTGAAATCGTCGATGTTGAAGATGTACGGGTAGTAGCAGCCGTCCCAGCCGACGACATCGAGCGGGTGGTAGTGATAGATGTACTCGTGCACCATGTCCCGCGCCTTGATGCGCACGGGATAGTCACCCTTCTCATCAAACGTCAGCGGCATCTCCGGCAGCCGCAGATCGCGCTCGCAGTACGGCGCGTGCTCGAGAAACTGGCTCGTCTCCTTCGCGACGTACCGGCGGGGCGGTCCGATGTGCGATCCGTTCGCGGTTTCGATAAGAAGGATGCGGCCAAACGGAGTGTTCTCAAGGCTCGGCTCGCCCTGCGCGATCTTCGAAGCATCGCGCTTGTCCCACGTCAGCTTGTAGATGACCCCTTTGGGGATGATGATGTAGTCCTTGGGGCCAAACTTCAGCGTGCCCATCATCGTGTGGACAACACCCGTTCCGAAGTGGATGAAAATGCACTCGTCGCCCTGTGCATTCTTGAAGTGATAGTTCATCTGCTCCGCGGGATTACAAACCGCCATCTCGCAATCGGTGTTTCCGAAAAGCACGACTCGCCCCGTCACCGCGTCTCCCTTCGGAGGCGATTTCTGCCCTCCGGTCATCACGTGGCGCATCCGCATCACATTCTGCTCGAGGTACTCCTGCTTTGTGGAGTAGAGATGCTTCCACCCCGCAACCTGCGTCGGCGGGTGGATGTGATACATCGTGCTTGTCGGGCCCGTGAAGCCCTCGGTGCCGAACAGTTCTTCGGAATAGAGCACGCCGTCGGGGCGGCGGAATTGCACGTGCCGCTTTTTCGGGAGAAGGCCGAGTTTCGTGTAGTAAGCCATGGCAGTATCTCCGGTGCTGCTTTCATTTTACGCGACGCGAATGGCACGCCCGAGGTTCGCACCAAACGAAGCATTTGGTTGACTTCACACACTCCAATGCGCCGAGGACGCCGCTCCGCGGCGAGAAAGGGTCTCAGTTGGCTCGTGCGAGGACAGGTGGCTTGACTTCGCCGAATTCCGCGACAAAACTCCACGTTCCGCAAGACGGCGATTTAGAAATGGCTCGCTTTTTCAGCCACATCATCACACACGTTCGCCTCGGCCAAGCGCCGGCGGCGTGGTCGAAACGCGACGCCTGAGTCGCCATCGCTCATTTTATAGAATTGAACATTGAAGAGGTGCTTGTTTTTCGTGTTTTCCGCGCGCTCGTTGCACGCAGGAGAACGGGAAGGCTGTTCGCCATGAACTCAAACGTGAAGATCGACCCGAACATCCGGGAGATGAATGAACTGACGGTTGCGAAGATCCTGCGCCCCGAGGACATCCGCTCGGCATGTTCGTTGCGACCCTTTATGAAACGCACGAGGTGCTGCCGCCGCAGGCGCTCGACGTCACTCCCGGCCTGAGCGTGCGCCCCATCAAGGTTGCGTGCTATGACTGCGCCGACGGAGAACCGCGGCGGGTTCTCTCCGTGTGCCTGCCCTTTGTGCAGGTTGAGTCTGCCGAGGGCTGGCTCTCCACGCTTGACGTGCGTCGTCAGTCGCTCGTGGAGTTGTCCGAGATGTTCGGGCTGGAAGCCTTTACCCGCCCTCGTCGGAAGGATGACTGATTCATTGTCAGGGCCGGTCCGCCGAGAGGCGGGCCGGCCGCTTTCAACAGCGCCCGATCCCTCGTGGTATCGTCTTGTTCTTCCGAGGTGACAAATGTCAAAGCCGGGCGTGGCGGACAAGGCGGCGGACGCGACTCTGAGCGAGCCTCAGGCGAAGCTTCGATCGGGCTTGATGATCGCTGTCGCGGCGATCGTGCTCGTTTGCATCATCTTCGGCTCGCTGCCGCTCAAGGTCGTTGCGCTCGTGCTCGGGCTCTGTATCATTCAAGGACTGTGGCGAGGCGCCGCCGAATTGATCGGCATCGTCGCCGGAATGATTTTCGGTGTTTTGCTTTGCCGCCCCATTGGACGCGCGCTCGAGCCAGCCCTGACTTCGATGACCAGCACCAGCGGACTTTCCGCCCGACTGATCTCCGTTGGCCTGGCGGCACTCATCATTTCAGCGATCGTGGCAATCGCAATCAGCCTGGTCGCAAAGCGATTGCTGAAGAAGCGCCCACAACTCTCGGGGATGGACAAGTTCGCCGGCGGCGGCATCGGGCTGCTGGAGGGCTGCTTCCTCGGCCTGATCGTTCTCTGGGTTCCGCTCGCGATGGAACCCGTCGCGCGCGGACAACTCGGCGCGGGTCCCGGCGGCGAAACCCCGCCGCCAAACCCCGTCGCCGAAGCGGTCGTGCGCTTCGCCGAAGAAGTGAAAGACTCCAGCCTGGGGGGCGTCGCCGAGAGCACGAACCCGATGGAGGGCGCCAAGATCTTCGCTCTCACGAGCGATTTCGCGCTTGTGATGCGTCACCGCAAAGCAAGAGAGCACTTTGTCGCCAGCGAAGCCATGCGCAGTCTTCGCGAAACCCCCAGCGTGCAGGATGCGATCGCCCGGCTTGAAAAGGATCCGGAATTGGGGGCGATGATCCGCGCGGGCGATTACGGCCCGAGCTTCGTCCGGGGCGTACTCACCAGCAGAGCCCTGCTCGAAGTCTTCGACACCACGTCGGTCGTGAAAGATCTGACGCCTCAGGTCGGGCAAATCGAAATCGCGCTGCAGGAAGCAAAGAAGATCGCTCTCGAAGGCCGATGAGCCGACGGATTGATTTCGTTCCAAAGCGATCGGCATTCAGGAATGTTGTTGCAGCGTGAAACTTTTCAATTAATGCGCACCCGTGACGCGGCGCTCGCCGCGGAAAAGCGTTTTCGGCGCGAGCGGACCAGGATCCGTCGGCGATTGCCCGGCGCGATCATCGAACACGTCGGTGCAACGTCGGTTCGGGCGATGCCCACCAAGAGCGATCTGGACATCGTGGTTCGCGTGGATTCCGCGTCCTTCTCCGAGGCAGAACGCCGGTTGCTTCGCCTCTATCGCCGCAATCTTCAGAGCGAGCGGAATTCGGAATTCGCATCTTTCGAGGACAACCGCTCGACGCCGCCGCTGGGTGTTCAGCTTGTCGCGATCGGCTCGGCGCATGATGACTTTGATCTCATCCGCGATCAATTCCGCGTGAGCGCCTCTTGCCGTCGCAGCTTCGCCCGAATCAAGCGAAGGTTCTCCGGAAAAAACATGGCCCGCTACCGCCGCGCCAAAGCGGCTGCGCTCGAACGAATCGCGAAAAAAGAGCCCCTGGCGACGCTTCTCGCCGGCAGGCGCTCGCGCACGCCGCACCCGAAAAACTAGAAGCGCCCGATCCAGATTCCTAGCAGGCTGTTGAAAAACTCCAACCAGTCGCAATTTCGAACCGCCATCTACCCTCGCGACCCGGGTCTGAGGGCCAGAAAGTTGTCTGCAATGCGTCGGCGCAGTAGGCACAATCAGAATTTCAACAGCCTGCTAGAATCGGATGCACAGGAGGCTGAACCGCGCGAGGTTCGCCCGATTCCGGTGCGAATCGCCCGCCGCGGCCAAATTCGCCGCGTGCACGAGGAAACGTGAGATGGCAATCCGAGTTGGAATCAATGGATTTGGTCGCATCGGCCGCCTTGTCTATCGAATCGGTTTCGAGCAGGGCATCGAGTTCGTCGCGGTGAACGATCTTGTTCCCGCCGACAATCTCGCGTACCTCCTCAAATACGACACGATGCACCGCCAGTTCAATGTCAAAGGTGCGCCGGCCACGATCTCGGCCACAGAGAATTCGTTCACGGTGAACGGATTCACCACCAAGACAATGGCCGAGAAGGACCCCGGCAAACTCCCGTGGAAGGACATTGGTGTCAACTACGTTCTCGAATCTACCGGCCTCTTCACCGACTTCGAGAAAGCCAGCCTGCACAATCAGGCCGGCGCCAAGCGCACGATCATCAGCGCTCCGACCAAGAGCGAACCCGCACAGGTTCCCACGCTCGTTCTGGGCGTCAATCACGAAACCTACGACCCGAGCAAGCACACCGTCGTCAGCAACGCTTCCTGCACGACCAACTGCCTCGCGCCGATCACCAAGGTCATCGTGGACAATTTCGGCCTCGAAGAAGGCCTGATGACCACGATCCACGCCGCGACCGCGACCCAGCCGACGCAGGACGGTCCGTCCAAGAAGGACTGGCGCGGCGGACGCAACGCCTACCAGAACATCATTCCCGCCAGCACGGGCGCCGCGAAGGCCGTCGGCCTCGCGATCCCCGCGATCAAGGGCAAGCTCACCGGCATGTCTTTCCGCGTGCCCACCGCCGACGTTTCCGCCGTCGATCTCACCTTCAAAACGAGCAAGGACACCAGCCTCGCCGAGATCAACGCCGCGATGAAGACCGCAAGCGAAGGCTCGATGAAGGGCATTCTCGGCTACACCGACGAGGAAGTTGTTTCCAGCGACTTCGTCAGCGATCGGCGCTCGTCCATCTACGACGCCAAGGCAGGCATCGAACTCAACAAGCGCTTCTTCAAGGTCGTGAGCTGGTACGACAACGAAGCGGGCTACGCCGCACGCTGCGTGGACCTGATCAAGTACATCGCGAGCAAGGACGGCATCAAGTAAGCCGCTCGCCGGTCATCGGCGAATCGCAATGATTCTGATCTCGCAAGAACCCACCGCAGCAGGTGGGTTCTTTCTTGCGCGTTCTGGTTGTTCGCCCGAAAATAACGGACACGCGGACGTGCAATCCCCGGCGCCGGAATAGACGGACCTTCGTTCTCGGTCGAAGATGCCGCGTGGTGGCAGTGCCTTCGTCGTCGGCGCCTCGTGCGGCCCTTCGGCCTGGCCGCCCCGCGGACCGCGGGAGTGCGCTCATGAAATCTCGATTCGCTTTTTCGCTCATCGGCCTCGCGCTGGTTTCCATGCTCGCGGGTTGTTCTGCGATGCTCCCGATTGCGGGCGCGCTCGTGCTGAAAGAAGCCGCTGATCGTTACGAAGCCGCCAACAAACCGGCGGAGTCGAAACCCGCGGGCACTGCTTCCGATGAGCCGACTGTCGCCGCGGTTTCCGACGATGCCGCGCCGGCGTTCGAACAGCAAGCGGCAGCTTCTCCGCGAATCGCCGTAACGTCCGGCACGAGCGCGACGACCGACGGCCGCGTCGGAACGGCGAAGACCTCGACCACAATCGAAACCGGCGCTTTGGCGGCCATTGTCGCTTCGCACGGCGAGGAATACACCGAGGAAGAAATCGCGGCTTCGAGGCGATCCTTCAGCACGCCCGTAAACCGGATCAATCCGTCCGCTTCGGCGGCGCTCGCCCCGGCAAAGAACGGAACCGCTCCGTGCACACCCGACGCCACGGCTCAGGCGAACGAAAAAGCGCAATCCGCAGTGAAAACCGCCTCGTCGATTCCGACCACAAAGGCCGCCGCCAGTGATTCGGCGACCGACTCGGCGGCTCGCATCCTCGCCACGGCGCTTAAGCAGATTCCCAATCCGCAGGCAACCCCCGCCGCCAAGCCCGCGCCGATCATTCCTGACAAATCACGAAACGATTGAGGATCATCGCTCAAGCTTGCTCGGCCTCGGTTCTCTCCTTCAGCCGGAGCAGCGCAGAATCCCACTGCCTCGAAATACTTTCGAGCGAGCGGGCTGCATCGTCAATCGCCCGCGGCACAAGCGCAAATCGATTCTCTCTCCCGTGCCTCACGCTCCGCACCAGCCCCGCATCCTCAAGGACTGCCAGATGCTTTGAAACCGACTGACGGGTGACACTCCTCCCTTTCGACAGGGCCGCGATCGACATCGATCGGCCGTCCCGAAGCCGCGAAAGAATCGAGAGTCGCGTGTCGTCACCGAGCGCCGCAAAGACACGCACCCTTCGGCGCACGTCTCGGAGCACATCACGCTCGCTCATTGTCGATGTACTCCCGAATGTTGTTCACCTGAATCTCCCAGCCGCCCGAGTTCATCCGGAACGCCTCATCGCGTCGGTGGGCCGGCACTTTGTCGAAGCCTGATTCGGTGACCCGCAGCAAGACGCCGTCGTTCTTTGGCTGGAGATGAAACTCGACAAGCGTCGGCGTTTCGGCCGAATAATCCACTTTCGGGTTGATCGCGTACGGATGCCAACGGAACGCAAAGTACTCCATCGGCTTCAACGCGACTACTTCGACTTTGAACACCAGGTGCTCATAGCCTGGATAGGTGATGCGTCCGTGCGTCTTTTTGCCCGCGACAAACGGCCCCTCGAGCGCGACACCGAACCACGCACCGAACTCCCGGTGGTCCGTCAGCGCTTTCCAGATCCTATCAACCGAGGACCTTATCTCGATCTGCTTCTCTATCCGGTCGCTCGACGATCTCATATGCAACCTCCTGGTTGCATATCATATCAGACCGAAACACGCCGAGTTTTCCCGACTTTCTTTACTTCGTCTTGATCCTGATCTCGTCGCCGTCCTTGCCTTTGCCCGCCGCTTCCCCGGCACCGCCCACAAGCCGGACAGCCACATTCCGCACCGGCCGCTTCATCTCGCCCTCGGTCTTTACGACCTTGACAATCACTTCATCGCCCTTGCGCTCCGCCGAATAGGTTGTTCGAAGGTACTCGCCCTTCTTGTATCCCCATCCATCGCCGGCGTCCTCGTACATCGTGCCGATCGCCTTGCCGTTCTCATCAAGATTGACGATCAGCGTCGCCTCGACCGGCTTCTCATCCACAAACTGCATCACCTGCCCCGTCGGCACGATCGCGCCCGGACGCACGTACAACTTCGGCAAATCCGGGTCCGCCTTCTCGGGCGAATCGCTCTTCGTGAAGTCAAACTTCGCCCAATTCCCCCGCGGCATCGCGCTCACGCGCGAGCGATCCGGCACCATGTCCGGCACGATCAACAGGTCGCTCCCGAGCAGGAACGCGTCATCTTCGCTCCGCAGCGCCGGGTTCGACAAATCCGCCCAATACGCCGGCCGAATCACCGGCAACCCGTCGACACTCGCCTCCTGGAACAGCGTGTACAGGTAAGGCATGAACCTCATCCGCCGATTGATCGCGTCGCGGCACGTGCTCTCAACTTCCGGCCCGAACGACCACGGCTCCTTGTCGATGTTCCCCTTGCCCGTGTGCCCGCGCGCAAACGGCATCATCGCGCCGAATCCCATCCAGCGCGCAAAGAGCTTTCCTTCGCCTCCCTTCGGTCCGTTACCCGCAAATCCGCCGATATCCGGCCCCGCGAACGGTTGACCGCTCATGCCCATGTTGAGCGCCATCGGCACCGAGTTTTCAAGGTGATACCAGTTCGCGCTGTTGTCGCCAGTCCACGTCGCCGCGTACCTGTGTCCACCCAGGAAATTCGCGCGGCTCAGCACGAACGGCCGCTTGTCCGGGTTCGCCTTCATAATCCCTTCGCGGCTCGCCTTTACCATGAACATTCCGTACACGTTGTGATACCGGAGATGCGGCCCGTTCCCGCCGAGATCCGCGTCCGCGCGGTGCAGGTTGTCTTCCGGCATCGTCTTGCTCGGAACGTTGAACACCGCCGGCTCGTTCATGTCGTTCCAGATCCCGTCGATCCCGTTCGCCATGAAGTCTTTGTACAGGCCGCCCCACCATTCACGCGTTTCTTTCCGCGTGTAATCCGGGAACACACACTTGCCGGGCCACACCTCGCCGAAGAACGTGCTTCCGTCGGCGCGCTGCACCGGGTGATTGCCCGCCATCGCCTGCTCGAAAACGAAATACCCCTCGGGTCCGAACTTGCTCTTGTCCGCCGCCACGCCCGGATCGATCATCCACACGTTGTGAACGCCCTTGCCGTGCAAGTAGGTGTTCAATCCCTTCGGATCGGGGAACTGGCTCTTGTCGAACGTGAAGATCCGAAACTTGTCCATGTAGTCGATGTCCATCCAGATGACATCGAGCGGAATCTTCCGCGACCGGAACCCGTCCGCAATCTCCTTCACCTTCGTGTCCGGGTTGTACGAATAGCGGCACTGGTGATACCCGAGCGCCCACTTCGGCGGCAGTGTAATCGTTCCCGTCAATTCCGCGAGCGCTTTCACCACGTCCTGCGGCGTATCGCGCTCGATCATGATGACCGGCGGTTTCGGTCCACCATCGACGGTCACGACAATGTCGCCGCCGCCAAGGCTCGGCATCGCGATCGTCATGCGATACGAGCAGTCGATCAAAATGCCCTTGCTTTTTCCGTCGGGCGCAACCGCGAGAATCCACGGATGCGATTGATACAAACTCGGATTGGTATCGTCGTAGCCGTACGCGTCGGTGTTCCAGAGAGTCACGGTCCGCCCGTTGCGCAGAACCGGACCTGCGACCGATCCCGTTCCATACAGCGACGTGTTGGGCGCAACCGCGATGCGAATAATGGTCTTCTCGCCTTGCGTTTCAAAGCGCGGAGCCTCGGGCATCGATCCGCTCGCCGCGCCGATCGCGGGTCGGGCTTTCTCCATCGCGAGCGACGGCAGCGCGTTCTTCTGAGCCTCCGCATCGGCGAAGTAGCAATACACCCCCTTACCGATCGGGCCGGCGATTACCGCGGCCAGCTCCGCTGCCGAAGCCGCCGCGCCTGCCGAAAGAATCAGCGCAGCGCCGAGTACTCGAACAAGCCGACCCTTCACGCTTCCTGCTTTCCGCATCGGTAAGACTCCCTGTGTTTGCATTCGCGCCGCTGGCGAGGCGGGGAGTATGACGCCAATCCCGACCCGCCTCAAGCCCTGCAGCCCGAGAACACCCCCAGATTCTCGCCGGACGCTGCATTTGTCCGTTGCCCGCCGCGTTCTCTGCCGGTATCTTGTACTCGGAGGAGAAACGTTTACATTCCGGCCCGGGATTCTCACAATCCCAAGGGCGGATCGGAACGAACATCTTCCGTGTCAACGGCGTTCTCTTGTCACCGGTTGGTTATCTGCCGCCTGATTTTTTCCGAACTCGTCCAGAGAGGACCCGATCGATCATGTCCATCAGCCCGAACCGCCGTTCTTACTTTCTCGGAGTTCTGCTCGCAAATGCCGCCGGTGCCGCGTTGTGTCTCACAGCCGCCGCCGGAAACGTCGTGCCCGGCGACAATGCGGTCATTTTGCAATGGTTCGAGTGCAAATGGACGGACATGGAAAAGAAGGTGCCGGACTGGTTCATGGCGGGCTATGGCGCCGTCTGGCTTCCGCCCATCTCCCGTTGCCTTGATGTTGGCTCGGCCGGCTACAACCCCTTTGATCGATTTGATCTGGGCAGCCCTTCGGCCCCCACCGCATACGGAACCGCCGACTTCTTCGACGCGGCACGCGGCGAACTTCAGCGCGCCGACGGACAGGTCTACATCGACGCGATTTACAATCACAACGGCGCTCGCGATACATCCTCGGGCTTTCAGGCGAACGGAGGCTGGCCCGGTTTCTGGATGAATTCCGCGCCCGGAAATCCGAGCAAACTCCCCACCGACAACTGGGGAGACTTCCACAACGGCAACGGTTCCGGATATCTGCAGTCAGAGAATCCCGGCGGCTCAAACTACAACCTGTACAACGGCGACTTGGTTTCACTGATCGACATCGCTCAGGAAAGCAACAACGTCTTCATCCGCCATCCGGTCGCCGCGGGAGATCCGCAGAACATCCCCGCGGGTACTCTTTACAACAAGCCCGACCCGAAGAACGCTCAGTTTTATTCGAATCGCTCGCTGGCCGGCACCGCCGTTTCAAACCCCGGAACCTTCCGTTACAGCGGCACGCTCAACTTCACGTTCTATCCCTATGACGGTCTCAACGGAACCGCGGTCGCCGACAACGGAACCGGGCTTCTCATGCGCTGGACGCAGTGGATCATGGACGTCCACAAGGTTGACGGCTTCCGACTCGACGCGATCAAGCACGTGCCGAGCTGGTTCTGGGATCAGTACTTCGATTCGATCGTGTACAACCGTCGCACCACACCCGACGGGCGAAAAGTGATTCCGTTCTCGTTCGGCGAGTCGGTCGAGAGCAACCAGTTCTGCTACGACAACTACATTCGCAAGCCCAACAACAACAATCGAAGCGGCGATTCATGGGGCAACCGCGACTGCCTCGATCTGAACGGCGCGGGCCAACTGCGCGATCTGGTCAACGCTTCGGGCAACGGCTCGTGGCAGAACGTGATCAACGCACACCTCGACAACCAGGACGGCAACAACGACGGAACTCTCGGCGTCAATCACATCTGGAGCCATGACAATGGCGACGGGGGCGACGGCGGTTCCGCCCCGCCCTATCCCTCGGCAACGGCGCAGGGAATGTACGCCCACGCGTATCTGCTCACGCGCCCCGGAGTTCCGAACGTCTACCACAACGCCCGCGGCATCGCGCGCTCCGGAGGGTTCTGGCCGCGCCAGGGAATGCCGACAGCGCTCGGCTTCAACACCGATCCCGCTGTAAATACGCCCGACGGCACGCTCACCAAACTCGTGCAAATTCACAACTGGGTCGCACGCAACGACATCAACCTGATCAACTCGACCGATCCGCAGAACCAGTCGAACGCCGATGTGCTCATCTTCGAGCGCCGCAAGTTTCTCGGCTTCGGCAGCTACACCGCGAGTTGCCTCGTCGCGACCAACGACCGATACGACGCGGGCACCGACGTGCGATTCGTCAAGACGAGTTTTCCGACCGGCACGCGCCTGATCGAACTCACCGGCAATGCCGCGGATGCGACGGTCGATCCGACCAACATCATTCCCGAAGTGCTGACCACGGCGGATTTCAACGGCACGCCGGGCTGGGTGCTGGTCACGACTCCGCGCAACAAGACAGGAACCACGACGCACAACAAGGGCTACCTCGTCTATGCGCCCGCGTTGCCGAGCGGCACACTCAACCTCACCGGCATCACCTCGACGATCGCCGCCGACACGAATTTCGTGCCGTCCTATCGCCGCCGCATGACGCCGATCCCGGTCATCACCGGAAACTCATTCCAGATTCAATTGACGACGAGCAACGGCGACACCGGCATCGTCGGCCAGCCCGGCGCGAACGACAACACCGACGACAACGCCCTCTTCAAGATCGATCAGGGCTACAAGGACTTCAACGGCAACGGCGTCGTCGACTTCGACTACACGAGCGCGGCGGGCGCCGGCTACGAGCAATTCCTGACGCTGAAAGACCCGCTCTACAACAAGGGCTACCTCATCAATCAGGGCAATTACGCGCAGACGATCGACGCCTCGCTGCTCGATGAGGGCGTGCACTATCTCTCGGTAGTTGCGTTCCGTCACCGCGGCGCGAACGACTCGCCTCTCTTCCGCGAATTCCGCCAGGTCTTCTACGTGGACCGACTCCCCCCGATCGCCAATATCACGAATATCGCGCCGGTGATCAACGCGAATCCATCGGCGAATTACCTGGTGAAGGCCGGCGACCGGACCGTCACGCGCACGCACATCATCATGAATCTCGCCGCCGCGGCGGACCCGATCGCCAGCTCCAATTCCTTCAATCAGTGCACCCAAAGCGATCGGTTTGACTACTCGCGAGCGGTCTCATTCGTGAACGGCGTGAACCGCGTCACGCTCGTGTCGTTCGAACTTTCCGGTCGCTCATCGGTCAAAGACTATTACGTCAATTACTTCACGACTTGCCCGGGCGATTTCAACGCGGACGGCTTCGTCGATGACACAGACTTTGTGATCTTCGCCGCGGCGTACGACGCGTTGACCGATCTGCGGGGCGACCTCAACGGCGACGGCCAGACCGACGATTCGGATTTCGTCATCTTCGCCGGAGCGTACAACAACCTGCTCTGCCCGTAACCGGTGGTAGGTGCAACGCGGGAGATAGAGAGAACGCGGAAGGTGCCGAGATCGCGGAGTTGCGCAGAGAAGAGATCTGGAAAGAAAAACTCGCGGCTCAACTCAAAGCTTGAGGCGTCAAGGGAATTGACGACAAATCATTGCGATCTTCGCTGACGCATGTATGCGCGGTCGATCGGCCCATCGCACAATCTCTATCCTGCTCGATCCTCGCGAATTCTCCACTCTTGCTTCGCTCTCTTCCTCCTTCGCGAAACTCCGCACCCTCGGCGCTCTCCGCGTTCTCTTCCTTGTCACCAGAACCGGAGCGAATCGCTCACGCACCCGCCCCGACCGTTTCCCGCTCGACCGTAGCCAACTTGAGAATATTGGACTGCGTCATCTTCTCGCCGGAAAGTTCGCCCGTAATGCACCCGTCGCTCATGACTAGGATTCGGTCGGAGAGCGCGAGCAACTCGGGCATTTCGCTCGAAACCAGCAGCACCGCGGCCCCGGCGTCGGCGGCGCCGCGCACAAGCCGATAGATCTCTGCCTTGGTGCCGACATCGATCCCGCGCGTCGGTTCGTCGAGCAGCAGAACCCTGGTGTTCTTGCCCATCCATCGAGCGATCAGGAGCTTCTGCTGGTTACCGCCCGACAGCTCGCCGGGCAACGACTCCGCGCTCGCCGCCTTCACACGGAACTCGGCGAACCGATCCGAAACGAGCCGTCGCTCGCCGCCGCGATCGCGGATCCCGATGAGACGCGCGAGCCTCGACATGAACGGCATCACGGTGTTCTCGCCCACCCCCAGCAGAAAGAAAAGACCCTGCAATCGCCGGTCTTCGGGGACATAGCCGATTCCCGCGGCGATCGCCTCGCGGGGGCCTCCGCCCGAGATTGGTTCGCCATCAACTTCCATTCGGCCGCGCGCACTGTGATCGAGCCCGAAGATCGCGTTGAGCAACTCGGAGCGCCCGGACCCGACCAGCCCCCCGACCCCCACGATTTCTCTTTCTCTGACTTCCAGCGAGATGTTCGACAGTTTCTCGGATGAGAGGCTAAAGACGCGGAGCATCGCGCTCCCGGGCGCCGCGACATGCCCGGTTTCCGCGGCCAGCGAGGGCAACTTCCCGGTCGGAGTGCTCAATCGCCGCCCGATCATCTGTTCGACCAGCGTCGGCTCGTCAATGTCTTTCACGCGGCTCGTTGCGACATATTTTCCGTCGCGGAGCACGCTGACGCGATCGCACACCGCGAAGATCTCGCCCATCCGGTGGCTGACGTAGATGACCGTGATGCCGCCTTGGGCCAGCCGACGCGTGATCTCGAGAAGCCTTTCCGTCTCGGCGATCGAGAGCGAACTCGTGGGTTCATCGAACACGATCACGCGTGGAGCGCTGCCCCCGCTCGCGGATCGATCGTCGAGCGCCGAGGCGATCTGGCAGATCTGCCTGCGCCCGGGCGAGAGCGTCCCGAGCGGCGCCGCAACGTCGATCGCGGGCTCGAGCTTGTGCACGAGCGCCGCGGCACGCTCGAGCATGGCGCGTCGATCGAGCAGCCCGAAACGCGTGCGGGGCAGATCGTGCAGCGCCAGGTTCTCCGCCACTGAGAGGTTCGGGCACTGGGCAAGTTCCTGGTGCACGATGCGGACGCCCGCGTGGAACGCGTCGTCGATCGAACCGGGCACAAGCTCTCGCATCTTGTCGGGATGCGCGTCAAGAATTCGAATTGTGCCGCTATCCTGGCGGTGCAGCCCGCTGATGACTTTTCCGAGCGTGCTCTTGCCGGCGCCGTTCTCGCCCATGAGCGCGTGCACCTCGCCGCGAAGAAACGACACGCTCACGTTATCAAGCGCCTGCGTGATCCCGAATCGCTTCGAGATTCCTTCGGCGACGAGCAGCGTCGTCGGTTCCTGTTCTGCAGGCGTCTCACGATCCATCCGACCAGGCTTCCTTCCCTGAAAGAAACCGACCGCCCCGAGAGTCGGCGCGGTCGGAAGAATCATCGTACGCGAAAAACGAAACGGACGCGCTTACTTCTTTCGCAGCCACTTGTTCCACAGGCCTTCGTACTGATCCACGTTGTCCTTCGTCACCACCGACAGCTTGAAGTTGTTGATCACTTTGTCGGGGTTCTTGTTGGAATTGAGCTTGTCGACGAGCATGACCACGCTCTCGTATCCCCACCCGTAGCAATCCTGCCCGATGAGCGCCGCGACTTCTCCGTTCTTGATGTAGTTCAACTGCTCCGGAAGGTGATCGACCGACACGATCTTCGCCTTCTCATACACGCCGTCGAGCGCGTTCTGCGTGAAGAGCGGCCAGCCCCCCACCATCGCCCAGCCGACGATGTCGGGGTTGGCGGTCTGCACCTGCTGCACCAGTGCCGCGGCATCGCTCGCCGTCTCCTTGGTGTAGTACACGTCTTTCAGCGTAAAACCCTGATCCTTCAGGGTCGCCAGCTCATCTTTCACGCCTTTGACACGGGCGTTGAGGTTGGTGGCGTTCTGATTCCCGGAGAGGATGGCGATCTTGCCGCCCTTGCCGCTCATCGCCTTCGCCAGCTCGCGCATCACCGATCGGCCGGCTTCTTCGTCGTTGATTCCGTAATAGGCCAGACGCTTGCTCGCGGGGATATCGCTGTCGAAGGTGATGACGACGACGCCCCGATCGATCGCGCTGTTGACCGCCGCAGTGAGCACATTCGCGTCGCTCGCGCTGATCGCGATACCGTCGAAGCCCTGGCTGGCGAGCTGCTCGACGTACTGAGCCTGCTGCTGCGCATCCTCGTTGACCGGGGTGCGCCATTCGACTTTCACATCGGCGCCGAGCTTTTTGCTGAGTTCTTCGCCGGCGTCGAGCGCGCCGGTGCGGGCCGCCTGAAAGACCGGATTACTCTGGCTCTTGGCGATGACGCCGATTCTGTAGGTCTTCTTGGGGGCTTCGCCCGCGCCCATCAGCGCGAGTGCGCCGGCTCCCGTCAAGAGTGCGAGCGCCGCTCCGAGCATCCCTTTCCTGTGCAGGCCGATTTTCATGAATCTATCCCCTGAAATTCGGGCGGCAACTTCGCCGCCGCGAGCGTGTGTTGGAACGCTTTCATCGTATCACAGACCGGCGCGTGTGCGGAGACCGCCTCCCCGGCCGCGAAAGAAAAGAGCCCGCCTTTCGGCGGGCCCCTCGTTCTTCAGTGTCCGATCCTCAGATCGTGATTACTCCATGATGTTCGGGCAGACGAGGTCGTTGTAGGCCGCGACGAAGAGCACGAAGTCCGAATCGTCGACAAAGCCGTCGCCGTTCAAGTCGCCCGGGGCGAAGCGGGAATCGGCAATCAGCTCGTTGTACTTGTTCGCGAAGATCACGAAGTCCGCATCTTCGACAATCCAGTCGCCGTTCAGATCGGCGGGGCAGCTCTGGAAGACCCGCACCCACTGCTTGCCGGCAATATTCGCGAAATTCACCTGATTGGGCACGCCGACGTTCGCACCCGGCGAAGTGCCGTAGGAAGCGGGCAGATCGCCGAGCACCTGGTTCGTCACGTTGCCGCTCGACTCGATGAAGCCGGCGAGCTTGATGTCGCTGGTGCCGTCGTAGCCGAGTTCGGCGAGGTCGATGGAAAACTCGAGTCCCGTGTTCACCGCGATCACGTCGTCCTCGGTGAACGGGGCGCCGCCGTTGGCGGAAGTCACGCCCGCGAGGTTCGACTGATCCATCCGCATGAGGATGATGCCGGCGGCCGGCTTCGGGGCATTGGTGTTTCCGCCGCCGCACGGAGCGACGATGTAATCCACCATGAACTTGTGACCTGCGTACGGCGCGAAGTTGCCTTCGAGTTCGGTGCGCGTGCCGTCTTGCTCCTGGATTCCGATGAACGGCTCGGTGGTGCCGCCGGGATATCCCTGCAGACCGTTGTACTTGATCACGTCGTACAGCTGGCCGTTCGCGCCCGCCACGAGTTTCGGACCGCCGTCGAACATGCCGTAATCAACGATCGCGTCGCACACCGTCGCACGTCCGTTGGTGCGGAGCACGGTCGCGTGCGAGTAGTTGTTGACATTGTCGCCGTTGGTGTAGTCGATGAAGTAAGTCGCGCTGAAATCAGCATCGTGCGTCAGGCCGACGGGGTTGACGCCGTCGCCTCCCATGCCGTTCAGGTGACCGAAGTCAAAGCCCGAGTTGTCGTTCCGGATGCGGTTCTGGCCGTGCTCCACTCCGCCCGGAGTCATGAACCCACCGACATCGATGAACATGTTGTACTTCGAGTAGTCGGTGCGGACGTTGCCGGTCGTCAGGAGGTAGAGGCGCTTGTTGGTCTTGTCCACGTAGGAATACACACAGTCCAGCTCCGAGCCATTCGAGACGTTCTGGTTGCCGGCCGCGGGCGGGCAGAACGCGGGAACGCCGAGCACGTTGGAGTTGTTGATCGTGGCGAGGATCGCCGGTGCTCCCGCGGTGCCGCCGGTCAGCGCGCCGTTGCTCGCAGCACCGGAAGAGCCGCAGTAGAAGCTGGAACCGCCACCGGATCCATCGTTATTCGAGAGCTTTGCGTAATCGACATAGAGAGCAAAGGGCGAATCGCCGCAGTTGAGGCCGACCCAGTAACTGGCGTTGAAACCCGTGTCGAAGGTGAGCCCGTTGCCCGAACCGTCGTCGCCCATGCGGTTGAGGTGCATGCCGTCGCCGCCGGCCGGGGGGTTGTCGCCGCGCAGGCGATTCTGGCCCTGCGCGCTGCCGGTGTCGAAGAACACTTCGAGCGTGTTGTGGTTCGACTCGAGGTTGCCGGTGAAGAACATGTAGAGGTTGCCGTTGGCGATGCGGACATATCCGCCGTCGAGTTCGGAGCCGCCGGCGTAATCCACGGTTCCGCCGACCGCGTCGCCGAAGCCGGTGCGTGCACCCTGCTGGAAGCGCGTGGTCCAACCCGAAGAGTCGCGGGTGCCGTCGATCACCGGGGCGGTGCCCACGGTGGCGAGATTCACGGTGTAGTACTGCAAGCCCGCGGCCCTGGCATCGGTCTGAAGGTTGACCGAGCGCGATTCGCCGAAGTTGGCGGGCTGAGCGGCTTCGCCGACGACCGTGCCAACCAGCGGAACGCCGCTGAACTGATTGGAAACGAATCCGCCGTCCTGGTTGTTGATGAAAGCCGTCACGCGCAGCGTGCTCGGGTTGCCGAGCGCCGAGAGCGGAATCGCCAACTCAATTCCCGTCGTCACGGTGTTGACGGTGGCGCCGCCCAGCGTGTTCTTGTCGCAGTTGATGACGTTGTTGTCGCCCGCATTGGTCGGAATGGCGTTGACCCAGCGAGGATTGCCGTACTGGGGCTTTTTGACGCCGGTGATGGCAAGGGGTTGAGCAACCGCAAGACCGCAAACGCCCGCGAGAATCAGGGCGGGGGCAATGAAACACTGACGCATCGGCAGATACTCCCTCGAAGAAGCTTTCCAATCGCCACCCACCGACCCGGTAGCCGGCGGCAGCCAAACGCGCAGAAACCACCCACCCAGACCCGGACAGAGTGTTTCTGACACCGTTTTCAAGTGTACCACAAACGAGCCCGAACACCGCGGTGTTCACTCACAAATCCTGTTGTTTTCGCTATTTCCGCGACGCTACCTCCCCGCGAGCGCGCACGCGAACGTCCTGTCCGTGTTACTGCGGAGCGCTTTCCACACCAGATCGTCGAATTGTTAAGACCCAGCTCCTCGGAATCACGGCACGGTTGCGAGTCCGGCCCGAAAACCGCCCGGGCGTGCGACCATCTCTCAGGGCTCATCCGCGGACAGTTCACCTCGAAGAAGCGATGCAAGCGACCGTGGCAGAACCGCGCCGGAACCCCGTCTGAACCGCGACCGGACCCTGCAATCAATCATGGGGCGATCGTCGAGAACTGGCGAGGTCGAGCGGGCCCGAGTATCGCGGCGCTTGACAAGCGATCGGTATTCCCGCTAGTTTGCAGAGTCCCGGGGGTTGATTCCGAATCCGGAGGGATACGACGGACGGATTCCGTCGTATGGTTTGGAAGCGTTTCACGCGGCAGCGCAGCCCGTTCGGGCGTCTTTGTTCCGCCGCAGGCAGTGCCAGAAGGACATGTGATGCACATCGCCAGTCAGCCCGAAAGATTTCACGCGCCCAGAGACGCCGAGCGGCTGCGTTGGTCGCGGCGCGGAGGCGTGCGCGGTTTCACGTTGATCGAGTTGCTGGTCGTGATCGCCATCATCGCACTCTTGATCGGTATTCTGCTTCCGGCGCTGGGCAAGGCCCGCAACTCTGCTCGAAACATGAAGTGTCTCGCGAACGTCAAGTCGATGGCGACCTCGATGGCGCTGTACGCTGGCGAATACAAGAGCTGGTACCCGGCGCTTCCCGTCGCCGATTCGGGCGAGAGCGAAGCCGCGATGGACAAGGAAGATGCCAATCACATAAAGCCTCGATGGGGTCGGCAACACAAGTACGGCGGGCTCGCGGGCTTCTTTACTTTAAATCAGTTGGGGCAGGGAGATGACGCGAACGATCCCCGAGTCGGCTACATCCGAAAGATCTTCGCCCAAGTATCGCCATATTATTCGGACAGAGTGACGCAGCCGGTGCTGGGCAAGTACATGGATGGGTTCGGCGCCTTGGTTTGCCCGGCGGATCGAGAGGACCGTCGGTACTATTATCACAATACCTCCACGAATGGCTGGGATGGTGGCAAAGCATATTATACTTCAGATCCACCGCAATACACTTCGTATACCCCCAAAATCCCCTCAAAGATTGACGAAATTGCTTCTTATAATATTAGTTATTTTTACTATGCCGGACTGAAGACGGATGAGCCGACGGTCATTTCGTCGGTGCCGGTCTGGGGCGACGAAACCAACGGCCCGGATGTCGGCACACTCTCGTTCTACAACAGCGGAAACCCGTCCGGCTCACCACCGTCCGGCTATGCGGCCGCGGGCGCTCTCTCGACCGACACGTACGGAAAAGTCGACAATCACGGACGCGACGGCGGCAACTTCATGTTCTCCGATGGGCACGGCGAGTTCGTGACCGGGAACATCCAGTCCACCTTCTTCGACAAGCCGACTTTCAACAAGCCCGCCAACACCACGCGGAACATCAACGCGATCCTCTCCTATCGCAGCAACTGGATCGAAGCCGTCGATTGATTTGTCGTCCTCTCTGCGCCAACTTGCTACGCTTCACCCCTCTTGACCGCCACCCCGCACAAGAATCCGGCGATTCGGAAATCGCTTTTTCGCCGCCTGCTGCAGGCCCAGGAATCCGGGCTCATTCTCGTCATCCTGCTGATGGCGGCGGTGCTCACGATCAAGGGCGGCAGCAAGCCGGGCGACATCATCCGCATCCCGATTCCGGCCGAAGCCTCGGTTGAAGAGGTCGGGGGCGTGCTCGTCGTCACCTCCCCCACCGACGCTCCCCTCAAAGAAGTCCGGGCGACACTGGGCGATTCGGGCACGAGCGGAGCCAATGTCCGCATCGTCGCAGGATCCGCCAAGCTCGAGGCCCGCAGCGCCAGCAATCCGCGCGTCCGAACCTTCGAGGGTTCACAAGTCCTCATGGTCTCGCGCTTCGAGAGCAAGTTTCTCAACACGCAGAATCTTGTGCTGCTCGCAACCCAGGCCAGCTTCATCGCGGTCATGGCCGTCGGCATGACGGCCGTCATCATCCTCGGGGGGATCGACCTTTCGGTCGGCTCGATTTACGGGCTTGCCGCGGTGGTCGGGGCGTTCGCGCTCAAAGCGCTACAGATGCACGTGCTCGGGCCGGAGGCCAACTCGCTCGATGCCTCTGCGGGCGGGGCGCCGTGGTGGATGTCGATTCCGGTCGGCATTGGCGTCTGCTGTCTTGTGGGTGCCGCCTGCGGTGCCGCGAGCGGGTCGATGATCGTCGGTCTGCGCGTCCACCCGTTCATCATCACGCTTGGCATGATGGCGATGCTGAGCGGGCTCGTCTTTGTGCTGACGCGCGGCCAATCGATCACCGGTTTCCCGGAGAGCTTCACCAAGGGCTTTATGAAAATGCCGGCGGGGAACGTCTACCCCGTGCCGGTGGCGATCATGGTGCTCACAATGCTTGCGGGCATGTTCGTCTTGAGCCAGACCGTGTTGGGCCGGCGGATCTTTGCGATCGGCGGGAACGAGATCGCTGCAAAGTACGCGGGCATTCCGGTCGGCGGCGTGAAGGTCATCGTGTACGTCGCGATGGGAGCGCTCGCGGGCCTCTCGGCTGCGATGTACCTGGGCTATTACGGTGCCGCGGCACCGGGCGCGGGTCAGGGATATGAACTCGATGTGATCGCGGCGGCGGTGATCGGCGGCGCATCGCTTTCGGGCGGGCGCGGCAGCGCGTTCGGCGCGGTGCTCGGGGCGCTCCTGGTTCAGATGATCGGCAACGGGATGCTCGTACTCGATATCGATCAGAGCTACACGCAGATCGTCAAGGGCGCGGCGATCGTCGCGGCGGTTGTGCTCGATCAGGCGAAGGCAAGATTGACGCCGGGCGCAAGATGACCGGAATTGGGATGTGGGCGGGATTTTTTGAGATTCTTGAGTTGGGTTCGCTCCGAGGAATGGCGACGGACTTTCACCCGTTCGTCGCGAATGTGGCGCGGTTCGACGCTGAAGGCGTCGGCCGGAATAGCCGGGGCTTGCCGCGAAGCGGCAGCCCCGGTGTGAATGCGACCAAGGAAACGCAGGCCGAAGGTCTGCACGCGGTCACGAGCGCGGCGACGCACAGGCCCTCGGCCTGCTGGTCTTGTGGCGGCCTATTACCGGTGGTGCGGCTTCGCCGCGACCCCATCCCCCACCGGCTATAGGCGCTTAAGCCTGCGCGTTGGAAGAACGCGGTTTTCGATTTGGGATGTTGGATCGAGAGGCGAGCACGCGCCCTTTGAAAATGCGATGATTGCCGCGCAATACACGGTCGACAGTGCGTGGTGAGGTTCGACGCCGAATGCGTCGGCGGCGCGGGATCGGACTGAAAAAAAGCGGCGGGCTTTCGCCCGCCGCGTTCGAACTGTTCAAAGGACCAAGTTCAGATATTCAGGCTCGGAATTAGTCCCACCAGAACTGCTGCGTGGTCATCGACTGCACCTGGCCGGTGCTCGCATCGAAGGTGGCCCAAGACGCGACGCCGCCGTTGTTGCCCCAGCAACGAAGGTAGTTGTTGCGGCGCTGACCGATGTTCTTATCCTTGAGCAAAGCGTCTTCGGAATCGTTGTAGGTCTTGCCGTCCGTGCTATTGGCTTCGTCTTCGTTGGCGAAAACGTTGTCGTACTTGAACACGCCGGCGGTGTTCGAAGAAGACACCTTGTCGTAGACGACCGTGATGTTTTCCGGATCGGGTCGGGTTTCAAACGACACGGAGTTGTCGTTGCGGGCGAGGTTGCCTTCCCACGAGGTGCGAGCGCCGTGGATCAGCAGCGTGTTGGACTGGGTCGCCTTGATGCTGTCCTTGCCGCGCGTCGTTTCGGAAAGCTTCCACGCGCCCTGATCGCCGGTGTACCACGGGCCACGGTTGCCGAGAACCACCTGACCCGCATCGAAGGTGCTCTGCCACATGAAGCGGCGTGCACCGTACATCGGGACGAAGGCGTACGAGAACCCGCCAGCCGGAGTGATGCCGCCGGCGCCCTTGATGTCAAAATCGCCGCCGATGTCCGTCGTCGGATACGCGGCGAACGAGGGATCGCAGATCGCCTGCGCCTGCTTGGTCGTATTGACGGCCGCAGGCTTGCTGAACTGGTAGTAGGGATTGACCTTGATGTTGCCGTTGACTTCGGCGGGGCTGACGCAGATTTCGGGGCCGAAGGAACCGTTGTAGATCAGCATCGAGACCATCCAACGCGGAACGTCCTTCTGGAACTTGTTCTTCGCTTCGTTGGCTCCGGTCGTGGTGATACCCGGAATCGTGTCGTTGGAGTCGATCGACGAGGGCAACGGGTAGTTGTCCTGGTTCTGACCGGCCCACGTCACCATCGACTGGTGGATGGAGCGGACCTGCGTGCCGTCCTTGATCTGACGAGCGGCGGCGCGGGCCTTGCCGAGCGCCGGGAGCAGGATGCCGATGAGCAGGGCGATGATCGCGATCACGACCAGCAGCTCGATCAGCGTGAATGCAGACTTGCGAGACTTCATGCTTGATTCTCCCGAGTGTGGAAGGCCGGAATTGGCTTCGCACACTCAAAAACCGAAGACGACCGACTTGACGACATGCCGGGCATGGAAGCGGCGGATCACCGCCACCAGCCATTGCAGTCCAGTCCGATCGACACGCACACCGCGGAGGGTCGTCCAAGACCCGCGAACGCCGCATCTTTCGGACTACCAAGTTGTCGGCAGGTCGCTCACGCCCCGAATCAAGCAAGCGGGCGGAACAAGGTGGAGCCCAACGGACCCCGATGAGAACGCCGTGGAAAAATATCCAAACGGTGCGGATCAGAATTCCCGAGAGCGGTCTTCCGAACGCGTGCGTCCTGCCATTCAAACACCAAACCCAAATTTTCAAGCCGGGTTCGCGGCTTGCGCGACTCCGGAACACCAAAACGTACACATCCCGATTCGAACGTCAAGGAAAACGGTTCCAGCAAGTTATGGATACGCTGGGTTTTGTACCCGTGTTCACCAATCGGAATCCAAACATGAGAACACCAGAAGTGCAGCTTTCGGAAATCGGGATTGTGCTTCCTCCCGCGGTGCCGCCGGTCGCGGCGTACATCCCGGTTCGCCTTGTCGGAAATCTGGCATTTGTCGCCGGTCAGATTCCGATGCGCGATGGGAAACTGATGGCGAGCGGGACAGTACCGGACAAGGTTTCGGTGGAAGATGCCGCGGCGTGCGCCCGCCAATGTGCGATCAATGCGCTCGCGGCGCTCAAGGCTGAACTGGGCGAACTGGCGCGCGTGAAGCAGATCGTCCGCGTCGGCGTTTTCGTCGCGTGCGGCAGCGGCTTCTTCGATCATCCGCAGGTTGCAAACGGCGCGAGCGAACTGCTGCAACAGGTCTTTGGCGAGGCGGGCAAACACGCCCGAGCGGCCGTGGGTGCACCCAGTCTGCCTCGAGGGGCGCCGGTCGAGGTCGAGCTCGTTTGCGAATTCCGCGCACCGTCGTGAATCGAGACGACAGCATCCGAGAACTTGGAGGTAATGCGCGGGCAGAGACGTGTTCGCAATGGCGGTGCGATTCGGAGACATTCGCCTGATTCCGGCTGCTTTCTCGGGCCTGGGCCGCTCCTTTCCGGTATCCGATGCGTAGATGAAGCCAAAGCCTTGCAACTCGGGGCTCCGCCGGTCACACTTGGGATGCTGGCATATTTGTTCTCGCCACGGCCCGCGCCGCGGCAAATCCGGGGAGCTTTGATGGATCACAGGCCCGCGCCACCCAAACCAGGCGACAAGCCGACAACGGCGACCCACGTTGCGACGCCCCCGCCCTCTCCGGCTGCGGCGCAGGTGACGCAGTTGCTCGTTGCGGCGGCGGGCGGAGATTCGCAGGCTGCGCGCGATCTATTGCCCTTGGTGTACGAAGAACTTCGGCGGCTCGCGCAGGTGCGCATGGCGCGCGAACCCAAGCGCGGCGCTGGGATGACGCTCCAACCGACGGCGCTTGTACACGAAGCGTACCTCCGCCTGCTCGGTGATCACGAGGTGCGCTGGAACGGGCGCGGGCACTTCTTTGGTGCCGCGGCACTGGCGATGCGCCGGATTCTGGTCGAGCGTGCCCGTCACCGCAAGCGGCTCAAGCACGGCGGCGGGTTGCAGCGTGCGGACATCGAGATGGCGGACATCTCTCCGGTGCTCGCGAGCGAGCCGCCGGCGGAGGAGATGCTGGCGCTCGATGATGCATTGAAGGGACTTGAGAAGCACGATCGGCGCAAGTACGACGTCGTCATGCTGCGGTATTTCGCGGGCTTGTCGATCGAAGAAACCGCGGACGCGCTGGGAGTGTCGCCCGCGACGGTGAAGAATGACTGGACGTTCGCCCGCGCGTGGCTGAAGCGCCAGGTCGCGGGCGCCGACACTTCGGATTCGGAAGAGTGAGCACCGCGCCGGGCCAACGCACACCTCCGCAGCGACTCGAGGACATTTTTCTGCGCGCGACGGAACTCCCGGCGCTGGAACGCCCGGCGTTTCTGGATGGGGTGTGCGGAGGCGATGAGGAGCTGCGCCGCGAGGTCGAATCGCTGCTGCAGCACCATTCGGGCGTGGGCGGGTTTCTGGATTCGAAGGCGGCGCCGGGACGAGGGCTGCTGACCCAGCTCGGCGCGAGCGCGCTTTCGGATGCCGAGCCGCTCTTGCCGCCGGACAAGAAGATCGGAACTTTTCAGATTCTCGGGGTGCTCGGAAGCGGCGGGATGGGCGTGGTGTATGTCGCTCAGCAGGAACGCCCGAAGCGCACGGTGGCGCTCAAGGTGATGCGGCGCGTGCTGGGCGATCCGCATTCACTCTCGGCGCAACGGATTCTGCGGCGCTTCGAGCACGAGGCGGAATTGCTGGGGCGGCTGCACCATCCGGGGATCGCGCAGATTTTCGAAGCGGGGACGTATGCCGTCGATGGCGTGACCCACCCGTACATCGCGATGGAGTTGGTCCGGGGCGATCCGCTGCTCGCGTACGCGGCGAAGCACAATCTCGGGAACCGGGAGAAGCTTGTACTGGTCGAACGTATTTGCGAGGCGGTTCAGCACGCGCACCGCAACGGCGTCATCCACCGCGATCTCAAGCCCGCGAACATCCTCGTGGATGAATCGGGGCGACCGAAGGTACTCGACTTCGGCGTTGCGCGAACCACCGATTCGGATCTCCAATTGACCAGCGAGCACACGGCGGTCGGAGCGCTGATCGGCACGCTGCCTTACATGTCGCCCGAGCAGGTCAGCGGAGATCCGGCGGCGGTCGATACGCGATCCGACGTGTACGCCGTGGGAGTCATTATCTATGAACTGCTCGCGGGGAAACTACCGTACGACCTCGCGAGCCGCTCATTGCCCGAGGCAGCGCGGATTATCCGGGATGAAGAGCCGACGAGACTCAGCACGATCGATCGCTATTTTCGCGGCGATGTCGAGATGATCGTTTCGAAGGCGCTCGCCAAGGACCGGACGCGCCGGTATCAGTCGGCAAGCGACCTGGGAGATGACATCGCGCGGTACCTCGCCGGGCAGGCGATCTCGGCGCGGCGCGATTCGGCGATGTACGTCCTGCGGAAGCAGCTCCGGCGGTATCGCGGAATCGTCTCCACCGTCGCATTTTTCCTGCTCATCGTGGTCTGCCTCGGCGTGTTCGCCGGGATTCAGGCCTTCCGCGCGTCGCGGCTGGCGGCGACCGAGGCGCTCGCAAAGAACGAGGCGCTGAGCGCGCTCAAGCAGGCGGAAACAGAGCGCAAGCGCGCGGACGCGACATCGGAATCGCTCGCGGTGCAGCTGGCGCGATCGAACGTGGAGCGCGGGCGCCTGCTCGGCATCGCGGGAAACCTGCTCGCGGCGGAGGACCTGATCTGGCCGGCTCACCTGCGCGAACCTAATTCCCGGCACACTTTTTTCGCGCTCTGGGAACTCTACATGCACGAACCCTGCCTCGCGACAGTGCGAGCGCACTCGTCGACGATCTGGGGGATGGCGGCGTCGGGCAACGGGAGGTTCGTGGTCACCGGCGCGGAGAGCGATCCGCCGCTCAAACTCTGGGATGTCTCCACGCGAACGGCGGTCCGAGACATTTCGATTCCGTTTTCGACCTCGCTGGATTCGACGTCACGCGGGCTGGCGATCGATCGAACGGGGAAGCGCATCGCGATCGGGTACGAGGACGGTCGCATCCTGCTGGTGGATGGGACGGATGGTTCGACGACGAAGTCGGTGAAGTTTGGCGATCGGTTCGTGCGCGGGCTTGAATTTTCGCCGGATGATTCCGTGTTGCTCGCCGGGCTGGGCGACGGGAGAGTCCTCGAGCTCGATCCCTCGACGCTGGATGTCCGTCGGACCCTTCTGCGGATCGAAACGGGGGTGAACCAGGTCGCGTGGTCTCCGGACGGGAAGCGATTTGCGATTGCCGCGGGCGATTCGACCGTGCGGCTTTTTTCGTGGGACGACGCGGGGATTCCGGAGTCGATCCAGATTTTTCGGGGCCACACGATGCCGGCGAATGTGATTGCGTTCAGCCCGGACGGATCGGTGCTCGCATCGGGAGGAGGAGATCGCACGGTGAGGGTGTGGGCTCCCGAGACATCCGAGGGTCTTGCCAGCCTTGACGCGCCAAACGGAACAGTCCGCTCGCTCAATTTCACGGCGGATGGCTCCCGACTCGTTGCAGGCGGCTGGTGGACCATGAACGTGTGGGATTGGCGCCGCGAGCGCAAGCTGAGGTCCTATTCCTGCCCCGAGTCGTGCACGGGAGCGGCACTGCTCGCCGGCGGTAAAGAGCTCTGGACCACGGTCGATGACACGATCCGCGTCTGGGATTTCTCGTCCACCCCCGGGTTGGAGCTGATCCCCGGCCACGCGGGAAGAGCGGTCGCGGCGTGGAGCCCGGACTCGAAGTTCATTGCGTCCGGAGACTCGCAAGGGGCGGTTCGCGTCTTCGATGCTTCAACGATGTCGCTGGCCCGCACGCTCACCGGGAGTTCGGCCCGCGTGCGCGCGATCAGGTTTGACAGGACGTCTCGCTATCTCGTCGTAGCGGGTGAAGACACGAGCGCGCGTGTCTACGACTTGAACTCGCCGAACCCGGAACCTTCGGTTGTGTTGCGGGGCGCGTTTGCGCTCTCACCCCGGTCGATCGACTTCTCGCCCTCAGGCGACTTGCTCGTGCTGCCGTATCACGACGAATGCCATCGCGTCCTGCGATTTCCGGAATGCACCGAGATCCACAGGATCCCGACGGCAGGACGCGAAGAGGCGCTGAGCGCTCGTTTTTCTCCTGATGGCAAAGTGCTGGCGACCAACGACCGCGATCGCGCGCTGCGGCTCTGGAGCGTGGGCGATTGGAAACCGATCGGAGCGATGCGTCCGGGCGGGATCGCCCCTCAACCGTGGTCGATGGAATTTACGCCGGATTCGACGAAGATTCTTCTGACCAGTTGGAACAAGCGGGCCGAATTGTGGGACGTCGCGACGTGCAAGTTTCTCCAGTCCTTTACGGGTCACGGGGGGTTGCCAACGGATATCGCCATTCGCAAGCGCGAGCCCATGATCTTCGCAACGACCAGCACCGACGGGACGCTGCGGCTCTGGGATATGACTCACATGAACGAGCCCTGCATGCTCACCATCGATCGATTCTCCAGCTGGGAGGTCAACAGCCTGCAATGGAGCCCGGACGGTCGCAAACTCCTTGTGGGCGACTCGGTCGGGAATGTTCAGGTCTGGAACATGCGCTACTTCAACCGGCACATGGGGGGCAACATGCAGTATCAGCTCGACCGACACCGGTCTGAACTGCCGCCGGACCTGCCGATGGATGACATCCTGGAACTGATGAAGCGTCTGAACGATCGCAGCCGGACGGGCGCGTGAGCAGACGACCTTGCAGAGTCCCGCGACGATTTCGGCGATTTTGAGCCGTCGCGGGAAATCTCTGCAGGGCGGCGGCGAGGAATTCGCTTCTCCAATCGGAACGCACCACCGATCCGGCATGCCGCCCGTCCGTTCAAGGGAAGGAGCATGCGGCACACACGATCGGCGCCCCCGCGAGTGGGCGCCGATCTTTTTTTTCACGGCTGCCGGGCGTTGCGGACGCAAGCTCAGTACCCGGATTTCACATCGACGACGTTGAGCAGCGGCTCACCCGCTCCAAAGCGACGGACGTTCTCCTGCACAAGCCCCCACTCCCGTTCGTCGGTCAGGTCCGAGTCGGCGGCGACGTGCGGCGTGATCACAACGCGCGGCTGTTTCCAGAGCGGGTGCGATGAAGGGAGCGGTTCGGGGTCGGTGACGTCGAGGCACGCTCCGGCGAGCACGCCGCTGCGGAGCGCCCCGAGCAACGCATCGGTGTCGACGATCTTGCCTCGGGCGATATTGATGAGAATCGCGCCGCGCTTCACCTTCGCGAGTAATTCGGCGTTGAATAGCTTTTCGGTCTCCTTTGTGAGCGGGGCGCAGATCGTGACGACGTCCGCTTCGGGAAGCATGGCCGCCAGGTCCTGCGGTTTTCCAACTCTTTCGACAAATGCCGGCGAGGGAGCGTCAGAGCGGCGCATCGCGATCACGCGCATGCCGAATCCGTCCGCCCGCTTTGCGACTTCGCTGCCGATGCCGCCGAGTCCGACGACAAGCATCGTTTTTCCCTGGAGGGCGAACGGGCGGAACTCCGTGTCGTCCGGGCGATCGCTCCACTTCTGCTGCTCCTGATGCCTCGCGTACGTGGCGAGATCGCGCGAGATCATCAGGAGCATCGCAAAGACATGATCCGCGATTGCAGGTCCGTGCACGGCGCGGCTGTTCGTCATCACGATCCGTTCTTTGTCGATTCCTTCCAGCTGCACATAGCGGTCAACACCTGCCGAAAAACTGATGACCCAGACCAGCTTGGGAGACTTCTCGAGAAATTCGGGTGTCAGCAAGTGCGCCGCGACACCGTGCGCCTCGCCCGCGTGCTCGAGGGCCGTTTGTCTGTTCAGCCCGCTGATGAACCGAACGTTGGGCGCGAGCCGTTCGAACGCCTCGATCTGCGCCGGCGGCAGACGGCCCATGAGAACCGTCAGTTGTGTTCGCTCCGCCTGATCGCCGGCCGGCATCGCGAACGCGACCCGAGCGTTTCGTGTCGAACCAAACTCCTCTGCGGTCGGCTGCTGACCGAGCGCGATGCCCGCGCAAATCCCAAAGACGAGGCAGCAGAGATACTTCATTGCGTGGGCTCCGGACAGTCATGGCCAAATGGCCGAAGAAAACCCAGCGGCGATTCTCCCTCGAAGCCTACCGGCTCTGACGCTTCAGGGACGGATCGATCGGGATTGCCTGCCAACCCGGGATTCCTTTCGCGCTCTTGACCTGATTGTCGGCCTGGATGAAGTCAATCGAGCCGTCGTCGTAGACACGATAGATGTAGCTGTCGCCCCCGCTGACGCCGATGACTTTTCTTTCAAAGTGGTTCTGGAGCCCGAAGATCCCCAGAGCGAGCGCGCCGGTGACGCACCCGATCGCGCTGCGCTTCCAGAAGAGCAGTCTTTTCTGCAAAACCGTGACCTCGTCGTTGGCGCTGTTCATGTCTACTCCCAATTTCGAGCAACAGAAAATAGCCGCCGGTCTGCGGACCGGTGCTTTTGATTCCGTCGCGCAGGGCGAAAATGTTCTACCCGAGCTTTGCTTCCATCGAAATCTTCGCGTTGAGCACCTTGCTCACGGGGCAGTTCGTCTTGGCTTCGGTCGCAAGTTGCTGGAACTTTGCCGCGTCGATCCCCGGAACGGTTCCGGTCACATCGAGATGGATTGCGGCAATCTGCCAGCCGCCGCCCGCCTGCTCCATCGAGAGAGTCGCGTTCGTCGCGAGCTTGGTCGGAGTGATCCCCGCGTTCGACATGATGAACGTGAGCGCCATGGTGAAGCATCCGGCGTGCGCCGCGGCGATCAGTTCTTCGGGATTGGTTCCGTTGGCGCTCTCAAATCTGGAAGCGAATGAATAGGGTGTGTTCTTGAGTGCGCCCCCCGGAGCTGAAAGCGTGCCCGCCCCGTCCTTGATCGAACCGTTCCACTGCGCCTGCGCTGTTCGTTTGATTGTCGCCATCGTCAGCCCTCCGGTGAATGTTCTGCTCATCGGCGCACCGATCGCGCCGACTTGTAGCCTAGCGCCGCCGAGGCGGCGCACGCGGCGCCTAAGGAAGTCTGAATCTGTCCGACATCAACGAGGCTGAGGCGACACAGCTCGGCTCAATTTGCTGTGCGCGGTTGATCCTGACTCAGAAACGGGCGCTCGCGCGTTCAAATTGTGGTGCCCGCGGAGCGCGAGAATGCCAGAGACTTCTTGACTCTCTGAAACGTGCGACATGCTTTGCTCCTGCTATTGAGCGAGAGCAAGCGCGAGAGCTGCGGAGCTCAAAACCGGCACCCGACGAGGCCTTCAGCCCCCGCTGAACAACACCGGATTCCGCCCGCTCGAACCCGCCGCAAATGCGGCGTTGCCCGCACCAGAAGGAGCTGCGGCCGGTGTCCGCGGAAGCGATCGTCCGGCTCGATCCTGCGGATTGGGTGACCTGCGCAATCCCTCGGCCTGCAGCTCCTTCTCTGCCTGCACCCAATCCGATTCTGCGCTCCCCGAGCCTCCCGCGCGCGAGAGGAAAATAAAATAGGCCCTCTCCTGAATCCGCTCAGGCGTGATCTCGGCACTAGAAGCCCCAATCTGGGTGCGGCTACCCGCCGTGGATGATGCCTGTCGTGCGGATGTTTCGGTGTTATGAACGATATTCGTCGCCATAGATCCTCCTTGACCAGGTCCCTAGACCAGCTCCGAGCACCCCGTCGAATACGGCCACAACGCGGGGCCGCTCCCGCCTCTCCCGAACAGTGTCCTCCGCCAGTCTCTCTTGCTCCGCAACTCGGCTTTTGTCGTGCATCGCAGCGCGCCGCGAGCATTGACCCGCCATTTGATGACGCGATCTCAAGCTTCGGTGCGCGAGAAATCATGGAATATCCGATTTCCATGAAGCCAGAATGAGTTCGAACTGAAATCGATCGCGCGGCACCAATCGGCTGCACTCCCGACAGCATTGTCGAACTACTCAAACAAAAAAACCGGGCGGCATCGCCCGGTTTGGGTGAATTAGCATCCTCGCTGTCGCCTACTTGAGTTTGCTCATCAAATCGCTGACGCTGGAATTGAGCTTCCCGATTTGTTCGGTGAGCTCCGCGCTGAGGTCACTCCATTTATCCGCGGCGGCGGTCTTCAATTCGCCGAGCTTTTTCTCCACACTCGCGAGTTGCGATTTGGCGCTCTCGACCCCGCTCTTCAGGGAGGACTTGAGGGGTTCGGCCTGGGAATCGACTCTTGAGGCGAGTTCGTCCACTTTCGCCTTCGCCGCGTTGTACATGTCGGTGGCGTTCGTGACGGCTGCCGACTGCAATTCGGAAACCTTTTCCGATGCCGAAGAGGCAACATCCTTCGCGGCATTCGCGGCGGAATTGGTCACTTCCTTGGCCTTCGCAGCGGCCTTGTCACCTTCTTCTCCGCAAGCACATAGCCCGATCGCAAGTGCAGCGCACAAAGACGTGGCAATCAGGTGTTTCATGGAAGACTCCTTGGCGGCGTACGGCACTGGTGCCCCCCGATATGCCGCGTTCCAGCGGGGTACTGAGAGTTTACCACTCGCACCCGCTTCCGCTACTTCGGATTCTGAGATGGCGGATTTCCTTTGCGATCGATATCGATGGCGACCGGATAGTGATCCGACGCGTAACCCTCGGGAGGCAGCGTCGTCCGCCAATCAGCGCCCTCCGGGCGAGCGGGCATGCCGTAGATGAAAGCGGAATCATTCACGAACTGTTTGCGCAAATTCTGATTGAGAAAAATCAGATCGATTCTGCGACCGGACTCGTGCGAGATGTTGCGAGGATCGGCGGAGTCGCGGCCGCTGAAGACATCGAACAGGCCGGCGTCGGTGTAAATCTTCCCGTTCGGATCCGTCACCATGCCGTTGAAATCTCCCAGCACGGCGATCAATGCACCAGGATTCGCCGCTTCGATTTCCTTGACGATGTCGACCACGCCCTTTGCTTCGGCGATTCGCCAGTAGTCGGAACCCCGGCCGGACTTGTGGTGCACCACCAGCAGCGTCAACGTCTCATCCTCTCCGCCTTTCAGATTGAAAGCAGCCGAAGGAATCTGGACATCCACGCGAAGCGGCGTCCGACGGAACTTGATGTCCTCGCCGGCGAGCGGATTCGGACGGCTTCCGTCGCGGGCGGGGTGCTTGCCGCCGATCTTGCGAGCGTTGTACGCCTCCGTTTTCACGATCGGAAAGCGCGAGAGCACCGCATTGTCGATGCCGCGCGGATCTTCGGACTCGACAAGCTCGGCGTACTTGTAGCCCAGATCCTGAAGGTACTTGTCCCGAAACTCCTTCAACACGGCCAGCGACTCCACTTCCTCCATCGCAACAACGTCCGCGTCGACGGCGCGAATCCCCGCGGCGATTGCCTCGCGCTCCTCCTGCGGCTTGATGGGAGCCGGGTCGCCCTCGTTGTGCGTGCGGGTCACCGGATCCGAATCGAACAGGTTCATGGCGTTGTACGTTGCGATCCGCACCTGACCACTCGTGCGTGGTCTCGCGGTCTTTTCGCCGAATCGCACCGTCGTTCGATCGACCTGCTTCGTTGCGGGAACGGACGGCGCCGTTTTCTCGATTGATGGAGCAGATTGGGCGAAACAAGCTGCGGCGAACAAGAGAGCGGCGAGCGGTGTGGCAATTCTCATGGGAGTCTCCATTGCTGACGCTCATCGTACGACCTGGATCAACGAGCGCTGAAAAAAACAACCCGCGCCGAAAGTACGGTGCGGGCGTTGGACTCTGTGCCGGAGGAATTGATTACTCTGTCGCCCGGGTAAACGTGTACTCGGCCACGCCCTTACCACCGGAGCCGGCGCTGATCTCGGTCGAGAAGTGATTATCGCCCTCAAAGCGCACAACGACCGCGACCGCGTTGCTCGGACCGCTCGCGGGCAGATACGTCAGCACTTTTCCGCCCTCTTCCGAATGACCAATCAGGTGCGTGATTGAAGGCGATGCGTCACCCCAGGCGGTGACTGTCAAACCCTTTCCGGGTTCGGAGGCAAACAAGAGCGAGCCTTCTTGGCGGCTGGTTTGCCCCGCGAGTTCGCCCGACGTTGTCTGGACATCCAACAGGACGAAGAAGTTGTTGACGAGCACTCCCGCGGCACGACCCTGCACGCTGTGTTTCTGGCCGTCTTCCCCGGACCAGGAACCTTCAAATCTCCAAGCACCCACCAGTTTGGCGAGTTGTCCGCGATCCGCATCGGCACGCTCGGTCGTCACGGACCGATTCGTCGCACAGCAGGATCCTGCCTGACAGCCCCACTGAGCAAAGAGCGAGACAATCGCAGCAATTCCCACACTGGCGCGAATCACGCCGGAATTCACTTTCACCATTGCGAAGACCCTCCGTATCGCATGTTCTGCTGGCTCTGTTGAGCGCGCCGATTCTGATCGCCGATCACACCGCCGACAATCGCACCCGAAACGGCACCAATCGCGGCACCTGCACCCGCGTTGCCGCTCAGAGAACCGATCGCCAAGCCTCCCAAGGCGCCGATCGCGCCACCAGAAACTGCGCCTTGACCCGCATTGTTGCAGCCGCCCGCACCGGCTGCGAAGGCGACCACCACGCAACAACCGATCCAGGCTCGAAGTAGAGATTGACTCGATTCACGTTTCCTTGCCATGGCCATACTCCCAAGGTTTCCGTCTGGCGCTCCGGACGCGTCCGACTTCGTGCGCACTATACCAGCCTCCCGATAGAAGCAGCAGACTGGGATTGTCGCGATTGGCGGCCCGCATCGAAGACTGCCTACCGGCGCACGAGTTGCAGCGTCGCTTTCGCCGCGGCGAATCCGCTCCGCGCAGCTCCTTCCATCGTCGCTGGCCAATCCGTGCGCGTGTAATCACCGGCCAACACCGGTGATTCGCTCACAGCTGCCAGGGGTTCGGGGCGCAGGGGTTCAAACCCGGGAGTAAAGGCAAATGTTGCCCGCCGTTCCTTTACGGGGCGCGCGAGTTCGAGCTTCGCATCGGCGGCCTCGGGAAAACGGGCGAGCAGATCACGAAGCACTCGCCCGACAATCTCATCCTGATCGAGCCCCATCCATTCGTCGGCGGCACTGACGACCGCATGCACCTTCCGCCCGTCCTCGTCCTTGCGGAAAAGCCATTGCGTTTGGGCCCCGACGAGCACGGCGTGCGGTACGCGCAGAACGGGGCGATCAAAGAACAGGTGAACTCCGAGGATCGGGCTGTGCTTCATGCGTTGCATGCCTTCGAATCGGGCGTCGCGTCGCCTGATCGCGTCATCCGCCAGCAGAACCGCTTTTTCAAACGGCAGCGCGCAAAGAACCGCGTCGGCCTCCAAAGTGTGTCCGCTCGCGAGCGTCGCCCTTCGGCCGTCGAAACGCGCGACCGACTCTCCGAGCAGCAAAGTTCCGCCGGAATCGGCGATCGCTCCGCGCGCGCGGTCGTAAATCTGCCCCAGCGGAACCGTCATGATGCCGATGCGCGAAGGTCGGGCTCCGGCCAGAAACGCCTGCTGAAAGACCTGGATTGCCGGCAGTGCCGAGACCCGTTGCGGCGTCAGGTTGCAGGCGCTGATGACGATCGGATCCCAGAACTTGAGACGATCTGATTCGTGCTGCCCAAGATCTTCGAGCAGGTCTGCAAATGTTCGGGCTTCATGATCGGTGCGATTGAGAAACCGAATTTGTGCAAGACCCGCCGCGATGCGCGATTTCTCCGCGAGCGTGAGAAACTTCGCCCGAGCGAACGCCGGAAGCCCGTGAAGCGGAGGCGGAAGCGCCGCGGGCTTGAGAACGGAGGTGCGGCCGCCTTCTTCAACCCAATACTGGTGATCGTCCCACCGGATGAGATGCGAAACTCCGAGCAGCCCGCACAGACGTAGATATGCTTCGCAGCATCCGAGCGTCACGTGCTGGCAGTTGTCGAGCCAGAGACCGGACTTTGCGTCAAAGAAAGATGAAGCCCGGCCTCCGAGTCGATCTCGCGATTCGATGAGCGTGACGCGAGCGCCCGCCGAGCAAAGCTCGAGCGACGCGGCGATTCCGGCGATTCCCCCACCGAGAATGAGCACACGAACGCTCAACGAGTGCTCCGCGCTGTATTCACGTGAGCCGCTCGAACGCTCACTTCTTCGCCGCCTTCGCCCGAACGGCGTTTTCGATGGAAGACTTTCGAGCTTCTGCGGCGGCGCTCAGTTGCCGGCTCCATCCTCTGGCGTACGAGCTCGCCGCGATCCACGATTTCATCGGGAGCGACAGATGCACCGGTCGCGCCGCGATCACAAGCTTCGGCTTTTTCTCGATCCGGTCGAGCAGAGCCGAATACACCCTGGTCAATCCGTCGAGCACGGCGAAACAGCTCGGGTCCACCTTGTCGGCGAGCGGCGCCGATTCATTCAGACTGCGGCGCGCAAAGCCTGTCAACTCTCGGACAGCCGCCTCGCACCGAACGGGATCACGCCATTGGCGCAGTCCGTCCGCGATCAGCCCGCACTTGCCGAGAACATCCGCAGGAAAATACACGCGCTTGGGTGAGCGATCAAAGTCAGAGGCGAAATCGCGGAGCACGTTGATGGTCTGGAGCGCCCGCCCCCGAGCCTTTGAAAGCGGCACGATGTCGTCGAAATTCACGCCCTTTTTGAGCCCCCACACGCTGATGCACATGAGCCCCACGGTTCCGGCGACGCGGTAGCAGTAGTCTTCGAACTGTTCGATTGACTCTATTGCAAAATCGCCGCCGCTCTCGCCGACTTCTCTCCGCATTCCCTCGATCAAATCCTCGGACCAGCGGGGCCTGATTGCGCAGGTTCGAAATGTCCACGTGACCGCCGGCCAGATTGTGGTGTCGTCTCCGGCCGGACAATTCGCGAATGCTTCTTTGGTGAATTTGGCGAATCGATCCAGTCCGCTCCGCGCCGCGCCGGCATCCGGCGAATCGTCCGCGATGTCGTCAGCGAGCCTGCTCCAGGCGTAGAGCGCGTACATCTCGCCCCGGCGCTTTTCCGGCGTAAGCCGAATGGCGCGGTAGAACGAAGCGGCACGCTTGCGCGTGATCTCGCGGCAGACTTCCATCGACCGCCGGACCGGCCCGGGCGCGGACGTCGTTCGGCTCAGCCGTTCCGGGATGGATTGATCCAGACGGGACATTCGCGGGAGAGTATCGCAGATTCCCGCGGCGGCGAACAAGGCTTGCCCATCATTCCCGCCATCGCCGCAGGGAGCGAAGCGCAAGCGCCCGCAAAATCAGGACCGCCTTGTCCACTTTGGAAAGCCTTGGCCGCTCCCACAGCGTGGTGCATCCCGTGCGCAGAATCAGCCGGAGGGTCTCGCGGCCGCCGTGATGAAAGAGGTACACCACGGGGCCGAGACGGCGATTCAGGTGTCCGACGATCTGTCCGCCCTCAACGTAGAGAATGTCCGTGCGCTCGACGAGCTGACGAAGAGCAAGGATGAAAGGCACGCGCGCTTCGGGGTCTTTCGGGCGACTCATCCATTCGCGTATTTCGGCTTCCGAGCGGTGAATATCGTGGAGCGGAAGATAGATTCGATCGCGTTCGACCAGATCGCGTCGCACATCCTGCCAGAAGTTGGTGAGCTGAAGCGCGGTGCAAATACGATCGGACAGGTAAAAGAGCTCCGGCTCCCGATCGGGAATAAATCCATCGAGCATCAGCACGATGCGTCCCACCGGGTTCGCGCTGCGCGTGCAGTAATCCAGAAGTTGATCCCAGGTCTCGTATCGGGTGACGCGCTGGTCCTGTTCGAAGGCGAGGATGAGGTCTTCAAATGGACCGACGGGAAGATTCTTTGCTCTCATCGTCTCGCCCAGCTTCTGAAAAACCGGGTGATGCGAATCGCCTCGAACCGCAAGACGCAATTCCTGTCGCGCCAGTTCGAGGAGTTTGAGCGCCCGCGAACGCGCCATTTCGCCGACTCCCTGCGCATCGGCAAGATCGTCGATCAATCGGCAGTAGTCGTAGACGGTGGCAAAGTGAGGTCGCAGGTCGCACGGAACCAGAGGGCTGAGAACCGAGAAGTTCTCCTGATCGCTCGAAGCCGCCGAGGGTGGGAGCACAAGAGTGTGATCGGTGCAGTCGACTGCGACGGAAGTTGGGGCGCCGGTTTGATGCAAGCGTTGAAACCTACCATGAACGGTCAGCACGGAGCGAACGGTGAAACTGATTCTTGCCAATCCCCGCGGCTTTTGCGCCGGCGTCCAGATGGCTGTGGACGTCGTCAGCCAAACGATCTCGCTTTTGCCCGGCGAGAAGGTCTACGTCTTTCACGAGATCGTCCACAACAGGCACGTCGTCAATCGGTTTCAGCAACAGGGCGTGGTCTTCGTGGAAGATCTGGCTGAAGTGCCATCGGGAAGCATCCTCGTTTTTTCCGCCCACGGAGTATCTCCCGAAGTACGGGAGTATGCGCGAAACCGGCGACTTCAAACAATTGACGCCACGTGCCCCCTGGTGACCAAGGTGCACTCGGAATGCATCCGTTATGCACGCCAGGGATTCGAGATTCTGCTCGTGGGGCATGCGAATCACCAGGAAGTCGTGGGCACAAGGGGCGAAGCGCCGGAAGCGGTGACGGTCGTCGAGAGCGTCGAACAGGTCGCGACGCTGAGAGTGCGTGACGAGAACAAGCTCGTGTATCTGACACAGACCACTCTTTCGACCGATGATGCCGGGGTCATCATCTCGGCGCTCAGACAGCGCTTCCCGAATCTGAAAGAGCCGCCGAGTTCGGACATCTGCTACGCAACGACGAACCGCCAGCAGGCGGTGCGTCAGATCGCGCCGGAGTGCGATATCGTGCTCGTAGTCGGATCGAAGAACTCATCGAACTCCGTGCGTTTGACCGAAATCGCCCAGAACGTGGGAACGCCGGCGCGGCTCATCGATGATGTCACCGAGGTCGATTGGAAGTGGTTCAAGGGTGACGAGACTGTCATGATCACCGCGGGCGCGTCGGCGCCCGAGGACCTCGTGGCCGGACTCTGCCGCGAACTGCTGCAGCGTTTCGGAGGAGAGCTCGAGCAGCGTGAGATCGTCAACGAAGACGTGGAATTCGGCCTTCCGCTTTCGCTCCGGAAGCTCGGAAAGGCAAAGGGCGTCGACCTCGATGACTCACGCATCCGTGTCGGCGCACCGATCATTACTCTGGCGACGTACGGTGCGGTCGCGCTAACGGTCAGCGCAAGGGCCAAGTAGAATACATGAAAGCACGCAGATACGCGTCGCCAGTGCACATCATGGGCTCACGCAGCCATGGACACTTCTGCGCCGGCCGCTGCGAGCAATCCGCTTCGCCATGTCCAGCGCTTCAGCAGCAGAAACTGCTGGAGCAGCGCCTGAAGCAGGAGAGCCTCGTACGCACCTTCAACGGCGGTGGCGGGAATGTCGGAATACCGAAGAAAAGAGTCGCGAATCCGCTCCACCCCGACGCGCTCGCGTGTGACAAAGGCCTGCGAATATTCGACTTCCTCAGAAAGTGAGACATCTCTGCCGAAGCATGCTTTGGCGAACGATGGATTGGCGCGTGCAAAGTGCCACGCGGCCACGCCCAGGTTGTGTTCACGGGTGAGCAGATCCTGCGGCCGGTAGAAGTGCTCGTGATCGGCTCTCGCGTCGGGACGATAGAGAACCGGCGTTGCGTGCTCTTGCGCCAGCCGGAAGCCGAGCTCGATGTCTTCGTACCCGTAGAGTCGCTCCCCCGCGTAGAAGCCTCCGACGGCCCGAACCAATTCGGTGCGTGCCGAAAAGTTCAGACCGAAGCAGTGCCGAAAGCCCCAGTCTCGCTCGGGATCAAACGGCGCCGCGTCCATCGTGTCGTAGAAAAAAATCATCGAAGTCTTGCGCGTCAGGAGGTCAAGCAGCGACTCATTCTCGCGCCGACAGAATGGCGAAGCGCCGACGGCGACGATTGGCTTCGCGCGCGTTCTGTGGGCTCCGATGTGCGCGCCGACAAATCCGGGAACGGGACGAACATCGTCGTTGATACTGATCATGAAGGTGCCGCGGGCCCGCTTCAGCATGCGGTTGCGGACCATCATGAGGCCCTCACGCGGACACTGCATGAGTTCGAGGGGGGCCCTCCCGCCGCAGGACTTCCATTTCTCTCGCGCGGCATCCTCGGCACCGGGGTCGGGGCCATCGAACCCGACAATTACCTCAAACTGGGAGTGGTCGAAGTCCTGTTTTGCGAGGCAGGCGAGGCAGTTTGCGAGTTTGTCGGAACGGGCGAAGGTGGGGATTAGGACGCTCGCTTGCATGAGAGGAATATCGGTCCGGGAACGGGAACAGATACACCCAAGTGCGAGGCCGTGAGATGGCAGCTTGTCGAGAGCGCGATCGATGGCGTGACCGTGTGTTTCAATGGGCAATGGATCGCTTTCCCTTGAATCCTCGTCGCCTTGAGACCGCGACACCTTGACACTCGGTCTTCCGCCATAACCTCATGCGTTGCAGCATCCTGCGAGTCACATTTTCGAGTTCACTCCCGAGACACTTGCCGGCTGGTGCGAGGCCCGCGGCATGACCCCTTTCCGCGCGAAGCAGATTCTCGAATGGATCTATGTGAAGGGAGTTGCAGACCCCGCGCAGATGAGCAACCTCTCGAAGCGCGATCGCGAGGCGCTCACCGCTGAAATGACGTTTCTTTCGGGAGATCCACTCGCTCACCAATCTGCGACGGACGGCACGCAAAAACTGCTCATCGAATGGCGAGACTTTACGGAGTCCGGGCCGAGTGCCGACCAGGGGGTTTCCTTGCCAGTGATGAATTCGGCAAAGCCGACTTCCGACGGGTCCGATCGGCAGACCGAGTGCGTCATGATCCCCACCGAGGAGCGCAAAACCGCCTGCATCTCCAGCCAGATCGGATGTCCCGTCGGCTGCAGGTTCTGTGCATCCGGCATGGGCGGGCTGGACGGAAATCTGTCAACCGGGCGAATCGTCGAGCAGGTTTGGCGACTCGGCCGGCTCAAGGACGTCGGACGCATCAGCAACGTCGTCTTCATGGGCATGGGCGAGCCGCTGAGCAATTTCAAAAACGTGACCGGGGCCATTCGAGTCATCACGGCGCTTTGGGGACTTGGGATCTCCGCGCGAAAAGTGACCGTTTCGACGGTCGGCCTGCCGCAGGCGATCCGACGGCTTGCGGAGGAGTTCGAACTGCCGGTCACACTTGCGCTGTCACTCCACGCCCCGAACGACTACATCCGGCGGAAGCTCATTCCCTGGGCCGAATACACCACGATCAGCGACCTGCTCGGAGCCTGCCATCTTTGGTTCGAGAAAACCGGACGCGAAATCACCCTCGAGTACACCTTGCTCCGGGACGTCAACGACCGTCCCAAGCACGCCGAAGAGCTCGCCGGAATCGCAAAATCAATCCGCGCCAACATCAACCTGATCCGATACAACGAGGTCGCAGGAACCGATTTTCAACGACCGCGGAATACCGACGTGCTCGAATTTCAGAAAATCCTTCGCTCGCATAACATCAATGCTCATATTCGCGCCAGTCGCGGCCGGGACATCGCGGCCGCCTGCGGGCAGTTGCGGCACGAAGCGGCGGGAGCAACGGGCGAGTGAACGGGACACTGGCCGAAATTCCGGGTTGGGCCGATCGCTTTGTCCCGTTCTCAGCGACTCACGGAATCGTGACCGCCGCGTTCCTTGTGCTCACCATCGCGGTTTGCCAGAGCGTGGGAAAGCTGCCCCTCAGCCCCCGACGCACATTCGAGATATTCGTGGGAACGTGGGCGTTTGGCTTCGCGTGCCTTTATGCGGCATGGTGGTTGTTCCCCAGGAACTTTGATATCAATCGGTCGCTGCCTTTGCACGTCTGCGACCTGATGTCCTTCTTGTCTCCGTTCTCTCTGCTGTCCGGGCTGCGGCGCTATGCATCCCTCGCCGTGTTCTTCGGCCTGGCGTTCTGCACGCAGGCATTTGTCAAGCCGCTTGCCGGCCCCGGGCCGTTCCATCTCGCAAAATGGGCGGAGTTTTGGGGATTCTGGATCACACACGCGATCGTGGTGTTTGTGGCGGTCTATTGGATTTGGGTTCGCGGCTTCCGACCGAAATGGAGCGACTACCGGCACGCGACCATCATCGCGTGGATTTACATCGCGATCATATTTCTCTTTGATGCTGCCTGCCGTCTGAACTACGCCTATGTCGGTCGCGGAACGCCGACCGGAGAGACGTTCGCAGACGATCTTGGCCCCTGGCCGCTTCGGGCGCTTTGGATTGCGTTGATCGGACAAGCCGCGCTCACGGTGATCATGCTGCTGAGGCTCATCCCCGGCGGCGAGCCCCGATCGTCATTAAACTCTTCGCGATGACCGGCCTGTGCCTCGCACTCATCTTCATCGCAGCAGCGATCTGTGCGCCGCTCTGTGCGATTCTCATTAAGTTGGGACACCGGCTAGGAACCTTCGACTCTTCGGGAGTCGCGGGGCAGATCAAAGACCGGTCGCGTCGCGTTCCCAACACGGGGGGCATCGCCATTTTCTGGGGGATTGTCGCGCCGATTCTGTTCGCGCTTGCGGTCGGTCATTTCTTCCCGGCGTGGTTTCCTGCCGTCGCGGGGAACACGGTGCCCTACCTGGCCCAGAAATCGCCGTCGGCGATCCTGCTGATCGCGTGCCTGGCAATCCTGCACATCATGGGGTTGATCGACGATCGCACGCCCCTTTCACCGATTCCCAAGCTTCTGCTCATGGCGGCTCCCGCATTCGCCGCCCCGCTCCTGATGGATACCCGCCTCCTGACACTTCTCGACCCGTGGGTCGGCGGGCCGTGGCTGAGCGTGCTCATCACCGCGGCATGGTTTCTCGCCATCACCAACGCGATGAATTTTCTCGACAACATGGATGGCCTGAGCGCCGGCATCGCCACAATCGTCTCCGCGTGCCTTCTCGTCGTCACGATCGACAAGGATCAATGGCTGCTTGCCGCTTGCCTCTCGCTCACAATCGGCGCGTGCCTGGGCTTTCTCTGCTTCAACGCACCGCGCAAGAGCGGCGCGAGATTATTCATGGGTGATGGCGGCAGCTTGGTGATCGGGTTCATGCTCGCATTCGTCACCGTTCGCGTCACCTATTACGACCCCCAAAGCGCGCAATCATCCCGCGCGCACGCCACCCTTATGCCTCTCGTCATTCTGGCGTTGCCGCTCTACGACCTTGTTGTCGTGACCACGGTTCGGCTGTGGAACGGGAAGTCGCCGATGGTGGGCGATATGAATCACGCTTCGCACCGACTCGTCAACCGGGGGCTCAGCCGGGCCGGCGCCGTGTACCTGCTCTGGGGCTTGACAGCCGCGACCGGCCTCGCGGGCTTGGCCCTTGCACGCGCGGACGGAGGAGTCGCGGCATTGATCGGTGCGATGGTGTTCGTTCTGCTCGGGCTGCTCGCATTCTTTGAATACGCCGCTCCAAGTCCCTCGAAACAGAATCCGCGTGGCGGTGGAACGTCGAACGCCCGATCCGAAGGCGAGCGTGTGGCGTGAATCCGATCGCCCCTGAATCGGCGCCCGAACGCCTTGCTGCGCAGCGCCAGATTCTCGAAGCGCTGTGCGGAATCGGAGCCGCGCTGATCGTCGGGCTCGCGGTTCTCAAGGCAAGCGTCACGCTCGTTGCTTTTCCCGGCTGGGATATCGATCCGATGACGATGGCGGCGCCCATGGTCGGACTCGGCCCGACCGCAACGCTCGCAATCGACTGCTCGCTCCTGACGCTTGCCGGCGCGATGATCGCGCTCTGCTCACCTCTGGTCGGCCGCTTCCCTGCAATCGAGTTGCTTTTGCTCCTTGCAGGCGTGGCGTCTGTTTCATGGCATGGCCTCTTTTCCGGTTCCGCCTCGCAGGAGAATCTTCTACTGGGAATGGGGTGGGTCGCCGCAATGAGCGCCGCGGTTGCGCTCGCGCACGCAGCTCGCATCCCATCGGTTCGGCGAATAGGCGCCGCCGTCGCACTCGGATTCCTCGCGTTTCTCGCGTTCAAAGGTGCGATGCAGGTGTGGGTGGATACGCCGCAGACCATCGCGGAATACAAACGGAATCGCGAAGCGATTCTCGCCTCGCACGGATGGTCGCCCGAGTCCTTTGCCGCACGCACCTTTGAGCGTCGGCTCTATGACTCCGTCGCCACCGGCTGGTTCGGCTTGTCGAACGTCGTCGCGACCTTTGGGGCCGCGGGGGTCGGCGCATTTCTTGTCCTGATCCTGCGAGAACGGGGCAGAGCATTGAGGGTTCTCGCGATCCTCGGATTCGCCGGCGCTCTCGTGTGCACATGGCTTGCTGCAAGCAAGGGCGGATGGGCGGCAGCGGCCATCGGGAGCTTCGTCGGGCTCGCGGGTCCGCTGATCGTCCGGCAACGCAGATTCCTCGGCGCGGTTCTCATGCTGGCAATCCCAATCTGCGCGATCGGAGCGATCGTCGCGCGAGGAGTCATCGGAGAACACATCGCTGAGCTCTCGCTCCTGTTTCGCTCGCAATATCTAAACGCCGCGGCGAGAATCTTCGCCGCAAATCCCATCGCCGGCGTGGGGCCCGCAGGTTTCAAGGATGCCTACCTCATTGCAAAATCTCCACTCAGCCCGGAAGAGATATCGAGTCCCCACAACGTGCTCTTCGATTTCGCAGCCACGCTGGGAGTCGCGGGAATCGCTTGGAGTGTGCTCTGGCTGGCGTTGCTCGCGCTCGCCGGCGCAAACCTGGCCAACCCAATTGAAGAGCCCGACAAGCCAGACCCGAACAACAACACGCGAACTTCGTTCCGGTTGGCCGCGCTCGCGCTGGCCCTGGCGACGCTCGGCAGCGCATGGGTGGAAAACCTCATCACAACTCCTTCGGGAAGCGTCGCACGCATTGCATCGCTCGGATGTGCGCTCCTGATCGCGTGGCGGGTCTGCGCAGCCAGTGAGACCGCTTTGCGCGTCGCGCTGGTGGCCGCCGCCGCGGCCTGCGGCTTTCACGCGATGATCGAGGTCACGGCCGTGCAATCCGGTTCATCCGTCCTGTTCGCTTCAATCGTCGGGCTCGCCGCCGCGCAGCCGGCTGCTGCGCTGATTCCCGTGCGGCGGGGAGTCTTCAAGATCGCCGTGCCCGGTCTTTTCATGGCGTGCCTGGGAATACTTTCGAGCTCGCTCGTGGCGCGTGTTCAAAACTGGGAATCGCTTCTGCTCGGCGGCGCCGAACGTTTGGAGCCTGTGACGACGCTTGCTCAGGAAATCGCGACGTCAGACAACGCAGCCGCCCTCTCGGACGCCGTGTCCGATCTCGGAAGAATGCTCGGCAGGCCGGTCGCACCGAATCGCGAGTCGATCAACCGCGCGCTCCAGGATGCTCGCCGCAAAGCAGGCTCGCTCGCCTACGAGGACCTGATCATGGCGATCGCCGCCGACCCATCCAGTCAAGCCACTCGTCAGGCCGCGTCGAACCTATCGCTTCAACTCGCGGCACTCGAAGGGGAGGGAGCCGCTCAGGGCGGGCCGCTCGATTCGATCGAATCCCGCCGGCTGAGATCCGCGCTGGACCTGGCGGAAGACTCGGCGCGGCTGCCATGGCATCGAGCTTCGGCCGCGACCTGGCTCGCAACCGTCCGCCGCGGAATCTGGCAACTGACCCTGAATAGAACGATGCTCGACGGTGCGTACCAAGCGTCGGTCGAGGCCGCCGAACTCGACCCCCACAATCCGCTGCACGCCGCGACCTGCGCCCGGCTGGCGCAGGCGCTCGGGAACTCTCAGGCAGCGCGCGATTGGGCCAAACGTGCTCTCACTCTCGACGAGAACATGCGGCTTGATCCCCTGCGCCGCTTCGAGCGGCACGAGCGCCAGGAACTCGAGGGTCTGAGCAAGTCTTCCGAGTGAGGAGGGCCGGAGAATACTCGGACGCTCGCGAATCCCGAGATCGCCGGCGAGCCGCCGGCTTCCTCCGCCTTTTGCAGCAAACCACGACAAATCTTGCGACTTGCGGCCGTCCTCGTGTGCTTGATTCTTAGGGACTTTGGACTATTATTCTGCTCGCAAAATTCGGAGCGCATGGCGGGGATCTCCCGCCCCAGACAATGACGCTCCGGCGGTCGGAACGGGTGTTTCAGTTATGGAAGAGGAAGAAGAAATCGCGGGGTGATCAAAAACCCCGATGCCCCGCTCGCACCACCTAGCAAACGGCCGCGAGCCCACCCGCCCCACCCATCACTCGCAATTCTCGCTCGTCCCACCATTGAACCAATCGACGCGATCGGCCTCGGTTCCGAGACCGGACGCGTGAACTCAGTCTTCGAGATCAGGCGGCACGCCGCCCGGTCCCGAGCATTCGCAAGCACGAAGGAAACGCCATGACCGCCGACCTGTCCTTTATCAGAAATTTCGGAATCTGCGCCCACATCGACGCCGGCAAGACGACCGTCTCCGAACGCATCCTGTTCTACACCGGCAAGAACTACAAGATGGGCGAAGTGCACGAAGGCACCGCGACCATGGACTTCCTCCAGGAAGAGCAGGAGCGCGGCATCACCATCCAGTCCGCCGCCACCACCTGCCCCTGGACCCGCAGCGGCAAGGAATACAAGCTGAACCTGATCGACACCCCGGGCCACGTCGACTTCACCATCGAAGTCGAACGCTCGCTTCGCGTGCTCGACGGCGCGGTCGCCGTGTTCGACGGCAAGGAAGGCGTCGAAGCGCAGTCGGAAACCGTCTGGCGTCAGGCCGACCGCTACAAGGTCCCGCGCCTCTGCTTCATCAACAAGATGGACAAGCTCGGCGCTTCTTTCGATTTCTCCTACGAAACGATCAAGACGCGCCTCGGCGCCAACGCGCTCCCGCTCCAGTGCCCGATCGGAAACGGAAATGAATTCCAGGGCATCATCGATCTCGTTTCGATGCGTGCTTACTACTTCGAAGGCGACAAGGGCGACAAGGTCACCGAACGCGACATTCCCGAGGATCTCAAGGAATACGCCGACAAGTGGCGCCACGAGCTCCTCGAGAAGGCCGCCGAACTCGACGACGACCTGATGCACAAGTACCTCGAGGGCCAGGTCCCCACGCAAGAGGAGATCCGCAAGGCCGTCCGCAAGGGCGTGGTCTCACGGGCGGTTTACCCGGTGCTCTGCGGCGCCGCGCTCCGCAACATCGGCATCCAGCGCCTCCTCGACGCCGTCGTCGATTACCTCCCCTCTCCGACCGAAAAGCCCGACGTCGAAGGCACCGATCCGCGCGACAAGAACGTCCGCCTCACCCGCCCGCACGATCCGGCGGCGCCCTTCAGCGCGCTCGTCTTCAAGGTCGTCAGCGATATGCACGGTGACCTCACCTACATCCGCGTCTACTCCGGCACGCTCACCAAGGGCACGCGTCTTCTCAATCCGGGCAACGGCAAGAAGGAAAACGCCAGCCGCATCTTCGAGATGCACGCGCAGAACCGCATCCCCCTCGAGCAGGTGACGGCGGGCAACATCGTCGCCGTCGTCGGCATCAAGGACTCATACACGGGCGACACCCTGTGCGACGCCGATGATCCGATCCTCCTCGAGCGCATGTTCTTCCCCGAGCCCGTGATCGCGATGTCGATCGAGCCCAAGACGACCGAAGACAAGCGCAAGCTCTCCGAGGCGCTCGGCGTCATCCGCCGCGAAGACCCGTCGTTCCGCTCCAACTACAACGAGGAAACCGGCGAGACCATCATCGCCGGCATGGGCGAGCTCCACCTCGAAATCATCAAGAACAAGCTGACCCGCGACATGAAGATCAACGTCGCCGTCGGCAAGCCCAAGGTTTCGTACCGCGAGGCCATCACCAAGAAGGCCGAGTACGTGCGAGGCAAGTTCGTCAAGCAGACCGGCGGTCGCGGTCAGTTCGGTGACTGCACAATCCACCTCGAACCCTTCACGGCCGAGCAGGCCGCGGCGGAGGAACTCGATTTCTCCGACAACATCGCCGTCGTCAACGAGGTCGTCGGCGGCTCCATCCCGAAGGAGTACATCCCCTCCGTCGAGTACGGCATCCGCCAGACCTGCATGACCGGCGTCAAGTTCGGCTACCCGATGATCAACGTCAAGGCGACGATCGTCGACGGTTCGAGCCACGCGGTCGACTCGTCGCAGGTCGCCTTCGAACAGGCCGGCCGCCTCGCCGTCATGGAAGCGACCGAAAAGGCCGGGCCGGTTCTCCTCGAGCCGATCATGAAGGTCGTCGTCACCGTTCCCAACGACTACCTCGGCAACGTGACGGGCGATATTTCTTCCCGCCGCGGCATGATCATCGACACCGATGACCGCGGCGTCGTCAAGCTCGTGACGGCGGAAATCCCGCTCGATCAGCTCTTCGGCTACACGACCTCGCTGCGAGGCATGTCGCAGGGTCGCGCCAGCGCCACGATGGAGTTCCTCGAGTACCGCCCGATGCCGCGCAGCCTGCAGGAAGCCGTTGTCGAAGCCGACCGCGGCGGCAAGGCCGGCAAGAAGTAATCAGTTCCTTCAACTTGTTTCAATCAACCGGAGCCGAAGGGCTCCGGTTTTTCTTGCTGCGCATCATTGTTTGGCCCATGTTGGAAGATGCCCTCGCATCCAAGCCGCAATGGAGCCGACGTCAAGCACGATCAGCAACGAGAGACTGATCCAAAGCGGACAATACCTACCAATGAAATCAGGGAGGAAGTAGAACGCCGCTGCCAGCAGCAATCCGCCTACAAACCACAAGACAAGGATCGGAGCTGTCGAGGCGCGCAGGGTCGATCTTGCTCTTCGAGACGGCGGCTCACCCATGTGAAGCAATCGCGTCCAACTCTCGCACGCTCCCGCCGCAAGCGCAAACACAAGCGCCACGACACTAATTGCCGACGGATGCATGGAGCGGACAAGGAGGACTTCGCCGAGTCGTTCGCTTAGATAAGCCTCGCGCCTCGCGTTAAATTGTGCGACCTCGCGCTCGAGCAAGATCGAAGACCAATCAGTTCTCAGCAACCAGTCTGAGGTTGTGAATCGAGATCCCCGTTGCGGTCCCGTTGGCGACTGAACGTGGAATTCGCCTTCGATCGAATAGCTTGGGCCATTTGAGCTGGGAGCCCAAATACCTCGATAGTGATGCACGACATGTGCATTCACTGAAGTGACAGGCACCGGCGAGTACGCAAGCCCCCGCGCAAAGAACGTGACGGCAAGTACCGCCGCCAATTGAGGCAGCAAAAGCACGGCAACGGTCCATCGCCATTCAGCGCCAACGGATGGGAGATGCCAAGCAACCTTTGGTCTTTGCTTCGTCGAGGTCATGGCCCCATCCGCAGCAACCGCCCGATCGACCGCAACACCCCGCCCTGTGGCGGCTGCCTTTGACGCTGATGCTCCGGCAGCCCCGCCCTCGCCGCCGCGGCACTCTCAAATCCCGCGCCCTCCTTTAGCCCGATCGCGAACCACTCATCCAGCACCGGATCAAGACTGCTGACAACCTGGCTCGGCGAAACCCCCATCGTCCGCGAGTCGAGTCCGGTCAGGCAGCGAAAGAGCACTTCGACCACGCTCCTCACTTCGCCCCGGATCTCATCCTCCCGCGCGGTGCGTGCGTCGCGCAAGCCCTTCGCGGCAATCCGGGCCCAGCCGAAATGCTCGATCTGCACCCGCCCCTGCCGATCCACCAGGATTTGCTTCGCTGCGATCGGCCCGTTGTAGACCCGACCGCCGTGCATGTCGTCCATCGCGTGCAGGATGTGATCCGCCGCCGCTTCCACTTCTTCCGGTCCCAGCCGAGTCCCGCGCGAGGTCGCCAACGTCTCGAGCGTCACCTGTCCCGACGAATTGCCGAAGTAGGGCGTGACAATCACCACACGGTTTCGTTCGTCACGAACGACTTCTTCGATCGGCGCGATGTGCGCCACGCGCATCGAAGACAAAATCGAGCTCATCTCGATCTGGTCACGAGCGTCCAGCAACCCGCCCTCGCCAGGAGTGTGCGCCACGTGGGCCGAGAGCGTTTCAGCACGCTTCACAAGCACGCGATCCGCGGCGGCACCAGCCTCGAGCGGACGCACCACGCGGTAATGATCGGAGAGGTTTTTCAGCGATTCGACGCCCGACATCCGCATCATCGTATTCGATACCCGGTTCAGGGCGGCAGGGCCCCACTGGTTTTGGTGAGCCGGCGGAGATGTATTCCGAATGTGCGAGCCGCGCGGGCAAACGCTCGAAAGAAGCCGGGATATCCGGTGAAATAGGCGCGGCGAAACGCCGTTATCCAAATGGGGTCGCCGACGCCGACCGGAACTTTCATGAAGGATGCCGGAGCTCCGTGGCCGGCCTTTGGAGGAATCACTATGTCGTCGCGCGTTCTCAAGTCCGTTTTGTTCGCGCTCCCCGTGCTCGCTGTCGCCTCGCTCGTTCAGGCGGCGCCCGTCTCCGCTGCACCATCAACCAGCGGCCCGACAGTCAAGCAGTCGGATACCACAACCGCGAAAAAGCACAAGAAACACAAGAAGCACAAAAAGCACAAGAAGCCGGCCGCGAACACCAAGTGACCGCGCCAAACAGCTGATTGATCGCCGGGCCTCGCGGGGTTCAGCGAGCGTGGGACGAGAAAAGCCCCGACGAAATGTCGGGGCTTTTTCCTGCGCGGGTTTTGGGGTGCACTCACTTCCGCCAATGAGCCCCCAGCGAGCACAGTCAGTGCCGTTGACATGCATTTCAGGATGGCAAGGGAGGTACAGACCGGGGAAGGCGACGAAAGCACACGACCGGTCCACCGCAAGAAACAATGGATCGAAATTGCTCCGCTTGTGTTTGTCCTCCCCCGTTGCCCAACGGGGGAGGTGGCATCGCGAAGGCTTTGTGGAGCGATGACGGAGGGGGACTCGGTTCTCCCATGAATCGAAACGCGGAATCTGTCCACTTCACTGCGCGCATTCTCGAACCGATCCCATTCCGTCCTCCGCTCGTATGATTGGTCGGGCCGAACTCCGGTCCCCCAGAATCTGCACTCACCGCGTGAACGGAGACCCGCGATGTCCACACTTTCTCCCGCCGTCAAACCCAGCAAGGTGTCCGATCCGCTCCAACTGATCGACGTCGATCATGTCCAGTTCTACGTCGGCAACGCGAAGCAGGCCGCCTTCTTCTACGCGCACTGCTTCGGTTTCCAGATCGAGCAGGTCTGCGATCTCACGACCGGCAATCGCGACGCGGCACACTACCTCCTCACCCAGGGCAACATCCGCTTCATACTCAGCAGCCCCCTCGCCCCCGAGCACCACGCCTCCATGGAACTCGCCATGTACGGCGACGGCGTGAAGGATGTGGCCTTCACGGTCTTCGACGCCGAGGCCGCCTACGACCGCGCGATCAAGAACGGCGCCATGAGCGCCTACGAGCCCCGCGTCTACAAGGACGACAAGGGCACGGTCACGATGGCGGGTATCCGCTCCTACGGCCGCGTCTGCCACACCTTCGTCAGCCGCACCGGCGAATACGAACTGACCAAACTCAAGCAGGGCGGGCTCTTCATGCCCCGCTTCAAGCGGATTGACGGCGGCGCCGGCTCTGGTGGCACCGGCTCTGGTGGCACCGGTCTCCAGACCGGTGATTCCGTCGGCTGCGCCCCCCAGAGCGGTGTGGGTGGGGTGGGTAGCTCCGTCCTCGCCATCAACGAGTACAACAGGAAGCACCCCTGCGGCCTTAAGTACGTCGATCACCTCGTCGGCAACGTCGAACTCGGCAAGATGAACTACTGGGTCCAGTGGTACGAGAACGTGCTCGAGTTCAAGATGTTCAAGCACTTCGACGATGCCGACATCTCGACCGAGTTCTCGGCGCTCATGAGCAAGGTGATGGCCAGCGGCAATCAGCTCATCAAGATGCCGATCAACGAGCCCGCCGCGGGCAAAAAGAAGAGCCAGGTGCAGGAATATCTCGACTGGCATTGCAACACGCCGGGCGTCCAGCACCTCGCCCTCCGCACCGACGACGAGCTTCACTCGATCGCCGCCCTGCGCAGCCGCGGCGTCGATTTCCTCATGCTCCCCGAGGCCTACTACGAAAAGGTCTGGGATCGCGTCAACGGCATGCTCAAGCAGCACGGCCACGAAGCCGTGAAGGAAGACCACAAGAAGATCCGCGACCTCGGCATCCTCGTCGACGCCGACGACGAGGGGTATCTGCTCCAACTCTTTACGAAGCCCTTGCAGGACCGGCCGACGCTCTTTTTCGAGATCATCTGCCGCCGCGGCTCGCAGAGCTTCGGCAAGGGCAACTTCAAGGCGCTGTTTGAAGCCCTTGAAATGGAGCAGGGGAAACGCGGGAATTTGTGATCAGGGAGATCGCCGATGCCCACGGTTCTTCGTGTCGGTTCACTCATTTTCTACTCAAACGAAGGCCAAGAACCGCCGCACATTCACATCCGCAAAGGCGCAAAGACCTCCGACGCGATCGCAAAGTGGTGGCTCTCGCCCCCGACCAAGGCATACTCCCGCGGATTCACCGTCGCCGAGTCGCGAACAATCGAATCAACGGTCCGAACTCGAAGAAAGGAACTGCTCGATGCGTGGCGGAAACACTTTGAAGCGCAATGAAAGCCCGGCGCCGCGAATTGTCCACGCTGGAATCCGCCGCGTTCGAAAAGAGCGCATGCTTCTTATCAGTTTCGCCGACTCACGGGTCTTGGGTTTGCCATTGACGCTTTTTCCGACTCTGGCAGTCGCCGGCCCAGCAGCGAGAAACGACATTGAACTCATCGCCCGTGGCCACGGACTTCGGTGGCCGCAGCTTGATCTTGACTTATCCGCCTCAGGACTCTTGGCAGGAAATCCCGAGTTCACGGGATCTGCGAGAAAAGTTGCCACCGAGCGTCGGCTGAAGGATTACTTTCGCTTGCTTCAAGATTTCGCCAGCAAGAGTTTGGCGGGTTGACGCGGGAGAACGATACAAAATCGGCTTCACGCCCCACCGGTCTCTTTTACGCCCTCTCCGCCTACATCTGGTGGGGATTCGCGCCCGTTTATTTCCACGCTTTCATGCGTGTCCCGCCGTTTGTCGTCCTCGGGCACCGCGTCGTCTGGTCCGTCGCGCTGCTCGTGCTTCTCATTTCTTTCGAGCGCCAATGGCCCGATGTCCGGCGTGTGATCCGCGATCGCTCGCTCCGGCCGGTGCTCGCGGCTTCCACCGTCCTCATCGCCATCAACTGGCTCGTCTTCATCTACGCCGTCGGCACCGACCGCATCGTCGAATCCAGCCTCGGCTTCTTCCTCAACCCGCTTGTCACCGTCGTCCTCGGCATGGTTTTTCTCGGCGAGCGCCTCCGCCCTATGCAGTGGTGCGCCGCCTTCATCGCCGCCGCGGGCCTCGCCTACCTGACCATCGCCCGTGGCGGACTTCCCTGGATCACGATTACGCTCTCGCTCTGCTTCGCGATCTACTCCCTCCTGCGGAAGAAAGCGCCCGTCGCCCCGATGACAGGCGTCTTTGTCGAAACCGCGATCCTCTTTCCCGCGTCGTTCGCGTTTCTGCTCTGGGCACACACCCGCGGGTCCGCACACGCGTTCAACACGCCGCTCACGCTCGGGCTGCTCTCACTCGCCGGCATCGTCACCACCGTGCCGATGCTCTGGTTCATCGCCGCCTCGCGACGAATGCCGCTTGTCACCCTTGGTTTTCTTCAGTTCATCAACCCGACGATCCAGTTCGTAGTCGGCGTCGTGATCTTCCACGAGGCCTTCGACCGCGATCGCCTGATCGCCTTCTCGATTGTCTGGATCGGCGTGATTCTCTTCGTGCTCGATCTTGTCCGGCGCTCGGCCCGCGCAATCTCACAGAGCGACGTCGCCGCCGTGACCGTCATGGCCGAGCCGGAGTGACCCCTGCCCCAATCATCCCCCCACTCCGTGCCTGAGCGCGCGCCGGATGATCCCAAGCCCGTACTGGCTCGCCGCTTTGTTCACAAACACCCCGAAATCAACCGCGGCATGCTCGTTCGCCGAATCCGAAATCACCCGCACCACGCCGAGCGGCACACCCTGCTCGTAGCACACCTGCGCGACCGCGCCCCCTTCCATCTCGACGCACAACGCGCTCGGCACCTTCCGGCGCACCTCCTCGCGATCTTCGGCGCTCGCGACAAACCGGTCCCCGCTCGCGATGTCGCCGGAAAACACGCGGGGCGAAGGAATCCCGAGCTCCGCCGCGGCGGCCGACCCGATCGCCTCTTGAAAATCGTGGCGCACAAATTCCGCCGCACTCTGTTCGAGCGCTTCACGCAGCCGGGAATCGCATTCAAACGAACTCACATTGAGCAGCGGCAACTCGAGGGGTGGGACGAGCGGCGATGCATCCATGTCGTGCTGCCAGAGGCGCTTCCCCACCACGACGTCACCGACCCGTAGATTCGGGTCGAGCGCGCCCGCCACGCCGCTGAAGATGATCGACGAGACCCGGTGAACATCGATCAAGTGCTGCGCCGTCACCGCCGCGGCGACCTTGCCCATCCGGCTGAAGACCAGAACGATTCGCTTCTCTTCGAGTTCGCCGGTGTAATACGTCCTTCCCCCGTGCGCGTGCTCCGAGTCCCGCCGCATGGCGCGTGCGAGCAGATTCGCCTCTTCCGGCACGGCGGTCATGATCCCGATGGTCACGGCGTCTGCTCCGGAATTTGGATGGGCGCGAGCGCCTCGATCAGTTCCCGCACGCGGCCCCCAGCCTTCGGGCACAGCGACTGCATCTGCTCGCGCGTCCCGAGTCGAAAGTCGGCCCAATCGAACCCCGGAGACACCGTGCACCCGAGCAGCGCGTACCCGTCGCCCCCACCGCCCGCGCGAATCCGGCACCCCTGCCACACGCCCCGCGGCACAACCACCTGCGGCCGATCGCCCCGCTCCAGATCGCTTCCGATCCCCACGACCTGCGCGCTCCCGTCGGGAAAGATCTGCAGTTGCTCCACCGGATCGCCCCGGTAGAAATGAAACACCTCGTCGCTCTGAACCAGATGCATGCGCGAGACGCCCCCCGGCGCCAGCAGAAAGTAAATCTGCGTGCTGTGATTCCTGCCGCACGCGCGCGCGTCATACCGAACCGGCAGCGCGTCGCCCGGAATCATCTCGCCCGAACGATACGTCTCACGGAAATAGCCGCCCTCGTGCGGCAGCGGCACAAGACCGAGTGATTCGACGATTCTTTGAGCCTGCGCGTTGAGCACGAGGCCAGAGTATGGCATCACATCTAAGCGCGCCGGAGTTTTCGCAGCGAGTCGCGGGCTCTCACCACCGATTCGCTCTCCTCGGTCCGCAGCCTTCGAATGAGCTCTGCGATTTCCGGGAGCGCCGCGTCGGTCCGCTGTTCCAATCGCTCGCGCAATGTGGCAACATCGTGGAATCGTCCCAGATGGCGCGCCGCGCCGGCGATGATCTCTTCCTTGCGCTTCGTGCCGCGGACCCCGAGATCGCGAAGCGTGCGCAGCGAAATGCGGAGTTTCTTGAGATCGATCCTCAAGTCGTGCAGGGCCGCATCGGCCGGAAGCGGATGCGAGAGAACCTCGTTGGCTCGATCGATCCAGCGCCCCGCGCGACGCGCGACTTGCTTGCGGATCGTTGTTGGCTCGGTTTCTTCATCGACGCCGAGGCGAGCGCGCAGCTTCCGCAGGCGCGAGGGCGTCACTTTCGCCACATACTCGAGCAGATCGCGTTCATGGAGCGGCCGCTCCTCTTCGATCTCTCTCTGCAACCGGCGGGGTTGGCCCTCTTCGCCAAGCAATTCCGAGACGATCTCGACATGCACATCCAGGTCGCGCACGCGACCGGCACGCCGGCGAAGCTTTCGCAAAGTCTTCTGCAGCCTCTCCGCGGCATTCCTGTCGATCGCGCTCTCCAGAACGTCCAGTACAACACTGGCGGTGCGGCACGAACGCCTCAGCGCGTGCACTTTCTCCGGCGTCGCTTCGCGAGCTTCCATCAAGCGTTCCGCGGCATCGAGAACCTCTCCGACCGCCCGGCGCGCCAGCCGCGCAGGCTGCACCTCCAGCGTGCGTTGACCGGTTCTTTCGACCACTGCGGACAGCATTCGGCGCGGCACCTTCGGAAAAGGGCTGATTCGGCGTCCTTGCCGTCGACGTTCCACGCGCGAGCGTATAGGCAGCGTGGTGCAGCCCGCTCCGTGAAACTGGAGCGCCCGAAAGATTTCACACAACCCGTCGTCGTGGCGCAAAAACCGGGGTCAGCCGGATGCCGATTCCGCCGCCTTTGTGGAAATCCTGTGCATGGCTTGTCGACTGGCGCCAGCCCCGGCGAAGTGAACACCCGGAAGCCGAAAACACACGCGCACCCTGGCCCGTACTGCCCCCGTTCGCTACTTCGGAAATAGGAAAGTGAGATTGATCCGCAGACCCCACGTCGGCCCTTGAATCGGACTCTCCGCGTAGTAGCGTCCGCCAATCTGCAAACTCACCGGCTGCTCACCGACCCTGAAAATCTGGCTCACCATCAGGTTGAGCGGCACGGTCCATTGCTTCGCCGTCCAGTCGTATGTTGATTCGGTGTTGAGCGTGAGCGTGGTCGCGGTCGGCCACGTGTAGCTGAGAAACGGCTGAAAGTACGAAGCATTGATTGTGGGGTCGCCGTGCGGACCCGCAACCCGCCAGATGTGGTTCGCGAGAATTCCGTATGTCCAACCGTGATCCTGCTTCAGCACAACCGCGGTGGGCCCGAGACCGAACTGTCCTTGCCCGAGCTGCGAATCGGTCGCCGTCGGGATGTATTCAACCGGACCGATACCCCAGATGAGTCCCCACGGTCCCGGTTCCTTCGGCGAGAAAAATTGCGACGCCGTTGTATCACTGAGCCCGAACTTGTCGGACATTCCGGGCGCCGGCGCTTCCTGATACACCACCGGCACGATGGTTCGGAAGATGATGTTCCAGTCTTCGCTGATCGAAACCGGAATCACCGGCTGGATGTTGAGCGTGTATTTCCCCGCATCGTTCGGGCCGAAGCCTTTGTCGTAATTAAACTGAAACGGAACACTGATCAGATCGGCGACCGGGTTGTTCAGCTTCTTCGCCAGGTCATCGTCATCGCCGGAAGATTTGTTGGCCTGCTGCGAAGGCTTCGCATCGGCGCCTCCATCGAGATGGAACACCACCGACGTGTCGAGCGCGGTGAAGTCGCTCGCCGAAGCGACCCTCTCACCCGCGCCGCAGATCTGCGCAGTAAACACCGAGACCAACGAACCGCACACCGGAGCGATATTCCTCATCCGTCCTTCCTCTCTTCGCGCACGCGCTCAGCGTGTTCGATCCTACGCCAACCGCGAAATCAAGAACCGTCGACCGATTCGAACTTGATCGGCTGATCGAGCTTCTTTCGAGCGAGCCACAGCAGGAAATCCCAATCGAGCGCGGGACCGGGGTCGATCTTGTTTCTTTGAATGTTGCTGTGACCGAGCACGCCCTTGAATTCCGCCCACTCCTCGTCGGTCAAACAACGCGACAGCGTCGTGCTCATCGGGCCGCGCGGCGATTCGAGCGGTATCTCGGGCAGCGCGATGTGCAGCGCCGCCAGCAGAGAAGCGAGCGACGCGTACTGCTGCGCGGTGTAGTCCGCCTGCACAAGGATCTGCCCATGAACTTCGCCCCGCACGAAGTCGGACCGTCGCGGGCGCGCCACAAAACCCGGTGTCCGGATGCCGCCGTCCCCGAATTCCGGCGGCAGCGTCACGTAGAGCCCGCGCTCATCGCGAGTATACCACTTTTCAAGAACCGGGCTCTCGCTCGGGTACGCGCCGATGTTGGCGATCTCGATTCCGATCGATCGGCTGTTCGATTTGGTTGCGTGCCACGCGCGCTCCTTCACATCGAGCGTTTGGTAAATCGTGCCGTCGAGGTCCACCATGAAATGGATCGAGAGCCCGCGCACATCGTGCAATGTTCGGAAGCACTGGCGGCTCGTGCCGCTGGCGTCGTAGTGCAGAACGATCTGATCGATCTGCCCGCGCAGCTGGTTGAGACTCCAGTTTCCGCCGTGGGTTGTTTCCGCGAGCGGGGAGTCTTTGGCGCGCGAATCGAAACGCGCGGCGGGCTCGGCCTGTTGCGCTTTGTTACCGGTCGGAGTTGCGGGCGGCGCGAACCTCTTCTCCGTGCGGTAACCGTCGTATCCGCCGGGATCGGTCCACAACACAACCGGCGCGCCGGTGTGGATGAGCCTTCCGGCGATCACGATCTCGTCGCCGGTGCGACGCAATTCCGAGCCGACTTTCGGCTGCGATTCGCAGCCCTCGACGACGAAGATTGAGATCGCGATCGCGCAGCGCAGAGCTACGCGGGAACAGAATCGAACGAAGTTGTGCCGGCCAATTCGCGGGCTCATGTCACGCGCTCGCGGAAACAGCATCCGGATCGGTCGGTTTTCCCAAGGATCCCTCGCGCGCGGAGATCAGTGCCGCGGTCATCGCGTCGCCGGTGATGTTGATGACGGTGCGGCACATGTCGAGAATCCGATCGACGCCGAGAATGATCGCGATACCGGCCGGAGGAACGTGGATCGATTCGAGAACGATCACCATGAGGACGATGCTCGCTCCGGGCACCCCGGCCGTGCCGACTGATACCAGCGTGGCGGTCGCCACGATGAGAACCTGGTCGCTCAGGGTCAGCGGAATCCCGTAGAGCTGCGCGAGGAAAGTCGCGGCGACCGCCTGGTAGAGCGCGGTTCCGTTCATGTTGATCGTGGCGCCCAGCGGCAGAACGAAGCTCGCAACCGAGGCCGGAACTCCCAATCGCTTTTCGACGCACTCGATGTTGACGGCGAGAGTCGCGGCGGAAGAAGAAGAGGAAAACGCCAACAGCTGCGCCGGCGCGGTCGCGCGGAAGAACGCGCGCGGGCTCACGCGCCCCTTCGACAGCAGCAGCAGACAGAGCGGGAAAACCACAAACTGCACGGTGCCCAAGGCGCCGACCACGACGAGGCAGTAAACGGCGAGCGCGCGCAGAACGTCGAGCCCCATGCCCGCAACAACCGGCACGATCAGCGCGAACACGGCGTACGGCGAGAGCGCCATGATCGCCTGCGTGATGGCGATGAACGCATCGCTGAGCCCGGAGCATGCACGGAGCGCCTCGTGGGCGCGTTGCCCTGGCGCGACTCCCACCATGGTCAGCCCGATTCCGAGAAGAACGGCAAGCACGATGACCTGCAGCATCTCCGCATCTGCGAGCGCGCGGAACGGATTGGTCGGAACGAGATTGCGGATCAGGGTCCAGCCGCTGACGGCTTGCCCGGCCTTTTCCGCGGCGTCCACGCGCTGCGCGACTTCGGCGGCGCGGGCGCTTGCCATCGCCGTTCTTTGCTCCTCAGAGACAAACGTTCCCGGCCGGACAACATTTGACCACCCGAGACCGATGACCACCGCCAGAACCGTCGTCACCAGAAATACCAGCAGAGTCTGTGCGCCCAGCTTGCCCACTTTCCGAACATCGCCGAGGCTCGCAACGCCGACGATCAGCGAGAAGAGCGTGACGGGCACCGCGATAAATCGCAGCAAGCGGATGAACAGATCGCCCGCAAGACTGACTGCGTTGATCACAAAGCGAACCAGGGTCGCGGCCAAGCCGGCCTGGCCGTTCGCATCGCTCGCTTTCCCAGCGAGAAATGCCGCGGCATCTCCGACTCCGAGACTCTTCCAGGTTTCCGCGGTCCAGAACAGACTGCACGCGCCGCCAACGACAACTCCGAGCAACAGCGCGATGACGATCCGCCAGTGAAGTGCAAGCCTCATGCGCCGGACAGAATACCGCGCATCACAGCAACGGGTTCTTCGCGCCCTGCGTGTACTCGCAGGTCGGCGAGAGATTCGGCTGCGGGTTCACGAAGACGTCTGTGTACAACTCGCTCTCGTCCGGAACGGGCGACGACTCCGCAAAGTCGAGCGCGGCCTTGACCGTGGCCTTCACCTCGGACTGCAGCTCGATGAACTGCTGCTCGGTCAGCAAGGGTTTGCCGTCCGGACCCTTGCGATCTTCCATCAGGTGTGCCGCGAGCCGATCGATCGAGTCCTTCGCCTTGTACTGATCGACCTCTTCCTTTGTCCGGTACTTCTGCGGATCGGACATCGAGTGGCCGAGATAGCGATACGTCTTGAGATCGACGAATGCCGGCTTCTGGTTTTCGCGGCACCAATCGACCAGCGGCTTGAACGCGTCGTAGAGGTCAATCACATCGAGCCCGTCGATGATCTCGCCGCGGATGCCGTAGGCGTCGGCTTTCTTGCGAAGGTCTTCGGACATTGTCGTGCCGCGGCTGATGGATGTGCCCATCGAGTAGCCGTTGTTCTCGACGATGTAGATGACGGGGATGCCATAGAGCCCGGCGAGGTTCATCGCCTCGTGCAGCGCGCCCTGATTCAGGGCACCGTCGCCCAGATAGGCGAGGGCAACTTTCTTCTTCGCCTGCCCGCCGTCCACGCCCCGCTTCAAGACCTCGATTTCGTACTTTGCGGCGAACGCAAGCCCGGTCCCGAGCGGCGTCTGCGCGCCGACGATTCCGTGGCCGCCGAAGAGCCAGTTGGGCTTATCGAACATGTGCATCGACCCGCCCTTGCCCTTGGCACAGCCGGTGGCTTTGCCGAACATCTCGGCCATACAGGCCCCGGGGTCCATGCCCCGGGCCAGAGCGTGGCCGTGGTCGCGGTAGGCGGTGACAATCGGATCGTCGGGGTTCAGCGCCGCGATGGTGCCGACAGCCGTGGCCTCCTGGCCGGTGTAGAGGTGGCAGAATCCGCCGATCTTCGCCTGTTGATAGGCCTGCCCTGTTCGATTCTCGAACTCCCGGATGAGGAACATGTCCCTCAGCCAGCGGACGAGTGTTTCGGGGGGGAGACTGTCGGAAGCCCGGGGACCGCCCTTTTTGGTCGGCTGGGCGGCGGCTGATTTGGTGGTATTTGCGGACATATCGACGGGTGAATGAGCCAAGGAAGTCATCGGTGATAGGGTAGGTGAGCGAACCCGCTCTTTTCCGCGGGCTTAGAGTTTTGCATGGATACGGCGCCTCCCGGCCCAACCAGCCCTTCGCGCGATCACAGGGCATCCGAAGCGACAACCCCTTTCGCGGGCGGAAGCGTGCGGGTGCAGGCGGTCCCGGTGTTTTTGCCGGATCAGTCCGATCCCTCCGAGCGTGAATACGTGTTCGGCTACCGGGTGCGAATTACCAACTCGACCGATCGAATTGTGCAGTTGCTCGCGCGACGCTGGACGATCGTGGATGCGAACGGCAAGCTCCGCGAAGTGGAGGGCGAGGGTGTGGTCGGCCGGCAGCCGATTCTGGGCCCCGGTCAGTTCTTCCAATACGAAAGCTTCTGTCCGCTTCCCACACCATGGGGAACGATGGAAGGAGCGTTCTCTTTTCGGGCGCGCGAACCGGGACGAGCAGGTGAAACAGCATCGTCACTGCTCGACGGACCTTGGCCCGAGAACTTTGAGGCGCGAGTCGCGCGCTTCTACCTGGTTGCCGCGGAAAGCGAAATCGGGTCCGGTGCGAGCGCAAGAGCCTGACTCGCATCAGCGGTCGTTGCGAACCTGAATGTTCGAACCGGGGTGCTGACCGAATGTCGATGCTCGCAGGATTTCGACTGCGGTTTCGAGCTGCAGATCGAGGCCATCGGTGAGCAGCTTGTCGGGGTCGGGGAGCGCCGACTTCGATGAATCATCGCGATCGGTAGGCAAAATGTCGGCATTTCGGCGCAGAAGGATCGAATCCGTGGTTTGCTTCGGCAGCATCTCGATGGCGATGTTGGGCGTGATCCCCCACTCGCGCGCACCGGGTTTTCGGTGGATGATCCTGTAGCCGGGCGGCGCGGAATCGGGGATGGCGTAGTACTGCATCGTGAGTTTCATCGCGGCGTCGTCGGAGAGACCGAACACCTTCTGCACGCTGCCCTTTCCGTAGCTGCGCTGGCCCAGCACCATCACGTTGACATCACCGGTGCGCCCGTAGTGCTGGAGGGTGCCGCTGACGATCTCGCTCGCGGAAGCGGAGCCTTCGTTGATCAGCACAACGACGGGCGTTGTCTTCAATCTGGCGGTGTTGGATCTGGCCATCTCCGGACTCTCCGCGCGGCCGTTGGGGCCCTGCATGGCGACGACAACGCCGCTGTCGATGAACAAGTTGGCGACCTGCACCGCCTGATCGAGATAACCGCCCGGATTGAACCGCAGATCCATCACCAGGCCGCTAAGTCCTTCTTTCTGCATCTGGCTCACGGCGCGCCGGAGTTCCTCGGCGGTCTTCTCGCTGAATTGGGTCAAGCGCACGTAGCCGATGTGGTTGTCCCTATCGATGAACCAGTCCCAAGAATCCTCGCGTGCACCCTTGCGCTTCCAGCCCTTGACGGAGACCACGTTGATGAGCTGGCGATTGATCGCAAACTCCATCTCGCGGTATTTCTTCTCCGGTTTCGCGTCGTTGTCTTTCGGCGCTTCCACTGCCGACGGCTGCCCGCTATCCCCGGCGATCGCGTCGGCGGTCTGAGCGCTGTCGGTCTCGGGGCGATCGACCGAAAGAATCACCTGCGTGCCTTCGGGGCCGGTGATGTTGTCGACGACCTGATCGATCGACATGCCGTACGCGCTCTTGCCGTTGATCTTCTTGATGATGTCGCCGGCCTGGATCCCGGCGCGGAAGGCCGGGGTGCCCTCGAGAGGAGTCACCACGCGTACGTTGGACTGATCATCCAGTTCGATCTGCACGCCTACGCCGACAAACTTGCCCTGCGTGGTCCGGTTGAAGCGATTGAGCTCATCGGGCCAGATGATGGCGCTGAACTCATCGAGCTGATCGATCGCGCCGTTTCCGAATTCGTGGAGGATCGCCTCGGACGGAATCTTGGTGGTGCGATCGTTGACGGCGAGCAGACGGGTCAGGATCGCATCGATTTCTCCCACGCCCGGTTCGGTCACGCGCCCGAAGGCGTTTTTCTTCGGAGTTGCCAGCTGCTCGCGTTCGGTTCGCAGCGCGGTCAGCATGGCTTCCTTCGCGTTCTGATTGTCGAGCTCGGGGAATGCGCGGTGAAGGTCGTTGGTCGCGATCATGGTCTCGATTGCGATGATGCCGCCGGTCAGAAGCCGGCGCGTGGGAATCTGCTCGACGTGATCGGAGGAGCGGGCGATCGCACGCACCACCATGTCCTGATCGATGCCCTTGAGCTTCTGGTGGTAGTTGTCGCCGGTCGGGTTGTACGGCGGCAGTTCCTTCTCGCCTTCGGCCTTGAGCCGCTGGTTGCGCATTTCCCACAAACGCTCGGGCGTGTACATGCGGATCATCGCCAGCCGGCGCGATTGACGTTCGAGATCGGGCTTGTACTGCCCGGATTCTTCGAGGAGCGCATTCAGGAGGCTGAACATTTCGCTCGCGACCAACCACTCGCCGTTCTGCTCGGCCTTTCGCGCCGAGGCGTCCGCCAGTTCAACGAGTTTCTTGACTCGCGCGTCGGCGAGCACCGAAGGCTTGTCGGTGGACAAGACCCAGAGTTCCAGCGCGCTCCTCATCGCCTTCGCCAGACGAGCGGGCGTCAGGTCTCCTTGAAGGCGCTCGTCGAGTTCCTTATTGACTTCCGCGAGCCGTTCGATGCGGCGCTGATCGCGCTTGGCGAAGTTCTCGTCGAGCAGCTTGACCGACCGCTCCATCTCCGCACGCTGGTCGGCCCCGAGGGCGGGGTCGTCTGGGAGTTCGTGGATGTACGTCACGAAGTCGTCGAAGCGGCCGCTCTTGGCGATCCGCCACGCGCGCTGCGACCACTCGTTCGCATCGGCCTTCGCGGCGGTCTCACCGGCGAATACCACTGAGGCCGAATACGGCGCTCCGGACGCAAGGAGAAAAGCCCCGCACGCAAGCAGACGACCGAATCGCAACACACGCGTCCTTGTAGTCAACTCCACGAAACCTCCCACTGCCGGGCGAACCGCCGCGGCAAACAGCCAGCCCGAGGAACCGTCGAACGGACGAACCACTCACGCGTCGATCGGCATTGAACGCGCCGGTGTTGACCGCGCGATCGTTCCGCTCGAACGCCCGAGCATATCGGACCGCTCCCACCCAAATGTTCGGGAGGATCGGAAGGCCCGGGCACACGCTTGTACCGGTCGGGCACACGCACGGTTCGCGAAGCCGGAATGGGGAACTCAAATGTCCAGGCCTTCATACGCGGCTGCCGTCGCAAGCGCTCCAGAACGACCGGTGAATCTGCGGACAGTCCGCCTCAAAAAGAACCGCCCCGGGCGCGGAAGCCCGGGGCGGAATTGATCAGCAAACGAACCGCCAAGAACGTGCTGATCCGGAGACGGACCAACACGGTCCGCCCCACGAGAACAAGGCGGAATCAGATGCGACGACGGCGGCCGGCGAAGAGGCCGGCGAGACCGACGAGCGCGATGCTGCCCGGAGCCGGAATCGCATCGCCCGAAATGACGACATCATCGACGCGATCCGTGCCACCCGTGCCGACCGAACCGCCGTTCGCGGAAATGTTCGACAGGTTCACGAGACGGAAGTAAACCGTGGCCTGGTTGTCCAAGTTCGCGGGACCAGCGGTCGGTCCGAAGTTGAAGATCGCCTGCGCCGTGCCGGAGCTCCACGTCGGATTCGGCGAAGCGTTCGCAAGAACGGTCAGCGTGGATCCGATCTGGGTGAACGTCGTGCCGTTGGTGCTCCAAAAGAGCCCGAAATCGCGGGGACCGGTGTTGCTGGAGGTCTGCGTCCACGAAATGGTGATGTTCTGGTAGCCGAGCGTGCTGCTCGTGAACTGGTAGTAATCACCGATCGCCCACGTGTTCGAGCTGAACGAACGGGCGGAACCGTTTCCAACGGGGCTGGAATACGCGGTCGCCGCGGACGCGTGCGTGCCGGACGCGTTACCCGCGAACAGTCCGCCAGTCGAAGCGATGTTTCCGGAATTCGCGCCGGTGACCGAATAGGTGCTTAGCAGATTCTCGAAGTCCCACGACGTCAAGACCGCAGCGTTCGCGGACGCGCCGATGGTTGCGCCCGCCACAGCGGCGAGTGCAAATGCAGAAATCTTCATGTTCTCAAACCTCCTATTGCAAACTCTCCTCGACAGCGCGGCGGAACGCGCCTGCCCCCATACAACGGGGGCTTGTCTCTCTATGTTAAGACTATACCGGAAGCCAACCTTAACATGACCCGACTTTCATTCAGTTTTCGCAAAGAAATTGCGCCGCTGGCAGTTCGGGTGCGGACCGGGTATAGTCCCGCCCTTCGGGCGCGTAGCTCAGTTGGCTAGAGCGCGGCTGTCACATAGCCGAGGTCACAGGTTCGAGCCCTGTTGCGCCCATTTTCAGGTCTGGTTGATTCCCTGCCCCATCCTGCGGTATGGCAGGTCCGATTACGCGACTCGACCCCGCGCCGCGTTGCGGATGCTCCACCGAACCGAATCCATATCGGGAGGCTGTCTCCTCACTTGGCGGACTCAAGCACCGACCCGTCGCCGCCGCACCACAACGAACCCAAACACGATGACTAAGAAGCCCTGACCCGGTTGAGGGTTAGGGCTGGGAAGGACGATCGAGGTTCGCGGCGATTTCCACGCCCGCGAATCAAATCGTTTTCAAACGATCCCGAGCGCGCCTAGGCCCGGCGACGACGGATCGCGATGAGCCCGCTTGCGGCCAACAGCCCAAGCGTTCCGGGCGTCGGAACCCCGTTGATCTGGACGTTGTCGATGCGGTTGTTGCCGCTTTGATTGGTGGCGCCGTCAAAGGTGACCCGCAGGCGCAGGTTTGCGGCGCCGTACGCGGCCAGATCATTGATGTTGATCGTCTGAACGGCGAAAGAGGTCGTAAGCGAGTTCACGACCGTGATCAGCGTGTAGCTCAACCCGTCGACCGAGTATTCCCAGGTCTGCGACTGAAACCCGGTGCTCGTGTTCCGCGTGGCGTAGCTGAGGCTGAGCGCCGAAGTGATGCCGACCGTGCTGATGTTGAATTGCACCCACTTGCCGTTGTTCGTCACGCCGCTGTCCACGCCGTTGCCGGCGCGCATGGCGAGAGCGCCTCCGGAAGCGTCGCCAAAGAGTGCGTTGTCGGTCGTCCCGCCGAAGGTTCCCAGATCGCCGGTGTTCTGCGCGGATGTCCCCGCGACCGTATTGACCGAGAAATTCGTGGTGATGGTGCCAGAACCGGCGTTCGCGGCGAACGGATAAGCGTCATCCATCGTGCCCAATCCGCCGCTCGTGCCTGCGGTGCTGTTGTTGAAGTTCCAGTACGCGATGAGGTCGGCTTTCGCGCTACAGGCGAACGCCACACCCGCCGAAATGGCGAGCCCAAGAAGGCAACTCTTCATGTCTCAATCCTCCTCGTTCGATGATGTCTCGATCAAAGCGCGGCGGAACACGCGCTCGCTCCCGACGTGGGAGCTCGTCTCTCGTCGAAAATCGTACCAGAAGACTGTCTGCGCACAGCGCCTACTTGCGTCAATTCTTCAAAGAAGCAGTGATTCTGATAATCGGTCCTGCTTTTGACGCGCCGAACGCGATCGGAAGATAATGAATGCGTTTCAGTCCGATTGCCGCACAGCGAGGGCTGGATCGAATGCCCTATTTCGGTGTGAAATGCTCTGGTTTTGTGCGGTTTTTGCAAAGACCGGATCGGGTCTATCGTGTGACCGGCAGGTTCGCCGGATTGATAGGAAACATGAGATTTAATTCATTAAAAAGCTTTATAATGAATTGAAAATAATGTTCCGCGCCAGCGATCAAGCGCGCACGACCCGCATCGTCCATTTGGAGTTGATCGAGTCCGCTTCGAAACTGTTGCCAGCGTTCGCGTTGTGCCTCACCGTGCGGATCAAGGCTTGAGAGACCTTCGCCGCCGGACAGCTCGAGAGCGCGGCGGAGCGCCTGTCCGATGAACTTGCCTCCGTTGGTCGAGCCTTCGGCGACATAGGCAAAGCCCAGCAACGAAAGCGGGTCAGCGGAGGCGATCTCATCGATCATTCGCCGCGTTGCCGCGACAGGTGTGACGGACGACGGGTCCACACCAAAGTGGCGAAGATCGGCTTCGAATCGGTCCGGATAGGTGTGATAGGGCCGCAGCAACTGGGCGACTCGCGCGTCGGACTTTGCGTTCTCGAGCGCGCTCGTCAGAGCCGTGTGGACGAGGTAATACTGGCCCAACTGTGCCACGAAACCGGCGGTCCCGAGCTGCCCACGCAGGACGCGCCCCTGAAAGTCGTGGCGCTCCGCCGCGGTGTGCGCCGGTTGCGTTTTGGTTTTGAGTGTGTCGGCGAGGCCCATGGTCGGTGTCGTGGTGGTCATGGCGAATCCAATGTTGAGAAAGAGTCTCAACTACGATAGCGCCATCGGCGGCGAAGTCGAGCGGAATCGCCACATGCGGGTCGGCGGTGAGCGTTCGATCGGCGATCAGCCGACTTGGAGTCGGGTTCGCGCAGCGTCGATCGCGTCGCTCACGGCCCGCGGACCGGTTCCGCCGGGAATCTCGCGGCGTGCCAGACCGGTCTCGAGTTCGAGGGATTTGAACACGCCGGCGTCGATGCGCTTGTCGATCGCCTGCAATTCGGCGAGCGGCAGGTCCTCGAGGCGTTTGGTTTTTTCGATCGCGAGTCTCACCAGTTTTCCGACGATGTCGTGCGCATCGCGGAACGGGACTCCTTTGGCGACGAGGTAATCCGCGAGTTCGGTTGCGTTGGCGTGGCCGTCGAGCGCGGAATTGCGAGCGCGATCTTCGCGGACCTTGAGCGTGTCGAGCACACGCACGAGCACGCGGAGGCACATCGAAAGCTGCTGCATCGAATCGATCAGCGGCTCTTTGTCTTCCTGAAGATCCTTGTTGTACGCGAGCGGGAGACCCTTGACCGTCATCGCGAGCGTCGCGAACGCGCCGAAGATGCGGCCGGCCTTGCCCCGGATGAGTTCGCACGCATCGGGATTCTTCTTCTGCGGCATGAGGCTGCTGCCGCTGGAGACGGAATCGTGCATCTCGACGACCGCAAACTCCTGCGAGGCGAAGAGGATGAGGTCTTCGGCAAGGCGGGAGAGGTGAAGAGCCGTGATCGAGTTGGCGGAGAGCGTTTCGAGCACGAAATCGCGATCGCTGGTGGCGTCGAGGCTGTTGCGGGTCGGCGCATCGAAGCCGAGGTCCTTTGCGATCTGCTCGCGATCGACCTGATAGGTCGTGCCCGCGAGCGCGCCGGAGCCGAGGGGTGAGATGTTGACGCGCTTGCGGGCGTCGCGGAGGCGGGCGGCGTCGCGCTCGAGCATTTCCTGATAAGCAAGCGCCCAGTGCGCGAAGAGGATGGGCTGGGCGCGCTGGAGGTGCGTGTAGCCGGAAGTGATGATAGATTTTGTGCGCTCGGCCAAGTCGATGAGCGCACGTCGGGCATCCTTCAACTCGGCGAGTCGCGCATCGATTTGCGCGCGAACGAAGAGACGAAAGTCGGTGGCGACCTGATCATTTCGAGAGCGGCCGGTGTGGAGCTTTTTGCCGAGGTCCCCCACCGCTTCGATCAGCCGGCGCTCGACCCAGGAGTGGATGTCTTCGTCGGCGCCCGAGAGAGGGAGAGCGGGCGAATTTGAAACTTCAGATTTCAGATTTGAAAGAGCGGCGGTGAGGCGCGCGAGTTCCTGATCGTTCAGCACGCCAGCGCGGTGAATGGCCTTGGCCCAGGCGATCGAGCCCTCCACGTCCTGAAGCGCGAGCGCGGCATCCACGGGCAGCGAATCGTTGAACTGCTTGAAGAGTTCGTCGGGCTTGGTTTCGAAGCGTCCGCCCCAGAGAGCCATTGGTGACCTTTCAGATACATCAACACGGAGAAACACAAGGGACCACCGAGAAAGACACGGAGAAGGCTAGCAATGGACGGACCGATCAGAGCCGCTTTGTGGATGTGTCGGATGCGTGAGGATTTCCGAATCAAAAACGACGACACCCCGGAGGCACTGGCTTTCGCGAGCGCGTCCGGGGTGTCGCTTGGAGAGGAGGAGAGGTTCGGTTGTGAATCGGCGTCAGACCTGATTAAGGCGTGGCGCCAGGAGGAGAGGAGAGAGAAGAGAGGTTCGTGATTCGGTTTTCAGGGGCGGGTCTTTGTGACCCGCCAAGAGAGTTGCCGGCGCGGGGCGAAACCTTGCAATCACTGTTCAGAATTTTGCGATTTGCGCCCGGCCCAAAGACCACGACACCCCGGGAACTTTGGCCTTGGCCAACGCTTCCGGGGTGCCGTTTGGAGAGGAGAGAGATCGATGAGAGAGTCTTTCCGCTGACTCCCCTTCATACGAGCCGGGCGAGGCCGTAGTTCGGCCAGCCGGACGGGTTTTCTGGAACGCAATGACCGGCGTGCCGCGGTTTCGGTTTCGGCAAACCGCGTCGCTTCTCGTTTCAACCGCAGGACTAGCCGTCCGTGCGAGAAACCAAATACAGATCGCCGTCTTTTACGAGGCCGAGGCCCGGAGCGAAAATCTTCGTACTCGAACCCCTTTCGAGAGGCGTCGTTTCTATTACACGTATCGCGCGGGTGACGTTGCCGCCGGGAGTCGCGACCTCGTCGGCGACGTTGACGATTTCGACACGATCCATCGCGATTCCGGGGGCGACTTCCTGATAGAAACGATCGCCCATGATCGGCTGGCCCGGCATCATGAGTCCGAAGCGGGCGCCGCCTTCGCCGGACTTCCAGGCCCCGGCGTGACTTGCGATCTCCCCGTTTTCGTAGATATCAACTTCTTCGCCAAAGTAGTAGACATCGCCGGTTGCGGGATCACAGGCGAAGAAATTGCGGGAAACCTCCTTCAATCCGCGCGGCGTTTCTTCGCGTTCCTCGACGATGCGGGTTTCGACCCCGTCGATCACCCGAGTTTCAGCGAGCACCGTTATCGTGAGCGTTTCGTGTCCGCTTTGGAAGCGGCTGACCGCGCCGGGCTGAATCGCAAAGTATGGGTTGTTGCCGCAGGACTTCAGCGTGGACTTGTCCACGGCGAAGGTCGCGCGAAAGTCGTCGGTCATTGCCGCCTGATATTCCGAATCGCCGGTCTCATAGGGTTTGTAGCCCCGGTTGCACGCGACGAGCGCAAGCACGAGCGCGGATATCCCGAACGTGGTGACGCGCATGCATCTCCTTTCGAAGCGCTTATTCGACTCGACCAGATGACTTCAGGGCGCGGATACGTTCGGGCAAGCTCAGCAGCTTGATGAAGCCGCCCGCGTCCTTGTGTTCGTAGATCTCGCCCTTTTCGAACGTCACGACTTTTTCGGAGTAGAGGGAATTCGGGCTCTTGCGGCGGATCGCGGTTGCGGTCCCCTTGTAGAGCCGGACCACGACTTCGCCGGTGAGTTTCTCGCTGGACTTCTGGATCGCTGCCCACAAAGTTTCGCGGTAGGGAGTGAACCAGCGGCCGTTGTAGACGACTTCGGCGAACCAGAGCGCGAGATGCTCTTTGAAATGGCGCGTTTCGCGATCCTGCACGAGTTCTTCGAGGCCCTTGATGGCTTCGACGAGGATTGTGCCACCGGGGGTTTCGTAGATGCCGCGGGACTTCATGCCGACGAGACGATTCTCAACGAGATCAACGCGGCCGACGCCATGGGTGCCGCCGATACCGTTGAGTTTTTCGACGATTTTCCAGGCCTCCATCTTCTGGCCGTTGAGCGCAACGGGGCGGCCTGCTTCGAAGGAGAGCGTGACTTCCTCGGGCTTGTTTGGCGCGTTTTCCGGCGAAGCCGTCAGCATGTAGCAATCTTCGGGCGGCGCGTTCCACGGGTCTTCGATGCTGCCGCCTTCGTGGCTGATGTGCCACAGATTGCGGTCGCGCGAGTAGATCTTGGTGGCGCTCGCGGTCGTGGGGATGTCGCGGGCTTTGAGATAGTCGAGCATCGCGAGGCGGCCGGTCAGATCCCACTTTTCGTGGCGCCACGGCGCGATGATTTCCATGTCGGGAGCGAGGGCGGCGTAGGCGGCCTCGAAGCGCACCTGATCGTTGCCTTTGCCGGTGCAGCCGTGGGCGAGTGCCGTGCAGCCGAACTTTCGTGCGGCTTCGACCTGCGCTTTGGCGAGGATCGGGCGGGCCATGGCGGTGCCGAGCAGGTAGCGACCTTCGTAGAGCGAACCGGCCATGACGGTCGGCATCACGAAGTCGTCGATGAATTCTTTCTTGAGATCGACGACGACGCAGTCCTTCGCGCCGGAGTCCTTGGCTTTCTTTTCGACACCGACGAGTTCGTCGGAGCCCTGGCCGACGTCGCCAACGACGCCGTAGACCTCGCAGTCCATGTTTTCTTTGAGCCAGGGGATGATGGCGGAAGTGTCGAGGCCGCCGGAGTAGGCGATGGCGATTTTCTTGGGCATGGACAATCTCTCGTGTGCACGCGGCCGGAATCTTGCGGCGCGGCGGGTGCGAACGTGGAAACCAGCAAAGATTAGTCGCGGAGCATGTGGAAAAGCAGCGCCATCTGGGCGTGCATGCGGTTTTCTGCCTGATCGAACACGACAGAATTCGGCGAATCGATCACATCGTCCGTCACTTCGCTGCCGCGATGTGCGGGGAGGCAGTGCATGAAGAGCGGCGGCTGCTTGGCGCCTTCTGCCGCCTTCTGCATGAGACCCGCGTTGACCTGAAACGGCTTGAACAGCTTTCGGATCCGGTCGGTCTCGGACCCCTGTCCCATCGAGACCCAGACGTCGGTGTAGACTGCATCGTGGCCGGCGATGTCGCCGACATTGTGCGTCACCTTCAACTGCGAGCCCGACGTTGAGGCAAGAGCCTTGCACTCTTCGAGCACAGACGGCGTCGGATCGCGCCCGGGGGGCGTGAGCGCTGTGACGTGCGCGCCGAGTATCGCGCCGAGTTCCATGAGCGAGTGACACACGTTGTTGCCGTCGCCGACGTAGGCGAGGCGAAGGCCTTGCAACTCGCCGCGCTTTTCCTGCAGAGTCATGAAGTCGGCGAGCGCCTGACACGGATGGAACATGTCGCTGAGGGCGTTGACGACCGGAACTTTGCTTGCTCCCGACATTTGTTCGAGCACGGTCTGCTTGTACACCCGCGCGACGATCGCGTGGACCCAGCGTTCGAGATTGTGCCCGTAGTCAGCGACGGCCTCGCGCTCGCCGAGTCGCTGCTCGGAGTGATCGAGATAGACAGGCTGTGCGCCGAGGCGATGAATCCCCACTTCGAAGCTCACGCGCGTGCGCAGTGAGGGCTTCTCGAAGAGCATCGCGACCGATCGGCCCTTGAGCGCTTCCGAAAACTCGGCGGGATTCTTCTTCATCGCCCGCGCGGTCTCGAAGAGCCGGAGCACATCGTCGCGGGTCAGGTGGGCAAGGCGAAGCACATCGTTCTGGCGAACATTGGGGATCGAGGCAAAGCCGGGCATTTTCTGTGTGAGTCTCCGGAAGGCGAATCGAGACAATATGCGGGATTGGAATGAACGCGCCGGGCGCAAACTCACAATTCACCCAGCGACTTCGCTTGCTTCACGAGGCGGTGATCCGCGTCCCCACCTGCTCACCCTTCGACCAGCGAAGCAGATGCTCCGGTCGATCGCCGGAAAGGATGACGACATCCGCTCCTGTCTCGTTCGCGACCTTGGCCGCGGCACGCGTCTTTGGGATCATTCCGCCGTAGACATCACCGCTCGCGATCAATCGTTCGATTTCCTCGGGCGTCGCTTGTGGAACGAGGCTACCCGCCTTGTTCTTGATTCCCTCGACATCGGTAAGCAGCACGAGGGCAGAGGCCTTGAGCGCTCTTGCCAACCCCGCCGCGGCATCGTCGGCGTTCAGATTGAGCGGCTTGCCGGACTCATCGAGACCGATCGAACAGAGAACCGGGATGTAGCCGTGTTGAAGCAGGGTGCGCGCCAATTCCGCGTTGCCGCCAGCAACCTCGCCCACTCTCCCAAGATCCGCCGGTCCCGATTCCGTCGGGATCGGCGCGACCTTGCGGCATGTCAGCATCGCCCCGTCGCCCAGCGAAAGTCCGACACCCCTGCCACCCGCGCGCCGAATACACCCGACGAGCGATTTATTCACCGTGCCCGCAAGAACTCCGACGATCTCGGGGATCTGTTCGTCGGGCGTGACCCGCAATCCCTGCACGCGCTGCGGCTTGATTGCCAGCCGATCCATCAGCCTGTCAACCGCTTTGCCGCCCCCGTGCACGAGGATCAGACCGCCGGCGTGCGACACTGCGAGCGCGACGAGCGACTTCCACAGCTCATCCTGTTCCGCCTGGTTTTCCAGCGTTGTGCCGCCGATCTTCACGATGAGCGGCCCGGATGCGCTCACGAACGATCTCCGTTTTGCTTCGGTCGCAGCGCGGTGGCCTCTCCCAGCCCGAGGCAGATATTCATGCACTGCACGGCCTGCCCCGCGGCGCCCTTCACCAGGTTGTCGATGGCGCTGAACACCAACAGGTGAGAGTTGGCTTCGTCGATCGCCCAGCCGATGTCGCAGAAATTGGTGTTGCGCACGTCGCTGACGGCCGGAAACGATTTCGAAGGCAGCAGCCTCACAAACTGTTCGTTTGCATATGCCTCGCCGAACACTTTGCCGACTTTCTCAGCGGTCGTTCCATCCACAAGATCGACGTGGATTATGGAAAGAATGCCGCGGTCGAACGCGACGAGATGCGGCGTAAAAAGAGTGGGCAGTCCGGCGTAGGCGTCGATCTCCGGCTGATGCCTGTGCGAAAGCACGCCGTAGGGCTGCAGGCTCACCTCCGCCAGCATGTACTTCACGTTTGCGCCGCGACCGGCTCCCGTCACGCCCGATGCGCTATCAACGATCGGGCGCGTGCCTTCGCGAATCAGCCCGGCTCGCTTGAGCGGGGCGAGCGGCAGGATCGCGCTCGTCGGGTAGCAACCAGGAACCGCGATCAGGAACGCCTTCGCGATTTCTTCGCGGAAGAGTTCGGGCAAACCGTACACAGCTTCTCTCAGGAGCGCCGCGTGGCCGTGCTCAAACCCGTAGTGCTTGGGATAGAGGCCGGGGTTCTTCAGCCGAAATGCCGCGGAGAGATCGAGGACAACCGCCCCCGTCTTCAGGAACTGGGGGGCGAGCTCGACGCTCGCTTCGTGGGGAGTCGCGAGAAAAACCGCGTCGGGTTTCAGCGCGGCAACTGCGTCGAACTCGACTGGAAGAATGGGCAGCTCACAAATGCCGCGAAATCGGGGAAAAATCTCTTCGAACTTCCCCGCCTGATCGCCCTTCTCGCGGCGCGCGGATGCGAACAAGCCCACCACTTCCGCACCCGGGTGCTGAGAGAGGATGGAAACCAGTTCCGCACCGGAGTATCCGCCGGCGCCGACGATCACGACGCGCTTTCGCGCCGCATTTCCCATTTTCCATTTCCTTACTGAACGCGCGGGACTGCGCTGTTGGCTTCGGCCATCGCCTGGTCATATCGCCGGACCAATTCCGACAGAGTTGCCGCCAGTCGTTTCGCACCGTTCCAGTTCATCACCACGCGGCTGCCGATGGCGAAATGAATCCCCTGCTGACCATCGGGCCCCTGCTGCGGCACATTCAGCCCGAAATCAAGCACGACCTCGTCCTGCGTGTTGGTCGTACGGATCGTGTTGGCGTAAGTCGTCACCATTTTGGTTTCATCGATACGGATGGCGACTTGCTGCTGCTGGTTCTGGTTCGGCGTGCCCGACATGGAAAACTCCTGTCCCCGCAGAAACTGAGACGGGGCTGCTGCTTTTGTTTGCTCGCGGGTTGTGGTACAACCATCGCGAGGTTGGAAAGCGAGTTTAGTCCGCTCGCTTTGCCCGCGCCGGCCTCCCCCAACCCCCAGGCTCACCGATGGCTCTTGCCGAGATGCCCAAGTCACGCAAGCCGGTCCAAGGCGCCCGGACCCTGTTCGCCGCGATCGATATCGGCAGCAACGCGGTGCGATTCGCGCTCGCCAGCGCCGACGCACGCGGCGAATTGAAGATCCTCGACGAGCGTCGCCGCCCAACTCGCCTCGGAGCAAACCTATCCAACGGGAAGGGACTCCCCAAACCGGCGATGAAAGCGACCATCGCGGCCGTCAAGGAATTCTGCTTCGATGCGATCCGTCACGGAGTGCGGAGTATCCGAATGGTCGCGACCGCTGCGGTCCGCGAGTCTCCCGACGGTGCCGGTTTCGTGGAACGCCTCGAGCATGAGGTCGGCCTGCCCGTTGAGATCATCGGCGCTGATGAGGAATCCCGACTCGCCTTTGCCAGTTGCCGCGCCGCGTTTGAGCTCGAACGCCAAACAGTTGCCATCGTCGATATCGGCGGCGGCAGCGTGCAAGTCAGTCTCGCCCGAAAAGGGGTGCTGTTTGAAGCGGTTTCCATGCCGCTCGGCGCGGTACGGCTCACTTCGGCGTTCAAGACTCCGGGCGGCAAGGAGTCCCAATCCGCGCTGCAACGGATGCGCAAACACGTCGCCCGCATGATCGAGGAGGCGCTCCCGCCGCTGGTTCAGAGCCCGACCGCCGTCATCGGGTGCGGCGGCACTTTCGCAGCGATCGGGGCGCTGCTCGGCGATTTCGCGGGCAACCGTGCGCTCGCGCCGATGCTCGCGCAGCGCAGACGCTCGCTCGTGCGCGCCGGCCACGCCTCCGAGGAACTCGTGCAGCTCGTCGGTGCGATCGAGAGGATGGACATTCCGCAGCGCGCAAGTCTCCTGCGAAGAGTCGGTGTCCCTCCGGATCGCGCCGACATTCTCCCCGCGGGCGTCATCGTCGCGCGTGCACTTGTGAAGCATCTCGGCGCGGACCGGATCGTGCCGCACCCCGGCGGGGTGCGCGACGGCATGCTGCGCGAAATGTCTGCACGCGCGACGGCATGCGGCATGGTCGAGCGTGCACGGGCGATTGCTCGCGAGGCGCACTACGAAGTCGCCCACAGCGAGCAGGTTGCTCACCTCGCTGTGTCGCTACTGCACGATCTCGCGGACGTTGATCGCATCCGCGAAGCACTCGACGATCGTCCGGATGCCACAGAGCTGCTCGAGAGCGCTGGGCTCCTTCACGACACCGGAGTCCCGATCGACTACGACCGGCACCACAAAGTTTCGCGGCGGATCATCGAGCTGGCGAATTGGGGCCGGATTTCGCCCGTGGATCGAGCCGTGATCGCCAACATCGCGAGGTACCACCGCAAGTCGCTCCCCGCGGAAAAGCACGCGCCGTTCTGGTCGCTGCCCGCGCGCGAGCGCCAGGTCGTGCGCGTGCTCGCGGGCATTCTGAGGATCGCCGACGGCCTTGATCGCTCGCACCGGCAGATCACGACCGGCGTGCGGGTTCGAGTCACCCCCGCATCGCTTCAGATCATCGCCGAAGGAGCAAGGGCCGATGGCCCGGACATCCGTGCCGCGAGCAAGAAATCCGACCTGCTCTGTGCCTCGATCCGCCGAAAAATCTCCGTCGTCGCGGGCTGACGAGAAATCGACTGAGAAAGATACGCGGGAATGTCGATATTCCGCCCACTCGGAATTCATTCAGGAGTGTCGATGCGACAGGTGCTGCAATCGGTCGTGAGAGGAATCAGAAAGAGCCCGGCGCTCAACTCGATGGCACGCGCCTGCGTCAAGGCGATCCCCGACAAACGCCACATCACGAAAATGCGCGACATCGGGCCGGTCGCCATCCGGCTCCGCCGGCACCGATACTTACTCTGGGAGCACCCGCTCGTTCACGATGCGTTCATGGTTTCGCTGTTTGCCCGGCTCATCCGTCCGGGGGATGTTGTCTACGACATCGGCGCAAACATCGGACTCTACACCCGCCTGATGAGCCACTGGTTCGGCGCGAGCTACATCTACGCCTTCGAGCCCATGCTCGAAAACCGGGAGCTCCTCGAGGAGAACGTGCGCCTGGGCAACATGCAGAAGTCCACCGAGATCTCGCCTCTTGCGCTCTCCGATGCCGCCGGCACCGAAGAACTCCAGATCGACGACATGAACTCCGGCTCGGCGGTGCTCAACAGCATCTCCGGTGGTCAAGCTTCAAGCGGCAGAGCCCACTTTGGACTGCCTCCGAAAACCGAGACCGTCGAACTCGAAACACTCGATGCGTTCGTAAAGCGCGCCGGTGTACGCCCTCCGGCCATGATGAAAATCGATACCGAGGGCGCCGAGGTCAAGATTCTCATCGGGGGCCGCGAAACGATCCGCTCGCACAGACCGCGCATGGCGATCGCGCTCCACGGAAAAGACAAGGCAAAGGGCACGCTCGAACAACTCGAGATTCTCCAATGCCCGGCGTACGGCTACGTCAAAGAAGACGGCAAGTCGATCTACCGTCGGCTCTCGGTTCCCGATTTCGACCGCTTGAACAACAACAACATTCTCGCCGCGTACGACGAAGACCTGCTGCGGCCCGAGCCCCAACCGCTCGAACGCGCACCGATTTCGAGGAAGTAACCCGTTTTCGGACTTTTCGCTTTTCGCCGCAATTTACCGTGCAAGCTTCGCATCGGGCAGTAACATGCTCCTGGCGAGTTTGTTTCCGTGCCTCATGCGGTCGCTTGCCACGGAGTGCCCGAGAAATGCGGAAAATCTGTGCGTTGATGTCGCTCGCCGGCATGTTTTCTTTCGGGGCTCTTGCGGGCGAAACCCATTCTGTCGGCGTGCCGGAACGCTTCGACGGCCAGAAAGTCGTTCGCATTACTCCAAGAAACATCGCCGACGTCTATTTGCTGGAACAGATTTCTGGCGATCGATGGACGTGCGGCCCCGGCGGGCCAAATGGCGAAGCCGACTACCGAGTGAGAGCCGCCGACCTTCCGGCGCTCAATCAGGCCGGCGTTCCCTACAAAGTGATCATCGACGACGTGCAGGCGCTCATCGATGCCGAGCAAACGGAGATGCACAATCCGTTTGCCGATCGCGGCTTCTTCGATGCCTATCAGGATTACACCGGCGTCAGCAATTACGTGAACTCGCTCGTCTCGACGTACCCCGCCTTCGTCCAGCGCATTTCGATCGGGAATTCGATCCAGAACCGCGAAATCTTCGGTATCCGTGTCACCAGCCCGGTCCCCGCGCCCGGCGGATCCCCCCGCAAGCCGGTTGTCCTCTTCAACAGCCTTCAGCACGCGCGCGAGTGGATCACTGTCACCACCGACCTCTACGTCGCGACCCAGCTGCTCGCAACATACAACTCCGATTCACGATCCAAGAACATCCTCGACACCTACGAGATCGTCTTTGTCCCCATCACGAATCCCGACGGCTACAACATTACCTGGACAACACAGCGTCTCTGGCGCAAGAACGCTCGCGTCATCAGCGGCACAGTCCGCGGAGTCGACCTCAACCGCAATTGGAGCGTCGGTTGGGGCCTGAGCTCCGGATCGAGCGGCTCTACTTCCAGCGAGACTTATCGCGGAACCGCTCCGTTCTCCGAGCCCGAATCCGCCGCCCTCAGCAACTACGCCCTTTCCATTCCCAAGCTCGTCGCGCACATCGACTTCCACAGCTACTCGCAACTGGTGCTCCGTCCCTGGTCCTACCAGTACACCACGCCCGCCGGCGTCGCGAGCCTGAACCGCATCGGCAACGCGATGATTTCCGCGGTTTCGACGGCAACCGGGGCGTCGTATCAATTCGGTGGACCCGATATTTTGTACCTCGCCTCCGGCACGGCGCCAGATTGGTTTTTCGGCAGCACCGGAGCCACCGCGTACACGATGGAGCTTCGCGACACGGGCCAGTACGGCTTCGTGCTTCCGGCTTCGTTCATCATCCCCACCGGCAACGACGGCCTCGCCGCGGTCTATGCAATGCTCGGCGGACTCTGCCGCGCCGACCTGAACAAAGACAACGTTGTCGACGACAGCGACTTTGTTTTGTTCGCGGCTGGATACGACGCCCTGACCGATCGGACGTCGGACTTTACCGGAGACGCTCTCACCGACGATTTTGACTTCGTGATTTTTGCCGAGGCGTACGACCGTCTGACTTGTCCGTAACTTTGCCCCTTAATTGAGGCAAGTCGTCCGATAAGCAAACGCGCCGAAATTAGAATTACTGTTTGCAACAGACCTCTTCGATTCGCGTTCATCCCGATTTTGTCGTATTCTCTTCTTGTGCCCGCACGAGCGGTCACGCGAGAGGTGTTTTTTTTGACGCCGAGCCGCGTTTCTCACGCCGTGCGCTCGAGGGAGAGTCTTCATGCAGATTCGGAAGAACAATCGTTCGAACTTGGTCACTGTCGGCACACTGGTCGCGCTTTGCGGCGGCGCGGCTTCGACGCTCGCGCAGCTCGGTGCATTCCCCGCTTCGGACTTTGAGTCAAAGAGCGTTCTGCCGTTCCAGCTCGAACTCGCGATCAACGCGAAAGCGCCGACCACCATGAGCGCCACGCTTATGCGCGCGGGTATCGTGCGCGCGATGCACGGCACTCAGAACTGCTACGCGTCGAATCTGACCGCCGAGCAGTGGCAGAATCTTCTGGATCAGTTCCAGTTCCTGCCCATTACGCAGACGCCGATGGACCCCGACGATCCGTTCGGCGATCGCTTTAATGTGGACACCTTCAAGTGGGGGCCGACCGGCTCCGCAAATTCGCTCTATCCGGCGAATGCGGCCTCCCTGGCCATCCTGACGGTCAGTTTCCCGAACGATGGAGTGACCTGGGGCCTCGCAAACTCGGGCTTCGCTACGGGCGCAAACGCGCTCGGGGCTTCGCTCACAAGCCAGTTCACGGATCTCGATCGCGGTCGTGAATACCTCCGCGCGTGTCTGGGCTCTTGGCGCAAGTACGGCGGCATCACGTACACCGAAGTCGCCGACAACAACACCGCGATGGACAACAGCTCGACCCACAACAACGCGAGAGGCGATATTCGTATCGGCGGAATCTCACTCAACGGTCAGAGCGGCGTGCTCGCGTACAACTGTTTCCCCGCATCCGGCGGGCTCGCGGGCTCCCTGACCGGCGGCGACATGGTCATCAACACGGCTTATTTCAATGACGCCGGCAGCTTTAACAGCACAACCAACAACTACAGGTACTTTCGCAATACCTGCACGCACGAACACGGCCACGGCTTGGGCTTCATCCACCAGGTTCCGTGCAACAGCACGAAGCTCATGGAGCCGTTTATTCAGACTTCGACGGACGCGGTCCGCGTCGACGATCGCCGCGCTCTCGGCCGCAGCTACGGCGATCGCTACAGCGGAAATCAGTCGCTCGGCACGGCGGTCAACTTCGGCGATCTCGCCGCACGCTCGATCGCTGCCCGCGATCTCTCGCTCAACGGCTACTGGAACAACGGATCGAATGCGACCGGCGCCGACTACTTCAAGTTTACGTTGAGCGGCACGCAGAACATCAAGATCATCACGACGCCCACCGGAGGCACCTACACCACCGGTCAGCAGTCGAACAGCTGCACCGGCACGACGACGGGGTATGCCACCAGCAGCCTCGGCGATCTCGCCTACGAGCTGACCAACGACGATGGCACGGTCTCGATCGGACTCGTCAATGCGACTTCCCTCGGCGCGGCGGAATCGTTCACGTTCACAAATCTTCCCGCCGGCTCGTACGCGCTGCGAGTCTGGGACAACAACGCCGCCAACCTGACGGGCGGCTCGAATCCGAACACGATTGTTCAGCTGTACGACCTCGAGATTCAGGCCGGCACGAACATCTACGCCGACCCCTATGCCAACGCCGGCATCAACAAGCGGATCGCCGCCAACACGACTTGCTACTTCATCGGAGACATCAACTCGCAGGCGACCGAGACTCGGACGGCGGTGCTGCTCAACCGCTATGAGTGGGACCTCGATGGCGACGGCGTCTTCGAGGTTGGTGTCGCGCCCGCGGCATCCGTTCCGAAGCCCACGTTCACCTACGTCTCGAACGGGACCTATCCGGTCACGCTGCGCGTCCGCGACAATCAGAACAAGACCGGCACCGACACGATCTATGTGTCCGTTTACGGCGCGACCACGACGTTTACCGGCAACGCGGTTTCGGGCGACCAGGGCACGATTCTGCCCTTCACGATGATCGGCACCAACCTGAAGAACGTGACGAGTTCCTCCATGGTTCAGGTGACCACCGGCACGGGCGTGACCGTGACCGGCACGCCGATTCCGAACTCCCTGGGAACACAAGTCACAGGGCTTTCGTTCGTCATCGCCGCCGACGCATCGCTCGGCGGTCACAACGTCCGCGTTTCGAACTCGGACGGCAACTCCACCAACGTGAACTTCCTCACCGTCACGCAGGCGCCGGTCGCGTGCCCGGGTGATCTCAACAACGACACCTTCGTGGACGACGCAGACTTCGTGCTCTTTGCCGCGGCCTACGACCTGCTCGACTGCAATGATCCGTCGATGCCTGTTGGCTGTCCCGCGGACCTCAACAACGACGGGCTCGTGGACGACTCCGACTTCGTGATTTTCGCCACCGCCTACGACGCGTTCCTCTGCCCCTGAGTCCGGGTTCGAACTCTCGAAATAGAAAACGCCGCCGGGAGACCGGCGGCGTTTTTCTTTCCAAAGCGGGCGAAGGGGCTTGAACCCTCGACCTTCTCGTTGGCAACGAGACGCTCTACCACTGAGCTACGCCCGCGTCGTCTTCAATTATCGCCCTTCCGAACATGCCGAATCGGCCGGAAGCGGGTAGAAAGTTAGCCGGAGCAGCGGGAAAGGTCAACCTCCAGACGTCGGCCCGGCGTTTGGGCCGAGCGGCTACACCGGCGGAACAGGGCCCCGCACCGCGGATTCAAGGTCCGAGGGCTTGAAGAAACTGTTGAAGAAAATCGGACGTTCCATACCCGGCCGGAAGATCGCGACCAGGGGAATACCGCCTCCGCCGGAAATCTCCCGCACCAGCCCCCATCCTTGCGCTTCGTCGGCGCTGGTCAGGTCGATTTTCATCGGAACGACGTCCGCTGAACTGAGCAGCCCCACTCCGACCTCGCTCAGCAAGACGTTGCGCTCGATGACGTGGCAGTTCGTGCACCACTTCGCCGTGAAGTCCACGACCACCGTTTTTCCGCTATCGAGCGCCCGCGCGATTTGCTTTCGAATGTCGGTTTCGGGCACATTGACGAAGCGGGTCCAGGTAATGGGGCCCTCGGAAGCCAGCGCTCGCGTCGTCCAGACGGTCGCGCCGATCCAGACGAGCGCGCACACGGTCACGGCCGTTTTCGCGCCGATCGTTCGAAGCATCCGCCACCCACCGATGATGGCCCAAAGGCCTCCGACCGCGGCGACGCCGCCCACGACAAACCACGGCCACTTTTCGCTCGTGAGATTCGAGAGAAGAAACGCCGCGACCGCGAGCATCAGGATTCCGAGCACTTGCTTGAGCAACTCTCCACCCGGCCCCGCTTTGGGCAGGATATCGATAAGCCGTGGGAAAGCGATGAGCAGGGCGTAGGGCAGCGCCATCCCGATACCCATCACGACAAAGGTCACGAGCCCCATCCAAGCCGGCTGTGTCGCGGCCCAGGCGATCGTTGCACCGAGCAGCGGGCCCGTGCACGGAGTCGACAGCACCGCAGTCAATACGCCGAGAAGAAAATTCCCGAGCACGGTGTCGTGACTCGGGTTGAGCATGTACACCGATTGCGGCAGCCGCACCGTGAAGAGACCGATCATCCCCAGGCCCATCAGGCCGACGATTGCCGCCATGACAATGGTGAACCAGCGGCTGGTGAACACCTGTCCCCAGTCCTGCTTCTGGCCGCCCGTGACGATGCCGAAAATCAGCAGCCCGAGCACCAGAAACGTTGCGACTATTCCCACGCAGTACACCGACCCGAAGAGCGCGAGCTTCCCCGGATTTCCCGCCTGCTGTTGCAGCGACAGAATCTTGATCGGGATCACGGGAAGCACGCACGGGGTCAGATTGAGCAAGAACCCCGCGGCGAGTGCGATCAGCAGAATCAGCAATGTCTGATCGCGCCGGAGAGAAAACTTGTACCCGACAAAATCGAATCCGCTCGTTGCCGGCTGAACAGAGGCGACCGCCCCCGCGTTCATCCGCGAGAACACGCTCGGATCAAACGCGTCGAACACTTGCGGGTTGACGACGTCCCGGCTCGCAACGTCCGTAAGCGGTTTCACCGTGATCGTGACGTCGCGCGTGACATCCTCGGGCATCAGGCACTGCGATTCGTCGCACGCCTGGATGGAGATCTTCAGCGGGATCGTGAGATTCCCCATCGGAACGCCCGAGGCGAGCTGCACCGGCACGAACGCGATCGCTTTGCCGGCGAAGAATTCCAGCGAGAGCGGCTTTCCGATCCACAGCACCGTCAACGTTTCGGAATTCGGCCACTGGATCGGACCGACTTTGAGCCCCCTAGGCGCCTCAACCTGAATCTGCGTCGGGACCGGATCGAGGTCTTTCAGTTCGTCCGGCACTTTCGGATCGTTGGTCTGAGTATGCCAGCCCTTGGCGTGATCGAGTACGACCGCAATCGCAAACTGTTCGCCGGGGGCTGCTTCGGTCCGCTGCGCGATCGCCGAGACGTCCACCTTGGTGGACGACCCAAACTGTGCCATGGCGGAATGGCCCGGAATCACCAACCCCAATGTCAGAATCAAAAGGCCAAGTCTGCTCATCTGCGCCGATTCCTTCCGGCGGGCTTCACGGCCCGCGTCTCCCGACCTGATCGGTCCGTCATCGTTCAAGGCTGTACGCAATGCCGGTCGATGATTGGATGCGTCTGTTCGTGTCCCGTTCCTGTCCCCGATTCCATTCTCCCGAGCCTACGGAGCCACGATGGCCGATGTTCTCAACCAGAGCGAGGTGGATGCGTTGCTCGCCGCGGTTGATACCGGCGATGTCGAGCAGGAGCTGAAATCCGTCACGATCTTCAGTCGTCACCGGGATTCGACCGAAGGCCTCGAAGTCAAGGCGTACGACTTTAAGCGCCCCGAGCGCGTCAGCAAGGACCAGATGCGGTCGCTCCAGACGTTGCACGAGAGCTTCGCGCGAAACTTCGGCGCGTCGCTCTCGGGGTTTCTGCGAACGATCGTTGAAGTAAAGGTCGCGACCTGCGAGCAGATGACCTACTCGGAGTTCATCGCCGGCCTCCCCAACCCCACCAGCTTCAATCTCATCAAAGCGGACGCACTGGAGGGGCAGATCTGTCTCGAGATCAGCCCGCTCATTATCTATCCGATCATCGATCGGCTGCTCGGCGGCACGAGCCAGGATCTGTTCATTCCGCAGCGCCCGCTCACGCTGATCGAGACCCGCCTCATCAGTAACGTGACCACCCGCGGCCTCACGACACTCTCCGAAGCCTGGAGCTCGGTCAAGAAGATGACCTTCAGCATCGCGGCCACCGAAAGCAATCCGCAGCTCGTTCAGATCGTTCCACCCAACGAGGTTGTCGTCGTCATCGGCTTTGAATTGAAGATGAGCAACCGCGCCGGAACGATGAATCTCTGCATTCCGTACAACGTCATCGAACCCGTGATGGAAGAGCTCAGCACGCAAAGCTGGTTCACGTCATCCAAGAATCAGCGTTCGGCGGAAATGGAGCAGACCGTTGCGACTTCGCTCGGGCGCGCAACACTCGAAGTAACAGGCCTGCTCGCCGAAACCACTATCAGTCTGCGCGATCTCCTGCTGATGGCGCCGGGCGACCTCCTCGTCACGGAGAAGCGCGCTGATCAACCGGTGGTCGTGTGTGTTGAAGAAGAGAAGAAGTTCTTGGCGCGGGTCGGACGGTGCCGAGGAAACAAGGCCTTGAGAATCGATCGCGCGATCACAACCACCGATCGCGTTTGAATGACCCCGGGCTGCATCGAAAGGGAGAGCGCCTTCACCCACTTACTGGCGGCCAGCAACTAGGGTGAACGCCTCAGCCGATCTCTCCGCAACTAGGGTAATCGCTTCATCAAATACTTCGCAGCTAGGGTGAACACTTCATCGATCGCTTCCTTGCAAAATACAAATTGAGTTGTTTGCAAGGAAAATCTCAGTATTTTATGGCCATCTCGGAATCGCTGAGTAATCTCTGCTTGTCTTCCGGCGGGTGCTATTCCGCAGCAAACGTCGGAGGAGTGGAGATTTGGGGCGACCCCTTTCGGGTCTCAAAGGAGAGAGGCAATGACGAATATCAAGTTTTTGGCGGGCGTGTGTGCGCTCGCGGGCGCGGCGATCTCGGCGCAGGGCGCGTTCATCGCCGGCGCAGGATCGTGGGGTTCATACACGGGTTCGCTGTCATATTCGGCGGGAACCAGTGAGTTGACCATCGTGCTGAAGAACACCAGCCCGGCGCTCAACGGCGGCTTTATCACCGGCTTTGTATTCAACATCATGAGCGCGGATGCGGGCGCGTTCTCGACGCTGATTACGTTTACGCATCCGTTCCTGAATCTGTTCAACGAGAGCGCATCGCCATATGGAAACTACAAAGGTGGCGCGGCACTCGGTGGCGACTGGCTCGGTGGCGGAAGCCCGAACGCGGGAATCGCCGTCGGCGCGACCGGAACGTTCGTGTTCAAGATCACGGCGAGCGACGCGGGGTCTCTGACCGACGCCAGCTTCCTGTCGATTCCGAATGCTTCGGAAGCTTTCTTGGTCAGATTCAAAGGTTTCGTAAACGGTGAATCGGATAAGGTGACCATCCCGGCCCCGGGCGCTTTCGCGCTCCTCGGACTGGGCGGTCTCGTCGCGGCTCGCCGTCGGCGCTGATCGTTCTCTTGCGGAATTCCCTTCAAGACCGGCCCACAAGGCCGGTTTTTTCATTGCTCAAATTCATTGGGCAAACAGGTGCGCCACGGGCCCCTGCTTAAGAAGCAGGCAACATAGAGTCCGGTTTCGCGATGCCAAAGCTCGTCCGAAGTGGAAATCGCCCGTGGAATTCAGCGTCTGCGATACCGAAGGCGGAGACCGCAATCCATTCGAAAATGGAACCCCCTCCGGGCCTCTCCTATACTGACGCGGCCTTTGTTCGGTCCTGCTTCGTCGCCGGCGTTACGGTGGCGCGGCAGGCCCGGGGATTCAGCACCATGCAGACGGCTGGCAACCATGCTCGGTGATCGTCCCAACCTCGCGAGAGCTTCGCGCTCTCTCAGGAACGGACGGACCGGTCGCCGGTCGGCTCGTGCGGGAGATTTCCGCATGAGTTGACGCCGCCTCGCTGCGTCGCGCTTCGTCCCCGGGCCGCGGGCGGTCGATTGCCGCCGGTGGCCCGATGTGTTTTTGGTCCGAGATTCGGAATTCGACAACCCGACATTCTGACAACCAGACAGCTCAGGAGATCGCAAAATGAACACACAGGAAATGCTTCGCATTCTCGACTCGATCGCCCGCGACCGCAACATCGATCGCGCGGTTCTCGTGCGCGATCTCGAACTCGCGATGGTCTCCGCCGCCAAGAAGCACTTCAACACGCTCGACGCCGAAGAGTTCACCTGCACGCTCGACCCTCTCAGCGGCCAATTAACGATGACCCGTCACGGCGCGCCGCTCGAGATGACCCCCGCCGCGTTCGGACGGATCGCGGCGCAGACTTTCAAGCAGGTGATGATCCAGAAGTTCCGGGACGATGAACGGACCAGCATCTTTGAAGAATTTTCGAAGCGCGTGGGCGAGATCGCCGTCGGCACGGCGCAGCGATATGAAGGCGGCGCATTGGTCGTGACCATCGATCGCGCCGAAGCGTTCATGCCTCGGAGCGAGCAGATTCCGGGCGAGCAGTTCAACGCGGGCGACCGTGTTCGCTGCCTCATTCTCGACGTGCGCGACGTCGGAAACCAGATCAAGATCGTGCTGAGCCGCAGCCACCCCGATTTCATCAAGCGCCTCTTCGAGGTCGAAGTGCCCGAAGTCGCCGAGCGCATCATCGAAATCAAGGCCATGGCGCGCGAAGCGGGCTACCGCACCAAACTCGCCGTCAGCAGCATCGACAACAAGGTGGACGCCGTCGGCGCGTGCGTCGGCGTCAAGGGTTCACGCATCAAAAACATCGTCGACGAACTCAACGGCGAGAAGATCGACATCGTTCGCTGGAACGAATCGAGCCAGGTGCTCATTCAGAACTCGCTCAAGCCGGCCGAAGTCCAGGAAATCAGCCTGTGCTTCGAGCTCGGACGCGCAACCGTCGTCGTGCGCGACGATCAGTTGTCTCTCGCCATCGGCAAGCGGGGTCAGAATGTGCGGCTCGCCGCTCGCCTTACCGGCTGGGATATCGACATCCTCACTCCGGAAGAGTTCACCAAGGGCGTCGAGACCATGTATCAGACGGTGCAGAGCGTCGAGAGCATCACCGAGCAGATGGCCGACAAGCTCGCGGCGCTCGGCATGGTCAGCGTGTTCGACATCGAGGAAGTTGGTGTCGAGGTGCTGATGTCCGAACTCGAGATAGACGAGTCCAAGGCCAACGAGGTGGTCTCCACCTGCTCGACCAAGGCCAAGGAAGTCGCCGAGCAACAGCAGAAGGACAAGGAAGAAAAAGAACGCAAGGCGCGCGAGGAAGCGGCAACCGCCGCGAGATTGCTCGCCGAAGGCGGCCAACCCGGCGATGCCGCGGCGGACGCCATCCTGGGCGCATCGACCGATTCGTCGGGCGAGGCTCGTGCCGCGGACATTCTGGGGCAGGGTTCGTGAAGAGCGTGATCGGTCGCCTTCCGGCGCGAGCCGGAGAATCGTCGGAGTCGTTTTCGGTTTTCAGACGGATTGCGAATCGCGGAGAATCGTTTGGCCAAGCAGAAGCGCGTATTTGAGATTGCGAAGGAAATCGGCGTCGATTCCAAGGTCATCGTGGCCAAGTGCCACGCTGAGGGAATCGACGAGTCGATGATCAAGAACTACCAGTCCGCAGTGAGCGCGGGCCTGGAAGCCACCATCAAGGAATGGTTCAGCGACCACGCCGCCGCCTCGTCAACCGCGATCGAGACGGCCGAGAAGATCGATATTTCGACCGCCAAGAAGGCCACGCCGAAGAAGCGCAAGAAGGCCGACACCGAAACGGATGAGTCCGGTGGCGGCACCGCGATTGCAGCGCCTCCCGCTTCGACACCATCGACATCTGCAGGCCCATCGACTCCTCAGCCAGAGCCCGTCGCGAAAATCCGTCCCGCAGCAAAGCCCGCTTCGATTGCCGCCGCTCCGGCATCTCCCGAGGCTCCAAAACCGGAAGTCCACGCCCCTGCGGCAATACCTGCGGCCCCAGCCGCGAAAGCACCGGCACCCGCAACTGCGAAGCAAAAGCCGGTGGAAACTCCGCGGACCGACGGCGGGAGCGCGACAACTCCACCCGGCTCGCAACCTGCCGCGAACTCGCATGCGCCGACGCCGCCGCGCGTACTCGGACCGACGCGAGTGCAGCCTGCTCCGGTGAATGTTCCCACGCGCCCGACAAACGTCGCGCCGGCGGGCCCGAAGCTCGAAGTCAAGACTCCGGTCAAGCTGTCGGGTCCAAAGGTCGTGCGGATCGAGGCCGCGGAAGTTATGGACGCGCCTCGACCGCGTCGCTTCACACCGGGCGCCGGGGGCGGAACCGGGACGGGAACGGGCGTTCGGCCCCCGCGCGGAGCCGAGGGCGCGGAAGACGATGGTGGTCGAAGCCCGCGACGCAAGTCGGGCGGCAGCGGAGGCGGTTCGGCCGCGGGCGCGAAGCGCTCGAGCGGAACGGGTGTGCCGCAGCGACGGCGCGCGAGTTCCGGGCAGGAATGGGTGGGCGGATCAAGCGGTGTCTTTTCGGAACAGGATCTGATCGAGCGCGAGGCGCGGCTCGCGCGGTCGGGCGGCTTTCTGAAGAAGCGCCGTCAGGATCTCAAGCGGACCGAGCATCAGGCGGACACGGATCAGCAGCAGGAAGGCAAGGTTCGCATCGCTGCGCCGTTCACGATCAAGGATCTTTCCGAGGCGACGGGCGTGAAGGGCGCCGAGATCGTCAAGAAACTGTTCCTCGAAGGGGTCATGGCCACGATCAACTCGGGCATCGATCCGGTCAAGGCGCAGGAGATCATGATCGAGTTTGACATCGATCTCGAAGTGACCGAAGCAAAGACGGCCGAAGAGGCCGTGAGCGCCGAGTTCGAGGACCGCAAAGCGGTCGATCTACGACCCCGGGGCCCGGTCGTCACGATTCTCGGGCACGTCGACCATGGAAAGACCAGCCTGCTGGACAAGATCCGCAACGCAAACGTGGCGGCGGGCGAAGCCGGCGGCATCACGCAGCGCACGAGCGCGTTCCGCGTGCCGCTCGAGGTCGCGGGCGAGAAGAAAGAAATCGTCTTCCTCGACACGCCGGGCCACGAGGCGTTCACGAGCATGCGTTCGCGCGGCGCGAACATGACTGACGTGGTGGTGCTGGTCGTGTCGGCGCCCGAAGGAGTGATGCCCCAGACGATCGAGAGCATCAACCACGCGAAGGCGGCAAAGGTGCCGATCGTCGTGGCGCTCAACAAGATCGATCGCCCGGACGCGACCGATGCGCAGGTTCAGAAGGTGCTGGGTCGCCTCGCCGAGAACGATCTCAATCCGGTGGAATGGGGCGGCAATATCGAAGTCATCAAGACTTCGGCGACGACCGGGCAGGGAATCCCCGAACTACTTGAAACGCTCGATTACCAGGCGCAGCTTCTGGAACTGAAGGCGGATTTCGACGGACCGGCGCGCGGCACGGTGATCGAAGCCCGCACCGAAGAGGGCCGCGGCGCGGTCGCAAACATTCTGGTTCAGCAGGGCAAGCTCAAGGTCGGCGATTACATTGTCGCCGGGCGCGCGTTCGGTCGCATCCGCGACATCACCGACGATCGGGGCAAGAAACTCAAGGAGGCGACGCCCCCCACGCCGGTGCAGATCTCGGGAATTGACGAAGTACCGACCGCGGGCGACAAGTTCTACGTCGTCGATTCGCTGAAGAAGGCGCAGGAAGCGGCGGAGCAGCGTCGTCACCGCGAACGCGAGACAGAGTTGGCTCAGCCCAAGCTCACGCTCGACTCGATGTTCGCGCAGATGGCGGACGCCGAGATCAAGGAAATCCGCGTCGTGATCAAGGCGGCGGAGCAGGGCACGCTCGACGTGCTCAAGAGCCAGGCAGAGAAGGTCAGCACGGCCGAGATCAAGGTGCGCGTGCTCGAGGCGGCGATCGGCGGCATCACCGAGAGCAACGTGCTCCTGGCGCAGGCGTCACAGGCCGTCATCATCGGGTTCAACGTCATTCCGTCGGGCAAGGCGAGAAGCCTCGCCGAGCAGAAGGGCGTCGAAATCCGTACCTATCAGGTCATCTACGACATCGTGGACGATCTCAAAAAGGCCGCGGAAGGCATGCTCGCTCCCGAGCTCCGCCAGGAAATCCTGGGCCATGCGGAAGTCCGCAAGGTCTTCAAGATCACCAAGGTGGGCGCGATCGCCGGCTGCTACGTCACCGACGGTACCGTCCAGCGCGACGCGCTTATCCGCGTCACACGCAACGGAGTCGTCGTCGAGAACGACCGCAAGCTCGAGCAGCTCAAGCGCGTCAAGGACGATGCGAAGGAAGTGCGTGCCGGCATGGAGTGCGGCATGAAGATCGTCGGCTACGACGACATCAAGGAAGGCGACGTCCTCGAGTGCTACAAGCAGGTGGAGGTCAAGCGGACGCTGTAGTCGGGCGAACCGGGGCCCGATGACGACGCGCCGCTGACGAAATTCTGATGGTCCTCGGAGTTCTCCAATTCCAGGTGCTGATCCACGGAGCCGAGTCGCTCAAGGACAAGCGTCGCGTGATTCAGTCGCTGAAGGATCGGCTGCACCGCGAGCACTTGTGCTCGATCGCGGAGGTCGGCGACCCCGACTTGCTGAACGTCGCGACCATGGCGCTCGCGGTCGTGACGCGAGAAGGCCGCCGGGCGGGTGAAATCCTGGACACGGTCACGACGAAGCTGCGGGAACTTCGCGACGGCGAGCTGGGCGAGATTGACCGGCAGATACTGCATGCCAGCGCCGGCTGGCTCGGCGCGGTCGCGCCGGAGGAACAGGACGATGCGACCCCGGACGCCCGACCGGGCCCGACGGCCTCTCCGGCAACTCAGGAGGCTCCGATGCGCATCGGCGATCCGAAGTCCGGTGACGGGACGGACGCAGAAACCGACGCGATCATTCACGAGCGGGCTCTCGAAGCGGATCTGATCGAGCAGATCGAGCAGGCGGATCGCGAAGACAGAGCACGGCGCGGCGGAGATGCAGCGTGAGCAGACGGCAGGAACAATTCGCGTCGGTTCTGCGCGAAGCCGTGCAGGCCGTCATCGATCGGGGAATCCAGGATCCCCGCATCTCCGGGATGATCACGGTTACGGGGGTGCGAGTCGCCGAAGACTTCGCCGATGCGACGTTTCTTGTTTCCGTCTTGCCCGCCGAAAAGCAGGACCTGACCCTGCACGGAATCCGCAGCGCGACCACCCACATCCGGCGCGAGGCCGGCAAGAAAATCGAGTCGAGGCGGCTCCCGCGGTTCCATTTCGATGTTGACACCAGCACAAAGAAGCAGGCGGCGGTCATCGAGGCTCTGCTGAAAGTTCAGAACGACCGCGAAAGCCGCGGCTTGAGCGGAGCCGACCCGGGGGGATCGCCGGCTCAGGATTCCGGCGACCCGTCGATCTCCCCTCCGGCCGAAGGACGCACACCATGAGTTCGCAGGATCCTGCAAAGCTTCTCCAGGCCCTGCTCAAGAAGCTGTCGAACCGATATGGCGAGCAGCAGCCAGAGCCGCTCACCGCCGGTGTGGACGAGGGCGTGGACCCTCTGCTCCACCTGTTCATCTATTCGTTTTTGCTCTGGGATGCTTCGACCGGTCAGGCACGCGGAGCGCTCAAACGCATCCGCGAGACATTTGTCGACTACAACGAGCTGCGCATTGCTTTCGCGGACGAAATCGCCGCGGCATTCGGAGAGCGGTATCCGCGCGGGTACGAACGCGCGCTGCGCCTTCGCTCGAGCCTGCACGACATCTTCCGGCGCGAACATTCTCTGTCGCTCCAGAGTCTGACCGAACTGTCGAAGCGCGAGGCTCGCTCGTATCTTGATTCGATCGATGGGACCCCCGCGTACGTCTCGGCCCGCGTGCTGCTCCTGGGGCTCGGCGGCCACGCCATCCCCGTTGATCAGCGCATCGCCGATCTGCTTGCGGCGGAAGCGGTACTCGGAGACGACGTGACCGACGCGGACAGCGCCGCGTCGTGGCTCGAGCGGCAGATTCGCGCGGGTGAAGCAAGCTCGGTCGCGATCGTGCTGCAGGCATGGTCGGATGATGAGGGCGCCGCTCCGCGCCGCGAGCGCCGCGCGGACCTTCCGGATTTCTCTCCTCCGGAATTGCCGCCACCGGTTCTGGCGGATCAGGGAAGCTCGCCTCCCGCGAAAAAGCAGCCAAAGGGCAAGAAAGCGTCGAAGCGGTCTTCAAAATCGTCTGCAAGAGGCTGAAGAACAAACTCACACCCCGTCGCGAACATTCTCCATGCGCTCACGCTCATCCGAACGCTTCACCGACTCGATTCTGCGGGCTGCATCCCGTCCCGTGCTGGTCGCGGCGGTTGTCGTGGCTGCATCGGGCCTGTCATGCTCCACCAAAACAGCCTCGCCGATGGTTCAGGAGTCCATCGAGCTTGGACCGATCGATCCCGCCGACGAGGGGCTGCCGCGTTCGGTGCAGGAAATGCGGCGCGTCATCCGAGCGACAAAGCCGGAAGTCGCACATGGCCGAGCACTCCCTACTCCGCCGGGAATCGACGCATCGCGGGTGACGGCGCTGACGCCGGACGAAGTCGCGGCGAACCCGAATCTGCGGCGGCCACTCGACGAAGTGGTTCCGGAGTTAGCGTCAAAGGTCTCGCTGCCTAAAGCTTCCGACCCCGTCGCCGATGAGGAGGCAAAGGCCGAAGCGGTGCGACTGTACATCGCCGGGCGCTCGGCGCTTCTGGCCGGAGACGCAAATCAGGCGCAGTCTCTTCTGACCGACGCCGCCGGAAAAGACCCCGCGGAAGCCGCGGTCTGGAGGGAACTCGCCGAAGCGCAGTACCGCCTCGGGCGGAGGACGCTCGCGATCTCTTCGTACACGCAGGCGGCCCGCCGCGGACTCGACGAGGCCCGCGTGTGGTGGATGCTGGGCAAGGACTCGGCACAGAAGTCCGATCTCAACCGTGCGGCGGCCTACCTGGCGCGAGCGAGCCAGGCGCCGGACCTCGATTCGGATGCGGCGCTCCCGTTTCTGGTGATGGCGGATCTGGGCGAGACTCTCGCGAAATTGGGGTATTCGACCGCCGCGGCGGAGGCACTGCGATCGGCCGTCGCGCTCCCCGAGACATTCACCGAAAACACGAACTACCGATCCGAATTGGGAGAGGTCTATCGCCGTCGCGGCGAATTGCTCGAGCAAGCAGGCGATATCGCCATGCAGCTGGGTCGTTCCGAAACCGCGATCGAGAGCTACTCCCAGGCGATCGAGTACCCGGCGGTCGATCCCGGGGCGACGCTGGTGCGATTCATTTACGCGTCCGCCCTCGTGGGCGAACCTTCCAAAGCGGCGCAGCTTCTCATCGAACTCGTTTTGAATCAGAACGGCTGGATCGAAGACCGGCAGCTGCTGCTTATTCGATACCTCGCCGAGAACACAAACGCGGGGCCGGCGTTGGCGCGGGCGCTCGCGACGATGCCCGAAGATCTTCAGAAACCGCTTTCCCCGACGCTCGAATCGCGCCTCGTTCGGGCGCACGCCGCGGCGGACGCGAGAGGCTCTCAGATTCTTCGCGCGTATCTCGCCGAGCATCCATTGGACGCCGAAGTCGCGGCGGACCTCATCGAGCTCACATCCCGAAACGGTTCCGCCGCGGGCAAAGAAGCACTGAGCATGGCGGGTGATTCCCCGCAGTCGGCCGTGCGACTCGCCGACGCGCTCATCCGCAATGGGCGGGCGCTCGAAGCATCGTTCTCGGCGATCGAACGCGGGGCGAAGTCCCCGGGGCAGCGTGCGCTGGCCGCGTGGCTCGAGTCGCGTCTTGGCTTTGCCGAGCGGGCGCACGCCACCGCGAGCGAGATCGACCTATCCAAAGCTGAGTCTCCGGCCGATCGAGCGGTGTTGCTCGGAGTGAAGCTGCACTGTGCGCTCGATGCGGGAGACTTTGCAAGCGCATCGGCCCTGGTCGATCAGCTCAAATCGGGCAGCGACCTGCCCTTTGCCGTTCGCTGCGGCTCCCTCCTCGATGCGGGCGAAGATGGGTTTGTCATCGAAACCGCCAAGGCGCTCGACGTGGCCACGCTGTCCGATGACACGGGCGAAAGGGTCGCCGCCGCGGAAATTCTCGCCCGTGCTGGGCGAGCGAAGGATGCGGAAAGCATTCTCGAAGCCGCGATCGCCCGGGATCGATTTGATGAGCGCGCGTATCAGTCGCTGATCGGCCTGTACTTGCCGAATGGCCCCCTGAAGGACGAGGCCAAACTCGGAAACATCTCGAGAAAGCTCCGCGACGTCATCCCGTCAAGCCGCGCGATCCGCTGGCTCGTCGCAGGGGAACTCGCGCAGCGTCAGCTCTGGTCGCAGGCCGAATCTTCGCTGATTTCCATCGCGGAGGAAGGCGAGCCGGATCCGGCGCTGATCGAGCAACTCGTCAACGCCTGGGAACGGCAGACGACGGGGGACGCGGACATCAAGTCCGCTGTTCTTGAGCGTGCCGACGCATGGCTGACTGTGAAGCTGAAGCAGTATCCGGGCAGCGTGCCGCTGATCGCGGCGAAAGCACGAATTCTCGAATTGCAGGGAAAGGCGCCGGAAGCCGAGAAGCTGCTCGATCAATTGCTCGCCCGGTATCCGATCGATTCGGTCGCGCGACAGCGCGAGCAGCTCGTCCGAGCAACACTGAAAGACCCGGCCCGCGCGAAGCAACTCGCGCTCGCCCGGCTTGATCACGCGCCCCGCTCCGCGGACGATTCGCTCGAATTGGCGGAAATCTTCGCGAGCGCCGACGATTCGCGTGGCGTCACGTCGGCGATCATCGATGGACTGCCTCCGGGCGCGATCCTGAACACAGCTCAGCGCCTGAGGCTCATCTCGCTTCTCAATCAGCAGGCGGGTGCGGCGGTCACTTCCGAATCGGCAGAGTCAGCGAGGTCGGTGCTCGAGCTGATCGACCGCTCGGTGCAGCTCGGCGTAGACCTACCCCGACCCCTGCACGAGTCGCGGCTCGCACTCCTTGCGACCTACACCCCTACCGACACCGGGGCCCTGGTCGCAGCGGCGCGCGACACCGTGCGTGCGTACCCGGACGGTTCGACCATTCTCCTCGCCCGGACCGCCGACAGGATCTCCAAGTCTTCGTCACCGGGCGCGGCGCCGAGGTTCTTGCGCGAAGCGATCGTGTTCGTTCCGGAACCGACGACGGAGCTCTATCGCTATCTCGCGTACTACCTGACGGCGAAGTACGGCGATATCAACGATGTTCGTGCGCTCATCCCGATGCTCGAAGACCCGGCAAGGGCGGTCATCGTGTCGGAAATGGCGGCCGACGGCGATCAGGAGCTTCCCGCCGGACAAGCCGAGCGCGTGACGCTCGCGCTGCACAACGTCGCCTCGTGGGCGACCTTGCGGGATCGCTCTCCGTTCGCAATGGAGATCTATCGAGTCGTACTCGGCCGTGATCCGCGCCACGCGATGTCGTGCAACAACCTCGCGTACTACATGCTCGAGCACGGGGGCGATCTCGCGGAGGCGGAGCGGCTGTTGACCATCGCCTACGCGGAACGACCCGATACGGCGAGCGTGCTGGATTCGCTGGGGTGGCTGCGTTTCAAGCAGGGCCGTCTGAGCGACACGAAAGACCAGAGCGGAAACGTGATCGAGCCGGGCGCTGTCTCGCTGCTGACCCGCGCACTCGAAGCCCGCGATGGCAATGACAACGCCGTCATCACCGATCATTTGGGCGATGCGCTCTGGGCGGCGGGAGAGACTCAAAAAGCCAAGGATCGCTGGGAACTGGCGCGCGTCTCCGCTCGGAGAGCGATCGATCAGATTCTGGCGGCGCGTGTGCAGCGCAATCTCGGCGAAGACGACGACTCCTTCAAAGTCGAGTTGCAGGAGCTGCGGAGTGTCTTGACACAGACCGAACAGAAACTCAAGGCGCTCGCCGATGGAAAGCAGCCCGAGATCGCCGCTCACGCAACACCGGCCGCATCACACTCCGAGGCACCTTCCAACCGATAGCTGTGAGCACCCGCGATGGCCGGACACAACAAGTGGAGCAAGATCAAGCACCGCAAGGCCGTGGTTGACAAGCGGCGCGGGAAGGTGTGGACGAAGGTTTCGAAGGCGATCATCGTCGCGGCGAAGAACGGCGGACCCGATCCGGAATCGAACCTTGCGCTGCGTTACGCGATCGACGAGGCGCGGTACGCCAACATGCCGCGCGACACGATCGAGCGCGCCATCCAGAAGGGCGCCGGCGGCGCGGGCGGGGAGAACTATGAGCCGGTGCGCTACGAGGGCTACGGCCCCGGAGGCGTGGCCATCATCGTCGATACGCTGACCGACAACCGGACACGTACAGTCGGCGACCTTCGCCTTGCCTTCGGCAATCACAATGGAAATCTCGGCAACAACGGATGCGTCGCGTACATGTTCCAGCCCAAGGGGCGCGTGCTCGTCAATGCGCCGGCATGGACAGAAGACGCGATGATGGAATTGGCGATCGAAGCGGGCGCGGACGATGTTGTCACGCCCGAAGTCCCCGCGGAAGAACCGTGGGCCATTCTGTGCGCCGTCGGCGCGTTTCAGAGTGTGAAGGACGCGATCGAGAAACGGGGCGATGGCGTCTCGATCGCCGAGGCCGAGATCGCGATGGTGCCGGCCGACACGGTCGAAGTTGCGGGCGAGCATGCGGACAAGTTGAGCGAGCTGATCGACGCGATCGAGGAACTCGACGATGTGCAGAAGGTGTACACCAACGCGGGGTAATCGCGCCGGATCAGATCGCGACGCGCTCGCCGCGTCCGGTCACCGAACGCCAGTCCGTTGACCCTCGAATCTATCGCGGCCAGTAGAACTGGAGCCCGTTGCCGTCCGGGTCGCGCACGTGCAATTCACGCGTGCCCCACGAGGAGTCGAACGGAGGCTTGATGTCCGTGATTTCGGAACGAGCACTGAATTCACGAAACAGCGCGTCCAAATCGCGCACGAGGAAGCGAAAGACCGGTCGATCGCCCGTGTGACCCCACTGCGACGGATCGGCCCATTGCAGATGAAGTTCAGCAGCGTCACGCCGGATCGTGCCGTACTTCGGATCCACTGGCAGATCCTGCCAGGATGATCGAAACCCCAGCGCTTCATAAAATGCAATCGACTTGGCGACCTCCCGGCAGGGAAGCACCGGATGCACGGCCTCGATGACGGGCGGCACGGAGTGATTGGCGGGTCGCCGTCCTTCCATCTCGCGGCTCCTCTCCGGAAGCGCCCCAGCTATCGCTTCCCAACGTTCCTCGAACTCCCCCGCTTCGACTTGTTGTGCATGTACGGCGTCACGTGGAACGTCGCCTCGCACTTACCCACCTTGCGCTGCCGTGCCGCCATCCGGGACACAAGCGAGCGCTTGTCCTTCGACCGGTCCCCAATCGCCTGCGGGATCACCGCCTGCTGCACGATCTCGAGTTCCAGCGTGACATTGAACTCTCGCCCCGAAGCAACCAGTGCCTTCAGATCCTCGCGCGGGACGACGTGATACAGCGCCGGACCGTAGCACGGGCGGAGGAACCGGTAGGTCAGTTCCTTGCACACGATCGTGAACTCTCCGCCGGTGATGCCGAAGATGTACATCCCGCCCGCGATCTCGCTGTTGGCCAGCAGAGCCGCGCCCGCCATCGCGTTGTACCAGTTCTTGTTAAAACGCCGGAAAGGCAACTCGGCCGTGAACGTGTCGGAGTCGACCCGCTTCATGCGGATGCCGCTCTTGAAGGCATACGGCAGCCAAATCAGCGAGCAGACGCGATGCCAGAAGTTGTTCCGAGTTGAGAGTCGCCCGATGAACTCTTCGATGCGCTCAGAAAACGTAAGGCGCGAGCCGGCAACTTCGGCGGCCTCGGTTCCGTCCTGTTCGCCTGCTGTGCCGTCGCCCCCGGTCACATCCGATTCGGCAATCTCCAATTCGACCACTTCCGCATCCTGAGCGGGCTTGGGCTCGCGGACCTCGGGCTGATCATGTGCGGAGGATGCGGCAGGCATTCGGCGGTTCGATTGTAGACGAACGCCCCGCCACGTCAGTTCACGCACCATCCGGCTGCAGCTCGTACCAGAGGTCTTTCCGGCGGACTCGCTGAACCGGATTCCCCGGCTCATGGTCGAGAACGAGCAGCCACTGGTTCTCGGCCGCGGCTTCGAGAAACCAGTGTCGCGAAATCATGCTGGTGTATGGCTCAACGTCGTAGGCAAGGCTGTATGCCGCACCCACGTGATGGATCGTGGGCATGACATCCGGTGTAAAAACAACGGTGCGGCCCTTGTCGTCGTGGAAAATGATCGCTTGCTGTCCCCAGGTGTGGCCCGGAACGAGCAGCACCCCGATACCGGGTACCCCATTTGCATCCTTGAGACCGTGTAGCGAAGTGATTCGCTGCAGCGCTGGCGCTCGTGGTATTTCGTCACGCGTCGGTGTGTATCCGGTTGCGAACGGGCGGGCGGAGTCGATCAAGTGCATCTGATCTTCGACGGGAAGCAGGTGATCGCGAAAATAGGTCCGCGTCATCACGCTTGTGTTGGCCATCGCATCGTTCCACTCGCGAAGCTGCGTGTAAATTTCCGCATTCGGAAAGGATGAAACGGCGTTGAGTTCGCTCGACACTTTTTCGCCCTGTCGCGGCAGACGCGTCAATCCCCCCGCGTGATCGAAATGCAGGTGCGACACGATCACCGCGCCGATGTCCTCGGGGCGGCAGTTGACTTCCTGCAGCGCATCCAGAATGGAGCGATCTTCGAGAGCGAATATGTCTCGGCTCTTGGCGTCGAGTTTGTTGCCGCTGCCGACCTCGATCAGAACGAGCTTGGGGCCGGGTGGATCGTCCGGGGCAGCGGCTGCACGCTCGAGCAACAGACAGTTGTGCTGGACATCGATTCTTCCGCGGTCATCGGTCGGAACCGCTTTATTCCAGACTACGCGGGGAACCAAGCCGAACATCGAGCCGCCGTCGAGCCTGAACTTGGCTGCGCGCAGGAGTCTCCATCGGTACGTCACGGTCATGGTGCGAGGGTAAGCCGGTTCGCGGCTCCAAACCGGTGCGCGGTCGCTTTCCCGAGCCCGACGCGCGCGTCGGCACACTACACTCGCGCCGATGTCCGATTCGATGAAGAAATCTGGTCCCGGTGCCGCGGTGATCTGGGCGGTTTTTCTGGCGGTCTCGTGGACCTGGTGCATCGGCATGTTTCTTCCGGTGCTGATGGTGCGCGACTACGGACTCTGGGGATTCGTCGTTTTCGCGGTTCCCAATGTCGTCGGAGCGGCCGCGATGGGATGGGTGATCGGCACCGCGGAGACGAGCCGGAAGTGTGTGGCAAAGAACCTGACCCTGGTGCGAGCTTTCTCGGTAGTCACCATCGGTTTTCACATCTGGTTTGTGTGGTATCTCACGCACTGCGGATGGGTCTTGGGAAATTGGTGGCCGTGGCTGGCGGTCGGGATTTTTTCGCTCGCGCTTTTTTCGGGGCTCCGCGCGGACGCCCCGTCGGAAGCCCTTGTTCCGTATGGCATGAGCGTCGCGATCATCGCGTTTTCACTCTTGGCGGGAATCCAAGTCAGCATTCCGAGGCCCGCGGCACGCGAATTCGCGGGTATCCCGGCCATCGCCTGGCTTGCGCCGGTTTGCACCTTCGGGTTCTTGCTCTGCCCTTATCTCGACGCGACTTTTCATCGAGCGCGACAGGCAACGACCACCCGGGGCGCGCGCCTCGCCTTCACACTCGGGTTCGGCGTCTTCTTTCTGGCGATGATCCTGTTCACGCTCGTCTATTCCGGACTGCTGCTGGGCAACAGCCTCGCGGCGTCGCGCGTCCTGACCGCGATCGTGTTGCACATGCTCGTGCAATCCGGGTTCACATGCGGATTGCATTTGCGGGAGATCGTGCGATCCAGCAGCGCAGCGGATAGGGTGAAGATCGGTGGCTCTATCGCTGCGCTCGGCGTAATCGCCCTCATTTCCGGAATGACCGCGCTGTTCCAATTCGAAATCCACGAGAACATCGCGCCAGGATTCGAGAAGGGCTATCTGATCTTCCTCTCGGCGTATGGATTGTTCTTTCCCGCGTACGTGTGGCTGGTCATGATTCCGTTACGGAATACCGATCGAAGGCCCACGTCGTTGCACTACGCGCTTTGGCTCGGCGCCTGCGCGATCGCGGCACCGATGTTCTGGATGGGCTTTCTCGAAAAGCAGGAATGGTGGCTCGCGCCGGGTCTCCTCGTCGTTCTCGCCGCGCGGCTGCTTATTTCAAAGGCAACGAGCCAAGCTTCGCCGCCGCGAGAGCCGCGAGTTGAGGCGATTCAGACCGATCCGACGCCAGCTCTGTCAGGCGTGCGAGAATCGCGGAACGATGAGGTTCCGGGCATCCGCTCCTGATCGAATTCGCCGCGACGATCACGGCGTTGCGCTTGAACATTTCCAGCGTGGCCCGTGTCATCGCAGAACCGGCCACAGCATTCGCGCGGTCTTCGCTGGTCCACGCTAAGACTTCGAGAACATCAAAGAAGTCGCGGCGCGGGGCGTACTCGGGATTGCGCTCGCCCACACCGACTTCGGATGGACGACTCGAATTGTGCGGACAGACTTCCTGGCAGATATCGCAGCCGTACAGCCAGTTCCCGATCGCGTCGTGAAATCGCTCGTCGATAACTTTGCGATTTTCGATCGTGAGATAGCTGATGCAGCGCGAGGCATCGACGCTGTAGGGCGTGATCGCTTGCGTCGGGCAGGCGTCGATGCAGCGCGTGCACGTGCCGCAGTGATCGGTCAACGGCGCGGGCGCCGAATCAATCTCGAGCGTAGTGAGAATGCCCCCGAGGAAGAAGTAGCTGCCGATGCGCGGGTGGATGAGGAGCGTGTGCTTGCCGATCCAGCCCAGGCCGGCGAGATTCGCGATCTCGCGCTCCATCAGCGGAGCGGTATCGACGAACGCGCGGAATTCGGCGGTTTCTTGCCGCGCGCGAAGGCTGTCGCACAACTCGTGCAACCTCTTTTTCATGACCTTGTGGTAGTCGCGCCCCCGCGCATAGCGAGCGATCATTCCCGCCGTTGGTGACGCCGGGGTCGCCTGTTCGGGACCCTTTTCACGCCGCGTGTGGTAAAGATCCGCAACCAGGATCGCCGAGCGCGCTCCGGAAAGCAAGAGCGCGGGGTCATCCCGCATCTCCGTGTTCCGCGCGAGATACTCCATCGTTCCGTGCTTTCCCGCGCGAAGCCAGGCATGAAACTCATCCGCGTGCGCGCTCGAACGCAGATCGCAAACTCCCGTTAGCGCAAAGCCGAGGGCGCGGCAGGCGGCCTGGATGTCGGATTCGCGGATCAATCGAAAGCAAGGCTAGCGGAGCAGGGCGCGGACGCGTCCACCGATTCACGGGCGGGCGGTGTTTCTACCTGCTGAGTCAGGGAATCCAGTCCAGGCTAGCGCACGTTCAGCACGCCGCGGGCGGTGCCATCGGGCGCTGCCGACTTGCCGACCCACTCGAAGTATTTCTGAGCGCTCCGCGTGAGCACATCGGACGGGTCACCGGGGATCTTGAACCAGGCGCGGTCGTATTCATACACAACCCACCCGGCAAACCCGCTGGTTGCCAACGCCCGAACAGTCGCGACCGCGTTGGCATCTCCGCCGCCGAGTGCCCGGGGCTTGCCGTCGGAATAGTCCTTGAGTTTGACGGAAAAAAGGCGATCGCCGAGAACGTTGATGCCGCCTTCGACATTCTCACCGGAAAGTGCGGCGACTGCAGGCGAATAGGCCGCACCGAGAAGTGGATTGCTCACGCGATCGAACAATTCGCTCAGCGACGCTGCGGTGGCGAACGAACCGCCGTTTTCGATCGCAAGCCGGACGCCGGTATTGCGTGCGGTTGCGACAGCAAGTTCGAGCCGTTCAACGATTCGCGCGATGCCGCTGGATCGTGACTCGCTGGCGGGAATCTGGTACGCGAACACCCGCACCAATGGCGCCTCGAGGCGGGCGGCAAGATCGACCGCCCAGGCTGTGTCGATAACCCCACGCGGAGTGCCGCCGAGCACGTGACCAACCAAGGGGGGCGTGATGGCGTCGTCGTAGCGAGCCGAGGTTGCGACACATGCAACTTCGCAACCGGTCGGCGCGAAAATGCGCCGAGTCTTCGCAGGATCGGTGAGCGCAGGATCGCAGGCAAATTCCGTCGATCCGCTTCCGAAGGTCCTCAATTCGACACCCTGATATCCGGCTTGCTGCGCGAACTGGGCAACCCGGTCCAAGGTCCATTCCGGGCAGGCGACTGTGCTGAATGCGAGTTTCATCAAGGTCCTCTTCGAACCCAGTAGGCCAAGCCCCCGTGGGATTGACCATCTGGGAAGTCCACGCACCGGACATTATGCGATCAGGCGGGCTAGTGATCGATAACTTGCCCGATTTCATCGACGGAGAATCAGCCAAAGGTCGATTCCTTTCGAACGGAACGCTGCTCGTGGGCGCTCCGTGGCGGGCCTGCTGGGAATCGGGCGGGGGAACCGGAGCAGCCTTTCCATGTCGAACTCAAGGCTTGTGAATCGTCAAGAACACGGAATCACTATAAAGTCCGAGAACTGCAGTGGCGACCTGACCAACTCGTCGGTACGATGCCCCCACTTGGTGCCCAACAGACCCTCACTTCTTGGCGTTGAGCGCCGCTTTCGTTTCGCGTGCTGCTGGCTGATCACGGGAGCAACCGCTTTCGCGGCGGTGGGTTGCTCGTCCTCGCCACGGGCCGAGTATCTGATGACGCGGTCCATCGAAGTCGCTCCGACAAGCGAGGGCGACGGCACGACCCTCGCACAACGAAACGATGTTTTGCGCGGCAATCTGGCTGGCGCGACCGCGGTCGTCCCCCTCGCCGTCGTCAAACCGGAAACTGACGATTCGCGGCAATAGACCTCGGACGATTTTCGAACAAGTTGAGCGCGGCCGAAGATTCCCGCTTGCTGAAGCCGGGGCGGGTTGCCACACTTCGGGCGTGAACTCTCAATCTCCCCGACACCCAATCCAATCTTCAAATCAACCCGGCGTGACGTCGGGGCTCGTCACCGATCTGCACGGAAAACTCGACTATTCAACCTACCTGAGCCTTCGAGAACTCTTGAGCGCGCAGCGTCCGCTCAGTTCGCCCCAGCATCACGACGAGATGCTCTTCATCATCCAGCACCAGACGACCGAGCTGTGGTTCAAGCTGGTCATTCATGAACTCAGGGCCGCGATGGCGATGGTCGCGGCGGATCAACTCGAACCGAGTTTCAAGATTCTGGCGCGGGTCAAGCACATCCAGCAGCAGTTGCTCGGACAGTGGAGCGTTTTGGCGACCCTCACCCCCACCGAATATGTTCAATTCCGCCACGTGCTCGGCCCCGCGAGCGGCATTCAGTCGCACCAGAACCGGATGATCGAGTACCTGCTGGGGAATCGTGAAGCGCGTTTTCTGGAAGTGTTCCGGCACGAGCCCCAAATCTTCGGAGCGTTGGAAGCAGCACTGCGTGCGCCGAGTTTGTACGACGAGTTTCTGCGACACCTCGCCCGGCGCGGCATGGCGATCCCGCCGGGGGTGCTTTCCCGCGACCTTACAAAGCAGCACGAACCGGACGAGGGAGTTCTCGCAGTGTTCAAGCAGATCTACGACGACCCGCACAAGTGCTGGGATGCGTACGAGATGTGCGAAAAGCTTGTGGACATCGATGAAGCCGCGATGCTCTGGCGCTATCGCCATCTCAAAGTGGTGCAGCGTGTGATCGGCATGAAGCGCGGGACCGGCGGCACGGCGGGCGCCGCTTATCTCCGCAACATCTTCGATCGGCCTCTTTTTCCCGAACTCTGGGATGTGCGCACCGCCGTCGGGCCGGAGGTGCACCCGTCGTGAGCAGCCTCGCCCCGATCATCGGCGAGCGGATTCGCAGCGCGGCCGAACCGCTTGGGAGTGCCGACCTGACGGAAGCGGGCCTGCAATCCTGCATCGCGCCGCTGTTTTCGCGCGTCCGCCGACGCACCGAGATCTACCTGGCGAACCACAGTTTGGGAAGGCCGCTCGACCTGCTTGCCGAAGATGTCCGCGAGGCGCTCGACGCGTGGTACGCGGATATGGACGGCGCGTGGGATGTCTGGATGAAGGAGATGACAACGTTCAGGCACAATATCGCGTGCCTGATCGGCTTGCATCGGGCAGACGCGGTCGTGCCGAAGACGAGCGCGGGCCAGGGATTGCGCGCGGTGCTCAACGCGCTGCCGACCGAAAAGCCGCGGGTGATCGCGACGCGCGGCGAATTCGATTCGATCGACTTCATTCTCAAGACTTACGACATGCGGGGTCGCGCACCAGTCCGATGGGTGGAAGCGCGGACGGAACCAGATCGTCCGCCGAAGATCGACGCGGACCTGATCCTCGACGCGATTCGATCGGAATCGCCCGACCTTGTCGTGATTTCGCACATCTACTACGCCACGGGGCAGCGGCTCGATCGGATCGAAGAGATCATCGGCGCGGCCCATGCGAAGGGGGCGCTCGTTCTGCTCGATGCGTTCCACAGCGCGGGGGTGATCCCGGTCGAATTCGAAAAACTTGACGCCGACTTTGCGATCGGCGGCTCGTACAAGTACACGCGTGGCGGGCCCGGCGCGGCATGGCTGGCGATCCATCCACGTCATCTCGACAATCCGCGCCTGTGCACGCTCGACACCGGCTGGTTCGCCAAGCGCGACACGTTCGGTTTTGAGCGGCCCGATATCCCGCAATTCGCAGATGGCGGCGATGCGTGGCTCGAAGCGACGCCCGCCCCGCTGCCGCTGTTTCAGGCACGCTCGGGTCTGCAGCTCGTTCTCGCGATCGGGGTGGAACGGCTGCGAAAATATTCGCTCGCGCAGTTGGAAACGCTCTCGCGGCTGCTCAACAACTCCGGCGTCGCGTCGTATCGGGGCGATCCCGATCCTCGACTCGCGGGTGCGTTTCTTCTCATTCCAAATCGGGCAGCCCCGAGGGCGTGCGGCGAGATCAAAGGCGCCGGCGTCAACGTCGATGCGCGGCTCGGACATCTCCGGCTTTGCCCCGACGTTGTGACAACAAACGAAGAAATGACGCGGGCCTCAGCGATCATCGCGAAGGTGCTGGCGCGGTAGCCATCGGGAGCGTGAGCGAGAAGTCGGTGCCGCGCCCCGGCTCGCTGTGCACCTCGAGCCGGCCATCGTGCGCTTCGACGATCCTGCGCGCCGTCGGGAGCCCGAGGCCCGTCCCCCCGGATTTGGTCGTGAAATACGGCTGGAAAATCTTCTCGATGGTCTCGGCGCTCATGCCCGGACCGGTGTCGATGACATGGATCTGTGCCACGGCCTGGCGTTCCGCATCCATCGATCGCACCGTTCGCACGATGAGTTCTCGGGGACGATCCGTGTTGGCGGTTTCGGTGGACATCGCCTGCGCGGCATTCAGCAACAGATTCAGAACCGCCTGCTTGAGATGGGCCGTGTCCACGTCGGCGTAAAGCGGGCCCGACGAAAGATCGGATCGCAGGCGCACGCCGCTCTTTTCGGCCTGGGGCAGGAAAAAGTCCACCAGTTCTTCGACGGCGATGTTCAGGTCAGCGGGCTTGCGATCGAGACGGAGCTCGCCGGCAAATTGAAGAAAATCCGTGAGGATGCCGCGCAACCGCTCGACCTCGCGCCGGAGGGATTGCACGCGGCGAACCAGACGCCCTTTTTCTTCACCGGCAATCGCGAGTTCCTCCACGCCCTCGCTTAGGAGCTGCGCATTGAGCCCGATCGTTGAAAGCGGGTTCTTGATTTCATGCGCCAGCCCGCCGGTCATCGCGCCGAGTTCCGCGAGACGCTCGACCGATCGCGCCCGCCTTTCGGCAGAGCGAATCTTTGCCGACTGCCGTTTGAACGCCCAGAATGCCGCCACACCGGCGCCAAGAACACCGATCGCCAACCCAAGCAGCAGCATGGAAGTCCCGGACACGCGTCGAGTTTAGAACTTGCGCGGGCGGTCAGCGCCGCGGCGAACGCGTGTACCCACGACGGGGAACGACCACCTCAGGACCATCGGGTGGTCGCATCACTCGGGTGGCTTTCCATCCCTTGTCCGTTTTCTGCGCGTCATAGATCACTTGCGATCCGTCTTTCAACACGCGAAATCCGTCGCCTTGGATGACGCTGTAATGCGCGAAAATGTCCTGACCTTCGGGCCCGACAATAAAGCCAAAGCCCTTTCGAGGGTCAAACCACTTCACCAAGCCCTCAACATTGGTCAATTGGGTTGCGCCTGTGCCACCCGTGCCCTCGGTCATCGCCGGCCCCTTGTTCAATCGCGCTCGGCCCGAAAGTCCGAGCGCCTCGGAAACCACCGGGAGTTCGACTCCCGATCTCCGATCCCCCCATTCCACTCCGCGAGCCCGCACTCCATCGAGCCGTCGCCTCCTGCGCAGCCGAGAACAGCCGGGGTTGACGCCCCTTCTGCCCACGGCAGCTTATCAGACGCGTATTGGCTGTCAACCGAGGCGATGACCCGCTGGTTGGTAATTAAACGGGCTGGGGCGCAGAAGCTGCGGAATCCGCCGCCGGAGCCGCCGCGGGAGCGTTTTTCTTGGCTTCTTCCACCAAGACAGCCTTGCGGCTGAGCTTGATGCGACCCTGATCGTCCACCAGGATGACCTTCACCTTTACAGTGTCCCCGACCTTGACGACGTCGGTCACGCTCTTCACGTAACCCTCCGCCAGTTCGGAAATGTGGCACATGCCGTCGGTTCCGGGCGCGAGTTCGACGAACGCGCCGAAGTCCTTCACGCTGACGACCTTGCCGGTGTACACAGCGCCGACCTTGACCTCTTCGCAGAGTGCTTCGATTTCGGTGCGCGCTCCCTCGATGGAGGGGCCGTCGTTGCCGGCGAGCTGGACGGTGCCGTCGTCGTCGACATCGATGGTGATGCCGTAGCGATCCTGCAGGCCGCGGATGGTCTTGCCGCCGGGTCCGATCAGCTTGCCGATCTTCTCCGGATCGATGCGCAGCGTGATCATGCGCGGCGCGAGGGGCGAAATATCCGCACGCGGCTTGGCGATGACTCGCTCCATGATGTCGATGATCTCGAGCCGGCCCTGTTTGGCCTGCTGGAGAATCTTTTCGATCTGCGAGACGACGAGGCCGCGGGCCTTGAGATCGAGCTGGATGCCGGTGATCCCTTCGCGCGTGCCGCTGACCTTGAAATCCATGTCGCCGAAGAAGTCTTCTTCGCCGATGATGTCGGTCACGAAGAGTTCGTTCTGATCGTTGTCGTCGCTGAAGCGCCCGACGCTGATGCCCGCGACGGTCGCCTTGAGCGGCACGCCGGCGTCCATCAGTGCGAGACACCCGCCGCAGACCGACGCCATCGACGACGAGCCGTTGGACTCGGTGATGTCGCTGACGACGCGGATCGTGTAGGGGAACTCGTCGGGGCCCGGGATGACGCCCATGAGCGAGCGCTCGGCGAGTGCGCCGTGGCCGATTTCGCGCCGGCCGGGAGCGCTCAGGCGCTTCACTTCACCCGTCGAAAACGGCGGGAAGTTGTAGTGAAGCATGAACTTCTTGCTGTATTCGGGAATGAGGCCATCGACGATCTGCTCGTCTTTTCCGGTGCCGAGCGTGACACTGATGATGCTCTGCGTCTCGCCGCGCTGGAAGAGGGCCGAGCCGTGGGTGCGCTGCAGCACACCGACAGCGCCGGTGATCGGGCGCAGCTGCGTCGCTTTGCGGCCGTCGGCGCGGATCTGCTTTTCGACGATCAGACGGCGGGTGACCTTCTCTTCGAGCCGGCGGAACGCTTCCTTCGCGAGAATGCGGTTCTTCAGGCTCGTGCTGTACTCGCCATAGTTGCCCTCGGTGTACAGCGGGAAGCTGCCATCGAGAACGGTCTTGCGCAGCTCGTCCACCTTGGCGTTGCGCTCCGCCTTGCTGTTGATCTGGCGTGCCGCGGTCATTTCCTTCTCGGCGATAGAACGCACCTTCTCGGTGATTTCCGACGTCGGAAGGAAGAGTTCGCCGCCCTTCTTGGGCTTGCCGACTTTACCGGCGAGCTCGTTGATGAGACCGAGCACGTCGTTGATGTTCTGCTGTCCGAAGCGGATCGCCTCGATCATGCTCGATTCATCGACCTCGGCGGCGCCGACTTCGATCATGTTCAGGCCGTCTTTGTGGCCGGAGAGCACGAGATCAAGATCGGAGTAGTCGAGCTGGCTCACCGTCGGGTTGACGACGAACTGCGGCCCGTTGTCGGTATGGATGCGCCCGACGCGGACGGTCGCGATCGGTCCTTCGAACGGGATATCGCTGATCGCAAGCGCGGCGCTCGCGGCGACACCCGCGACGACGTCGGCGTCGTTCTCGGTGTCGTGGCTGAGCACCATGCACTGGATGAGCACTTCATCCACGAATCCGTCCGGGAAGAGCGGGCGGATCGGGCGGTCGATCATGCGCATCGTGAGAATTTCCTTCTCACTCGGCGGGCCTTCGCGCTTCTTGAAGCCGCCCGGGAACTTGCCGGCGGCGGGAGTCTTCTCGCGGTAGTCGACCGTGAGCGGGAAGAAGTCGATGCCTTCGCGCGGGTTGGCGCGAACGACCGAGGCGAGGACGGTGGTGCCGGCGTAGGTGGCGAGCACGGTGCCGCCGGCCAGCTTTCCGACGACGCCGGTTTCGAGCGTGAAGACGCGTCCGCCGATTTCCTTCCGGACGACGACCGCACCCGGCAGATCGGCAAGACCTGTGGAAGCGTGAGCAGCCTGAGACATGAATTGAGTTCCTTCTTCTGCGGATCGGCCACAACCGCGCCTCCAACATGCATTGGCATGCGGGCGTGTGAGCGAACGACCCTGGGCTTGTTTGCCCCCCGGACTTCCCGTTGAGTGGCAGAAGGCAATGGGCAGAAACCGCGAGGAACGGGGCTGCCGATTGCCCACTGCCGCGTCCGAGAGAGACCGGAGGGGCTAGAAAACGAAAACGGCCCGGCGGTCTTTCGAGCGCCGGGCCGGGTGATTACTTTCGGAGGCCCAATCGGGCGATGAGCTTCTGGTATTCCTCGGGCTGCGTCGTCGCGAGATAACGCAGGAGCCGGTTTCGACGACCGACCATCAGAACCAAGCCGCGCCGGCTGTGGTGGTCCTTGTCGTGCGATTTCAGGTGATCCGAGACTTCTTTGATCTTCTCGGTCAGCATCGCGATCTGGACTTGGGGAGACCCGGTGTCCTTGTCGTGCGTTTTGTAGTCTGAGACGATTTTTTTGCGACGTTCAGCGACCAGTGCCATGAGTTCTTTTCTTTCTTTCGTTCACAGTTCTTTCGGGTGCCAATGCTAGGCCCGGCGGACAGAACGATCAAAGGGGGCGCCGACCAAAACCAGCCCGGGAGAGCATACCGAAACCCGATTGCGAGCGGTTTGCTGCCCCCATCCGCCGGCCATCTGATCAAATCTTTGCCTAAGGCGCGAAAACGCCGGGCTTGCGAAGGGTACATTTCGGCCATGTCTACCGCCGCCGCCAATCCCGCGTCCGCAGGGCCGTCCGGGTCTGCTGCCTCGCAGGGTCGATCGTCCGGACTCTCGATTTCCAAGCGGGTCGCCGAGCTTAAACCCTCGGTGACCGTGGCCTTTATGAACCGCGCGAAGACCATGAAGGCCCAGGGCCTCGATGTTTTGAGTTTCGCGGCGGGCGAACCCGACTTCGACACACCTCAGGTCGTCAAAGACGCCGCCATTCAGGCGCTGAATGCCGGCATGGTGAAGTACATGCCGACATTGGGTGACCCCGAGACCCGCAAGGTGCTCGCGGAAAAGCTCGTCACCGAGAACGGCATCCCCACCACTTCCGATCACATCGCGATCAGCGCCGGCGGCAAACACTCGCTCTATGTCGCCTGCCAGTGTCTGTTTGATTTCCCGGCGCCGGGCGAGCCCTCGCAAGAAGGGATCCTGCCGGTGCCGGCCTGGGTGAGCTACGCCCCGATCATCGAGATCGCAGGCGGCAGAGTCGCCGAAATCCAGACCGACGCTTCGAGCGATTTCAAGATCACCCCTGAGCAACTCAAGAAGGTCATCAACCCGCGCTCGCGCGCCTTCTTCATCAACTCGCCGAGCAATCCGTGCGGCACGATGTACTCGCCTTCGGAGCTCAAGGCGCTCGCGCAGGTCATTGCCGAAGCGGCGAAGACCACCGCGCCGAATCTCGTCGTCGTCTCGGACGAGCTTTACGAAAAGATCGTGTACGGGGGCATCGAGCACTTCTCGATCGGCAGCGTGCCGGAGATCGCGGAGCGCACGCTCACGATCAACGGGCTTTCGAAGGCCTACGCGATGACGGGCTGGCGCATCGGGTACGCGTGCGGCTCGGGCACATTCGGCAAGAAGCTGATTGATGCGATGGGCGTGCTGCAGGGACAGATGACGACCAACATCACCAGCTTTACCTATCCGGCGATCCGTACAGCGATCACGAAGACCGCCGACGAAGTCGAGAGCATGCGCCGCGCGTTCGCCGATCGTGCGGCGGCGATCTACGCCCGGCTCATCAAAGTCCAGGGATTCAAATGCCCGAAGCCGACGGGCGCGTTCTACGCCTTCCCCGATGTCTCAGCGCACTTCGGCAAGACCAGTGCGGGTGGCAACGGAACTGCGGGCCGTAAGATCAACAGCGCGATGGACTTCTGCGAGGCGCTGCTCGCGGAGCAGCACGTCGCGTTCGTGCCCGGCGAAGATTTTGGCGGGTGCGGGAAGAATTGCGTGCGCATCTCGTTCGCGTGTTCGATCGATCAGATCAACAAGGGCGTGGACCGACTTGAAAAGTTCATCGCGGGGCTTCGCTAGGCTGCGACGCGGACGTACAAACGACCGGCGCCGGAATCGATCGGAGAGGCCCATTCTTCTTTGGGTTTTTTTCGAAACCGCGAAACCGTTTTCATGCGCGGGCGAATGTGCAATGGCTCATTTCGCTGAAGAGCGTTGGGTTCGTGGGTGCGTTGGTGACTCTTCAAACTGCTCTGGTGGCATCCGCGCCTCGTTCGGTGCGGATTTTCTGATACGGTCGTTCCTGGAGGTTTCTCGCGCAAGTGGAGGTGTCCCGTGTTCCGCCGTCTCACATCGAATCCGGCAAGTCTGCAATCGGTTCGCGTGATCAGGAAAACGCTTCGCGTTTGTCTCACGACGACGGTCTGCACGCCGGTTTCGGTCGGCGTAACGCTGGGCGATCGTCTGATCGCGGCTCGGTGACCCCGAGTCTTGAATCTCTTTCTTTCTCCGACCGATCGCTCCTCAATCCAATCGTCGACTTGTGCCGCGCAAGCCGGTACTGCGTTCGCGCAGTTCCGCGCGCGTCGCGCCCGGATTGCTTCCACACGGAGCGTTCGCGTCCCCAACCGTGTCTCGTTCTTCAGCGCCGCCCTTTCCTCGTAGGACTGGGCGGTGTTTTCGCTGGCGAAAGGCGAAAAGCGACAAGACCCGTTGGACCGATGGGACTTCTTTCCAGAGTGCGCGATTACTCCGAAGCGGGCTGCGGGGGCGCAGCGCCATCAACGGGGGTCTCATCCGGATCGCGCAGGACCAGCGTGATTTCTGAGTTCTGCTTGTCCTGCTCGACCCCCACCACTCGCCGGCGCACGAGATCGAGCACGGCGAGGAAGAGGCCGATCATCTCGCTGCGGGTGCGATTCGTCAGCAGAGTGCGGAAGGTCACCCTCGGGCGCGCTCCGCCGGAAACCTCAAGCGTTTCGCTCTTGATGCGATCCACGATGTCCGCGGCGTGCAATTCGATCGGCGTGTCGTCGTACACAACCTGGTGATCGCCCAGCCGCTCGAAGTTGACGGTCGCGACAATCTTTTTGAACGCCTCAAGCAGATCCGTCAGCTCGAGGTCTTCAACGTCGAGCGCTGCGACTTCATTCTGGATCGTTTGCTCGTCGGCTGTGTTCGCAGCCTCTTCCGCGCCGCCAACGGGAAACCGCGCCTGCCACTGCTTGCCCCTGAGTTCGAGCGCGTCCGCGGCGTCGCGATACTGTTTGTACGCGAGCAGTTGCTTCACAAGATCTGCGCGCGGGTCGCCGGCGTCGCTGCCGGAGTCATCGGTCGAAACCGGCGCATTCGGGTCGTTTGAGCGCGCCAGCCAGCGGCTCTTGATTTCCATCAGCGATGCCGCCATGACGAGAAACTCGCCGGCGACTTCGATATCGACGGGCGTGCCGTCCTGATCGAGGTCGCGCAGAAACGCGATGTACTGATCCGCGATCGGTGCGATCGGGATGTCGTTGACATCCACTTCGTTCTTGCGGATGAGGAACAGCAGGAGATCGAGCGGCCCCTCGAACGACTCCAGCCGTACTCGATAGTCTTCGGTCAGCATCCGTGCCTCCGGCGCAATCGCGAGAATCGGCGGCTCCGCCCCGAAAAGCGATTGGATCCGCTCGCAGTGTACGCACTTTCGGCCAAACCCCGAACTACCCTTCAGTGATGGCATCCAAGGCCGCTCCCGGGACAAAGCCGGTCCGAATGACAGAGCCCAAATCAACGGGGGCCGATTGCTTGGCGCGACCACAGGGAACGCCGCGCGGCCCGAAGGTTTCACCCGAAGCGATGCAGGCCGGGAAGCGCCTTCTCCGGGCAGAGGCCGCGGCGGTTGCACGCCTCGCGGAGACCCTTGGCGACTCCTTCGAGCGAGCGGTCGAGTTGGTTGTTCAGTGTGCCGAATCCGGCGGAACGGTGTTGATTACGGGGCTTGGAAAATCGGGCCTGATCGGCGCCAAAGTTTCGGCGACGCTCGCTTCGCTGGGGATTCCGTCGCACAGCGTGCATCCGTCCGAGGCGGCCCACGGCGATCTCGGGCGCTTCCGCAAGTGCGACACGGTTATCTGCATTTCCTTCAGCGGCGAAACGGATGAAGTGGTCAACCTTGCCTCCATTTTGAGGCAGGACGGCCTCCCGATCATCGCGATCACCGGATCGGGCGGGCAGATCACGGGGCGTGCCGCGGAGCGCGAGAACGCCAAGGTTTCGAGCCTTGAGCGGCTTGCGACCGTCACGCTCGGCCTGGGTCTCGAACAGGAAGCGGGCGAACCCGACTTCGCGGCGCCGACTTCGTCGACGACGGCGACGCTCGCGCTCGGCGATGCGCTCGCCGTCGTGAGCGCCAAGGTGCGCAATTTCACCGATGAAGACTTCAAGCGGCGCCACCCCGGCGGGACGCTCGGCGATCTGCTGCGCCCGGTGACCGAGGTGCTGCGCTTTGTCGCGGGAAAGAGCCTGCCGCGCGTGACCGACGACCGCACCGTCGCGTCGGCGCTCGAAGAGGCTTCGAAGATTGGGCGGAGGCCGGGAGCGATCGTGCTCAGCGATCCGAAATCGGGAAGGCTCAGCGGCATCTTCACCGATGCTGATCTGCGCCGCCTCATACTTCGCGATCCCTCCGAATTGCAGCGCCCGATCAAGGAGGTCATGACGAAGGACCCGCGCTGTCTTCCGGAAACGGCGCTCGTTCGGGATGCCGTGCGGCTTGTCCGCGAGTTCCGCGCCGACGAGATCCCGGTAATCAACTCTCTGGGCGAACCGATCGGGCTGCTCGACGTGCAGGATCTCGTCGCGATGAGGCTGGTGCAGGATTGAAGCGCCGCCAACGCAACACCTCTGAGAAGCCCGACCCCCGCCACACGCGCGGCAGCGTCCGCACCAACGGGCTCCTGCTCGCGATCGGCGTGGCACTTCTCTCGGCGGGCGGGCTGTGGTTTGTTGCGCGAGCGCCAAACAAGTCGAGCGTGGATTCCGTCAATCCGACCGACGTCGGGAACGCGCCAACGGCGGAAACGGACCTCAACGGCTCCGACATCACTCTGCAACTGGTTGATCGGAATGATCCGGGGCGGCTTGCCGCGGAACTGAAACTTCCCGCCATTCAGCCGCTCGAGGCGAAGCGATATTCGGTGCAAACTCCTTCGGGTTGGCTGTACCCGCGCGACGGGCGGGTGGTCTGGATTCGCGCCGACCGGGCTGATCTTTTTCTACCGAACCGTCAGCAGCTCCCCGAGCGCGGTGACTTCAAGGGCAACGTCATCGTGCGCCTTTTTGAAGGACCCGCCGGCCGCAAGATCGATCCGGACACCGAGAAGCCTCTGCTCGAAGCAAAGAGCGAGCACATGGCATTCGATGGCGCGATCGGTGAATTGCAGATTCCCGAGCGGCTTCTCGTCACCGGGAGCGGCATCTCGTACGCCGGGAAAAACGTTCGCGCACTCTTCAACGACCCCGAGCAACGCCTCGAACTCTTGACGGCGGAGTCAAGCGAGTATCTCCGGTACGACCCGGCGAAAGCTCGCGAGACTCCGAGTCTGTGGCAGCCGCGGACTCCTCGGGGAGAGGATCTCGCGAAGCGTGCCGCCCCACCTCCGAGTAAGCAGAGTGGTCCGTCACTCGCTCAAACGGAGCAGACCGCGCCGCGCCGCCGCGAGACTCTTTACAGGGTTACCGCGCAGCAGAGTGTGCATGCGTCGCAGGGAGCGCGTGAGATCGAGAGTGATGCGCTCGAGGTGTTCGCGCGACTGATCGACAATCAATCGCCCATTCGATCGACGGCCGGCGCGAAGTCGGCTTTCCATCAGAATCGCAGCTCGGACCAACTGCTTGTTCGGCGTGTTTCGATGCAGCAGCCGGAAGGATCGCCTCTATTGCCTCGGGAGCAGATTCCGACCGCGAGCCGAGCATCAAACGACGACCCCGTCGAAGTTGTATGGAAAGGACCACTGGAAGTTCGGCCGCTTTCTGCCGCAAATGAACTTCTCGCATCGAACGATCTGGCGGTCCGGTTCTCCGGTGCACCGAAGCACGTGACGTTTTCGGATCGAGGCGCGCGCGTCTCGGGCCTCGGCGACTCCGTCACCTACCTCGACACCATTCGCGAGGCACGCATCTCAAGTTCGGAATCGGGCGGCGTCCTGCTCCGAGCCGAAAAATCTGGACGCGTGATCGCGACGGACGCGCGCATGGATCTCCAATCCGGCATCGCGGCGTTCCGCGGCACGGGCCGCTTCGAGAACATCGACTCAACAGATCTCGCGGCAAATGCCGATCGCTCGATCGCTTGGTCGGATTCGGCAGAACTGCTGTTCGGGCTAGACGCCAAGGGCGATCCGAAGAATCTCCTGAGCGCGAAGTTCATGGGGGATGTTGAAGCCCGAGGCGGGGAATCGGTTGCCAAGGCGGACCTCGTTGCCGCGGATTTCGACCCCGCGTTCCCGGATCGTCCGGTGCTGCAGCGCGTCAACCTGCGGGGAAATGCGGGCGCGACGGATGCACAGGGCGGGACTCTGATGGCCAAATCCGTGGAGATCCGATTCGCGGCGCCGAGCGCGATTGAAAAGGAGCCCGCGGCACAGGTTCTCCTCGCACGCGGCGATGTCGAAGCGAGTTCGAATGGGTCGACGCTTCGCGCCCAGCAACTCGACGCGCAACTCGGCACAGATCTCGAAGGAAAGACAACGGCGACCCTCGTCACCGCCCGCGAGCAGGTTCAGATCGAAGGGAAAGACGGCCTTCGCGCCGGGTGCGACGAACTCGCGGCGGATGTCGCAACGCAGAATGCGGAACTGGCGGGTGAGATCGTCGTGCTCGCCAAGGGCGATTCGAGCGTCAGCGGTCGGCGCATGAAGCTCGAAGGGGAAACATCGAGGCTCGAAGTCGTGGGCGAGGGTTCGTTCCATCACGAAGGGACAAACTCGGCGGGTATCCGTCAGGTTGCTTCGGCCAAGTGGTCGGAAGGCATGACGTACGAAGATTCAACCGGGCTGCTCGAAGCGAGCGGCAGCGCGGTTGCCGAGGCGATGCCCGATGATCGCACACGCGACACACTCACTGCGGATCGGGTGCGCGTTCAACTGACTCCGGGTGGCGAGCGGCGCGCATCGCTCGAGGATCTCGGAAACACGTCTAAGCCCGGCGACGCGGGCGGACAATCGCAGAATGCAAAGCGCGACATCATCAGTGTGATCGCCTTCGGTGGTGCGGATGCGTCGCTGGCAAAGGTGGAATCCCGGCGCTACGAGAGCGCGGTTCCGATGGATGGCGAAGGGCAGATGCCCAAGCTCGAACGGCTGTTGTATCTCGAATCGCGCGAGATCCAGGCCGACAACGTCGGCGGCACGTTGTCGGCGCCGGGCGGCGGCAGAATCCTGATCGTCGATCGGCGCGAAGCCAACTCCGACAAGCCTGAGAATGCAGCACGTTCGCCCGTCGATATGGGCGCGACCGGCAAAGGCCAGACCCTTTTCTCCTGGCGCGACTCCATGTCGATGAATCGGCCGACACAGACGATGAAACTGAACGGAGATGTGCGTCTCACCAATGAGCGCCCCGTCGATCGGCTCATCACCCAGCTCGACTGCGAGCATCTCACGGCGACTCTGCTCGAAGAGGCCCGGCCAACCGGGGCCGATGCGCTCTCGGAAGGCCGCGGCCAGCTCTCTCGCGCGATCGCCGAGGGCAACGCCCGTCTCAAGAGCGGCACCAAGGAATTGCTCGGGCAGATCATCGACTACGACGCGCTCGCCGGAACCGCGATGGCCGGTTCGGACAATGGGTCGATGGTGACGCTGATCGATCAGGAATCGCCGACACCGGTTTCTGCGAAGTCGATCCTGTGGGATATCGCGAAGGGACGCGTTGAGGTGCGGTCGGTTTCGACCGTCGTCGCGCCGCGGTAAGCAGCCCGTTTATCCAAACCAAAGCCCGATTGGCTCTCATGGGCCTCGCACGTTATGCCGACGTGCGATCGACGATGTTGTACGACTCGCGCTCGCCACGCCCGCGCACCGGATAGTCTTTGCGGAGCGGATGCGCCGGGTAGTCCTCCCAGGTGAGAATCCGGCGCAGATCGGGGTGGTTCTTGAAGCGGATGCCGAACATGTCGAAGACTTCGCGCTCGGTCCACTCAGCGCCGGGCCAGAGGTCGCACACGCTGTCAATCACAAGAGCCGGATCGTTCGCGATTCCATCGGTTGGAATTGACGGATTGAGATACACCTTGACAAAGAACCGGTGGTCGTGCGCGTGGCTCAGCAGGTTGTACACGACCGCAAACCGCCCGGGCTGCTCCGTCGGATAGTTCAGGTAGTCGATGCCGATGACATCCGAAAGGAAGTTGTAATCGCACTCCGGATCGGCCTTGAGAAAGGCCATCACCTCGTGCAGGTCCGCCGCGCCGACGATCAGCGTCGATTGCCCGCGGAATTCCGTCGCACGGAACGACTTGCCGGGGAATCTCGCTTTGAGTGTCTTGAAGGTCGGGTGATCGAGCGTCGTGGCGTTGGACATGCGGTTTCCTCTGCCGGAGGGTAGCCGTTTCACCGAGAGTTGAGGGCCGAAGCGAGCATCTCCGGTTTTTCTCCCCGGAGCACGATCGGCTTTTCAAGTTTCCGGGCCACATGGAGAAGAGGAATCCACGCCTCCACCTGGCTCTCTTCGTATCCCGCGACTGGATCCGATCCGACACAGACCGCCCGAATCGACTGCATTTCGGCAACCTCGGTTAGTCTCGCCGCAAAGTCATCGATTCGGAATCCGGCATTCGCGGGAAAGAGTGCCGCGGGCTCGAGAAAGATTCCGACGTTTTCATGAGCGCGGGCGACCCGGAGCAATCCGGGAATATCGGACACGATGGAGTGGAGTCGAGGCCACACAATCAACTCGATCCCGCGTTGATTGCATTGTTCGACCGCACTGCGCAAGCCGCTGTCGAGCACCTCCTTTCCATCACCTCCCCATGAGCGGAATGCGCGCTCGATCGCGTCTCCGCTCTCAACACCTTCGAGTTCTCCGGCGGGAATCACGAGCCTCCTCGCGCCCCCGTTCAAGGCCAAGACTTCGTTCTGGTGGGGTGCTCGCCCCAGGTCCGCGAGGGAAAAGGGCGCAATCTCTGCCCAGACGTCAGCGATCTGTAAGCCGTGAATTTCGCGGGAATTCAAATCCAGAATGAAGTAGCTCACGGCGACAGCGTAGTTCAAAGCCGCGGCAGTGCGTTCGTCGATGCTTCAGATGCCGGCGGTGAGTCGCTGGCAAGCGCTTTGCGGAGCTGGCGTATCACCAACGAGAACTGTTTCGCCACGGAGCTTGGCCGAAACGTTCGGGAGATATGTCATGGTCGCACAGATGACGTACGAGAGCGAGCGGCTGGGAACTTTCACGATGCCGCAGCTGGTTGAGCAGATCATCCAGATCAACCCCACCGCCAAAACGTCATACCTGCAGCAATTCGGAAGGGGCGAATTGCAGGAGTATCTGGAGCATCTCCTGCACGCGCAGCGCCCGCGCGGACGCGACGCCGTCTGGGCCAGGCCCGTCGAAGGGCATGGAATCATTTTCGCCGAAGCGGCCGACTGAACCGGCAGGAGCTGCCCGCCGATGCCCCCACCCACGGCCAATTGGCGGCGGTTGTTTATTCGGACTCAATTCACTCATTCGTCCGGTCGATCAGCCCCGTGACCGCCGCGGCATCCGCTGCGTTCGCCCAGGAGATCGACCATGCGTTTTTCCGCCTCCCTCGCGCGCCTTGTCCTCGCCGGAACCGCCGTTGGAATCACAGCCTGCAGCACCTCGGTCGTCGCGACCGACGAGCGCTCGCACGACACAGCATTTGCCGCCCCATTGCCCACCCGCGACCAGTTCGACGGTGCGGCCGAGCAGCAGGGATTCGTCAATCAGCCGACTTCGTACCAGACAGTCGCATCTCAGCCGACCGCCCTCGGAGGCGAGCCGATGCCGATGTTTGTGCGGCGCGCCGAATCCGATCGCCCGCTTGTCCCCGACTCCGCTTCGGTGCGTCGAGAGCGCTTCGCCGAGACCGGACCTGTCAGCACCGACGGCCTGACGCAGATCTCCTTCGCGCAGGAAGGCGAAGACTTCGATCCGACGCTGACGCCGGACGGCACGCAAGTTGTCTTTGCCAGCACACAGCACCGCGCGACGAGCGACATTTTCGTGAAGCCAGTGAACGGCAGCGTCATCACGCAGCTCACCAACGACCCCGCCGACGATTCGATGCCCGCGGTGAGTCCGGACGCCAAACGTATCGCTTTCGCCAGCAACCGTTCCGGCCCGTGGAACATCTATGTGATGCCGATCACCGGTGGCAAGCCGGTGCAGATCACAGCGACGGCGGCGCACGACCTGCATCCTTCGTGGTCGCCCGACGGAACCAAGATCGTCTTCTGCCGCCTCGGCGAGATCTCACGTCGCTGGGAACTGTGGATGGTGGACGCATCGAACCCGAGCTCGGGCAGCTTCCTCGGATACGGCATGCTTCCGCAGTGGTGTCCGAAAGCCGGAACGGGAGTCGCCGGAGGCGATCGCATTCTCTTCCAGTTGCCGCGCGAGCGCGGCGCTCGCACCTTCGGCGTCTGGGCAATGGATTTCAAGGACGGTGCGACAAGCAACCCGATGGCGATCGTGACCAGCAACGACTCGGCCCTCATCAATCCGGCGTGGTCGCCGGATGGACGATTCATCGTCTACGCCGAGGTTCCGGCGCCGACCGGCCGCGTCGAGATCAACCAGACCCGCCCGACTCAGTCGGATCTCTGGATGGTTGCCGCCGACGGTTCGGCCAAGGTGCGTCTCACCGACGGCAACGCCGTCGCGCTCATGCCGTTCTGGGGAGTCGGAAACCGGCTCGTGTTTTTCAGTGATCGTGGTGGCCGCGGCAACGTTTGGACGATGGACACGCAATCCGCTGTTCTCGCCTGCAGCAACTTCGTCCCGCCGGCGTCGGCCTCGGCCCCTCACGCTCAGCCCACAAGCGAACACGCCGCGGCAAGCCCGCGCAGCAGCGAGGAAATGGCCTCCGCCGAGGAACAAAAGCACTGAGCACCTCCATTCGCCCGAACCGACTGATTCAACCGATAAGAGCGAGCGTCCGGGTGATTCCGGACGCTCGTTTTTTTCCGATTTGAACGCGCAACCCGGAGGGTGCCGTGCCGCGAATGAACGCAAATGCAAGTCGATTCAGCATCGCAGTTTGCATGTGTTTCCTTGGGCTCCTCGGCTGTCAGGCCAAGCCCGATCTCGATGCGCCGCGATTCTCGATCAGCCCGTATAGCCAATCACAGGGGGAGCTGCTCTGGGCGGTCGCACCGCTCCGAAACGAATCCGCGACGACCACCGTCGATCCGCTGTCGATGAGCGACAAAATTGTCGAGGCGATCGAACAGGTGCACGGGCTGCGTGCGCTCCCGATGAATCGAACGCTTGAAACGATGCGTGCAATCCGAATGCCCATGGTTCGAACGCCGGCCGACGCGAACAGGCTCGCCGAGGCCCTTGGCGTGGACGCCTTGGTCGTCGGGGCCATCACCGCATACGACCCGTACGACCCGCGGATCGGGCTTGCGCTCACGGTGGTGCCCCGCACGTCGGCAATGAATGGTGTCGCGTATCTCCAAACCGGAAAGCTCGATGCCCGAGCCGTGCAGAGCAGTCCCACCGAAGTGGTGCCCGAGGCCGTGCTCGGCGAGCCAACCTCGTCCGCATCGCTTCTGCTGGACGGAAAGAACCAAGCGGTCCAGATGGACGTTCGCAATTACGCCGACGGAAGGGCGGACCGTTCGTCAGCCGCCGGGTGGCGGAGATACTTGCGAAGCGCGGACCTTTTCGCGGAATTCGCCGCATTTCGAACGGTGGATCAACTGGTGGAAGCCGAGACGCTCCGCCTTGCTCGACTCCATCCAAAACCCAGACAAAATGAACCAGTAAAGTCCGAGAAATCGACTGCAAGCGCAGCCCGCAATTGAAGTTGCGCTCACAAGTGCTTGCTCAGCATGGCGTTAAGTTGCGCAATTCTCGGCGGTCCGAGAAACCGGCACGGGGGGGCCGTCCGTATAAATCAAAGTGAAAGGTGTTGGTCCGCCACGACTTACGTCCTTCCGGAACGACGGCGTTCAGCCAGAGGGGGCGAGAACCGATTGAAGGTCTGCGATCGCGGGGGTCTGCCGTCGTCTCGTGACGTGCGTTATCCGCCGAGCCAAGTCCGCATCCGGGTCATTTGACCCGGGTCCGGCCCGGAGAGTTGCCGATGTCCACACTTCCGATCATTCAAATGTTCACGAGCTACCTGGGCGAAGAGCGCCATTTCAGTCCCTACACGGCGCGCTGCTATGGTGCCGACCTGCGTCAGTATCTCGAGTATCTGACCAAGGAATTCTCGATCAAGGCTTCCGACGAGCAGGAAAAGAACGCCACAGCGAAAGTGACCGAGCAGGCACGCTCGGGACAGCGTCCGGCTGTTTCCGGCGCCGACTTCCAACCGACGAGCCTGACCGAAGCCGTGTGTCAGGCGTCCGCTGACGTGATCCGAGGCTTCCTTGCGCACCTCGGCGACAGCCAGTATTCCGCTGCGACCATGGCGCGAAAGATCGCCACCCTCCGCTCGTTTTACAAGTGGGCCGATCGGCGCGGCGTCGCCTCGGGCAATCCGATGACGCTGATCCGCACGCCGCGCCAAGGCAAGCGTCTGCCGAAAGCGATCTCGATCGAGCAAGTGGAGAAACTTCTCGCGGCCCCCGATGACAACGACGTGCTCGGCCGTCGCGATCGCGCGATGCTCGAGACTCTGTACTCGACCGGGCTTCGAGTCAGCGAGCTCATCGGCCTCGAAATCGAAGACCTCGACATCGCGGGCGAAGCCCTGCACGTCCGGGGCAAGGGCAAGAAAGAACGCATCGTCCCGCTCGGAAGCCACGCCATCGGCGCGATCAACCGATACGCGGAGCTTCTCCGAAGCGACGCGCGATTCGCGAACTGCTGGAGCCAGGATCGCAAGACCCGGCCGCTCTTTGTCAACAAGCACGGCGGCAGGCTGAGCAGCCGCTCGGTCCGTCGTAAGCTCGACAAATACCTCAAGCAGGTCGGTCTTGATCCGACGATCAGCCCGCACACGCTCCGCCACAGCTTCGCGACGCATCTGCTCGACAACGGCGCCGACCTGCGCAGCGTGCAGGAGCTGCTCGGCCACCAGTCGCTCAGCACGACGCAGGTGTACACGCATCTCACGGCGCAGCGGATGCAGGATGCCTACAACCGCTCTCATCCAAGAGCGCAGGCGAGCTGACCGCAGAGACGATATTACTTCAGAGCGTCCAGCGCTTCACGGATCTTTTTTTCCGTGGGTTCAACTTCACCCACTGTAATGATCGCGCGAACAATCCGGTCCTTGTCCAGCACGACAGCGCCGCCGGTTCCCCCGCCGATGATCGAGTCGTAGTCGAACACTTGTCCGACCGCGATGAGCGGCATGTTGTCCGGGATGCTGAGCACTGCGCTGTCCGTCGGATTGAGCAGGCTGAGCAGGATCGATGTGATCGAAAGACGCACCGCATCCGGCGGAATGATCGCGACACTCCTGGCGATCCAGCGATCTTTCGAACCGGCTTCGAGCTTTCGAACCAGCTGCGCCGCGATCCGAGTTTCGCGCTGAAGCCTTCTCATGACCTCGTCCCGGACTTGCGAGTCGTAGTCTTCGAGTCCGGACGGATCGGTCGGCACAAAGATGAGCACGGATATCAGGTTGTCTTTCACCTCCGTCCACGGAGAGAGGCCGGTCGACATCAGCGTCATCGTTGCCGGGAACCGTTCTCCGACACGAACCTGATCGGCTTCGGCGATGAGATCCGCCAGGGCATCGACCCGCTGACGTCCCACGATTTCAATCGGCCACGTTTGGGAATCGCCAGCGGGAAGTGATCGAGCCGTGAGGTCAATGTTTCGAATCGGGCCGGAAGCCGAGGCGACCTGCAAAGAGGAAATCCGACCGGAATTCCGATCGACGAGCAACCGGAATGTGGTGTCACCGGCTGTTCCGGCGTACATCATCTTCCCCGTCGGTCGATCGACGGCGCCGGGTTGCCACACAACGGCGGTGCGGCCGGGCAATACCCCGAGATCCTCGAGTCGATCCGTCCCGGGATCCGCCAGCGCGAGCTGGGGCAACACGAGTGCGGGCATGACCGTCGTGAGCGATTCAAGAAGAGGGCCATCGGAGAGCGTGAACTCGGCGTACCGGTTTTTCTCGAGCCGGTGCGTCGCCAGCATCTTGTGCCCTTCCAGGCTGATCGCAAGATCGCCCAGTTCGACTCTTGCTTTGAGCGGTCCGTTTTCTGAAGTCTCCGAAGCATCGATTTTTACAAGCACGTCGGAACGCCGCTCGCGCCCTCGATCGTCCCGAACACGCACCTGCACGTTCTCGGCGATCGGACCCGATCGGTACACCTGCACGGTTTTGGCAAACGGAACATCGTCCGCAGGTGCCACGGGTGGAGATTGCGAAGCCGTGTACTGCGCCCCGATGCCGAGAACCGCCGCTGTGAAAATGCAACGAATCATGTTCGCTTATTCCTCGTCCGACTCTTCATCGATGTCGGAAGCTCCAGCGGGAGGCTCACCGAACAGCGCCGAGCCGATGCGAACGCAGTTCGCACCCTCTTCAATAGCGACCTCAAAGTCGCCGGTCATTCCCATCGAAAGGATGTTCACAGGGCCTTCAACAACCCCGCTGGCCCGGAGTTCATCGAAAAGTTCGCGGCAGCGAGCAAAGGTCGCTCGCGAATCCTCCGGCCGCGGGGAATGGGCCGCCATCGTCATCAGGCCGCGAACGCGAACGTTGATCATCGTGCCGATTTGTTCCGCGAGAGGAATCGCCGCGGGAATCGGGCAGCCGAATTTCTGCTCTTCGCCCGAACAATTGACCTGGATGAGCACTTCGATCACTCGGTCTTTCCTCAGAGCGATGTTCTGAAGCTCTTCCGCAATTCGAAGTGAATCGACCGAATGCGTGAGGCGAACGAGATCGATCACCTTCTTCGCTTTGTTGCGCTGCAGATGGCCGATCATGTGCCAGCGGACCGAAGATTCCGCGGAGTCCCCGGGAGAACGGCCCGCGCCGAGGAGCGATCCGCCCGGCACCGCCGCGCGGCGCATGCTGGGAAGGGCGCGCAGCCGCGCCTGGAATTCATCCGCCATCGCGGCCTGCTGGATCAGGTGCTGCACCCGGTTCTCGCCCAAGTCGCGATGCCCAAGCGAAAGTATCTCCCGCACTTGATCGGGCATCGCGTGCTTGGTCACCGCGACAACAAGGATGTCGCTCAGGCTTCTGCCAGAACGCTTGGCGGCAGAGTCCACCCGCGACTTCACCAATTCGTACCGCTCGGCAAGTGTTTTTGGAAGGGGCTTCACGGGTGATGCAGCGGAAACGGCGACGGGTCGAATCTTATTCGCCCGCGGATCGTTCTTGGCTGCACTCGAAGAAACCGTGCGCGAAGAACTCTTCGGGTGGGTGGCTTGCTTGGTCTTGGGCATCTTGGCCTCCTGCCTTCGGTCCGTGCTTTCGGATTCGCGATGGGGGAATCCGGCGGCTCCGCCGCTTTCGCGTAGCATATCGCGCCCGAGTCGAGCGCAGTTCCATGGAGATTGGTTCGACCCCGGCAGGAAGCAAGGGAGGCGGAATGAGCGATCAGCCAATTCGAGAGAAAACCATCGGCGTGGGCGAGATCGCCCCTGATTTCACCCTGAAAGACCAGAACCGGAACGACTGGAATCTGGCCGAGCACGTCAAACAAGGAGACGTCGTCCTCTGCTTTTATCCCTTGGCGTTTACCAGCGTTTGCTCCACCGAAATGAAGTGTGTCAGCGACGAGATCGCGAAGTGGTCGGCTCAGGGGGCCCAGGTTGTCGGCGTGTCGTGCGACAGCTTCGCCGTGCTCGCGGAGTGGGCCAAGCAGCTTGGGCTCAAGCAAACCCTTCTCGCCGACATGCACCGCAACGTGTGCACGCAATACGGGCTTTTTTGGAAAGACCTGAATGTATCGCAACGAGGGACGGTGGTCATCGCGCAATCCGCGGATGGCAAAGGCACAGTGAAGTGGACCCAGAGTCGCGAGCCGGGCAAGGCCATGAATTTCGAAGACGTGCTCGCGTCATTAAGCAAGTAACGCAGCCGCCAAATCGAAAGATGCGGAAGGGAGCGCGAACGTGAGCCAGTGGATGTCGATGGATTTGCCGTCTGTGCAGGCGATCCGCAACGAACTGGAAATGACGAAATTCCACATTCGCAAGATTCATTGGTTGCTCATGAACACCCGGCGCCACGCGTACATGGCGAGCGCGATGGAACGCTGCCGCGCGACCGGAAAGCCCCCGCGAGGACTTGTCGAATTCCGAGCGCAGTTCGGCGAAGACTGCATGCTGTACGAGCTTTTCGAGGGGAAGCAGGAGGGTTTTTTCATCGAGGCCGGAGCGTTCAACGGCGTGGATTTTTCCGTCTCGTTCGCGTTCGAGCAGCTCGGCTGGAACGGCCTGCTGGTCGAGGCCATTCCGAAGCGCGCGGAAGAGTGCCGCCAACAACGGCCCCACTCCCGCGTGGTGCACGCGGCGATCGGCGCGCCCGGGGGGCCGGCCGACATCTCATTCGCCACGACAGAGGACGGGTACGGCGGGATGCTCTCTCGACGAATGGATACAACCGACACGCTCATGCCCAAGCTACCGGCGGACATGCCCGTCGTCAACGTGTCCGTTCCGTTCACAGCACTCGACGCATTGCTGCAAGACCACCCCGGGCCGATCGATTTCGTCGCGCTCGACCTCGAAGGCGGCGAGGTCGACGCGCTCAAGGGTTTTTCGCTTTCAAAGTTCCGCCCCCGCGTGCTCCTGCTCGAAGATGAAGTCGAAGCAAAGACTTCGCCAATCCGGGAGTACATGTCCTCTCAGCCATATACGTTTGCGGGTTGGGCCGAAGTCAATCTTGTCTACATCCACAATGACGAGAAATCGCTTCTGGAGCGCTTCGCCCGGATGTCCGTTTTCGGCTGGTGACCGTTTGCTGATTGCAAGGGCGCGGTGCGCCACGAAGAACCGGTCTCTGCAGCCTCCGTACCCTCGCTCATGGCGCCGAAGTACTCTCCCCTTGTTCTCATCATCCGTGACGGCTGGGGAATGAATCCTCACCCTGAACACGATTCGTTCAACGCCGTCCAGCTCGCGAAGACTCCCGTTGCCGATCGCCTGATGCGCGAATATCCGTGGACGCTCATCAAGACCAGCGGCGAAGACGTCGGCCTGCCGCCGGGCACGATGGGGAACAGCGAAGTCGGCCACCAGAACATCGGCGCCGGGCGAATCGTGCCGCAGGAATCACTCGTGATGACGCGCGCCTGCGAGTCCGGCCTGCACGTCAATCCGGCGATCAAGGCCGCGATCGAGCACGCCGAATCGCGAGGATCGTCGCTGCACCTGCTCGGCATCAACTCCGATGCGGGTGTCCACGGTCTGCTGGAGCACCTCTTCGCAATACTGAAGGCTTGCAAGAAGATCGGAGTCTCGGGCTCACGGGTCTTTGTGCATCTCTTCACCGACGGCAGAGATACCGGCCCGTTTACCGGATTGGAATTTGCCCGGAGCGTGGAAAACAAGTGCCGCGAAATCGGAGTCGGCCGGATCGCGAGCGTGATGGGCCGGTACTACGCGATGGACCGCGACCATCGCTGGGAGCGTGTCAAGCTCGCGTTCGATTGCCTCACCGGACGCGGCACTCTTGCGACCGCGCCCGATGCGATTTCGGCGATTCAGCGCTACTACGACAACCCGTCGGGCGAAACGCTCAAGGGCGACGAATTCGTGACCCCCACCGCGATCGGAGATCCGGCGCAGGTCAACGCCTCACGCATCAAAGACAGCGACGCGGTGATCTTCTACAACTATCGCGGCGACCGCCCGCGCGAACTTTCGGCGGCGTTCGTGTTCCCGGAAGAAAAATGGAGTGCCGTCAAGCCATCCCCCGACAGCGGCAAGGCAGGCTTCGATCGAGGCAAGAAGCTCGATTTGTTTTACATCACGATGACGGACTACTGGCAGGCGCTCACGCCTCATGTTTCGGGCGTTGCGTTTCCAAAGCCGCCTCGCATGTCAAACATCGCGGGAGAGTGGATTTCGAACAAGGCGGGCGGCTCGGACCCGATGGGACAATTCCGCTGCGCCGAGACCGAGAAGTATCCGCACGTGACGTTCTTCTTCAATGACTATCGCGAGGAGCCGTTTCCCGGCGAAGTGCGAGAAAACCCGCCGAGCCCGAAGGTCAAGACCTACGACATGAAGCCCGATATGTCCGCGCGCGAAGTGTGCGACGCGGTGCTTCGGCGGCTCGCGGCAGATAACTGCGAACGGTTCATCGTCGTGAACTTTGCCAATGCGGACATGGTCGGACACACCGGCAGCTTGTCCGCGGCGATCAAGGCATGTGAGACGGTGGACGGGTGCGTCGGCGAGATCGTGGAAGCGACGCTCAAGCATGGCGGCTCTCTCATCGTGACCGCCGATCACGGCAACAGCGAGCAGATGTTCGACCCGGAAACGAATGCGCCGCACACGGCGCATACCACGTACGACGTCCCCCTGATCTTGGTAGACGAGCGATTGAAGGGCCGGGCTCTTCGAGGAGACCAGAACGCCTCGGGCTGGTTCAAACCAGACGTGCGCGCCGCCCGAGGTCGGCTCGCCGATATCATGCCGACCGCGCTCGAGATCATGGGGTTGCCACAGCCGCCGGAAATGACCGGCCGCTCTCTCCTGAAGTAAGCTCGCCACCGAAGCGTGTCTCGCCGGTACGCTTGCTGCATGAGCGACCCGAGACTGCACAAGCTCGCTGATGTTCTTGTCAACTATTCCACGCGCGTCAAAGAGGGCGACCTTGTCGCGATCCGGGGTGATCCGATCGCCTGGCCGGGGATCGAGGCGGTCTTTGTGGCGGTCTTGAGAGCCGGCGGCAATCCGTTTTATGTCCCTCAGAGCGAGCGAATCGCGGAACTGCTGCTCGAGCACGGGACGGACGAACAGATCCGATTCCTGAGTCCGTTGGATATGCAGCGGGTGGAAAGAATCGACGTTGAAATCGCATTCTGGGCGGAATCCAACACAAAGTCGCTTTCGCGTTACCCGTCTGAACGGCTGGCAATGAAGCAGGCGGCGCGCAAGCCTTTCATGAAGCGCTTTCTCGAGCGGGCCGGCAAGCGCGAGCTTCGCTGGGTCGGCACGCTTTTTCCCACCAATGCATTCGCACAGGATGCTGAAATGAGCCTGTCGGAATACGAAGACTTTGTCTTTCGAGCCGGGCTCCTCCATCTCCCCGATCCTGCAGCGGAGTGGAAGAAGATCAGCGAGCGCCAGCAGCGCGTTGTCGATTACTTGCGTGGGAAAGAGCAAGTCCACTTTCAGGCACCTCCGGTTTCCGGCGAACACGACGGGACCGACCTGCGCGTGGACGTTTCCAAGTCAACATGGATCAACTGCGACGGGAAGGAGAATTTCCCGGACGGTGAGGTTTTCGCTGGGCCTCAGGGTGTCGACGGACACGTGAATTACACGTTTCCGGCGGTTTACCACGGAAAAGAGGTCGAGGGGGTGCGTCTGGAGTTCAAAGGCGGGCGGGTCATAAACGCCAGCGCCAAGAAGGGCGAAGACTATCTCATCAAAATGCTCGATCAGGACGCCGGCGCCCGCGTCATGGGCGAAATCGCGATCGGCACGAATTATTCGATTCGAGAGTTCACCAAGAACACACTCTTCGACGAGAAAATCGGGGGCACTTTCCATGCCGCGGTCGGCGCGGGATACCCGGAGAGTGGCAGCTCCAACGAGAGCGGGCTGCACTGGGACATGGTCTGCGACCTGCGTGGCGGCGGGACGATCGCGGCCGACCGAGAAGTGTTCCACCGAAACGGGCGGTTTGCTCACTCGGACTGGCCGGCGCCGGACTGATCGCTCTCGCTCAGTTTCTCGAGTCGTGCACTGAACTGCGTTGCGCCGGCCTCGAGGGCCGCGACTCGCTTGTGCGTCTGCGAAAGTCGAGTCGACAAGTCGTCGGCGACCGATGCGTATTCGTCCAACCGGCGTTCGAGGAAGGCGATCGATTCCTGAAGTCGTCGAATCTCCTCCCGGCACTGATCGGATGCGTCGGAGCCATTCATTCTGTCATTCTTGGAAGGCGGAGCGGCTCCGGCATTGGTACGCTTGCCCATCATGCGGATCCAGTTCATCGTTGCCTTGTGCGTGTTCTCCGGTATCGCTCGCGCGCAAGACTACGCGCTCGACATCGCACCGACTCCTTTCAACATGACGAACGCCACCGCACGGGCGCTCGAGAAGGACGAACCGGTCAAAGCGGGTCCGATGCCGTTTGGAACCGCGGGAAACTCTTTGATCACGGTCGGCGGAGGTGTCGCGTACGCCTCCACCGACAATGGAAATTCCACCAACTCGAACGCCTACGTCGCGTGGAACTACTTCCTGGTCAACGACGTCGAGTTTTCGCTTGAGGCGGGCCTTTGGTACTTCAATCAGCCGGGCGAGGACCAATGGGGCGGAAGCGGCACGCTGGCTTTTCGCTGGCACTTCGTCAACAAACGAACCTGGTCGCTCTTTGTCGAAGCAGGTGTTGGATTGCTTGGCGCGAGCGGCGAAGTGCCGACAGGAGGCACGAGCTTCGATTTCATGCCGCGGGCGGGCGGCGGATTCACCTACGAGCTCTCGCCGGGAGGTCCTCGACTCCAAGCGGGGGTGCGCTGGTATCACGTGTCGAACGCCCGAATCAACGGCGATTCGAACAATCCATCGAGCGATGGCGTGATGGGATTTGTGGGCCTGATGTTCCCACTGAACTGAGGAACGCAGCTCAACCCGCCTTGCGAAGTTTTTCGGGAGCCGACTTTGCCGTGTCCGACGCCAGATCGGTCAGAATGACGCGGTTCCTCCCCGATTTTTTCGCGGTGTAAAGGCACTTGTCGGCGGCATCAACCCACGCCGCCGCACCCACACCGATCGGCGTCAACGCGCCGGCCACACCGATCGAAACCGTGATCCGGCGTTCGGGGTGGCGGGGCCAGACCACCGCTTCGATGTTCTGGCGCATCCGATCGCAGAACGCGAGCGCATCGGCGGGACCGGTCGCCGGCATGATCAATACGAATTCCTCGCCTCCGTAGCGGCAGGCGATGTCGGACTGGCGCGAATCACGCTGGATGATCTGTCCAAGCCCCTGGAGCACGGCATCGCCCGCGGGGTGTCCGAACGTGTCGTTGATTGATTTGAAATGATCCGCGTCGAAGAACGCGATCGAGAGCGCTCCGTCGTGACGCTGAACGCGGGCGACCTCGTCCTGCACGCGCCGATCGAAATACGCGCGGTTCCAGAGGCCGGTCAATCCGTCGATCTGCGCTCGCTGCGCCAGCATTTTGAGAAGAAAATTCAGCCTCAACGCGGCACGGATTCGAACCCGAAGTTCCGTGAATTCAAACGGCTTGATGACGTAGTCATGAGCGCCGAGATCGAACGCGGCCACCTTGTCCCCGGCGTTGTCGAGACCGGACAGCACGATGACCGGAATGTGAACCGTTTCGGCGTTGTCCTTAATCGCTCGCAGCACCTCGAACCCATCCATGGTCGGCATATCAAGATCCAGCAGAATCAGATCCGGCCGCTGGGCCTTGAGCGATTCGAGCCCGGACTCGCCGCTCTCGGCGGAAACGATTTCGATCTCCTCCTGCTTGAGGCGGGCCTTGAGGAGACGGTGCACGTCCGGCGAGTCGTCAATGACGAGTACACGCGGCCGAACTGCAACAGAAGTTTCCGAACCGGTGGTCATCCGTCCCCCGAGGGCGTGGCTCTGACATGGCGGGAGCGATGTCGGGAGACACCGTCACCACGTTTGGTTTTTCGACTGTTCAATGGGGCGCGTTCAGGGAAATTCCGGAACCAGAGTCACGCCGCAACGGCCCGCCCGCAGAGGTCGATAAGTTCATCGACCTGGCGCTGCAGTACGGCAATCTGTGCGGTATCGACGCCGGAATGCAGCGTCCGCTCGACACCAGCGGCGGAATCGCTGATCGTGGGGAAGCCATAGCCGCCGGCTGCCCCTTTCAGCTGATGAGCCGCGCGACGAAGCTCGTCGAACTGCGACGCCCTGAGCAGCCCCCGGAGCGCGTCCGCTCGTCTGGGCAGTTCCTGAACGAATTCCTCAACCAATTCGACCATTTCGGCGTCACCCGCAAAGCGGCTCCGAAGTGGTTCGGCCTGCTTTCCTGCGCTCATTTGTGCCTCCCGATCGCGGAGCATCGACCGGAACGGCCACGGCTTTGACCGTGTCTGGTTATCTCTGAAAGAATGTCCACAAGTCCCGGACGGTTAGCGGACGGCGGGCGCCCACGGCCACCCAAAACAAGCAAATCTGGGAATGATGGGAAACTTGACGCCACAAAGGATTATCGTGCTGCGGCGATCCGGCGCCAACGAGCCAATATCCTGCGTCTTCGAATTCTGAAATGCCGAGGGGCGGACTCGAACCGCCGACCTCCGGGTTATGAATCCAGCGCTCTAAACCAGCTGAGCTACCTCGGCGATCGAGCTGATCGTAGCCATCTCACAGACCGCGTTCATCTTGTGAGGAGTCGGTCCGGCTCTCGAAACTTACTGCGGATCATCGGCCATGCGCTCGCGGGGAGCGGCATGTTCGGCCGCACGCGGACGATCGGCGGGGCGAGCGGTCTGCTGACCGGATTCAATCGGGGCTCGATAGCCACCCTCGACATACGGATCTCTGCTCTTTGGACGCGACGCCTGATCTTCGATATCGTCGTCGATGCCCTTGAGGCCCTTTTTGAATTCCACGATGCTTCGGCCAAGCCCACGTCCGACTTCGGGGAGGCGCTTGCCGAACACGAGCAGCCCGATGATGGCCAGGAAAAAAAGATGCCAAGGGCTCAGGAAGTCGTTGATGAATGCAAGTGCCGTCATGGGAATCCTCGGGGTTTCCAGCGGGCCGCCTTGCCCTCCGGTTCAATCATAGTTCCACGCGGAGGCCAAGGCTGCACAAAGCAATCGACCGGTAGGGGCCGCGGTCAGGCAAAAACTTCAGCCGAAATGACCACGTTGTGGAGCAGCATCGCAACGGTGACGGGCCCAACCCCGCCAGGAACCGGACTGACCCAGCCCGCGACGTGTTTGACCGGCTCAAAGTCCACATCCCCCACCGTCTTCATCTTTCCGTCGATGCTCTTGACTCGATTGACGCCAACGTCGATCACAATGGCCTCAGGCTTGACCATGTCCGCCCGGATGAGGCCGGGCACGCCCGCCGCAGCAATGAGTACGTCGGCGGAGCGGGTCAGTTCGGGCAGGTTGTGCGTGTGTTTATTGCAGGAGATCACGGTTGCCTCCTGCCTCATGAGAAGCACAGCGATGGGCTTTCCGACGACATCGCTGGCGCCGACAACAACCGCCCGCTTGCCCCGCAGCAGCGGCCCTTGCGATCCCGCGGGCACGAGCGGGTCGGCGACCACCGACTCCACCATTTTGATGACCGCCAGAGCCGTGCAGGGCGCGAGGCTTGAGCGTCCGTACACCACGTTTCCGATGTTCGCTGGATTGACTCCCTCAACATCCTTTTCGGGTGCGATCAATCGCTGAACGCGATACGGATCGATTCCCTCCGGCAAGGGAAGATGGAGCATGATCGCGTGCACGGAATCTTCGGTGTTCAGGAGCAGCACGCGCCCCGCTATGTCGTCGTAGGTGGCGCTCGCGGGCAGCAGGTGGAGTTTGTATTCGATCCCCAGCGCCGCGCAGGTCTTTGCCTGATTCTCCGCGTAGACACGCGCAGCCGAATCTCCCGAATCGGCGAGCACGGCATCAAGGCGAACGATCCTGCCCCGATCCCGCATTGACGCGACTCGCGCCGAGAGCCCGCTTCGCACCTCCGCCGAGAGTGCGTTGCCGTCGATGAGCTTTGCATCCTTGCGAGCGGTCATGATCGGATGATAACCGGACTTCGAGTCCGGCTGCTTTACAACACGCCTCCGGTTTGGCAAGATACATGACCATGGGTGAGGAAACGTCGCTGCGTTCACAAGTTCCGACTCGGCTCGAATCGGGTGCGGGCCATGTGGAAGGCTCTGCCCTGATGTTCGCGCCTGCGTTTACCGGCCGGTGGGCCCCGATCGCAAGAACCTCGGGCTACCAACTGGCGCTGTTCGCCTCAGCCGTATTCATGACCTTGATGCCCCTGCTGTACTTCGCGGCGATCGGCGCGATCGGCTGGGCCGTCTATTGGCATTTCACCCACGACACCGGAATGCTGCACACTCGAGCGACCGGGCGCGGCGCGGCGTTCATGTTTTTGCTCTACATCCTGCCCGGCGTCGCCGGAATTGTCCTGATCGCATTCCTGCTCCGCCCGCTGATCTTCCTCTTTGGAACGGATGACAACGAGGATCGGATCGAAGTGTTCCCCCGTGAAGAGCCGCGTTTGTTCGCCTTCGTCGAGATGGTGTGCCAGACGATGGGCGCGCCGATTCCCGAACGAATATTCATCAATTGCGAAGCGAATGCCGCGGCGCAACTGCTCGGAGGCGGCTTCGGGCTGTTCGGCCGGCGTCGCCTCGCGCTGCACGTCGGACTTCCACTTGTCGCGGGCCTCAGCGCCACGTCGTTCGCGGGTATTCTCGCGCACGAATTCGGACACTTTTCTCAGGGCGCAGGGATGCGTGCGACATCCATTCTCGGGCGGATGAGCCGCTGGATGGGAATGGCAGCGTACGACCGAAGCGGGATTGATGCGAGCATCCACGGCCTGACACAATCGGGCACGGCGTCGCTGGCATTCATCGGCGTGGTGCTGCTCATCTGCGTCGGCATCGCACGACTGATTCTGAAGTTTGTGTTCTTTCTTGGCTTCGGCGTTTCCCGCATCATGGGCCGGCGCATGGAGTTCGATGCCGATGCACACGAGGCCAGGTTTGTCGGGAGCAAAGCCGCAATCGAGACTTGGCCACGACTGCTCGGACTGATCGAAGCGGTGCGCCAGGCCGACGCCAAAATCGCCGACCAATGGAAGAACAGAACGCTCCCCGAAGACTTCCCGGCACTGGTTGCTTCAACCGCTCGCCGGCTGTCGCCGGACGATCGGGCCGATTTGAAACGAGCGTGCGAGAACAAGCACACCGGTTGGTTCGACACCCACCCGGCGACCGGAATACGCATTCGCTCCATGGAATCCCTCAAAGAACCGGGTGTCTTCCGACTCGACGAACCGGCGACCTCGCTGTTCACCAATTTCGGCGATGCCAGCAAGAAAGCTTCGTACGCGTTCTTCAAAGAACGGGTCGGCGAATACATCTTTTCTGCGACGTTCGTGCGTTCCGCGGACCTTTTCGGTTCGCACGAAGAAGAATCGCGTGCCGCGGCTGTCCCGGATTTTCTCGGCTTCGAACCTCCCGATTGGCGCCCGCTCTGGCTCGGGATGGAGTCCATCACGCCCCCGTCCGATCCGAAGGCGTGCTGGGAAAGAGTCCGCGCGGCGCGCCAGACACTCGCCAAGGCCGGGCCCGCCGCGGCAAGCGCGCTCGACGAATTCCTTGCGTCAGATCAGACCCTGCTCCAGACCGAAACAGCCCCGGTCGTCTTTTCACTCGGAATCTCGTCGATCAAGAAAGAATTTCAGTTCAAGTTCACCGATTCTCGCGCCATGTCGCGCGAAAAGGACAAAGCCGTCGAAATCGCTTCGCGGACTTCGGCGCCGCTCGATGATGCGCTCGATGCCGCCGCGGCGCGGGTTGCCGGAAATCTCCGAATGCTCGCGGTTCCGGGAATCGAGAAACGGATCGACGGAGCACCCAAGATGCTGGCCCGTGCAAAGGAGTTGGCGAACGCCGACTTCGCTCTGCGCCGCGCGTTTTCGCAGGTCAAACAACTCCGCGAGAACTTCCAGCGCGCCATCCTTTTGATTCCCTATCTCGACGATGCCAGAATGAAGGAGAAGGCTCGCGAATCCTTCCGGCCCATCACGGATCTGCTTCGCGACGGCGTCATCGGAATGAGACAGGATCTGGGCGGCGTGAAGTCGCCCTACCCGGGCCCGGATGGCGAAACCAATCTCGGCGGTTTGATTTTCCGCAAGACCCCCGCGTGGCGCGAGTACAACCAGATTATGGGGGCGGCATCAGATGGAATTCAGAAATTCACCGAGACGCAGCGCCGGATCATGTCCGAACTTGTGGAGCTCGCTTCCCGTACCGAATCCGGCCTTCGGAACCAGCCCGCTTCGAAGGCTGCAGGCGCGAGCGCCGAAACCGGTTCCCGATCGAGGTAGCATTCTCGCGTGACACCCCCGGCAAAGACCAGCAACAAAGAAGTTGCCCGCATCGAGGAGTTGCGATCGCTGCTGCATCGCGCCAACCGCGCGTACTACGCGGACGCGGCGCCGATCATGAGCGATCCGGAATTTGATCGGTTGCTGAATGAACTGGCGGCCCTTGAAGCCCGACATCCGGAGTTGGATGATCCGACCAGCCCGACCAGGCGCGTCGGGGGCGACCCGATCGAAGGGTTCGAGCAAATCAAGCACAAGGTGCCGATGCTCAGCATCGACAACACCTACGACGAGCAGGGGCTGCGCGAGTGGTACGCCCGGGTGAGCAAAGGCGACGCCGGGCTCTTCGGCGGGAATAGCGCCGGACCCGAGATCGTGTGCGACCCCAAAATCGACGGCGTCGCGCTCTCGATCCGCTATGTCGATGGAAAACTGGCGTACGCCGTCACGCGGGGCGACGGCACGACCGGTGACGATGTCACGCACGCGGCCCGCGCGATCCGCGCGATCCCCCTCACGCTCGAAGCCGAAGGCCGGCGCGGGGTCGAGATCCCCAAAGTGCTCGAAGTGCGCGGCGAGGTGTACATGCCGGCCCGCGAATTCGAGCGTTTGAACAAGGAGCGCGAAGATGCGGGCGAAGAGCTGTTCATGAACCCGCGCAACGCGACGGCGGGCACGCTCAAGAACCTCGATCCAAAGGTCGCCGGCTCACGAAACCTCGCGTTCTCGGCGCACGGGAGAGGCGACATTGTCCTGCGCAAACCGGGCGATGCCGAGGAGTTCGCTTCAACTTTTTCGGGTTTTCTACAGAACGCTCGCGCGCTGGGGATCCCCACAAGCCCCCACTCCAAAGTGTGCGCCTCGGTGGACGACGCCATCACAATCATCCGCGAATTCGACAAACAGCGCCATTCTCTTTCGTTCGCAACCGACGGGATGGTCGTCCGCGTCAATTCGTTTGCGCGCCAGGCGGAACTCGGTCTGACCTCCAAGAGTCCGCGCTGGATCGTCGCCTACAAGTATCCCGCCGAGCGCAAGACGACCAAACTGATCGACGTGCTGCATCAGGTCGGGAAAACCGGCAAGATCACCCCCCGCGCCGTAATGGAGCCGGTGCTGATCGCCGGGACCATGGTGCAGCACGCGACGCTGCACAACTACGGACGCATCAGAGACGCCGAAACCGAAGAAGCCGGAACACGCACCGACATCCGAATCGGTGACACGGTCTACGTCGAAAAGGCCGGGGAAATCATCCCGCAGGTGGTCGGGGTCCTCCTCGAGAAGCGCCCGAAATCTGCCCGCAAGATCGATGCCCCGTCAAAGTGCCCCGAATGTTCCGCCGTCGTTGAAGTGGAGCCGCCCGAAGCGGAAAGCAACCCGGCACTCGAAACCGTTCGTCGCTGCATGAACCCCGAGTGCCCGGCGCAGATGCGCGAAAAACTGGTCTGGTTCGCGGGCCGCAAGCAGATGGATATCGAGGGTCTCGGCGAGAAAACCGTCGACCTGATTCGCGCGAGCAAAGTCCCTCTCGACTCATTCGCGGACATATTCCGTCTCCGCGACCATCGCGAAGCGCTCGCGGAACTCGAAGGCATGGGCGAGAAGAAGATCGAAACGCTGATCGGGGGCGTCGAAGCCGCGAAACAGCGCGGACTCGGTCGGCTTCTCGCCAGCATGGGCATCCGGCATGTCGGAGACACCACCGGCAAGATGCTCGCGCGCGTTTTTCCGGATCTCGATTCGCTTCTCGAAGCGCCGGCGGACATGCTTATGCCGCGTGCATTGAAAAAGGACCGAGCGGTCGAACTCGGTCTGTCCCCGGAGCCAAAGGACCGGCCGGAAACGGGACTCGGCAAGGACACCGCCCCAGTCGTTCACGCCTACCTCCACAGCGCGCAGGCCACAAAGACATTTGGCGAGCTGCGCAAACTCGGCGTGAAACTCGTCAGCCTCGACCATCAGAAGCCCGGCGAGCTCGCGGCAGCCGGTCCGTTCTCCGGAAAGACCGTCGTCCTGACCGGCACCCTTGAGAACTACGAGCGAACAGAACTGACGGAGATACTCGAGCGTCTCGGCGCCAAGGTTTCCGGATCCGTCTCGTCCAAGACCGACCTCGTGATCGCCGGCGAGTCGGCGGGATCCAAACTGGACAAAGCCCGAGAACTCGGCATTACTGTCTGGGACGAGGCACAATTGCAGAAAGCACTCGGCAAATCCTGATCCCCTCGCCTTCCTCCCGATCCGCGGCAGAATCTACATGTCCACGCCCGCCCCCAAGCCCACGCTTCCAGATCGCGGAGACGACGGCACCATGCGCAATGTCGAATTCAAGGCCGAATTGCGCGATCTGCCTCTCGCCATGTCGGTGTGCGAAGCGCTCGGCGCGCGATACGTCGGCCTGCTCGAACAAACCGACACCTACTACAAAGTCGCCGATGCACGCCTGAAAAAACGCGAAACTCCGGGCGAGCCGACCGAGTGGATCTTCTACGAGCGCCCCGACTCGAGCTCCCCGAAACTCAGCCGTTTCATGATCTACTCCGAGGCCGAAGCGCTCGAACGGTTTGGGTTCAGCCCGCTTCCGGCCTGGCTCGTCGTCCGCAAATCACGCGAACTCTTGTTGCTCGGCAATGTCCGCATTCATCTTGATATGGTGCGCGACCTTGGAACATTCATCGAGCTGGAGGCGATGGTGACCAAGGGCTGCAGCGAGAGCCGCTGCCGCGAATCCATCGCGCAGATCCGTGAAGCGCTCGGCCCGCTGTTGGGCGAACCGATTTCATCCGGATACAGCGATCTGCTCGCCGAGTCGGCGCCCGCCTGAAATCACATGTCGTCATCCGGCCGGTCGGTTTCGTCTTCCGTCTCAAAGCGAACGACGACTGCCGCACGGGCGAATTGATCGCCCCGGTGACGCCCCGAACCATCCATCAGCGCGAGCGCCGCAACCGGAAACAAGAACCATTTGATCGCGTTGCGAATCAGATTGCCGGCAAATCGAGGTCGCCGCAATTCAGCCTGTTCCCCCGGTTTCGCCGGCGCGATGGAGATCACTTCGCAATCCGCGAGCAATTTTCCGGGGCTGCGCCCAAAAAACGTCTCGCCCACGGTACCGACAATGCAGCCGAGGATCGCGAGAAGGAAAAGCGTCTCGAACGCCTCGCCGTCCAACCAGACCATCGGGCCGAGCAATTCGAGAACGCTGTTGCCCGTCAGACGCGGAATAAGAAGCGCGACAATCGCGATGTCCAGAATGGTGGCGATCGCCCGACGAGTCGGCTCCGCGAATGAGAAGCCTTCCGGAAGATGCACCCCATCGGGCTCTTCGGCGCGCAGCACCAACACAAGAATGAGTCCCATCGCGAGGACCAATCCGATCGCGATGAAGCGAAACTCCCCCGACCCCAGCGGATCGAGCGGCTGAGCCGGACCCGAGTAGAAAATCCGGCCTGTCAGCAGCGAAAACTCGATCACCTTCGCTCCAGGGGTCGGGGTCACGCCGAGAATCTTCGCGTCGGGACTGCTTTGGCGCGTCGCCGAAACGACCATCAATCGCGCGAGCCCGTCAAGCGGGACTAGCGCGCGCACCTGTCCGACGGGCTGGACATCGGCGATACGCCGGACATACCCCGGCGAGATCTCGAACACGTCGATCGCATCAGTCCCGGCATTTGCCGCCGCATACCACCGGCCGCCGACGCGCATCCACGTCGCCGTCGGCGGGATTGCTTCGCTCCCGGAAGGCGAGAATCTCTCAGCGGTCCAGCTCGACCTCCACTTCGGCTCACCGTCGGATTTGATCTCCGTCCATTCTTCGGTCCAGACTTCCCAATGTCCTCGGCGCCACGCAACCAAATAGATTGCTCGGGCATCGGCGAACACGCCGAACCGAGTACCACCCGTGTCTCGCTGCATCTTGCACAGCGCTTCCGGAATCTCGATCGATCGCCAAGCCCGATCGCTCAACAACAGAAGGCGGAGCGCTTCTTCAGGTTCGTCGACCAGGAGCGCGACCGGCCCCAAAGGGCCTGCCGCAACGCCCGCAAGCTTCGACATTCCCGGGAGACTCGGCAGCGTGTCCATCCTCCCCGAAGGTTGATCGACCCACAGATCCGAGTCGGAAAAGCGCTGCGCCCGGAGCGCTCGTACGGTCCGCGTCGCGCTCGCGGGGTCGCCGCTGACATCGGCGCGCGGACTGAACACCGCGAAGACCGCATTCTCCCACGCGGCAAGCGCCTCGGGCACCTCGGTCAGCCGCGTCACACTTCGATACAACCCTTGTGCCGCCGGGCGCCCCGAATTGTCCGATGCGGCTCTGGGCGGAACGTGCGCGAGAACGTATTCGCGACCCCCGACAGCCGGCATGACGAACCACGAATGCGTCGCCGCCGGATACGCCTGCAAGTCAGTCATCGGCGCACCCGCACTCGGGAGTCGCGCCGAGGCTTGCCAGGCAATGAGCACGACAAGTGTGGCCGCGAGCGACGCGGGCATTCGCCAGCGCGAAAAGAAAGTGCCGCCGTTCACTTGCTCGCTCCGTCTGGCGCCGTCGGGGGCTCGGCCCCATCCATCGTTTCTCGCTTATCGAGATCGATCAACCTGGGCACCCGATACGACTCTTTCAACAATTTGATGAAGTCGAACGCGGCGGGATTAATGGGCTTACCTCCGGCGGTTCCATTTCCCGGATCGTTGAGATTGATCGTGATTGTCAGATCCTGCCGCGGCACCTTGATGATGCACCGCGACGGCAGGCTCGGCGTCGCACCCACCACGGAACGGGACTGAAACGCAACATACTTCGAGAGCTCGCTCCGCACGACCACCTTGTCCGATCCGTCCAACAGCTCCACCATCACCGGAAGCATCGATTGCGGATCAACAAGCACACGCTTCGTCGAACCACGCGCTGGCAAGTCGTACCAAAGAAGCGTCCTGTCGGTGCTCCAGTGCAGCTTTTCCGGGCTTCCCGGCTGCCCCGGAAGCGGAATCGGCGTGATCGCCATCAACTCGATGAGGTCGAGCGGGTGCACGGGAATCCCGAATCGATCAACCGTCTCCGGAGTCGCTTTGGCGTGCCGCCCGAAAAACGCGACCTTGTCGCCGGTGAGGTCGAACCACCAATACAGCTCCTCGTTACTGCCGAGATAGAAGTACGTGTTTCCGAGTTTGTTGATGATGACCGCGACCTTCGTCGGAAAGATCACCTGCAAGTAGCCTTCCGCTTCTTCCTTGTTGAGCGTCGCGTTCGCAAGCCGCCCGTCCACGCGCAGCGAAACACGCGCCCACAGAGAATCCAGCCCGCGCACTCGTTCGTTCTGCGCATCGATCACCGATTTGATCGGCGGCAACGCTTTCGGCTGCGCGACATTTCCGCCGCCGGGCGTCTGCGGGGAGCTCTGGCAACCGCCCGTCCACAATCCGGCCGCGATCAACGCGCCCGCAAGCACGCGTGCAAAGAGCCTCGATGACACCCCGCGCAACTTCAAGCCTGCCCCACCGGGTCGGGAATCAGCTCCTTCAGCTGGTCAAGCGCGCCCGCGAGCGACTCGTCTTTCATTGAAACCTCGCGCACTTCGACGACAGGCGCCTGTATCTCATCCGCGCGAGTCCGCGCCCGCACCCGCAGCATCCCGTCTTTCGAACCCTCATAGACAAACAGTCTTCGCCGGACGAGGAACAACGCGAGCACAAACCGGAACGCTTCCTGCGCCGGAGTCTGTGGATTGTCGAGTTGCTCGAAAAGTTCCGATGCCTCTTCATCCGAAAGCTTGGTCTTGCGAGCATCCGCCCCGGGCTGAAACACGGTCGTCCAATGCGCAAACAGACCGGTCGGCCGGGCGCCACCCGTCCATGATTCACTCGAAAAATCCGTCCTCACGAATTCTTCGTCGCGATTCGAAAGCGTCGCCACAACGCGCTCGCCGGGCAAAAAGGCACGTCCGCTCGCCGCGCAAACGCCGGGTGAGCGTGAAATCGGATACGACGAGGAGAAGACATTCGACATTCAAAGGCATCCTTGCCCGGCGGCCCTGACTCGGCCACTCGCACACTCACGCTACGTGCGCCGGCTCCGGTACATCACAATATTGACCTTTTCAAGCGTCATCAGCCCCTCGCGGACCATTTTGTCCACGACCGGCAAAAACGCCTTGATTTTCTCCGCCCGGTCCACGATTTCCACGCACAAGGGGAGTTCACTCGGAATCCCGGGCTGAGGAGGGCGATGGAGCAGCGAATTGGCTCCATAGCCGAGCACGCCTCGGAGCACCGTCGCCCCGGCGATCCCAGTCGTCCGTGCGGTCTGCACGATCGCCTCGTGCAGCGGCCGACCGTCGAATGTGTCGTCTTCGCCGACAAAGATTCTCAGCAGTTGTCCTTCGCCTTCTATCTTCATCGTGCTGCTCCTGTCAATGCACTCTCGGGCATACACACGACGCAACCATCGGCTCGAGTCTACTCGATTTGGGGCTACGGCGCGATATGCTGCCCCCGACTTTCCCAATGATCGCTTGAAAGGGGAATGCGGTGCAGAATTTCACCGTCCTCGCGACCGATGCGTCGGGCAGGACTGTCAAGAGAGTTGTCGCGGCAGCAAGCATCGCCGATGCCGAGCAGGCCGTTCTCGCCGAGGGTCTTTCCGCCCGCTCCATTTCGGCCGATGCCGAAGACTCCGACTTTCCGGCTCCGCCTTCGAGCGGTCGCCGCGCCTCCGCCGGACCGGAGGAGCAGGTTTGGAATGGCTCCCCAAGTCAGTGGCTCAACGCGGGCTGGTTCGCCGCGTGCCTTCTGCTCATTCCCATTCCGATCGCGATCTGGAAATACATCGAGCTCCGCAATATCGGCTTTTCGCTCAGCAGCCAGCGCATCAAGGTCGAGTCGGGAGTCCTCAGCAAGCAATACGACCAGGTCGAGTTGTACCGCGTGAAAGACACCATCCTCACTCGAAATCTCATCCAACGGATGCTCGGTCTGGGTTCACTCAAAATGATCACGAGCGATCCGAATCAACCGGAACTCTTGTTCCCGAGTATCCGCGACTCCGAGAATGTCCGCGAGTTGGTCCGTCAGAACGTCGAACGAATGCGCCGCTTGCGGGGCGTGCGCGAGCTCGATGTCGCGGATGAATCCTTCGGAAACGCCCTCACGAGTTGACGCCGCGATCAACTGCCCCGCGGAACGCGGCGGCCCGAGGAAGAACCGGTTGCCGCGGCAATGAACTGGTCAAAGAGTCTCTGCCCGACCGCGGCATCGGGCGTCCGCTCCGGATGCCATTGCACGCCGAGATAGAACTCCTTTGATTCATCGACTACGGCTTCCAGTATACCGTCCGGACTGCTCGCAATCGGAACCAGCGTCCCCGCCCCCGTCACCGCCTGCCGATGCCGGCTGTGCACAAGCCCCGAGAGTTCGAAGCGGCGCGGAGACCCAATCGGTGCAACCCGATGCTCGGAGTTCCAGTGCTCGGCGTGCGTCGGCACGCTGTCCTCCATTCGCTGATTCAGCGTGCCGCCGGCAACCAGGCACATCATCTGCATCCCAAGACACACGCCCAGCACCGGTGTGGTTTTCTCGCCATCGAGCCTGGCGAGAAGCATCGTTTCGAATTCCTGCCGGATTTGGTGTTGAGGCGTGACCCGCGAATGCGTGGCAACTCCGAATGGTTCGGTGCGAGGATCGCCGCCGCCAGTCAGCAAAAAACCGTCGCAGCGGGCCGCGTACTCGTCCAGCATCGAAATCATGGGCGCCAGAATCACCGGCACTCCGCCGGCCCGCTCAACCGCGTGGCAGTATTGAAGCGCCACGTCGAGCCTGACGCGCCCCCCCTGCTCCGACACGTCAGGAGTGATTCCGATGATGGGCTTCGTCGAATTCAGCTCAGGCTCCGTTTCCCGCCGCGAGCGCGCAATCTCATCCGGCTCTACACTGCTCCGATGTCGCGCTCGGCCGCACTTTTCTGGGTTCTTACTGCTCTCGTGCTCGGGATCATTGTTTGGCTCACGCAGCCGCGACCGGTGCTGCAATCGGCGTCCGTGCAGCTCCTTCCCGATTTTTCCCCGTCGCAGGTTTCTCAGATCGAGATCGAATGGCCCGACGGCGAACGCGCCCGCCTCGATCGGGCCCCGTTCGATCCCTACTGGATCCTCCTTTCCCAGCCCAAAGACAACGCACGAACGCCACCCTGGCCCGCCGAGACCGGCCGCGTGCAGGGCCTCCTGCGGCTGCTTGCAGAAGCTCGCGAAGGTGGCGATGCCCGCGCCATGCCAACCGCTCTGTTTCTGACCCTCTCACGAGGTTCCGGCAGCCCGATCCGCCTCGCGGTTGACCCCAATCCGCTTGGCGGAACCGGAAGCATCGCCCGTCTCGGCGCCGACGGGCGTGTCGCCGCGGTGGCTGAAGTCGACGAGCAGTTTGTCCGAGCACTCGCATGGAGCGCGATCGACTCCTGGCGATCGAAGGATCTTCTCTTCTGGCCAACGGCCGCAACAACCGAACTCCGCTCGCGGTCCGGGTCCGCGACCTTCGATGTCGTCAAGGCGGGCGGCGCCTGGATCATGCGCGACCCGATCGCGATCAAAGCCGATGCCGCGGGAGTCGAAGGCGCCCTGCTTCTGCTCTCCAAATCTGCCGTCGATCGGTTCCTGCCCCCGAACGCGACACCCGAAGATGCGTGGGCCTCGCCCGCACGAGTCATCCATTTCGCGGCCAAAGTTCCGGGCACACGCGATCACCTGGAAATCGAGCAGGCAATGGAACTCGGCACGCTGATCGACTCGAATTCACGGATGGTCAGAATCACTGCGCGCCAGTCCGGCGAGAGCGCCGCGCTCTGGGGGCCGGAAATCGCAATCGTGAACGAAGCGACACTGCGGGCCATTCCAACCGACGCCGGAATGTTCGTGTCGCGGATTTCCCTCGACCTGCCCCCGGCCGACATCGCGTCGGTCGAGATCAGATTCTCCGGCCGGCGCGCTGTGGTCGAGCGGGATTCATCCGGCAAATTCGGCGAGGCGGATCCTCCGGTCCGCGAATTACTACGGCTGCTCTGCGAAACGCCTTCCTCGGGGACTCGAATTCTCGACGCCCCGCCACCGCCCTCGGACGAATTCGTCGAAGTGCGCGTCTTCGGACCCAAATCCGATCCACTCGCGAGTTTTCTCCTCCGAGTCGGATCGATCCCCTCGCGGGTCTCCGGCGCGCCCTCCGTTCCGGCGATTGAAATTGTTTATCGCGCGATTTCGCGCACGGTGCCGTGGCAACGACCCGGAGATTTTCTCGCCACCCTGCGCGGGCTCACGTCAAATACGCAGCAACGGTGATCGCTTTCCGGCGGAACGGGCTCGCATCATCGTTCATTTCGATGCAACGCCGATATCAGTACGGAACTGCGCGCCCTCGAAGCTGATCATTCGCACCGCCTCATAGGCCTTGGCGCTCGCCTCCGCGACAGTCGCTCCGAGGCCGGTCACGCCCAGCACACGCCCACCGTTCGTCACGGTCGCCCCGTCCCGATCGCGCGTCGCGCCGGCAATCGAAACAACCACATCCTTCACCTTCTCCGCGTCCTCGATGCCCTGAATGGGCGCCCCCTTCTTCGGCGCTTCCGGATAGCCGCGTGCGGCCATCACAACGCAGCTCGCCGCGCGTTCGTCCCATTCCACTTCCACCCGGTCGAGCGTTCCCTCGCACGCGCCGCACAGAAGATCGATCAAATCGCTCTTCAATCGCGCCATCAGCGGCTGACACTCCGGGTCACCGAAGCGGCAGTTGAACTCGAGCACCTTCGGTCCCGCGGGCGTCAGCATGATCCCCGCGTACAAAACACCCTTGTACTCAATCCCGTCCCGCCGTAGCGCATCGATCGTCGGCACCAGGATCTCGCGCTCCACATGACGCAGTGTCTCCTCGTCGATATTCTCGGCCGGGCAATACGCGCCCATGCCGCCCGTGTTCGGCCCCTTGTCCCCGTCCTGGAGCCGCTTGTGATCGCGGCACGCCGGCAATACCAGAATGTTCCCGCCGTCCACGATCGCCAGAACCGAAACCTCCGTGCCTTCCAGCCGCTCTTCGATCACAACGCGCCGCCCCGCATCGCCGAATTCCTTCTTCACCATCATCCGCTCGAGCGCCTCGTGCGCCTCTTTGAACGTCTGTGGCACGACAACCCCCTTGCCCTTCGCAAGCCCCGCCGCCTTGATCACAGGGGGCGCTTCGGCGTGGGCATCTCTGCTCTTGGCAACCAATCCGCGCGAGCGATTGTCGAGGGCCGGTGGGCTCTCGCGCGACGCGAGATAGTCCTTCGCCGCGCGGTAATCCGTGAAAATCCGTGCATCGCCCGTCGGGATCGACGCCGACCGCATCAATTGCTTCGACCACGCCTTGTCGCCTTCGAGTTTCGCGGCTTCCGCAGACGGCCCAAACACCATCCGCCCCGGCGCGCGAAGCTTGTCCGTCCATCCCTCGCAAAGCGGGTCTTCCGGCCCGATGACCACCAGCCCGACCTTGTTTTTGTCACAGAATTGCTCGAGCCTGTAGATCTCTCGGAAGCTCACCGGAACATCAACCGGCTTCGCCAGCTTCGACAACCCCGCGTTCTCCGGATGCGTGATCCACAGATCGCCAAGCCGGCGCGATTCGCGCAGTTTCCGAGCGATCGCGTGTTCACGCCCGCCGCCACCGACCAGAAGCACATTGACCTTTTCTGACATCGCTCTCCCTATCGCCGCCGACCGCGGCAAACCGGGGCGATGGTAGCTATCGCGATGCCGCGCCGGCGCGCCCCGCCTCTCTCAATTCCGTTTCATCCCATGTAACAAGCGCACTCTCAAACATCTCCGTTGCGTCTTTCACCGCCCCCGCGATTGCTTCCGGCCCGGGCAACCAGCAAAGCCTCGCGATCCGTTCGTACACGCCCCGCGGCAAATCATCCTTCAGATACCGGAATCCAAAGTCGTAACGCTCGATGCAGTGCACGCAGCGCAAGAGATCAACAAGCGGCCGCAGCACCAGCGCCTGATAGAAGTACGCCGCATCCACTGGCAGATTCCGCCGCGCCAGTTTCACGGGCAAATGCCGGAACAACGGGAACTTCTTTCGCATCTCCTTCACTTTTTTCGCCGCCGCGTCAATGCACGCGGCCCGATCAACGTGCGCCACGCGCACGAGCGAATCATGATCGAACAAGAGCCGCCCGACTCCGTGCCGCTCCTTCTCAAACCACGGATGCGGCTTGTCTTCCTCCACGATCAGCCAATCGATCATCAAGTCTTCCGGCGCATTCTCGAGTTGATAGAACGCCTGCTCGAATCCGTGCCACGTCGGCGTCGGCAACCGAAAGCGAATCCGGATCGGTCCGATTTTTTCGACCGCCGCTTCGATGACCGTCGCCGCCGCTTCCGTCTTGCCCCGTGCGCACACCACCATCAGATCAATGTCCGACCACTCATCCGTGCGCCCGTTCGCATCGCTCCCACCCAGCCACGCGGCACGAAAATCCGGATTTGCGATCAGTTGTTCCCGAAGCCCCGAGATGATTTCTTCGCGATGGAGCATGCGACGTCTACCCGCAAGGTGCCGCCTGGTTTCGCGCCCGAAACGCCCGCCCCGATTGACAGAACCGCCTCTCGCGCCTATCTTCCCTCCAGATTGCGGGGTGGAGCAGCCCGGTAGCTCGTCGGGCTCATAACCCGAAGGTCCCAGGTTCAAATCCTGGCCCCGCTATTCGAAAACCCCCCGCGTTTCACGACGCGGGGGTTTTTCATTTCCGCCCATTCTCTGCCCCGTTCCGGCCCTTCTCGCCCACGAGCGCCCTCGTTCCCGCAATATTCGCGAGCCCCCAATCGCGAACGGCGAGCATGACGGGCAGCAAGCTCCTGCCTTTCTTTGTCAGCGCATACGCCGAACTCCCGGCCCGCTCCGTCGAATCTCGCGCGACAACCAGCCCGCTCTCACACAAGTCGTGCAATCGGCTCGTCAAAATGTTGGTCGCGATTCCCTCCGGCGATTCCAGAAATTCCCGGAAGTGCGCCTTCCCCACAAAGAGGTCCCGCAGCACGATCAGCGTCCACCGGTCGCCGATCAGATCGAGCGCGCAAGCCACCGGACAAACCGAGCGTCTGCTCTTCTTTGAACGCGCCAACGAGCCTCCTTACTTCTGTTCTGATTTCATCTGCCGCAGTATCTCCTCGATCTGCTTCCGATGAATCGCCAGATGCATCCCTGTCATCCCGTGCCATTCCGCGGCATCCAGCGGCCCAAACCACGGATGCGCGAACCGCACAGCCGTCCGAAGCTTTGCCGCACCTGCGACAACACGCTCCACCTCGTCGCACGAACCCTCGTATCGCTGCACCACATCCGCGCCAACCTCTCTCGACGGCTTCACCGCCGCCGTGCTCGCCTTCATCCGCGGCACATCGCCCTTCTAAAGCGACGCGATCACCATCGCCACCTGCGAATTCACGATCCGAAGGTGATCCAGCATCATCCACACCGACCAATACCTGCTGCTGTCCTCGAGCCCGCGCAGCCTCGGGATCAGCACGCGCTCCGCCGCCGCTCCCGCCGAAAGCGATTCATACAACTCGCGTATCCGAGTTCGCTCTCGATTGAACTTCCGATCGGATCCCGCGCGACCGTTGACGCGGCAGCCGATCCGCAGCACCCCCCCCCCACCAACTGCTCGATCTTCGGAACACCCGCTCCGGGCTTGTCCAGCACGGGCTCCGCAGTGAATGGCTTTGACATGGCGGCATTCTACGCAGTCACTTGCAAAATGCAAGTGATTTGGCGCCACGCCCAAGCCCACGCCGCCTGCCCCGTCACTCCCCCCTGCTTCCACCAAGCGCCCGATCCAGATTGAACGCGGCACTAATGAACGCCAGGTGCGTGAACGCCTGCGGAAAGTTTCCGAGCGCCTCGCCTCGCATCCCCGTCTGCTCCGCGTACAGCCCGACGTGATTGGCGTACCCGAGAAACTTCTCGAACAACACCCGCGCTTTCTCGAGCCGCTCCGGCTGAAAGCGCCCGGCGCGGGTCTGCGCCTCGATCATCCAGAGCGTGCAGATGTTGAATCCGCCCTCGTTCCCGGAAAGCCCGTCGTCCGTCTCGTCCTGCCGGTAGCGGTACACCTGCGTGTCGGCGGTCAGGCCCCGCTCGGTGAGCGGACGCGAGATGGCGTCCAGCGTGCGAAGCATCCGCGGGTCGTTGGGCGCGAGAAAGAACACGAGCGGAAACGCAAGGTTCGCCGCGTCGAGCGTGTCGGTGTCATAGTGCTGGACGAACGCGCCGCGGCCGGGGTGATAGCCCTTGTCCATCACCTCGCGATAGATCTCATCGCGAACGTTGCGCCAACCGAGCAGATCGCCGGGGAACGACCGCTTCTCCGCAAGCCGAATGCCGCGGTCGAGCGCGACCCAGCACATCACTTTGGAATACAAAAAATGATGCTCGGGCCCGCGCACCTCCCACACACCTCGGTCCGGCCGCGTCCAGTTCTTGCACACCCAGTTCATCACCCGCGTGAGCTGTCTCCACGTGTCGTAGCTGATCGGCGTCGCGTACTTGTTGTACAAATACACCGAGTCCATCAACTCGCCGCACACGTCGATCTGAAGCTGCTGGTACGCCGCATTCCCGATCCGAACCGGACGCGAGCCCCGGTACCCTTCCAAGTGATCGAGCGTGATCTCTTCAACCTCGTGGCGACCGTCGAGGCGGTACAGAGGCTGCAGCATCCCATCCGGGGTCAACTCGTGGATCCGCGCATCGACCCAGTGCATGAACGCGTCGGTCTCATGAACCAGACCGACGCGCATCAGCCCGTACAGCGTGAACGCGGCATCACGCACCCACGTGTACCTGTAGTCCCAGTTGCGCTCGCCGCCGATCGGCGCCGGCAGTGAGCACGTCGGCGCCGCCACGATCGCGCCCGTTGGTTCAAACGTCAACATCTTGAGCGTGAGCGCCGACCGCCGAACCATCTCGCGCCAGCGCCCCGTGTACGTGCAGCCCTGTATCCATCGCCGCCAATAGCCGATCGTGTGCTCGAGCAGCTTGTTGGCGTGCGGCTCGTGCAGAATTTCGGTTTTCCCATGCGCGGGTGCCTTCCCGATCCCGTGATAGAGCGAAAGCACGATCGTCTGACCCGCTTCGAGCTTGACGTCGGCGCCGACACCGCCGGAATCCTGCGCCGCCAGAGGCGTCGTGCTCGTCACATGCAGATAAGCCTCCGGCGATTCGAACACGGCGCCCCACGGCACGATCGTGCATTGGTGCTTCGCCCGCGCATAGTCGAACGCGGGCCGGCAATGCACCCGGACGTTGACCCGCCCGAACACGCCGCGGCAGATGCGCACGATCGACGGCGTGTGCGGATCATCCAGCGGAGCCGCGGCACTCTGTCCACCCATCGGCATGAAATCGATGAGCTCGGCAACCCCCTCGTGCGATTGAAAGCGGGTAACCAGTACGTTGGTATCGGGCCAGTAGAACTGACGCGCGGCGCCGTGATTCTCCACCGGAGAAACGCTGAATCGCCCACCCTTGTCGTCATCGAGGATCGCCGCGAAGACGCTCGACGAATCGAACTGAGGCATGCACAGCCAGTCGATCGACCCATTGAGTCCAACATGGGCAGTCGTGCGGAGATTGCCGATGACGCCGTAGTTCTCGATCGGGAGATAGGCCATTGCAAAGTTCCGAGGTGTAAGGCGGACTCACCCGGCAAGAGCCTAGCAGTCATCCGGAGATCACAAAATGAAACTCCTCGAGGAAATCGAGTGCGAGCCTTCTGTTGTCTCCGTTACCGCGACGCCGGCATCAGTTCGAGAGTTGAAACGACAAACGCCGCCGTTGCGGATTTGATCGTCCGCTCCCGATCTGGCGCAAACCGCGAATTGTGCGGCCCCGGCAGCATCATCGTGCGACCCGCCGCCTTTGCTTCCGCGAACACCGCCGTCTCTGCCAGGGCCGGGGGGGGGGGAGGTGCCGCGAATTCCGCCGTTTGCTTCTGCCTCGGCGTCACCAGCGTCGACCCCACCAAGTTCCAATTGCTCTTCGAGCGCTTCATCAGCAAGGAGCGCAACGAGCCGCCGGACATCGACATCGATTTCGAGCACGAGCGGCGCGAGGAGGTGATCCAGTACATCTACAGAAAATACGGACGCGATCGCGCCGCGCTCACCGCCGAGGCGATCTCGTATCGAAGGCGCAGCGCGGTGCGCGACGTCGGCAAAGCGCTCGGGCTCTCGCTCGATCTTGTCGATCGCCTTGCGAAATCGATCGAGTGGTGGGACAAGGGCGCGATCGATCCGGAAAGCCTGCGCGAGATGGGCCTCAACCCGGAAGACATCACGCTGCAGTGGCTCGCGCGACTTGTCGGCGAGTTGCTCGGTTTCCCTCGCCATCTCTCGCAACACGTTGGCGGATTCGTCATCACGCGCACGCCGCTCTGCGAACTCGTTCCCGTCGAGAACGCCGCGATGCCCGATCGCACGGTGATCGAATGGGACAAGGACGACATCGACGCGGTCGGAATGTTCAAGGTCGACGTGCTCGGGCTGGGGATGTTGACGTGTTTGTCGAAGGCGTTGGATTTGGTAAACAGGGGCAAAGGGGCAAAGGGGCAAAGGGATAAACGCGGCGGAAACAAACCGATTACCGGAAAGCACGACCCATGAAAGTGAAAACGTTTCGAGACTTGTTGATCTGGCAGAAGGGGATGATCTTGGCGCGCGAGATCTATCTCGCGACACGGAAGATGCCCAAGGAAGAAATGTTCTGTCTCACCAATCAGATGCGTCGCGCCGCATGCTCGATCCCGATGAACATCGCGGAAGGATATTGCAAGTACACACGCCCGGAATACATGAAGGGTCTTCGAACGGCGATCGGTTCGCTGGGAGAACTGAGTACCGCCTACGAGATCGCAACCAGCTTGGAAATGATTCCCGTCAATCCGGGATTGATTGCCAAACTGGCCGAAGAAGATCGCATGATCCAAAGCCTGCTGATGAAGTTAGACGCCAAGACGAAAGAAGAGCTTCGGCTGAAGAAAGACCTGAAACGCAAGAAGTAGTTGCTCTTCTTCCCTCTGCCCCTCTGCCCTTCCCTTCTCTTCCTCCACACCATTCCTCATCCGGATCCCGCCACCTACGCGATGATCCAGCAGGCGGACACCGTCGGGGTTTTTCAGATCGAGAGCCGGGCGCAGATGTCGATGCTGCCGCGGCTGAAACCGAAAGAGTTTTACGATCTCGTCATCGAGGTCGCGATCGTGCGGCCCGGGCGATCCAGGGCGACATGGTGCATCCGTACCTGCGCCGGCGCAACAAAGAAGAACCGATTCCGCCCTCGCCTCATCCTTCTTTTGATGAAGTGCTGGGACGCACGCTCGGTGTGCCGCTGTTTCAGGAACAGTGCATGGCGCTCGCGGTGAAGGCGGCGGGGTTCACACCGGGCGAGGCGGATCAGCTGCGGCGCGCGATGGCGGCGTGGAAACGCAAGGGCGATCCCGCGATCGTTCGCGGAGCGCTGCTTCGAGCAGATCAAAGGTTTCACGAGCATGGTTTTCCAGAGAGCCATGCCGCGTCGTTTGCACTATTGGTGTACGCATCGGCGTGGCTGAAGTGTCACTACCCGGCGGAGTTCTGCGCGGCGATCCTGAACAGCCAGCCGATGGGTTTCTATGCGCCGGCGCAGCTCATCCGCGATGCCAAAGAGCACAATGTCGTGGTCCGGCCGATCGATGTGAACCACAGCGCATGGGATTGCACGGTCGAACCCGACGGCGCGCTGCGTCTTGGCATGCGGCTGGTGGCGGGCGCGCGGAAAGAAGATGGCGATGCGATTCGCGCCGCGGTCGAGCGGCGTGGGCGCTACTCGTCTCTGCTTTCGCTCTGGCGCGAATCGGGCTCGAGCGCGCTGACTTTCCGGAGGCTCGCGGGCGCGGATGCTTTCGGCTCCATGAATCTCTCGCGTCAGGAAGCGCTCTGGAACGCACGGCTTCTCCGCGATGACAAGCTGCCGCTCTTCGACGGCGCGGAAGAACCGGAAGCAGAGCCGGGACTGCCCGCGCTCTCGGCGCAGCAGCATACCACGCTCGACTACAACGCGACGGGTCTCTCGCTCAAGTCGCACCCGATGGAATTTCTTCGTCCTTCGCTCAGAGCGCGCAAGGTACGCCCGTGCGGCGATCTTCGCAACGCGAAGCTCTGTCACAACGACTGTCCCATCGCGGTCGCGGGGCTGGTGCTCGTGCGCCAGCGCCCCGGAACGGCTTCGGGCGTGACGTTCATTACGATCGAAGATGAGACCGGCATCGCCAATCTGATTGTGTGGCGTCAGGTCTATGAGTGCTACCGGAAGCAGGCGCGCGCCAACGTGCTGTCGCTTACGGAAAGGTCCAGCGCGAAGGTGAGGTTGTGCACGTGATCGTTTCGCGTCTGCAAGGACTCGAAGCAAGCGAGCCGCTCATCGTGCGCGCCCGGAATTTCCATTGAACTCGCAGGAAGACTTCGGCGCACGCACGACCCGACCACCTACCCAACTGTCCCTCCTGCCGCCGACACAATCACCCAATACTCGGTATGATCGCGCCGACGCCGAACACGTCACGTGAGAACTCCATGACTGCGCACAAAGTGATCCTGCTCTCGCTCGCGGCACTCGTCGCCTCGTCCTGCGACCGCACAAAGGAAGAAAAGAAGGCGCCCCCGCCCCCCGAAGTGCTGACGATGCAGGTCAAGAACAGCGACGTCCCGATCTGGGCTGAATGGGTCGCGACGACCGACGGCTATGTCAATGCCAAGATTCGCGCGCAGGTCACGGGCTATCTGGTCGCGCAGAATTACACCGAGGGGTCGTTCGTCAAAAAGGGAGATGTTCTCTTCACCATCGATGACCGCCCCTTCAAAGCGGCTCTCGACCAGGCCAAGGGCGACCTCGCTCAGCAGGAAGCGCGACTGGGCAAGGCCGTGATCGATGTGAACCGGTACACCCCGCTGGCGGCGGAGCAGGCGATCAGCCAGCAGGAACTTGACGACGCGATCCAGGCGAAACTCGCGGCGGAAGCGGCGGTCGCGGCAGCGAAGGCCGTGGTCGAGAACGCGCAGGTCAATCTCGGGTTCACCAAAGTGACGTCGCTGATCGACGGCGTCGCGGGCCTCGCCAACGCGCAGATCGGCGACCTTGTCGGCCCCACCGGCACGGAGCTCACCGCGGTTTCGACGGTCGATCCGATCAAGGTGTACTTCGTGATCAGCGAGCAGGACTATCTCCGGTGGTCGCTTCAGTACAAGTCGGAAGCGGAGATGGAGGCCAAGAGCAAGGATCTTGCATTCGACCTGGTTCTGAGCAACGGCGAAACCTGGCCGCACAAAGGAAAGTTCTTCTTCGCCGATCGTCAGGTGGACGTGCGCACGGGATCGATCCGGCTTGCCGCGACGTTCTCGAATCCGCGCCGGATCCTGCGACCGGGACAATTCGGCTTGATCCGAACGGTCGTGCGCACGCAGAAAGATGTGCTGCTGGTCCCGCAGCGCGCCGTCATCGAAGTGCAGGGGCTCTATCAGATTATGGTGCTCGACCACGAGAACAAGGTGAGCGTCCGCCCCATCACAACGGGCGAGCGGATCGGCAGCGACTGGATCATCCTCACCGGCGTCGAGGCCGGTGACACCATTCTCGTGGAAGGGCAGCAGAAGGTGCGACCGGGGATGGTCGCGGCACCGAAGCCGTACGTGCCGTCGAAGAAGGAACAGGATGCCGCGGCGGACGACAAGGCCGACGCGCCCAAGCCCAAAGCAAGCTCTCCCCCCACGCGCCCGCCATCCGCTCCCGCGGAAGCGCCCGCCGCCGCGGAAACCGGGGGGAAGCACTAACACATGTCCAAGTTCTTCATCAACCGGCCGATCGTCGCGATGGTCATCTCGATCATCATGGTCATCATCGGCCTGGTGAGCATGCTGCGGTTGCCGATCGCGCAGTTCCCGAAGATCGCGCCGCCGGAAATTTACATCAGCACGACGTACCCTGGCGCCGATGCGCTCACGATCGAACAGTCTGTCGCGACTCCGATCGAACAGCAGATGAGCGGCGTGGACAACATGACGTACATGTACTCGCTGAACATGAACAGCGGGAACATGAAGCTGTACGTGGACTTCGACGTCGCGACCGATCCGAACCAGGATCAGATCCTGGCGCAGATGCGGGTGACGCAGGCGAACAGCCAGTTGCCGCAGGCGGTCATAAACCAGGGCGTGACGGTGATCAAATCGGTGACGAGCCCGCTGGTTCTGTTCGCGCTCACTTCGCCGAATAACACGTACGGCCAGACTTTCCTCGCCAATTACGCGTACATCAACATCAACGATCAGTTGCTGCGCGTCCCGGGCATCGGGCAGGTGCAGGTATTCGGCGCGGGCCAGTACGCGATGCGGCTGTGGGTGAAGCCGGACCAGCTTGCCAAACTGGACATCACGGTCCCGGAGATCGTCAACGCGATCCAACAGCAGAACACAGTGAACCCGTCGGGTCAGATCGGGGCGGACCCGATCCCGCCGGGCCAGGAATTCACGTACGCGGTGCGCTCGCAGGGACGCCTTGAAACCGAGGAAGATTTCGCCAAGATCGTGATCCGGGCCGAGACCGACGGTTCGTTCGTGCGGGTCGGGGATGTCGCCCGGATCGAACTGGGCGCGCAGAACTACACGCAAAAAGCGCGGCTCGACGGCGGCAACGCGGCGCTCGTGGCGATTTACCAGTTGCCGGGCTCGAACGCGGTCGCGGCGGCACAGAACGCCCGCAAGCTGATGGACGACCTTGCAAAGCGATTCCCGCCAGACATGCAGTATGTCGTGGCGCTCGACACGACGCTCGCGGTGACCGAGGGCATCGTCGAGATCGAGCACACGCTCTGGGAAGCGATCATCCTGGTCATCCTCGTGGTGTTCATCTTCCTTCAGGGCTGGCGCGCGACGCTGATCCCGCTCATGGCGGTGCCGGTTTCGCTGATCGGCACATTTGCGGTGTTCCCGCTTCTCGGTTTTTCGATCAACACGCTGAGCCTGTTCGGGCTCGTGCTGGCGATCGGGCTCGTCGTCGATGACGCCATCGTCGTCGTCGAAGCCGTGGAGCACCACATCGAGCAAGGCAAGACGCCGAAGGAAGCGGCGCTCAAGGCGATGTCGGAGGTGTCGGGGCCCGTGGTCGCGATCGCGGTCATTCTCTCGGCGGTGTTCCTCCCCACGGTCTTCATCCCGGGTATCACCGGCCGGCTGTATCAGCAGTTCGCCGTGACGATCGCGATCTCGGTCATCATTTCGGCGTTCAACGCGCTGACGCTGAGCCCTGCGCTCGCGGCGATGCTGCTGCGCCCGAAGAAGGAAGGGCGCGGACCACTCGCGCTGTTCTTCCGCGGATTCAACCGGGCCTTCGGGGCGACAACGAACGGATACGTCTCGGTCTGCCACTTGCTGATCAGGCGGTGGATCCTGGCGATCCTGCTTCTGGGCCTGATGACTTTCTCCGCGGGCTGGTTCGGCAAGCAGCTCGCGCCGTCGTTCCTGCCGGACGAAGACCAGGGCTATCTCTTCGCGGCGATTCAGTTGCCCGATGCCGCGAGTCTGCAACGAACCGATGCGGTGCTCAGCAAGGCGGAAGAAGAAGTGCTGAAAGTGCCGGGCGTCGCGCATGTGACGACCGTTGCGGGCTTCTCGCTCTTCAGCAATGTGAACAACACGTATAGCGGGTTTTTCTTCATCACACTCAAGCCCTGGTCGGAGCGGAAGGATGAGGCGCAGAGTTACGACGCCATCAAGCGGAACCTCACGCGCATTTTGTCTTCGTTTCCCGCGGCCATCGGATTCGCGTTCCCGCCGCCGGCGATCCCGGGCGTGGGCACCTCCGGCGGGGTGACGTTCATTCTCGAGGATCGGGCGGGCGGAACGGTCGATTTCCTCGCGGAAAACACCGAGAAGTTCATGGCGGAGGCGCGGAAGCGGCCCGAACTGGCGAGCGTCATCTCGACGGCGCTGCTCAAGGTGCCGCAGATCTACGCGGACGTGGACCGCGACAAGGTGCTCAAGCAGGGAGTGGATCTGTCGGAAGTCTTCCAGACGATGCAGGCCTTCATGGGCGGCGCGTTCATCAATTACTTCAACCGATTCGGTCGTCAATGGCAGGTGTATGTGCAGGCGGAGGGCGACTATCGAACGAATATCGAGAACCTCGGGCAGTTCTACGTACGGAACAGCGTGGGGCAGCCGGTGCCTTTGAACGCGGTGACCTCGACGCGGCCTTCGGTCGGACCCGAATTCACGATGCGGTACAACCTGTATCGGTGCTCGCAGATCAACGCGTCGGCGGCGCCGGGTTACAGCAGCGCGCAAGCGATGAAGGCGCTCGAGGAAGTCTTTGCCGAGACGATGCCGCCCGAGATGGGGTTTGACTACATGGGCATGTCGTACCAGGAGCAGCAGGCGCAGAAGGGCGTCGGCGCGGGTGTGATCTTCGCGCTGTCGCTGTTGTTTGTCTTCCTGATTCTCGCCGGACTTTACGAAAGCTGGTCGCTTCCGTTCTCGGTGCTTCTGAGCACGCCGATCGCGGTGGCGGGCGCGTTCGCCGGTCTGTACATCCGCGAGATGGAGAACAACATCTACGCCCAGATCGGCCTGGTCATGCTCATCGGTCTCGCGGCGAAGAACGCTATTCTCATCGTCGAGTTCGCCAAGCTCAACTATGAAGAGGGGAAACCGCTTGTCGAAGCCACGCTCGACGGCGCGAAGCTGCGCCTGCGCCCGATTCTCATGACCTCGTTCGCGTTCGTGCTCGGCTGCGTACCGCTGGCGATCGCGTCGGGCGCCGGCGCGATCTCGCGTCAGGTGATGGGCACGGCCGTGATCGGGGGCATGCTGTTCTCCACGCTCATTGCGATCTTCATCATCCCCGCCGGTTTCTACATGGTGGAACGGATCCGGGGCGACAAACCGAAGGAGCCTCTCCCGCCGGTTGAAAGCGCCGGTTCGTCCACGGGGGCGAAAGCCCATGAATAAGACGGATCTCAATCCCCGAGTTCTGATCGCGATCGCTGCTCTTTGCGCGATTGGCGCGTGCCACCCGGTCGGGCCCGATTACAAGCGGCCCGAGACGGCTTCGCCCGAAGTTTTCCGAGGGCAGGCGCAGCCTCAGGAGAAGTCGCTCGCCGAGACAAACTGGTGGGATATCTATGAAGACCCGGTGCTTCAGGAACTGATCCGCGAGGGACTCACGAACAACTTCGACACGCGCATTGCCGTCGCCCGGGTCGAGCAGGCGCGCGAACTCGCGGCGCAAGCCCGATCGCTCTACTACCCCACTGTGAATTATCAGGCGGCGCTCGCGGGCGGCCGCAACGATTTCGTCGGCACGCCGGTTTTGAACAACGGAGTGCAAGGGGGCACGGGCTTTGGCATCATCGGCGCGGCGTGGGAACTCGACGTGTGGGGTCGGATTCGGAGGCTCAACGAGCAGGCGCTCGCCGAGTATCTTGCAACCGAGGAGGCCAAGAACGCCGTGATAATCACGGTGCTCGCGGAAATCGCGACGGCGTACTTTCAGCTGCTCGAACTCGATCTCGAGCGCGAGATCGCGATCCGGACCGAGCAATCGTTCGCCGAGAGCCTGAAGCTGTTCACCCAGCGTTTGAAGGGCGGGGCCGGTTCGCGGCTCGAAACCTCTCGCGCGGAAGCATCTTTAGCGTCGGTTGCCGCACGCGTCCCCGATCTCGAGCGGCTGATCACGCTCAAGGAAAACGAGATCAGCGTGCTCCTTGGAAGAACGCCGGGACCGATCAAACGCGGCGCGAGGCTGACCGAGCAGACAACGCCGCCGGAGGTTCCGGCGGGCATTCCATCACAGCTGCTCGAGCGCCGGCCCGATTTGCGCGAGGCGGAGCAGAGGCTGCGTGCCGCCAATGCCGCGGTCGGCGTCGCGCAGGCGGACTTCTTCCCGCGGATCGGTCTGACCACGTATTTCGGCAAGGTCAGCAGTTCGCTGGGGGATCTGCTCGATCCGGTCTCGACCGCGTGGTCCGCGGGCGGCAATCTGCTGGGTCCGCTCTTCACTGGCGGGCAGCTGGAAGCGCAGCTCGCGCAGCGCAAGGCGGAATGGGACGCAGCGCGGCTTGGCTATCAGAAGACGGCGATCGTCGCGCTCCGCGAAGTTTCGGATGGCCTGACTGATCGAGAGAAGCTCGCGTACGTGCGTACCGAACAGGAGCGGAGCGTCCGGGCGTTTTCCGAATCGGTGGAAGTCGCGATGAAGCGCTACTCGGCGGGCAAGGCTTCGTACTTCGAAGTGCTCGAGGCGCAGCAGCAGTTGTTCCCGGCGGAGAACACGCTGGCGCAGGTGCGATTCAGCCAGCTCGCGGCGATTGTGCGGCTGTACAAGGCGCTGGGCGGCGGGTGGAATCCGAATACAGAGGCGGAGCCGCTGCCGCCGGTGGAGATTTTCTCTTCGCGGCAGAGCGGAACCAACGCCAATTGAGATGGGCGTCGCTCCGCGTTGGACACTGTTGACTTTGAACGCCCCGCGCCCCTCCGCTGGCAAATCGGGAAGTACCCGAACTCGATCGCTCATGATGCAAGTGCAATCCGCAAGGCGCGTGCGACGATCGTGGGGCGCCACACGAACCCGGCGAGCGAGCCCCTGTTGTGCGGATCGATCGGACAGGCTTTAGGGCACTGTGACCGCGGAATCCGGGTAGGCGATTGGCTTGAGCTTTTCGAGAAGCATGCGCACCGGTCTGCCGGTTTGACCCAAGGTCTTCGATCGATCGACCGCGGCTGCATAAAGAGCGACTCGCCGTTCACTTGCATCGGGCATATTCGAGTCCACAACGAGCATCTCCGCGCACCGGCGGAACACATCCATGAAAATAAACCACTCGTCATCTGGCTGGAGCATTTTTCGCCAACGAGGTTCGATTGCATCCAGATGCTCGAGTGCTTCCTCGCCGTTCTTTGTCCGGAGCAGCCACAAGCACAAGGAAGATTCGAGCATCAAAGGCTCAAGGTCATCTCCGTGCCCTTTGGCTCTGGATTCGGCGATCGCGTTCTTGGCGACTCTCACTCGGCTCAACCAGAGTTGTTCTGTGTCGGTTGGATCGGCGCTCGACCGCGATCCCATCATCGATTCGATGAAAGTCAGAATGTGTACCCAATTCGCCCCCATATCATCGTCGCTGACATTTCGGAGATACTTCGACATGAGCGCAGTCATGAGGTTCGCGGTCTGAAGCCGCTGCTGCTGTTCGCTGTTCCGCTGGCTCAGCATCTCGATCGTCGCTCGCTCCCGCGCGACTTCGGCATTGCCGACACGGTAGCCAGCGATCAACACGATCGCGATCACGGCGATCACGCCGATCCCGGCGGCTCCCCACGCAATCGGCGCACGGCGAACCGAGAGCCGGTACCGGCGGGCGAGCGTCGGCCTGGTCCACTGCAATGGCTGTTTGGCGAGCCACAGCTCGAGATCCATCGCCATGCGATCCGCCGAGGAGTATCGCTCTTCCGGTTCGATCGACAGCGCTCGGAGGCAGATTGCGGCGAGATCCGAGTCGAAGGGAGAAAGGCTTTGCGCGAGGTCGGAGTTGTTCACCCCACCGACAAGCCGTTGGGTTGCCGCCTGCTTTGTGGTCCCGTTGGGCCCGTTGCCCGTCAGCATCCAATACAACAGACCGCCGAGTCCGTAGACGTCGTCTTGAACGGTCGCTTGAATACCACGGAATTGCTCCGGCGACATGAAGCCCAATGAACCGGAGCGATCCGAAATCTCCCTGTTCGCCTGATTGTGGCTGATTCCAAAATCGGACACTTTGGGAGTACCGTCGTCCGCAAGAAGCACGTTTCCCGGCTTCAGGTCGCGATGAATCAAACCGGCCGAATGCGCCGCCTGCACACCCCTTGCGATCTGAACGCACAACTCTGCCGCAGCACGCTCGCGATCGGGCAGAGTCTTTCCTCCCCACGTCTTTTCGAGCGAACCCCCTCGGACAAATTCGAACACGAGCATCCACGAACCATCCGGACCGGGCACGCGGTCGAGCGCCCGTACGACATTGGCGTGCAGCACCTTTCGGGCTCGAACCGCCTCCTCCGATGCTGCGCCGGGGCCGACGTGCTTGATCGCGACCCACGCCGGACTTCCCGGTTCGGACAGAGATCGGTCCTGGCCGAGATAGACTGCCCCTTCGCTACCGATTCCCAGCAACTGGTGCAACTGATACCGCGGCCTACCCGAAGCCAGAATGGGGCCGACATCAAACGGAAGCGTGAAGGACTGACGCTCGGAACTCGCCATCGCCAGTGACGTGGTGCTGCTCATGGCCTGCCCGAGCGCGTGCGCGGTCCGGATCGCGGTCGCGAGCATCGGATAGTGACGGGAAAGAGTCGCGGCGGCTTCGTCCGCTTCCGCGCCGGAGCGTCGCATCGACTGGAGCGTCACCTCGATTGCGGCGTCGAGCGCGACCGGCCGCGATTCGAGATCCGGAATCGCTCTCAGGAACAGGCCGAGATCGAGCGAATCGATCGAGCCGCAATTCTCCACGATGACATCGGCGAGTTCGCCGTCGGAGAGATACGAGGACGCGGCGAGCAACCGAGCGACCCCGGAAGCGTTGGTATCGGACAAATCCTGCTTGACGGAAACAAGTTTCAACATAGTGCTATTCCTGCTCTGCACTGACCCGCAACCTTGATCGGATCCGCTCCCAGCGTTTGCGCACCGCCGCGGGCTCCATCGACAATTCCGACGCAATGACCTGCTGCTCGATTCCCATGAGCCACATCGTGAGGATCTGCCTGTCGATCGGCTCTTCGAGCGAGCGGAGCATGGAATCGAGCTCGCCTTCCATACCGTCGGGGCCGGACCGCTCGGCTCGGGCAAAGCGGATGCGCCATTCCCGTGCGACGTCGGAATCCGGTCCTTCCACGCGCTCGAGATGCTGCAGAATCCTTCCCTTGTCCGCCAGCGCGTGATCGCCGATCGAAAAAATCAGCGCCCACAACTGGCGCTCGCTGGCGGCCCGCACTTCGCCGTCGCTGACCATTTTGTCGAAGCGTCGCGCGATGGTGGACACGAGTTCCTGCGAATCGCACAGCCGCCGCATCGCCCGGCCCATCTTCTGGCGGTAGCGGCGCCGAATGAGAGCTTCGTTGCGGGTCAGAAATTCTGCCGCGGCATCGCGATCGCCCGTCCGGATTCGGTCGAGCGGATCGCCCGGGCCGCTTACCGGCCTTTCTGGTTCCGGACCTGTGTTGCTCGCGAAGCGTCCCATCAGACGGACTCAACTTTCGATAACGCCCGCCCCTCCACAGGAATGTGGAAATCTTATCCGAAATCCACACGGTTGTGTCACACGACCCCGGTTTGTCCCGCCCACTCCATGTCTCTGAGGCTCCCGCCTCTTGGACACATGGAGATTTGTTATGGGAAGAACCCTCCTCGTTCGGGTGTTCTTGGCGTTCTGCTTCGGCATTGGTCACCTGGGATGGCTCTCCTTGCCGGCGGTTGCTGAGAACGGCGTGCCGACGCCGTACGCGGGGGGAACTGCCGATCCACTCGACGATCTCTGGTCATGGCTTCACCAACTGTGCTCCGTCGTGCACTGCGACGAATCACGACCTCCGGCTGATGGCTCGATCTCGGAAGCGGACTATGCGGCTCTCCAGTTCGTCCTTTCGTACGAAGCCTACGGCGTGCGATCTGGAGTGAACAAGTATGACGTTCTCAATGCGCAGCTCGTGACTGTGCATTGTTTGAAACTGCTGGACCAAGAAGCGACCAAGCTCGACCCGGACATTGAAGAGGCTTTGACCGACGCGCTTCTTTCGCTCCAAGTTGATCTCGCTTCGTGATTTCGCGTTGCCGCAAACCGTGGCTCGCGATGGGGCGCGCCACATACACACAGGAGTCAGCGTGCCGCTCTCTCGAACAAACCTGCGCATCACCCGGGGACATGTGACGGTTACCGATTGCTCACTCGACGCGATACGCGAACGGCTGAAATCGGCGCTCGGGGGCCAAAGCTGCCGCGCCATCGGAATTCGAACTTCGACGCACCCCGAGACGGTGCGCCGATACTTATCCAACGGTCACCCTTCGATCGAGTTCCTGATCGCGGTCGTCCGCGGCTTTGACATTTCGGCGAACTGGCTGCTGCTCGGGCTGGGCCCGCCGAGGCAGAGTGAGGTTGTCGATCATTCCATCCGGTCGGCTTCGCTCTCGCATCTTCTGCGGGGCATCGCGGAAAAGCTCGCGACGTCGGAGGATGTCGGCAGGCTTTCCTCCCCACGTTCGACCGCCCCACTTCGGATGACGAATTCGGCGGCGCCTCAAGTCGCGTCGCGCCTCAAGTCGGCTTCGGGTGCGTCTCTCAGTTCCACTTCGACCTAGCCCGCAAGGAATCGACCCCATGACTCTCCGCCCCGGCGCCGGTTCGCTTCGAATCCACATCAGCCATCCGCTCGGTCGGAGCACGAAGGCCGTGCGCGACTTTGTGGATGCACTCGACGGGCTCGGGGGCGGCACGGTGATCGTCTCGCACTCCGCCGGCTTCCAGCTTGATCAGCACTGGCACGCCCGCGCGGGAGAGATGCTCCGATCGGCGCACTGGCTGCTCCTGGTTTTCGGAGAGCGCTCGCTCGATCGCGATTGGTGGCTTTGGGAGGCGGGGTATTTCGCGGCGATCAACCAGAATTCGATGAAGCGGATGGTGTGTCTCCATCACCCGGATCTCAATGTGCCGCGCACGCTCCACTCGTGGCGCACCGTTCCGGCGACCACGGCGCAGGCCGATTCGCTGCTGCGCGAGTTGCTCGATTCTCAGCCCGGCCCGAGCGGGCGCACGCTCACATCGGGCATCGAAGGCAAGGGCATTCGATGGCTGAGCGAATGTCTGAAGCAGTGCGCGATGCCATCGGCGCTCGAGCCAGCGGGCGATGCGGTTCAGGCGATTTAGAACGAACGAGCGGGCCATCGCTGGCCGCGAGTGTCAGGCGAGATCGAGGCTGTTCTGAACGCCCAGCGTGGCGTAGATCTCTTTCGTTGCGGTCGAGCGATTGAGCGTGTAAAAATGAAGGCCCGCGACGCGGTGGTCGAGCAAGTCGCGGCATTGCTCGGTCGCCCAGTGCACGCCGACGCGGCGGACCGCGGCTTCATCTCCGCCGGTTCGGTTGAGCGCCCGGAGCAGAGGCGCCGGATAGCGCGCGCCGAGTGCGAGTTCGGCCATTTTGCGCATGCCGGGGAGGGACGTGATCGGCATGATGCCGGCGATGATGGGAAGATCGATCCCGGCGAGCCCGCAACGGTCGCGATAGTCGAAGAAGTCGTGGTTGTCGAAGAAGAGCTGGGTGACGATGAAATCGGCCCCCTCATCGCACTTGGCTTTCATGCGCTCGATCTCGATCACGCGGTTGGGCGTGTCGGGATGGCCTTCGGGGAATCCGGCGACGGCGATGGCGAAGCCGCGCCTGTTCGGATGGCGCCCCGAGTCGTTGAATTTTTTGATGGCGCGGACGAGGTCGCAAGCTTGCTTGAAGTGCTTGTAGGGGTCCTGGCCGTTGACGGAGTCCTTGGTCTTCGGCGGATCGCCGCGGAGCGCGAGGATCTTGTTGATGCCCGCCTCGGCGTATTTCTGAAGGATCTCATCGATTTGCTTTTCGTCGTGCCCGACGCAGGTGAGGTGAGGCATCGGGTCGAGCGGAGTCTGGGTTTTGATCCGCACGACGAGGTTGTGGGTCAGATCGCGCGTCGAGCCGCCCGCGCCGTAGGTCACGCTGACGAAGGAAGGGCGCAGCTGCTCGAGATCGGTGATGTGTTTGTAAAGCTCTTCGGCGCCTTCGGGCGTTTTGGGCGGAAAGAACTCGAAGCTGAAGGTGGCGCGCTTTTGCGCGAAGAGATCGCGGATATCGGCGGGGCCGGGCTTGATGGAATTCGCCCACATCGTGCGGTACTCGCTTCTCGCGGGCCGTTCCTCGGCCCGCAGGACACTCAAAGAAGCCCGGACGCTCTCGCACCCGGGCATCGAATCAATAGCGATAGTGATTGGGCTTGTAGGGGCCTTCCGCGGGAACACCGAGGTAGTCCGCCTGATCCTTCGAGAGCTTGGTCAGTTTCACCCCGAGCTTGTCGAGGTGGAAACGAGCGACGCGCTCGTCGAGGTGCTTCGGGAGCGTGTACACCTTCTTCTCGTACTTGCCCGCGTTGTTGTGCAGCTCGATCTGCGCCATCACCTGGTTGCTGAACGAGCAGCTCATCACAAAGCTCGGGTGGCCGGTGGCGCAGCCGAGATTGAGGAGCCGGCCTTCGGCAAGGATCATCACGCTGTGCGCAGGCTTGCCCTTCGAGGCAGGGAAGACCCACTCGTCGTACTGCGGCTTGATGTTGATCGTCTTGATTCCCTTGTACTTCTTCAGGCCGGCCATGTCGATCTCGTTGTCGAAGTGACCGATATTGCCGACGATCGCCTTGTCCTTCATCCGCGCCATGTGATCGACGGTGATGATGTCCTTGTTGCCGGTGGCTGTGATGAAGACGTCGGCGCGCTCGACGACATCTTCGAGCGTCGTCACTTCATACCCCTCCATCGCCGCCTGCAGCGCACAGATCGGGTCGATTTCGGTGATGATGACGCGTGCGCCCTGCCCGCGCAGCGACTGCGCGCAGCCCTTGCCCACGTCGCCGTAGCCGAGCACAACACAGATCTTGCCGCTGAGCATCACGTCGGACGCGCGGAGGATGCCGTCGGTGAGCGAGTGGCGACAACCGTAAAGATTGTCGAACTTGCTCTTGGTCACGCTGTCGTTCACGTTGATCGCGGGGAACGCGAGCTTGCCCTGCTCCATCATCTGGTAGAGGCGGTGAACGCCGGTGGTCGTCTCTTCGGAAACGCCCCGGATGTCCTTGATCACTTTGGTCCAGCGACCCGGGTTCTTCTTCTGCTGCTGCTCGCAGAGCGCGAGGATGTAGCCCCACTCTTCGGGGTCCTTGCTCTCGTTGAACTTCGGAACCTTGCCCGCTTTTTCCCACTCCGCACCGCGGTGGACAAGCAGCGTCGCGTCGCCGCCGTCGTCGAGAATCAGATTCGGGCCGGTGCCGTCGGGCCACATGAGCGCCTGGTCGGTGCACCACCAGTATTCCTCGAGGGTTTCGCCCTTCCACGCAAACACCGGCACACCCTTCGGGTTGTCCGGCGTTCCGTCCTTGCCAACGACGACTGCCGCGGCGGCGTGATCCTGCGTGCTGAAGATGTTGCACGAAACCCAGCGCACGTCGGCGCCGAGTTCGACGAGCGTTTCGATCAGGACCGCGGTCTGGATCGTCATGTGCAACGATCCCATGATCTTCGCGCCCTTGAGCGGCTTCTTGCCCTTGTATTCCTCGCGGATCGCCATCAGCCCGGGCATCTCGGTTTCGGCCAGCCGGATCTCGTTCCGGCCGAACTCGTGCAGGTTGATGTCCTTCACCTTGTAATCAAGGGTCGCCAGCTTGTGCTTGGTGCTGGCTTTCGTCAGTGTCTTGGGTTTGGTCGCGATGCTCGTCATTCCATCCGCTCCTGCAACTGTGTGAAGACTGCAATCCGTCGTCTGTCCCGCGGCACTCCGCCCGGGAATCTTTCAGTTTGATTTCCTTCCCCGCACGCCCGCCCGCGCCGTGGCCACAAACAGCCCCGGGCCGCGCGCATCCGGATCGACCGGAAGCTCGCGGAAACTCATCGGCTGGAGGCCGGCGAGTGCAAAGCGAGATTCGATGTCCTCCCTCGAGAACCCGAGGTGCTGATGCCCCATCAAGTGCCGATATTCGCTTCGATCGTGCCGGACCATGTCCAAAACGAGCACACGTCCGGGAACCCCTGCCTCAGTTGTCCGCAGAATTCTGGCGGCTTCCTTGAGCGGCAGCTCGGGTTTGGCGACGTGATGAAGCACCAGGCCGAAGGCCGCGATGTCCACGCTGCCATCCGCCAGCGGCAAACTCGAGAGTTCGCTTTCCACAAACTCGACGTTTTTCACGCCCTTGAGTCGCTGCTTCGCCGCTTCGAGCATCGGCCCGGATTGATCGACCGCGATCACGCGCTTCACAATCGGTGCGAGAAGCTCCGCGATGTTGCCGGTGCCACAGCCGAGATCCGCAACCACCCACGAAGCCGAAAGCAATTCGAGCAGAGCATGCAGAGTGAACCGTGAACCGAAGAGATCCTGCCGCACGGCGTCCCACTCGCCCGCGACTCGACCGAAAAAAGCCTGACTGTCCGTTCGGCGCTCATCGAGAACTGCCGCGACACGGCGAGCATCTTCCGCGTGCTCGGCCCGATCGGTTCCCGCGGCGAGATCACGGATCGTCAACCAAAGAGCCCGCGCGGGCGTGTGAAGATCGTCGAGCACCATGCGGTAGAACGTCGCCGTCCCCTCGCTCCGCCTCACGACCCAGCCGGCGTCGGCCAGAACCTTCAAATGCCGGCTCACGGTCGATTGGGGGCTCTGGAAAACCTGTGCGAGCTCGCCGACGGACAATTCGTTCCCTTCCAGGACGCGCAGCAGCCGAAGCCGCGTCCTGTCGGCCAGTACCGCAAGTCTCGTCGCGACGGGAATGTCCGAAATCCGTTCTTTCATCCGTTTATCCGGATGAATGGTAGAAAGGACCCGGCGCGGCGTCAAATTCGTCTCGGAAACCCCAAAACGAGCCGGAAAGAGAACCGAAGACGCCTTGGGCTCACTCAGGTCGCAGGACGTAGCTAGGACCCGGAACCTCGCCCAATTCGCGGATCCGCTTCTGGATCTCCTGATTCTTGGGCTCGATATACAGGGCCATGCGCAGCCTCTTCAATTCGCTTTCCTTGTCGCCGAGACTCTGATAGAGGTTGGCGAGGGCCATCTGAGGTTTGATCGTCTTGGGGTTTTCGAGTTTCGCCGCAGTGATCAGAGCCAACTTCGCTTCGTCCACGTTACCCAGCAGAAACTGGTAGTGACCGAGCCGCTCGTAGTCTCCCGGCCGGCCGCGCTCGCGTGCTTCGCGAGTCAGAAACGTGATGAGTTCCTCGCGCTCACCGCACGCGAGCAGAGCCTCCGCCAGCCCCTGCGCGTAGTCCTGATTGTCCGGATGAACTGCAAGACACTGATAGAACTGCTCGCGCGCGAGCTGCGGCTGTCCCAGCTTCATCTCGGTCATCGCCAGCGAATACCGAACTTCTACGCCGTCGGGCTTGCGGGTGATGTATTCCTGATAGTCGCCGAGGGCGGCTTGATAGTCGCCGAGCGAGTAATTCCGATCGCCCATCTCGCGCACGAGACTCAAGTTGCGCTCGGCCTGGCATCCGCCCAGAGCGATCGCGCCCACGAACAGCAACACGATGAGTAGAAAACGAGACATAGAAATCGGCTCCTGACAATCCTGAAAACCCGATCCGAGCAGATGTATCGGTCGCACAGAATACGCGACCGGAATTCATCGCGCTTTCGCCCATCCGCCGCCCCGCGCCCCATTCATGACGTACTCTCCGGCATGCCCGATCTCACGCCGAATCTGCGCGTCCGACCCGCCCGGCCGGACGATGTACCCTTCATTCTCGCGATGATCAAGGAACTCGCGACCTATGAGCGCGAGCCCGACGCCGTCCATTCCAATGAGCCATCGCTCCGCCAATACCTGTTCGGCATGGGTTTCGGCCGCGGCCCATGCGCCGAGGCCCTGATCGGTGAGATCAACGACACCCCTCAGGCCGCGGCGGTTTACTTCATGAATTTCTCGACCTGGTCGGGCGCCGTGGGGCTCTATCTCGAAGACCTGTATGTCCGTCCCGACGCGCGGCGTCTTGGGATCGGGAAGGCTCTGCTCGTCGAACTCGCATCGATCGCGCGGGCACGGGGTTGCCGCCGGATGGAGTGGGCGGTGCTCGATTGGAATTCCACCGCGCAGGATTTCTACAAGACGCTCGGCGCGCGCGAGATGTCGGGCTGGCACGTCTGGCGCATGGATGAGCACGCGCTGCAGCGACTTGCTGATACGACACGGTGAGGCGCGAAGAAATCGCCGAGCCTCACGCTGCGAGAGGCACCGTGGGTCGGCGCGTGTTTTCGATTGCTTCGAGCCAGTGCGCGAGATTCGCGATCGGCCACGCGAGGTGCCAATACTGCGAGGGATTTGCTGCCGCCGTCTGGATCGCGTCTTCCCGCACGAATTCGCGCAAGGCCTCGCTCTCGAGCATTGCGCGTCGGGCGCACCCGATCCAATTCTGAAACGGCAACGGAAAACTCGCCTTCTCGCGGGCGACCACTTCCTGGGGCAGCATTCCCGCAAACGCCCGCCTCAATGCGATCTTCGTCTTGCTCACGACACGATCGCCCCGCACATCGAACTTGTCGGACATCGGCAGCGATTCCGCGATCGCGCGCACCCGCGCATCCGCGAACGGAGTGCGCCCCTCCACGCCGGCGCACATCGTCGCGGAGTCAAGCCGTAGAAGCAGACCAGAGAGATTCATCCGCTGCTGAAAGCACAGGTGCGCCTGGAGCGGATCGTCGTGGCCGCGCTCCTGCGCGCGGGAGGCGCTCTCCGCGAACTCGCGCTCGAAGATTTCGGTCAGTTCGTCGCCCCGGCCAATTCTCGTCAGGAACTGCGGCGTCAACACGTCGTGATACGCATCCGGGCTCAACCACGCGTTGGCGCGCAGCTCGAAAGCGCCCGGCCCGAGCGCCGGATGATTCCGCACGAGCGCATGCGACCCGTCACGAAACCGCGCGCTCTGAGCGAGCGCCAGGTCGTACCCCCCGAACAATTCATCGGCGCCCTCGCCGCTCAGCGCGACCTTGTGCCCTTCGCTCCGCAGCACGCGCGCGACCTCATAGATCGCCACCTCGTTCGGCGTGCTGAGCGGCACCAACTGCCCGCTGACGATCTCGCTCCACAGGCGCGCAAATGAATCCTGCGTCACCGGCACTTCCGTGTGCGCCGTGCCGAGACGCTCCGAAACCAGCCTCGCGAAGGCGAAATCGTCACCGCCGGGAGCCGTCGCGCCGCGCGCACCGGAGCAGTAGGTACGCAGCTTTCCTTCTCGAGCGATTTCTCCGCACGTCACCGCCGCGATGATCGAGCTGTCTAGCCCGCCCGAGAGCAATGCGCACAGCGGTACATCGCTCCGCAGGTGAGTAATCACGCTTTCGCGCACCACTCGCGCGACATCCCGTGCCACGCTACCCGCTTCGCCGACTTCCTGCACCGACACGCGCAGCGAGTCGCCGGCGTAGTTCACCCGCACAATCTGGCCGGGACGGACGATGGAAACTCCCCGGAACATCGTGCGTTCGGCGAACGTCGTTCGCGAAGTTGTCAGGTACGCCGCGACGCCCAACCCGTCGGGCTGGATCTCGAATCCCGGCATCGCGACGAACGCTCCGGGCTCGCTCGCGAATCCGAACGACGCGGGTTCCCCGACACGCGCGGCAGTTTCGGCGATGTAAAGCGGTTTCACTCCGAGCGGGTCGCGCCCGAGAATCGCGACATGGCGCGCCGTATCGACAAAGCAGAAAGCGTACATGCCGCGGCAGCGCCGAAGTCCATCGGCGCCCCATGTTGCGAGCACCTGCAACATCGTCTCGGTATCGCTCACGGTTCGGAACGAAACGCCGCTCGCCGACAGATCCCGTCGAATCTCCGCGTCGTTGTAAAGTTCGCCGTTGTAGGAGATGACGAATCGGCCATCCGAGGTCGTCATCGGCTGCGCGGCGGCGGCGCTCAAGTCAACAACCGCGAGCCTTCGGTGCCCGAGCGCCGCGCCCGGCCCCTCCCACAAGCCCGCACCATCCGGCCCCCGATGCGCCAGCCGATCGCGCATGGCTTCGACCGCCTCTCTTCGAGCCGACGACAACACACCATCCGTCGAGAAAATCCCGGCGATGCCACACACGCGATCCATCTATCGGATCGCGGCAACCCCTCTGTTCGCATTTGGCCCCGGTCGTCAGACCCAAACTTGGACGATCACGTTGGGTTCTTTCAGTTTTCCGGTCCATTCACCGACCGTGGAAGTTGAGAACTTCACTTCGTGATCCGGGTGCGCATCGAGCCAGTCGTTGATCTGCTTGTCGAGAAACTCGAGCGATTCACCCGTCAGTTTGGCGTGAAAGGTCTTGACGTGGGTGGCGCCCGACCCGGTCTTGTTGGTCTTGCGCTGCCACGAATCTTCGGTCTTGCCGATGCCGCCCTTTTGCTCAAAGGCCATGATCTTCGGCTTGGCCTCGGGGCCATCCTTCGGAAGGTTCATGCCGCCCGAGCCGCCGTTGCCCGATGTCGGCACGTTCGCGCTGGCACCGCCTCCGGCAACCCCGCCACCCGCCGCGCCGCTCGCGCTGCTTGATGCCCCGATTCCCGTAGACCCGGGGCGAAAAACATTGCCCCCGCTCCCCATCGGAGGCAACCCGCCCCCCGATCCATTTCCACTTGAACTTCCGAACGAATCCGGAGACTGCAAAGGCTGACGCATGAAGGCCCCCTTTTGTGCAGATGGAACGGTTTCAGCATACCACGCCGACGAACTTCCAGCGAGGCCCATTCTCCCTTTCTCCGGTCCATTTCATTCGTCGGCCACCGGTGCCCGCCGACTGCAGAACCACGCTGAAGCGATCTTCAGATTCGAGGAGCTCGAATGCTTCAAACTCGGCAATCCTCTTCACGCTCCCCCTGCCGCCGGTGATGATCCCTTCATACTCAAGATAGTCGCGCCGGTGGTCCGCGATTCGCTCGGCACCGATCTCTCCCGCGCGCATCAAATCGCTCTCGAGCGCGAGGCGAAACGTGATCAGCGCTGATGCCGGATCCACGCGCTCGATCATCCAATCCAGGTGCGCGCTGCCATCCGCAAGCGTGTGTCGAAGCAGCACACTCTGGATCGATCGTGAATTGCGGGTCTCGTTTGCCATCGCTCGCCCGCCACTGCTCTTGCCGAGCCGGTGGCGCGGCTCTCATCAACGATTACCTTCGCACCTCCGCCACGGGCACGGCATCAAGCAATCTCTTCGTGTACTCATCCCTTGGCGAAAACAGCACCTGCGCCGTCGCGCCGCTCTCGACAATCTTCCCCGCATTCATCACCGCGATCGAATCGCACATGTGCTGCATCACGTTCATGTCGTGGCTGATGAAGAGGTACGACATGCCGGATTCGCGCTGGAGATCCTTGAGCAGATTAAGAATCTGCGCCTGCACCGATACATCGAGAGCGCTCGTCGGCTCATCGCAGACGATCAACTTCGGCTTGAGCGCGATGGCCCGCGCGATCGCGATCCGCTGCTTCTGTCCGCCCGAAAACTGGTGCGGGAATCGCTCGATCGAATCCTGCGGCATGCCGCAACGCTCCAGCAGTCCCGCAACCCGCGCGCGAAGCGCCCCCGCGTTCTTTTCGATCCCGTGCACAACCAGCGGCTCGCCCACGATCGCGCCGATCTTCATCCTCGCATTCAGCGATCCACCAGGGTCCTGAAACACGATCTGCAATTCCCGTCGCAGCGCTCGCAATCTCGAAGCCCCCGCCCTGCGCACATCGACTCCATCAAAGACGATTTCGCCCAACGCCGCGGGGATCAACCCGAGGACCGCACGGCCGACAGTCGTCTTGCCGCAGCCCGATTCGCCGACAAGCCCGAGCGTGCGCCCGCGCTCGATGTGAAAGGACACGCCATCGACGGCGTTGGTCCAACCCGTGCGTCTGCCGAGCGCGCCAGAATGCCGCGGGAAGCGAACCAGGAGGTTGCGCACTTCGAGAATATTGCGGGCCTCCGATTGCCCGTTCACGCCGTCCATGTTGAATGCATGTTACCGGCCGGGGCGCGTCACGATGCCGACGCCCTTCGGATTGCCCGATTCCGCGTGCCAATCGCCCGATGCTCATTCCCCTTGACGCTCGCCCCGCGGCGTCTACTCTTCCGCCTCTACTTTCCGGGCAGATAGCTCAATTGGTAGAGCACAGCACTGAAAATGCTGGGGTTGCCGGTTCAAGTCCGGCTCTGCCCATTCCCGGAAGATTTGGCCGCCCCGTCGCGCACTCGGTGGGGTCTCCGGCAACGCACTTCCAACCAAGGGATTCACCCCGTGCCCATGCATCCCCGGCAGGACGTCGCCACGGTCACGCCCGACGGAAAGCCGCTCGGCCGTCTCATCGAAGGCGTCGACATCCGATACGCCACCACACATCAGGACGACCGCGGCACACTCTGCGAGATCCTCAATCCGGCGTGGGGATTTCACCCCGCGCCTTTTTCCTACGTCTATCAGTTCACCATCCGACCGGGGATGGTCAAAGGCTGGCACCAGCACCATCAACACGACGATCGCATTTTCATCAGCCAAGGCACGGTGAAGGTCGTTCTGTACGACGACCGCCAAGACTCACCCACCCGCGGCATGATCAACGAAATCGTGCGCTCCGAACTCCACCGTTCCGTCATGACGATCCCGCAATTCGTCTGGCACGCGCATCAGAACATCGGCGCGACCGATGCGCTCTTCGTGAGCATGCCCACCCGCGCATACGACCATGCATCGCCCGATGTCTTCCGATTGCCGCTCGAGAACGATGTCATCCCCTACCGCTTTGAGAAGAAACTCGGCTGGTAAAACGCCCTGCGCGCCACGCCTTGCGCCGAGAGCGCCCGCCGGATCGCGAGGAATGCCCTTTCTGCTTCGCCGTTCGGCTGAATCCCCATGGCCTCGAGCTCGCGACGCCGAAACGGTCGGATGAGTTCGGCTAAATCCATCCGGCCGACGCCGCTCGACCCGCGTGTTATAACTCTGCTATGACCAATTCAGCGCCCCGCTGGTCCCGCAAGAAGCGCTTCCTTCTCGTCTACCTGCCCATCGCCATCATCCTGTACACGCTCTTTGGCTTCTTCGCCGTCCCGCTCATCATCCGCAAGATCATCGTGCCGCAGGTGCAAAAGCGCCTCAACGCCACCATCACGCTCGACCGCGCGTACACCAATCCCTACACCTTCTGGCTCTCGCTCGACAAGCTCGAAGTCAAAGACCTCGCGGGCGAAAAGGTTTTCGCGCTCGATCAACTCGACGCCAATTTCCAACCACTCGCAACCATCTTCTCCCGCGGGTGGCACTTCGACACGGTCAAAGTCGTCGCGCCGTTCATCCGCGCGCGCGTCGAAGCCGACGGCACGAACACGCTCGCAAAGTTGATCAAGCCGGCTCCTCCAGATCCGAATGCAAAGCCGGAAGAGCCGCTCAAGCGCCTGCCGCGCGTGGTCGTCCGCGAACTCTCCGTCGAAAAAGGCGAGGCCGATCTCAAAGACCTCTCCACGCCCAAGCCCTTCGAGCGCGAGATCCACGGCGCTTCATTCCGCATCACCAACGTCGATACCAACCCCGACTACGTGAACCCGATGAAGATCGAGTTCTCGACCGACGAGGGCGCCAAAGTCACCTGGACGGGCACGCTCCAGGTCAACCCGCTCACGAGCAAGGGCGAGATCGAAGCCGTCGGCATCCAGCCCGCCCGCTTCATGCCCTACGTCATGCGCTACACCGACATCAGCCTCGAAGGCGCCACGCTCGGCGCGAGACTCTCCTACGACTTCGCGCCCGCCGCCTCGCCCCGCGTCGCGAAGTTCCATGTTTCCACCGCAACTTTGGAAACTCCCAAGCTCATCGTCCCCTGGCAGGACATCATCAAAGGTCGCGCCGATGCCGGAGCGGACAAAGTCACCGTCACCGACATCGACGCCGACGCCGACGCCCGCAGCATCTCGATCGCCAAAGTCGAAGTCGATGGCGGCGAAAGCCTGCTCGAGCTCAGCAAAGGTCGTTCCGTGCCGCAGCGCATCGCCGATGCCCTGCTCAACGACGCGCACGAAAAACTGGAACTCCCCGCAGTCGAGCCCATCATCCACGAAGACGTCGCCGCGATCCCCTATCCCGTCGTCCGCCTCTTGACCGGACTCAAGCAGCTCCTCAGTGATATCCAAAATCCCTGGACGATCGAGCTCACCGCTCTCGACATCACCAATTACCGCCACACGTTTGCCGATCTCTCCGCGCCCGACCCCGTGAAACTGTTCATGTCCGATGTCACAATCCACGCCGGTCCGATCAAGAGCTCCGATCAATTCCTCACGCCCTTCGCCCTGAACGTGAAGTTCGAAAAGCAAGGCATCGCCGCCATCAAGGGCGACATCAAGCCGCTCGACCAGATCATCCAAGGCCACATCGAAGCGACCGACCTCAACGCGGGAGTCGCCTCGCCCTACATCCCCGCCTCCGCGCTCGCGCCGCTTCCCCCGGCGCGCCTGGGCAACAGCATCATCGCCCTCAACGGCGACTTCCGCGCCGAACTCCCTCCCGCCGGCGGCGCGAGAACCGCCTGGAAAGGCCGCACACGCATCGCGCCGCTCACGTTCGAATCATCCGAGCATGGCGTCGTCCTCGGCGCGAAATCACTCGACATCCAGAGCGATGCAACGCTCGACACCTCCGCCGCGGCAGATATCGACATCAAATGGAAGGGCGACATCAAGGGCGAGGGAGTCACCGCGGGCGGGCCGCTCCCGCAAACCGGCGACACCAAAGTCGCGATGGAGCAATTCGGAATCAAGGGCGCAGCGGCGCTCGCCCGCTCGAGCGCGGGCCAAGTCAACATCTCCTACAAGGGCGACGCCTCCCTCGGCGGCATCGATGCTTCCGCAAGCGACGCGCACGGACCCGTGACCGCCGGAATCGGCGGCGCCTCCTTCAGCGGCGAACTCGCCGTCGCCGGCGCGCCCGGAACAACACCTTCCCTGACAGTCGGCGGCAATGCATCCGCCTCTCAAGTCGCCGCGAAATCCGCCAAACTGGGCGATACATCGCTCACCGTTTCGGGCGCGAAAGTGGATGCGCTCAAGCTCGACACCCAAGCCAAGTCCGTCGCCGCGACGCTCGTCTCGGTCGATGGCCTCGGCCTCAAGGGTTCGCCCCCGATCATCCCGCCCGAAGGCTTTACAAAAGAGCCCCCCAGCGACCGCGGCAAGTTCACGCTCGCTGGCCTCATCCCATTCAACATCAACCTCGATCGCTTCGAACTCAACGGCGGCACGCTCGACCTCACCGATTCCTCAACCTCCCCCGCCACAGTCATCGCCGCCGAAGACATCAACGTTTCGATCGTTCCGCTCTCGACCGCCGCCGGAACGCCTTCGGAAGTGAACGTCGCCGCGAAAGTGAACAACAGCGGCAAGCTCGCCGTGACCGGCACGGCCGAGGCATTCAGGGATTCGCCGACCGCGAACATCAAGATCTCGCTTTCCTCGATCCCCGTGCCGCCGTACTCCGGCCCCACCGGCCGCTTCCTCGGCTATCAGATGGCCGACGGCCGCATGACGACGCAGATCCCGTTCGAGATCGAGAACGAAAAAGTCAAAGGCGAAATCGACTTTGCCTTCGATCACCTCAAGCTCGGCGAGCGTGTGAAGAGCGAGGATGCGATCGATGCGCCGCTCGAGCTCGGCCTCGCGCTCCTCCGCGATTCCAACGACCAGATCAAGAGCAAGATCCCCTTCACCGGCGATCTCACCGATCCGAAGTTCAGCCTCGGTGGCGTCATCTGGCAGGCTTTTTCCGGTCTGCTCGTCAAGGCCGCGACCGCGCCCTTCCAGATCCTCGGCGCGATGTTCGGCGGCGGCGATCAGGACCTTTCCCAAGTCGTCTTCGCCGCGGGCTCGTTCGAGCTCGCGCCCGAGTCGATCTCCGCGCTCGACACACTCGTCAAGGGATTGACCGATCGACCCGGCATCTCCCTCGCCGTTCGCGGCCAGGTCGAGCCCGAGTCCGACAGCCTCGAACTCCGCCGCCAAATTCTGCGCGAGCGCTACGCCGAGAACATTTTCGGCAAGGGCAAGGCCTCGCAGAAGCTCAGCGATCAGCAGCTGAAAGAGCAGACGATGATCGCTTTCGATCAGTTGCAGATCGAGAAAGCCAGAGCCGCCAATCAGCCGCCCCCGCCATCCGTGCGGCGAGTCGGTTCCGGCGTCGCGCCGCCGCCCCCGATTGAAGAAATGGAGGCAGCGCTCATCGAAGCGACCGAACTGCCCCCCGAGCGCGTCGTCGATCTCTGCCAGAAACGCGCAACCGCCGTCGTCGATTTCCTGGTGCAGGAAAAGAAACTCGACCCCTCGCGCGTCAAAGCCGCCGAGCCCGATCCGACGAAGCAGGAGTCCGAAAAGCCGCGAGCTGTGTTTGAAGTCTACAAGTAGCCATTTTTCCGCCCCCCCCCCCCCCCACACACACACAAAGATTTTTGCCCCCTCCACTGCAAGACGGCGCCGGTCCGTACGCAGACTCGGGAGTGAAGCGACCTCCCCCTCCCCTCGTCTTTGGCCGGTCTGCAATCGCCGCCGATTATCGTGAGGCGATGCATGCGCGCGCCGACCGATCTGCCCTCGCCTCGACCGGAGAGCCCCGCCCTCGTTCAAAAAGGAGTGAGAGATGAACCAGTTTGTGATCGCCTTCGTCGTCGGAGCCGCCGCCACTGCGTCTGTCGTCCGCGCCCAAGGCACCCTGACGGCCTCGTATCAAGTCTCACAGGCCAACGCCCACTACGTGCTTCCGAACAGCACAACCGTCGGAAACTTCGGTCAAACCAGCACGCCGCCCGGCACGGGCAATGATTTCTCCGCCACCGAGAATCGCCTGTTCAACAACAACGGGTTCTCCGGCCGCGGCTTCGCCGTGGTCGCCGCCACATTCAATCCCACAAGTCCGGGTGTCGGGGGCCCGTTCTGGGGCGCGACACTCGACGCCTGCACCTCCGCAGAGGTCTTCGCGTCCAACATCGGCCCGCACCGACTCGAAGAGTCCTACGGCCGCGCCTACGGCGAAATCTCGTTCAACCTCTCACAGGGCCTGGCCTGGACCTGGAACGGCGTGAGCCAGGGCACCTCTTACAACACGGGCTCGTACCACGCCGTCACCGCTGAGTTCACGCTGACCGACATCAACACCGGCTTCTCCTACGTCAACATGTCCGACACCACCATCAACGGCGTCGGAAACTTCTTCATCCCCTTCGCACTCGGCGGCTATCTTCCGCCCGGCGACTACCGCCTGACCTGGCTCCATGAATCAATCTGCACCGGCGGCAACACCCCCTATGGCTTCTATCCCACCGCCTTCGGCGGCGCCCCGCTCGTCTCGTGCATCCCCAGCACCTTCTCCCTCTTCCCTGTCCCAACCCCAAGCACCGCGGCAGCGTTCTCTCTCGCCGGACTGATCGCCACGCGCCGCAGGCGCCACTGATTTGATTCAACTGGATTTGAGGGCGAGGCAGTTCATCGGCGGTTGATTTCGACTTCGTGGCACTGACCTTGCTTCAAGGTCAGTGGCCCTTGATCGCAAACCGGCGAAGGCAGAAAGACGCACTGACCTCAAAACGAGGTCAGTGCCACGATGCCTGAGATGGGATTTGGGAGCCACTGCAACGCACGGTCATGGCCACCTGCCGTTCCCCTCGCCAGTCGCCCGCCAATGTGGCTCGGCGTCGCGATCTGGATCCTTGTCGCGGCGGCTGCTTTCGCCGCCAACACCCGACTCCGTCTCGGGCTCCTGCGCCGCCCTTCGATCTTTTTCTCCTGCCTGCTCTCCGTCGTGGCCCTGACCCGTGGTCTGGAATGGCTGAGTCCCGACATCAGCGAGGCACGCGAGCCGGTTGTACTGCTCATTTCCATCGCTTCATTCATGATTGTCGTTCGGGCGGTCGCTACCGACGCCCGCCATATGCAGAACCTGTCAATTACTCGCTGGGCGTCCGTCTTTGAATCGCTGGCGTTTGTCGCGACGGCCGTCTTGCTGCTCGTGAATCTCGTCGGCATTCTGCTCCCCACGCTCCGGACACCGCTTACCCTGGCTTGGGTGTCGATCGCAATCGTGGCAGCATGCGAACTCGCGGGACTCTATCTCGCCGTGATCAAGTCGCGGGAAATGCGGAAGAATTGGACGACTGCGATGTCGTGAAGCCGTTGTGGCGACAGCGGCCATTGCAGACTCAGCCAGATGGCATCGACTTCGTAGCACTGAGCTTGCTTCAAGGTCAGTGCGATTGGATCGAAAGGCAAAGAGAATTGCGCTGCCTTCCCAGGGCCCGGGCCACCGGCACACTCAGGCTCGGCGCGCCGCAACCCATCCACCGAGCAGCAATGCTGCGCTTCACGCAGAATCCGATTCTGCCCAGGCTGGCCGCGATCTCTCCCGACTCCCGCCTCCCAGTGCCCAATGCCTGCCCCCTAATGCCTAGTACCAAGTGCCTCCTTTTCCCGGTGCCAAACCCCCTCTTTTCCGAAATACCCCAGCCCCGATACCGTTATCCCTTCCGGTTCTTCTCTCCCAGCGGAGTCTCCGCGCCCATGCCCAGTTCCAAGTCCAATATCCGTCGTTCTTTAGCGCCCGCGCAACGCGCCCGCTCCACACCATTTACTCCCCCCACCTCCCGCGCCAAGCTCCTTCACGCCTTCACCATCATCGAGCTCCTGGTCGTCATCTCGATCATCGCGCTGCTCATCGCCATCCTGCTCCCGGCACTCGGCCCGGCCCGCGATTCCGCACGGCGTGCCGCGTGCACCGTCAACATGCGTTCCGTCGGCCAGGCGGTCGAGCTCTACAAAAACCAGTGGAAGGAAAAGTTCCCCGTCGCCAAGTACATGCCCGATCCGTGGCTCAGCGGCGACCCCAACCCCCCGCTCAACATCGCCATGCTCGATCAGCTCGATCGCGAGAGCCCCGCCTGGCGCTGCCCCGGCGATCGCGTCATCTGGAGAGAGACTTTCAAAGACACCTCGACGACCCCCGTCACCGAAAAAATCGGAGGCAGTTCCTACACCTACGTCAGCGCCCTCGGCGATGAATTCACCGGCACCGATTCAAACGGTCGCCGCCGCAACTTCTTCGCGATGTACCTCCGCACCCAGCCCACCAACACGCCGATCATCTACGACTTCGACGGCGGCACCTTCGACAAGCAGCCCGGCGAGGGCGACCCTGTCACCGTCTCCTTCTTCCACCGCGTGCGCAACGTTTTGTTCGCCGACGGTCACGCCGGCCGATTCGATGCCAACACCCAGTAACCCCTACCTCAAGTCTCGACGCCCGTTCCCCAAGCGCACCCGATTTCACCATCTGCCATTTGAGATTTGAGATTTGAGATTTGAGATTCTCCCGCTCCGCTCCTTTCTCCGTGTCCGCCTCCGTGGTTCTCCGTGGCCTTCTGTGTTTCACCTGCCTTTCGCTCCGAAATCCGCCACTCCCATGCCTCTCCCGTCTTTCTCTGTGTCCTCTGTGTCCTCTGTGGTGAACTCCCTGCTTTTCTTTGCCACTCTGCCACTTCGCCACTTCTACCCACCTCCCCAGTGAGCAAGACCATGAACAAAAACCCAAGTCTTCTAGAGGGCCTCGACATCCCCGACAAGCACAAGGGTGGCGGTTCATCCCGGCGCGACCTCTTCTCCGCCGCGGCATCCAGCGCGAGCAAGGCCGTCTCGCACGACTGGACTCCCAAACAGAAGAAAATCGCCGCGATTGGGCTCGCCGGCATGGCTTGCGCCGCGCTGGTCTATGGCGGCGTGCTCTTCGTCCGCAACCGCCCGCTGCAATTGCCCAAGACATTCGAAGAAGGCAAAGCCGCGATGGCGACCGCGCGCTTTCAGAACATGGACGAACTCCGCCAGGCCCAGTACAAGACCGAAATGGATCGCCTCTTCCGCGAGAAGATGGGCACGATGAAGGAAGAAGGCGAGCGCCGCGACTTCTTCCGCGACGAATCAAACCGCGAAGTCATGCAGCAGATCCGCGAGCAGATGTTCGACGACATGGCCAAGCGTGTCGCCAAAGGTGAAACGCCGCAGTTCCCCTTCGGCCCCGGTGGACCGGGCGGACCCGGCGGCTTCCGTGGCCCGCGCGAGCCGAGCAAGGACATCAATCTCGCTTCGCTCGATACGTTCAAGCCGCGCGCGGGCGATGAACCGCCCAGCCCCGCGCCGCGACCCGATCGCCGCGACTTCGGTCCGGGCGGTCCAAATGGTGGCCCCAATGGCGGCCAAAACAACAACGGAAGAAATGGTGGTCCGAACGGACAACCCAACGGGAATCAACCCGGCGCGCCCGGCAACAACCAAGGCCAACCCGGCAACGGAAACCAGCCGGCCCCCGGCTCAGGCTCACCGGGAGCAGGATCGCCCGGCTCAGGAGCACCCGGCGCGGGAGGGGGCGGGGGTGGAGGAGGGGGACGAATGCGTGGCAACCCGACCGCGCGCATCGCCAACCGGATTCAGAATGGAAACGCGCAGAGCAACGGTCTGCGGTACGAGATGATGAAGAAGATGGAGGCGCTCCGCGCCGCGAACGGGCGCCAGGATCAGAACCCCGGCGTGCGCGTGATGTTCGTCTCGGGAACATCCGAGATCACGACCGACGGGTTCGCGAGCCTCGGCACGATCGCGAAGCAACTCAACGATCAGCCGGAGACCGCGGTGCGCATCTGGGGCCTGATCGACATGGACACCGACGGCAAGAAGGTGCGCCACGAAGCGCTGCGCGATTCGTTCGCGGTCAAACTCTTCGGCACCGGCGCGAAGGGCACGCGGCTCACCAAATCTCAGCTCGAAGATCAGATGGTCGTGGCGTACAACGAGATGCTCGCCAAGAAGGCCGCCGAAGCGGGCAAGCCCGCGCCGGCGCTCGTCGGCCCCAACTCCGAAGTCGCGGCACCCGCGGTCGCGGCCATGGAAAACGAACTCGTCGAGACCATCCAGGCCCCAGCGGATCTACTCATCATCCTCGCGCAAGAGCGCCAGGACGCGATCAAAAAGTACCTCGTCGAAAAGAAGGAATTCAACCCCGTGCGCGTGCGCATCGTCGGCGTCTCGACGCAGTTCATGGAAACGAATGCTCCGTCAGCGGTGCTGCAGGTCGCCAAGTGATACGGGCTCCGCTTTTTCTTTGTGTGCTCCCTGCATAGTCCTCCCCCTTTGCCAAAGGGGGAGGTGTCATCGCGCAGGCTTTGCGAAGCGATGACGGCGGGGGTTTCAGAACTCCTCTGGCGCCGATCTTGGACACCAACGTCCCAATTCAAATTCGCTTGATTTCTTGCTACCTGCTGTGCGCAACCGGATGTTTCGGCTGATACAAGCCGATCGCGCCGAGCCCAGGCACTCGCATCGATACAAGTATCCCCCACCCTCGATCGATCGGTTCGCCCTCGAACTCGACGCTTTTTGATTTCAGCTCCCGGATCGTCCGCTCGATGTCGTCGCACATGAAGTACAGCCCGTGCCGCCCCGCCTGATGGGGCTCCGCAGGGTGCGCCGCGATCTCTCCCGGCGGCAACGCGAAGATCAGCCAGCCCCGCCCCGCATCGACGCTTCCGAACCCGAGCACATCGCGAAAGAACGCCCGCGCCTTCTCGGCATCCTGCGCATACACGATCGTGTGAATGCCGTTGATCATGCCCGTTTCCATCTCCCTTCAGCCGCGACGCTTGAAATACTGCACGGCGCGCTCGTGCTTCTCCGCCGCCGCACGCGTTGAAAACGTGCCCAGGTTCCTGCGTTTGCCCGTCTTGGGATTCACCTTGCGCGAATAGAGCCGGTACTTGCCCGAAGACAACTTGCGGATCATCGGAGGCGCTCCTCCCGCGATTCTACTTCGCCGGCTTGAATTCCGCGGCACAATCTTCGTGCTTCTGTGAGGCGTAGTCGACGAGCCACGCTTTCGCGCCCGCGTCCGATTTCACGTACGCATCAAAGAACGCGCCGCTGTACGACTCGATATTCAGCACGTGCGCGTTCACCTCCGGGTCCGTTCCGCCGCTCTTTTCCGCGGCCTTCTCGCGCACGCGATCGCGGATCCGGTCGCGCAGCCTGCCGAGCGACTTGTTCTCCGACTCGCCGGTCCCGCCGAGCGCAGCGCTTGTCCCCGGTCCGCCGAATGTCATATGCCCCGCGCCCTCGATCGTGAACAGGTAGTCATCGACCCCTCGCACGCTCTCGAATCCCGTCCGCCGCCACGAGGCCGATCGCCCCCCGCTGCCGTAGTCCTTCGTTCCGGTGAGAAAGAGCACGGGCGCACCGAAGTTGTTCCACGATTCCTTCGTGATCCCCATCGTCCCCGCCCCCTCGGGCGACATCGGCAAAACCGCTTTCACGCGCGGATCGCGGAACGAAACCGACTTCGCTTCCGGAAGATCGACCGTCATCCCGCCGATCGCCATCGCCGTGTACGCGCCGAAAGAGTGACCCGCGACGCCGATCTTCTCCATGTCAACAAGCGCCGCGAGTCTCGGGTCTTTCGCCGCGCGATCGATCACGAATGAAATGTCCTTGGGCCGGTTCCGCAGATTGTCGGGGTCGGAAATCCCCGCCTGCAGCCAGCCTTCTCCATCCTCGTTTTTCTTCCCCAAACCGTGCGTACTGACCCACTCTTTCAGCGCCTGCGTGTCGCTCCCGTGGTGCGTCGGCGCGATCACGATGTACCCCGATTCCGCCATGTGCTTCCCGAAATAGCCGTACATCTCGCGCGATGCGCCCAGCCCGTGCGAAAACACGATCAGCGGCAGCTTCCCTTTCTCCGCTCCCTCTTGCGATTTCGGAATGTACATCCGCACCGGAATCTCGCGCCCGCGCGCCTCATCGCGCCACTCCGCATCGACGATCGTCACCTCGCGCTTCGGCTCGCTCGGCTTGTACAAATCCCCCGCCAGCGCGCGCACCGCGCTCACCACCACAACCAGCGCAACAAGCAACTTCCTCATCGCAAGACCCTCCCAAATCACAACGCGGTCCCCCACTCCCGATTGCTCACTCAAAAACAAAGACCGGAACCCTTCGGCTCCGGTCTTCTCTATTCATCAGATTCTCGGACAGCCCTGATTCTCAGACATCGAATCTCCGAACGTTACGAATTCTCGGAAAGCGCACGTCTTCGAACAGCGCCGATGCGCAGACGGCGCCGGACTTACCAGCCCCCGCCGCCGCCACGGTTTCCACCGCGACCGCCGCCACCGAATCCACCACGACCGCCGCCGCCGAATCCGCCGCGACCGCCGCCACCCGCTTCGCGGGGCTTGGCTTCGTTCACGGTGAGATCGCGGCCGTCGATGTTCTTGCCGTTGAGCGCGGACATCGCGGCTTTGGCGTGTTCATCGTTCGCGAATTCGACGAAGCCGAAGCCGCGCGGGCGGCCGGTTTCGCGATCCATGACGAGAGTCGCCGAGGAGACATCGCCGTGCTCGGAGAAGATCTCGCGGAGGCGCTGCTCGGACGTGCTGAAAGAGAGATTGCCGACATAAAGCTTCATGACGCTTTCCATCCTGCCCTTGAAACTGAACGTGAGACCGGTGCTTGAACTCGGGCGGAGAAAGCGTCGGGAGACCTGAACACTCGAGCCAACATTGGCCGGGCCTGAACAAGAGTCACGTCGTGATTATAGCAATTCGAAACTAAAAACAGGTTTCAATTCGGGTAATTGGGCGCTCATCATGAAAACGCTTCCATCGCGTTTTTCCGACGGAAATGCGTCGTCGCGTGCTTGAAGAGCCCCCTCCGTCATCGCTTCGCGATGACACCTCCCCTTTGGCAAAGGGGGAGGACAAAAAATGAAGCAGGTGAAACGGGCGCGGAACTCGGGCGCGTTCGCGAGTGCTGCGTGCGCGTCGCAACTTGTCAATCACATCCAGCGCGCGACGACGACTTTGCTTTCGGTCCAGAACTTGGCCGCGTCTTCGCCGTTGGCGTGGAGGTCGCCGAAGAAACTCTGCTTCCAGCCGGCGAACGGGAAAACCGCCATCGGCGCGGGGACGCCGACGTTGATCCCGATCATGCCGACCTGCGCGTGGGTCTTGAAGCGGCGCGCGCTGTAGCCACTGCTCGTGAAGATCACGCCCATGTTGCCGTAACGGCTTCGATTCATGGTCGCGAGCGCGGCATCGAGCGTCGATTCGCGCACGACGCTGAGCACCGGACCGAAGATTTCCTCGTCGATGATCTTCATCCCGGGGCGCACCTGATCGAAAATGGTCGGACCGACGAAGCAGCCTTTATTCGGCATTGGACACTTGCGTCCGTCGAGCACGAGTTTCGCGCCGTCCTGCTCGCCGCTGGCGATGAAACCTTCGATGCGCTTTTTGCTGGCATCATCGATGACAGGTCCCATGCCGACGCCCGACTCGGTTCCGGCGGCGACTTTGATCTTTTCTGCCGCGGCTTTGAGCTTGGGGATCAGCCACTCGCCCGTGTCCCCCACTGCAATGCACACGCTGCCGGCGAGGCAGCGCTGGCCGCTGTTGCCGAAGGCGCTGCCGACGATGCCTTCGATCGCGGCGTCCTGGTTTGCATCGGGCATGATGACCATGTAGTTTTTCGCGCCGCCCATGCACTGGGCGCGCTTGCCCGCGGCGGTCGCGGTCTTGTAGATGTGCTGCGCGACTTTCGTCGAGCCCACGAAACTGACGGCCTTCACATCTTCGTGCGTGATCAGGTGATCGACGACGGCGGGGCCGCCGGTGACGAGATTCAGAACGCCCGCGGGGAGACCGGCTTCGTGCGCGAGTTCGACTTCGCGGATCGCGCTGAGCGGCACTTTTTCGCTGGGCTTGAGGACGAAGGTGTTGCCGCAGGCGACGGCCATCGGCCACATCCAGAGCGGTACCATGACGGGGAAGTTGAACGGGGTGATTCCGACGCAGACACCGAGGGGCACGCGATCGACAAAGGAGTCGATGCCCACTCCACTCTTGTCCTCAGTGCGGCAGAAGGAACTGCTGACGGCGATTTGCGGGAGGGTTTTGCCCATCATGAGTGTGGGCGCGGCGCAGGCGAACTCGACGCAGTCGATGCCGCGGCGGACGTCGCCGCGTGCTTCGGCCATGGTCTTGCCGTGCTCCTGCACGATGAGCGAGGCGAGTTCTTCGAAGTGCTTTTCGAGGATCGCCTTGTACTTGAACATGAACTGGCAGCGGTCGCCGACGGGCGTCGCGGACCAGGATGGAAATGCTTCGTACGCGGCCTGCACCGCGGCTTCGGCGCTGCGCTTGGCATCGAGATCGACCTGCGCGATGGTCTCGCCGGTGGCGGGGTTGATGACGGAGTGGGAAGCGGCGCCTTCGGCTTGAGCGGCGGTGCGCTTGCCGGCGATGAATTGGTCGACTTTGGGTGAAGGCATGTGGTGGCTCCAGCGAAGAGTGGGCGTCTTTATGTTGTGTCAGGGGAAGTTTAGGGGAGAAATGGCCAAAGAGCCAAAGTTCCAAAGGGCCAAAGAAAGGCGGGGTCACCGCAGAGGCACAGAGAAAAATGGGAGAGGGGATTGGGGAGAATTCAAATGGCCAAAGGGCGGAGGATTCAAATTGCCAAAGGGCCAAAGTTCCAAAGGGCCAAAGAAATGCAGGGAGTTCACCACGGAGGCGCGGAGACGCAGAGAAGACTGGGAAATGTGCGGGAAAAGAAATGGGGAATCGCAAATTCCGGATTTCGGATTGCGATGGGAAGCGGAGTGCGCGGGAGGCGCACTGATCGCGTCGTGACGCGATCAAGGGGACGAGCGGGCGGATTGTTTGGCGCGGGCTCGGTTGCCGGACGCTCTGGTGGCAGGGGAACTTTTGAGGCGTGATCGTTTGTTGAGTGCGTTTGGAGCGGAGGGCGACTTGTGTGGTCGCGTTCTGCGCGTTGCTTGCTTGCCAGTTGGTTCGGAGCGATTCGACGCGGGGGCGGCTGGCGCTGGGGCATTGGGTTCGATGACAGAAGGTTGTGCGGGGTCTCGAGGCTGCGGGGTGTTTGCGGACAAGACGCACTGATCGCTCGGAGCAGCGAGCTGTGACATGGCGGGCACCGGGGGCACGAGAGGCACGGGGGGCGCGGGTTCTTCTTTGCCGACGTGGTTCTTCAGCTCGAGCACTTCGAGGTTGGTGGGATTTGCATCATCTTCCCAGCAGACGATGAGATCGCATCCGGCGGGGTCGTGATTGAAGCGGCTGGTGACGAATTCGAATTCGATGCGCAGGCGGCGCCACTTGCCGTCCTTGCCTTTGCGTTTGGCTTCGCAATCGGGGTAGCCGGTGCGCACCATTTCGATTCGGAAGCCGAGTTTCTTGGCGAGGATGCCGAAGAGGAGCACGACGCCCTGCTCGTTGACGGGTGCGTGCGCCATGTCGCAGCAGTGGATCGGATCGCCGTAGAAGAGTTCGTCGGTGCGGGGGCGGGGCTTGATTGGAGGCTTGGATGGGGCGGGTGTACCGCGTGAAGGATTTGATGAGACGGATGGGACCGATGGGGCTGATGGGAGTGATGCGATGGGTGATTCGTGAGGTGGGTCGGAGTTGGGGTCGGAGTTGATGATCGGGTGGCGTGTCGATTGGACGGTTGATTGCGCCTCCGATTGGGCTTGCCATTGGGCGGCGCGTTGATTCGCGGCGATTTCGCGGCGGCGATCGGTGGCGGACCGGTAGCCGCAGGATCGGATGAAGTCGTCGTAGCCGCGGAAGAACTTGCGGTAAGGAGGCGTCGCCTGGCGGACCGCGCGGGCGAACTCATCGCGCGAGGGGGCGAAGCCGTCGGGGGAGGCGAGAGCGTGCAACTGAGATTTGAGTTGTTCGAGTTCGCGTGCCGCGGATTCAGAGAGGCGTTGGGAGGGCGGGTGTGGGAGGAATGTCGGATGTGGGATGTCGAATGGCGGATGTGAAGAAGGGGTCGGGGATGTTGGATGGGAGCGCGTTGGGGATGCGAGCGCGGCGTCGCTGGAGCGGCCGGGCTGCTTGGGGGGTTGGTCAGCGGTCTGCGCGGGAGAGATGTTTTTGGATGGCGGATGTGGGATGTGCGGTGATTTCGGAGGTGCGATGTCGGGTGCCGGAGGTAAGGCGGCAGATTGGCCAGCGGCAGAGTGCTCAGGGGCAGTCTGCATTTCGGGCGCGGCTACGAACGCGGAGCTCGGGCCGACTTCGGAAGTGGGCGGGGCGGGAGATGGAGAGTCGCCGGTGGAGCCGGGCTGGAAAGGGGGCGTCGAGAGAGGGGGCTGGATTTGGGGCGTGTGGACGGAGCTGCCGCGCTGGTCGGAGGGCTGGAACATTTGGTAGATCCTGTAGAGGTGCGGGGAGATTTCGGGGCGCAGCGAGCATCCTACCAAATCCCGTACCGTGATGCAAGGGGGAATTGGGGATATTTTGCAAGTCGCTGCTTTTCGGAGATTTACGAAAGGCGTTGGCGAGTATTTTCGGGCTGCGATTGCCTCTCAGAACGACCTAGCGGGAAGGCGTCTTCTTCGGCGGAAAAGCAAAGGCACACGCTGATCTCTCAATGCGAAGATCAGAGTGGAACGATGCGAATGATCCTCTCCGACGCGTGGCTGGAACCAACGTCATGGCCCTGCCCACGACTTTCGGACACCGTTGAACCTCGGTTATGGTTCGACAGGAGTCCGATTATGGCACGCAAGGTGTACACCCGGGAGTTCCGTGAGACCGCCGTCCGGCTGGCGTCGCAGCCGGATGTCTCGGTCGAGAAGGTGGCCAACGAACTCGGCATCACCGGCTGGACGCTGCGGCGTTGGATGAAGCTCGATCTGCCCGTTCCCGCGCCGACCTCTCAATCTCAGGTTCCCAAAGAGACCGATCTCCAGCAACGCATCCGCCAGCTCGAAGCCGAGAACAAGCAGCTCCGCATGGAGCGCGACATCCTAAAAAAAGCGACGGCGTTCTTCGCGAACCAGCAGCCGTGAAGTACGCCTTCATCCGCGATCATCTCGCCGGCCTCTACCCGGTCCGAGTCTGCTGCTCGGCGCTGCGAGTCAGCCGCTCCGGGTACTACGCCGCGCAAGATCGCGGCGATTCTCCGCGTCGGCAGCGGCATCAACTGCTTACCCGTCAGGTCCGTCTCGTGCACGAAGAGACGCGGCAGGCCTACGGAAGCCCGCGTCTGTGCCGCGAGCTGCGGAGAAGAGGCATCCCGAGGCGCGCCCACCCCCAAGCCCCCTCCCACAGGGAGGGGGTTCCGGAAGCGGGCAAGGCCGCGGGAGCGCAGAGTTGCGCACGAGCAAGTTGCACCCGCAGGAAAGACACTCCCTTCCCCCAACCCCTTCCCTCAGGGAGTGAGCTTCGGAAGTGGCGCCGCGGGTAATGAGTTGAAGACATGACTCGGCGATGCGAAATGCGCGCCCTTGGTGTCGATGAGACGTCAAACCATGCTCTGGCGCGCGCGAATTGACGCAATTCTTGCCGAAAACCCGACTAAACCGGGGCTCGCGGAACGAGAATGGGCGGGGGGTCGGAAGGGACTTTCAATATACTTTTGATGGCGCGCTCCAGCCCACGATATGAACGCGTGCGCTTCGGGCGCCAGTCCGCACAGGGAACCACGACGCATGTCCAAACCATCCTTTGCCAACAGTCTGTCGGGACGGATTCTGCTGTTTGGCGTTCTGCCCACGGTCCTCGTGATTGGTGCGATCGTGGCGTGGAGCGCCGTGGAAACGTATAAGAGCCTGCGGACTGCGGAAGAGGAGGTTCTGGCGGCGGATGCGCGGGGTGCCGCGGTTGACCTCAACGGGCGCAACGATCGCTGGAATCTGGTTGCCGCGATCTTGGCGCAGAGTCAGCCGGGGGGGATGTTCGGCAAGCGGAGCGAATCGCTTGAGTTTATCCGCCATGTGAACGCATTGAACGACCGGACATTGAACACGTATTTCGTCTACGAACCAAATGCGGACGGAGCGGATGCGTCGTCGCTTAAGTCGGACTTGCCGCGGGGCGCCATGGATTCGTCGGGCAGGTTCTGTCCGGTGTGGACGACGGTGAACTGGGAGCAGACAAAGGGGAAGGGCGACACGCTTTCGTCGGCGACAGGGATGGACACGCTCGAGTACTACCAGGGACCGAAGCGAGAATTCGGGAAAACGGGGCGGGCCGATGCGCTCATGACCGAGCCGCGGGTAGTGGGGAGTGCGACGGTCGTGTCGCACGTCTATCCGATCGTGATCGACGGGAAATTTCAGGGAATCGCGGGCGTGGATCGGGACCTGCGGAAACTCGAAGAGCTCGCGAACGGGATTAAAGCGCGATCGGGTGCGGATGTGATGGTTCTCAGCTCGGGCGGACGTGTCGTGGCGTCAACGGTCGAGGCGCGCTCCGGAACCGAATCGCTGGAAATGAAGCCGATCGCGGAGACACCGTTTGGTTCCATGGCGAAGGGCTGGATGTCGGTCACAGCGGGAGGTTCGGTGGACATGTTCGATGAGGTCGACCCGACCCTGAACGAGCCGTGCATCTATGGCGTCGAGCGAACGGCGACAGGAGGCTGGACGATTGTGGTGCGGCGGACAAAGGCGGAAGTGATGGCGCCGGCGCGCGCGGCCCTTCTGCGGAATGTCGCGATCGGGGCAATCGGTACCGCGATCGTGGCGGTGCTGCTGCTCCTGGTCACGGGGGGCGTCGTGCGTCGGGTCGGACGCGCGGCGAGTGCCGCGGACCGGATCGCGCGGGGAGATTTGACGCAGGAGATTGAGGAAGCGCGGAGCCTCGACGAGACGGGGCAACTGATGCGTTCGATGCGCACCATGGACGGCAGCCTGAATTCGCTGGTCGGTGACGTGAAGCAGGCGGGGATCCGGCTGAACTCGACGGCGACGGAGATTGCGGCGACCAGCAAGCAGCAGGAAGCTTCTTCGGCGACGTTCGGCGCCGCATCGAACCAGATCGCGGCGGCGGTGAAGGAGATTTCCGCGACGGGTCAGGACCTCGTGAAGACTGTGGATTCGGTGAGCCGGATGGCGGCGGAATCGGCTTCACTCGCAACGAGCGGGCGTGCCGGGCTCCAGAGCATGGAAGCGGTGATGCGCGAGCTTGACGGCGCGACGGCTTCGATCGCGGACAAGTTGAACGCGATCAACGAGCGCTCGCAGAAAATCACGACCGTCATCACCACGATCACAAAGGTCGCGGATCAGACCAATATTCTCTCGATCAACGCGGCGATCGAGGCGGAGAAAGCGGGCGAGTACGGGTCGGGTTTCCTCGTGATCGCGCGCGAGATCCGGCGGCTCGCGGATCAGACCGCGTCGGCGACGCTCGATATCGAGCAGATGGTGCGGCAGATGCAGGGGGCGGTTTCGGCTGGCGTGATGGAGATGGACCGGTTCAGCGATCAGGTGAGGCGTGGCGTGCGCGACGTTGTTTCGGCGGGATCGCAGATGACGGAGATCATCGACCGGGTGAATCGAAGCACCGACAGCTTCAAGCAGGTGAACGAGTCGATGCAGGCGCAATCGGAGGGAGCGCAGCAGATCAGCGATGCGATGAATTCGCTGGTTGGCAATGCGAATCAGACCGTTCAGTCGGCGCGCGAGTTTGGGCGTGCCGCGACGGATCTGCAATCGGCGATCGCGCTGCTGCGTGATGCTGTGTCGAAGTTCAGGCTGCGCGAATAGGGGGAAGCGATGAGTTCGCTCGCGGTCATCTGGCGCGCAGGAGGGCTGGTCTTCTCGACGGCGGTCGCCGACGTGGTGGAAGTCCTTGCGCCGGTGCAGGCGGAGCCCTGCTCGGCGGTTCCGGGATGGGTGCGCGGGCTCTTTGTCTATCGCGGAACGCTCATTCCGCTGGTGGATGTTGCGGGCCTTCTCGGTCGCAACCCGCAGGAAGACCGGATGTCGAACCGTGTCATCGTCGTCCGCGTCGGCGAACATGCCGCGCTCGAACGCGCGGGGCTCTGGGTTGAAAACGTGCTCGAACTCGATCGGCCCGCGTTCGAGGCGCCCGGCTCGCACCCTGGCTTTTGGGTCGAGCAGTCTCGCTTCCTGGGCAAGGTCGCTCAAACCCGCTACGGAGCGGTGCAGGAAGTCCGGCCTCGCGAATTGTTCACGCCGGAACAGGCGGAGCTGCTCTGGTCGCGGGTGAAAGCGGGTGCCGCGTGATGCGCGTGCAGCGATGGCTGAGCGAGCGGATGTCGCTCGACGCCGATCTGATGCGCGGCGCGGGCTTTCGCGCGCTGCTCGACGAGCGTTTGCAATCACTCGGGCTCTCGACCGAAGACGAGTATCTGTCGCTGCTCGAGCGCTCGCCGGAGGAAGCCGAGCGCATCGCGGGATCGATCGCCGTTCCGGAAACCTGGTTCTTTCGATACCCCCACTCCTTTGGCTTGCTGGTGGAGCAACTTTCGTCCAAACTCGCTTCAGGGGCCGCTTCACTCCGCATGATGAGCATCGGGTGCGCCACGGGCGAGGAGCCGTACGGGATGGCGATGGCCGCGGCGTACGCGGGCTGGCCGGATGAGCGCGTGACGATCGACGCGATCGATCGGAGCGGCGCCGTGCTGGAACGCGCGAGGCAGGCCGAATACGGATCGTTTTCGCTCCGGCACGAGATTCCGGCGTGGGCGATCCAATTCTTGCAGCATGAACCGGGGCGGATCTTGGTGGACAAGCAGATTCGTGCGATGGTTCGATTCCGGCGCGCCGATGCGCTTGATGCGGGAACGCTCGGCACGGCGGGTGCGGATGTCGTTTTCTGCCGCAATCTGCTCATCTATCTCAGCGCGGGTGCACGGGCACGGTTGCTGACGTCGATCACCGACTCGCTCGTCGAGGGGGGCCTGCTCTTTGTCGGGCACGCCGAACAGATGCTGGCGATCGGGACGGCGATGAAGCGGCTCGAAGCACCGCACGCTTTTGCACTCGAACGCGTCGCACCGACACTTACGAAGCAGACATCGCGGAGCGAAACGCCGGACCGCGTATCACCGGCGTTTGGTCCGCCTCAGATTCGGCGTGCGGCGGTTTCGAGTAGCACGACCGCCGCAGCACGCCCGCCGGTCGAGGTAATCGCGAAGCACAGCCGCCCGGAGCCCGGTCTCGAGGAGGCGCGGACGCTGGCGGATGAAGGGCGCACCATCGAAAGCGAAGATTTGATCCGGCGGATCCTGGCAAAGAAGGGCCCGAGCGCACCGGCGCTCGAACTCTTGGGTACGTTGCGGGGCGCTGCCAACGATTCCGCCGGCGCGAAAGCGCTGTTCGAACAGGCGCTGTATCTCGAACCCGCACGTCCCACTGCGCTGCTCCAGCTCGCCATGATCTTCGAGAAAATGGGAGATCAAGCCATGGCCGACCGCTTGTGGAATCGGCTGCGTCGCGTTCAACCGAACGGCAAAGATGGTGAGAAGCCATGAGCGCGAGCACACCACCCCCACATTTCGGCAGTCATTCGGATTCGCTGTTTCGGCTCCTGGAGCGACCGCTTCTTGAATCGGATGTTCGCGCTTCGACCGAAGACGCCGCAAGCCCGGCGGAAACGGGGGAGCGCGGGCGGATCGGCGTCGTGCTGTTCGGACTCGGAAACGAGTCGTTGGCGCTACCGGCGAGCGTCGTGCGGCGGGTGACCGCGTTCGCCCAGCCCGTTCGCATCCCGCATCGGTCGGGCGGAGTGTTGCGTGGTGTGTGTAATGTGCGGGGTGAGCTGGTTCTTTGCGCCGATCTGCGGCGGCTGCTCGGAATGCCGGCGCGAGAAGATGCGAACACCGAGCCACTCCGAACGATGGTCATCGGTCCCGCCAGCGCCGCGTGGGCCTTTGAAGTGGATGCGCTGCACGGGATCGGACGGGTCGATCCATCGGCGCTCGCCTCGGCGCCCCTCACCGTAGAGCATGCGCTCGGCGCGTTCGTTGCCGGGCTGGCGGAAGTCGACAATCGGCCTGTGACCGTTCTTGATGGCGAACGAATCCTGGCCGGGTTCAAGGCGGCACTCGCATGAGCGATGACGGCGGCTTTGCGGGCGTTTCGATGCTCGAGCTCTTCAAGCTCGAGGCGGAATCGCATTGTGCCGCGCTCACCGAGGGCTTGCTCGCGCTCGAGAAGAACCCTGGCGACACGTCGGTTGTCGAACCGCTGATGAGAGCGGCGCACTCGGTCAAGGGCGCGGCACGGATCGTCGGGCTGGATGTGGTCGTCACGCTCGCGCACGTGATGGAAGAATGTTTTCTTGCCGCCAAAGCCGGACGCGAGAAGCTCACAGCGGCACGCGTGGATCAGTTGCTGCGCGGCGTCGACGTGCTCGCGGAAATCCGGGCGATTTCCGAGTCGGAGCTCGGCGCATGGACCTCGTCTCAAGCGAGTCGGATCGATGCGCTTGTTGCAGAGTTGAAGGCTCCCGCGCCCGCAGGCGCCGCGCCGGTTTCGTCCCCACCGCCCGCGGCACCGGCTTCCGAGTCGATCCCCGCTGCTTCCTCACCTTCACCTGTTTCCGCACCGGCCGCGGCGCCGCCTGCAACGGCTACATCACCGTCCCCTGCTTCTGGGCCGGCGCGCGAAGCGCCGAGCGAAGGGAGCGCCACGAGCGTGCGCGTCGCGTCGGATGTACTGAACCGGATGCTCTCGCTGGCAGGGGAATCGACGGTCGAAGCGTCGCGGATGCAGGGGCTGCGTGCCCTCTCCGAAAACTTGCGATCCCGCGAGCGTGCCCTCGAGAACGGGATCGAATCACTGCGCGAGCAGGTACACGAGGCGAGACGCCGCGGGAAGCCCGAGCAGAGCGACGCCGAGCTCGACACGATGCTCGAATCTCTGGGTACCGAGACCGGCCGCCTGCGCGGGGCGGTGCTCGAACACTCGGCGCGGTTTGATGAGACGATGCGGCGCGTGGAAGAGTTGTCCGGCGCGCTCTACACCGAAGTTCTGCGGAGTCGCATGCGGCCTTTCACGGAAGGGACGACCGCGTTTCCGCGCATGGTGCGCGACATCGCAAGACAACTCAACAAGAGCGTCGAATTCACGCTCGTCGGAGGAGGGGTCGAAGTCGATCGCGAGATACTGCAGAAACTCGAGTCGCCTCTCACGCACATGATCCGCAACAGCCTCGATCATGGCGTCGAGCCCGAAGCCGAACGCATCGCGCTGGGCAAGCCACCCAAGGCGACGATCAAGCTCACGGCGCGCCACCAGAGCGGCATGCTCGTCGTCGAAGTCCAGGATGACGGACGCGGCATCGACCCGGACGCTATCCGGCGGAAGGTCGTCGAACGCAAGATGGTGGACGAGTCGACCGCGGCGAAGCTCTCGAAGCAGGAACTGATGGAGTTCCCGTTCCTGCCCGGATTTTCAACTAAGCAGTCGGTGAGCGAGATTTCGGGGCGCGGCGTGGGGCTCGACGTTGTGATGTCGATGGTCCAGGGCGTTTCAGGGACGATTTCGCTCGAATCCGATCCGGGCAAAGGCACGTGCTTCGTGATGCGACTGCCCGTGACTCGCTCGGTGCTGCGGGCGGCGCTCGTGCGCATCGGCGGGCAGTTGTTCGCCGTGCCTCTCGCGCGTCTGCACCGCGTAGTTCTGGTCGCACGCGAAGATGCGCGACCGGTACAGGGACGGCTCCAGTTCACGCTCGATGAGCAGTCGGTCGGCCTGCTGCGGGCGAGCGACATGCTGGGCGGCGAGGCGCCAGACCAAAGCAGCGCTGTGCTGTCGGTGCTGGTCATCGGCGGGAAGAGCGATGACTTGTGCGGGCTCATCGTCGACGAGTTCTGCGGTGAAGAGGACCTCGTCATCCGTCCGATCGATGCTCGACTCGGCAGCGTGGCGCACATCGCGGCGGCTTCGATCCGCGCGGACGGGCTTCCGGTTATTGTGGTGGATGTGGATGATCTCCTCCGCTCGGTCAAGCAATCGCTGCAGGAGGGCAAGCCACTCGGAGTGATCACAAAGCAGGGCGGAGCGGCGCACGCGGCGCGTCGGCGAATCCTTGTCGTCGACGACTCGATCACCGTGCGCGAAGTGGAGCGCCAGTTGCTCCAGCGGCGCGGCTATCACGTGGAAGTCGCGGTTGACGGGCGGGAAGGTCTGAACGCACTGAAAGCCGGGAAGTTTGATCTTCTTGTCACCGATGTGGATATGCCGCGGATGACCGGAATCGAACTGATCCGCGCACTCCGGAAGGAATCTCGTTTCGGCGAGTTGCCGGTGATCATCGTGTCGTACAAGGATCGGGAGGAGGATCGGCTTGCGGGACTCGAAGCGGGGGCCAACGCCTATCTGACCAAGAGCAGCTTTCATGACGACTCGTTGATTCGCATGGTGGAAGACCTGATCGGAGCGCCGGTGTAATGCGGATCGCGATCGTGAATGATTTGAGGCTTGCGATCGAGGCGCTGAGGCGCGCGGTCACCACGATTCCGGGAGCGACAATCGCATGGATCGCCGAGGACGGCAAGCAGGCCGTAGACAAGTGCGCCACCGATGTGCCGGACATCATCCTGATGGACATGATCATGCCGGTGATGGACGGCGTCGAAGCAACGCGCCGCATCATGGCGAAGACTCCGTGCCCGATCCTGGTCGTCACCGCGACCGTCGAAGGGAACTCGAGCAAGGTCTTTGAGGCGCTCGGCGCGGGCGCGCTCGATGCGGTCGAAACGCCGGGGCTCGGCGCCGGGGGCGGAGTCGAACGCGCCGAAGCGCTCGCACGCAAGGTGCAGGCGATCCGGATGATCGCGGGCGCCGGGAACACTGAGGCCGCGTTGGCTCCGATGTTCGACCCCAACCGAACGCTGGCACCGACCCCGCCGCTTGTTGCCATCGGGGCTTCGACCGGCGGCCCGATGGTGCTCTCGCAGATTCTCAATGCGTTGCCGCGCCCGCTGCCGTGGCCGGTCGTGATCGTGCAGCACGTCGATCTGCAGTTCGCACCCGGGCTTGCTTCATGGCTCGGCGCGGAATCGGGTCAGGCGATCGGCATCGCGACCGCTGGAGAATCGCCGCGTGCGGGGCGGGTTGCGATCGCCGCGACCGGCGATCACCTTGTGCTGGATCCGGGCGGAAGGTTGATCTATTCGCCGCACCCGAAAGAGGCGGTGTTTCGGCCGTCGGTGGATGTGTTCTTCGAATCGCTGGCGGCGCCGCAGGTTTCGCGCGGCGTCGCGGTCGTCTTGACCGGCATGGGAAGAGACGGCGCGATCGGGATGAAACGATTGCGAAAAGAGGGCTGGCACACGATCGCCCAGGATCGCGCGAGCAGCGTGGTGTGGGGGATGCCGGGAGCGTGCGTCGAATCTGGCGCGGCAATCGAGGTTCTTCCCCCCGGTCAGATCGCCGGCGCGATCATCCGCGCCATGACGAAGGTGACGGGGCGCGCATGAGCGAAGAAAACAAGCAAGCCGCGGCACCCCCGGAAGATGGCGCGATCGTGCTGCTCGTCGATGACCAATTGATCATCGGTGAGGCGGTGCGTCGGATACTCGCCGGGCAAGAGGGAATCCGATTTCACTTCTGCCAGAAGGAACAGGAAGCGCTCGCGATCGCTGCGAAGATCGGCCCGACTGTCATCCTGCAGGATCTGGTCATGCCGGATGCCGATGGATTGGACCTCGTGACGCGGTATCGCGCGCAGGAAGCGACAAGCCGGACGCCGATCATCGTCTTGAGTTCGAAGGAAGAAGGAGAGACCAAGGCGCAGGCGTTTGCCAATGGCGCGAACGACTATGTCGTCAAGTTGCCCGACGGTGCGGAATTGCTGGCGCGAATCCGGTACCACTCGGGAGCGTTCCGCGCACAGCAGCGCGCGCGGGCGTACGCGGATTCGGAACGGCGACGAATCGAAGCGGAGAGACGAGCGGAATCGGTGAACGCCCGCAACACGCTGATCTTCGCCCTCGCGAAACTCGCGGAAAGCAGAGACACGGACACCGGCCTGCACCTGGAGCGCATCGCGGCGTACAGCCGCGTGCTTGCGGAGCAGCTTCGCGCGAAAATGCCCGAGTTGACGGACGAATGGATTCTCAACCTTCAATTGGCGTCGTCGCTGCACGACATCGGCAAGGTGGGGATTCCCGATGCCGTGCTGCTGAAACCCGGGAAACTCACGCCGGAAGAGCGGACCGTGATCGAGAAGCACCCGGCAATCGGCGCGGACGCATTGAGCGCGATCCTCGCCCGTCAGCCCTCAGACGACCTTTTAAGGATGGCGCGAAACATCGCCGCAAGCCATCACGAGCGCTGGGACGGCAACGGCTATCCGGGAAAACTGGCGAAGGACCAGATCCCGCTCGAGGCGCGGATCGTGAGCGTGGCGGATGTGTACGACGCGCTCACATCCAAACGCGTCTACAAGCCGGCGATGCCGCACGAGGAGGCGGTGAAGATCATTGCAGGCGGGAGCGGAACGCAGTTTGATCCGGTGGTGGTCGATGCGCTGCAAAAATCGGAGATGGTGTTCCGCCTCGCGGGAAGCCAGTTCCATGATGAACAGGGCAATGGAGAGGGTGCTGACGCGAAACAAGCGAGCAAGGAGTCGGCATGAACCAGGTCGAATCCAATCCGATGACCGCACCGGTCCCTGCTCCGGCTCTCGACACCTGCATCGTGCTGCTCGTGGATGATCAGTTGATCATCGGTGAGGCCGTGCGCCGGATCCTCGCCGGGCAGGAAGGGATTCGTTTTCATTTCTGCCAGAAGGGGCAGGATGCGATCGCGACCGCCGCGAAGTTGAACCCGACGGTCATTCTGCAAGATCTGGTCATGCCCGATGCCGACGGGCTCGAACTCGTGAAGAAATATCGCGAACAGGATGCGACAAGGCTGACGCCCCTGATCGTCTTGAGCTCGAAGGAAGAGGGCGCGACGAAGGCCGAAGCATTTGCTCGCGGCGCGAACGACTACATCGTCAAGCTTCCCGATCCGGTCGAGCTGATCGCCCGCATCCGGTATCACTCGCGGGGTTATCTCTCCCTGCTCCAGCGAAATCAGGCATTTGAAGCGCTGCGTGCAAGCCAGGCGGCGCTGGCCAACGAGCTGCACAAAGCGGCGCAGTATGTCCGATCGTTGCTGCCCGAACCGATGAAGTCGCCTCTCTCGATCGACTGGCGATTTGTGCCTTCGGCGTCGCTGGGAGGAGACTGCTTCGATTACTTTCAAATCGATGACGATCACATCGCGATGTATGTGCTCGATGTGTGCGGGCACGGCGTCGGCCCGGCGCTTCTCGGCGTTTCGGCGATGAACTCTCTCCGCACGAGCAGCGTGACCGGCGCCGATCTTCGCGAGCCATCGAGCGTGCTCGAGCGGCTGAACGCGTCGTTCCCCATGAGCACGCACGGCGGCATGTTCTTCACCATCTGGTACGGCGTGTTCAAGCGCAGTTCGCGAACACTGACGTACTCAGGAGGAGGACATCCGCCCGCGATGCTGATCGAACGCGGCGGAACCGGCAACCCGATCCGCGAATTCGAATCGCCCGGCCCGCCCATCGGCGTGGTCCCGGACATGACATTCGAGTCGAACCGCGCGGAACTCCCCGCCGGGTCTTCTCTTTTTCTCTACAGCGACGGCGCGTTCGAAGTCTTCCCGACCCCCGGTAAGGTGTGGGGCGTGGAAGGCATCCGCGCGTTCATGGAAGCGCAGGACGTGCGGACCGCTTCGTGCCTCGACAACCTGTACGAAACGGTGAAAAAAATGACGGGCTCTGAAATCCTCGCGGACGATTTTTCCGCCGTGCTGGCGCGATTCAGCTGATTTCGCCCCGCAAAGTCGGCCCCGATTCGATTGCCCTTCGCACCTTCGTCACCTACGCTTGCCCCTCTCAGGCCCCGTCGTCTAGCCTGGTCTAGGACACCACCCTTTCACGGTGGGGACATGGGTTCGAATCCCATCGGGGTCATTGGTTCACCGCTCGCAGAATCGCCCTGCGAAGCATTTCCCGACAAAACAAGCTCTTTTTCAATTCTTGCCGACGCTGCTGGCGCGGGCTGTCGGTCCGTGTGATGCTGTGACTGCGCCGCATTTTGCGCCGCTTTTTCGTTGGCCGCTGGGATCAGTGCCCGTTCGAAGTCTTCCGGTCGGGCTTGCCAGTAGTGCGCGGTCGCGACCGCAACGCCGTGCCCCATCCATTCTGCGGCGACGTGCTGGGGGAAGTCGGCCGCCAGCTCGCACGCTCGCGACGAGCGGAGATTCTGCCAGAGCCGCGGCCAAGACGGGATCGCGGCTCGCTGGATGAGTCGCTCGAGTTGCGTTCGAAAGTTCGTCGCGGTGCCGCGTGTCTTGTTGATGACATACACCGCACCCTCGGGAGCTGCATCGAACGCGGCCTGCAGCGCCGGCGCAACTTCAGGAAAGATCGGGATCACGCGGGACGGCTTGTCCGCGCCTTCGGTCTTGGGCGATGTGATACTCATTCGCCCCGTGTCCCAATTGATGTGCTCCCACTTCAGGAGCAACGCTTCGGAGGGGATCCGCAAGCCGCCGTATCGAGCCAGGAGAATCAAGAGGCGGAACTCGGGGTCCTTTGTCTGAGCGAGAACCTTCGAGATCGTCTCGCGCGGAACGAATTGCAACCGCTCGCGATTCTTCATTCCGCCGGCCTTGATCGCCGCGAATGGGTTTGCCTGGATCCAGCCCCAGAGAACCGCTTTCGCGAAGATCGCCTTCGCAACCTTGATTCGCTTCGCCGCGGTTGCTGGCGCCAAGCCCGACTCCGTGAGCGACCTTGCCCAGAGCGCGGCCGGGAGTGGGCCAACCGTCTCGATCGGGGCCTCGAGCTTGAAGTACGCTTCGAGACTTGTGCGGGTCTGGAGGAGCGTCGTCATCGTAGACGGTTTCACGTTGATCGAGGCAAAGAACGCATCCAGGAGCTTGGCGAGAGTCGCGGCCTCTTTGGCCTGCGACTTCACCCGCGGAGAGACCAGTTCGACCCTTGCGAGCCTGGCGTGAAAGGTATCGTCCAAACCCGCGACCCACTTCGAAAGATCGGCATCGAGAGGCTCGCCCGTAAGCATGTGGGATACAAGCGATTCGACGCGGCGATTGATCGTGCGGGCGAGCGACATTTCCATCCGGCCGAGACGGATCCGCCGGCGATCCGTCGCCGACAAAACGAACTCGATTCTCCGCAGACCGTTCGCCTGTGTCACGATGCTGGCCATCTCAACCGCCTCCCTGTTTTTCGCCGAGAGCCTTCAGGAATCGCTGCTTGGAGATCCTCGCAACTCCGCTCGCTTTCACCGCAGAGATTGCGTTCTTCATCGTTTTCGTGCGGGCCTCCACAAAGCTGGCATGCGCCTCGGTGTTGTGGATCTCAACGATCGTGGTGTTCCTGGTCTGATGGATCTTGCCGCGGCCGCGGTAGATCTTGTAGCGGACGGAAGGATCCTTTTGACCGTAGAGGCCGCCGATCACGATCGCATCATTGGTCTGCTGGAAGCGCTGCAGCTCGAGCTCCGCTCGGGCGCGGTTCCGCAGGATCTTCCGGTAGAACGGCTGACTTGTTCTTCGCTCGCTTTGATAGCGCTCGTCCATGTGCCGCCAGAATGAAACCGAGTCCATGAGCCTAGCGAGATAGGTCGCCGCGTATCGGCTCCGCTTCGTCGGTGTGAGCAGGAACGGACCAAGGCCGGCGGCATTCGCCGCTTCGCCAAGGTTCCGCTTGAACCGGCCCGTATCCGTCGGCGCCGTGGCGAAGGCGCGACGAGCGACCAGCTGCGCCGCGGCGATCGCGACCTCTCGCCGCGCGAATGCTCGCCGGCTGAGGATTCGGCGGTACCGAGCTTCCCATTTCGATTTGTCGATGCTGATCGTGAACATGTTTTCGCCGTTCAGTCAGAGTGAGCCGCCGGCGCTGATTGGCAGCGCGGGCTCGGATGACTCACAGGGAAGAAAAACCCGCCGGCACTGCGGACCGTCTGACTCTGCAATGCCGGCGGGGTGAACTCGGAAACCGTCTCGCACAAGCACGCGAAGCGATCCGATCTCCGAGCTGGGTGCTGATTGCTCATCGGGGCGATTCATCGAGCGGGTAGCGGCATTGTGAGCGCAGCCATTCGATCTCCGGTCGAAGCCAGGAGCGATTCGATTGCCGCACCTTGTTCGATCGTGCCTCCGAGCTCCGATAGCCGGGCTCGAAGCCCGCTGATCTCCCCCTCAATTGCCGCGATGTTCGCGCGATCCTTTTCGATCGACAGGCCCAGCCGCTCCTTGGCGCTTGACTCCGAAGACTGGGCAAGCTCGAGCTTCTCTGTTGCGGCGCTAAGAGCGACCCGCACCCGCTCGTGTTGTGAAACCCTTGACCGGACGGTATCCGCTTCGGCCTCGAGCGTTTCGAGCTGTCGCTTCATGGCCAAAACCGCGGTTTCTGTTTTGAGATCGAGCTTCGCGAGAACCACGCTCATGTCCCGCTTCGCTGACTCAACGTCTTCGGAGGCCTCTCTAACCTGATCCTCCGCTCGGCCGATCGCCTCCTCAGCGCCCTGGATGGATCCGCGCAGCGTTGTGGCGTTCTGCTCTAGTCGCTGCACTTCCATTTTCAAGTCTTCGACCTTCGCGGCATCGGCGCTCGGCTTGTGCGATTTCTGCTCTTTTCGCAGAGAATCCTGAACCCGCCGGAATTTCCGCAGGTCTTCGACGAGCATCATCGCGCGATCGTTGATCGGCTTTTTCGAATCCTGAAGCCATTCGTGCGCCATCACGACAAGATCTCGCGGCGCCTTGCCGAGTTTGTTGAGAATCGCTTCGAGCTCTTTCCGTCCAGTCGCAATCGAACCGCCGGCGGCTGCCGCCGTCGTGCCGGCGGACGGAACGTTTGTCGGCTCCGGAGCGGGAGACTGAGCGAGCTGGGGAGCGGTTGCGGGTTTCTTTTTCGTTGCAGTCATGAGATGCCTTTCGTTGAAGAGGGGAGATCAATGACGGACAATTCGACCAGTCGCCGGCGAACTCTCGCGCTTACCCATTGACAGCGCCCAATCTGGCCGAGCAAAATGTTGTGCCGGCCCATCGCTTCCATGATGCCGAGCAGCTGCATTTCGATTTGGGCGGCTCGTTTCTGAGCGACGAAATCCTCGTCGCGAGCGCTTCCATGGAGCTGATCCGCAGCCGCCAGCTTACGAACCGCCCGCTTCCGCAGGATCCTCGCGGCATTCCTGGTGTCGGCATCGTTCGATCGCTTTGCATCTTCCTCGAGCCTTGCCGCGGCCTCACTCGCCTCGTCGGCATTTGCCTTGGCCTGGTGAAAGACTTCGGCGCGTTTGACGAGCGGCGCCATGGCGGTTTCAAGCCGCCCCTGGAGCTCCAGAATCTGGCGTCCGACATTCGCCGGCGCCGATTCCGATGCTTGAGCTCGCAAACGTCCCTCAATCTCTCCGAGTCGATCGAGTCGCTCTCGCACCCGACAAACTCTCGCGATGAGATCGACCAGCTCCGATGACTGTTCGGAATCGGACTCGGGCCCGGATCCGGGATCGGCGCCCGCGGCACGGATCGCGGGTCCGACAAGATCGGGCCGGCAATCCTCGAGTACTTTCAGACCCAGAAGATCTTCCGCTTGAGCAGGCCGCGCTCGAGAGAATCTTCCGAGCCTGTTGCTTGCGTCGTTTTTTCGATGACTTCAAGTGGCATATTCAATATCCGTATGTGGCCGAAATCGTGCCGCCAGGCGGCGGAAGTCTCGCGATCAGTTCTTTGAGGATTCGCTCCTGGATGTCTTTCATTTGCTCGAGCGGGCGTTCCGCCGGCTGCGCCAGCATGGCGAGCTGTTGGGCGAACGTGGCGCCGCCGACGGACCCGGAGAGCGAGTGATAAGCGACGTTTCTCGATTCGATCTGCTTGCGCATCTCGTCTTCGGCCATGTATCGGGAGTTGATCGATGCCGCCTCGTAGGCCGATTGGTTTCGATAGAACCCGATGAGCCCTCGCTTGGCATCCAGAGTGAGCAAGTCGCTGTTCTCGATTTCGCGGATCCGATCTCGAGTCTTGGATTGGAGGCGCATGAGATCGGCGCCCTTGCTGTCTCCGAGCAGTTCCTTCAGCCTGGCGGTTTCTTCGTCGCGCTCCCGGTTGAACTTTTCCTGCGCCGCGAACCACTCATCCCAGGACTTGGCGGATTCCGCAACGTCCTTTTCGATCTCGGCGACCTTGGCTTTCGCCAGGTCGAGCGCTTGTTTCTTCGCGAGCGCTTCGGCCTGCCGCTCCGTGCCCTGGGTGACTGTCGATTCACCAGCTCGAACGGTCTCCCACTGATCGGCGATCGCCCGCTCTCGGACGCTATCCATGCCGGCATAGATACGGCGGCCGTACCGATAGTTTCCCAGCGGGCCCGTGAGCAGCTCGCCCCATGAGGGAATGAGTCCGCGGTCTTCGGTGTTCGCCTGGTAGAACTTCAGCCGATCGAGAAAGCTCATGCTGCGGAGACTCTGCTCGTATTCCAATGCGGTGTCATTGAGCTTCTGAAGCGACTCGGCTCGCTTGGCGAAGACATCGGCCCGAGAGTCGGCCGATTCGCCCCGAAGCGCTCGGATCTCCTGGTTGGCTGCCTTGGTTGCCTCGATCGCGATTTCGGAGAGAGTGACCTTCAGCTTCTGACCACGAGTCGACATCTCCTCGAGCTCTTTCGACAGCTGAACAATCTGCGAAGCAACGCCGAGCGCTCCGAAGCCGGCGAAGACATTCCGGAGCTGCCCGAACCCGCGGCGCACGTGGTCTGTGGTCCGAACAAGTCCATTGAGCCGGGCGTTGACGCGATCGACGCCGCGTTGGAAATCCGAATCGTCGGCGCCGATTGCCGTTTTGAGATCAGCCATGAATCGTTCCTTCCTGCTCGCGGGCCGCTGGCCGGTCCGCGGGCTTGCCGGAATTAGCGATCGCAACGATCGCCGCCTTCAGGTGGGGCTCGAGCAATGGCCATTGCTCGAGGAGCTCGGCGAGTTGGCGGTCTTCTCTGCGCTGTTCGTGGTTCGCCGGAAGCGATTCGCGGTCGGCGCAAAATCGTCGTTCTGCGCCTCCGCGAAAACTGTTCGAAAACGCCGAGAAATTAGGGCGAGTGACAGACCCCATCGGGGTCATTCTCTCGGCGTCTCCAAACGCCTCAAGGGCCTTCGGGCGCTCTTTTTGGGGGCTGAACGAGGCGTGACCGGCCTTTGCGGGCTCAAAGATGCCTGTTGAGACCACCGCCCAACCAATCCACCGCTTCGTCTGCGAGCGCGAGACCGGCGCCACGAATTACCTGACCGAGCGTGACTTGCCCAGTTTCCGATAGAGCGCCTCATACCGCGGCACGATCGCGTCTGCGGAAAACTTAGACGCGGCATCGCTTTCCGCCGCCTTCCCGAGTGCCGCCCGACGCGAGGTGTCCTTCAAAAGCGTGTCGATCGCGCCCGCGAGCGCCGCGACATTTCCGAACGGCACAAGCAATCCCGTGCGGCCGTCGGTGACGACCTCCGGAATGCCGCCGACGCGGGTGCTCACGCTCGGACACGCGAACCACATCGCTTCGAGAATGCTGAGGCAAAAACTCTCCGATTCCGATGCGATCAAGGTCAGGTCCGCCGCCTGCATGAACTCCTCGATGTCGAACACGCGGTGACGGACAACGACCTGATTCTCAAGCCCGAGCCGCCGCACGATCGGCTCATACTGCTCAAAGCTCTCTCCCGCGAGCACCAGAAACTTGAACGACTCCCGAGACGAAATCCGAGACAGCGCCTCGAGCAAGAGATCCATCCGCTTCCCTGGGCGCAGATTGGAGCTGTGCAGCAGCAGCGCCTGACCCGGCGCCATGCCCAATTCAGCTCGCACCTCGTCGCGGGAGCGCGACGGCCGCTTGGGGACGAAGAAATTCGGGATCACCTCGATCTCGCGCGCAACTCCGAGCAGCCGCCGGGTCTCCTCCGCCAGGAAGCCCGAAACCGCCGTGACCGCATCCGACGATGCGAGCGCATGCCGGAGCGCGGGCGCGTAACCCGGGTCCTTTCCCATCAACGTCGTGTCCGTTCCGTGCAGTGTCGTAACGACCTTCGGCTGCCTGCCTTCCGGCAACATCCAGCGCGCGAGAATCGCCGCGGTCGCATGCGGCACGGCGTAGTGCACATGCAAAATATCCAGCGCAAATCGCTCGCTGACTTCGGCCATCTTCACCGAAAGCGGCAGCGTGTAGTCCGGATACTTGAAGAGCCCGTAGTCGTTGATCGCAACCGGATGAAAATGAATCCGCTCCGAGGGCAACTTCAACCGGAATGGCTGCTCGTAACTGATGAAGTGGACTTCGTGGCCCCGCGCTGCGAGTTCTTCGCCCAGTGTCGTCGCGAGAATCCCGCTCCCGCCCACCGACGGATAGCACGTGATCCCGACGCGGCATGTGCGAGAATTCGTCATATCAAAACGCCCTCGCTCCCCGCGAGATCGACGCCAGCGACTCGACGACGATTGAGTCGCTCGGGAAGAGGGGGATCGCGTACTCAACTCCGGCGCACAGCCCGAGCGTGCGGGCGCGCGACAACTGCAACTCGATGTATTTGAGGTGAGCCGTCTGCGATCCATGCGCGTTCATCGCCTGCTTCCAAGTCTCGATCACGCCCGAAACGTCATACAAAACTTTTCCCGCTCCGCCACCCACCCCGCTGCCCACCCCGCTGCTCGGCTCGGAGCTCGGCGAAATCGCGTAGAACAACAATTGCCCGATCGCGTGCGCGGGCAGATCTTTCAACTCCGCGACGCCTCCGTATCTTGCCAGCCGCGCCGCCTGCCGCACCAGTTCGCCGAGCACGGCATGATCCGGATGCTGATCGCGCACAACGCTGGGCGCAAGAACGATCACCGGCTTCGTTTTCCGCAACAGCCGCGCGATCTTGATCGCATGCTCCACGCGCCACTCAAAGTGAGCATCCCCTCCCAGATCGAGAAACTCGAGCGTCGCACCGAGAATCTCAGCGCCCTTCCGCGCCTCGGCCTCTCGCTCGACCGGAGTGCCCCGAGTGGCGGACTCGCCGCTCGAGCAGACCACGATCTGCACCGGTCGCCCGGCGCGCACCTCCGCCGCGAGCACGCCCCCGCAGGCAAACTCCACGTCGTCGGGGTGCGCCCCGAACGCGACCAGCGGCGCCGGCCCCGCATCAGATGGTTTTTTCGGTGTAGGCATCATCGGATCGCTCGATCGGCTCCCTGTTGACAAAGGCAGTTTCGGGCGCCTCTTCTTTCTTCAGATACGCCTGTTCGCCCGCGCCGCACACATAGTGCGTGCAGTGCAGCACGGAATTCATCCAGCGAAGCCGTGTATCGCGAGCCGGACTGATCTGTTCTTTCGAAATCGATGCGGGCGCGGGAATCGTCAGAAACGAATCACCCCCCTGGTGCAACTGCAGCACGCGCTTGCCCCCTGCCTCTTCCATCACACGCGCCCGCACGATCTCGCCCTCATACGGCACATCCGCGTAAAACTCGCCCACATCGCACGCCGCCTTCCGAAACTCCGGATCGCCCGACCGCGCCACACGCACGCCCTTGAGCATCCCCATCCGTCGGTACATCTCGAGGCAATAGTCCGCGATGTTCGTCATGGGCAGCGTGCGGAACTCCTCGAGCCACACCTTCGCATCGAACGACGGCATTTGCCGCAGTGTTTTCGCGTGCCACTCCGCAACGACACGCTTCAGATAAAACGGCGTGTACTTCCGCTGCACCTTGTTCTCGAACGCGAAATTCAGCGTCGTCGGTTCGCCCGTTTTGTGGTGGTGCAGCGTCGTCTGCGTCTCGCGCGGGTCATGATCGCTGTCGTGATAGAAGAAAACGATCTCGCCCCCGATTTCCGCCTGCAGCTTTCTCGCCGTCCGCAACTTGGCGACAAGAAACCGGCGCGGGAAAAAGCCGCACGGCTGCTGACCGAAGCAGATGACCGGTGATTGACTCATGCGGCATTCGCTCCCACGTTCTTCGGCTGCCGCGGCAGCACGGTCTGCAACACGATCGCAAGCAAGATGCAGGCGCCCGGTCCGATGAAGTTGTACCAGAGATAGCTGATGTCCAGCGTGAAATAAAGCGCGATCACCAGCAACTGCGCCCCGATCGCCGCCCAGAAGACCGCCGTCCCGCCGATCCACTTCAGAAAGAACGCCACGAGAAACAGCGTCAGCACCGGACCATAAAAAATCGATCCGACGATGTTGAGCGCCTGGATCAGGTTTTCCGCGAGCCGCGCGAAGAGCGCGAACCCGATCGCCACCATCCCCCAGAACACCGTCAACACCCGCGACGCCATCACATAATGCGCATCGCTCGCGCCGCGCGACACAAGATTGCGATACACATCGATCGTCGAAGTCGACGCCAGCGCGTTCAGCTCCGCCGATTTCGATGACAGCGTCGCCGCAAAGAATGCCGCGACAAGCAACCCGATCAGACCGTGCGGCAGATACCCGAGAATAAACGTGATAAATACATAGTCGGCGTCGCTCACCGGCTTTCCGCCCTTGCCTTCGTCGCCGGATTTCAGCTCGCCCCCCACCGCCGCCTTCGCTCGCGCGCGAATCTCCTCGCTTCGCTGCTGCAATTCCTGCGCCCGTTCGCGTGCCGCGGCAGCGCCATCCGCGTTTCCATCCCGCTCGGCCGCGATCCAGCGCTGAATCGCTTCACGCTTCTGCGCGTGAACCGCCGCGAAGTCGCTCTCGAGTTGTTGATACGCCGCCGAGCCGTCCGCCGCCATGCGCTCCGACCACGCGGCCTGGTTGAAATAGACCGGAGGCTTCTCGAATTGATAGAACGAAAACAGCATCGCGCCCAGCAGCAGAATCCCGAACTGCATCGGAATCTTGAACACCGCGTTGAACATCAGCCCGAGCCGGCTTTCGCGCAGCGAGCCCGACGACAAATACCGCTGCACCTGCGACTGGTCCGTCCCAAAGTACGAGAGCGCCAGGAACAATCCGCCGATCGTCCCCGACCAGAACGTGTATCGGCTCTGGATACTCGGCGAGAAATCGACCGCGTTCAGACGATTGAGCCCGCCCGCGACATTCATTGCGCCCCGAAAGCCGATTCCCGCGGGCAGCTTCCAAATCAAAACGACAAACGCCGCGATCATCCCCGCGAAGATGACGGCGAACTGATACTTCTGCGTCAGACTCACCGCTTCGCTGCCGCCCACGACGGTATAGATGATCACCACCAGCCCGCTCGAAATGATGGTGAGATCGAGCGGCCAGCCGAACACCGTCGAAAGCACGATCGCCGGCGCATAGATCGTGATCCCCGCGCCAAGCCCCCGTTGCAGCAGAAACAGCCCGGCGCCGAGCAAGCGAGTCTTCGCGTCGAACCGCTTCCCCAGAAACTCATACGCCGTGTACACATTCAGCCGCCGGAACAAGGGCAGAAAGATCGCTGCGATGATCATGAGCGCGAACGGCGCACCGAAGTAATTCTGCACAAAGCCAAGTCCGCTCTCGAAGCCTTGGCCGGGTGTCGAGAGAAACGTGATCGCGCTCGCCTGCGTCGCCATCACCGAAATCCCGATGATCAGCCACGAGGATTTGCCGCTTCCCTGAATGTACGTTTCAAGGCTCCGCTTGCCCCGCGTGCGCCAGATGCCGTATGCCGCGATGCTCAGGATCGAGATCAGCAGCACCGCGTAATCGAGCGCGTTCAAGAGAACACCCGCGGCAGAAGGGCAAGGATCGCAACCCAGAACACAAAACACGCGGTCACCAAGATGTAAACCGCTCGCCAACTGCCAAGCAGAGGCAAGCCAGTCGCCAGTTCATCGTCGGCCGGGTTCGGGCTCGGCGCCGCGTGGTTTTCAGACGGGTTTCGGTTCATTCGCTGGGTGCCACGAGATTGGCGAAGAGTCGATACGCCCCCGGCACCCCGGCTGGAAGCTCACGGAACCATGCCAGCCCCGTGTAGATGTACCGCCCTTTTCCGTACGGCGCTACGAGCAGCCCGCCTTTCAGCGGCGCTTCCCCCGGATCAGAACACGCGATCAGCGGCACAAATCGCTCGTCCCACTGATTCGGGAAATACAGCCCCCGCTCTTGCACCCAGCCTTCAAAGTCCTTTGCCAAAATCTTGTTCGGCGTGTTCAGCACCGAATGCTCGGGCGCAAGCAAAGTCACCGGCGCGTTTTCATCCGTCACGCGATCAGAAGAGATCTGAAGGTTGAACGGCGCAACGGCGCCACTTTGGATCCCGTTCGGCCGGTTGTACTGCACGACGACCGTGCCGCCAGCCTCCGCAAACGCAAAGAGCGCCGGTAGACCCGCGCTCAGATCATTCCGTACGTTGAACGCGCGAACGCCGATCACCACCGCATCAAGACCTTTCAACTTCTCCGGCGTGAGATCCTCGCCAGTGAGCGTCGTCACCTCAAACCCCATCTGCTCGAGACATTCGGCGACGCTATCACCCGCGCCCGGAACGTACCCGATGCGATGTCCCGCGGTCTTGAGATCGAGGCAGACCGCGCGAAGCCGCGCCGGCGGCTGAAGCACCTGCCGCGGTATGTGCGGATAGCGAATGTCGATCCGGCGCGTGCCATATTCGCGCCCCGCAACTTCCGCTCTGACTCCGAAATCAACCGGCGCGCTCGCGCCGGGCGCTGTGACTTGAAATTCATACGCTTTTCGATCGCCCGCCTGCACGAGCTTTAGCGGAAGCGGGGCAGGAGAAACGCTCCAGCCGGCGGGTACCTCCAGCGAAACCGTTCCAGAAATCTGCGGCCGTGCCGCGAGCACCTCCACTTCCACCGCGCGTTGCTCTCCGGGAGCGAACAAACGAATATCCGACTTGAACGAGAGCGAAACCGGCGGCACGACCACGAGTTCTTCCCGCGAAATCGCGCCGTCGCCTGCCGAAATGGCTTTCGCCGGCACGTCGCGAACGACCAGCCCTTGTCCCGCGATTTCAAACACATATTCAACCGGGAACACCGGCGGGTTTTCCGCTCGGCCGATGAGCATTGCATCGGAGACCTGTGCGATCCCCGCCGAAGCGGTCTCTCTCAGCCAATACGGCTGTGTCAGCGGCGCGGTCGGCGGCAATTCCGCGCTCAACGAACGCCGCGTGAAAGTGGAAGAGAGATCCGCATTCACAACTTCGTCGCGATCCGTCGCCGGAAACCGCACCGCAACCCATCGAACGGGCGCGCTCGCCGCGGCAGACACCTGCAACGCCATCGTTTCGCCCGGACAAACTTCGGGATTTGCGATCTCGGTGCGGACTCGAATGCCCGCGCACTCGGCGATGATCCGATCGAGTTGCTCGCGCTTGTCCGCGATCACCGGGTCGCTCGGGAGCGCAGCGGCCTTTGAACGAATCGCAAGAAGCGCCGGAATGCTCGCCGCCGGATCATCGGCGCGAAATCCCGCGATCGCATCTGCAACCGACTTCGCAACCCCCTCGCCTCCCGGATATCGCGCCCATGTCGTGTCGATCCCGTCGAATGGATCCTTGGCCGCCGGCTCTCCACCCAAGGGCAAGAACGTCTCCATTCGCGCACCCGCGGCACCGCGCGAACCGAATCCCGTGAATCCCGCGAAGCCCTGCGATTGGTGCATGGAGCGGCTCTTCGCCGCAATCTCGTCGAACGAATGCCCGGTGACCGCATCCGCGCCGCTGATGTCGATGCTGAAAGCGCCGACCGGAGACTCGCCGCCCCCCGATCGGCCGTTGTGCAGAATCCGCTTCGGCTGCCACGGCTTGAGTTCGCCGAGTTGTTCCGGATACGCGCTCGGATCGCCCGCCAATTTGAACGCCTCGACCGTCAGCATCGCGGACGCCGTGTGATGTCCGTGCGTGCGGCTCGGTTCGGGCGAAAAACGCGTGATGATCACATCCGGCCGGAATTCGCGGATCACCCGCACCATGTCGCCCAGCACGGCCTTGCGATCCCAGATGCTCAGCGTCTCATTCGGATCTTTCGAAAACCCGAAGTCGATGGCGCGCGTGAAGAACTGTCTGCCGCCGTCGACTTTGCGCGCTTCGAGCAGTTCCTGCGTGCGGATCACGCCGAGTTCATCGCCGAATTCCGGACCGAGCACGTTCTGCCCGCCGTCGCCCCGCGTCACCGAGAGATACGCGGTCCGAAAGCCCCGCCCCTGCGAGAAATAGGTGATGAGCTGCGTGTTCTCATCGTCCGGGTGCGCCGCAACATAGAGAACCGTGGCGCACTTTCCGAACGCCTCCAAGTCGTGGCCGATCGCAGCGCCCGGTGCCGCCTCCTTTTCCGGGAGATCGGGCGCGCGCCCGAACGCGGCGCCCGCGATTAAAGAAAAGATGAATAGACAAGCCAGCCACGTCGGCGATTGATGCGGTGTGTTCATTTCTGAAATCCGCGTGGGATCAACCGCCGGCGCGGCCGGCGCAGGTCGTGACAAATCAACGCGATCGAAAAACGTGGCTCCGAGAAGTCGCCGTGCACGCTGCTATTTCTTGACCGAGTACGGAACCGTGAACTGCAGGTTTTCCCACGCGAGAGTGAGAGTTCCCCCGCCGGCGGCTTCTTTCGCTACCCGCATTGTGAATTGATCAACAGACTCCGGGGTTGCGGATTGCACGAGATCGACGCGGGCGAGATCCTGCTTGTCATCGTACTGGCTGCCCCACTGGCCGATCTGCTTGTTGATGATCAGCTTCGAAGGGCCACCCTCAACCGGCAGCATGAAGAGCGAATACGCGCCGGCCGGCACGGTCGCGCCGCCGATCTCGATCGGTTGCTGCGTGATCAAAAGCGTCGCCTCGTTCGCGCCCGCGCGCCAAACCTGTCCGTAGGGGACCAACCCGCCCCAGATCTTGCGGGCGGCGCCGGTCTTGGGGTCCTTCGTGTACGGGCGGCTGTAGACCAGCGTCACGCGATTGCCATCGACAACCGTGCTCGTCACTTCGCCCGGGCTGACGCGGGCCGGCGCCTTTGTGGCCGGCTTGGGCGCGGGAGTCGAACCGCCGGGCTGCGCCATCAAGGGCAATGCGACAACCATCGAAAGCGCCAAAGTGGACACGATCGGCTTCCAGTGTTTCATTCGGATCTCCTTGAAGTTGAGAGAATCGGGATCATTCTTGCCAGCATTCCGGAGAAGAAGCGAACAGTTGCGATTTCCGGCCGGAGGCTCTGATTCGCGCGTGCCCGAACAAACTTGCCGGAACACCCTGCGAATCATGCAGCTCGAGTTTCCGCTACCAACGTGCTTCCGCGCCTCGAACCCGTTGGATGCGGCAGCGCGACCAATCGTTCCATTGTTTACAGGCTTTTTGCAATCCGCCGATCAGCCCCCCGAAGGATCGGCGGGTTTGGAATGCTCCGCGTTTCAGCCGGTGCACCCGGGATTCCGACCGGATCCTCTTGCTCGCAGAACCGACCGGGCGCCGCGTTCACAGGCTCTCGATGCACTTTGAGCCAAACGGAAATGCCGGTTCCACATCCGACAATCGCTGCCTTGTTTCAGATCGATTGATTGACGGGGGCGTCCGAGCACAAGCTGGAAAGAAGATTGCGCAAGTCGGCGACCTGCGATCGTGAAAGCATGTTCATCCCAGGCACGTCACGGAACAATTCAGAGCCGATGACCTCGCGCAGTTTCTTTCCGGCCGGCGTCACATGTAAGATTTTGACGCGCCGATCCTTCGGATCCTCAGAGCGGGTCAACAACCCGCGATCCTGCAGTCGATCGACTACGCCCGTGATGTTCGAGGGATCGCAACCCAGATTATCGGCGATGCATCGCATCGGCTCCGCGTCCCCCAGAAACATCAGCACCTTGGCCTGGACCGCCGTCAATTCTCGCGCGGCGGCCACCGACTCGAAGTGAGCTCGAAGTCGCTCGACATACGAGAAAAGCAACTCCACCACTTCCGCACGTGCCGCGGCAACCGGATCCTTGGGTTTGGGAATCTTGCAAACGCCCATAGGGGCACATCTTACCCGAAACACTTGACAACTTCAACTATTGAAGACTATCGTTTTCTTGGTTGGTCGTTCGGGCGCCCCGGGGTGCACTCAACCCGGTGCACCGCGCCGACCAGGAGAAGAAGGTTCGTCATGCGAATGAAACCGTTTTTGGCCGGAGTCGGACTGCTCGCCACGTTGGTCGTCGTCGGCGGAGGGCTTGCATTCTGGAAGTATCGCCAGATTCACGCCGCCCAAGGCATGGGCGGATTCGCGATGCCCGAATCTGTCGAAACGGTCGAGGCCACATCTGTTCCGTGGCAGCCACGCTCACGTCTGGTGGGCACGGTCATCGCCGTCCGGAGCGTGAATCTCGCGAACGAGATCGTCGGCGTCGTGAGAGAAGTCAACTTCAATTCAGGGGACATCGTGGAGCCCGGTCAGGTGCTCGTCAAGCTCGACGCCTCAACCGAGGAGGCCGACCTCGCCGCCGCCAAGGCGACAGTTCGACTCGCCGTGTCGGGAATCGAAGTCGCGGAAGCTGAAATCACGATGGCCAAGTCGGCGGCGGACCTCGCGCGCTCGACCCTGAAGCGGTACAAGAGCGCGGCGACTGCAAGTTCGGTATCGGAATCGGATGTCGACAAGGCGACGAGTGAAGTGGAGCGCGCCGAAGCCGCGCAGCAGCGTGCCGAATCGTCGCTCGCCAAAGCCAAGGCCGAGCGCGATCAAGCCACGGCACGCGTGCAACAGATCGAGACCATCATCGCAAAGAAAACCCTGAGCGCGCCGTTCAAGGCACGAGTCGGCATGCGCACGGTCCACCCCGGCCAATACCTTGCCGAGGGCACCAAGATCGTGGATCTCACCGAACTCACCGACGACATCTATCTCGATTTCGCAGTGCCTCAGGAATATGCCCAGCGTGTGTCCGCGGGCATGGTCGTGTCGGCAAGGTCTAAATTGCTCGGTACCGACGACGCGAAGATCACCGTCGTCTCGGTCGATGCGACCGTGAATCCGGTCACGCGAAACGTCCGGGTGCGCTCCAGCGTTCCGAATCCTGGCTACAAACTCAAGCCCGGCATGTTTATCGATGTCGAAGTGCCTGTGTCGCCACCGGTTGATTCGATCGTCATTCCGGCGACGGCGGTGCGACGCGCCGCCTTCGGCGACCACGTGTATGTGGTGTCGCCGATGGACCCGAGCAAGATCCCGCCGGCTCCGCCCGGCGCGCCGCCCATGCAGGGACCGCCCCCCATGGTGGCTCATCAGAGAATGGTGCAACTCGGGGCAAACATGGGCGATCGGGTTGTCGTCGCGACCGGGCTAGAGGCCGGCGAGAGAGTCGTCACCGGTGGCTCGTTCAAACTGAGGGATGGAGCCATGGTCGTCGCCATACCGCCGCGGAGCGAACAGCCGGCCGGCGGCGCGACCGCGCACGCCGGAATTCAGAACAAGCCGGGGAATGACGCGAGCCCCGCGTCTCCGGCGACCCCGAACGTCAGTGAAGTCAGCGACAAACACTAACCAGTGAGTCTCCGCTCCCGCCCGCCGAGATAAACGCAGGACTCGGATCCCATCGCGGTTCGTGCCGCAATCGAGAGAAGAATGAAACCGTTCACGGACATCTTTATCAAGAAGCCGGTGCTGGCGCTCGTGATCAACCTGATCATCCTGGGCCTTGGGTGGAAGGCGATCTTCAACCTGCCGGTCCGCCAGTATCCGCGCCTCGAGTCGAGCGCGATCATCATCAACACGGCGTACATCGGGGCGAGCGCCGAAACGGTCCGCGGCTTTGTGACTACGCCGATCGAGAAGGCCGTGTCGGCGATCGACGGCATCGACTACATCGAATCGAAGAGCACCGCAGGCATCAGCACCGTCACCGTTCGTCTTCGGCTGAACCACTCAAGCAACGCGGCGCTTGCCGAGATCTCCGCGCGTCTCAATCAGGTGCGCAGCGAACTCCCTTCCAACGTCGAATCACCCGTCATCGAAATCCAGCGGACCGACAAGCCCTACGCCACCTTCTACATCAGCATGACGACGAAGCTGATGTCGCTTCCGCAGCTCAACGACTACATGGCGCGGGAACTGCAGCCCGAGCTTCAGGCGCTGCCTGGGGTGCAGCGCGTGGGCATCGAGGGCCCGCTGCCGCTGGCGATGCGGATCTGGCTGGACTCCGACAAGCTCGACGCGCTCGACATCACACCGGGTGAGGTGCAAACGGCGCTCGTGCGAAACAATTTTCTGGCGACGGTCGGCCGTACGAAAGGGAAGGACGTCCAGGTCGACCTGATGACCGACACCGACCTGCGCACGGCGGACGAATTCCGCCAACTCATCGTCCGCGAACGTGACGGCACGATCGTCCGGCTCGCCGATATCGCGCGCATCGAGCTCGGAAGCGAAGAAGCCACCGGTCGCGCGGGATTCAACCGAGAGCCCGCCATCTGGTTCAGCGTCTGGCCCCTGCCGAGCGCCAACGAACTCGAGGTCGCCCAGGCGCTCAAGGAAAAGCTCGCGGAGATGCAGCCCAAACTCGCGCCCGGCGTCACGATGACGCTCGCCTACGACGGCACGTACTACATGGAAAATGCGATCAAGGAGATCATCCACACCCTCATCGAGACCATTCTGATCGTCGGTCTCGTGGTCTTCCTGTTCATGGGGTCGCTGCGCACGGTGCTCGTGCCCATGGTCGCGATGCCGATCTCTCTCGTCGGCGCGTGTCTTGCCATGCTGGCGATGGGCTTTTCTCTCAACCTGCTCACGATTCTCGCGATTGTGCTCGCCGTCGGTCTTGTGGTGGACGATGCGATTGTCGTCGTCGAGAACGTCGAGCGCCACGTCCGCGAGGGCAAGACTCCGATGCAGGCAGCGATACTCGGCGCACGCGAGCTCTTCGGACCCGTCGTGGCGATGACGATCACGCTCGCCACCGTTTATGCCCCGATCGGATTCCAAGGCGGCTTGACCGGCATGCTCTTCCGGGAGTTCGCGTTCACTCTTGCCGCCGCCGTCGTGATTTCCGGCATCGTCGCCATCACGCTCTCGCCGGTCATGAGCGCGTGGATGGTTCCCGCTGGAGCGCGAGAAGGCCGTTTCCAGCGCTTCGTCAACCACCAGTTCGATGCGTTGCAGCGCGTTTACGTCAGGGTTCTGGCGTTTGTGCTGCAGATGCGCTGGGCCGTCGTGATCGCGGCGGTCCTCATCACCGCCGCCGGTTACCCGCTCTACATGATGTCGCGCTCGGAACTCGCGCCGACGGAAGACGAAGGCATCGTGTTCACGGTTGTGCAGGCCGCTCCGGACGCTTCTCTCGACTACTCGCTGAAGTACTTCGATCAGGTCGGCGAAGCGTTCATGAGTCTCGAGAACAGAGAGTTTCTCTTTCAGGTCATGCAGTCCCCGACGTTCGGGTTCGGCGGAATCAAGGCGGTTGACTGGAGCAAACGAAACCAATCGACCACCGATATGCGCAACGAGGTTTTTCCCAAGCTCATGGCGATCAGCGGCGTCCGCGCCATTCCCGCTCTGCCCCCCCCGCTACCGGGCGCCGGCCAGTTCGATGTCGAATTGATGGTGACGAGCACGCAGGAAGCGCAGGACATGGAGCAGTACGCCGGCATGCTCGTCGGAGCCGCATTCGGAAGCGGGAAGTTTCTCTACGCCGATACCGATTTGAAAGTGGATCTACCTCAGACCCGGATCGTGATCGATCGCGACAAGGTTGCCGACATCGGTCTCGATCTCGCTTCTGTCGGACGCGATCTTGCCGTGCTGCTCTCGGGCGGGTACACCAATCGATTCAACCACGAGGGCCGCAGCTACAAAGTGATTCCGCAGGTCGAAGACTCGGCGCGCATGACGCCCGAGTCGGTTCTGAACCTCAAAGTGCGCGCCGCGGATGGCGGGCAGGTCTCGGTCTCTTCGTTCGTCACGCTCGAAACAACGGCGGCGCCGCGCGAGCTCACCCGATTCCAGCAGCGCAACAGCTTCAAGATCTACGGCATCGTGGCGAACGGGGTCACAAAAGCCGAAGCGCTCGCGGCGCTCGAGGCCGCGGCAAAAAACGTTCTGCCCGCCGGCTACGCGCTTGATTACGCGGGCGAGAGCCGCCAGATCAAGACCGAAGGTGCGTCGCTGGCGTCCACACTCGGTCTCGCGATCGGCCTCATCTACCTCGTACTCGCGGCGCAATTCGGGAGTTTCCGCGATCCGCTGATTGTGCTGCTCGGATCCGTACCGCTCGCCCTGACCGGTGCGCTGATCTTCACGTTCCTGGGCTTCACCACGATTAATATTTATTCACAAGTGGGCCTGATCACGCTGGTCGGCCTTGTCGCCAAGAACGGAATCCTGATCGTGGAATTCGCGAATCACGTCCAAGCATCGGGCGCGTCAAAGTTCGAGGCGGCGATGCAGGCGGCCGGCACGCGCCTCCGCCCGATTCTGATGACGTCGGCCGCGACGGTTTTCGGACACTTCCCGCTCGTGCTGGTCTCCGGAGCCGGCGCGGAAGCGCGAAACAGCATCGGCATCGTTCTGGTAACCGGCATGACCATCAGCACGCTGTTCACGCTGTTCGTAGTGCCGTGCATTTACACGCTGCTCGCGGGCGCCCACAAACCGGTGCAGCTCGAGCCGGACGGAATGCCCGAGCCGAGCCTCAGCATGGCCTGAGCACCAAGCGTGACGAAAAATCGGGAACTCGCCCGATTCAGGGTGTCGGACTCGCCGAGGAGCGAAGTCATCAATTTTGCCCTGATTTTATGGAAAAACTCAGCGCGAGCGTCGCTTGAACTGTCCGGGTACCGAGTCGAGCGACTTGGCCGCCCATCTCGCGAGGATCGCAACAGTGAAGGAAACAAAGCCGACTATGCCGATGATGAATCCGATGTGGAATCCCACATCGCCGCCGTCTTTGCCAAAGGCAAAAACGCCGCACGCGACGGCGATCAGGAAAAACAACACCGAAACGGCCGCCATGATTCGAACCTTTTGCAGCGGAATTCGACTTGTACAGCGGACGAAAAGACCATACAAAGATACCGGATGGGGGTCATCCGCACGATAAAGTGCGAATGAAAACTGGATGAGCCCGCGCCTCGTGCTTTTCCTTTCGAACCGATGCTCGATTTTCTGCTCCACCTCTTTGATCCCGCTGAGCCACCGACCGCCGTCCACGGCGGCGCGCTCTCCACTCCTTCGGGCTGGTTCCATTTCGCCGCGGACATGTCGATCTTCTTCACCTACGCGGTGCTCTGCACGCTGCTGATGATCTTCCTTTTCGGACGCAAAAGCCTTCCGAATCGCAGCACGGTGTGGATGATCTGGCTGTTCATGCTCGCGTGCGGCATCACGCGCCTCGTCGCGGCGGCCATGCTGTACTACCCCGCGTTCCGGCTGCTGCTCGTCGTCAAAGTTGTGACCGCAGGCATTTCGATCGCGACGGTGATCGCGGTTGCCCGGGTGTTCCCCGCAATGTTGATGATGGACCCTCGCGCCAAGCCCGACGCCGGACGCGGCGGCTCGCGCCCGCTCCATCGCAACGGCGATGAGACCTTCGTCGATCAGCGCAATCAACTCGAGCAGCGAGCAAGTCAGCTCACGGTGCGGGACCGCAGAATTCGACGCGCGCTGGACTCGTCGGCCTCCGCCGCGTGCAGCTGGGACATCGAGACCAACCGAATCTACTGGGAGGTCGGGCTGAAGGCGCTCTTCTTGAATCAGAGCGACGAAGTCGAACCCGCGCATTCGTGGTCCGAGCTGCTCAGCGAGCCCGATCGCTCCCGGCTGCAGGCAGCGGCAAAGCAGGCCGCGGCATCCGGCGAAGAGCTCCAACTCGAGATTCCGGTTTCCCCCGCGAGCGGTCGCGAGGGAACTCTGCGCATTCGTGCCCGCGTCGATACGGGTTCATCCGCCGCAAAATCGGCGTTCACCGGGCTCGTCACTCTGGTATCCGCGGACGTGGCCGCCTGAGCGGGATTCGCGGGCCCAGCGCCCTGCTAAGAGCGGACTTCGCGATTGGCCGCCGCGCCGTTTTGCAGGTCCGGCCGGTCGCCCGGTTGAAGTCGCGGCAACACCACAACGAACTCGCAGCCTTTGGGATCACGGTTTGAAACCGAGATCGAACCTTGGTGCAATTCCGCGATGCCGAGCGCAATCTCCAATCCGAGGCCGTGTCCGCGTCCACGCCGCTCCTCGTCTTTGGACTGCGCGAAGCGGTCGAACAGTCTTGGGAGCAGCGCGGGAGGGATGCCCGGTCCGCAATCCCGCACGTGCACGGTGATCTGGGCGGGGCTCGCGACCGCCTCGACCTCGACCGTCTCGCCTTCCGGGCTGAAGCGGATTGCATTGCGGATCAGGTTGTCGAAGATGATTCGGAGCAGATCGACGTTACCCTCGACGGTCGCGTCGATGTCGTCGCCTTCGGGCACGCGCAGACTCAGGCGAACTTTGTGAAGGGTCGCCATCGAAGAGCAGCCCGCGTACGAATCCAGGAGCACATCGCGGAGCGCGCAGGACTCGAGCGCGGGGATGATGCCCTTGTTGTGGCGCACGCGGGTGAGGAGCAGGAAGTTGTCCACCACGCGCGCCAGCTTCTCGAGTTCCTCCGTCATGCCGCGGAGAAACTCCTTCGTGCTTCGGGGAAGATCTTCAGTCTTGAGCGCCTGCGCTCCGGTCAGGACGACCGCGATGGGCGTCTTGAGTTCGTGCGATACGTTCGACATGAATCGTTCTTGTGCCGCGAAGCCGGCTTCGATGCGCTGCCGGGCTCGCTCGAGTTCTTTGCGGACGTCGGATATCTCCGACGCGGCGGGCGCATTTTCGATCGACTGATCGATCGATTCGGGCGACAGACGCTGAGCCAGATCGCGGATGTCGGCGAGCGGGCGCACGGCGAATCCCGCGATGAGATAGGCACTGAGCGCGATCGGAAGAATGCCGATCGGGATCGCCGCGGCGATCATCCGTGTCGTCAGTTCCTGCATTTGCGACGCGCTGGAATCGCTGGTTGTGAGGACGATGAAGTACTCGTGGCCGTCCGAAGTCGTGATTGGTGCGATCGAGACTCGATCGGGTGTCGCGCGATTGTCGACGGGCCGTATCCGGCTGCGCACGCTGAATGGGTCGTCGGAGTTTGCTGCACGGTGAAAGAGCGTCGGATCAAGCTTCGTAGCGGGTGCAATGTTGGTCGCGACCGGCGCGCCGCCGGCGTCGAGGACGTCGATCTTTATGACCTCTCCGACGCGCAGGAGAAACCGCGTGGCGACAAGCTGCTGGAGCTGCTCGTCGGTGATGGTGGGAATCTCCGGGCGGAGCGACTCGGCGATAGCGTCGACCCGCTCGATCGCGCGCTCGGAGAAAAAATCTTCGATCGCCCTTGCGAAGTAGAGATGAAATACGAACGCGATCGACAACTGGACGATCAGGAAGATCGCCATCATCCAAAGCATGAGCCGCACCCGGAGAGGGAGCTGCCGCATGTTCTGCGCTGGACGGACAAGGTCGATGCGGGACCGCGTCATGGATCTAATCCATGATTCCGAAGCGATAGCCGGCGTTCTTGATCGTGTGAATCAACGGCTTGAGGCCGGGACGATCGATCTTCTTGCGCAGCGTCGAGATGTAGACATCAATCACGTTGCTGGTGGGCTCGAAATTCAATTCCCAAACGTGCTCGCCGATCTGGACGCGGCTGAGCACGCGGTTCTGATTCCGCATCAGGTATTCGAGCAGCGTGAACTCACGCGAGGGCAAGTCCCACGTTTCGCCCGCGCGCGTGGCCCGCCGGGAATACAAATCGAGTTCGAGGTCGTCGCAGCGCAGAATCTTGCCCTCGGTCGCCTGGCCGCGCCGGAGAAGTGCGCGCAAGCGGGCCACAAGCTCTTCAAATTTGAAGGGCTTGGTGAGGTAATCGTCGGCTCCGGAGTCCAGCCCCTGAACCTTGTCCTCTGTGGCCGAGAGCGCGGTGAGCATCAGAATGGGCGTCGCGATTTTTCTGCGCCGGAGATTACGGCAGACATCGACGCCGTCGCGGTCCGGAAGCATGAGATCGAGAACGATGGCGTCGAACGGTTCGCCCGCAGCGAGGTCCTCGCCCTCGGCACCGCTGTGCGAGACTTCGGTCGCGAAGCCCGCTTCGTCGAGACCCGTGCAAATGCCACGGGCCATTTTCGGGTTGTCTTCAATGACCAACACTCGCATGCGATGTTCTCCGTTCCCCAACCGGGCCGGGAGCGGGCCCCGGAATGGGCAGGCGCTGCCCCCCGACAACCTTACTGTACGCAAACACATTGACCAAGCCCCCACCTCGGTTTTTTCGGGGCCGGGTCGTATGGGACTCGGGTGAGCGCATTCATTGCCGCGCGAAACAATTCGGATCGAACCCAAGTTTGCCGGAGTTCGAACTCGCCTCGCAACGCGAATTCACGGATCCGGTGATGCATCCACGCCCTTCACGGCGAGGAGCGCCCCGCGCCTTCGAGTGGCGCTTGTTCTTGAAGCGAGGTGTGCAAGATCCCAGGGGTTCGCGCTTCGAAAGTCAGGAAATCGCTGCGCTTGCAGGTCGCTCTGCCACTACCTCATCCCTTTGGTGTTCGCTTCTCCCTCGCGCTGGGCGACGGCTTCCCATGCATGGAGGTTGGCTTCATCTCCCATTGCCTTCAGGCTGGTGATCATGTCGTCGGTCAGCATCTTGCGCCATGGAGAGACGATGCGGTCCTGCCGGTACGAGCCCTCCCACGCCTGCAACAGCATGCTGTGCGCTTCTTCGTAGCGGCCGAGCCTGGTGAGCACGTGGCCGCGGGAAAAGCGGATGTGCGAGGCTGTATCGACGGGGGTCGCGGGCCAGAGCGCAAGGATCTCGATCGCGAAGCGGGAGTTGTCTTCCGCCTCTTGAAAGTTTCCCTGCTCGGCGTAGCAGATCGCCTGGTGCGAACGCGCGAGTGCGACGACGTAGTGCCTGCCGCCGACTTCCTTTTCGAATTCTTTCTGCGCCGTTTGCAGGATCGGGAGCGCCTCCGTGAACTGACCGGCGGCGATCATGTACCACCCGAGGCGGCGACGGCAGTTTGCCGCGAGCAGGTTGTCGCGCGATTTTTCGGGGCGCGACATCCAGATGTCGAGCGCTCGCTGCTGCAAACCGACGGCCTGCTCGGCGCGTCCGCCGAAGGCGAGATTCACTGAAGCTTCCTCGATGCAAACGAGGACGGAGTTGTCGTTAGGGCCGAACTTCTTTGAGAGGATTTCGGCGGCGCGGAGCGCCGCCGACCAGCGGACATCGATCCGGTTCTCGCTCTGGGCAGCGCGATATTGCGAAACGAGCGTCCGCACCAGCGCGGGGCTGTCTTCGCCGAGCATTTCGCCCTGCAGGCGGACGATGCGCTCGAGGGCCTGCGTTCGCCCGATGTCGACGGGGCGGTAGTAGGTTCCGCGGTCTGGTGATGCGAGGATCGGGATATCGCGGCGGATGGCGGTGACGAGCGGGACATCGCTTGTCCCCCAGGCCTTTTGCATGTCAACCGTGAACTGGCAGTCGGAGCAAGCGGCGATGAAGTCGGCCGCGGCCGAGAGCGCGCTCAGGAGATCCGAGTCATCCGGAGGTAGCCTCCGAAGCCGACGAACGAGCGCATCGCGGATCTTGGGCTCGGCGTCGCGATACTTGGCGACCTTCATGTAGAGCTGCGCCTGCAGAGCCGAAAGGGTGGCGATCTGCAGATCGACGCGCTCCTCCGGGAATTTCTTGAGGACGGCGAGTGCCGCGGCGGCTTCGCGCATGGCGTCGTCGGGCTTGACCAGGTTGGCGTGGATGCGAGCGAGGAGCGTGCGCGATTCGGCGGTTTCGATGCTCGAAGCCCCGAGAAGCTTTTCGCGCATCTGGAGCGCCGCACGGCAGTAGACCTCGGCCTCGCCCATGCGATCTCGGACGAGGAGGACGCTGGCGAGATCGTGCATCGTGGCGGCGATCTCGGCGTGCTCTTCACCGTATTGCTCACGCAGACTCATCAGACCGTTGCGGAGAGCGACCTCGGAGTATTCGATCTGCGAGATGGGTTTGCCGTTGGCGAGACCGGTGTAAACGCCGCTCCACATGCGCCGAAGCGCCTGATCCATTTCGGGATCGGCATTGAACTCGCCTGTTTCGAGGCGGAAATAGAGGCGGTTGAGTCCGGCGCCGACCGCCTCGGCGATTTCTGGCCTTTGTGGATCGGTACCGGGGAGCGCTTCGCGCAGAAGCTCGGCGACGGCGCGGGCGCGGATACTCTCGCCTTGGGCTCGCTCGCGCTGAAACTCTGCGGACTGTGCGGAGCGCGTGGCGTTGGCGATGCTGATCGCGACCGCGGCGCCCGCGCCGACAACGAGCACGACGGCGGCGGCGGCGAGAAAAAGCCGCTTCTTGTTGAGCGAGATGGCCTTCTGGAGCACGTACCAGCCAGAGCCGCTGCGGGCATCGACGGGCGCGCCGTCGAGATAGTTTTCGATGTCGCGGGCGAGCGCCGCGGCGGATTGGTAGCGGAGGGTCTTATCCTTGCGCATCGCGCGGCGGACGATCGCCTCGAGATCGGCGGAGATCGAGATATCGTGGAATCGCATCGGCACGGGCTCGACCGTGCCGATGGTCTTGGCGATGTCGAAGATCGAACCCTCGATGTTGTAGGGCATGCGCCCGCAAAGGAGCCGGTAGAGCACGACGCCAAGCGAATAGATGTCGGTGAGGGCGTCGACCACATCGGACTTGCCGGAGACCTGCTCGGGCGAGGCGTAGGCGGGCGTGCCGGCGAATTCGCCGGTGAGGGTCGTGCGGATGCCGCCGGCTTTGGCGATGCCGAAATCGAGCACGACGGGGCGGGCGTCCGGAGTGACGAGGACGTTGTCGGGCTTGATATCGCGGTGGATGACGCCGTTGAGGTGGGCGTGATGGATGGCATTGCAGACTTCGACAAAGACGCGGAGGAGATTGCGGCGCCGGGCTTCGTCGTTCAGGCCGCGCGGATACCAACGGTCGATCGGAACGCCGTTGATGAACTCCATGACGACGGCGATGCGTCCGTCGCCGAGCTTGCGTGATTCGAAGACTGTGACAATGTTGGGGTGACGGAGGCGGGCGGAGATTTCGGCTTCGCGTTCACCCCGGGCGCGCTGACGGGCCGAAGCCGTGTCTCCGGCGATCGTGACCTTGATCGCAACGGTCCGCGAAGTGGATTCCTGGACGGCCTTGTAGACGACGCCCTGCGAGCCGGAACTGATGACGCTGAGATTGCCGTAACCGGGAATGCGCGGCGCGCCGGCCGGCGGAAGCCCGTCTTCGGCGAGCAGCCGCACGCGCGTGAGAAAACTCGCGTCGTCCTTGGCTGCGCGCAGGCGGTCTTTGCACTCGGGGCAGGTGCCGACGTGGCGCATGACCTCGGCGCTGGCCGACTGGCCGCTGGCGAGCGATTCGATCTCCGCCATGGTCGGGCAGGAGCCGATCACGGAAGATTCGCCGGTCGATTGCGTCGGAGGATCGACGGCAGGATCAGAAGAGGGGAACGAACTGGGTTGAGGCGGAGTCACTCAAACGTCCTCCTCGAACGCTTCGGTCAGTTGGAGGACGATCTCGCGGAGCTTTTTCGTCATTCGGCTCTTGGCGACGTAGACCTGCTCCACGGACATGCCGGATTGCGAAGCGGCCTCGGGGGCGGGAACGCCGCGGAGCGCAACAAGTTCGAAAGCCTGGAGGGTACGGTCGTCCACGCCGGTCTCGTCGCGGAGGAGGGAGATGGCACGCGAGAGAATGGTGCGGTCGCGCTCGTCGGTCCAGATGCCGCGAAGGGTTTGCTCGTCCGGCGTTTCGGTCAGGATCGTGGCGCCGGGAAGCAGGTTTTTTTTGTTCGTGCGGGCGACGCGCATCGCGGTGTGATGGGCGATGCCGAGGATCCATGAGCTGAGCCGGCCCTTGGTTCGGTCGTAGTGACCTTCGCGATAGACGCGAACAAATTCGGAGAGCGCCTGCTGCGCGACCTCGTCGGCGTCGGATTCGCGCAGGCCGAGGCGGCGGGCCAGACCGGCGATGACGGGTCGATAGCGGGCGTCAATCTGGGCCCACGCCGGCTCATTGGCCGGCTCCAACAAAGCGTCGAGAAGACGCGTGGTCGTCTTTGTCGCGAGAAGTGCTTCGCTCAAGGCCCGGAATCCTTCCGAGCTGTCAGTATACAGGTACGGGAGGGGTTGCCAAGATGTATTGGCGCTCCCGCCCACCACGTTTGGAAACGGTTCAGACGATTTGTTGTTATCAGGCACTTGTTGCGCCGGGGTGAGCTCTTGCCGGCCGGAGCGGGAAGCGCCTCGTTTCGGTAACCTGCTCCGGCTTTTCATCCTTCAAAGGGGCTTAGAAATGAGGAATCGATTTGTGTCAGGGCTGGTCGGCGTCGCCGCGGCTGGAATGGTGGCCTTTGCCGTGGGTTGCACCCACACCCGGGCACCAGACGCGTCGGTCGCGGCGAAGCTTGTAGGCGAGCCTTCGGGCGGCCAAAAGGCATTGGCACTCCTGAAGGAAGGAAACAAGCGTTTTCTTGAAGGACAGGCGGAAGCACCGGCGACAGACGCGGAAACGATCCGGATTGCCGCGGAACAGGGGCAGCGGCCGTTTGTGACGATCCTGACGTGCTCGGACTCGCGCGTGCCGGTAGAGCGCGTGTTCGATCGCGGATTTGGAGAGGTGTTTGTCGTGCGGGTCGCGGGAAATGTGACCGCACAGCACGAGACCGGAAGCGTGGAGTATTCGCTGCTGGCGCTCAAGGTGCCTCTGCTGGTCGTGATGGGACACACCAAATGCGGTGCAGTTCAGGCAGCATGCGCAGGCAAGAACGTGTCCCCCAATATCGACTCGTTCCTCGCGAGCATCGGACCGGCCGTGCGCCGGGTCCGAGCCGAGCACCCGGAGCTAGCCGGCGATGCGCTCGAAGCGGCCGTGACAGAGGAAAACATCCGACAAACGCTGCACGAGCTGTATGTCACGAGCCCGGAGATTCGAGAAAAGGTTTCCAAAGGAGAAGTGGAAGTGGCTCTGGCCGTGGTTGATATCGCGACGGGAAGTGTCAGGTGGTTGGGCAACGTGCCGAAGCCGTAGTCTTCAGGCCGCGATAAAGAGACCGGCGACGCTCGCGGTCATTTGGGTCGCGAGCGCGCCGCCGACCATAGCGCGGAGCGCAAGACGTGCAAATTCCTTGCGCCTGCTCGGCGCGAGCACGGAGAGTCCGCCGATCTGGATCGCGATCGAGGCGAAGTTGGCAAAGCCGCAGAGGGCGTAGGCGGCGATCTGCGCCGAGCGGGGCGAGAGTTTTGCGACAATTTCGCCCCCGGTATCGACATCCAACCCGGGATGGAGCGCATCGGCGAGATGCAGGTAAGCCACAAACTCGGTGAGGATGAGTTTTTCGCCGAGCAGCGAGCCAATGAGCGGCGCATCTTTCCATTCGATGCCCATCGTCCACGCCAGCGGCGCGAAGAGCCGGCCGAGAATCACCTGCAGCGACAGTTCGGAAATCCCCTGCGTCGCGAGCCACGCCTTGACGGACGAGATTTCGCCGATGGCGTGGATCGGCCAGTTGATGAGCGCCAGGAGCGAGATGAAGCCGATCAACATCGCGGCGATGTTCGCGGCGAGTTTCATTCCGGTGGTCGCGCCGCCCGCCGCGGCATCGAACACGTTCGCGTGATCCTCGTCCGCCGCGGCGTGGAGGCTGCGCGCATCTTCGGGGGGTGGAGTCTCGACTTCGGGGACGATGATGCGTGCCATGACGAACGCGGAGGGAGCGCTCATCACGCTGGCGGCGATCAAGTGTTTCGCGAAGAGAACGCGGCTGTGTTCGTTGTCGCCCCCGAGCATGAGGACGTATGCGCCGAGCACGGAGCCGGCGATGTGCGCAAAGCCGCCGAGCATGACGAGCATGAGCTGCGCGCGGGTCATGCGCGGGATAAGAGGGCGGATGGTGAGCGGGGCTTCGGTCTGGCCGATGAACATGTTGGCGGCCATGCAGGTTGCCTCGGCGCCGGTGACGCGCAGCGTTTTGCGCAGGCACCACGCGAGCACCGCGACGATGCGCTGCATCACTCCGAGGTAGTAAAGCACGCTCATCAGCGAAGAGAAGAAGATGACGATCGGCAGGACCTGAACCGCGAAGATGAAACCCCAGGGTTTGGATTTGTCCCTGAGAGCCGAACCAAAGACGAAGTCGGTGCCCGCCTGCGACATGTCGATCACGCGGTTGACAAACCACCCCATGCCTTCGAAGAAATCGCGGATTCCGGGAAGGCGCAGGATCGCCCCGGCAACGAGGATCTCGACAATGACGCCGATGAAGACAAACTTCCACGGCACCTTCGAGCGGTTGGTCGAGAGCGCGAAAGCGAGAAGGATCATCACGCAGATACCGAGTAGCCCGGTGTATTGACCCACGGTGAACTCCAGGCCCGAACGACGCCGGGCGTGAGCAGTAGTAGAACATTTTTGCGGTTCAACGTCCAATCGGCGTGCCGCCGAGGGGATTCGCTAGACTCGCGGCTCCGCTCTGTCCGATCGAAGAGAACCGATGCGCATCGCGATCCCCAAGGAAATCCACGCCGGCGAGAAGCGAGTCGCGGCGACGCCGCAGACCGTGATGCGGCTGTGCAAAGTGGGCTTTGAAGTCACCGTGCAGGCCGGGGCCGGGCAGAACACCGATATCAGCGACAGCGCGTATCAAGAAGCGGGCGCGACGATCGTTGATGACGCAAAGGCGCTCTGGGCCGGCGCCGGCGTCGTGCTCAAGGTTCGGCCGCCGCAGACAGGCGGCCCGCACGGGATCGACGAAACGGAGCTGATCGCGCCGGGCACTCTGCTCATCAGCTTTGTCTGGCCAGCGCAGAACCGCGACCTGCTCGACAAGCTCGCGGCGAAGCGCGTGACGGCGCTCGCGATGGACTGCGTGCCGCGGATCACGCGCGCGCAGAAAATGGATGCCCTTTCCGCGATGGCGAACATCGCCGGATACCGCTCCGTCATCGAAGCGGCGCAGCACTTTCCTCGCTTCTTCACGGGTCAGATGACCGCGGCGGGGAAGATCGATCCGGCGAAAGTGCTTGTGATCGGCGCGGGCGTCGCGGGACTCGCCGCGATCGGCGCGGCGCGCTCGCTCGGCGCGATCGTCCGCGCGTTCGATCCGCGTGCCGCGACGCGCGACCAGGTGAAGAGCATGGGGGCCGAGTACCTCGAACTCCACGTCCAGGAAGAAGCCGAAGGCAAAGGCGGTTACGCCAAGGAAATGAGTGACTCATTCCTCAAGGCCGAGATGGCGCTCTTCGCCACTCAGGCCATGGAGGTCGATGTCATTATCACAACGGCGCTCATCCCCGGGAAACCGGCACCAAAGCTGATCACGGCCGGCATGGTTGAGAGCATGAAGCCGGGATCGGTCATCGTCGATCTCGCCGCCGAACAAGGCGGCAACTGCGCGATGACGCGCCCCGGAGAAGTTGTCACGCACAAGGGCGTGACGATCGTCGGTTACACCGATCTGCCCAGCCGCGTCGCGAGCCTTTCGAGTCAGTTGTACGGTGCGACGGTCGCGGCGCTTCTCGAGGAAGTGTGGCACGAAGGCGTGATCCGCATCGAAGAGAGCGATCCGGTCGTGCGTGGTGCGATGGTGACGCATGAAGGACGTGTGACATGGCCTCCCCCGCCGCTACCAAGCCCCACGCCCGCACCGCCGCCGGAGCCCGGTGTTGCCGCGAACACGGCGAGGGCCGAAGCGGCTTCGCAAGGCGCGATCGCCGCGGCACCGTCGGTCTCGTCAGTCTGGGTCTGGCTGATCCTCGGAGCAGTCGTGTGCGTCGGGATCGCCCGCGTCGCGCCCGCCTCGTTCCTGAGCCACTTCACGGTATTTGTGCTCGCGTGCTTTGTCGGCTGGCAGGTCATCTGGAACGTCAAGCCCGCGCTGCACACTCCTCTGATGAGCGTCACCAACGCGATCAGCGGCATTATCCTGATCGGCGGGATGCTTCAGCTTTCCGGCCCGGCCGATGGCCCCGTCTTCACCGCCGCGGCGATCCTCGGCGCCATCGCGATCCTCATCGCGACCATCAACGTCGCGGGCGGATTCCTCGTCACGCAGCGCATGCTCGCGATGTTCAGGAGGAACTCCTGACATGAGCGGCGAAATGCGCGAAAGTCTCTCGAATCTCGGCTACATCGCCTCCAGCGTGCTCTTTATCCTGAGTCTCGCGGGCCTTTCGAAGCAGGAATCGGCGCGGCGCGGCAACGCGCTTGGCATCCTTGGCATGGTCATCGCGCTCCTCTCGACCGCCGTACGCCCCGATTTCGGCGGGTATGGCCTGCTGATGGCGGCGCTTGTTCCCGGCGCGATCGTCGGCGGCGTGCTTGCGCGACGTGTTCAGATGACCTCGATGCCGCAGCTTGTCGCGATCCTGCACAGCTTCGTCGGCGCCGCGGCAGTGCTCGTCGGCCTCGCGACCTATCTCGGCCGGCACGCGCTCATGAGCGACGCGGAGTTCAAGATCCACCTCGCCGAGATTTTCATCGGCGTCTGCATCGGCTCGGTCACCTTCACCGGCTCGGTCATTGCGTTCGCAAAGTTGCAGGGGAGCATCTCGGGCAAGCCGCTCATTCTCCCGGCACGTCACCTCATCAATCTGATGATGGTGGTGATCACCGTCGGCCTGGGAGTCTGGTTCTATCGCGAATCGGGCAACGCCACCGGACACGAATCCCACGCCGGCATCTGGCCGCTGATCATCGCGATCTTCGTGACGGGCGTGCTCGGCGCGCACTCGGTCATGGCGATCGGCGGCGCGGACATGCCGGTGGTCGTCTCGATGCTGAACAGTTACTCCGGCTGGGCGGCCGCCGCGGCCGGCTTCATGCTCAGCAACGACCTGCTCATCATCACCGGCGCGCTCGTCGGCAGCAGCGGCGCGATACTGAGTTTGATCATGTGCCGCGGCATGAACCGCTCGCTTGTCAGCGTGATTCTCGGCGGCTTCGGAACCGGCGAAGGAAGCGGATCAGGTGCTCCGGCGGCGCCGCAGGGCGAAGTCCGCTCGATCGATACTGCGGGCGCCGCGGACCAGCTTCAGCGCGCCAAATCGGTCGTCATCGTCCCCGGCTATGGGCTCGCGGTCGCACAGGCGCAACACGCGCTCGCGGAAGTCGTTCGCTCGCTCCAGTCGCGGGACATCAAAGTTCGCTTCGCGATCCACCCCGTCGCGGGCCGATTGCCCGGACACATGAACGTGCTTCTCGCCGAGGCGGACATCCCGTACGACATCGTGCTCGAGATGGACGAGATCAACGACGACATGCCCGAAACCGATCTCGTGCTCGTGATCGGCGCGAACGACATCGTGAATCCGAGCGCGTATGAAGATCCGAACAGCCCGATCGCAGGGATGCCGGTCATCGAGGTCTGGAAGGCCGGGACCGTCATCGTCATGAAGCGCGGCATGGCGAGCGGCTATGCGGGCATCGATAATCCGCTGTTCTTCAGGCCCAACACGCTGCTGCTCTTCGGCGATGCGAAAAAGACGGTCGAAGGCCTGCGAAATGCCCTCACGCAGTAATGCTCCCGGACGACAGATGTGAACTCAAATGCCTCGTAGTGACCAGTATTTCCGCTTTGCAATTCCTGTCGTCATCGCCCTGAGTCTACCGGGATGCACGGCGAACACGGCGCGGCTATCTCAAGACGACGCAATTCAAGTAGCGTTGCAGGAAGCCTCTCGCAAGGGCTTTACTGCGCCAACGGTGGATTCCGTTGACGTCTGGAAGCGGAAGTGGCAAGTACACATCAGCTCAAACCCACCCACGCCCGGCAGCCATGCGACCGTATTAGTCTCCGATTCCGGCGAAGTACTGAAGTATCAGCCCGGCCTTTGACGCTACCCCATCATCCGCGTCACCGCCCAATACAACCCGACGCACGCGATCGCCGCGGACGCCGGGATCACGACCGCGCTCCGGTACCAACTCTTCCGCGCCGCCCAGCCGATCACGGCGAACGCCGCGCACAGCACGATCAACTGCCCCACTTCAACTCCGACATTGAACCCCACGAGCGCCGGCACGAGCACGCTCCGCGGCAATTCCATCTCCTTAAAGGCCGAGGCGAACCCCAGCCCGTGCACAAGCCCGAACAAAAACACGATAATCGCGCGCAGTCGCAATTCAGGAGCCCCCTCCCGGAGGGAGGGGGTTTGGGGGTGGGTGCCGTCTTCTGTCTTTCCCGATTTGCTCCAAATATTCTCAATCGCCACCGCGGCGATCGACAACGCAATCAGCGGCTCAATCACTCTCGGTGGCGCAACCACGATCCCGGTCGCGGCGAGCGCCAGCGTCACCGAATGCGCCAGCGTGAACATCGTGACCATCACCAGCAGCGACTTCACCCTCGGGCTTGCCAGAAACAGCCCGAGTATGAACAGCATGTGATCGAGCCCTTGGGGAACGATGTGCTCGATGCCGAGGCGAACAAAGGAGCCAAAGCCGCCGTGCCGCGGCTCTTCCCCGCCGGTGTCTCTCAGCGAGAATGGCTCGCTCCGCACTCCGGCGGCGAGCGGAACCGCCTGCGCTTCCCTGCCCGGCGACTCAAACGCCAGGACAAGGTCGCCGAGCACCTCCGGGAACTGCACACCGATCGCCCCTGCCGAGGGCGGCACGTCGAACGCGAGCACCGCATCCGCGAGCCACGGCAAGCGCGGTCGCTCGCCCGGCGTGCGCACGTCTGCCTTCCACTTTTCCAAATCCGCTGCGCTCGGAAATGCCGCCATCCGAACAGGAACGATCGTTCCATCCGCGCGCACGAACGCATGTCGCGCCAGCCGCCCCGCCGCCTCTTCCAATGACTCCCGAATCGCTCCGTCTGGCCCATCGACAAGTCGCCAGAGTGCCGCGTCGTCGGCTTTCGAAGGTTCTTCGTTCAAAACAAACGAAAGAACATCGAAATGAAGGGTGAGAGTGCCCCGCCGTTGCTCGTCAACTTTGAGAACTGCCGCGCACCGCACCGCCGGGTGCGCGATCGCCACGCGTGCGCCAAGTCCGAGCGCGATCATCACAAGCGCCCGAGCGAGCCACTTCACGGCAATTTCGCCTCGTCGTGCAGCGCCTTCAGCGCATCATCGGTGAGCGCCGAATCCCAGATGGTGAACGCGCGGATCTCGCCCTCGAACCGCCGCTCCTTCTCCCATGGATCGAGCGGCGCAATCCGGACAACATTCTCATCATCCGCCAACTCTCCCTCGTTCTCGCCGACGAGCACACCGTCCTTGTACAGCCGCACGGTCTTCCCGTCGAACGTCGCCGTCAGCATCTGCCACTTGCCGACTTCGAGCGCCGCCTTGCTCGCCAAGTCCCCGTGATGGCTCCAGAAGTGCTCGCCACCGGAGAACTTCGCGAGATACCTCCCGTCTCCGCCGCTGGCCTTCGATGTCCGCCCGAACCCGACGATCAGCGTGCGATTTTCCGGCTGCTTCTCCATCTTCACGAAGCAGTTGATCGTCCATGGCTGCGCCCCCTTCACCGGCAACCCCTTCACGTCCTTGATCTCCAACGTCGGCGAGCCCGCGGCAAACGATTCCAGCGAATACACAGGCCCGCGCACGGTCAATTCCTGCTTCAACTCCATCGAATTCCGTGCCGGCGCACGATCCGCCACAGGATTGGCCTCAAGCACATACGTCTTCCCCGGCTCGAGCGGCGAAACCAATTCCAGCTCGATCCCGCATCCGTCCCGCGTCATCTTCGCGCCGCGAACGGTCGATTCGCCCCCGACCGAATACTGCCCCACCTCCGCGTACCGCTCGTTCACCGGCTCGCTGAAGTGCAGCACGATCCGCCGGCTCCCGGCGCACGCATCCACACTCACAAGGGTCGGCGCCGTCGTGTCATGCACCTTCACGTCCAGCGAACTCACCGGCCCGAACTTCCCATCGTCATCGAGCATCGCCGCCTTCACGGTCGCCGGCGCGCTCAACCAGATCGGTTCGCGATAGACCCGCGACGACGGAGTCGGATCGCTCCCGTCCGTCGTGTACCGCATCGCCCCTTCGCGCCAGTACAACTCCGGCACAATCCGCACGGTCATCGCGTCGTTCGGATCCCCCGAAGCAACGACCTTCACCGCGCCGCCCTTGTGATCCTTCAGCGTGTCGAAGAGCGGCCAGGCAGCTGTCGCGCCGCCGCTCCGCCCCTCCGCCATCGTCGCGCCGAAAACCAGCACATCCGCATCGTTTGGAAGCGTCAGAGACTGCACGCCGCTCGGAACCTCGATCGCCTGCGCGAAGATGTACGAGTACTGATAGTGCGCATCGCCCTTCGGCGTGTGATAGTGCGAGCTGAACCACGCGATCGGCGCGGGTTTCACATATCCGGGTTCGAGCCCCGCCCACTCGTTCTTCCACTGGAACGCCATCTCCGGGACATCACCCTTCCAGAGCCGGTTGTCCCACTGCCCGACATACCCGCGCCACGATTGAACGCGCGCGGGCACGGTCCGCTCGCCAACCCGGAACTCGGCGTCCTTATCAACATCGCGTGCCGCGGCAAGCACATACACCGTTCCTCCCGCGCTCGACGGCAGCGCCACCGTCTGCCCCTTGCATGTCACCGCATCATTTGTTCCGTCGCCAATCGCGATCGAAACGCCACCGACTTCGACCGACCGCGGCAATTGCTCTTTCGCGAGCGACCGGCCTTCATTATCAATCGAAGCGGCGGCGCGATCCGCGTTCGTCGTCGAGACCCTCGTATCGAACGCGAGAGCCACCGGCTTGGAAATCGCCGGCACCGATGCTTTGTCGGCGGGATTCACCTTCAGGGCGAAAGCCTTCAGGCTGAACGGGGTCAGCACCGCCTTCAGAGCGCCACCGTCCACAGTGGCAGATGCCGTTTCTCGTTCCTGACCATCGACGCGCTTCGCGCTCGCGATGCCGCCTCCAATCGAAAGCCTCGCATCCGCCTGGCGCCCTTGAGTCTCGCGCAAGCGCACGATCACCTCGTCCGAAGCCTCTGCTTTCTTGAGTGCAACAACCTGGGCGCCATCGCAAGACCCGAGCGTAATCTGCTTGCCCAGCTTTCCGTCGTGCTTGGGAACGAGGAATGCCCGCAAAGGCGAATTCACCCGCGCCGCCTGCTGCACTGTGGCGGCACTCGACCAATCTCCCGCGTGCGGATAGAGAGCCGAAAGCATCTCGTGCCGCCCGATGTCCTGCGTCCCCTGATCCTGATACCCGCCCCTCACGCCCGGCGTGTACAACATCGTGAGGCGGAGCGTGCGATCATCGGGCTTGTCCGATCCGTATTTGCTGTCCGACAAGACCGAAGCCCCGAATTTCCCGGAAGTGTCGGTCAGATCGAACCACTGATGCGAGGGATTCTCGTAGCGTTTCGCGCTGTTGTTGTCGCGCGTGATCGCTCCCGCCTGAATGTCGTAGGTCGCGATCGGATTGGATGCCGCCAGAACGAACGTCTGCTTGAGGCTGCGCTCGCGCGTGTTCCAGTCGATGTGCGTCTCGAACTCGACGCGATCGCCCGCGCCTGCAAGCCGCACGAATTGTGTGAACACGGATCCCTCGTGCTCGCGCCGAACCCTGATCGCCACGCGTGCCGGCCCGTCCTCGGCGATCGAAATGTCCGCGGGCGCATCGGGCGTCTGGCCGACTCCATCTCCGACAAAGCTGCGAGGCGGCTGCTGCCGATCCGCCCAGTCCATGTTCCACGCCGGCCAATCGCGCGGCTTCTCATAGAGCAGCGCCAGCCGGATCGGCTCGGCGAGCACTTCGCGATTTCCCGCCTTGTCAAAGACGGACACAACATCGCCGTTCTCTCCGATCGTCACCTTCAGAGATCCGCTCTCGAGCACCCGCCCCGAAACGCGCAGGCCCGATTGCCCGCCCGGCTCGCGTGCGATCGGCCGCACATCAAAAACGGATAGACTCATCGGCTGCACATTCGGCGCGAAGACGATGTGCGCCACGCCGTTCTCGACCGATGCCACCTGCGCCGGAACATCCTTCTCATCCGGCCCGATCACCCGCACCGCGCGCCACTCGCTCTTCCACGAGATTTCCGCATCCACGGCGTCGGCCCGAGCAAAGCCCAGCGGGTTGTACACGAGCACGCTTGTTCCCTGCGTGTGCGTGTTCATCTGCGCCGACAGCGTGTCTACCGCGTGCGTCAGAACCTGCGAAAACAGATTCCCCGCGATCACCTCGTCGTTCCACGCGTACTCATACGCCTTGGGCAGGCTCGTCCCGGGCAGAATGTCGTGCATCTGCGAGCCGAGCACCAGCGTCCACGCATCTTCGAGTCGCTGCGCCGGATACTTCTCCCCCGTCAGCCACCACGCCCAGGTCGCCGCGGTTTCCGCGGCATTTGCCAGCAGTTCATTCTTCCGATTCCACCGCTTCATGTACGCCTGCGATGTGATCGACCCCGCCGAGTGCTCGGTCAAGAGCAGCTCGCCCTTGTACGTCGGGAGACCTGCGCGCATCTCCGGGTGCGCATCGATCGCGCGGAACATCCAGTCTGCCGGCCCGCTGATCACCTTGATCGCGCCGTCGGTCTTGACGCTCTCTTCGACCATTGCGACCGACTCGGGCGTCGGCGCGCCGCCGGTATCGCCCGTACCGTAGTAGTGGTAATCCACGAACACGCCCGATTGCTTGCCGTTGTTGTCGATGCGCGCCTTCCAGCTCGCGCTATTCGCCAGATTTTCTTTCACCTGACCGACGTACGCGCCCGGGTCGAGTGCCGCGAGCACCTCGCTGTCATCCGGCCCGATCCAGCGTCCGACCTTGAACGGGATCCCGACCGGCGAACCCCACGTCAGTTTCTGCGTTGAAAACCCTTGAATCCCGCAGTGATTGAGGAGCGTCGGCAACGCCGCGGGAAACCCGAAGCAATCGGGCAGCATGAATTCCTGGCTTGCGATCCCGAACTCGCCCCGGAAAAACCTGTTGCCGTACAGGATGTGCCGCACGAACGACTCCGCAGACGGAACGTTGGCGTCGTTCTCATCGACGGATGACCCGCACGGGAACCACTTGCCCGCCGCGACATACCCCTTGAGTTTCTCGAACTCTTCCGGGTAATACTCCTTCATCATCTGGTAGCGCCGCGACCCAGAAAAGTTGAACACGTAATCGGGATACTTCTCGAAGAGATCGAAGTTCTTGTGGAGCGTGTCGGCGATGAACTCGCGGATCGTCTGCGGATACGCCCAGCGCCACTCCGTATCCAGGTGCGCATATCCGACCACATACAGCGTCGGCTTCGACTTAAAGTCCACTTCCGGTGCCGCCGGCGCCTGCGCAGGCTCCGCCGCGCGGGCGGCGCCGGCACATGTCAGCGCACACGCAACCGCAAGTGCACCTCCGAAGCCCCTTCCCTGAGGGAAGGGGTTGGGGGAAGGGAGAGCATTTCTTGCCGCGGCGCGGAGTACGCAAACCCAACTCGCTTTGCGAATCCTCGGAGTTGCTGATTCCGCATTCTTCATCTTCGTTCCTCTCCGCGTTCTCATGTGATTGCCTTTCCAGGCTCACAGTCCCAACTCTCTCTTCAACAACTCCGCCATTCCCCTGACATCGCTCACTCTCTCCACCGCTCCGCGAAACTCCTCGTGCACCAGCTTCCGCGCCAGCTTCGCGAGCACCTGCAGGTGCGCCTTGGCATCCGCACCATCCGGGACCGCCAGCATCATCACGTGTCGCACCGGCAACCCATCATTCGAGCCCCACTCGATCGGCCTCGCCAGCCGCCCGACCGCGACCGAAACCGAGCCAACAGCCTTCGTCCGACAGTGCGGGACGGCAAAGCCGAATCCCAATCCCGTCGAGTACACCGCCTCGCGCGCCCAGACATCCTCCTCGAGATCTCCGGGCCGGTCCGTTCTGCCGCCGCTGTAGAGAATCCCGACCATCTCGCGGATCGCCTCTTCTTTCGTTGACGCCGCGCACTCGAGTTGGATCAGTTCGACCGCGATCGGCGACACATGGGATCCCATCGCTCCAAGTGTTCCTGCCCACTCGCCGCCCTGAGTGTGCGGATTCGAAAGCACCGCATCCAGCGCCGATTTGCATTCGTCAGAACTGAGTCCAGCAAGCCGGTGCTTCATCTCCGCGCCGCTCACGCCCGAAACACTGATCTCATCCAGCCCGAGCGCGAGCAGAATCGCGAGATTCGCCGTACGCGACGCCATCTCGCCGCAAATCCCGATCCACTTCCCTGCAACGTGCGCGTCGCTGACCGCGCGCTGCAGCATCCGTACAAATGAAGGCTCGAGTTCATTTGCGAGAGGGGCGACTTCTCCGTTCCCCCGGTCCGCGGCAAACCAGTACTGTGAAAGGTCGTTCGTCCCCAGACTGAAGAAATCCGCGTGAGGTGCAAAGCTCGCGACCGATGCCGCCACCGCGGGCGTCTCGATCATCATTCCAACCTGCAACGGCGGCGCAGTGAAGCCGCCGTTCGCGAGATTCTTTTCGACCGCGCGCACCTGCGCCTGAAACCATTTCATTTCCTCGACCGTCGTGATCATCGGAGCCATGATCCGCACGGTTCCGGGCGCGACTTCCGAAGAGCGGACGATCGCCCTGAGCTGTGTCCGCAAAAGGGTCGCGTGCCGTCGGTAAAGCCGCGCGCCCCTCGCGCCGAGAAAAGGGTTCTCCTCGAAAGGCAAGTGCAGAAACGGCGCCGGCTTGTCCGCGCCGATGTCGAACGTGCGAAAAACAATCGGCCTTCCGCCCGCCGCGCGTGCCGCACCGAAAAAAGTCTCGAAGAGCTCTGCTTCCGTCGGCGCCTTGGTCCGGCCCAGATACAGAAATTCGGTGCGGAAGAGCCCGATGCCGTCCGCCCCTCCCGCGACCGCGCGCCCGACATCCTGCGCCGAAGACGCGTTCGCGCCGATTTCGAGCGATTTGCCGTCGCGCGTTTTTCCGCCCATCGTCCCGAACGAAGCGAGAAACTCGGCACGCCGACTCTTCGCGAGTTCGTCGAGTCCATAGAGCCGGAGCACGCGTTCATCGGGATCGGCAACAGCGAACCCGAATGCGCCATCGACCAGCATGCGCTGCGCCGCCATCGCGCGAAGAAATTGCTTCGGTGCACCGACGATTGCGGGCAGGCCCATCGATCGCGCGAGAATGACCACGTGCGATGTCAACCCGACCTCGCCCAGCACCAATCCGGCGAGCTTGGAAGCGTCGAACCGGAGAAGCTGCCCGGGCGTCAGTGAATCCGCGATGACGACCGATGGCTCCGTCAACGTCGGAACCTCGTCGCCGATCTCGGTGCCCATCGCGCTCAGAATCTGGATCGCGAGATCGTGCACGTCCGCGGCGCGCTCGCGGATGATCGTGCTGTTCGCGGCCTTGAGCCGGTCCGCAAACTCTTCCGTTGCCTGCGCCACCGCGCGCTCCGCGCCGGTTCCATCGGCGATCCGCTGCTCGACCGCCGCGTTCAATTCCGAGTCATTCAGCATCAGGCGGTGCGCCGCGAGCAGTTCCGCGCTCGTGCCCGAGGCTCGTCGCAACCGTCTCTCTACTTCGTCCGCCGCGGTCTCGATCGCCCGCCGAAATCGCCTCGATTCATCTTCGGGTTTCTCGACCGCCCGGTCCGCAAGGCTCTGCTCGAGCGAACGCGAACGCACCCGCACCACCGCCCCACGCCCGATCCCAGGAGAAGCAGGTCGGCCCGAAACAACCTGTACGCCCATGCGCTGGAGTGCCGCGGGAACCCGCGCGGGCGCCTCGATGAACTCGCCGTCTTCCCCGGCCTTTTCTCCGAAGTGCGAGCGCACCAGCGAGTCGATCTCCGACGAGACCGTTGTCGCGTCCGCCCCGTCGATGCTGATTTCCCAGACATCTCCCGGCTGGATATCGAGCGCGATCACCGAGAGGACGCTGCGCGCATCCGCCTCGGCAACACCCGACTTCTTCACGAGGACGCGCGACTTTGCTTTCTCCGCGATCTGCGCGATCAGGCTCGCCGGCCGGGCGTGCAGCCCGTGTTTGAGGTCGCACGCGAATTTCAAAGTCGTGGACACGGGATTCTCTCGCAGCGCAGGCTCGCCTTATCCGATCGCCCGGGCGAGCACGGCGCCGGGATTCTTGATCGCCTCCGCGACCCCGACCTTGATGACCTTCTTGCCGTCGAATCGCTCCTTCTTTTCGACCTCGATATCCACGGCGAAGATCACGACATCCGCGTTTCGTACGTCCGCCGCGCTCAGTTCGTTCTCGATCCCCATTGCACCCTGCGTTTCCATCTTGATCTGATGGCCCGCGGCCTTCGCCGCCTTCTCGAGATTCTCCGCCGCCATGTAGGTGTGCGCGATCCCCGTCGGACACGCCGTCACTCCGATGATCTTCATGCCAGTTCCTCCGGCGCACCCTTCCGCTTCGAAAACGACTTCAAGAGATTGATGAGCAGCGCCGTCGTCACCGTCCCCGCGATGATCGCGACCACGTACATCATGCGATTGTCGATCACGGGCAGAACGATCGGCCCGCCGTGCGGCGCGTGATTCCCCACTCTAGCGAGCATCGCGATCACCGCCCCGACCATCGAACCCGCCATCAGGCACGGGATCACCCGCAGCGGATCTGCCGCAGCAAACGGGATCGCGCCCTCCGTGATCCCGATCGTGCCCATGCCGAGCGCCGCGAGGCCCGAATCGCGCTCCTCTTCCGACCAGAGCCGGCGTGAGAGCAGCGTTGCAAGCCCCATGCCGAGCGGCGGCGTGCAGATCGCGACCGCGCACGCCCCCATCGGCAGGAAATTCCCCTTCGCAATCAAACCTGCCGAAAAGAAGAATGCAACCTTGTTCACCGGCCCGCCCATGTCGAACGCGATCATCGCACCGATCACCGCTGCGAGCAGAATCGCGTTTCCTGTCTGCATCTCCTTTAAATGAACCGTCAACCAGTCCATAAGGTCCACGATTGGCGGGCCGAGCAGCAAGATCATCGTCGCGCTCACGATCAACGACGACACGATCGGGATAATCAAAATCGGCATTACCGGCTTGATCAGCCGATGCGTAGGCACTTTCTTGATCAGCGCGACGAGATACCCGGCAAGCAGACCCGCGACGATTGCGCCGAGAAATCCGGCGCTCAACTCCTTCTCTCCCGGCTGCGGGAAAAACGCGAGCACGCGCAGGTCGTTGCACAAAAACCCGCCGATCGCCCCCGGCACCAAGCCCGGCTTTCCCGCGATCGAATAGGCGATGTACGCCGCCAGGATCGGCAGCATCAGCTTGAACGAGAGCACTCCGATTTTGAGCAGGAACATCAGCGCCGGAACGGTGCTCGGATCGGGCGCGTGCGACTCGGGATTGGAAGGCGCGAACGCCAACGCCGCGGCAATCAGAATGCCGCCGCAGGCAACAAACGGAATGGCGTAGGAAACTCCGGTGAGCAGATGCTGACGGAGTTGTTTGAAAAAGTCGGTGATCATGCGGATTGAAAGCCACCAGCGGGGTTTGGAAAGTGGCCCAGTCTACCGAAACCAACCGACGCCAGCCCGCGAATGTTGCTTGTCCTGGCCCCTTTGGGCACTTGACCCCGGCGGGAAACGCGCCTTGTATTGCCGTCCGAAATTCGCCGATAGAACGCGCATGACACTCACCAGCAGCAAATTGGGCAAATCGAAACAGGCAAAAAGCCTGTCGGCGGCCCTTTCGCGCGGTTGAGATCTCTTCGATCCACTGACGTATCCGGGCCGGCCGACTGCCGGCCCGCTCTGCTTTTGCAGCCGCGGGAAAACCAAACCCCGCGGCTTTTTTCTTGTCCCCAGTTTTCCCCCGGTTTTTCAAGGAGATTCAGCATGTCCGCCTCCCCGACCACCGCGTCCGCCTCGACAAACTGCCCCGAATGCGAAGGCAACGTTCCGTTTGTGCGCCGTCCGCTTCAGGGCGAAGTCGTTCGTTGCCCCGATTGCAACGCAGAGCTCGAAGTGACCGGCCTCGACCCCGTTCGCCTCGAACTCGCTCCCGAAGTGCAGGAAGACTGGGGCGAGTAATCCCCGCTCGATGCCTCGATGCCCCTTGCCTTGATGCCTTCTTGTCTTTCAAACCCTTCCCCTTTCTGTGTCTCTGTGCCTCTGTGGTGAACTTGTCTTCCGGAGCCCCCATGCGCATCGGTTTCCTCCACTCCCGCATCCGCGTCGAAGAACGCCTGCTGATCGAAGAATTCGAACGCCGCGGCATCGAGTTTGAATTGCTCGACGTCACGAAGTTCCAAGCCGAGATCCACGATCCCACGCCTTGGCAGCGCTTCGACGCGGTCTTCGAACGCTGCGTCAGTCAGACACAGGCTGTTACCGCGGTGCGCGTGCTCGAGTCCTTCGGCATCCCGTGCATCAACCCGAGCGCGGTGATCGAAGCCTGCGGCGACAAGCTCACAACTTCGCTCATCCTCGCCCGCAACGGCATCGCCACTCCGCGCGTTCGGGTAGCAGTCGACCCCGAAACCGCGCTCGAGGCTATCGAGGAAATGGGCTATCCGGTGGTGCTCAAGCCGGCGGTCGGTTCGTGGGGAAGATTGCTTGCCCGGGTGAACGATCGCGATGCCGCGGAAGCGATCGTGGAGCACAAGTCCACGCTCGGTTCCGTGCAGCACGGGGTTTTTTACATTCAAGAACACGTCGACAAGCCCGGTCGCGACCTGCGGGTGTTCGTCGTCGGTACATCGCCGATCGCGGCGATCGAGCGGCGGAGCGAGCACTGGATCACCAACACCGCGCGGGGTGGTCAGGCCGCGGGCTTCGCGATTCTGCCGGCGATCGATGATCTCTGCCGGCGCACCGCGCGCGCGATGGCGGGCAACGCCGGCGCGCTGCTCGCAATCGACCTTCTCGAATCCTCCGACGGCCGCGTGCTCGTGAGCGAAGTCAATCACACGATGGAGTTCCGCAACTCCATCGCGACGACCGGCGTTGACATTCCCGGTCGGATGATCGACTATGTGCTCGGCATTGCCGAGAAGCAGAGCGTGAACCGCGTCTCGCACGCCCGTTCGCCCGTGCCCGCCGCCGCGGGGTTGGGAGTTGCATGAGTTCGCCACTCCGAGTTTCGATCGTCGGCGGCTCCGGTTACGGAGGAGGCGAGGTTCTTCGCCTGCTCCTTGATCATCCCGGCGTCACGGTTTCGCAGATCACCTCGCGCCAGCAGACAGGGAACTACGTCTACAGCGTGCACCCGAACCTGCGCGGCCGAACGACACTCCAGTTTTCCTCGCCCGATCAGCTCGAACCGTGTGATGTGCTCTTCCTCTGCATGCCGCACGGAGAAGCGAGCGGCAAGATCGAGCGCTTCACCTCGCTGGCGCAGCGCGTGATCGATCTCTCGGCAGATTTCCGCCTGCGCGACGCCGCGCAGTACCAGCGCTGGTACGACGAACCGCATCCTTCTCCGGCGTGGCTCGACCGATTCGTCTACGGATTGCCCGAACTCCGGCGTTCGCAACTCGCCGGGGCGAAGCTCGCCAGCGGCGTCGGCTGCAACGCGACCGCGATCAACCTCGCGCTTCTGCCGCTGGCGCGCGCGGGGCTCATCAAGTCCGTCGTCGCCGATCTCAAGGTCGGTTCCTCCGAAGCCGGCAACGCATCCAGCCCGTCGAGCCACCACCCCGAGCGCTCCGGCAGCGTGCGCTCCTTCGCACCCACCGGCCACCGCCACCAGGCCGAAGTGCGCCAGGAACTGATGGATCTGCATGGTGCGTTCGACCTGCACATGAGCATCACCTCGGTCGAGCTCGTGCGGGGTGTTCTCTGCACGGCGCACGTCACCCCTACTCAACGCGTCGAAGAAAAGGCGCTTTGGAAGCTCTTCCGCGAGGCGTACGGCAAGGAACCGTTCGTGCGTCTCGTGAAGGATCGATCGGGCATCCATCGCTATCCCGAACCGAAGATTCTCGCGGGCACCAACTACTGCGATGTCGGCTTCGAGTGCGACCCCAACTCGGATCGCATCGTTGTCCTCTCCGCAATCGATAATCTGATGAAGGGCGCCGCGGGTTCCGCCGTCCAGTGCATGAACCTCATGTGCGGCTTCGATGAAAGTCAGGGACTCACCTTCACCGGCCTTCACCCGATCTGATCTATGTCAACCCACTCAGACATCACCGTGGTCAAGCTCGGCGGCAGCGTCGGCAAGGAACCCGGCCCTTTCTGCCGCGATGCGGCCGAACTCATCTCGCGAGACCAGCGCCTCGTCATCGTGCACGGCGGTTCCGATCACACCAACGAACTCGCAATCGCGCTCGGCCACCCATCGCAGTTCATCACCAGTCCGAGCGGCCACACGAGCCGGCGCACGGATCGCCGCACGCTCGAGATCATGCAGATGGCCTGCCGCGGATTGCTCAATCAGCAGATCGTCGAACAGCTCGGGCGAAACGGCGTTCGCGCGATCGGACTCTCCGGGATGGACGGCGGCACGTGGCGAGGCGAGCGCAAGGCCGCGATTCGGGCCGTCATCGACGGGCGCGTGACCGTCGTGCGCGATGACTTCACCGGAACCGTGAGCGAAGTCAACGCGGCGCTGCTGCGTCAATTGCTCGATGCCGGCTTTACACCCGTGCTTTCGCCCCCCGCCGTGAGTTTCGAGGGCGAGCCGATCAACGTCGATGCCGATCGTGCCGCGGCAATGACGGCTGCGGCGCTCAACGCGCAAGACCTCTTGCTGCTCAGCAACGTGCCGGGCCTGCTCGCGAAGTTCCCGGATGAATCGTCGCTGATCGACCGCCTGCCCAAGTCGCAGATCGAGTCGGCGCAGTCCGCGGCACAAGGGCGCATGAAGAAGAAGGTGCTCGGCGCGGGCGAAGCGCTCGACGCGGGTGTCCGTCGCGTGATCATCGGCGATGCGCGAAGAGAAAACCCCATCTCTCAGGCGCTCCAGGGTGTTGGAACCGTTATCGAATGAGCGTCCCACTCGCAACTCCGAAGCCGACCACAGCCCGGCCACCAATGTCCGACGAGGAAGCCGTCGCGCTGCTTGTCGATCTGGTTCGAACTCCGAGCGTGAGCACACAGGAGCGCGCGTGTTCCGAGTTACTCGCAACCCGGATGGCGGCGCTCGGTTTCGAGACCGAGATCGATCCGAGCGGGAGCGCTGTCGGCGTGCGGGGCGACCTTTCTCCATCCGTAAGGGAGATCGTGCTGCTCGGGCACATCGATACCGTTCCCGGCGATGTTCCGGTCCGGCGCGAAGGCGACTTGTTCTTCGGACGCGGCGCGGTCGATGCGAAGGGACCGCTGGCGGCGTTCACCATCGCCGCGGCACGGGCGACCCTTCCGCCCGGCGTTCGCGTTCGCGTGATCGGCGCGACCGAAGAAGAATCGGCAACTTCGAAGGGCGCTCGGTTCGCGTGCGCGACGTACCGCGCCGATGCGTGCATCATCGGCGAACCCAGCGGCGCCGAGGGCGTGACTCTCGGCTACAAGGGCCGCGTGATTGCATGGCTCGACGTCGAAACGAGTTCATCGCATTCGGCCGGTCCCGAGCAAACAGCGAGCGAGATCGCCTTCGAAATCTGGTCGCGGGTGCGTGAAGCCGCCGAGCAATTGACGCCGGGCGCGCAGCGCGTGTTCGATCGCGTGCAGGCGAAGCTGCGATCCATGAATTCCTCCCACGACGGCGTCACCGATCGCGCATCGCTCACGCTGGGCTTTCGCTTGCCGCCCGGCATTGCCCCTGCGCAGATCGACGATCTCTGCCTGCGCGCCTCGCATTCGTTCCTCGGCGCGCGATGGTCTTTCTCCGGCCACGAAGTCGCGCATGTCGCGGAGCGCAGCGGCTCCGTTGCTCGCGCGCTCACGAGCGCGATCCGCGCCGAGGGTTTGAAGCCGACACCGAAGCACAAGACCGGCACATCCGACATGAACGTCGTCGCGCCGATTTGGAATTGCCCGATCGCCGCGTACGGACCCGGCGACAGCGCGCTCGACCACACGCCGAACGAGCACATCCGGATCTCGGAATACCTGGCGTCGATACGGGTTCTGACCCGCGCGATCGAAACCATCGCGGGCGATTTGTAGTTCCGCGCGAAGCGCAGCGGCTTGTTCAAGTGTTGTGCATCGTGCCGCGCCACGCGCACCCCTGCGCTCATCGCAGCGCCATGCTCAATACATGGTCGATATCCGCCTCATTGACTGACGGATGAAGGCTCGCTCGCAGGCCCCGAAACCTGTGCGACCGGTGCGGCAGCAGACGGCCCTGGGTCCTCGCCCCCATCTTCAAGACCCCATCCGCCGCCGAGCGCCTTGTAGAGGGCGATGAGATTCGTGCTCACGTTCGCTTCGCTCTGCGCGAGCGCATCTTCTGAAAGGAAGAGCTGGCGCTGCGCGCTGAGCACGTTGAGGAAATCGGTTCGCCCGTTGCTGTAGAGCTGCATCGAGAGATCGACCGCGGCCTTGTTCGCTTCGACCGCTTCGGCGAGCGCGACGCGGCGTTTTTGCTGCGACGTGAAATTGACGAGCGCGGTTTCGGTATCGCGGAGCGCGACGAGCACGGTCTGCTTGTAGGTGGCGAAGGCTTCGTCGGTCACGCCGCGCTGGAGCTCGATGTTGCCGCGGGTTTGGCCGCCATCGAAGACGAGCCAGTTCGCGCCGGGTCCGTAGGACCAGTAGTGATTTGCGATCGAGCCGAGATCACCGGCGTTGCCGCCCTGAAGCCCGATCGAGCCGTTGAGATTGAACTGCGGGTAGAGGTTCGCGATGGCGGCGCCGATCTGCGCGGTCGCGGCGTGCAGCGTGGCCTCCGCGCGCCGGATGTCGGGGCGGCGTTGAAGCAGATCGGAAGGGAGGCCGATCGGGACAGTGCTGGGCGCGCGCGGGATGGGGTTGTCGGGTGTGAGTTCCGCCAGAAGTGTCGAGGGTTCGTCGCCGAGCAGCACACCGATCGCATAGATATATGCGCGGATCTGTGCCTCTGTCACCGGGATCGACGAGCGGGTCGAGGCGACCTGAGCCTGAGCGTTGGCGACATCGAGCGCGGAGACAAAGCCGGCATCGAAGCGTTCCTGCGTGAGCGCGAGGGTTTGCTCCTGTGCCGCGAGATTGCTGCGTGCGATCGCGAGCTGACTCTGCGCGCCGCGCAGGTTGATGTAGTTGGTTCCGATGTCTCCCGCGAGGGTGACGAGGGCATCGTCGCGCGATTCAAACGCGGCATCGAGCCCGGCCTTCGTCGCTTCGATCTGGCGCCGGATTCCGCCGAAAACATCGATCTCCCACGAGGCATCAAATCCGGCCTGATAGAAGTTGGTGATGCGTCCGTTGCCGCCGGTGCCGAGCCCGCCCCCAGGGCTGCGCGCCTGCGAATAGCTGGCGCCGATGCTGACCGAGGGGTAGAGGCCACCGGTCGCGATCATCACCTGAGCGCGGGCCTGGCGGATGCGCGCGATGGCGACGGCGACATCGAGGTTCTCGCGCTGCGCACGGGCGATGAGACCTGTCAGCTTTTCGTCGCCGAATTCACGCCACCAGCGCGAGATCTCGAGCGGCGCATCCGTCGGTTTGCTCGCGAGATCGTCGCTCGTGACCTGCTTGTCGAGACCGGCGAACTGCGCGAACACCTTGGTCTCGGGTTTCTGGTAATCGGGCCCGACCATGCAGCCGGAGGAGAAGAAGAGTTCACCACAGAGGCACAGAGGAAAAAGAGAAGAGCGGACAATGGCGGCCAAAGCCCCCTGGCTGTTCGACGGTTCTGTTTTTGTCCCTTCCATTCCTTGGCTTTCTGTGTGTCGTTGCGCCTCTGCGGTGAGCGCCTTATTCGTATCTCAGCGCCTCGATCGGATCGAGGCGAGAGGCTTTCCATGCGGGATAGAAACCGAAGACGATGCCGACGACGGCGGAAACCACGATCGAAGCGACGATCGCCTCGATCGAGCTTTCGACCGGCCAGCGCAGGAACCTCTGGACCATCAGCGCCGCGCCGCGTCCGAGCGCGAGCCCGAGCAATCCACCGACCAGGCAAAGGAGCGTCGCCTCGGTCAGGAACTGACGCAGGATGTCGCGGGATCGCGCGCCCACTGCCATGCGCAGGCCGATCTCACGCGTGCGCTCGGTCACGGAGACGAGCATGATGTTCATGATGCCGACGCCCCCCACTACGAGCGAGATGAGCGCAACCGCGAGCAACAGGTTTGTCATCATGTTCGTTGTGCTCGCAAGCGCATTGGCGCTCTCGGTCATGTCGCGGATGCTGAAATCGTCGGCCTCTCCTTGTTGCAGGCGGTGGCGTTCGCGGAGCAGCGCGGTGACTTCACGCATCGCGGGCTGGATCTGGCTGCCCGAGCGGGCCGACATGATGATCTGATCGACATTCGCGAAGCGCACTGGCATCGGCGCATCGGCAGCCTGCGTCGAGGAAGGAGCGGGAAAAACGCTCGAGGCGCCGGGGTACGTCGAGTCGGCGGAATTGCCGGTCGTTGTTGAAGTCGAAGACGAGCTTGTCGTCGTCGTTCCGGAGTTTCCGGAGACTCGGTACTTGATCGTTGTCCAGGGTGCGAGAAGGATGTCGTCCTGATCCATGCCGAAGGCGTTCGCGCCCTTGGGCGCGAGCACTCCCACCACCGTGAACGCCACGTTTTTCACGCGGAGTTCCTTGCCAACGGGATTCTTGCCGCCGAAGAGTTCGCGCACGAGCGTCTGACCGACAACGCAGACGCGCGAAGCGTTGCGCACATCCGCATCGGTGAAGATGTCGCCCTCGGCCATCTGCGTCCAGTCGCGCACGTTGAGATACGCCGGCGTCGATCCGTAGACAAAAGTCGGCACCCAGTTCTTGTCCTGGTAGATGAGCTGCGGGCGGGCGCGGACGATTGGTGCTGCCGCGGCAATCGCGGAGCACTCCCGGTTGATTGCCTCGCAATCTTCGGCGGTGAGCGTGAGCGAACTGCCTCCGCCGAAGCTCACGCCGCCGCTGGCGGCGGTGCCCGGGAAAATCAAGAGGTTGTTCGCGCCCATGCTGGCGATGGTCTTGGCGATCGAGCCGGAAGAGCCCTTGCCGATCTCCATCATGGCGATCACGGCGGCGATGCCGATGACGATTCCGAGCACGGTGAGCGCGGAACGGGTGATGTTTCTTTGCAGCGCGCGGATCGCGGTCGAAAGCGTTTTGCGGATGGTCATGCGACCTGCCTTTCCGCGCTCTCTTCGGGAGTGGAACGTCCGGGCGGCGGGCCTTCGCGGACGGTGTCGGATTCGACCATGCCGTCGCGCAGGCGGATGTTCCGCCTCGCGTGCCCCGCGACGTTGGGATCGTGCGTCACGAGGATGATGGTGATGCCTTCTTCGCGGTTGAGACGGTCGAACATCTCGAGGATTTCCGCCGTGGTGTGCGAATCGAGATTTCCTGTCGGTTCGTCGGCGAAGAGGACCGGCGGATGATTGATGAGCGCGCGGGCGATTGCCACGCGCTGCTGCTGGCCGCCGGACAACTGGCTGGGCCGGTGGTCCATGCGCTCGCCGAGGCCGACCATCTTCAGGAGGTCGGCGGCGCGGGCCTTCGCTTCGCGATCGCTCAGTCCAGTCGCGGTGTACGCGAGCGGCATGATGACCTGCTCGAGCGCCGTCGTGCGCGGCAGGAGATTGAAGTTCTGGAAGACAAAGCCGATTTTCTTGTTTCGGATCATCGCGCGGGCATCGGCGGACAGGCGCGAGACTTCGATTCCATCGAGCCAGTATTCGCCCGAGGTCGGTCGGTCGAGACAGCCGAGCAGATTCATGAGCGTGGTCTTACCGGAGCCGGAAGAGCCGGTGAGGGCGACGTAGGCGCCGCGCTCGATCTCGAGCGAGATGCCGCGGAGCACGTGGACGCTGATCTCGCCCATGTGAAACGTGCGCCGGATGTCATGGAGTTTGACGAGAGGGGAAGTCATCGGGGTTCGAGCGAAAAGAAGGCATCAAGGCAGCGAGGCATCAAGGCATCGAGTTCGGAATGAAGGAAAGGCGGATATGCGCGGTCAGCGTCCCCCTCTGCCTCCGCCACGACCACCGAAGGGGCTGGCCGGTGCGAACGGATTGGTTGTGGCGCCGGAAGCGGAACCAGCGACGGCTTCGCCGACGACAACGAGTTCGCCTTCTTTGAGATCGGGGTTTTCAACGGCGGTGACGAGGCCGTCGGAGATTCCGATTTTGACCTCGACCGAGCGCAGGCCGTTTTCATCGAGCACCCAGACTGTGCCTTTGCGCTCCGCGGTGCGTTCGCGCCTCGGTGCGGCGTTTTCGGATTGCGCTTCTCCCTCGCGCGGCCCTTGTCGGCGCTGACCGTTTCGTGGGCGGCCGGTGTCGCCGGTTTGTGCCGCGGGCGCAGACGCGTTGGGCGGCGAAGAGGCGGATGAAGCGCCTCCGGGGCCGGTGTTCGCAGCGGGCTCGACAGATGGAGACCAGCGGAGCGCGGCATTGGGAACCGCGAGCGCGTCGCGTGCTTCTTCGACGATGAAGCGAACGTTGGCGGTGAGATAAGGAAGAAGCTTTTTGTCGGGATTGTCGGTCGCGATCTCGGCGGTGTAGGTGACGACGTTCTGTGTCATCGTCGCGTTGAGGCGAACCTTGCGGACTTCGCCCTTGAACGTCTGGCCGGGGAAGGCATCAACGGTGAAAGTCACCGGGTGACCGGGGATCACGTGTCCGATGTCGGCCTCGTTCACCTGGACAAGCACCTTCATTTTCGTGAGGTCTTTGGCGAGAAGGAAGAGGCTGGGGGCGTTGAGGCTGGCGACCACGGTCTGGCCGATCTCGACGCGACGGTCGATTACAACGCCGCTGACGGGGGCGGTGATCGTGCAGTAAGCGAGATTGCGGCGGGCGCGGAGCAGCGAGGCTTCGGCGATCGCAACCGAAGCCTTCGATTGTGCGATCGAAGCGTCGGAAAGCGAGATAGTGGCCGTGCCTTGTTCGTACGCGGACTTGGCGGCATCAAAGTCGGCCTGCGAGATCGCCTTGCTCTGACCGAGCTTCTGGGCGCGGGCCCAGTCGCGCTCGGCCTGATCGAGCTTGGCCTGCGATTGCGCGCGGTTGGCCTCGGCGACAAGAACCTGCGCCTTGGCCTGCGCGAGCTGCGCTTCAGCAGTCGAGACATCGGCTTTAAAGAGCGCGTCGTCGATATTCGCGAGGACCATGCCCGCATCGACCTCGGAGCGGTAGTCCACCGGCTTGCCGTCTTTGCCGTTGCCGAAGCTGGCGATTTGGCCGTTCACCTGGGCGCCGACGTCCACGACATCCTCGGGAACGACTGTGCCGGTTGCGGAGATGCTGGAGATGATGTCGGCCTTGCGGACAGGCGCGGTGCGATAGACCGAGGAGTCGGGCTTGGCCCGCGCCTTGTACATCTGCCACGCGTACGCCCCGCCGCCACCCAAAAGACCCAGCACAATCAACCAAACGACCAGCTTCTTCATCGAGAACTCCGACCGACCACCTCCGCCGAGCAAATCAAACCGTTACCAGTTTCCTACCAAGGGTAACTGTTGGAGGGCTGAGGGTATTGCGTCGGAACGCGGGAATCGGTGCGGGGAATCACTGATTCGGGGAGATCGCGTACGAGCCGGAAGCAGGAAAAGTCGGCAACGCGAGGGGCTCAAAGGACTCGAAGGGCGGAGAGTGGTGAACTGAGGTGATGCGCGTGTGGCGCGGCCGAGGAGAGAACGCGGAGTAACGGAGTTTGCGGAGTTGCGCGGAGGCGAAGGAAAAGAAGGAGAGACGGAGAGACGGAGAGAAGCAGAGAAGCAGAGAAGCATTCGACTGCAATGGCTCAAAGTGTGAGGAGAGATTCACCGGCGCCATGCCCGAACGGTGCAATCCAGACGCGAACGCGGAGTGACGGAGTTTGCGGAGTTGCGAGGAGAGCCAAGAAGTGAAACCGAAAAGGCATCTCCCTTCCCCCAACCCCTTCCCTCAGGGAAGGGGTTCCGGAGCTGCGCTCTAGGGCGAATTCCTCGTTTTGCGGCGTGTCGTGCTGCGTGATCGCGCGATGCGTGCGCCGAAGTGCCCTTTGTTTTGCGCCACGGGCACTTTTGGGAAACGCGGTTTTTCCGGGCGTGCTCCGCGCGACGCAATCGGAATAGACGGACCTGTGAAGGGGTCGCGAAGGGCGCGCGGGGTGACTTTGCGCGAAAGTGTTTCCGATGTTGAAGGTGATCGAAGGAGCAGCTGGATTTTCCGGAGGCTTCGGAGGTCGCCGGCTCGCACGGTTGCGAGCGGAAGGGAAGTACTGGTTTCCTCGCTTTTGGGTCTGCCTTCGGGGCGGGCGTGGGACTCCGGCAACGGGGTGCAGGAGCAGGGTTGAGCGAGGTGGAGCACGGGAAGCGGGCGGGCCGGTTGGCCACGGCCCACAAGCAAGGAGTCAGGAATGTTGAAGCAGACGATTCGCAAGGGTTTTACGCTGGTCGAAATTCTGATCGTGGTGGTCATCCTGGGCATTCTGGCGGCGATCGTTGTGCCGCAGTTCACGAACGCCACGCAGGATGCACAGGCGGGCAACATCAAGGCCCAGCTCGACACGCTGAATAATCAGCTCGAGTTGTTCCGCGCTCGCGAAACGACCCACGCCTATCCGACGGCTGCTGACTACGCGGCAGCGTCCACCTCGAATCCGGCCTATACGACTTGGGGCACGCTGATTGACAGGGGCTACGTGAAGGCGCCCCCGGTCAACCCGGTGAACGGCAGCTCGACCGTCATTTTCTCGGCGGCGGGCGATGCGGCGGCGGGCTGGTACTTCGATGCTGCCACCAACACCCTGAAGGCAAGCTACTTCGACGGCGACAAGATCACGCCGGGCACTCCCTGAGCGTGCAGCCTGATTTGAACTGAACTTCAGACCGGCCGATTCCTGAAAAGGGATCGGCCGGATTTGCTGGTGGGAAAGCCCACGGGAGCGAGCGATGAAAAGCAAGGGATTCACCCTCGTCGAAATCCTGATTGTCGTCGTGATCCTCGGGATCCTTGCGGCGATAGTCGTGCCCCAATACGCGAGCGCGACAGATGACGCGAAGAAGACGGCGACTGTGGATCAGCTTGTCAAGTTGCGCCAGGCGGTCAGCCTCTATTACTACCAGAACAAGTCGAAGTTTCCATCTGTGACTTCAGGAGACGGAACCTGGGGTGAATTAATGACGGCCGGCTATTTCAAAGTTCCGCCGGCCAATCTCTACGTGGAGGGGCCGAACGGAACTGTTATCACCCTTGGCTCCAGCCCGGATTCCGCACCGACGACGTCGTACGGCTGGATTTTCAATCCAGCCACGGGCGATGTGTGGGCCGCGTCTTTCGACGGATTCGACAAACCCTTGCCGTAGTTGGCCATGCACATCAACCGCAATCAAACTTCCTGGCGCGCCCACGGCTACACCTTGATCGAGGTGCTGATCGTCGTGGTCGTTCTCGGGATTGCCGCGGCGGTTTCGGCGCCGGCGTTCAAGCAGACCGGCGTGCTGCAGGTGCAGTCGGCGCTGCGGACGGCGGTTTCGGACATCACCGAGCTTCAGTCTGATGCGCTCGCGATGCAGCAGAGCCGGGCGATCGTGTTTGATATCGCCAAGAACTCGTACACGATGTGCCGCGTCCCTGGGACGAGCGTGGACACGACGATCGACGCGATCGAGACGAGGCAGATCGGCGGCTCGCTCTACGGCAACGCGATCATCAAGAACGTCAACTTCAACAACAGCCAGACGCTGATCTTCGACGAGCTGGGCGCGCCGGTCGCATCGGCCGGCAGCAACACGCCGGCGGCGGACGGTTCGTTCGAGATCATCGGATCGGGCCAGACGTACAAGATCACGGTTCAGGGTTACACCGGGCGTGTGACGGTGACCAAGACGGCGGGGGATTGAGCAACGAGCAAGACACCGCCCGGAAGGGCGGTGCCACTGGAGGCGACGTGGGAAACAGCGAAACCAATAGCGTGAACGGCGGCCCGAACAAACCGGATATCGGGACCGAGGGAAGCCGCGATTTCGGGGGCGCGATCACGCTCAAGAGCGCGGCGGTCTCGATGATGATGGTCATGGCGCTCGGCATGCTGATCTGGGTGAAGCTGCGCCTGGTGACCAATGTGCCGCGGACCGCGTACGCGGAGCCGGAGCGGCGCGCGATCGAGCCGAAGCCGAGCGATGCGCATCCGCAGATTGCGAAGCAGGAAACGGCGGACGCGTCGGAAAAGCACTGAGAACGAAAAGCAACCGAATGGGACACATAGGACCTCTAGGACATATAGGTCCTATTTCTTTTTTGCTCAGTGATATGCGGCGATGAGCGCGATGATGCCGGCGACGACGAGCAGGATCACGATGAGCGACCCGATCTTCCAGCGGCTGTACGGGCGATCGCCGATGAGCTCGCCGGTGCGGCCGTTGATCAGCACGCGGTAGAGCTTGCGGTTGAAGCGGTACGCGCTCAGCCACATCGGCAGGAGGATGTGCTTGAAATGGATGCGGTCGTAGGCTGATCGCATCGAGATGATGCGCTGGTGATCGCCGCCGATGTCGGCGCAGATGGTGCCTTCGATCGTCGACCGCATTCTCTGCTTTGCGGCCTCGAAGCCGCCCTGGAGATCGGTGCGGTAACTCTCGGAGCGGAATCCCGCAAGGTACGCGTCGTCGTACGGGACGAGATCCTTCAGACCCCAGGGTTCCGCCTCGACCTGGCTGTTCAAGGGCAGCGAGTTGCTCGCGGGGACGAGCACATCATCGAAATCATCGACGACGGTTCCGGATGCAGGGTACCAGCGCGTGCGCCGGACCTGACGCGTTTGCGTGACAAGCTTGCCGTTCACGGTTGTCGTGTATGTCTCGGTGACCCAGTAGTCTTCGCCCCGTTGGCCGGTGTAGTCGGTGGTCGCGACGCAGTCGTAGGTCCAGAAGGGCATGTACGCGCCGACGAACGCGCCGTCGAGGAAGGCCTCGCGCGCGAGCTTGGTGGGCGCGAACCAGCGCGACTTGAGCCAGGCGCGATAGTGCTGGATCGCGGCCTGACGCGTCACGGAAAACGGCAGAATCGCCGTAGGTTTCAGGAGTTTTTTGGAGACGGCCTGCGCGACGATCGGGCTGCCGCAGAACGGGCAGGCGCGGCTCGTCACGTTCTCCGGGAATTCGACGTTCGCGCCGCAGCCGTCGCAGCGGACTTCGAGGCGCTCGATGGTCTCGGCGTTGTGCTCGAGGTCGTTGAGCACGGAGAGATAGTCGTTTTCCTCGACCTGGGTAACGGGCGCGGGGATGGGGTTGATCGTGCCGCAGTGACCGCACTTGAGCGCGCTGTCGCCCGGGGAAAAAGAAAGATCGGCGCCGCAGCGGGCGCAGGGGAAAGAGCGATGGACGCCGGGGAGCGGAGCGACGGAATCGATGGGAGAAGTGTCGGGCATCGGGAAGAGAGAACGCGGAGTGCGCGGAGAATGCGGGGTTTCGCGGAGGGGTTCTTGTCTGGAAGGGTGAAGAAAGTGCGGCGCGGCTTGGCGTTCGGATTCGCGCCGCGCACACGATTGCCCACCCCCTGCCCCCTCCCTCCGGGAGGGGGTTTCTGCGTTGCGCTAGGGGAGCGGAGGTGGATTGCTTCCGAGCGCCGGTGCGAGTTCGGGGACATCGGATGCCGCGGCCCAGGCGGACATGCCGTGTTTCCAGACGAGTGTCTGAGCGGTGAGTTTGCCGGAATTGCCGAGCTGAGCGAGCGTGGCCATGTCGAACGGACCCGCTTGCTTTCCGTCGATGGCGACGAAGTACTTCGGTGCGGCAACACCGGGAATCGGGGGCGGAGCGGCGTTCGAACCGGAAATCGCGCCGGCCATCTGGTTCGCCATCGCAAAACCGGCCCCGATTCCCATGCCTTGCGCCATGCCGCCGCCGCTGGGGTTTTTGGCGGCGTCGCCGATAGCTGTGGCGGTCTGGAACTGCGTGAACTTGCCCATGTCGCCGATCACGCCCATGCTGGTGCGCTTGTCGAGCGCGGCTTCGACCTCGGGCGGGAGCGAGATGTTCTCGATGAGGAATGCGGTGACATCGATGCCGTAGGTTTTGAAGGGCGGGCGGATCTTGCTGGCAATCAGCGAGGAAAGTTCCTCGTAATTGCTGGCAAGGTCGAGCGCGGGGACTTTGCTTTCAGCGAGTGCATCGGTGAAGCAGGTGACGATGAAGTTGCGGAGCTGGTCGGTGATGCCGTCGGCGGTGAAACGGCCGGCGGTTCCGGCGACTTCCTTGACGAGCGCGCCGGCGTCGGCGACTCTGAACGCGTAGGTGCCGTAGGCGCGGAGGCGCATGGGGCCGAACTCGGCGTCGCGGAGCATGATGGGGTTGGAGGTCCCCCACTTGCAGTCGGTGAACTGGCGGGTGTTGACGAAGTAGACCTCGGCCTTGAAGGGCGATTCGAAGCCGTATTTCCAGCCCAGGAGTGTCGAGAGGATGGGGAGGTTCTTGGTTTCGAGCGTGTAGATGCCGGGCTGAAAAACGTCGGCGATTTTGCCCTGATCGACGAAGACGGCGACCTGGCTCTCGCGGACGATGAGCTTGGCCCCGTACTTGATCTCGTTGTTCATCCGCTCGAAGCGGTAGACGAGCGTGTCGCGCGAATCGTCGAGCCACTCGACGATGTCAATGAGTTCACCCTTGAGCTTTTTCCAGAAATCCATGGTGCCTTCTCCAATCGCTCGGTGAGGCAACAACCGTGCCACTCACGAGAGAAAAGTGTAAGTCGAAAAGTTATTGGGCCGGGAGATTTCTCGATTTCACTCTTGCGCAGACGTTACAGACGGAACGCGACCGCGTTTCTGGAGCGCCCTCGATGTGGGTGTGGGGTCTGTAGCCGCGTGCGCGATTCGGGCTGGAACTTCGTGCCAAAGTCACTCACTGCGCCAGTCGAAATAGACCGCATCCGGTGCGCGGGCTATTGGGCCTGTCACCGGCGGAAGGTCGGGCGCGCGTCCGAGAGGTACCGGAGCCGGCCGAGAACACTGCCCGCAAGAAGAGGAAAACGCCATGTCGTCCACCGAGAACAACCGCCAGTCCTCCAAAAGCGCGAACCTTCCGGCGTTTGCGATGCTCTTGAATGTTCCGACGAGCCTCGCGAAAGCGGATTGGCCGCGCCTCGCCTGGCCGGCGGCGATCCTGATCTCGATCTGCGGCGCCGCCGTGGGCCGGGCGCAGGTGGGGACGTACACCGGGGGCGGACAATCGTCTTCGCCTCAATCCAACGTGCAGGCGATCGGCCAGCAGCAGAACTCCGGCAGCGCGCCGGATGCGTCGCTGAATGCCGCGGCCAAAGAGTCGAATCAGACCTCGAACCAGACCGGCAGCCCTGCTGCGGTTCCGAACACGCTGGCGCAGAGCTGGTCGGCGCAGCCGGTCGCGAACCAGAATCAGCCCGAGCAGCAGAACTCGCAGCCGACTCCGCTGCAGCCCGCCGTGGTTTCCGACCCGTTCTCGAGCAAGCCGAACGGAGGGATGATGGAGGGCGGGCCCGCCTCGGAATCTCGCGGCGTCAAGAGCATCCGAGCCAACGCGGTGAAGGTCGATGACAACGGCGTGGTGGATCTGCGCGTCAACGGCGAAGAAATCACGGCGGTGTTGGAAATGCTGAGCCTCCAGAGCCAGAAGAACATCATCCCGTACAAGAACGTCAACGGCAAGGTTTTCGCCAATCTCTACGGCGTGACCTTCTACGAGGCGCTCGATGCGCTGCTCCACGCCAACGGCTTCGGATACGTCGAGCGCGGCAACTTCATCTACGTCTACACGCTCGAAGACCTTCAGAAGCTCGAGAAGGAGTCGCGTCAGCGGGTGTGGAAGGTGATCAAGCTGAACTACCTCGCGGCGGTCGATGCCGCGTCTTTCGCGCAGGCGCTCCTGAGCAAGGACTCGGTGATCAAGACCAACGCGAAGATCGGCTCGTTCCCCGGCAAGAGCGAAGTGCCCAACGGCGCGGAAGACTACCCGGGCGAATCGACGGTGATGGTGTACGACTTTCCCGAGCAGGTGGAGCAGATCGAGAAGCTGATCAAGGAACTGGACACGCGCCCGGCGCAGGTGCTGGTCGAGGCGACGATCCTTCAGGCGAAGGTGAGCGAGAACAACGCGTTCGGCGTGGACTTCGCCGTGATCGGCAACCTGAACTTCGGCGACTTCCTGGGCGTCGGCGGGCCGCTCCGCATTCCGGACGCGATGCTCGTGAACAACTCGACGAAGCTGATCAACGGCTCGCCGGGCGATACACCGGTCGTCGGCGGAACATCGGGCAAGGACAGCGCGTTCGGCCTGGCATCGAGCCCCGGCAACGTGGCCGGCCCCGCGACGCTGAAGCTCGGCCTGTACAGCAACGACGTCGGCGTGTTCATCCGCATGCTGGATGAAGTCACCGACACGACGGTCCTCAGCAACCCGAAGATTCTCGCGCTCAACCGGCAGGCGGCGCGGGTGCTCATCGGCGAGCGCGTCGGGTATCTGAACACCACGAGCACGAACACGGCGACGACGCAGTCGGTCGAGTTCCTCGATACCGGTACTCAGCTTTACTTCCGTCCTTTCGTCGGCAACGACAACACGATCAGGCTCGAGCTCAAGCCGAGCGTTTCGTCGGCCGTCGTGCGCGACGTGAAGAACAGCTCGGGCTCGACCGTCACCGTGCCCGACGAAATCACGAACGAATTGACCACCAACGTGATCGTCCGCGACGGACAGACCGTGGTGCTGGGCGGGCTGTTCCGCGAATCGACGCAGACATCGCGCAAGCAGGTGCCGTTCCTTGGCGACATCCCGCTGGTCGGCTACGCGTTCCGCGGCCAGGAAGACACGATCGATCGTCAGGAAATCATCTTCCTGATCACCCCGTCGGTGGTGACGGACACGTTCCTCGCGGAGACCGGCGACAAGACGCACGACATGATCGCGCGGGTCCGGGCGGGCACGCGGGAAGGTCTCTTGCCGTTCAGCCGTGAACGCATGACGGCGCAGATGCTGATGGATGCGCGCAAGCTCGCGGCGGAGGGCCAGACCGATCAGGCGCTGTGGAAGGTGAACATGGCGCTCTCGATCGACCCGATGCAGCAGGAAGCGATCCAGCTCAAGGAGAAGCTCACCGGCAAGCAGGACATCTGGCCCGATCGCAGCATGCTCGACGAGCTGCTCGACACGGACAAAAGGACCAAGCGCAGCTCGTCTTCGGTTCTGCCGGGCATCCCGGCGCCGGAAGACTTCGCGAATCCGACGAATCCGAGCGCCGTGACGAAAGCACCGGCCGCGACGAAGAACGCGGATACACAGACTGCGTCGCAGCGGGACTCGGCCTCGGGATCAACGCCGGTCGCGGCGGGACAAACTGCTCCGGCTGCTGAGTCTGCACACGCCGTTTCCGCAACCGCGTCGCCGGCCGGAACGAACAACATTCCGGCAGCAACGCAGGCTCCGGCCGTCGCCCCGACGTACGCGACGGTTCGCTGGGACGCGATGCTGCCTCGCGGCACGGCGGCAAAGAAGACTGCCGCGGCGAGCGGGAACACAGCAGGAAACCAGGCGGACAACGGCCAGAAGGCCAAGGTTTCCGCGTTCGGCAAGTTGTTCGGACAAGGCGCGGCAGCGGATGAGACCGTCTCGTCGGTGCCCGAGACTTCGCCCGATCAGAAGTAAGTCGACGTGGGAAATTGGAGATTCGCTGCTCGAACCCGCAGAGCGGGTTCGATGCGGCGCGCACCCGAGCCGAAGCATCGCCCGATTTCCGAATGCTTTTCGGCGATTCCCGGACTTCGCGAAAGTGGGAACACAACCGGGTCGATGAGACCGAGAACCCGAGGCGAGATTGACGCCGGTCACCGCCGGGCCAAACCCAGACTGCCTCACGGAGAGAATCATGCGTTACGCCCTGCTTGTTCTGGTTTCAATGCTGCTGGTCGGATGCACCGGGCATGGTGTTTCGACGCGTCGCGAGAGCAGTGCCGCGAAGGAGCGGCTGGCCGCGATGAAATCGGCGATGGAATGGCAGAGCGCCAAGCAGCAACTTCTTGCGGGAAACACGGAGAAGGCGCTGCAGGCGATCGACCGGTCGCTGGGTCTGAACCCGAATGTCGCCAAGAGCCACGTGCTCAAGGGCCGCATCCTGATGGAGCAGGGCGACCTCGAGGGCGCGCTCAACTGGTTCGGAACGGCGGAAGGGCTTGATCCCGAGAACGTGGAAGCGCAGTACTACAGCGCCGTGGTCTACGAGCGGCTGAAGCAGCCCGAAGAATCGCTCGCGCGGTACCGGCGCGCTTCGGACCTTGAACCGAGCAACCCGCAATATGTCATCGCGGCGGCCGAAGTGCTGATCGACCAGGGAAAGCTGGACGAAGCGGAGACGGAACTGACGAGCCATCGCGCGAGCTTCGCGAACAACCCGGGAGTCAATCAGACGCTCGGCCACATCGCGATGATCCGGAACAAGAGCGAGGATGCGCTGAATTACTTCGAAGAAGCGCGGCTGGCGGCGCCGGACGATCTCGCGATTCAGTCGGACGTGATCGGCGCCGAGATCGCCTGCAAGAAGTTCGCCGATGCGGAACACAACATCAGCAAGCTGATGAAGCAGAGGGGGTATGAGGATCGTCGCGATCTGCAGCTGCAGCGGGCGCGATGCCTCGTCGAGCTCGATCGGCCGATGGATGCACGCGAGGTTCTTGTGAAGCTGACGAACTCCGACGGCGGGTCATCCGACGTTGATGCGTGGATCGAACTCGGCAAGGTGAGCTACAAGCTCAAGGACATCAACCGGGCACGGACCGCGGCGGCACGCCTTGTCGCCATCGCACCCGAACGGCCCGAGGGCTATCAGCTCCGCGCGATGGTCTTCCGGCGCGTCGGCTCGATGGATCAGGCCCACGACAACGCCGTCCGCGCTGTCGCGATCGCCCCCACCGCCGAGAACTACGTGCTGCTCGGAATGATCGAGCGACAGCGCGGCAATATGGGCGATGCGAGCCTGTGCTTCGCCGAGGCGCTCAAGATCGAACCGAACAACACGCGCGCCGTGATGCAGATGTCGGAAATCAGGAACGGCGGCGCCGCAACTGCAGTCGCGGGAGTCCCCGACGGCGAGTGACAAAGCCGCACAATTGCAGTCAAGAGACGAAAAGGCCCCGCGAATCGGGGCTTTTTCGTTTAGATGAAGTCGGCGTTGGGCGGCGCACCGAAAGACTCTTTCGTTCGCTTGATCAGCCCGAACCAGATCAGGCAGAAAATGGGCCAGATCGAGAAAAACGTGAGCACAATCCCCATGATCGCAAGCCCGACGGCCGTGCCGCCCTTCAGCGTCTGATCCGCCACCGGATTACCGGGGTTGTTTCTCGCCCAAACCTGCATTTCCTGCTGCTGGAGCCAACCGACGTACGCGCCGTAGACGATCGCGAGGATTGAGATCCCGGCCCAAACAAGGTGAAGCGTTCGCCCGATCATGCTCCGGCGCATCGTTTGAATACCCGCCGCGAGAAGCAAGACGGATGTCACGAGGCTGATCGCTGTTTGGATGATCTGCAGCATTCCGAATTGCATCGAAGGCGGTGGATTGTCACGCACTGCGGGCGGAAGCATCGAAGGGCCGATCGCGAGCTGCATGGTGACGCCGCACGCGAGACACGACAAGCCCAAACATGCCCAGCAGATCGAGATGATCCCAACCACTTTCGGCCAGGATGTCGGAGCCAATTCGATCTGCGGATCGAGCGGAGCTGACTGTTCTTCCATCGCAAGCCTCCTCGAGTGCTGGTGGAAGTGTACCGTCCCGAAAGGAGAACACGGATGAGTACCGGCACCCCCACACAGCGCGTTCTTTGCGCGGCACTGGCCTCGGCGACTATTTTCACATCCGCGGCGTCCGGTGCGACTTACGGGCTCGACGACGGCGTCGGCAGCGGCAATTTAGGCCCCAACTTCGCCTGTGAATTCATGTGGGGCAACATCTTCGACGTGCAGCCCGGCGCAAATGTCATCACGACCATCTCGGTTGCTTTCGGCACGATCGCGGCGCCAGAAGCGAGGCCCGTGCGCGTCTATCTGTACCAGATGGTGACGGCGAACGACCCGAAGGATGCGGTCCTCGTCGCGACAGCGACCGGTTTGAGCGGATCGCCCCGCACCAACACCTTCCTCGATTTCGCGATCGCGCCGACATCGGTGCACGGACAGTTCTTTGCGGCGGTCTCGATGCAGGTCTTCGGCGATGCGACCGTGCTCCCCGCGCGCTACGACCGGGACGGCGCGCCGAACGCCGCTCGCTCGTGGCTTTTCGGCGCGGATTCATATCTGTCGATGCCGCTCGGAAGCGCCCCTTACATCAACAACATGACCAACAACTTCATTCCCGGAGTGTTCATGGTCAGGGCCCAGGGGATTCCGACGCCCGGAAGCGGGATCATCATCGCAGCCGCGGCGCTGGCTTCTCAACGGCGGCGCCGCCGGCGGGCTTGGTGGTGATCCGGGCTTTGAGCTGCTCGAGCCTGGCGCGGTCCGCATCGGTCAGAGAATCGGCCATGTTGGTTTCGATGAGCGACGCGATCTGCGGCGCCTGGGGCTGATCGAGATTGAGCTCGAGCGCTTTCAACCAGACTTCGGGCTTGGCGCCGAGCTCGCGCGCCTGATCGAGTCGGTTGAGCCCGATGAAGGCGAGCGTGCGGATATCGCGCAGCCGATCGGACGGAATGAAGAACTCGATCTCCGACAGAGCGTCGAGCGCCGCGATCGCCTCGCCGTATTTGCCCAGCTCGATGCGCAATTCCGCCAGTTCCGCGAGCGCTTCGGCGGTGAACGACAGCCGCGAAGGGTCCGTGCGCTCGGCCATCACGCGGCGAGGATCGGCGAGCGTCGCGAGCACCGCCTCGCGCAGCGCCGGGTCGGAACGGAGCCTCCGGCTGGCATCCAGAATCTCGTCTTCGTTGAGAACCGAGGCAATAAGCGTGAGTGCGCCGCGTCGCTGATCCGGCACGCGCCGTGTGGCCTCTTCGATCGCCGTGAAGTTGGCAAGAGACGGGTCGATGGTGATCACGCCTCGGGCAGCGACATCGATGAGCAGCGGGTCTTCGCGTGCGGCGGCGAGAATACGAGGGAGATACTCGGGAGAGGAGACGAGCGCTTCGGCGGTCGCCAGGCGCTGGGCGGAATTGTTGGATCCGAGCAAAACGACGATCGCCTCGAGATCGGACTGATCTCCGAGTTCCGCGCGCAGGCGAACACCCGCGCCGGTCAGATCGCCCAGATTGATCGATCGCAGCGCCGCGAGCACGCGGCTGGAAGAATCGGCTGATCGGAGCATGCCGCCCCGGTAGAGCGCCCAGGCGGCATCGATCGCTGCGTCGCGTACCGTCGGTCCGGCGCTCGCCCAGACCGCCGGATCGATCCATTGCAACACCGAATCCTCGGCTTCCGGGCCGGGCCAGCGTGCCGCGGCATTCAAGAGGGCCGCGGCCGTCGAGGGCACTTGTTCGCGATCGAGCGCATGAAGGACCGCCTCTTGCGCACCGGGAGGCGCAAGATTGGTCACGAGAATAGCGGCTTGCTCGCGGATCGCGGCGTCCTGTGATTGCAAGAGCAAGAGAATCTCGAGCGCCAGCTTCGCGTCTGGGCGGTTCCCGGCGGACAGCTCGCGCGACGTCAACTCGAGCCCGAGAAGATTGACGCAGGCAAGAGGATCGCCGATCATCGAGGTGATGAGTGCCCACCGCTTGTCGGCGGGAGTTGATAGGTGCAGCGCTCGGAGCGCTTCCAGCAGCTTCGATTGGACAGCGAGTTTCTGTTCGCGCTCGCGGTCGGCTTTTTCCGCGTGGAGGCGGTTGGCGCGGGAGAGCCATTCTTCGTCGTTGGGACACGAAGCAAGGAACTCGTGCCACCGCGCGGCGTCTTCACCGATATCTTCCCGGCCGGTCTGGCGAACGAGCGCTTCGACCGCTGCACGCCGAATCGGCCCGTCGGCGCTCGGAACATCGAGTGTCGAAACGAGGTACTGCGCCGCGGCGCGGTCGGGCACGGACGAGATGGCACGGAAGATCGCCGGCTTCTGGACGCTTGACGCGGCATTGCACGCAGACATCAGGTCCGGAAGCAGTTCGGCCGTCACCCACGGAGCCTTCCCGAGAGCATCAACAACAGCTCCAAATTGAGCGGCGTCAGCGGGTGTTGTCAGGATCTTGCGGATCTCGCCGAGCGAATCGGCGTCCGACATTGCCGCGACCAGACTTCTGGCTTTCGACTTCGCCGCGTCCGCTTCGACCGGCTGGGCAGCCGGCGGCGCGCCGTTGGGCTGCGCGGCTTGAGAATGCGCCAAAAACGGCGATGTACACATCGCGAGTGCGCACGCAAACCCAGAAATGAGCCGAGCACGACGCACGGTGAGCAACTCCGGCGACACCAATGGGGCTTTCTATCCGTCCGGTTCGCTCATCCTACCGCGTCCGCGGCGCGATCGGTTCGGCAAAGTCGCAACTTGCGGCAAAAAAGGATCGAGTCAATGCCCTTCGCGCGCTTGCGAAAGCAGACGAGAAGCTTCCTCGACATCCTTGTCTCCGCGACCCGAACTGCAGACAACAATGTGCTGCTCGCTGCTCATCGTCGATGCGAGGCGCACCGCTTCCCATATTGCGTGCGAGGTTTCGAGCGCGGGGATGATCCCTTCCGTGCGGGCGAGAAGCGTGAATGAATCCAGAGCCTGTTCGTCGGTTGCCGCGGTGTAGGAAACCCGGCCCGTGTCCTTCCAGAACGCATGCTCGGGACCGACCCCCGGATAGTCGAGACCCGCCGAACAGGAGTGCACGTCCGCCGTCTGCCCGTTCTGATCCTGAAGGACATAGGAGAGAGTTCCGTGCAGGACGCCGGGGGAACCGTATGAAAGCGTCGCGGCGTGCTGACCCGGCGAAGATGATCGCCCCCCCGCTTCCACGCCGATCAGTCGCACCTTGGCGTCGTCGATGAACGGGTAGAAAATGCCCGCGGCGTTCGAGCCGCCTCCCACACAGGCGACGATGGCGTCGGGCAATCGGCCGATGTAGCGGAGGCACTGCGCCTTGGCTTCCGTGCCGATAATCGACTGAAAATCGCGAACAATCATCGGGAAGGGATGAGGGCCGACGACCGACCCGATGATGTAGTGCGTTCCTTCGACCGAGCCCATCCAATCGCGCATCGCCTCGTTGGTGGCGTCCTTCAGCGTTCGTGATCCGGAATCGACTTCAATCACCCGAGCGCCGAGCATGCGCATCCGGATGACATTGAGTCTTTGGCGCCGAACGTCTTCGCTGCCCATGTAGACATCGCATTCGAGACCGAGGTGAGCGGCGGCCGTCGCCGAAGCCACTCCATGCTGGCCCGCCCCGGTTTCAGCGATGATGCGCTTCTTTCCCATGCGACGGGTCAGAAGGCCTTGCCCGAGCGTGTTGTTTATTTTGTGAGCGCCGGTGTGGGCCAGGTCTTCGCGCTTGAGCCAGATGGTCGCGGCCTGTCCGTTGTTTCCCTTCTGGCGAGAAATCTGCGCCGCGTGCGCCGTGAGCCGGCTCGCCTTGTAGAGCGGCGTGGGCCGGCCGACCAGCGTGGCGAACAGCGCCCGCAATTCATCCCAAAAAGCCCGGTCGTTCCTGGCCGATTCGTACACCTCTTCGAGCTGTGCCAGCGCCGCCATCAGGGTTTCGGGAACATACCTGCCGCCAAAGGCGCCGTATCGACCGTCGGGTGACGGCTCGTCGCTCAGTTTGGGCGGCGCGGGCTTGGGCTCGGCTTGAAACGTCGACATGCCGGAGTTTAGGTCGAAGAGCGCGCAACGCCGGAGAATCGAGTCGGGGCGAGCTCGGTATCGCGCTTGAGAAACGCGGCGCCCCAGATCCAGAGCGCGCCGGAAAAGAGAATCATCCCGCCGACGATCAGAAACCCGAGCGTCATGTCACCCCGCGGGTCCGAGGCGGTCTTGGTCAGGTCGGTCACCCAGCCGATGACCGGCGGGCTGATCGCATCGCCGAAAGCGTGAATCAGGAAAATGGACAGCGCGAATCCGGTGGCGCGGATCGATGGGTGCGTGACGTTGGCCAGAATCGCGTTGCTGGGACCGGTAGAAAGAAAGAGAAAGAAAATAGCCACGAAGATGAAGGCGTATCCGAGGGGCATGGGGGCGTAGAGCGACCCGAGGAAGAAAGGAAAGGCGACGAGCATTCCGCCCCCGGAAACCAGGAAGTAGGAACCGCTGAAACGGGCGCGCAGACGGTCTCCGAGCCAGCCGCCGATGAGCGTGGCGCTCAAACCCGCGATCACGGTGATGCCGCCAAAGACCAGATTCACCCTCGTGAGGTCGGCTTGCCCTCTGTGCTCGTGGAGGTAGGTCGGCATCCAGAAGGAGATGCCGCCGATGGCGAACGTGAATGCGGTCATTCCTGCAACCGCGAGGACATAGGAAGGCGTTCGCGCGAGCACGAAGTAATCGCGGAGGCTCGCCCGGTGATGTGTCGCGCCGTCGGAAATGCCGCGCGGCGGATCTTTCATGAAAAAGCAAACCGCACCCAGCAGCAAGCCGGGGGGGAGCGTGAGCAGAAACGCCCAGTGCCATGTGGTGAACTGCGTCACCTGTCCGCCCAAGACGTATCCGAGCGCGCTTCCGACCGGGATTGCGGCATAGAACCACGCCAACACGGCGCCGCGGCGCCTCACCGGAAACAGATCGGAGATCAAGGTCGGGGCCGTCGGCCCGTACGCGGCTTCCCCGATTCCGACCAGCACTCGCATCAGCAGCATCGCAAGCCACATCGTGGCCAAGCCGCTGGCTCCTGACGCCACCGACCAGACACAAACACCGATGCCGACGATGGCCCAGCGCTTCCAGCGATCCGCCAGCCACCCGAAAATGGGAGCCGTCACCATGTAGGAAACAAGAAAGGCCGTCGCCAACAGACCCATCCGCAAGTCGGCGGTTTTCTCGTCCGCTTCGCCGGGAGGAAAAAACTCCGCGCGGATCAGGGGCTGGACCGCCGCGAGCACATACCGATCGATGTAGTTAAAGAGGTTGATGAGCAGGAGAAGAGCCACCGAGGTCGTTGCCACGGCCCGGGAGCCCGGGTGCTCGGTCGGAAGGCTTTCTGCCGGTTGGCCCATTCAACGAGTATGACAACCTCGGGTGGATCCTGCAGGACGAGCAAAAACCAGCCGAAACCGGACGGAGACGGGGAAGGTGCGCATCGACTGTGAACATGACAAGCCTGATCGATGACGCGGATCGCGGCGCAGGACTGAATCATTCCGCACCGGTGGCTCGCCGAACGCGCTCGTATGGGCCGGTCGGAGCGGCAGTTGCAATCACCGTGGGCGTCGCCGGGATCGCACTGGCATGCTGGAGCGTGTACGAGAATACGCGCCCGATTCCCCGCCCTCGTTCGGCAAGCGACGTCGTGCGCTCACAGGATGAAGGACCACGAAACACGGAAGACCGGGTCACCCTCGCGCCCGGAACCGGACCCGGAAACGCGCCGCCAGGCTCCTCCGACGGAGCGCGGCGAAGAGCGCTCGTCGGAAACGCCGAGGTCCCGACGTTCATCGAAAACCCGGAGTTCTCGCCCGTCACGAATTCGGAAGAGGCGAACGCCCTGATGATCGCGGCGGGCGCGGCCGCGGGCGAACAGTCGACCAAAATCGAGGGCCTGACGCCAACGCCTCTCCAGACCTCCGACCAGATCAACGGAGCGCTCACGCGATTTCTGGGGCCGCTCACGCAGGGTGAGATAAAGAACGGCGCTTCGTACATCTCTTCCAACGGCGGCAAGCCTCCGGAATCTGGAACAATCCCGGGTATCGTGAAGCAGATCGCCCTTCTGCTCCAATTCTGCGAGTTGGACACGGCGCACATGAAGGTGCGGAAAGCGCCGGCGCTCGAGGGTCCACTCGCTTCCATGCTGGCCGGCCTTCCTGCCGGCGCGGTCCCGATGATGATCAATCGCAACAACCTGGGGAACGGGAACGAGGTGTCATCGCTGACCATGCCGCTGGGCGGGCTCTTCAATGGATCGAGCGAAGGCGCCGCGCCCAACGCCCCACGGGTCTTGGTCACGATGCCCGCGCGGCTGAAAGGCGCTTCGCTTGAAGACAAGAAGTTCCTCCTCGGTATAACGCTGGGTCAGAACACCCGGACCAATACCTGGGTTCCGCAGTCGCTCGAATTTCATTCAAACGACGCGGAAGCGATCAAGGCGCTGCAGAAGAGCCTTCGCCCGAGCGGCGCGAGCTCCGGCGACGGCTCGCCACCCCCGAAGGCGCCGAGCGGACGGGGCTGAATCGGAAAATTTTCTCTCACGTGACACTGCGAGGCACACATGAAGACTCCTCGGAAAACCCGCGCGTTTTCACTGATCGAATTGCTGATCGCGATCGGGATCATCGGGCTACTTATTTCGCTCTCGCTCCCGGCGCTCGCAAAGGCCCGGCTGCTGGCGCGCCAGACCAAGGGACTCGCGAATGTGCGTTCGGTCGGCATGACGTTTTCGCAGTACGCGGGTCAGTATCGCACCTACCCGTTCATTCAGCCCGGCGCTCCGATCCAAGGCCCGCGCGGCCCGGTGCCGGTCCCGGAAGGAATGATCGGCACGCAATGGATCAATCCAAATGCGATGATCATCACGAGCGATCCGTTCGAGATGGAGTGGATGTGGGCAGGTCCCGTTTCGCGATTTGTCGATCCCGAGCAGAACTACCCGATTTGGGTCTCGCCGGGACTGCCTCAGCAGCTTCCGCAGAACGATGATCTCGAGGCACGCGAGCAGATCTCCTTGCGTCTGTCCAATGCGTTCATCGCGAAGCCCGAGCTGTTCGGCGAGAACCCGAAAGACGATCCGAAGATGATCGCTCCGGTGAAGCCCGAAGACGTGCTGAGCCCGTCGAGCAAGGTGATGCTGTTCGATGCGCACGTCGCGTACTACACCAAGCGCCCGGCAATCGTCGACTCGCACTACGACGCGCCGGCGCCGATGGTGTTCGCCGATGGCCACGGCGACGCGAAGGACCCGGTCCAGGCGAAGGAAAGCGTTCCGAACATCATGCGCGAGAATCGCAACGTCAAGTTGCATTCGACAAAGAACGGCATCAAGGGTCAGGACTATTAGTCGCTGTCTGTCGCGATCGGCGCCACCGCACGCAGATGTTTCGCAAAAAACGCGGTCTGCAGATTCTTCGCGTCGTTGCTGAATCGGCCGAAGCCGATGTGCTCTTCGGGCGCACCCGTACTCGGCCACGAATTCACCTCGATGATCGACGGGTCCGCTCCCGCTTTCGCATAGTGCGCACGGAGACGCTCGATGAATCCCTTGGCCACCACAAACGGCATCATCTTGTCGGCCTGGGAGTGAAGCATCAGCAGGGGGAGCGGACGAAAACCGTCAAGATGTGCCGCGGCACTCACCCGCGCGACCGCATCGCGGTCGTGGCGCGCCACCCAGCGAGGGTTTGTCTCGGCGGGCGCACCGCGATCTTCCGGAAAATACAAGCCTTCGAGCCAGCCGGTCGTCCCCTCGACCGCGGCGCACACAAACGAGTTCGGATCGCAGAGCCGTCTCAGCGTGACGATCCCGCCCATCGACATGCCGCCGATCGCGATGCGGTCGAGATCGAAAACGCCTCCGAACCTCGCGTCGGCGAGAGACTCGACGACGCCATCGATCTCCGAAACCGCCTGCGCGATGACCCGCAAGCTCGAATCGGGTTCGTGTGCGCCGGCGGCGGGTCGCTCCCCGTGGCCGGGCAAATCGATCGAGCACGCCGCGATCCCGGCGCGAATCCAGCGGAGAAAGCGCCCCGGGTCAAGCTCTTTGTTCGCCGTCCGACCGTGCATCCACAGCACTAGAGGCGCCGGCGACTTCCAATCCGGGTGCGCGAGCACCGCGGGCACGTCGGGGCCGAGCCGATCGACTCTCGCTGCCGAAGCGAGATCGCGCGGGAATTGCTTGAAGCGTTCTGGCGGCGTGGTTTTCACGAACAACAAGCCTAGACGATGGCTAAATGACCCGCCGCTCGCCCGGCTGGATATTCAGACTCTTGGCGCGGTCGCGAAGATCGGCGGGCTCGGCCCCGTGCAGCGGATCGACTTCGAGCACGCAATCGGGCGAGCCGTCGGACTTCTTTGGCACCTTCACCCCCGCCGCTTCGAGCCAGCGCGCGGCGCGAAGCGTTTGGATCCGCGCGCTCGATTCCGCGCTGTCCACCCCGGAGGCGTTCTTGATCGGCGCAAACTCCTCGATGCGGTCGGTTTCGAGCACGATGGATGCGCGGCAGAGCGGGACCGCATCAAAGATGAACTTCTCGAGTTTGACCCCGTTGCTGGAAGTCGGCTGGACTTCTTCGCCGGTTTCGAGATCGATGCAAGGCACTTTTTTCTCGGCGCGATGGAACGGAAGCTCGAAGTTCGGATCGCTCGCGAGTTTTTCGAGGAACGCGACGCCCAGCACGTGCACCGCGATCGAGCCGGCGTTGAATCGGAGTGAACCGTCCGCGAGTTTTTCCTGCGCGAGCGCGGCGGGGAAATCGGAGTACTCGATCACCTCCACCACGCGCCGACCGTTTTTCTCAACAGTTGCAAAGACTCCGACTTTCTCGGCCGGATCGGTCTTCGGGATCATCTTGCTCGACATCTCGCCCGAGGAATCGGGCGCGCTGGCGTGCAAGCCGAGAAAGACCGGATCGAGCGTGCGGACGATCGGATTATCCACCTGGAAATAGGAAAGATGCTCGATGCCGCGGCGTTTCATGTCGCTGATCGCGCCGCTGCGCTCGAGCGCCGCGATCGAACCGCCGTGCCCGTCCGGATTCGTGGCGACTTCGTCCTGATGCGCGAGCAAAATCTTGCCCGTCTTGATGTCGAACGAAGGGAGCATGCCCTGCTGAAAGAACATGATGTTCGCCGGATCGAGCCCGAACGAGCGGTGCTCACTGAAATAGGCCTGCGTGCTCGCGTGATTCTGTGCGCTCGTCATGATGTACCACGGGACAGGGCGACCGAATTGCTGCTGCGCGCGCCGGATCCCGAGACCGAAAAACTCAAACAACGAGCGCCGGCTCACTTCGCCGGCGCGGAAGCAACCCTTGGGTCCGTCATAGCCGAGCCTGCTTCCCTGTCCTCCCGCGACCATGAACGCCGCGACCTTGCCCGCTCGCAGGAGCTCCTCGCCGATTCGATGGTACTTGTCCCGATCCCATGGCTTTTTGTCAGAGCGCGGGTTGTTCGGATATGCATCCACCGGGAGCATCCCGGACGGGGGCGAATGCTTGACCGGATTCCGCACGTATCGCTCGATCAATGAGGGAAGCGTTTCCAAATCGAGCGATTCGATCTGACTGAGAAGCGCCATCTTCTGCTTCTCGTCGAGCGCCGGAAAAAACCGGAGCAGGTGATCCTGACCCACCCGCTTCAGGCGATCGAATGTCTCTTGATAGCCGGCCATCGTGCTCTCCTTCCCGCGCGATCGGGGAAGGGCATGCTATCGCGCGATGCCCGAGTCGTGCGCGTGTACAGTGGTCCGATGGCCCCGACGCCCGCACATCAGGTATTCAAATCGCCCGCTCACCTGCCCCTGATCGGGCCTTCCATACTTTCCGGCGATTTCGGTCGGATGGAAGCGGATTGCCGTCCCTTGCTCGAGAGCGGCGCCGACTACCTGCACCTCGACGTCATGGACGGTCGCTTTGTTCCGAATCTGACCATGGGCCCTGACATGTGCCGCTGGATGAGGCATTACTTTCCAAAGGCCGCGCTCGATGTTCACCTCATGGTGGAAGAACCCGAACGCTTCGTCGATCCGTTCATCGAAGCGGGCGCCACGAATCTCACATTTCACGTGGAAGTTCACCGCGGCGCAGAGGCAGAAAAGCTGGCGGACCGCATTCACAAGGGAGGCGCGCTGGCGGGGCTGGCAGTCAACCCGCCCACCGATGTTGCCCCGATGATCGATGTTACCGGCGCCTTCGATGTGCTGCTGGTCATGTCGGTGAACCCCGGTTTCTCCGGTCAGGCGTTCATGCCGGAAGTTCTGGAAAAAGCCCGCCAACTCAAGCCGCTGCTGCGACCCGATCAGCGGCTCGAAGTCGACGGCGGCGTCTCACCCAAAACCGCCGGTGCCTGCCGCGAGGCGGGGATCGACGCGCTGGTCTCGGCGAGCGCGATCTTCGGCCAGCCGTCCCCAAAACGGCCCGAAGTCATCCGCGCCATGCGGGGCGCTTGAACCAGCTTCCATCCGACAGGTTTCCCACCGTTACCGAACATAAACCGATCCAGTCTTTGCACGCCCTGAACCGAATTAGGCTAAAGTTGGCCTCGAACAACCGGCCTGTGTGGGTCGTCGGCAGGAGTCGACGGACGGGCCGGAGCGCGGGAGTCTTCCGTTCGGAAGGCTTCGGGTGACGCGGAGGGCGTTGCTTGCTGCTGATCGCACGGATGTGCGAGTAGCCACGCAAGGTCGATTGCTTCGAACGGGCAAGGGTCAATCCGGATCCGTCCATCGGATCGGGGTTGTCTCCAGCAAGTGCTCACTTGCAAGTCCGCGAGGGGCAAACCGAAGGAATTGCTATCCCATGACCAAGACAGCCAGTTCGACCAGACCCGCCTCGCCACCCCCGCGGAGTTGGAGCGAGGTTCGTCCCGCGCGCCGTGCTTCGATCCCCGAGGGCCTTTGGCTCCGGTGCCCCTCCTGCGCGAAAATGGTCTACCGGAGGCACCTCGAAGCCAACCTGAACGTCTGCCCAGAGTGCACCCACCACTTCCGAATTGGGGCGGCCGAACGCGTCTTGCAGCTTGCCGATCCGGACACGTTTCAGGAGATGTTCACCAATCTCCAGCCCGCCGACCCCCTCAAGTTCCGCGATCTCAAGTCCTATCGCGAGCGCCTGGTCGCCGAACAGGTCAAGACCGGCCAGATCGACGCAATCCGGGCGGGCAAGTGCTTCATCAAGGGTCGCGAAGCGATGCTCGTGTGCCTCGACCTCACCTTCATGATGGGTTCGATGGGTTCGGTCGTCGGCGAAACAATCACCCGCGCGATCGAAGCCGCGACGCCGAACAAGGCCACCGGATACGCCGGCTTGCCTGTGATCATCGTGAGTTGCTCGGGTGGCGCCAGAATGCAGGAAGCCGGCCTCAGCCTCATGCAGATGGCCAAAACGAGCGCCGCTCTCGCCCGGCTCGACGATGCCGGAGGCGTCTTCATCAGCGTCCTCACCGACCCCACCACCGGCGGCGTCACGGCCAGCTTTGCCATGCTGGGCGATGTGATCCTCGCCGAGCCCAAGGCGCTCATCGGCTTCGCCGGACCGCGCGTGATCCAGCAGACCATCCGCCAGGAATTGCCCGAAGGCTTCCAGCGATCTGAATTCCTGTTGAAGGCGGGCTTGGTTGATCGCGTTGTGCCTCGAGCCAACCTCCGAACCGAACTGGCTCGCCTCATCGACTACTCCGGTCGCTAATTCGCCCTGCTCTTCGCCCTGGAGCGGTCAAGGATCGACCCGTGAAGCGGCTTCTTCTGCCCCTGCTTGCGGGCCTTGCGCACGCACTCCTGCTCCTGTTGGCGTTCCCGCCGATCGGACTCTGGCCGTTCACGTTGGTCGCCATCGCGCCGCTAGTGTGGCTTGCGCTGCGCCCGACGCGCGTGAATTGGAAAGATGCCATTGCCGCGTCGCTCGGCGCGTCGGCCTTCTATTGGTACCAGCAGCAATGGGTCATCGAGATCTCGACGGCGGGCTACTTCCCGCTCGTCATGTACTTGTCGATCTATCCCGGGCTGTTTGTCTATCTGCTCAATGTATTGCGGCGCAGCTTCCCGCGTATGCCGCTCAGTTTGCTCATTCCGATCGCGTGGACCGGGCTCGAGTGGTTGCGGGGCGAACTCGTCTGGGACGGGTATTCATGGTTCTTGATTTCGCACCCGCTGATCGATGCGCCGGCTCTGTCGCTCTGCGGTTCGGTGATCGGCGCGTACGGAGTCGGCGCGCTTCTCGCTTCAATGGTTGGCATCGTCTTCGACTTCCTGGTCCCCATTCCCCCACGCGACGCACGCCCAACACGATTCCGCATACGAGGCATGGGACCGGCGCGGCTCGCGCTCTGCGCCGCGATCGTCGCCATCTACTTCGGCGCAACCAACCTCGCGACACGCAACCCGGCGCTGGCGGTGGCCCAGCCCGAAATCCGCGTCGGTATCGTGCAGACCAATCTGCCCCAGGACAACAAAGTCGCGTGGACGTTCGAGCAGCGACAAGAAGACTTCCCGCGTTTCCTGCAGTTGACGCGCGACGCCGCCGCCCAGAACCCCGCGCTCATCCTCTGGCCCGAGACGATGTTCCCGGGCACGTTTCTCGAGCCCTTCGAGGATGTCGACACCAACGGTCGTGTCACGGGAAAGCGAATCGTCTCCTTTGCGAATTCGCTGCTGCAGTTTCAAAAAGAATTGGGCATCCCCATGCTTGTCGGTGCGATCGGCACCGATCGCTTGCGCCTCGTTCCAGATCCCGACAAACAAGACTCGCACTTCATCTCGGATCACCGCTTCAACAGCGTGTTCCTCCTCAAAGACGGAAGGGTCGATCCGCTCCGCTACGACAAGATCCGGCTCACGCCTTTCGGCGAGACCATGCCCTACATCTCGTCGTGGCCTTGGCTCCAAAAGAGTTTGCTCTCAATCGGCGCGTCCGGCATGAGTTTCGATCTCGACCGAGGCAGCACCGACCGCATCGGTGGCTTCGAGTTCTCCCCGACGACACCCAGCCCCGATTCGAAGCGGCCCGAAGTCGTCCGCGTCGTCACTCCCATCTGCTTCGAGATCACCGAATCCAGCCTCTGCCGCAAACTCGTCAACCGTGCCGCTCAGGGTCGCGCGAGAGTACTCATCGCCAACGTCACCAACGACGGCTGGTTCGGCTCATTTGACCCGGCCCGCGTCGAACACCAGATGGCGGCAAGGTGGCGCTCCCTCGAACTCGGCGTCGCCGTCGTCCGGGCGGCCAATACCGGTATCTCGTCGGTCACCGAGTACGGGCGGGAAAACGGCAACCGGCTCATCAATGTTGAAGGCCGCTCTTCACGGGTCGCAGGCGTTCTGGTCGACAATGTCGCCCTCTTCCGCGGCACCACATTCTTCCGCGAGTATGGCGATTTCTGCTGGGTCTTCCCGCTCGCTCTCGGAACCCTGCTGATTCTCGCATTCCGGCGCCGAACGCCGAACAATTCGGTGGCTGCAACCGGTAGCAGCCTGCCGACCGGAGGTTCCTCTTGAGAAACCGCATTTTCGCCACCCTTGGCCTCGCCCTGCTTGCCGCTGCCCAAGGCTGCTCTTCCCATCAGGCTGCGAAGTCGACAACCCCGGCCGAACCCCCGCCCGCCAAGCCCCCTGCGACCAACTCTGTCGCGACCGCCACTCCCAAGGCGGCGGCCCCGAGCGCGATCAAAATCTCGCAGATCCGTGAGCGGGCCCTGCAACTGATCGAGGAGTCGGGAAACAGCCCCGACGGTCAGGTCCGGGGTTACGCGTGCGACGGCGCATCGCTTGTTCCGAACCGGTTGGGTGACACGCTCTTGAAGGGTCTGGAAGACCCGACGCCGGGTGTAAGAGCGATGGCTTCAATCGGGGCCGGACGAGCGCGATACCAGCCCGCGGCAGCCAAGATCCACTCGCTCACAAACGATCCGTCTCCGTTCGTTCGCATTTCGGCAATCTACGGGCTCAACAAATTGGGCCGGCCGATTGACCCCACGCCTCTCGCTGGTTACCTCACCGGTTCGGAACCGCTCCAGGTCCGCAGCCAAGCCGCGTGGGTGATTGGAGAGATCGGCAATCGCTCGGCCATCGCCATGCTGCGTGCCGCGGCGGTCGAAAACATCGCTCGTTCCCGTCCACTCGAAGTCCAGATTTTCCAACTCCAGTGCGGCGAAGCACGCGTGAAACTCGGAGACAACGAACCGATCGAGGGAATACGCGCGGCACTCTTCCCGGCAAGGCCGGAGGACTTCGAGTTGGCCGTGCTGGCTGTCCAGATCATCGGTGAAGTCAAAGACAATCGCTCGATGGATCAATTGATCTATCTCTCTGAATATCGCGACGCAAGGGGCAATCCGATGCCGCCGGAGTTCCGGCTCGCCTGCGCGACCGCGATCGCCAAACTCGGGCTCGACCGCGGCAGTTTCCTGGCCGACGAATACGCGAAAGACCCGAATCCGACCATTCGCCAGCAAGCGGCTTCGGTCTACGGCTACACCGCCCAGCCCGAACACTTCGCGATGCTCGAAACGATGATGAACGACCCTTCGCCGATGGTCCGGGTCGTGGCGGCATCTTCAGTCATTCGGGCACACGCTCGGCTCACCGGACAGAAGCTTCCGTAGAACGCCTCGGTTTGACAGGCCTCTCCCGGCCCGGTACAAGATGCACGCAGTTCAACCCGGCTGGCGGATCGGCGGGAACAGGTCGGCGGCGCCTGTCGGATAGACTGCATGCGGCGGAGTGCCCCCGAGTTGGCAACCCGATCGAATTCGTGTCAAATGGATGGGGGGCGTTTGGTTGATCGGGCCTGAGTAGGCTCGAATGATTCGACCCCTCGCCGGCCGGGAATGCGGACGCATTCGGCTCGGCAGACTTCAGGAGCCTCGCGTGGCGACCCTAACGAAAGTGCTTGTCATCATTGCCGCGGTCCTCAGCCTGTTTCTCTCAGCGCTGGTGATCTCGTATTCCTTCAACACCGATCAGATACTGCAGGATCGCGACAACCAGGTGTCGCAGAGCCTGGCGGCGAAGGGGCAGCTGGCCGACTACACGGCGCAGGCGAGCGCCGCGAAGGTGGCGTGGGACAAGGAGCGCGAAGCCCTCAATTCGCAGCTCACCGATCGCGAAGCACGCGCTCGTGAGCTCGAGCGTGTCAACGCCGAACTCACCCGCGCCAAGGCCAAGGCCGAACAGGATTTCCAGGCCATCACCCTCAAGATCGCCGAACTCGGCGAGACCGTCAAAACCCAGGCCACGCTCTTGACCGGCTACCGCGATGAAGTCACTGCCCTCCGCAAGAACGAACTCCGCTTCCGCGAACAGGCAGTGCAGTCGGATGACCGCATCAGCGATCTCGAAAGCCAGAACGAAGTGCTGACCCAGAGCGTGCGTGCTCTCCGCGAGCAGCTCGAAGAAGCCCGCCTCGCTCGCGAGGGCGGCTCGTCGATGGGCGTCTTCGGCGTCTCGTCCAAAGAACCTTTCGTTGACACCGGCATCCCGGTCACCGGCTCGATCGAGAACGTGACCACCGATCCCTCGACCGGATCGACGCTCGTCAAGATCAATCTCGGGAGCAACGACCGCATCCGCGAGAACCAGAAGCTGTTCATCAGCCGCGGCAACAAGTTTGTCGCCAATCTCGTCATCCTCAAGACGGACATGCGTTTCGCCATCGGCCGCGTGGACGCGCTGAACCGCGACGTCTCGGTGCAGAACGGCGATTCGGTCACCACGCGTCTCCAGTAAACATCCCTCGGCACGAGCCGCGCAAACGCGCGAGGAATTCACATGTCTCAATTCGGAATGCAGATGCCGGGTGGTCGGGCGAGGCGCGGGTCGTCGCTCGATGTCTTCACGGTGCTCGCTTTTCTCGCGGTCGTCGCGCTCGCCGTCGCCTGCGGCGTGATGTGGATGGCCGCATCCAAAGTCGGCAAGAACGGAAACCCGTTCGAGATGCAGGAGAAGGGCAACATCACTCTGCCCGAAAAGGCCCGCGTCTGACGACAGCGTGATTTTCACTTTGTTTTGGTCTGTTTCTTCGATCCGTCGCCGGCCACTTGAACTTTCGGGGCTGACGCGTATCGTTCCTCCCGCTCCAAAGGCCTCGCGGCCCGAGGATCGGAAGACAATTCGGGGCGGTAGCTCAATTGGTTAGAGTACCGGACTGTCGATCCGGTGGTTGCGGGTTCGAGTCCCGTCCGCCTCGCTTAGAAAGGCCCTTTTATGGGGCCGTTTTCTTTTCGGCTAGGTTCCGGCTAGGTCACGCGCTCTCGGACGTGCCGCGAAGATTCTTCGCACTCCCGGAATCTGACCGTACACTCTTGGCATGGACAAAGCCCAAGCGAAGGCGATAGCCAAGGCGGTAGGTGGGGAGGAGTGGCAGAGCGGCGGCGGTATCTACGTCGTCGCGCTCCGTCGCCCGGACGGGTCCATTGTCGTCTTCTCCGATGACGCGGTGGCCGAGTACGCGGACGATGAGGCTTTCGACGCGGGCACGCCCACCACAAGCATCCTCCTCCGCGATGACCCGACCGAGTATTGGGTGATTCAGGATGAGGAGGGAACGGTCATGCTCGCGGACCCGGAGCACGGGCGCGGGTGGCCCGATGAGTACGAAGCGGAGCACGAAGCGCGCGGGCTCGAATCCCGTACCGGCTTGAAGACGTGGGCGCGGCGTCAACGCTTGGAAGACACCCTCCCGGCCAAGTCCCCTTGAAGGAAGCGAGCGAGCCGCGCCCGGAGCCGCTCCACGTCCCGCGTCTGGCACTCCCACACCACGAGCACACGCCACCCTTCGCGGCGGAGCCTCCGTCGCGTGCGGGTGTCGCGTAGCCGGTTGCCGTCCAACTTTGGGAGCCAGAAGTCGAGCCGGGACTTCGGCGCGCGTTGTCCATTGGGGCAACGGTGCCGGTGCCAGAAGCATCCGTGAACGAATACCACGGCTCGCCGCGAGCGGAATACGAAGTCCGGCTTGCCGGGCACGTCGGCTGGATGGGAGACGGAGCGGAAGCGGAGGGAGCGGAGCACGTCGGCTACCAACCGCTCCGGCCCGGTGTTTCGGCCCTTCACGCGGGCCATGCGCTCCGATCTTTGTTGGGGATTCAGGGTGTCCATCGTGCTTAGCCGATTATCCCCTACAGATTCCCGGAGCGCTCATGGCAGAGCCGATCGACTACAAACGCTTGGACGCCGCTCTGCGCGAACTGCTCGCGTGCATCCCGGAGGGGGAGTTGAGCCGGGAAGGCTTGTCGTCGCGCCGGGCAAAGCGGCTCGCGGATGAGATTCGGGAGGCAATCGAGCGCCTGAGCGAACTGGCCCAAGGGATCGACACAATCCGCCAACCTCCGCTCATCTTTGACCCGAACCATCCGGAGGTGGTCGGGCGGATGGTCGGGGAAACCATGTTGAAGCAACCTCGCAACCCTTTGGGCGAGGTGCCCGGCTTCTACGGCTCCGGGGTCTACGCGCTCTACTACAAGGGCGATCATCCCGCGTACGCGCCGATCTGTGGAACAGAAGCACCGATCTACGTCGGCAAGGCGGACCCTGCGGATACCCACGCGGGAAGCCCGGAGGAGCAAGGCCCGAAGTTGGCCGGTCGGCTCCGGGACCACGCCAAGAGCATCAATGCGACGGAGAATCTGCGAATCGCAGACTTTGAGTGCCGCTATCTCGTGGTCACGAGCGGTTGGCAAAAGGCGGCAGAGGATTACCTCCTCGCGCACTTTGGACCAATATGGAATCAACCAATCTGCACGGGCTTCGGCAAGCACGGCGACGCGGCGGACACCCGAAAGAACACTCGCTCCGAGTGGGACACGCTCCACCCAGGCCGGAAGTGGGCGACGGACAAGGCAAACAAGCCCAATCCGAAGTCTCCGGATGAGATCATCGCCGAGATACTCGCCTACTACCACGAACACCCGCCGCGCGAATGACGGTCATAACTTCGTCCCCACGTTGTACGGCGCGGCGAAGGTCCGTCGCCACCACCTCCGCCATGCGCACCGGAACCGCGTTCCCGAGTTGCCGCATGGATTCGGTCCACGAGCCTTCTAGCACCCACTCATCGGGGAACGTCTGGAGCCGGGCGCACTCGCGGACGGAGAAGTACCGCACGCTTCCATCGGCGAGCCGGAGCATGTTCTCCCCGCCCGGTACGCCGTGGTCCCCGGCTTTGAGCGTCTTCGCGGGTTCGTCCATCGGGCTTCCGTTGTGCCCCGCATATGCGCGAGCACCCGGATTGAGGAAGTGATTGGGGAACTTCTCGCACGTCTGGCCGGGAGCGATGCGCGGCAAGTCGGAGATTGCATCGCGCACGGTGCGCCACGGTTGTAGCATCGCCGATGACCAGAGAGCCGAGAGCCTCTCCACTTTCGGGCGCAGACGCGGAGGCATCTTGGGGCGGTCTTTCTTCGCCACCTTGTGGCGCTCCCAGTACGAACCCGTTACCCATTGATCGAAGACAAGCGCATCCTCTTCGTGCGTCGGCGTGGGGAAAGAGAACCTCACGCCCAGGTCGGCGCGAATGCCCACGATGAGCACGCGCTCTCGGCGCTGGGGTACTCCGTAGTCGGCGGAGTTGAGGAGTTGATAGACCACGTTGTAGCGAAGTCCCTTCGCCTTCCCGCTCGTGATCGCTCGCTCTAGCCGCGCGTGGTGGTCGGTCCACTCCTCATCGCCTCTTCGGACAATCTCCGGGTAGGTGAGTTGGTGAATGATGTAGGCGTAGTAGTTGGCGAACGACTTGCGGAGAAGTCCCTTCACGTTCTCGAAGAGGAAGGCTTTGGGCTGAATCTCGCGCACCGCACGAACCGCGTGCGGGAACATGTTGCGCGCATCGTCCACGCCCCGATGCTTCCCGCCGACGCTGAAGGGCTGGCACGGTGGCCCACCCGAAACGAACTCCACCGATCCCGCGTGCCGCTTGAAGTCGTACTCCGACACGTCGCCTTGCACCACTTCCCAATCACGGACGTGCGGCACACCCGCCGCCTTGTTCCGGCGGATCGTGGCGCAGGCGTTCTCGTTCCACTCCAATACCGCTTCGTGGTCAAAGCCCGCGTTGGCGGTGGCGATTGCCAGCCCGCCCGCTCCGGCGAAGAGTTCAATAGACTTCATGCGCTCCGTGCTCCCGACAGGGTGTCGGGAGCATTGTACCCGGAGCGGTGGAGCACCGCGGCGCTTGGGGTGGAGGAATCTGTTAGCCCAAGGGGTGGGGCTGTCGATTGGCTGGGGGTTCGGACCCCGCCCGAGCCCGGCTCGGATTCGGGGGCCGCGTCAACACCTCTAGCACCTCCTCAAGCCGCTTCTCTTGGAGGAAGTACCGATCCAGCCGGACCACGGCGGGGAGTTGGCCCTTGTGGAGCAACGCCCAGAGTGCGGAGGGTTCGCACCCGAGCCGCGCCGCCGCTTCGTCGATGCGGAGGAGGGGGCAAACGATGGTCGAATCATGGCGACGGCGGCCCATCATCCCACCCGCTTTCGTACATGCTCCGCCACCTCCGGGGATAGCGCTTCGGGGTGGGTGCCCGCCAACTCCACAAGCAAGCGAACGGCGGAGAGATACGCCATATCGCCCAGTAGGGGGCCGATTGCTCGGACGGCGCGGATGGTGGCGAGCCGGAGCGCTTCGTCCGCCGGTCCCCGCCACTCACGCGCCGCGAGGGTCGCGTGATACTGGATGACGTGGCGGATTGGGTCTTCCTTGAAGACGGATCGCACCTTTAGCCGAGCGGTGCGAGCGGTCAACCCGTTGAAGTGCCCACCGGCATCGGTGACGACGGCGCAGACTCGGCGGACTGCATTCCGGTGGAGGCTGGAGGCCACGGCGCTTGCGATGGTGTTCGCGCGGGAAGTCTGACGCGCGAGTATGCGGTTTGCTTCGCTCATCGCGCACCGCCGTACTTCCGGCGCGCCGCGTCCGCCGCCGCCGCGCCATGCTGCGCCTCAAAGGCAAGTTGCTTCGTGAAGTTGAAGGATGGGCCGGGGCGGAAGCAATCATCGCTCGGGCCGCGTGCGGCGCTGAAGCCAGTTCCACGGGCGGACAAACCGCCTCCCTGCGAAGTCGGCCACCATCCGGGGCGGCGCTGGCGGAGTTCCACCACGCACCACGTTGCCGGATCGACGTTCGGGGTGGGCGCGTCCGGCTTCGTAACCACCTTGCCCGTCTTCGGGTCAAGGTGGAAGTGCTCCGCCGCGAGGTTGCGGAAGTCTTCGTAGTGGCCCATCGTGGCCCCGCTCTTGGCGAAGGCTTCGCGGAGCGCCGAGTCAACCTTCATGGCCGACACTTCAGCGCGGGAGGAGTCGCGTTCGTTCGTCGTCTCCGTGAGGCGGGCCAGGAGCGCGGCATCGTCGGCATCATCGCCCAAGCCGAAGCCTTTGGCGACGCTGGCGCGGAACTCGCGGAGCGCCGCAACTTGGGCGGTGAGTTCCTCCACGGTCGGGGTGTTGGGGTTCGTATCGCTCATGGTTACTTCGCCTCCGTTTCGAGAGCGCGGAGAGCCGCTTCGCTCCGTCCGTCTTCGCCTTGCCCGACAAGCGATTGGAAACGCGAGGTGATCGCGTCCCCGGCTCGGGCGACAAGGGTTCGTAGGGAATCCAGCGATTCCCGCTCGGTCACGAGTTCCGGCGCGAATCGCCGCTCTGCGTCAATGCGGATGCCCTCCACGTCATTCGGCGTCAAGCCCACCGCGAGAGGATCGGCGGACAAGGCGCTCGCCACCGCCTCTACCCGCCCGTCCCGAATGGCGACTCGGAGCGCCTCAAGCGCCTTCGTCTGGCCCATGTTGCGGAGAGCCGCGCGGACTTCGCTCGCCCGCGCCGCATGGGTAAGGGAGTTGCGATGCTCCTCCACTTGGAGAGCGGCTTCGATGCCCGCAACCGCCTTGGCCCGAGCGGAGCCGATGCTCTCCATCGCGCCGCCGATTGCCTTCTGTGATTCGCCCAAGGCACGCTCCACGCCCGCGCGGAGGCGACGTTGGGAGGCGGGATCGTGGTGGCGCTGTTCCTTCAACGCGCTTTCTGCGGCGCTCATCGCGCGGGCGCGTTCGTGCGCGACGGTGACGGCCCCGAGTGCGGCGGTGTACGAAGGGTGGAGCGTCTCCGCGCCGTCGGTCGGGTTCGCACCGATGACGAAGCGGCTCCGCACCGCCGAGATTGCCGAGGGGTCGGCGGAGATACTTATGCTGGTGTCGATTGGGGGTTCGGTACTCATGGCGTCTACTCGTGCGGTCTACTGACTCTGCCCGCTCCCCACGCTCGCGCGTGGAACGAAGGATCGGGACTTGAAGCCGTGCCGGGAACTGCCGATCCCGACACGGTGACTCCGGCAACGTGCCGGAGAGCAAGCCGAGCGGTGCGCATCACTTCACCGCCCAGCATGGCCCGCACCCTGCCAACGCCAATCGGAGGGGTGCGAGCCGCAAACCCTGTTCATTCGCTCTTGCGCTCCTCCGGCGCTACGAGCGGGCCGGTGTGCCCACGCGAGCGGCGCACCACCTCTTTCCACTCCTCCGTAGTGACCGGGCGAGCGGCCACCACGCAAACGGACCCGCCTTGGACTAGTTCCGTCTTTGGCCAGAATCGCCACCGCAACCACTCCGCGTTCGTGGCGGTTCCCGCCTTCACCTTGGCCGCGAGCGCCGCGTACTCGGCTTCATTCCGAATCGCGGACTTCGCCCCGGCTATCAAGTTGTCGAATGGATCGCGTGGCGGGTTCGTCGATGACATTGGGATTCTCCGGTGTGCGGCGATTGCGAATGAGGGTGAGGAGTTCAAGGAACTTCGCGCGGTCTTCTCCGTCCAAGTGGAGCACGTCGTCGGGCGTGAGGTAGAGTCCGAACCCATCGGCGCGAGTGTGCGAATGGTCGATGGTGCCTTCAATCTGAAGTTGCTTCGTCTCGCGCCACTCGGGCGACAACTTTTTCGCCATGAACTTCAGCATGTCGTTTGACGGACGGGAATCCTGTTGAACGCCCAGCAACTTCCCCGACTTGTCGAAGATGGGGCGCGTGTCGATGCGGAACGCGGCAGCGGCGATTGCTTGCTCCACGCGGCCCAGCGCGAGGGAACGCGCCTCCTCCCATCGCGCGGCCCACTCGGGATTCGCGCGAAGTGCATCCTCCAAGGTGCGCCGCCGCGAGGGTCGGCCCGTCGCGTCCGTCGCGCCTCCAGAGATAGAGAGGATCGCCGCGTGTTTGGAGCCGGTGTTCGCGTACACCTCGCACGCGACGTTGAACTCGCGCTCGGTGAGCGGTCCGCGCCGCGGTGAGTTGGGGTTCGTGGTGCTCATGGGTTCGTACAGCCTCCGCGTCGTCCGCCGTGGAAAAACCAATGGGGGTGGAGGGGGTGGTCCGCCCGCATATCCGGTTCTTTTTCCCCAACCCCCTCATCCCCTCCAGGCCGCACAGGTTGACGCAGCGCGGTTATCAACCCGAACAGCCCTTGGTTATGGACACCGAACAGACTGGCCGGATGACGGACTAGCCGGGCTCGGCTAGGCGGGTCCGAGAGAAGGGCCGATCCTGAGACGCCAAGGGCGGTTCGAGCCCGCATCAACCGGATAGGCAATCCGGTGCTCTCGCGTGCGCGTGGGTTATCGGGGCGGCGAGGGCGATACGCGGGGTGATCCGGGGTGATCCGCCCGCCGCCGCGTGAGGGGTGATCCGGGTGATCCGGGTGCGGTCCATTGCAACACGCGCCGAACTCAAACACAAAGAGAGGAAAAGAGAGAAGAGGTATACAGAGAGCGCAATGGGTGGAACCCGGCTCACCCGGCACACCCGGCATCGGCATCGTGTCAGAACGCACGGGGCGTCCCTCCCCTCTCACCGCTCCCGTTGTAGAGGCTGTAGTCTTCGATTAGCGGCGTCTGGAGCCGCACCCCGAAGAACACCGGCTCTTGCTTCCCCTCGCCCGCCTTGCGGCTCTTGCCGGGCTTGGCGCGGCCCAGCGTGGCCGCGATGAACTGCTTGGCGAAGAGTTCACGCGAGAGCGCCATCACGCCCTCCCGGATGCACCAATCGCGGTAGCGCTCGTGGAGCATCGCTTTGCTCTCCATTGCATCGTGCGCGAACTCGCACTCATCCGCGATGAATGACTCCATCGGGGAGGAGACGCGCCGAACGTGGTCCACGAGTTCGGCGGATGACGCGGGCACGCTGTAGCGCCCTTGCTTCACCAAGCGCCGCCACCCCTCAATCGACCAGTTCAAGATGCCGGGGAGTTCCGTGAGGAGTTCATCCGTGAGGGCGGGGTTCTCGCGCCCAAGGAATGAGGTGTTCATCTGAAGCACGATGAACCGGGAGGCGAGAGCGCCGCTCGGGTCCGTGATCGACGGAGGCTCATTCGAGAGGATGAGGAACCGCGTGGGGAGTCGCCCTTGCCAATCGTCCCGGTGCTTCCGGGGAATGTTCACGTCGTCTTCGCCGGAGACGCGGAGCATCGCTTCGGCCACCGCCGCAACGTCCGTCCCCTTGCCCATCCGCATATCCGAGAGGATCGCGGAGCGCTTGCCGATGAGCGGGGCGAGCCCGAAGTTCTCGCCGAGCGCCGAGAGGCGGGGCGAACAGACATTGGCCGGGCCGATGACCCGTGCGAAGACCCGAACCGTGGTCCCCTTGCCGGATCGCGGTGGGCCGATGATCGTGAGAATCTTCTGTTGGGAGGTGTCGTCCGTGAGCCCGTTCCCGAACCACTCTTGAATCACGGGGATGCAATCGGGTTCGTATGAGGCTTCAAGGAAGCGAAGCCACCGCTCGGGGGCCGGGGCGCTCGCGCTGTACGCATAGTCCAGCGCGTTCAGCGTGAAGAGTGCCGGATCGGCGGGGAGGAGTTCACCGCTCGGGAGGTGGAGGAGCCCGTTCGGGAGCGCCACGAGTTCACCGGGCTTCGGGCCGGCGCGCCCATCCAACCAACTCGGCGGGGTGTGCTCATGCTTGGGCACGAGGGCGAGCGAATCGAGCGCATCTACCACGTTCGATACCGCCGCCGCATGGGTCGGGAGTTCCTCCCGTTCCATCGTCGCGTACACCTCTCGGCGGATCGCGCCGTCTTCCACGGGGCGGTAGCACCCTCCCCGGTACTCGAACCATTCATCTTGATAGCGGAGGAGCCGACGTTCCCGCGCCGCCAGGAGCATCCGCCCCACGTCGCGCCCGGATACGTTGTCTTCGTCGCGCCCGCCCTTCGCCTTCGCCTTGGGCTTGCCCCACGTCCACCACTTCACCAACTTCGGCGCGACGGACGCGATGCCGAGCAACTCGCACAAGCGGGTAAGCCCGGTGCAAGGGTCGCCCGCTTCCATCTTCTCACGGGTGGCGCTCGCCTTCGTCCCGCGCTTCGCGTGCTCCTCATCCCCGGCCAGTTCCGCCACAAGCGATACCGCTTCGTTCGCCGCATCATCGCTCATCCCCGCGCCGATGCAAGCGCCGGTGAGGGCGAGGGCGAGTTCATCCCGGTTCCCCGCCACTCGGGGCCACTTGCGGACGAACACCGCGAGCACGGCAACGCGGGCGATGATCGCCTCCACCTCCGCGAGCCGGAGCACGGGCGGCGCGCCGGGCCGCTTCCATGCGATGCGAACCCCGGAGGGATGCACGGAGGGCGGGAACATGGTGTAGTGACCGCTCCCGCGAATCTCCGCTACCATCGCTTTATCGTCGGCGGGGAGCCCGAGCGCCGCCGCCTCATCCTTCGTGAATCCGAACTTCGTGATTCGGTGCTCGCCTTCGCACACAAACAGGAAGTGCGAAGCCGCGAGGTTCTCGCGTCCGAACGTCGGACACTCCGCGAGCGTCGCGGAGCGGGCCAGGAGCGCCGCCACCTCCGGCCAATCGCAATCAATGTCCGCGAGGTTGCGGGAGTTCGTGCCGAGCACAATCCCGACGTTTGCGCCCGCCTTGTAGAGCGAATCGAGCGCTTCGGGCGGGCGCGCGATGCCCCACTTGCCCACCGATTGCTTGGAGCGGTGCTCCAGCGCCACCTCCCGGAGCCCCATCGCGCGATAGCCGAGCGCTGCTTCACCGATGGAAGCGGGGGCGTCCGCGCCGAACTGGAGCGGGGCGAGGGGCCGGGATGGGTCCGCGAGGTAACTCATGCGCGCTTCGCCCGTCCCTTCCGTTCCTCCGCTTCGTACTTCGCACGCGGACGAATGACCACGGGCAACCAGTGATCCGACTTGTACGGGTGGGCTTTCGTAGCGATGGGGAGCGTGAGTGTCGCGCCGTCAAGGATGTAGACCATCGGGGAGCACAGCGCGAGGGCGAGCGGCCCGCGCTTCGCGGTCAAGTCATTGACCGCGGCGCAGAACTCGCGGCTCATGCCGACCCAATAGAGGAGGGTCGGGAGGCGCTCCGGTGCGAGTCCGACTTCGCCGCGCATGTTGAACCGGGAGCCGAACTCCCGTTGGAGTTCCGCGAACGTAACGTGGTCATGTTCGTTGACGTACCCCAAGATTGCTTGGCGGAGTTCGACGTTCACGCTCCGGCGCTCCCTTCCGCCGCGCGGTGCGAACCCGCCTCCAGAGACGCGGCCACGGCTTCACCCGCCGCTCGCATGAGCGCATCGCGCCATGCGACGGGGATTCGGATGCTGCCGGAAACCTTGATCGCGGGAATCTGGCCCGAGTCGATCAAGCGGTAGACGCTCTTGGTGCTTAGGCGGGTGAGACGCGCAGCCTCACTCACGGTCAAGAATGGCAAGTCGGCGGCGGTGCTCATCGGGCCACCTCAGCGCGGGAGCGAATCCACGCTTCAACGTCGGCGCGCGTGGTGCGAACGCACTTCGCGCCAAGTGAGTAGCACCGGGGGCCGCGCCCCAACGAACGCTCCGCCATGAGGTGGCGAAGACTTACCGTGGCCAGCGACGCGGCTTCCGCCAGCGTCAACACAGCATCGGGAGCGAGTGAGAGGAGGGCCGCTTGATCGCGTCCCGTGGCTCGCCGCGTCTTTGGTTTCTCAGTTTGCGTACCCATCGGCTACTTCTCCAGCGATGGGGTTCTTGTCCCATCGTGAGAAGTAGACGCTGTGGCCAGAGGCGGGGGAAGAGGTGCGAGCGCACTTCGCCCAAGTGACGCCCGAGTGAGAGCGGGAATCTACAGCGTGCGCCGCTTCCGGGCCGCTCGGCGCTCGTTCTCTAAGTCGAGGGCGACCCGTTCGAGTTCGTCAAGGTCGAACTTCCAGCGCTGCCGGGAGAGTTTGTTCGCGGCAATGCGCCCGTTCGAGATGTAGTTCTCAATGAACCGATCCGACTTCCCTTCCACGCCCAGAATGTCGGCGGCGCGAGAGATGGGAAGCACCACGGCGCGCGGGCAGTCTTCGGGGACGGCGCGGGGACCATGCGCCACCTCATTCCAACGCGCGTCGCGTTCGGCCCCTTGCTTCGCCAGCAACGCGAGCACCTCGCGGGGATTCACCTTGGCGGTGCCCGCGTGCATCCACGGGCCGTAGACCCGCTCCAAGTAGAGTTCGCCGCGTGTGGGCCGCTTCGCTTGTGGCTTTCGCTTGCTCACGCCACTCCCTCCTCGCCACGCTTCACCGCTTCCCGCACCTTGCCCGCCGTGCGTTGGATCGCGGCTCGCACCGCCTCCGTGCCGGGGCGGGCGTACCGCTCCGTGGTGCGGATGCTCCGGTGCCCGAGCGCCCGTTGAATCACGAAGGCATTCTCGCCCGTCTCGGACATTCGGGTAGCGAGGTTCGCGCGTAGATCATGTAGGCGCGTTCCTTCGTCCGTCTCCTCCAAGCCCGCGAGTTCCTTCACCCGTGCCCAAGCATCGTGGTACGCGAGGAAGTGCCCGCGCTTGCTCTTGTCATTCCCGGCGGGGAAGACGTACACCGCGCCCGGCGCGGCGCTCGCCTTGCGGCGCTTCAGAATGTCGAGAGCCTCATCGGGAAGCCCAGCCGTGTGGGGATCGCCATTCTTGAAGTGCCGGGCGGAGATTCGCCACGTCCCCCCGATGAAGTCCACACCGGACCACTTCATTGCCCGCACGTTCCCGGCACGCTGGCCGGTCCAGAGGCAGAGACGGAGCAAGTCCGCCTCCGTGCGCCGATTCTCGCGGGCCTTCGCTTGCTTGCGGGAGAGGTTCTCGCGCCAGCGCTCGCGGGCTTCCGCCAACTTTGCGGCATCCTTCGGCTTTCGATACTCCGGCCAATCGGCGGGGTCGGTCCCTTCGTTGCCGGAGACGCTCACGGGCTCGGATTCGTACACGTCGATAGCGCGGAGGAGTGCGCGCAACTCGGCATCATTGAACGTGCGTTGGCGCTGGTGCTCGGGGTTTCGCACCACGCCGCTAGCGGGGTTGTGCGCGCCTTGCGGCAAGTGGTGGGCGAGAATCGCGGAGAGGAGGGAGAGAGTGCGATTCGCGGCTCCGGGACTTCCCTCCGCCGTGATCCGGGCATGGATGCGGCGCAACCACTCGGTATCGACGGTGGACATTGGCACGCGGGCATGGGGCTTGACGTGCTTTCGGAACCCGAGCACGAGTTCCCGCCACGTCCGCAACTTGCCCTTGTGCGCCCGGAAGTACCGGCCCGCCACGGCGCGGAACGTCAACTCGCCCGGCGCGAGGGTGGGCGTCTCCTCCGGGGCGTCCGGCTCCTCCGGGAGCCCATCGGCGATGCGCACCTTGCGGCGCTGCGCCTCATCGCGGGCACGCTCCACGCTCCAGCCGTCCGCGCGGACAGGGTGGAGGTTCCGCTTCACGGGCTTCCCGTCGATCCATGTATAGAGCATGAACCGGACGGAGCCCGTGGCGGGGACGCGCACCGCGAGGGCCGGTTGCTTGGAATCGAACCACGTCACTTCGCCCGTGGCGGGCCGGGCCAGCGTGATCGGCTCGCCCGCCTCATCGACCACGCCCGGCGCGCGGACCGTCTGGCCGTTCGCCACGGCCAAGAGGTGGGCCTTCTCAAAGCGGAATCGGAGTGTCGGTCGGCGGGCTCCCATCGGGCGTTCCTCATTCGGCTAGTCCGGCTAGGAGTTGCCCGCGCTCGCGTGCATCAACCCGCATCGACGGACGGTTGGCCGGATGTAATATCGCCTCTGTAAGCCCCGAATCCAAGGTCACTTGCGCACTATTCGGCTAGGTGCATCCGTGTGCATCGTCTATGACGGATAGAGCGCGACTGTCGATCCGGTGGTTGCGGGTTCGATTCCCGTCCGCCTCGCTTCAAGCGGCCCGAAATGGGCCGCTTTGCTTTTTGAAGGCATGATCCGTTTCCTCGCGATCTACGGCTGCTATCAGCCGGCCGATTTCGGCTCTGAAAGCGCCCTGACCGCCTCGCCCTCATCCTCGTACATCCCGAGCAGCCCCTCGACCTTTGAAATCTCGAGTTGCGTTCTCAATTCGGCCGGCGCGTGCAGGATCCCCACCCTCGCGTGCGCATCTTTCCGCCGGCGCACCGCGTTCACAAGATGCGCAACCGTCGCGAAGTCGCTCCCGCTCGTCCCGGCAAAGTCGAGCAGCAGCGGATAGTGGAACAGCCCCACCCGGTCGGCCTCGTCGATCGTCTTCTGCGCATCACGCGCCGCCTCCCGCCCGACATTCCCCTGAAGGCGCATGATGCACACGCCGTTCCGCATTTCCACAGCGCGAACAAGCGGCGGCCAAATCGCCGCCGCACCGCCGCTGCCGAAGATGCCTTCGAATTCCATCGTAAATTCCCGGTGATGCAGGGGCCCGGAATCGACCATCGTTCCAATTCTACTGTCCGGCTTGTCCAGCCGATCCGTTCTCCCTGCTCGGCACGTTCAAACATCAAAAGCCGCCGAGCCAAGAAACCTCCGCCTCATGACGCACCGGGTGCGAGCGCCCTGATCGCCTCGCCTTCGTTCTCGTACATCCCGAACAGCCCCTCGACCTTCCCGATCTCGAGCTGAGTTTTCAATTCTTTGGGCGCATGCAGGAGCCCCACCTTCGCGTGCGCGTGCATCCGCCGGCGCACCGCCTCGACCAAATACGACACCGTCGAGAAATCGCTGCCGCTCGCCCCCGAAAAATCGATCAGGAGCGGCCGGTTGAAGAGCCCCAGCTGGTTCGCCTTCTCCACCCGTGCGTTCACCTCATCGGCGATGCCGCGCCCCACATTGCCCTGTACCCGCATGATGCAGACGCCATCGATCGTTTCGACCGCGCGAAGAAACGGCGGCAGACCGACCGGAGGCTCGTGCTTGCTGAAGAGACGGTGCAGGTCCATGATGCCCTGAAGAGTATCGGCATCCTCACCAGCGGCGTTTTGTGCGTGTCGAATGTTTCGGCATTCCACCCGTGTGCAGATTCCTCCGCGAGCTTCCACATTAGTTCGAACCGGCGGTGCCGCACGGAAAGGCCCGGCAAGGAACCCCGCGAAAGGTCTGAGCCCGTTCTCCCAAGCGGCAGCCGGACACTCGACTTATCGCGAATCGGGCGAAACCGCCCCGATCAGCCGCTCCGCACCATCGACGACGACGAGCACGCCGGAGGCATCGCTGGAGCGCGACGCGCCCGTCAATTGATCAAAGGCACTGATGGTGCGGCCCGCGTCCGACCTTACCTGCCGGGACTCGAAGACGACCGTCACGCTTCCCGAGTTCGGCCCCGACACAAACCGCCAGAACAAGCGGCTCCCGTCCGCCTCGAGATCCGAAACTGCGATTGACTCGCCCGCGTCCAAGAGCCAGCGCCGGATCGCAAGTGCCCGCCAGGTCACGAGCATTTTCGCGTCGTCGCTGTCCGGATTTGCGAGCGCCGCGCGTGCGAACGAAGTCCAATCCCCACTCCAAGCGCTTGTGATGCGCGATAGCCGGTTCCGATGTTCGGGCCAATCGACCGGACGCCGGTTGTCGGGATCGACAAGCGACAAATCCTGACACTCGCAGCCCTGATAGAAATCCGGCACGCCCGGCCCGAGGGCTTTGAGCAGCACCCCCGCGAGAGACTGCAGCCCCGCGCGACCGCGCGTTTCACGGGCGAGCGATCGCAGCGACTCACGCACGCCGCGGCATTCGGATGACCGCGCCAGCTTGTCGATGAATTGATCGCAGGCTTTTTCGTACACCTCGACCGGGTCGAGCCAACTCGTTCGCAACTTCGCTTCTTTCGATGCCTTGCGCACGTAGGCCTTGATGCGATCAACAAGTTCTGGAACAGGCTTTTGTTCCAGCGAAATCAGTGCCGCCGTCGTGTGCAGGATCAGCATCACATCGGTCGGGTTCGGTGCGATTCCTTCGGGAAGTTGAGCCAGCCGCGGCTCGAGCGCGGCGCGCGCCGCGCGAAAGGTCTCGACAACCAGATCGGACAAGTGCGAGAGCGCCGCGATGCGCGCACGCGTGTCTTCGCCTCGCTTTGTATCGTGCGTCGCCGTGGCGTTCAGCGCGCGGGGCGAATGCCTCGCACGATCCGCAAAGAACCGCGAAGGCGCCGCGTCCATCAACTCCGGTTCGCACCCGACGTCATTGAGCGCCGGCATCGACATGTCACGGTAGAGCGCCGTGTCCTCCACTCCCTTTGCCGCGATCGGCCCCGTGAGTTGCTGCCAGGGAATGAGAAATTTCAACGCCGCCCGACGCGCCCCGCCCGAATCAAACGGCGGCCGCAGCGTCCAGAGCGTGCCCAACTCTCGCAGCGCATTTGCTTCCGTCTCACTCGCGCCCTCCGAAGCCCTCGCAACCGCCGCATCGACAAATCCCGCGTCGGCTCCGCTCATGCCGCGCTCATCTCCGTATGTTCGATAGATGCGGAGCTGCGAGCAGATCGAGATCAGCCCGCGCCGGATCGTCGCCTCATCCATCCGCCGATCCGCGGCGTGCAGAGCATCGCGCGCAAGCTCCACGATGCGCATCACCTCAGTGCGGAACAACTCCGCCGCGGCAGCCTTGCACTGCACCCGCAGCGCCTCGAAGTGCTCCGGCGCAGCGCCAACGCTCACAGCATCCGCGCGCAGCTTCTCGAACCCTTCCCGATCGACCTGAAGCCGGGTCGCTTCCGCAAGGAACTCGTATCCGGTCGTTCCATCGACCTGCCAGTCTTCAGGCACCTGTTCCGACACCCCGAGAATCTTCTCGATGAGGACCCACGGCTGCGCACCGCGCGGAGATATCTCGAGCAAGCGCTGCCGAAGGTGCAGGCAATAGTCGTGCGGATCGGCAAGTCCATCGACGTGGTCAACGCGAACCCCATCGATCTGTCCAGCGCGAACCAGAGCGAAAACCCCGGCGTGCAACTCCTCAAAGACGTCAGGATTCTCCATCCGCACACCGGCGAGATCGGCGATGTCGAAGAAGCGCCGGTAGTTGATCTTCTCAAGACCCGTGCGCCAGTACTCAAGCCGGTAGTGCTGGCGATCGAGAATCTTCGCGAGTGCCTCGCCTCGCAGCGACTCAAGTGTACCAGAAATCGTTCCCTCTCGCAAGGGGAAAAAGCGATCGAAGTAGCGGAGCACGGGCACGCCCTGAACCGATTCGACTTTGAGCTCGTCGCTCGCGATCGCTTCGTCGAGCGGTTTTCCGAGTACCGGAAGAACAACCTTGTCATCCGCGGCACTCCACGCAACTTCAAAGAACTTGTCGAAGCGCGAGCCCTTTCCTTCCGCGAGGAGCCCGCGCCACCACGGATTGGCGAAGTGTGTCGCCATGTGGTTCGGCACAATGTCGATGATGATTCCGAGGTTCCGTGAGCGCGCGATGCGAACGAGTTGCTCGAACTGTGATGCGCCTCCCAGCTCCGCGCGGATACGGGTCGGGTCGGTCTGGTCGTAACCGTGCGTGCTGCCCGGAACAGCTTCAAAGATTGGTGACAAGTAAAGATGAGAAACGCCGAGGTCCGTGAGGTACGGGACGACCGCCGCGGCGTCGGCGAAGCCGAACGACGGCGTCAACTGAAGCCGATAGGTTGCCCCCGGCACGGTCATTCGATCACTCTCAGTTCCTGGCACGCCTGTCGATAGACATCGAGCCATTCCCGGTCGCTCGGCGAACCGGAATCGGCGTGTCGCCGATGCCCGGGCGCGTCCGGAGCGATCCGCTCGATGATCGCTTCCTGCATCGGCCAGACATCCACATTGAACGGGAGATTGGCAAGGAATCGCGTCAGGCCAACGATCCCCCTGAGTGTCTCGATCGTGAGGATCACCGGTGATTCCTGGCTGACCACGCGATCCATCGCGCGTCGAAACGCGTGCGCGATGGTGGGCTCGTCGAGTTCGATGCCTTCGCGCCGGGCTTCTTCGACCAGTTCCGACGCGCGGCTCACATCGAACACGGGCTGCTCGAGCAATTTGCGAATGGCCTGGCTGAGAACAAACGCGCCGACAAACTGGATGCGGCGCGGCACGGTCAGGTTGACGCTGCGGAGGAATCGGGCGAGCGGCGCGTGCTGCTCGTAGATGTTCTGATACGACGCATCGATCTGCGCGAGAGTCGGTTCGAGGATCTTCCGGACAACGGCGTGCTGTTCATCGCGGAAGAGCGACGTGATGTTGTACGACCTGTTTCCGAATTCGCGATCGAGTGCGCGGATGACCTCCGAAAAATCGGCGGTGTCGAACGCGCGCTCAGCCTGCGTGACCACTTCGGCAAATGACTCATCGCCCCGGAACAAGCGGATGCCGCACGAGGTGTTGTGGTCTCCCAGGTGCAGCGCGCCGTAGCTGAGTTGCACGCTTTCTTCGGTGATTCGCGAGCGGAACGAGGCGTGACCAACGACGAGGCGGGTGCGTCCCGCGGTGAGCCTCTTCTCCGTACCGGGCTTCACTTCGTAGGCGTGGAGCGATTTCGAGTCGCCCTCGAACATCCGCTGGAGCGCGTAGTGCGCGCCGACCCTCATCAGATCGAGTATTGCGGGCCGAACGCTCTTCTCGTAGACAACCTTGCCGTTCGGATACTCCTTCATGCTCCCTTCGGCCTGCTCCAGCCGGTGCAGAAACTCCGCTTCGAGCTCGAGCCGCAGCGCCTGTCGCGCGAGCTGCACGACACGCGCGCCGTACTGGATGACCTGCACCGTTTCGATTCCGGCCACGTCATCGAAGAACCACGCGCAGCTGGTGTACATCAGCATGGCGTGGCGCTGCAATTCCATCAGCATGATGGCGGTCGTCCGCTCGCCCTCGCTCAGCGGGCGCGCGGCGTGCTTCGCGATGAATCGGTCCAGGCACTCGGAAGACCGATCGAGAATGACCTCGATGTAGCTCTCTCGCGCGGCCCAAGGGTCTTTGAAGAGCTCTTTCCCTTTCTTCTCGAATTCGGCGGCGATCGAGTCTCTCAACCAGTCGAAGGCGCTCCGTAAGGGCGCCCGCCAGCGCTGGTGAAAGCCCTGGCGGCCCGAATTGCATCCGCAATCCGATCTCCATCGCTCGATCCCGTGCGCGCAGCTCCACGAACTGTTCTCGTGAATCCGCGCCTCCCATTCCGGCGGGTGCTTCTCGAGAAAGAGCCCGTAGTTGATGAAATCCACCCCGGGCTGGCGTTCGATGCGCTCGAATGCCGCGGCGAGCGCCATCTCGCCGTGACGGTGATGGTGGCCGTAACTCTCTCCATCGGTCGCGATGTGCATGAGTTGCGGATGCCCGCGATCGCCGTTGATCGCACCGAGCAGCCGATCGGCGAAGCGGTCGCCGCTGTTGAGGAGCCCCTCGAACGCAACCCCCTGCGAAACGGGTCCGTCGTAAAAGAATGCGACGATCGACCGCCCCGACGGCAGCGGAATCTTGTACGCCCGCGTGGGGTCCACTCCATCGTGCACGGCGTGCCAATCGGGTTGACCGATCGGTCGGACCGAATCGCATTGACGCGGCGCCATGATCGTGAAGCGGATCCCGCCTTCTGCGAGCGCTTCGAGTGTGGCAGTGTCCGCCGCGGTCTCGGGCATCCACATCCCTTCGGGCCTGCGTCCGAACCGGTGCTCGAAATCGCGAATCCCCCACTGCACCTGTGTGCGCCGGTCGCGATCGTTGCACAGCGGGAGGATCGCGTGGTTGTACCCCTGCGCGAGAGCGGAACCGTGCCCGCCGAATCGTGCCATGCTCTGGCGATCGCCCTCGAGGACGCCGGCGTAACTGCGCGGCGCGCTCTCTTTCATCCACGCGAGCAGGGTGGGCCCGAAATTGAAACTCATCCGCGAGTAATTGCTGACGATCGCCTTGATTCGCCCTTCGCCGTCGAGCAGGCGCGCCTTGGCATTCGTGGCGTAGCACTCGCGCGTAATCCGCTCGTTCCAATCGTGATCCGGATAGGCCGATTCCTGCATCTCGACGGCTTCGAGCCACGCATTTTCGCGGGGAGGCTGATAGAAGTGCCCGTGGACGCAGATGTACTGACTATTCATTCAGGCTCCGATTGCGAGACAAGGACGATCGCGGACTTCGCCGGAACAGTTATCGACAGCGCTTTCTCGGCGGGTTGTAGCGCCGCTTCTGCGCCCGGCGGATTCGGCTTCCGGCTCCAATTCCTTGATGCGGTATCCAAGGCGATGCGCCACGAGATCGACGGTGGGACACGCTCCGCGGGCAAAGTCCAATTGCACGGCCCCGCCCCGAAGTTGGCCGCGACAACGACCCTGGCCGGCATTCCGTAGAACACCGCCAAACAGCCCTTGTCCTCCCAGCCGATTGCATCGGCGCTGGCCGCGAGACTCGGAATATCGAGTTCGCGGCGCAATCGGAGCAATTCGCGGTACATCGCCAGCCGGGGCGATGCCACGCGCCGGCTCCAATCGAGCTTGGAGCGTTCGAAGGTCGCCTCGTCCTGCGGGTCGGGCGGCTCCGAGCCATCGTGCAATTCCGCAAACTCGGCGCGCCTCCCCTTTCTCACCGCCTCGATCAGACCCGGATCGGTGTGGCTCACAAAGTATTGAAACGGTGCGACCTCGCCGTATTCCTCACCCATCCAAAGCAGCGGAGTAAAGGGAGACAAGAGCACCATTGCCGCGGCGAGCTTTGCGCCATCTTCCCCGGCGGACGCATCGAGCCGGTCGCCGTGCGGCCGGTTCCCGACCTGATCGTGATTCTGCGTGAACACCACCAGTTTTCCGTGCGGAACGTCTCTGCTCCAAGCGCCGTGCCGCCGGAGATGACTCGACGAATACTCGCCTGTAAAGACAAAGCGATCCCGCACCGCCTTGGCGATCTGATCGACCGAACCAAACGGCTTGTAGTAGCCGCGATTCTCTCCGGTGAGCGCACACCGGATCGCATGGTGGAAGTCGTCGTTCCAGCACCCATCCAGGCCCGCCCCGCCTCGATCCGCCGACCGCACGAGTTTCGGATCGTTATCGCTTGATTCCGCGATCAAGAGCGCACGCCGACCGATTGCCTCCGCGGCGTCGTGCACGCGCTCCGCCAATTCCTCGATGAATGTCTTGGCGGTGTGATCGATGATCGCGTGCACCGCATCGAGCCGCAGTCCGTCGATACCGCAGTCGATCACCCAGTGCAAGGCGTTCTGGATGAAGTACTCACGGACTTGATCCGACTCCGGACCGCCGAAGTTCAGTGCTGCGCCCCACGGAGTCTGGTAGCGATCGGTGAAATACTGCCCAAACTCAGAGAGGTAGTTCCCTTCCGGTCCGAGGTGGTTGTAGACCACGTCCAGAATGACCGCCAAGCCGCGGCTGTGGCATGCGTCCACCAGTTTGCGCAGCCCGTTCAGGCCTCCGTACGACCATTGCGCTGCAAAGGGACCGACGCCGTCGTACCCCCAGTTCCGATTTCCGGGGAATTGCGAAACCGGCATCAGCTCGACCGCGGTGATCCCCAGGTCGCGCAAGTCATCCAGCCGCGCAATCGCGGATTGAAATGTCCCTTCGGGCGTAAACGTCCCGGTGTGCAACTCATAGATGACGTGATGAGCGAGCGTGGGATTCTGAAACCCAAGCGCCCGCGGCACCGTGACCCGCTCGACCATCGAAGGACCGTGGACCCCGAATGGCTGGGCGCGCGATGCCGGGTCCGGACGCAGGCGGCTGTCCTCGAATTCGAACTGATAAAGCGTTCCGGGCGGCGCTTCGGCGACAATGGAGTGATAGCCGAGTTGGTCCCGCTTCATCCACTCGCTTCGTCCGGCATCGGGCAGGTGCAGCCCCAAGCGCATCGCCTTCGGAGCCCAGACGCAAAACCGCGTGAGAGTCTCGCTCTCCGGAATCGCCCCCAATCTTGGCAGCTCGGTCTTCATGTCGCAGTCTTCCGTCGCGCCCGACCGCCGGATATCCGCATATCCGCCAGTTCACGGATCGTACGAGTTGTTTCTCGGGACTCGACAATCTCGTTCAGCGACTTTCGGGCTCGGCGCCGCCAATTGGGATACTCCGTGGAAGTGCCCGGAACATTCTGAGGTCTTCGCTCACCCCACAAATCTTCCAGATTCACGAGCGTGATCGGAGACGATCCGCGTGCCTGCCGTTTCATGAGTGCCAGTGCGACGTTTCGTGCTCCCGCCCTTCCGAGCGCTTTGCCTCCGAGTTGAGACACGACGGCACGCTTCACCGCCGCCCGTTCTCGCCGTTCTCGCTTCACCCCGGCGCTATTGATCAACCCGAGCTTCCTTCGGAGCCCGATGTCGTCTCCGTTCCAGAATCCTGCAAACGTCGGCGTATCGTGCGTATTCAGACTCGCGAGCGCCCCCACCCCCGCCCCCGCCTCCATCCCCGCTCCCGTCCCATCCTTCACGCCGGCGTTCGAAGCGTCGACGATCGCCACGCGGCCGCTGCCCAGGCAGAACTGCTGGACGTGCATACCGAGCATGCCGCGGCGGCGCATCATGACGCGAATCTTCTCCGGCACCGTTCCCAGGTCTTCCCCGACCACGATCGCGCCGGCACGCGCGGCTTCCGTCATTACGACCGCGAAGAGTTCGTTCGCGGGGTAGTACAAGTAGGCGCCGCGCGCGCCTCCGAACCCCTGGGGCACGCAATACATCCGCAGCAGCCCCATCACGTGATCCACCCTGAGGACTCCCGATGCCGAGAGCATGCGGCGCAGCACCTCGCGCAAATAGGCGTAGCCATCGGCGCGCCCCGTCTCTGGGTGCATCGGCGGGAATCCCCAGACTTGCCCGGCGGTGTACATCGTGTCGGGCGGCGCACCCGCTGAAACTCCTTGGAGAAACAGTTCCGGACGGCGCCAAACGTCGAACCCTCGCGGATGAACGCCGACCGGAAGATCGAGATAGAGCGAGTGCGCCTTCCCACCCGCTCCGAGATTCGCCATCTGCAGGTTCGCCTGAGCCTGCGCGTAGAGAAACAAGTCGGCGACAGATCGGCCGCGCGCCGAAAACGAGCGCTCGCGCGCGGCTCGGAAATCCGAGTACTCGCGCCCGATGCGCCCCGCGCCGGTCTCGATCTCTTTCCATCGCGCGCTCGAACGGCGTGCGACCCTTGACATTTCCGACAGGAGTTGACGGACAAGTCCCCAGCTCTTGCGATAGTCGACCCAATCGCCCCGGCGCGCGGCCAGCACACGCCTCTGGAAACCGGCCGATGCCGCGACCCGTTGAACTTGTGGAGCGCCCCACTCCGGACACCTGGCGAGGTCGAGAAACAGTTCGCTCCAACAAAGCCTGCTGATCGGCGCGTACGGGCTTGGATCGAATGGGGTATCAAGAAACGACGGGAAGAGCGGCAGCGTGCCGACGATCGGGCTTCCCGCGCTGCTCGCCCAGCGCACAAGTTCTTGCAAATCCGAATAGGTGCCGACGCCAAAGCCGGTCCGCCCGCGGATGGAATGTATCGGCAGAAAGACCGCCAGATGCCGGCCCGCGCGACGCACCGATGTTGCGAGGCTCGACGGAGCCGAGATCACATGAAACTCGGCCAAGCGTTTGCCACCTTCCAGGCGGAGGCGATGCGTTCCGAGCGGCAGCTTCTCTTTGAATCTCAGACGGATGCCGCCGGGCGCCAGCGCCGGGCGCGCCGAAGAAAGCCTGTCGTGCGAATCTTCGATCGATAGCTCGGCACCGCGCGGCGTGCGAGAGTCCTTCCAAGGGAGCATGATCTCATGGGCACCGGCACGCGCCAAGACAACTCCCGGCAGCTCTGACTTCACGCGCACCGCCGCCAGGCATTTCAGGAGCGCCTCAAGAACCTCGACAGAGACATTCTTTCGCGTGCCGAAGGCATCGACGTAGTGGTCTGCAATGCCCGCGACACGAGCGGCCCTTTGAAGGCTCCGCTTGTAGTCAGGCACGCGTTTCACCTTCTCCCGGCTTGGCCTGAGACGTGGTCTGGGGTGTGAGGATCAGCGCCCCGAGAGGAGGCAGATTCAGCGTGAGCGAGCGGGGAAATTGCCGGAACGGCATGGGCGACGCATCGACCGAACCGTAGTTTCCGACCCCGCTGCCGCCGTATTCGATCGCGTCGGTGTTGATCGTCTCGTTCCACCGATCAAAGCCGGGCACGCCCACACGGAAGTTTGACCGGGGCACCGGAGTGCAGTTGAAGACGATCAACGCCACGTCCTCGGCACGCTTGCCTTTTCGCAGGAATGTGAGCGTGCTGTTTTCGGCGTCGTTCGCGTCGACCCATTCAAAGCCCGACGGCGCGCAGTCGCCCTCGTGGAGCGCCGGGAACCTGCGGTACGCGGCATTCAAGTCCGTCACGAGCCGCTGAACTCCGTGGTGGAGCGGCTGATCGCACAGATGCCAGTCGAGACTCGAATCGTGATTCCATTCGGCCCACTGCCCGAATTCGCCGCCCATGAAGAGCAGCTTCTTGCCCGGCTGCGTCCACTGATTGGTGAGCAGGAGCCGCAGATTTGCAAACCGCTGCCACGGGTCGCCGGGCATGCGCGTCAGCAACGACCCTTTGAGGTGCACGACTTCGTCGTGCGAGAGCGGCAACATGTAGTTCTCGCTGAACATGTACACGCCGCGGAAATTGAGATCGTTGTGGTGGTAGCGACGATGGATCGGTTCACGCTTGAAATAGCGGAGCGTGTCGTGCATCCATCCCATGTCCCACTTCATTCCAAAACCAAGGCCCCCGATGTAGGTCGGGCGTGAGACCATGGGCCAGGCGGTTGATTCTTCCGCGATGGTCTGCACATCCGGAAACGAACGGAACACCTCGGTGTTGAACTGGCGGAGAAAGTGGATGGCCTCGAGGTTTTCCCGGCCACCGTGTTCGTTGGGCACCCATTCTCCCTGCTTGCGTCCGTAATCGAGGTAGAGCATCGACGCGACCGCGTCCACGCGCAGTCCGTCCACGTGGTACTTCTCGAGCCAGAAGATCGCGCTCGAAATGAGGAATGCCCGGACTTCGTGGCGGCCGTAATTGAAGATCGCGCTCTTCCAATCGGGATGGAAGCCCTGGCGCGCGTCCTCGTGCTCGAACAAATGGGTGCCGTCGAAGTACGCGAGCCCGTGCTCGTCGTTGGGGAAGTGCGAAGGCACCCAGTCGAGAATCACGCCGATCCCCTGCTGGTGCAGATGATCGATCAGGTACATGAAGTCCTGCGGCGACCCGAAGCGGCTGGTCGGGGCGAAGTAGCCGGTGGTCTGATATCCCCACGATCCGTAGAACGGATGCTCCATGATGGGGAGGAATTCCGCGTGCGTAAAGCCGGTGCGTTTGAGATACTCGGCGAGCTTCGGCGCGAGTTCGCGGTACGTCAGAGAGCGGCCGTTGTCCTCGGGAACGCGCATCCACGAACCCAGGTGCACCTCGTACACGCTCATCGGTGAGGTGAGTTTCTGCTTGCTCCCCCGCGACTTCATCCAGGCGCTGTCGCCCCACGTGTAGTCGAGGCTGCGCACCACGGAACCAGTCTTTGGGGGAGTCTCGTGCTGGAATCCGAACGGATCGGCCTTGTCCACGGCGTACTTGTTGTGGCGGCAGGAGATGTGGAACTTGTAGGTGGTGCCTTCGGTCGCCTCGGGAACGACGGCTTCCCACACTCCGGTCGCGCCGATCGGCTGCATCGGATTCCGGCCTCGATCCCACCCGTTGAAGTCGCCGACCACGGAAACGTATTGGGCGCTCGGCGCCCAAACGGCGAACGCGACGCCGCCCTCGGGCAGCAAATGCGCGCCGAGTTTGTCGGCGAGGCGATAGTGAGTTCCTTCATTGAACAGGAACTGGTCGTCTGCGGTGAATCGAGACGCCCGCTCGGGTGCAACCCGCGTTCGCGCCGCGGGACTGACTGCCTGCTTGCTCATGCTGCACCTCCTGTGCTCGGGGTTGCGCCGCCCGATGCCGACTTGGGCTCGAGCAGCTGCCGGACTGCCCGGAGAGGAATCTCCAGCCAATCCGGACGCGAATTGAGCTCGTATGTGATCTCGTACATCGCTTTTTCGATCAGCCAAACGTTCAGCAGCAGCCGCCGGCTCGCCGGATCCGATCCGAGGAGCCCGGGGCAGGTGCGATCGACTTCCGCTGCATAGGCGGCCGTAAAGACCCGCGACATCCAGGCGCTCCAGGCTGCGGCCGCGCGATCGAGCGACGCCTGCGCCGCCTCGCCACCCGAGACGACATCGACCTGTTTTTTCCAACCGGCGCGTGCGGCATAATCGAACGAGCGGATCATGCCTGCAACGTCGCGCAGGGGCGAACGCTTCAATCTCCGCTCACCGATCGAGCGCATCGGCTCGCCTTCGAAGTCGATGATGACAAAGTCGCGCCCCGTCCACAAGACCTGGCCGAGGTGGTAGTCGCCGTGCACGCGGATGCGCGAGCCGCTCAGCGTCGATTTGCCCAGCCCCTGCACGAATGCGAGCAACCGTTCGCCCGAACCCGCGATTTCCCGGGCCAATTCCGCGACACGGGGATTCCCCGACGGGATCGCGCGCTGGAGCTCCGCCAGCCCGTTGCGGATCGTGTTGCGCATCGACTGGAAGAGCGAGCGCTGATACATGAGCGTGAAGGGTTCTGGTGTGAATGCGGGGTCGCCCCGATCGTCGGCGAGTGCCGCGTGCATCTGCGCCGTTCGTTCTCCGAGCAGGCGCGCCCCCTGGAGCGGCTCGGCGAGCAGTTCCGCGAGCGCGGCCGGCGGGATCGCGGGTTCGAACGGATCATCCGGCGGGAGCACGAAGAGGCGGTCCGCGTCGCTGGCCGTCGCGGCCGCGCGCTCCATGAATTGCTCCACGCGCCCGAGAATCCACTGCCAGGCATCCCCTTCACTGGCGATGAGGTTGAACACGACGGCGAGCGTCCGCTTCTTTCCGGCGGTGTCGGCAAGTTCCACCGCGCCGGCGAGCGGGGCCACGCCTCCAAACCCGACCTTGCCGGTCAGGTGCCGCCCGATTTCGAGTTCGGGGTTCTCCCCTTCCTGCACGCGCCGATACATCTTCAGCATGTACTTGTCGCCGAAGAACACCGTCGTGTTGCTCTGTTCGAGCTTGGGCATCCGCACCGGCAACTCATCCAATTCCTGGGCCGAAACCGATTTCTCGATTCTGGTCCCGAGGAGGCGCACGCCGTCCGAACCGACACGCTGCTCTCCCATCGCGACGCGCAGGAGCGTGCGGGCGAACTGCACTTCGGTCATTCCGTCGATGAGCTCGTGCTGCATCTCGCCGCCGCTGCGAATGCGCGCGATCGCGGCGGGCGAAGAGCCGTCGGCCGGCGTCGGCTTGATGGCCAGCGGGATCGCGTAACTCTCCGGCTCGCCGCTGCTGAACTCGCACTTTGCGAGCATGATCGAGGCCGAGCCCTTCGGCAGGCCGCCGACGGGCAGAAGGAGTTTGTCCGTGATTCTCACTCCGCGGAGTGTCCGTGCCTTGGACGCGAACCACCGCTTTTGCTGAAGAAGCGAGGGGAGCAGTTGTTCGAGGTCTCGCGGCAGACTGTCCGACAGCAGAGCCTTTTCTGCCGCTCCGGAGACTGCGATTTCCCGCAAGTCCGGGGCTTGATCGCCCGCCGCGGCCGAGGCCTGCGTTTTCACGAGTTCGAACCAGCAGAAACCGTGCGGCCCGAGCGACATGAAGAATGGATCCTTCCCGATCACCGGGAACTTGATCCGCCCGAACATTTCCACCGGCTGGAGCCCCTCGAATTCCGCCAGCGCCACGGAGAACGGCTGGACAAACCGCGACAAGTTGGCGACGACGAGCACCGTGCTTTGCTCGTCCTTGCGGATGTACGCGAGCACGCGCGGATTGTCCGGCTGGACAAACCGCATCTCGCCACGTCCGAAGACGGGGTAGCGCTTGCGCAGCGCGATCAGCCGCTTCATCCACCACAGCATCGAGGATGGATTCCCCTGCTGCGATTCGACGTTGACCGTCTCGTAGTGGTATTCGGGATCGATGATCGCGGGCAGGAACAGCCGCTGCGGATTGGCGCGGCTGAAACCCGCGTTGCGGTCGGCGCTCCACTGCATCGGGGTGCGCACGCCGTCGCGATCGCCCAGGTGCACGTTGTCGCCCATGCCGATCTCGTCGCCGTAGTAAACGATGGGAGTACCGGGCATCGAGAAGAGCAGGCCGTTCATCAATTCGATCTTGCGCCGGTTGTTCGAGAGCAAGGGAGCCAGCCGGCGCCGGATGCCGAGGTTGATCCGCGCTTCCACATCGCTGGCGTAGACGCGGTACATGTAGTCGCGTTCTTCGTCCGTCACCATCTCGAGCGTCAACTCGTCGTGATTTCGGAGGAAGACGGCCCATTGACAGGTGGGCGGAAGCGCCGGTGTCTGATCGAGAATGTCGATGATCGGATAGCGATCCTCCATGCGCAGCGACATGAACAGCCGCGGCATGAGCGGGAAGTGGAACGACATGTGGCACTCGTCGCCCGTGCCGAAGTACGCAACCGCGTCTTCGGGCCATTGGTTGGCCTCGGCGAGCAACATGCGGCCCGGGTGGTGCGTGTCCACGTGCTTGCGGAGCTTCTTCAGGAACGCGTGCGTCTCCGGAAGGTTTTCGCAGCTCGTTCCTTCGCGTTCATAGAGGTAGGGAATCGCGTCGAGGCGCATCCCGTCCACACCCAGATCCATCCAGAAACTGCAGGTTTTAAGCACGGCCTCCTGCACGGCCGGATTGTCGAAGTTGAGATCGGGCTGGTGGCTGTAGAAGCGATGCCAGTAATACTGGTGCGCCACGGGGTCCCACGCCCAGTTGCTGGTCTCGAAGTCTTTGAAGATGATCCGAGTGCCCGAGTACTTGTCCGGTGTGTCGCTCCAAACATAGAAGTTGCGCTCGGGGCTGCCCTTGGGGGCGCGCCGGGCGCGCTGGAACCACGGGTGCTGATCCGAGGTGTGATTGACGACGAGTTCGGTGATCACCCGCAGTTTGCGGCGATGGCACTCTTCGATGAAACGACGCACGTCCGCCATCGCGCCGTACGAAGGATTCACGCTGGTGAAATCCGCGATGTCGTATCCGTCGTCGCGCAGGGGCGAGGGATAAAACGGGAGCAGCCAGATCGCGGTCACGCCGAGATCGGCCAGGTAATCCAATTTCGAGATCAGGCCGTTGAAGTCGCCGATGCCGTCGCTCGTCGAATCGCAGAACGATCGCACGTGCAACTGATAGATCACCGCGTTCTTGTACCAGAGCATGTCGGACGCTTCGGCGCTGGCAGCGCGGCTTCGCCGGCGCGGCGATCCCGCCAACGAGTCAACGCGGGTTTTGCTCACCGTCCGGCCCATGAAATTCTCCGGAAAGGGTCAAAGAAAATACTCGAACTGCGATTCGGTCCGCTCGTGCTTGCGTACGCGGAAAATGTGCGCGGGCGTTGCCGCGGGATCGAGGCCAACGACGTTCTTCCATCCCTGCCAGCGATAGCGGGATTCCGTCAGAAGGTCGTGCATCTGATAGGGACGATCCTCGGGCAGGCCCAGTTCGCGGATATCGAGATCGACCGTACCCCATTGGCTGTTGTGTGGATCGGTGTTTGCCGCGACCACGATCAGGTTTTCGCCGGCCGACTTGCTGAAGCAGACGATCGCCGGGTTGTCGCAACGATGGAATCGGAGCGTCCGGTCCTGTTGCAGCGCGGGGTTGGCGCGGCGCACCGCGTTGAGTTTGGCGAGCAGCGGCGCGAGCGAGTCGGGGCGATCCAGGTCCCACGAGCGGATCTGGTATTTTTCCGAGTCAAGATACTCTTCGCTACCAGGCTTGAACGGTTTGTGTTCCATCAGCTCGAGCGCGGGTCCGTAGACGCCCCAGCTCGCGCACAGCGTCGCGGCCAGCACAGCGCGCACGATAAACGCGGCGCGACCGCCCTGCTGCAGATACTCGGTGAGAATGTCGGGCGTGTTCGGCCACGCGTTCGGTCGGTAGTAGTCCGCGGCGCCCGTCTGCGTGAGCTCGGTGAAATATTCGCGGATGTCCGCCGGCCCGTTGCGCCACGCGAAGTACGTGTACGACTGCGTGAACCCGATCTTCGCGAGCCGGTGCATGACTTTCGGGCGGGTGAAAGCTTCCGCGAGAAACAGCACGTCCGGGTGATCCTGCTTGACGCGGTCGATCAGCCAGTTCCAGAAACCGAACGGCTTGGTGTGCGGGTTGTCGACACGGAAGATCCTGACTCCGCGATCGACCCACAGCAGCACGACGCGCAGTATTTCATTCCACAGCGCCTGCCACTGCTCGCATTCAAACTCGAACGGATAGATGTCCTGATACTTCTTTGGAGGGTTCTCGGCGTACTGGATCGTGCCGTCCGGACGTCTGCGGAACCACTCCGGATGCTCTTTGACGTACGGGTGATCCGGCGAGCACTGCAGCGCGAGATCGAGCGCGATCTCGATGCCGCGCTTCCCCGCTTCGGAGACCAGCGCCGCGAAGTCCTTCTCGTTTCCGAGTTGAGGATGGATCGCGTCATGCCCGCCTTCGGCGCTGCCGATGGCCCACGGGCTGCCGACATCGTCGGGGCCGGGCGAGAGCGTGTTGTTCTTTCCTTTTCGGAACGCCCTTCCGATCGGGTGGATGGGGGGCATGTAGAGCACGTCGAAACCCATCGAGGCAATGCGGTCGAGCCGACCGATGACATCGCGCAGAGTTCCGTGCGACTTGCCGTCGCCCGCGGAGCGAGGAAACAACTCATACCAGCTGCTGAAGCGGGCGCGAACGCGATCAACCCAGAGCGGGACAAATCCGTCCGACTCGGCGACGAAACGGCGCGGCGCCTCGGAGAACATGAGCGCCGCGAGTCGTTCGTCCATCGCGGCTTCGAGCCGCATCCCGGCGTCGGCGTCCACTCTTCCGATCCGTTCGGCGAACTCCATCAATTCGCCCCGCGCCGAACGCGCGTGACGGGAGGCGCTCTCGACCATCTGCGCGCCGATAAGAAACTCGACCGACAAGTCCTGGCCAGCCGCGGCACGCTTGGTCATCTCGTATCGCCAGGTCTTGAAGTGATCGACCCACGCGGAAACTTTGAATTCGTGTGCCCCCTCCGCCACGACGGTGAATTCGCCGGCCCACCGGTCATTGACCAGGGGAGTCAGCGCGGTTTCGGCCCACTCGGCGCCGACGCGCCGATGCATGATCACGGCGCTCAACAAATCGTGACCGTCGGTAAAAACGTCGGCCTCGACTCGGACCGTTTCTCCCACGACGCGTTTAACCGCGAAGTTGCCTCCGGCCACCCGCGGAGTCACCGCTTCGATGACGACGCGGGAACGACCCTCGCTCGGAAATCGATCAGAGGCAACCGGCGTTTGCGCCTGCGGCGCCGTCTGACCCGAACCCCTGTTCGATACCACGTTCTGGGGGGAGGCTTTCGGCTTCACATTGCACCCTACGCCTTTCTCACCAGCGAGGCAACACGTCCCGATATATAAAGTTTGTTCGGGTTAGCGTCAATCGCGAAATGTTTTTTTCGATTTCTGTGCGTGCAATTGTTGGTTGTTCGCCGGGATTTCCGGCGACCGATGCCGCGCGGCGTGACGAACAGTAAGTGCACCATTTGTGCCTCTGAGCAAAGCAGCGCACCTCTGCGACGCATGAAGAGCCTCTCACAGCTTTGCCGGCGCGGCCGACAATATTTTTTGGAAAGCAGGACGTGGACGAGCTTCGGGCGGATTCCGTTTCGATTGAATCACGCCGCCGTGCGCGAACATCGAATGCCATAAGCGATTCGTCCTCACGACAAGAACGCATGGTTCTCGCTTGGAATCCGTGCGTGAAAACTGCGGTGGGACTCGGTCCGATCGAGGTGCGCCATGCATGGCACAAAAACGGTACAATCTCATGCGGTGGCCTCGCCCGGATCGAATACGCGATTTGCGGCGGCCGTTCCTTGGAGGTGCGCATGTTCCGCAAGACGCTTGCTCTCGGGCTCACGATTCTCTGCTGCGGCTTTGCGCCGGCTGCTCTCGCGCAGAGCGCGGCACCCGCGCAAATGCCGGCGCCGGTTGACCCGGGTTGGCCGCGCTCGTTCTCGAAGGACGGAACGACCGTCCTGATCCATCAGCCGCAGATCGACTCGTGGAAGGATTACGACAAGATGCGGTTCCGCTGCGCGATCGAAGTGACTCTCCCCGGCGCCGCAACGGCCGAGATGGGCGTGGCCGCCGCCGAAGCCGATACCGAGATTCATCGAGATACGGACACCGTTGTTCTGACCAACATCCAGGCGGTGTACCACTTTCCGGGCGCTTCTCCCGAGATCGCCTCGGCGCTCACGGCGGTGGTCAAGGAAGCGCTCCCGGAGAAATCGACTCTCACGTTGGGGCTCGACAAGGTGCTCGTCTACATGCGCAACGTCACACCGCCCGCCGGAGTGAACCTGAACATGGACCCGCCGCCGATCTTTTACAGCGAACGACCCGCGATCCTCGTCATGTTCATGGGACAGCCGGATCTCAAGCCGATCGACAACACCAAGATCATGTTCGCCGTGAACACGAACTGGCTGGTGCTGATGGACGGCACCACGAGTCAGTACTACCTCCTGAACAACGGTTCGTGGCTCACCGCGCCGGATCCCGTGAACGGCCCATGGACCGCGGCGACCTCGCTTCCCGCCGACTTCACGAGTCTTCCCGCCAAGCAGTGGGAAGAAGTGCACAAGAACATGCCGCTCAAACCAGCGGCCACCGTTCCCACGGTCTTTGTCAGCACGCAGCCCGCGGAACTCATCGTCACGCAGGGGCCTCCTTCCTATTCGCCGATCGCGGGCACTTCGCTCATGTATGTGAACAACCCGACGATGACGGTCTTTTTCGACGTCTCGAATTCGACGTACTACTTCCTCGTCGCCGGCCGCTGGTTCAGCGCGACGACTCTGAACGGGCCCTGGGCCGCGGCATCCGCGAATCTTCCGCCCGACTTTGCGCGCATTCCCGCGAGCTGCCCGCTCGCATATGTGCTTGTCTCGGTGCCGGGCACGCAGCAGGCGCAGGATGCGATTTTGCTCGCAAACGTGCCGCAAAAAGCGACGGTCAAGATCGCCGAGACCAAGCTCGACGTGACCTACGTCGGCGCGCCGAAGTACGTCCCGATTCAGGGCACGCAGATGACCTATGCGGTGAATACACCGTTTGAAATCGTGCAGTATGAGGGGGCGTATTACTGCTGCAACAAAGGAGTCTGGTTTATTTCGACGTTGCCGACGGGTCCGTGGGTTGTTTGCTCGGTTGTCCCGAGCGCGATCTACACCATTCCTCCGACGTGCCCGATTTACAACGTGACCTATTGCCAGGTGTACAGCGCAACGCCCGACACCGTGGTGGTCGGATATACCAGCGGATACAGCGGTGAGTATGTTGCGGCGACCGGCGCCCTCATGTTCGGCGCGGGGATGCTCACCGGCGCGCTGATCGCGAGCAACAACAATTGGTATTACGGCTGTCCGCCTTGTTATTACTCCTACGGGTGCGCTCCGATCTATCACTATGGTTACGGAACGTACTACCGCGGCGCTGGTTGCTATGGTCCATACGGCGGCGCGGGATGGTGCGCCGGGTACAACCCGGCGACAGGAACTTATTTCAGAAGCGGCGGCGCGTACGGACCATACGGCAGCATCCACGGGACGCAAGCCTACAACCCGTGGACCGGGACCTACGGCCAGCACACGGGCGGCTCGAACGGTTACGGTTCGTGGGGTCACTCGTACGTGTCACAAGGGAATCGCTGGGCTGAGGCCGGGCATTCAACCAACAACGCGACCGGCGTGACCAAGGGCTGGGCCGAGGACTCATCGGGCCAGTGGGCCGAGGGCGCACACAAAGGCAACTCGTCCGTTGCGAAAGCGAGCAACGGAGACGTGTACGCGGGCCACGACGGGAATGTCTATCGCAAGAACGATGACGGCCAGTGGCAGAAATACAACGACGGAAGCTGGAACAACGTGAATCGGCCGAATCAGAGTTCGAACATGGGGGCGGAAAACCGAAACTTTTCAAATAGCGGTCAGGGCATGAACGAGACCGAGAGCCGCGCCGCGCAGGCTCGCGACTCGAGTGCGTGGCAGAATCGATCACAAAGCTCCTGGCAGAACCAGTGGCGCAGCGGCGAGGGGAACACATCCGAGCTTCAGAACCGCTGGGGTCAGTCCGGAAGCGAAGACAGGTTCGGCGGCGGCGGATGGCAGGATCACGACAACATGAGCGGTCTCAATCGTGATTCCTGGGCGCGCGGCGCTTCGAACGGCTGGGGCGGATTCGGCGGCAGCTCCGGCGGGTTCGGCTCGCGATTCGGTGGCGGAGGATTCAGCCGCGGCGGCTTCAGCGGCTTCGGGGGCGGACGGTTCGGTGGCTTCCATCGCAGGTAGGCCGACAGAATCGACGGAGAATCGCACGATTCGAGAAGCTCGCGCTCGTGGGATTGGGCGGAATCCGGCAAACACAGACATGCGCGGCATCGGTGCGGCCCGCAGCAAACTGGCGAAGGCGGATGGCGTGACGATCTCGCTGGGGGAAGTGACGCTGAAGGATCAGGTCGTGATGGCCGGATCGCTGCCGCTGTTCTCGCGGTTCAAAGGACCGACACCGATCGGGATTCTGGGGAACCAGACACTCGCGGACTTTGGGCGGGTGGAGATGGACTTTGGGAAGAGAGAGTTACGGGTCTATTCAAAGTGAACCCGTGCCAAATAGGGAGTCGCACGAATCGCGCGCTCCATCGACGTAAGCCGCCGGATCGACGCAAACAGCAACTGCGCAGCGCCGAGCGCCGTTGGTGCGACGGTTGTGGGGCAAGCCAAAAACCCAAAAGCAACTGCGCAGAACGCGCTCACCGGTTCGCGGCAGAGACAGGCGATCCACACTCGGGGCAAGGAGATCCCCCGCCGATCTCCGAAATGTCATATCCGCAGCGCATGCAATGTCCGAGCTGCGTGCGGCGGCGAACCCGCCAATCGAGTCCAAAAAGAAAAAATGTCGGGGTGATGATCACCAGCAATGGAATCCAGAGCGGGATTTCAAAGGAGCCCAATCCCGATGGATCCATGACGAACCGAAGCGATTGACCGGGTGCCACAAACGAAACGTTCGATCGGTCGACGCCCACACCCACCAGCCATTCGGCGGGGTCAGGTTCCAGTCGCGCGTTCGCCCGAACTGAAACGTGCCTTGCCAGAGCCGATACCAGCGCCACGTGCGGCCATCGAACTCGTCGTAGTGGACGTGAATGAATGCGCTGCCGAGCCAGGCGCAGGTGATGGCAACCGAGGCGATCAAGCCGGCCCACTTGAGAAATCGCGTGCTCGTTCTTCTGCAGCGCACGAGTCATATTCCATCGGAAGCGCCCCGCGGGCCGTGCGTCGGTCGGCGGCGCACGCTTTGCCGGTCGCTACAGCCCCACTTCCCGTAGAAGCAATCGCAGTTCGCGCGAAAGTGACGTCTGCTCGTCGGAGTCAAAGTCATCAGGCACCGAGCCGAATCGAAACTGGCTTTTCCGGTAGGAAAGCAGACGCAAATACAAGCCCACAGGGAACTCGTAATTGTTCCATGCGCCACGATAACCGGCAAGGCCGTGTCGACGCAGGATGCGCGCCGCGTTGGACAACAGCATTTCGCACCATGTTCTCGCCGAAACTTCGGTTTCAAACAGCAGCTTGTGTCTGAGCTTTCTCTTGCCCGGCAGGATTTCAGAAAACGAAATCGAAAGCTGCTCCGCCGAGACAAACGTCAAATCCCAGCGATAGTTACCCGGCTCGCAATCCCAGTAACAAGAAACTTGGATCGGAGCCTCAAACTCAGGCCCCTTCTCCGGCACCACATCCATCACGCCGTTCGATTCGATCAGTTCTAATGTGGCCTCGAGCAAGCCGCCAAGCACATCTGTCGAGTAGCCCGGATAGAGCGTGAGCGATCGGCGACCGCATCGCAGCTTCGCCTGCATCCATCCCGCGCCCATCATCTTGAGCGACATCTTGAACGTTGGTTTGCGGGCCACTCGCTTGTTCACGGCTTCACCCCAAGCACCGCATCCTTCCTCTCAAGCTCTCCCTTGATGTCGCCGACAAACTTCTCCAGCGGCATCGCGCCAAGATCTTTCTCGACTCCCCGAGCGCGCACGCTCACCGCCTTGTTCTCCGCATCGCGCGGCCCGACGATGAGCATGTACGGGATCTTCTCGTCCGCCGCGACCTTGATCTTCGCCTGCACGCGTTCGTTGCTCTCATCGAGGCTCGCGCGCACGCCCGCCGACTTCAATGCCGCGAGCACCTCGCGCCCGTACTCCAGAGTCTTATCGCTTATCGGCAGCACTCGCACCTGCTCGGGACTGAGCCAGGTCGGGAACGCGCCCGCAAAGTGCTCGATGAGCACGCCGCAGAACCGCTCCATGCTTCCGAACGGCGCGCGGTGGATGACCACCGGCCGGTGCGCCTTGTTGTCGGGGCCGATGTAGGAAAGATCGAAGCGGTTGCCCATCTGGTAATCGACCTGCACGGTGCCGAGCTGCCACTCGCGCCCGATGACATCCTTCACGACGAAGTCGATCTTCGGGCCGTAGAACGCCGCCTCGCCGGGCTCGCGGCTAAACGAAACCCCGAGCGATTCTGCCGCGGCAAGGCACGCCGCCTCCGCCTTGTCCCAGCTTTCAGCGCTGCCGGTGTACTTGGACGAATCCTTGTCGCGCAGGCCGACGCGGACGCGATAGTCCTTCATGCCCAGCACGTTGAAGATGATCTTCACCAGCGACAAACAGCCCTGAATTTCCGCCGGGATCTGCTCCTCGGTGCAGAAGAGATGGGCATCGTCCTGGGTGAAGCCGCGCACGCGGGTGAGGCCGTTGAGTTCGCCCGACTGCTCCCAGCGATACACAGTGCCGAATTCGGCGAGACGCACCGGCATGTCGCGGTACGAATGCGGCGAACTGCCGAAGATCTTGGCGTGGTGCGGGCAGTTCATCGGCTTGAGCATGAAGCCCTCGACGAGCTTGTCGTCGGGCATGATGCGGTCCGCGGCGATCGTGTTCGCCTTGGTGCGTTCGTTGATCCCCGCTGCGAGGCGCGCCGAAACCCCCTCGACGCGGTGCATCATCTCGGCGCAGGTGCAGCCCGCCTTGCTGAGTTCTTCGAGCGCCTGGCGCTCGACGATGGGCGCGAACTGGCTGTCCTTGTAATACGGGAAGTGGCCGGAGGTCTTGTAGAGTTCGAGGCGCCCGATGTGCGGGGTGAAGACTTCGGTGTAGCCCTGCTTTTTCAATTCTGCGGAGATGAAGTTCTGGAGTTCCTTGCGGACGACGCTGCCGCGGGGAGTCCAGAGGATGAGCCCCTGGCCGACATCTTCATCGATGTGGAAGAGGCGGAGGTGCTTGCCGATGACGCGGTGATCGCGCTTGGAGGCTTCTTCTTTCTGCTTGAGGTATTCATCGAGTTCGGCCTGGGTCGGGAAGGCGGTGCCATAGACGCGGATGAGGCGATCGGAATTTTCGTCGCCGTGCCAGTAGGAGGAGGCAAGCGAAGTGACGATCGCGGCGCCGATGCGCCCGGTGCTCGGCACGTGCGGCCCGCGGCAGAGGTCTTCCCAGCTTTTTCCGGGAGCGCCGGTGGCGTAGAAGGAAAGGGATTTCGTGGCACTGCTCTCCAGAGCAGTGCTTCCTGTTGCACCTTGATCACCGGTCTGGAGACCGTTGCCACCGCTGAATGCCGACTTCGCGCCGTTGTACACGCTGCTCGGCAGCCCCATCGCGCGCTCGGCGTTGTCAACTTTGTACTTGTTGCCTTCGGTCTTCAGCTTCTGCAAACCATCGCCGCCACCGATTTCATACCGGGTGAACTCTCTGTTCTCCTTGATGATCTCCGCCATGCGCTTGTTGATCGCGTCGAACTGATCGCTGCTGATCTTCTTCCCCTCCGGCACATACATGTCGTAGAAAAAGCCGGTGTCGGTCGGCGGGCCGTACGCGAGCTGCACATCTTTTCCAACGACATCCTGGATCGCCTCTGCCATCACGTGTGCCGCGGAGTGACGGATCAGAAAGAGACCGTCCTTGTCCAGCACTTTCTGGCGGTCGCGCTCGGTGACGATCGAGATGCTCGCGTCGCGATCAATGACGGTCGAGAGATCTCGCAACTCGCCGTCGATCTTCACGCCGAGCGCCGCCTTGGCGAGCCCGGCGCCGATCGACGCGGCTATTTCCTTGCCGCTGACCGGCTTTTCGAACGACTTCTTGGAACCGTCTGGAAGTGTGATGGTGGGCATGCGTCAAAGGTCCAAATGTGAAAAGGGCCAAAGGGCCAAATAAAAGCAAGAAAAAACCCGGCTTTCGGCCGGGTCGAGTGTTCAGGTACAAACTCCGCTGCCTGCCGGCTCAGGCGGTGGAGTCTTTGGTCGTCGTCGTGGCACGGCCGGTGGTCATTTCGGAAGAGTACGCGGACGAACCGGACTTGGCCACCGCACGCACGCTTGAACGGGCCGGTATGCTCTGCCCGTGCTCTGTCCCTTCTGCAACGCCGACAACGACAAGGTCATCGACAGCCGCGCCAGCGACGCGGGGAAGACCATTCGCCGCCGCCGGGAATGCGTCGCGTGCAGCAAGCGCTTCACAACCTACGAGCGGGTAGAGCAGGCGACGAGGCTGGTCGTCGTCAAGCGCGACGGCACGCGCGTGCCGTTCGCACGCGAGAACGTGCTCAAGGGCGTCGTCGCTGCCTGCGGCAAGCGCCCGATCCCCGAAACCTCGAAAGAGCGCGTCGCCGACGTCGTCGAAGAAGAGCTGCACAAGGAATTCGACCGCGAGGTCGAGAGCCGCGTAATCGGCGAGCGCGTGATGGCGAAACTGCGAGACCTCGACGAGGTGGCGTACATCCGCTTCGCGAGCGAGTACTACAAATTCCGCAACGTCGAGGACATCATGCAGCAGCTCGAGACGCTGAACGGGCGGATTAAGGACGTGAAGGATCAGCAGAAGCTGTTTTAGTGCTCGTCGAGCAGCCTGACGTGGCGGCGTTCTTTTAGAAAGAACAGCCCGACCACGATCGTGACCGCGCAGACCGCCATCGGATACCACAGCCCGGCGAACTGATTGCCGGTCTTCACGTACAGCAGTTGGCCGATGAACGGGACCATGCCGCCGAAGACGCCGTTGCCGATGTGATACGGCAGCGACATGCTGGTGTAGCGGATGCGCGTGGGGAACAGCTCGACGAGGAACGCGGCGATCGGCCCGTAAACCATCGTGACCAGAAACACCTGCACGAACACGAGGAACGTGAGCGCCATCGCGGGCGGGCTGGTGAGGGAGGGGAAGCGGATCGAGTTCTTGGTTACCTCATCGACCCGGTAGGTTCCCTCGTAGACCGTGCGCGTGGTTGTGGTCGTATTCACCGTGCCGTTCAGGTAGTTGTGCGTCGCACGCTCGGTGGTGATGGAGCGCCCCGGGAGATCGCGCGCCGGGTCGGGCGGGATGCGCTCGAACTTGGGCTCTCCCAAGGACTGAATGCCGTCGTTGACATATTGATACCGCGATTGATTGGAGAGGTCGGCCATGGCCGCCATCGCGCCGTAGATCGGGTAGTAGAGCACGAGCGCCAGGAGGCAGCCCGTGAGCATGACTCCCTTCCGGCCGATCTTGTCCGAAAGCGACCCCATCACGATGAAGAAGGGCGTGCCGAGCAGGAGCGCGATCCCGATGATGTACTCGGCCTGCGTCGGCTCGATCGCGAGCGTTGTCTTCAGGAAGTTCATCGCGTAGAACTGGCCCGTGTACCAGACCACGCCTTGGCCGGCGGTCGCGCCGAAGAGAGCGAGCAGAACCAGCTTGAGATTCTCTTTTCTGCCGAACGACTCCTTCAGCGGGTTCTTCGCGCCCTTGCCCGACGCCTTCATCCGCTGGAACAAAGGCGATTCGCTCATCCGCCGGCGGATGTAGTAGGAAAAAGCCACCAGCACCAGCGACACCCAGAATGGAATCCGCCAGCCCCATGCCACGAATTCCGCCGGACTGAGCCACGCGCGGCAGATGAGAATCACGCCGAGCGACAAGAAGAGCCCGAGCGTCGCCGTCGTTTGAATCCAACTCGTCCAATATCCGCGCTGTCCATCGGGACAATGCTCGGCGACATATGTTGCTGCGCCGCCGTATTCGCCCCCGAGAGCAAGCCCCTGCGCCAGTCGCAGTAGGATGAGCAGGGCCGGCGCCAGCCAGCCGATCGTGGCATAGCCCGGCAGCATTCCGATCAGAAACGTCGCCCCGCCCATGAGCAGGAGCGTCACCAGGAACGTGTACTTGCGGCCGATCAGATCGCCGAGGTAGCCGAAGACGATCGCGCCGAACGGACGCACGACGAACCCGATCGCAAAGGTGGCGAGAGTCGAGAGCAGCGCCGTTGCGCCCGAGCCCTTCGGAAAAAAGACGTCCGCGATGGTAAGGGCGAGTGCGCCGAAGATGTAGAAGTCGTACCACTCGATCAGCGTCCCCGCGGAGGACGCCCCGATGATGGTCCAGAGACTCTTTTCGCGAAGGTGGGGCTTGGTCATGGGTGTGGCTGAACTCGCGAGCGGTCCGCTATGCTACAAAAAGCATGGCGAACAAAACTTTCTCATCGGCTGCAGACACCTTCCAAGACCTGCGGTCCCGCGGCATCCTGCGCGACGGCATCACCGTCATGGTCGGCGGCTTCGGGCTCTGCGGCATTCCCGAGAATCTCATCCTCGCGCTCCGCGACAGCGGCGTGAAGGACCTCACCTGCATCAGCAACAACGCGGGCGTTGACGATTTTGGCCTCGGGTTGCTGCTGAAAACCCGTCAAATCCGCAAGATGATCTCGTCGTACGTGGGCGAGAACGCGGAATTCGAGCGGCAGTTTCTCTCCGGCGAGCTCGAAGTCGAGTTCAATCCGCAAGGCACGCTTGCCGAGCGCATCCGCGCCGGCGGCGCCGGCATCCCGGCGTTCTATACGGCGACGGGCGCGGGAACCAAAGTGGCCGAAGGCAAGGAGACGCGCGAGTTGTTCCGGCCGTTCGACGGCGTGGGCGGGTGCACGATTCCAGGCTGGAAGGTCCCCGGCAAGCACTCCCCCACTACACGGGCTGGTGCGACACCCCGCGAGTACGTGCTCGAGACAGGGCTTTTCGCCGATCTCTCGCTGGTGAAGGCCCACAAAGCCGATCCGTTCGGCAACCTTGTCTATCGCAAGACTGCGAGGAATTTCAATCCGATGATGGCGACCGCCGCGGCATTTGTGATCGCGGAAGTCGATCAACTCGTCGGGCTGGGCGATCTTGATCCCGAAGCGATCCACACGCCGGGGAGTTACGTTGATCGGATCGTGCAGGCGAAGGCGGAAAAGCGGATAGAGCAGAGGACGGTGAGGAAGTGAACGAACCAAAGCGTGGCCTTTGATTCCTGCCGCAACGAATTCCGCCAAAACAGGGAACGAACCTTCGGCGACATCCGCGAAAGAAACCGGCCCGGAGGTCGACGACTGATGCGTGCGGGCATAGCAAGGAAGAGATTTCAGATTTCAGATTTCAGATTTCAGATTTCAGATTTCAGATTTCAGATTTCAGATTTCAGATTTCAGATTTCAGATTTCAGATTTCAGATTTCAGATTTCAGATGTCAGATGTCAGATGTCAGATGTCAGATGTCAGATGTCAGATGTCAGATGTCAGATGTCAGATGTCAGATGTCAGATGTCAGATTTCAGATGTCAGATTTCAGATTTCAGATTCCGAATCGCGGTCCCCGTCATCCAAACGCTCCTCGAAACGAAAGGGTTTCCCGTGCGCTATTCCCGCTTCGAACAGGTGCCCGTCTGGAAAGCCGCGTTCGAACTGGGCGTCGCGCTTTTGGAACTGACCGAAGACGCCTCCTTTTCCGGGATCGGCGACATCCGGAACCAACTCCAGCGTGCGGTGGTTTCCGTCGGCAACAACATTGCCGAGGGGTTTGAGCGGGGCACTACGAACGACCTCTTGACGTTTCTGTATTACGCCAAGGGTTCCTGCGGCGAAGTGCGTTCCATGCTTCTGACTTGTCAGCGACTCCGCCGTTTCGCTTGCGTTGAACAGCAAATCGCAGGTTTCATAATTCAGACCGAGAATATCTCCCGTCAACTCGCCGGTTGGGCGGAGTCGCTTCAGAACGCCGAGATCAGGGGCATCCGGTATCTGACCGATGATGCCCGCGAATCGGGCGCGCGCAAAGAGCGACGGGTCGCGTTCGAGCAGCAGCTTCGGGACGTTGTCGAACAGGGACGCCTCAAGCGCGAAGCTCAGCAGGCCCAGCGTTCTTCTTCGTCCGAAACATGAACCTCGATATCGCCTTCATCCGCTGCGTCTCTTTCGACTGCTACGGCACGCTGATCGACTGGCAATCGGGACTTGCCGCTGCGGTCGCACCGCTGCGCGCTGGTTTGCCTCAGATTCCGGGCGGCGAAGCGCTTTTTTCCGCGTTCGCGAAGCTCGAGCGCGAAGCGGAGCGTCCCCCCTACTGCTCCTACAAAGATGTCCTGCGCCAGGTGATGTCCGGCCTGACGGGCATCGCGGGCCCGTGCGAATTGCTCGACGCGCTGTGGCGCTCGATCGCCGATTGGCCCGCATTTTCCGACACGCCCGATTCGCTCCGCCATTTGAAAGCCCGCTTCGGCCGACTTGCCGTGCTCTCCAACATCGACGACGATCTCTTTGAGGCCAGCCATGCCAGGCTCGGCGTCCGCCTTGACACCCTCGTCACCGCGCAGCAGGTTCGGTCGTACAAACCCGACGAACGCAACTTTCGCGCCTTGCTGACAGCGCTCGACTTGCGACCAGATCAGGTGCTTCACGTCGCCGAGAGCCGCTTCCACGACATCGAGCCCGCGGCAAAGCTCGGCTTGCGAACAGCGTGGATACAGAGACAGTCCGGCGCGAGCGCATCGGGCGAGGCGCTCGATCGGTCGGTGAATGCCGACGTGCAAGCGCGGTCTCTCGCCGAGTTATGCGACCTGCTGAAGTGCTGAACTTCGCGATTCAAAAAGCCGAACGCAAAGTTTGAGTCGCGCGAGCACGAACTCCGATTGTTGAACCCGATCGGGGGATCAACATGCAATACAGCGTTCGCCTGAACCTTTTCGGAACAGCCTTTGCTTTCGCGTGCCTGCTCGGGCTCAGTATCGTTGCGAGCACGCTGGTTGTGTCGAGGTCGATTCAGGCCCGATCGGCGGAACAGAGCCGAGCCCGCCGCGAAATCGAGATGCGAGGATCGGCGCGCTTGCGGGTCCGATCCGACCTCGCCGTGTGGAGAGTGGTTGTTCGGGCCCAGGGTTCTTCTCTTCAAACGACCTTCGACGCGCTCGAAAAGAGCACCCGGGCGGTTCACGAGTTTCTCGTTTCGCAGGAGTTCTCGTCCGACGAGATATCGCTCAGCGCAATCTCCACGAGGCCCATTCATGCGAGAAACAAGGAGGGTGAGGCGCTGGACGATATCTCTGGCTATTCACTCGAACGCGCCGCCATCGTCACGACCGCCAATGTGGAGAAAGCCGCGGGCGCCGCCACGGCAGTCACGCAGCTCCTGCGCGACGGCGTGGAGGTCATGTCCGGACGGCCGGAATTCACATGCACAAAGCTCGGGGACATCCGGCAAACGCTGCTCGGAAACGCCGCGAAGGATGCGCGATCGCGCGCCGAGGAAGTCGTGAGCAACACCGGCGGCAAGATCGGCGCCGTGCGGGACGTACGAACCAATCCCATCCAGGTCACCGAACCGAACTCTACCGAGGTCAGCGGCATGGGCCGTTACGACACCTCAACCATCGAGAAAGATGTGACCGGGGTCGTCAGCGTTACTTTCGGGATCGAATGACTTGCGCCCGCGGTCCTCTTACGACTTTGGCAGTGAATAGTCGAATTCGTACGAGTGCTTGCCGCCCTCGATATTGATTTTCATCGTTCCAGTCAGCCCCACCAGTTCATCCGTCGCGGAATCGGGCACCACGATGATGTTGAGCGACGGTTTGCCGCGGTCCATGGTTGCGTTGTGCTGGAGCACAAATGTACCGCGCTTCCCGTTCAGTGTTCCGGTGACACGTTCGATCGCGACGTAACCCGCGGACCCCTTGGTATCGGTCATCGCGCTGAGCATCTCGCCCTTCGAGACGGCTTCGAGATCGCCATGGAACTGCTTGTCGATCGTCATCCTGCCGAGCGTCGAGCCCGGGCCCTTTTCGGGCGTGCCGACCGGTTCGAGTTTCACTTCGAACGGCCCGCTCGCTTTCATCAAAATCATCGCGGCTTCCTCTCTCTCGACTTGCGATCGGCCTGTTGAGGAGCCGGCGCATCCATTCAGCGCGATCACGGCTGCGAAAAAGCCGACAGACACCAGCCGTGAGCGAATCGCAACGTTCAATTCCTGTTCCTTGTCAATCGCAAACTCACGAGCCCGAAAGCAATTCGACCAGCACGTCGAGCCCCGCTTGCAGTTTGTGTTCCGGCACGGCGTAACTCAATCGAAAGTGCGTGTCGCGCAGGCTGAACGTGCCGCCATTGACGAGGATCAAGTTGCGTTCGATCGCCGCCTCGAGGAAGTGCAGCCCCGTCATGCCGAGTTTCTCCGGAATCTTCGGAAAGGCGTAGAACGCGCCGCCCGGCGCCTTCAGCCCCGTCACGGGCGCGAGCGCCTTGACGACCATGTCGCGCCGCTTCTGGTATTCCTGCATCTGGATCGTCGCATCGACATCGAGCGCCGCGATCGCCCCCCACTGAAGTGGCGTCGGCGCGCACACAAACGAAAACTGCTGCAGCTTGATCATCTGCTCGATCAGTTTCTTCGGCCCGGCGGCATACCCCAGCCGCCATCCCGTGTTGCCGTAGGTCTTTCCGAACCCTCTCACAAGCAGAACGTTTTCTTCCGCGCCCGGAAATCGCGCCGGGCTCGGGCATTTCATCGCCGTGTCTTTCTCGGGCCGCGCCGACTTCTGCGTGCGCGATTCCGTGTACGTGAACTCGTCGTAGATCTCGTCGCTCAAGAGCAGGATGTTCTTTCGCTGGCACAGATCCAGCAGGTCGCGGCATTCATCGACCGTGTTCACCACGCCGCCCGGATTCCCCGGCGAATTCACGACGACCATCTTCGTGCGCGCCGTGATGCACTTCTCGACGCGCTCGGCGGTGAGTTTGCAATCCGGATACGTGTCGCAATACACCGGCTTCGCGTCGGTGAGCGACGCCATCGCCGGATAGAGCACGAAGTACGGGTCCGGAATGACGATCTCGTCGCCGGGATTGAGTGTCGCCATCGCCGCGAGCACGAGCGCACCGCTCGTGCCCGGCGTCACGACGATGTCGCTCTCGCCGCCGGATGCCGCGAACGACCAACCAAAGTCGGTGCTCAACTTTTCGACCAGCCGGGCTTGCAACTCCGGGATGCCGCGCGAAAGGCTGTAGCCGTTCTTGTCGGAATTGATCGCGTGGATCGCGGCGTCTTTCACGCTGCGCGCCACGGGGAAGTCGGGCTGCCCGATCGACAAATTGATCGGGTCTTTCAGTTTGGCCCCGAGTTCAAAGGCGCGCCGGATTCCCGATCCGGACATCGCGAGCGTGCGGCGGCTGAGCAGCGAGTTCATTTCCATGCGCTCGGAGAATACGCGCCCCCGTACCCGAACGGTGTGCAAACGTATTGAACATGTCCTTTGAATTCCGACAGGATGCGCCCAAAACCGCAAGTTTCTGTCGCGCAGACGGAGATCGGTGACATGTTTGAGAGAAGACGCAACTCTGCGCTTCGGGGAGACCCCCTCAGGGCAAAACGGAGAGGAAGCAATATGCCATTCAAGTCTGCGGCCAAGATTGGTAGCGCTGCGGCGCTCGTCGCGTTCGGGGCGATTTCACAGGGTGCGCTCATTCACTACGAGGCGTTTCTCGACGGGCCATCGGAGTCGCCACCCAATGCGTCGCCCGGCACCGGTTTCGCGACCTTCGATTTCGACACTGTCTTGCACACCATGAAAATGCATGTCGAATTCACCGGCTTGATCGGAACAACGACAGCAAGCCATATTCACGCTCCCACCGCTGTCCCGTTCTCCGGCACTGCCGGCGTCGCCACGACGACTCCGACTTTCGCGGGGTTCCCGCTCGGCGTAACGAGCGGCATCTACGACATCACACTCGACCTGACCTTGGCATCCTCGTGGAATCCGGCGTATATCACCGCAAACGGCGGCACGACCGCGGGCGCCGAGTCGGCCTTTATGGCCAGCATCGCCGCGGGCAAGGCCTATTTGAATATCCACACGGCGTCATTCCCGGGCGGAGAGATCCGCGGATTCCTGAGAGTTCCGTCTCCGAGCGCGCTCGGCCTCGCCGGGATCGGCGGGCTTGTCATGGCCGCTCGACGCCGACGCTGAATCTCTACTCTCAAAAAGCACAAAGCCCCGGCCAAATGGTCGGGGCTTATTGATTTGGATCCGATCCACGGAACAATCGCACTCCGGCGGACGCGCGGCTCAGCCCTTGCCTGCGAGCGTCTTCGCGAGGCCGAGGACCTTGTCCTTCTTCGAATCGAATTTCTTGTCGGCGATCAACTTGTTGATCCGCTCTTCGCGCGTCATGACGCTGCGTTTCCCGGCGCCGGTGGTTGAAATCTTCAAGGAACGGTCAAGGCTCATGTCAGGCTCCAATCCGGCTCAGCCGCCGGCTCTTCAGTCGTTCTTCAACCAGAAGGCATCGGAGAACGTCGTGCTCCCCTTGTAGTCCTTCTTCCAGATCGCCCCCAACCGCACAATCTCCTGCTTCAGCTTGTCGCGTTCGAGCTGTCGCGCGGCGAATTCTGAGGAGGCAACCCCCTTCGCAGCAAAGAGCTGAAAGCGGGGGGAAGTATTGGCTCGCGGCGACTTCCGATCAACCGGTTCCACAGGCACTCCGAGGGTTTCGACCCCGTTTTTCGCGAAGAATTGAATGGCGCCGGCTGCTTCGTCCCGGGAAAGCGTGCCAAGCAGCAGATAATTATTCCCGGACAGTCTGGGATCTGGCCCGGAACCTCGAGAGGTAAGCACCTGTCCCGATTCCGCCGGAGCTGCAGCGTTCGCCGTATTTGTCGCGGGAATGGGAATTGAGCCCGCGCCGGAACGCGAATTCAACGGGTCCTGAACGCCCCGGACGGAGCTTTGAGCGCCGGTCGCAGCGTTGGCACCCGGAGCCGCGGTCGCCCCTCCGTCTTGCACACTCGTCACACCGAAATTCCGCTCGAATTGCAGTTCCGCTTGCCGTCGCCCATAGGCATTCCCGGCGATCCAAACCACGAACACAACCAGCAGTGCGGTTGCCGCCGCCAGCCAGAGCGCGGTGCTTCCGACCATCACCGGCTTACCTCCGAGACTCGGCAGCAGGCCAGCCGGTCCCGCCTCGGAGGTGCGAAAGGTCCTCCGTTCCGCGGCAAGCGATTTCGGTTCTCGAGGTTGAAAGTCCGGTGCAGGGGCGCGCTGAACGCTCGGCACCGGCGGAACAGCCGGTGAAATAGTCTCTCGCCGCGCGGCGTTCTCCCGATCGGTCACCAGCTCGAACAAAGGAAGTGGCTTCTTGCCCGGCGGCATGCCGAGATTGTATCGGAATCGGAACGGCTCGGTTTTCAATCTCGCGATCGCCGGGGGTTCAACGTAGAATGTCCCGCATGACCGTTCGAGAACAAGACATTCTCCGCCTGACTCCCAAGCCGCTCGGCGCGATGGAAAGCATCTATCTGCCCGAAGTCTTCAAGGGATTCGGCACGACGCTCAAACACCTCTTCACAAGCTTCGGGCAATCGAAGTTCAGCCCGGTCAAAAGCAACCGAACGATGCAGTACCCCGAGGAGCGCCGGGAGCAGTTGCCCGTCGAAAAGGGCGGCCTGTACGCGCCAAACTTCCGGGGCGTGCACCGCCTGAATCGAGACGAGGCCGGACGCGTGAAGTGCGTCGCGTGCATGATGTGCCCGACCATCTGTCCGGCTCGCTGCATTCACATCGAGGCGGCAGAAAGCCCGTGGGACGATCGGGAAAAGTACCCCAAGAAATTCGAAATCGATGAGCTGCGCTGCATCTACTGCGGCATGTGCGAAGAAGCATGTCCGGTGGACGCCATCGAGTTGACCACCGAATACGACATCGTCGGTCGGTCGCGCCAGGAAATGGTGTTCGACAAAGAAAAACTGCTCGAGGTTTACGACGTCACGATCAGCAAGAAGCCGATGTGATCGGCCCCCCACGCCTGCCGCCGGATCGGTGATTTTCCGCAAGTTCCGGAACCCAATCCCACGCCCCCATGCCCTCGGTGATATGTCCCGAGCAAGCCATCTAAAATCTTTGGGCTTTTGTCGGAAAATGGTTGCGAACGCGACCAGATGAGATAATCTTCATCAGAAGCATGAGCGTTTTCTCATGTTTGTGGGTGAGGATCGCCCGCGGCCCGAGGAGGAGCAAAGGTGTTTTACATTCGATTCGTTGTCTGGACCACTGTCGGGGTGCTGGCAGCGTTGTTGATCGGCGACTGAAAAATCGTCATCAGCCGACGGTCGTCACAGTCCGGATCTGTGTGGCGAAATCCACCGCGGCAGCGCGGATGGCGTCCTGCCACGGAATTCCGCCGCGTTCCGGATAAATCACCGATCGACTCGCGGTCACGAGCACTCCTGCATGTTCGAAACTCTGGCTTGGTCTGACCATCGAGCGGATGTCGTCGGCTTTTCCTCCTTGCGCGCCGAAGCCGGGTATCAGAAGAATCTGATCGGGCATGTTCCGCCGAAGCGCCGCTCCCTCCGAGGATTGTGTCGCCCCGACCACGGCCCCGACATCGCTCAACCCACACGAACCCAGGCTCGTCGTACCGAGCCGGCTGACGCTTGAAGCCATCAAATCGGCGACTGTGCCGCCTGCTTTCAAGGCCTCAGCCTGGATTGCCGCGCTGTCCGGATTACTCGTACGCACGAGCACGAAAACGCCGAGTTTTTCTTTCAAGAACGGCTGGATACCGCTCACACCGAGGTATCCGTTCACGGTGATGAAATGCGCTCCGGCATTGCATGCCGCCGCGGCGTAGTGCGTGGCGCTGATTCCGATGTCACCGCGTTTGGCGTCGAGGATAACGACAAAGCCCAGATCGCGCGCGATTTTCATCGCATTCTCGAGCGCACGCACGCCCTGCCACCCGTAGCGCTCATAGCAGGCCGACTGGAATTTGATCGCCGGCGAAATGCCGCGGACCGCCTCGAGCACACCGCGCGAAAAACTCTCGATCCGATCGTGCGGCGCAGCCTCGCCGATGTCGCCCGGAATGCTCTCGAGCACCGGGTCGAGTCCGACGCAAACCGGGGATCCGGCCGCGCGGACGGCCGCGCACAGCACGTCCGCGGCATTTGTCGGGGTGCCGATCACTTTTTCTCCGCTTCGGCCGGCGCGTCGCTCTTGGCCGGCTCCGGGCGCGGCTGAAACCCAAAGAACGTAAGCATGGGCGTATCGAACCGCTCGGGTTCATCCAGAATGAACCACGAGCGCGCCCCGTCCACGAGTTCCACTCGGACGTTCGGATGGTTGTATCCCGCATTGCGGAACGCCGCGATCAGCATCGCCCGATCGTTTTCTCTCACCCAGCTGGGGAGAGTTGCGTAGATCAGAATCGGCGACTGGGTGTCATTCAGATCTTCTCGCAAATCCAGATACAGCGGTTCGAGCGAATACCGGCGCACGGCGCTGATCGGAGCCGCCGCGATCATGGGCAGCATCGACTCGACGCGTTTCGGATCGGTGGTCTGCAGAGGGAGCAATGACTGCGCTCTATTGGCCCAGGTGGACTGGGTCATGCTGAGAATAGTGTTGCGTTCCAGCTTGTCCACTTGCGCGCTGCGCTGCTCGGGTAGCGGGATGCGCCCCGGTCCCCCGATCGAGGGCGCGGGAAGCGTGTTGATGATCGCGTACCCTCGTGCAAAATCGGGATCGCGGATCGCGAGCATGTACGCGACCATGCCGCCGGCGCCCTGTCCGATGACGATCGGCTTTTCGATCTTGTGCTGGCCGGCATATTCGCGGATCGCGTCCGCGGCATTCACGAGCCACTCCGGATCGAGAATCTGTCCCCTGTCGAGCGGCGGCGCCGCGCTCCCCGGAACCGAGCCGGGAAGCACGACGGTGTGCGTGGTAAACCGCTCGGCGTGACGCTTCGCGAATTCCGAATAGGTGTTCTCGTCGCAGCCGAGTTCGGCGATGATGATGACCGGCTGCGGGCCCTCGCCCGAAACGCTCGACCGGTCGATCGGAGCGAGTTTCTTCGGCTTGAATTCTTTCCACGAAGACGGGGTCGGCGCGGGCCTCTGCGCCTGAGCCCAGTGCGTGGGCCCGATGACGGACAACGTGACGATCCCGATCAGTATTGCTCGCATCATGCTCTTCCTGAAGCGCCGAAAAACGTCCGGAAGTTCGGCGGGTTGAATCATAAAGTCCTTGTCGGCATTTGCCATGACCACCCCCACCCCCACCCCCGCCCCCTCCGATTCTCCGTCGCCCTCCCAGATCGACTTGAAGAAGGATAAAGGTCTCACGATTCGCTGGTCGGATGGAACCACGTCCTATTACCCGATCGCGTACCTCCGGCGCATGTCCCCTTCGGCGGACATGCGCCAGTTACGCGAAGAGATGGCCTCGAATCCGCTCACGGTTCTTCCTTCGCGTGGCGGCTCGGGACCGGTCCAGGCGACCGGCGCCTCGCTCGTCGGAAACTACGCCATCAAAATCGAGTTTTCGGATGGCCACTCCAGCGGAATTTATTCGTGGGTCTACCTGAGGTCGATTGATCCTGATCGACCTCAGGCCCCGCCTCAGGCGTGACGCGGTCGTCGACGGCCGAGTATCGTGTTTCGAAATGCGTCCGGCACGTGTCATAACTCTCAGCACACGCATCGAAGATCTGCCCGGTGTTCCCGCGCGCTCGATCGCGGGCCTGCGCGAACTCGGCCTGACCAACCTGGGAAAACTGATCGCGTATCTGCCCCTTCGTCATGAGCGCCTCGAAGCCGAGGCTCCGGTGGAAGATCTGGAAGCGGGCCACATCGTGAGCGCGCGAGGCGAGATTACTGCGACCCGCGTCGTGCTGCGTCGCCCCAAACGCTTCGAGGCCGCGCTCATGGAGAACGGTCAGCGGCTCGATCTCGTGTGGTTCAACGCGCTCTACATGCGCGACAAGATCAAGCCGGGGATGCGTCTGCGCGTCCAAGGAAAGGCCACTCGCTACGGCCCCGGGCTGCAGATCGCCAATCCAAAGTTCGACATCTTGCAGGACGATTCCGAGCCGGAGCGTGCCAAATCGAGAATCCGCCCGGTGTATTCCGCGAGCGAGCGAATCAAATCGCCGGCGATCGAAGCGGCCATCAGCGCGACGCTCGATCTCGCGCTCCCACTCTTGAAAGACCACCTCCCCGCGCCGCTGCTCACCAAACGGGAGATGCCGGCGCTCGCGCGAGCGTACGAGCTGGTCCATCGCCCTGCGAACGAAGGAGACGCAACGGAGGGTCGGCGCCGGCTCGCGTACGACGAATTGCTTCTGCTCCAGCTCGGCGTACAGATGAAGCGCGAACATCTGCGACGACGCATGCGCGCCCCGGCGCTCCAGCTCACCGATGCGATCGACCGGCGGATTCGCGCCCGATTTCCCTTTGCTTTCACGCCGGAGCAGAATCACGCCGTCTCCGAGATCGCCCGCGACCTGACGCTCGCGACACCGACCAACCGGCTGCTCCAAGGCGATGTCGGTTCCGGAAAGACCGCGGTTGCGCTCTACGCGATGCTCATGGCGGTCGCATCGGGTCACCAGGCGGCGCTGATGGCGCCGACCGAATTGCTCGCGGAGCAACATCTCGCGACGATCGAGTCCGTTCTCAAAGACTCGAAAGTGGATGTGCGGCTGCTCACCGGCTCAAAGAACGACGGCGAACAAGTGCGCAAGGACATCGCCTCGGGCAAGGCGGGAATCATCATCGGCACGCACGCGCTCCTTCAAGAACACGTCAAGTTCAAGAGCCTGGCGCTCGCCATCATCGATGAGCAGCACCGCTTCGGCGTGCACCAGCGGGCGGCGTTGCGCGCGAAGACAAACGACCCGAATCTCACGCCCCATGTCGTCGTGATGACGGCGACCCCCATCCCGCGCACACTCGCCCTCACGATGTTCGGCGATCTCGACGTGACGGTGATCGGGGGCTTGCCCCCGGGCCGCGCGGCAATCAAGACCCGGCTGGTCCCGCGAAGCAAACGCGCGGACGTCTACACCTTCGCGCGCGAGCGCATCAACAAGGGCGAACAGGCGTTCGTGGTTGTTCCCGCCATCGATTCGCGCGAAGCCACGGATTCCGCGGCAACGGTCACCGGCGTGCGGGAACTGGTCAAAGAGCTGGAATCGGGCGCTTTTCGCTCGGTGCCGATCGCAGCGCTGCACGGGAGAATGAAGTCCGATGCCCGGGCGACGACCATGGCGAAGTTCCGCGCGGGCGAGATCCGCTGCCTGATCGCAACGACGATCGTCGAAGTCGGTGTCGACGTGCCCGATGCGACGGTGATGGTCATCGAGCACGCCGATCGTTTCGGCCTGGCGCAGTTGCACCAATTGCGTGGTCGCGTTGGACGAGGAAACAAGCCCGGCGTTTGTGTGCTCATTGCCGACGAGCCCGAATCCAGCGCCGGCGACGTCAATCCCCGGTTGCAGCTCCTCGTTGAAACAACCGATGGATTCCGGCTCGCCGAGGGCGATTGGCAGATTCGAGGCTCGGGCGGCTTTTTCGACGCCCGCCAGTCAGGCCTCTCCTCACTCCGCGTCGCCGATCTTTCCCGCGATCGCAACCTGCTCGAACTCGCGCGCCACGATGCACGCGAGTGGATCGAGCGTTCGCCGTCGCTCGCGGCGCCCGGCGAAGAACTCGTGCTGCGCAGGATGATGAAGACATTCGGCACCGAACTCGGCCTCGTCGCCGTCGGCTGAACTCCTATCGTCCGCTATGTCCTTGAACGAAGCGGTCGCCGAACGGCTCCACGAAATGTCCAGGCTGCTGGAGTTGCTCGGAGAGAATCAGTTCAAGGCGATCGCGCATTCGCGTGCCGCACGCATCGTCGAATCGCTGGCGACGCCGATTGAAAGCATGGACAAATCCGCGCTGACGGAGCTCGACGGCATCGGAGACAAAATCGCCGACAAGATCCTCGAGTTTTCCGCGACCGCAGCCAAGGGAACGCCGCGCATCGCCGAGCACGAGAAGATGCTCAAGGAAGTGCCGCCCGGATTGCTCGAGATCCTCGATATCCCGGGGCTGGGCCCAAAGACAGTTCGCGCGATGTGGCAGGACCTGCACATCACCGACGTCGCCTCGCTCAAAGCGGCGATCGAAAACGGCTCGCTGCTGACACTGCCGCGGATGGGAGAGAAGGCGGTCGAAAAGATCAAGGGCGGGCTGGCGCTCGGCGAGGAAGCCACGCGCCGGATCGCGCTCGGGCTCGCGCTGCCGATGGCGGAACGGATCGCGGATGAAATCCGCGCCGTCAAAGGAGTGCGCCGCGTTGAAGTCGCCGGCTCGCTCCGCCGCGGCAAGGAAACCATCGCGGATATCGATCTGCTCGTGATGGTCCCCGATGCCGACAGCGCCGCCGCACCATCCACAACACCCAAAAAGAAATCGACGAGCGGCACGAAGGCTTCTCCGACGAAGACAAAGGGCGACGAAACCCATCCCGTCGTCGAAGCGTTCTGCTCGCTCCCCGATGTTCGTCAAATCATCTCCAAGGGACCGACTCGCGCCTCGGTTCGGGCCGTGATCAACCTTCATTCCGGACGATGGAAGGGCGGCGGCCCGGATGAACACGCCAAAGAGCCGACGATGCAGGTGGATGTGCGGGTAATCCCGGAGCGCTCGTTCGGCGCGGCACTCATGTACTTCACTGGCTCGAAGGATCACAACGTCACTCTTCGCCAGCGCGCGCTCGCGCAGTCACAAACGCTCAACGAGTACGGCCTCTTTCCGGAAGACGACGAAGAGACGCCTCCCCAGGACCGCGGCATCAAGCCGGTCGCCTCCAAAACCGAACACGACATCTACAAGGCGCTGCGCCTTCCGTACATCCCGCCCGAGTTGCGCGAGCACCCCGCCGACATCGCCGAATTCGAGAAAACGGGCAGAGTTCCGGCGCTCATCGAACTCGCGGATATCAAGTGCGATCTCCACGCGCACACCACCGACAGCGACGGACGGATGTCGATGCGTGAACTCGTCGACAACGCGATCAAGCGCGGTTTCCACACGATCGCCGTGACCGATCACTCCAAGAGCTCCGCCGTCGCGAACGGACTCTCGCCCGATCGCTTGCGCGCCCAGATCACGCTCGTGCAGAACATCAACAAGGCTCTCAAGTCCGAGGGCCTCGACATCCGCGTGCTCGCAGGCTCGGAAGTCGACATCCTCGCCGACGGCTCGCTCGACTTTGATGATGATCTCCTCGCCGAACTCGACATCGTGGTCGCAAGCCCACACGCGGCGCTCTCGCAGGAACCCGCGGCCGCCACAAAGCGTCTGCTCAAGGCGATTTCCCACCCGCTCGTCCACATCATCGGGCACCCGACCGGCCGTTTGATCAACCGCCGCCGCGGACTCGAACCCGATATGAACGAGCTGATCGCCGCGGCAAAGCAGCACAACACCGCGCTCGAGATCAATGCCCACTGGATGAGGCTGGATCTGCGCGACATCCATGTGCGTGCCGCGACCCACGCGGGCACGCTCATCGCGATCGACTGCGATGATCACGAATCGTCCGATTTCGAAAACCTTCGCTTCGGGATCTCGACGGCGCGCCGCGGCATGCTCACCCCCGACTTGTGCATCAACGCCTGGTCGCGCGACAAGCTTCTGAAGTGGCTCCAGTCCAAGCGGTAGTTCCCGAGTCAGCCGCTCGCTCTCTCTCCCCGCATACCATTTTTGCCGTGAACACGCACGAGCCGCCACGCCAGCCGGTCACGATCAAGACGCTTCGGAAGATGGCTTCCGATCGCGAACCCTTCGCCGCTCTGACCTGTTATGACGCGACGACCGCGCGATGGCTCGAACGCGCCGGAGTCCACATCCTCCTCGTCGGCGATACCGCCGCGGAAATGATCCTCGGCTATTCGCGCACCATCGACATGCCCCTGGATGTTCTCGTTGCGCTGACCGCAGGGGTGAAGCGCGGCGCTCCTTTCACTTTCGTCATGGCCGACATGCCGTTTCTCTCGTATCACACGAATGAGAGCGACGCCATGAAAAACGCCGGTCGCTTTCTCACCGAAGGTCTCGCCGACATCGTCAAGATCGAGTCCGATTCGACGTTCGCGCCGCTCGTGAACAAGATGACCCGCGCGGGTATTCCCATCTGCGCTCACGTCGGCACCCGTCCGCAGCAGGTCGCTCTCACGGGTGGTTACACGGCAACGGGCAAGACTCCAAAGCAAGCGGCACAGATCGTAGCCGACGCCGTTGCGCTCGAGCAGGCCGGAGCGGTCATGCTCCTGATCGAAGCCGTGCCCGATGCCGTCGCAGAAGAGGTCCTGAAGGCGACGACAGTCCCGGTGATCGGCATCGGCGCCGGCAACTCCACGCACGGGCAGGTGCTCGTCCTTCAGGATTTGCTCGGATTGACCGACAAGCCGCCTCCGTTCGCCCGCCCGATCGCGCAGCTCGGCGCTTCGATACAGACCGCGGCCGAGACGTACGTCCAGATGGTCGCGGAACGCCGCGTGGGCTTGCGTGCGGCGCCCGCCGCCAAACCCGCAAACCCGACGCCGACGTCGCCACACGCGACAAGCTGACCCAACCCGCACATTCCTTGTCGGGCGAGTGCCCCTTGGCAACCGGCGGCGCGTCAACGGCGAATCTCTGAAAGAATCGGATTCCCCGACCCAAAAAGGGCCCGGGCGTTCCATCCAAGGCCCCCTTGCATCTCCATGCGCCCCCGCCTCACATTCCCCGCACTTTGCCGCAAGGCCGAAACTTTCGGCGGCGAGACATCGTCTAATCCATGCGGATGGCCGATTTGTGTTGTCGCGGGACCTGTCGGATTCGATCTTGCCTCGGGTAAAGGATTGAGCCGCAGGTCTCTCTGTGAAAGGTGATCTCATGCGTCGCATCATGACACTCGGGCCCGCGGTCGTCGTCCTCGCCACGGCCTCATCGCTGCTCTGGTTTACGCCGCGGATTCTGCGGACGCTTTCCGCCTCTCAGACCGAAGCCCAGATCCTGCTCGCGCGCCGGACGATCGAGTCCGATGACATCCTGGAGCGTCTGAACATGGCGATCCGCGCCATCGCCGACTCGGTCGAACCCTCGGTTGTGCACATCGATGTTCTGACTCCGGAAGGAACGCGACGGCGCTTCCTGGGCGCGACGGGCTCGGGCTGGATCTTCGACGCGAAGGGTCACATCGTCACGAACGCGCATGTCGTCCGCGGCTCTCGCTTCGTGCGGGTCCAACTCTACGACGGGCGTGCGAGCCAGGCCACGATTGTCGGGATCGACCCTTTCACCGACATCGCCGTCCTCAAGATCGATGCCGACAACCTCGCGCCGGTGCGCCGCGCAACGGGCGAGCGGGTCTATCAGGGAGACCGCGTCTTCGCGTTCGGTTCTCCGTTCGGCTTCAAGTTTTCGATGTCGGAAGGAATTGTCTCCGGGCTGGGGCGCTCGGCGGGCCCCGCGCTCGATTCCGGCGGCTTCACCAACTTCATCCAGACCGACGCCGCGGTCAACCCCGGCAATTCCGGTGGACCGCTGATCGATATCAAGGGACGCGTCGTTGGGATGAACGTCGCGATCGCCACGGCGAAGGACAATACCGGAACCGGCGGCGGCGAAGGACAGTCGTCCGGTATCTCGTTCGCGATTCCGCTTGTGACGATCGAAAGCGTCGCGTTGCAACTCATCGAAACAGGCAAGGTTTCCCGAGGATTCCTCGGCATTTCGTACGATCCGCGCGAATACATCGATGAAAGCATCTCGCGGAACGGCGTTTCCGTGCGCATTCCGAGCGACGGGCCCGCCTCGCGAGCGGGACTTCAGAATGACGACATGCTGGTTTCATTGAACGGTCAACGCATCACCAGCGTTCAGGGGATGCGGTCGATGATCTCGAACGCCCGGCCGGGAGACACACTCAGCATCGGATACACACGAAACGGCGAGTCGCGTGAGGCCTCCGTCGTCATGGGTGAGATGCCGACGTCGGCGCTCATCCAGCCCGGTATTCTCGACGACATCCAGGACGATCTCGGGCTCACGTTCGAAGATCCCTCGACCGCCCGCGAATTCTTCTCCACGGGCGGCGCGCCCATCATCACCTCCGTTTCCGAGCGTTCGCATGCTTCGGACGCCGGGCTCAAAGAGGGCGATCGGATCACCCAGGTCGGGAGCGCGCCAGTTTCCACGGTCGGTGAAGCGGTTTCCGCGATGATCGATCAAGGGCTTTACGTCGGCAAGCCCGTTCATCTCGTCGTCCGCAATATTCAGAACGATGTCGATCGCAAGCAAAGCATCCGTCTCTGGGGCGGCAGATCCAAGCCCGCGCCCGAATGAGTCTCGCCCCGCACGAATCGGTCGAGCGAGCCCCGCACCCGCGAATCACGCTCCTCCTTTTTTCGCGCTCACCCGAACCGTTACCTTCGCGCCGATCTCCGGAGTCTTTTCCGGGCTCGCGACCCACTGCGGCGCTTCCTTGTCGTTGTCGGGGTTGTACATCGCGGTCAAACCGATCGTCTCGGTCCCGAAACTCGTGAGCCCGATGAGCGTGCCCTCCACATCCGCGACGTAGAACTCCGGGCCGTTTCGCTCATTTTCAACCGGGGGCTTTGGTTCCGGACCGACCCCATCTCCCGGCGCCCGCGGCAGCGGCTTCTTCTGCGCAAGCTTCGACCCGGCGAACACCCACTTTGCATCGGGCGCGACCTGACTCAGCGGCTTTCCGTCCCTCTCGTTCACGATCCACTCCGCCGGATCGTCCTCGCGAATCGTTCCATCCGGCGCCGTCAGCAGGAATTTCACTTCGACCTCGTCACCTTCCGGCGGCACACCGATCCACTTTTTTTCTTCGCGCCTCCACGCGCCCGGCTTTCCCGGCTTGAGTCCGATCAGCAACAGTGCCGCGTGAACTTGCGAAGGCTTGGCCTTGGTAACGACGAGCGACTCGTGCTCTTTGCTGTCGTAGCCGCACACCGTCGTCTCGAGAAAGACTCTAAGCCCCGCCTTTGTGTGCGCATTCACCGGGACCGTTCCATCGAATTCGACCGCCTTCTCCACGAGATTGATCCGAATTCCAGGAAACACTTCGCGCCACGCCGCTTGAGCCTGGTCTTTTTCTCCCTGCGCCGCGGGCGCCGCATCCTGCCTGCTCTCCGGCTCGGACGCCGCAACCGACGAAGCAACCGCCGCCAACGCGAGAACTCCGGCACACTTCGAAAACAGTCCCGTCATCGGACACCCCCAACCGCCCGAACCTCGCGCACAAACAACTCGCCTCGCTTTTCGTAATTCTCGAATTGATCCCACGAGGCGCACGCCGGGCTGAGCAGAAGGACATCCCCCGGCTTCGCCGCGCCGATCGCCGACGCGACCGCGCTCTCCACGGTTCCGCACTTCTTCGCCGCACCATCCGACGCCGCGGCGATCGCGTCCCCCGTCTTCCCGATCGTGTAGAGCCCCGCGAGGCGCCGAGCCAGCGCCCCAATCGCGGAAAGGTCGGAGCCTTTGTCGTATCCCCCGGCAATCAGATGAACTCGCCCCGCTCCGACTTCTCCCGGTTCATCAAACGCCGCAACAGCGAGCAAACAAGCTTCGGGCGTCGTCGATTTCGAATCGTTGAAGCAGCGGACGCTCCCACCCGCGCGAGAGATGGTCGCCGCCAATTCAAGCCGGTGAGGCAATCCCGCAAACGTCTTCACCGCATTCACCGCGCGCGCGCGATCGAGCCCGCTCGCCGCGGCAAGCGCCGCCTCGATCGCCACGCTCGCGTTCTGACGGTTGTGCTTGCCGGGAATGGCAAGCCCGCTTACTTCCACCCGCGGCACGCGCCGCTCGACACCCGAGTTCGTCTTCCATTCCGCCGACTCGCTGCCGGGCGGCAAGACCGCAACGTCTCCCGATCGCTGCGCCCGCAGCAATTCCTGCTTGCTTCGGCGGTAGTGCGCAAGATCTCCGTGCCAATCCAGGTGATTCGGCGAGAGATTTGTCACCACCGCGACGTGCGGCGACCAGCCTTCGCTTGCCGGCGCGTGATCGAATTCCGCCGGCCCGACCCGCGCGAGGTCTCCAAGCCAGCACAGCATGGCGCTCGAGAGTTCGAGCACCACAAACGTCTCCGGCGTGATCGAATCGATTTCTCCGAGCAGCGACCCGCCGATGTTGCCGCCGAACACCGTTGCAAATCCACACTGTTTCAGGACATGGTGAATCATCGCGCTCGTTGTGCTCTTTCCCGCCGAGCCGGTGATGCCGATCACGCGCGCTCGATTCGGAAGCCGCGCGATCGTCAGCCCGATCTCCGTGGTCACCGGAATTTTCGCCGCCCACGCGCTGCGCAGAAACCGGTTGTCCCACGGCTTGGGAACCGCGGGATTCGCCACAACGAGATCGCACGTCGTGAAGTCGCTGACGTTGTGCCCGCCGAGGCGCAGTTGCACGGTGCCGGATCGAACCAAATCCGCAATTTGCGCGACCGATGCCGCGAGCTTTTCTTCCGGCTCGATATCTGTCAACAAAACCGTCGCGCCGCGCTCGCAGAGATAGCGCGTCACGCTCGCGCCGCCACCGAATCGACCGAGCCCCATCACCGTAACTCGTTTGCCCTCAAGTGCCGCCGCTTCCATGCGTGTTCTCCCGTGCGCAGCGTAGCCGAACAGGAGCAAACCAATCTTCACACAAATCTGGATTCCCAGGTACCCGATTTCTGAAACCCGCTCACGCCCGGCAGAATCGAAGCCCCCGTATCCGTTTCTCAAATTCAGGAGTGCAGCAATGTCGGAACGGCTTAAAGGACAAGTTGCGATCGTGACGGGCGCTTCCAAGGGCATCGGCGCGGCAATCGCCAAGCGGCTCGCCGCGGAAGGCGCATCGGTCGTCGTCAATTACTCTTCCAGCAAGGAAGGCGCGGACAAGGTCGTCCACGAGATCACATCGAAGGGCGGAAGAGCGGTTGCAGTCGGCGCGAACGTCGCAAAGCAAAGCGAAATCTCGAAGCTCTTTGCCGAAGCGAAGAAGACCTACGGCCGATTAGACATCCTTGTGAACAACGCGGGCATTTACGACTTCCAGCCGCTCGAGAGCGTCACCGAAGAACACTTCCACAAGCAGTTTGATCTCAACGTGCTTGGACTGCTGCTCGCCTCGCAGGCCGCGGCGAAGCAGTTCGGTTCCGAAGGCGGCAGCATCATCAACATCAGCTCGGTGGTCAGTACGCTCGCGCCGCCCAACGGTTCGGTCTATAGCGCGACCAAGGCCGCCGTGGACGCGATCACCAAATCGCTCGCGAAGGAACTCGGCCCCAAGCGCATCCGCGTGAACTCGATCAACCCCGGCATGGTCGCCACCGAAGGCTGGCGTAGCGCCGGAATCTCCGGCAGCGACATGCACAAGCAGGTGCTCGCGACCACGCCGCTCGGGCGCATCGGCGAACCCGACGACATCGCCGGTGCCGCGGCATTCCTCGCATCGCGCGACGCATCCTGGCTCACCGGCGAAACCATCCTGATCGCGGGCGGATATCGCTGACGGCTCAGGCCCATCGACTGATTCGTTCCTTTGAAATGATTCCCCAGCCCAAGCGGCGCACCGCAAGAGCCCGAGCGGAGCGCCGCTTTCGCGCCCACCGTGAATCATCGCTCGGTCGGAGTGCAACCCCGCAAACCGGTTCTCCTTCTTCGGTGCGCTCTTCGTGATTGGACCTCCCCCCTCGCCAAAGAGTGAGGTGTCATCGCGCAGCCTTTGCGGAGCGATGACGGTGGGGGTTTCGGATCTCCTGACGCGCCGAACTCCGTCACGAAAGTTCCAAACGAAATTCCAATCACATCTTCCGCATGATGAACAGATAGTTGAACCCGCGCAGGAAGAAATTCCCTTCCTCCGCCGCCTTGTGCCAGTTGCCGCGCTGCAGCTTTTGGTTGTGCCGCACCACCGCGATGATGTCCACCGGCTGCATCGACTCTCGCATCATCGCAAAGAGTTCGAAACCGATCGGCGCAAAGCCCGTGGAAGCGGAGTTCGCGCCCGGCTTCTGAAAACTGTCGCTCACATACAGCGCCATGTGCCGCCCCGGCTTGAGCACCCGCGCAATCTCGCGGATGACTCTCTGCATCGACGCGTAATACGCCCCGCCTCCGTCGGCCCCGAGCGCATCCAGTTTCCCGATGCACGCCGGATCGTCCGAATAGTCCACATGCGTCGAGTACGGCGGATCGACAAATACAAAGTCCACGCTCGCGCTCGGCAAGTCGATCTTTCTCGCATCACCCTGCCGAATGTCGGGCCGCGACGGCGCCAGATCAAACCCGATCGCCCGCCGCTTGAGATCCATCGCGACATCGATCGTCGTTCCGCTCCCTACCATCGGGTCGAGCACTGTTTCGCCCGGCTTCGTATATCTCTGCAAACACTGCCAGATCACCCACGACGGGCTCGCGCCGACATAGCGCTTGTCGCCCTGCATGTTCCCGGTTGCCGCGTCGTAGTGCTGACTCGGATACTCCCACAGCGTCGTGGTCATGATCTGCATCGAGGGCAGTGTCCGTCGCCCCGGGCGCGCCGGAGCCGGCCCCGCGCCGTCCGCCGGTCGCCCGCGCACTCCATCACCCTTGCGCCCGCCACCTTCTCCTCGATTGGGCCGAATCGGTCTCATGCGTGTTTCGAAGAAAGCCGCGCGCTCGTCAACATCCGACCTCGATCGCCGCGGCAACTCACGTTCCCCACCGCGCCCTGATCGCCTCCAGCAACTTCGCTTTCGTCTCCTCTATCCCAAGCGCAACCTTCGCGCCCGCGGCACGCACATGCCCACCCCCTCCAAACACCTTCGCCACCGCGTTCACATCCACCGACCCGTCAACCGCCTTGCTCCGCAGACTCACCTTGGTGAGTTTTTCCCCCGGCTTCGACGCCATCCCGAATTCACTCGCGTCCGCTTCCGTCAACACCGCCGTCACCATCACGGTCTCGAGCGTCTGCGAGTGATCGGCAAAACCGCCCGAATCCGCCGCCTGCGCGCCCGTCTCCGCAAAGTCCTTCTTCGTCAGCGTCATCACCGCGACCCGGTTCTCATCGAACAGCCGCAGCGAATCGAGCGCCCGCCCCAGCAGCTTGAGCCGCGGCAATCGCTCGCGCTGCTCGATGTTCACATACAGCGCCGCGTGATCCACGCCCGTCGCGAGCAACTCCGACGCCGCACGCAACACCCGCGGCGTCACGTTGCTGTGCTTGAACCAGCCCGTATCCGTCGCGATGCCCAGATACAAAGGCTCCGCAACTTCCTTCGGCAATTCCGCCAGCGACTTCTTCTTCAGAATCAGCCGGCAAAGTTCCGCAACCGGCTGTGCCGCCGCGGCACTCCCCGTATCCACAAATCTCCGCGGCGCGATGTCCGAATCGCCTTGTGCGTGATGATCCACAACCGCCGTATCCGCCGTGTGCTTCACAAGCCACGGCTTGATCATCTCGACCTGCACCCACGACCCCGTGTCCACGATCACAACCGCGTCCGCGGTCTCGTGCTCGATCTCCGACACATTCTCGATCGACAGCGACGGCGACTCTCCCACCACGCGCCGGATCCACGACGGCCGAGGACCGAAATACCACGCCCGTGCCCGCGGCGGCAAACTCACCGCTCCCGAATCCTTCCGTGCAAGGTTCAGCGCCCGCACAAGCCCGAGCGATGAACCCACCGCATCGCCGTCCGGCTTTACGTGCGTCACGACCACGATCTTGTTCTTGTCCGCGAGCCAGTCCGCGATCGCCGAGAGCTCGATCCCGCTCCCCCATTTCGCGCCCTGCGTTTTCGAATCCGCTGTTCCGCTCATTGTGCCATCGTCCTTGTCGCACGAACCGCGACAGGCGCGGCAGGTTTTAAAGTTACCAATCCATCGGCCGCCGGCGCATCAAATCCGCAATCAAGCAGCCGCAGCGCCGCTTCCCGATCGCGCTCGAGTTGCGCCTTGAGCGCATCAATCCCCGAGAACCGAACCGTATCGCGCACCCAGCCGACAATCTCGATCGCGAGCCGCCATCCATATTCCGGAATCCCCGCCGCCGGCTTCCCCGTCTCGACATCCACAAGATGCGCCTCGATCCGCGGCTCCATCGCATCAAACGTCGGCCGCGCCCCGATATTCACCGCCGCGGCCAACTTCCTCCCATCCGGCATCCGCGCCCACGCCGCATAAACCCCCTGCGCCGGAATCACCACCGCCTGCTCCGCATCCTGCACGATATTCGCCGTCGGGAATCCGATCGTCCTGCCGCGCTGATCACCCTTCGTCACGACCCCCGCAATCTCGTGCGCGCGCCCCAGCACCAGCATCGCATCGCGCACGCGCCCCTGCGCAACCAGATGCCGCACCAGCGTGCTGCTCGCACGCACGATCGACAAATCCGAAAGTGCAACTTCCACCGGGTGCACGGCCTCGACGCCGAACCCCATCCGCTTCCCTTCATCAATCAGCGTCTCGATCGACCCCGCGCGCCCCTTCCCGTAATTGAAATCCGGCCCTTCCACCACCGCAACCGGCCGCACATCGCGCATCAACTTCGCAAGAAACTCATCCGGCGTCATCGCGAGCAGCTCATCCGTCGGCTCCAGCCTCACAACCTCATCCGCGCCCGCCTCGCGCAGCAACTCCACCCGCCGGTCAAACCGCGTGATCCGCGCCGGCGCCGATTCAGGCCTCAACCTGCTCGTCGGGTGCGGATCAAACGCCATCGCGATCACGCGCGCACCCCCACCCCCACCCCCGCCCGCACTAACAGCAATCTCCCTCGCCCGCGCAATCAGCGCGCGATGCCCCGCGTGCACCCCATCAAAGTTTCCGATCGTCACAACCGCTTTCGACATCGCTCAAGGCTAGCAGACGACCCCGCGTGTTTTCGCCCCCTTTCATCTTCGCCCAATACTCTTCGCCATGCGTTTGAGCCGGGCACACCGGGCAAAGATCGAATTCTGGAGCAAGGCTCTCCGCAGCGGCATGCGCCGCTACGCCCGCCAACTCGCCGACCTCAGCCCCTTCCACGATCACACCCCGAGCCCCGCCGACTTCGCATCCGCTTGGGCCATCGAATGCGACCGCGCCGGCGACGATATCGTCGCCTGCTGGCTCGGTCACTGCACCGTCCTCCTCCGACTCGGTCGCCTCAACATCCTCACCGACCCCGTCTTCTCTCGTCGCATCGGCGTGAAAATCGGCAAGCGCACCGTCGGGCTCAACCGCATCGGCGATCCGCCCCTTCAAACCAAGCACCTGCCGCCGATCGACATCATCCTCATCAGCCATCCTCACTTCGATCATCTGGATAAGCCCACGCTCCAGCGCCTCCGCTCACCCTCCACCATCGTCGTCACCGCCAAGGCCTCGCGCCGCCTTATCCCCAAAGGCTTTGCCGATGTGCTCGAACTCGGCTGGCATCAGAACGCCATCCTCGAATCTCTCAAAATCGAAACGATCAAGCCCCGCCACTGGGGCGCGCGCACCGCCTGGGATCGCCACCGCGGCTACAACAGCTACGTCCTCACCGACGGCCCGCAACGTGTCCTCTTCGCCGGCGACACCGCGCTCACCGAGGCCTACTCCGCGCTCAAGGGCATCGACCTCGCGATCTTCGGCATCGGCAGTTACGAACCCTGGGAACATGCGCACGCCACGCCCGAGCAGGTTTGGAGCATGTTCACCAAGTTCGATGGCAAACGCCTCCTCCCCGTTCATCACTCCACATTCGAACTGGGCGAAGAGCCCCCCGGCGAACCGATGCAGCGCCTCCATGCCGCGGCATCCTCTCACCACCGCCGCATCCTCGACGCCCACATCGGAAAAATCGTCCGCGTCAGCGCGCTGTAACAACGGATCAATGGACACAATCGTGCCGATGGTTTGTGCCGAAGGTTCTTGCCATCACTTGCCGCTCCGGGCGAGTGGTGCCGGTCTCCACAAAACTGCTCCGCGATCCTCGCCCGCGACGATGATCTCCGCGGAGTCAATCGCACAACTCGCACACAACTTGCCGCGCGTCCGCCAATCTCGAACGCGATGCATTTGTCCTCCCCCTTTGCAAAAAGGGGGAGGTGGCGCTTCGCCGGAGGCGGTTTCTGAAGCCACGAGCCAAACACACCGTTGCCTCCTCGGAGCACAACATGCCAAAGAGTCTTCCATTCGCGCTGCTCCTCAGCGCGCTCCTTCTTCACGCCTGCTCCTCGATAACGCCCGCGCGGCAAGACTCGACCGCCGACCTCTCGAAGCACTTCGAAGGCCTCGATGGCTGCATGGTCCTGACCGAACTCTCGAACAAACAGACTCTCCGATACCGGCCCGAGCGATGCGCCGAGCGCTGCTCTCCCTGTTCCACGTTCAAAATCCCCCACGCGCTCTTCGCGCTCGACAGCGGCATACTCGCCGACGCCGACTCCACCATCCAATGGGACGGTGTCGCTCGCGACCGCACCGAGCTCAACCGCGATCACACGCTCAAATCCGCGATCAAATACTCCGTCGTCTGGTATTTTCAAGAGGTCGCCCGAAGGCTCGGGCTCGCGCGTGAGCAGCGCTACGTCGATTCGATCAACTACGGCAACAAAGACCTTTCGGGTGGACTCACCCAGTTCTGGCTCGGGTCTTCGCTCAAGATTTCCGCCGACGAGCAAGTCGCCTTCCTCTCCCGCCTCTGCCGAAATGATCTGCCCCTCTCGGCCCGATCCATGGAAATCGTCTCCGAATGCCTGATTCAGCGCGAACAAGACGGCCTCATCTACCGCGGCAAGACGGGTTCTCACCGATATCAATCCGACAGCCTCGGCTGGTGGGTCGGCTGGGTGCACAAAGACGACAAGACCTACGTCTTCGCGGCCAACGTTCGAGGGCCCGATGTCTCGGGCTCCGTCGCAAGACGCGTGGCCGAAAGCGTTCTCCGAGACCGCGGCATCCTGCCCGAATAATGCCCCATCACTTGCCGCCCTGGGCGAGTGGTGCGCCTCTCCCCAAGGCCAGGTGTGTCACGGACATTGCTTCAAAGTCGTTGACTTCGGATCGCAGCGCTTTAACCAAGAAAAACACAATCGAAACGAGGTCGGGGCGACGCGCCGTACCATGATCGGACTCCTGTCGAACCATTACCGAGCCTCAACGGTGTCCGAGAGTTGTGGGCAGGGCTAGATTCACGAATGATCAAGGCCCAGTTTATTATTATCTAGCGGCACGCTCGAAAGGATGTGGCATGGAATCGTTCTCGCCACGAGAGTTCTTAAGAAACAGACGACCTGAAAGATTTTCTGATTCGACGGAAATTGTCGAAAGCCGCTTAGATGGTGCGATTCTTGAAACCCATCTTGACACCCTGACAAACCGAAGCCAAGAAAACGATTTCGCCCGGTTTGCGAGACGCTTGGCGTCGCTTGAAATCTGCCCGAACTTGTTGCCGCAAACTGGACCCACGGGCGGCGGCGATAGCAAAGTCGATTCAGAAACCTATCCGGTCGCCGAAGCGTTGACCGAAATCTGGCACGTTGGAAACGGAACCGTCGCCGGCAACGAAAGGTGGGCTTTCGCTTTCAGCATCAAAAAGCAATGGAAGCAAAAAGTCGAGAGTGACGTTGCGAAATTGGTCGCAACGGATCGTGGCTACCAGAAAGCGTTCTTCATCACGAACCAGTACATTCGGGATAAATCTCGTGCTGAAGTCGAGGATGCCCTTAGCCGTAAGCACGGTTTGGACGTCCGAATTCTGGATCGGACTTGGATTACGGAACGCGTGTTCGCGAGCAAACGCGAAGAGTTAGCAATCAAGGAACTGGCAATTGAATCGTCGTTCCGCCGCTTCACGAAGATGGGGCCGAACGACACTAAGCGTCAAGACGCATTGGACGAAATCCAGACACGGATAGAGAAAGCGATTCAAGCCAGCGAATTTTCGGGCGTGTTGGTTGATGACTGCTTGGAAGCGGCGTTTCTGGCGAGAAGCCTGGAAAAGCCTCGTGAAAACGTCGAAGGTTTATTACTTCGAGCAAATCGACTGGCCACGAAATACGGAAGTCGGCATCAGCAATTGAGAGCCGCCTACGACGACGCATTCACCGCATTCTGGTGGTATGAGGATTTTGACAGTTACTTGGAGAAATACTCGCGGTACGAAAGTCTGGTGGGGCAATCAGACAACGTCACGGAACTTGAAAACGCCGCGACGCTTTGGAAGGGTTTGTTTTCGGCCAGTCGAGCGGGCAAGCTGGATTTCGATAAGGCCCGCGTTCTTGAACGACAACGGGAACTGTTGAAACAACTGGAGAAGATTTCCCAGAATTCGGAACGCCCAAGTGCAGCTCTCTTGGCCGAAACACATGCAATCGGCTTGGAATTGCCGGTTGCCGAGCCAAGCAACGTCGACGCTCTGCTTGTGAGACTTACGGCCGCCGCATCCAAGGTAACGGGATTGCTGGGGTTTCCTGTCCAAATGCTGGTGGACATCGTCACGGAACTTGGCACCCCCTTTGGCGATAGACCCGCATACGGAGAACTGCACACGGCATTAGCGGCTTTGGTGGAACAACGGTCGGGAGAAATCGCTGCGGCCAAACTACATATGAAACGCGGACTGCAACAGGCGATGAACGGCGACCCCCGAGGTGCCATTCGCTCGCTTGGCCTTGGTCTTAGCCGCCTGTACAAAGATGAAACGCGTGAAGATTTGATGTTCGCTCTGTATGCGTGTGGCCGGGCCTACGAGGAATTGGGACTGCTTTGGGCGGCTCGCGGATCGGTGTTGACTGCGGCTTCGATTGCCTCAGCGGGTATCAAAGGCCCTGGCGACCTCGTACCGTTTCATGTTGGCTGCTACAACAGGTTAAAATGGATTGAACTGCAGCTTGGAAGATTGCCGCAACTCTTGGCTTGGCACGAACTGGACGGCATTTCAAGAGACGTGCTGCTTCGGAAAGGTTTGCCAGAATCGAAGCTTCCCGATGGGCATATGGACTTTCAGGCCATTCTTGGAATACTGCTGCTACGCACCCCCATCGACGAATTGCCTCGCCTTTCCAGATTTCCGATTTTGCTTGGAGAGCTTGGCCTTGAACCGGCTAGTGCGGCACTTCTTTTTGCATTGGGCCATGAAGCCGACGCACACAAAATATTTGGTGGCGACGCTGGTGTTGGCGACCTTAAAGACTTCTTTACGCAATGGCTCCGTCAGCCCGCCGCTTCGGAACTTCCCTCAACGCCATGCTTGGGCGAATCCGCACTTCTTCGCATGACAACCCATTTGCTGGGATGTGAGTTAGAAGTGCAAAGCGACAATGAAACGCCTTGCGTCGAGATCACGGAATCGATTCTGGCCACGATGGAGGCGGTGATAGCAACGGCAAGCATCCAAAATGTCGTCGCCAGGGAGCCCAAAGTTCTGATTCGAGTGCGTCTTTCACCCGATGGCCCCTCCCCATTTGCAATGGAATTCAGCACCAGAGAATCGATGCCATACGTCGACGTCGCTTGTGGCACGTGGGATGCACAATCTACGACGGCAGAGTTTCAAATCGCGTTCAAGGACAAGTTGGGCGAACTGATCGGCAACTTAATTCCTCGGGCGTTTCTGATTCAAGAGTTCGAAGAAACTTTGACAAAGATGTTCCGCGACGAAAAGGTAATGGACCGGTCTTTGAATTTTGCGACAAGCCTTAACCACATGGGCAATGTCTTCGGAGGCGCACGAAAGAGCAGGTCGGCCGATTGGGTGTCGCCTGAAATTCCCGAGTTTCCGCTGACACGAACGAAAAGCTGGTTCGATGGCTTGGATATCTCCCCAGTTGCGTCAAACGAAACGAAAGATTTCAATCCAAAGGCTGCATTTCGACCCAAAGACGTCACGCTTTACTCTGTCATCCACGAAGATCTCTGGAACAAAGCGGGCTGGAGCGGAATCGGTTATATCTGGGAAAGCTCCAATGCCGCACCGCCGATGATGGGGCTGATCTTTCGCGATATCGCCAGCGGACGGCAGATATTTGCGGAATGGATTCAACGGTGGGGGAGGGTGGATGCAAACGACGACCTTCGCGTGGTAATTGTTCGCGGCGTTTCAACGGAAGACCCGGCCAGCTATCGCGTGGGCATCGGGCCGAAACGTGAACTTGGCCCCAAAGGAGGACGCGGATACTGGGTCGTGAATTCCCGGTCGCATCAGATGCACCCATCGTCGCATTTCAACTTGAATGAATTTCTTGGGGCATATCACAAGCACGGAACATATCTGTTGGTTCCTGTAGATGGAAGGACTGGCAGTTTGTCCGTGCCCGAAACCGATCATGGAATCGAAAAGCACGAGCTTGTTGTACGCGAGGCATGGCAGATTGGCGAGCACGATATCGATTCGATGTTGATCCATCCGGGCGATAAGGTGGTTATTCCAGAACATGCGGTAAATCCGCCGGTCGCGAAGCTGCTGCAACAAAGATCGCTCCAAGGCAAGAAGGCGTCAGGCGACCCTGACTTCGGGTCCGCCTGACCTGCCCCCAAGCGAGTAGTACAAGTTCATCTGCGCATCATCCCATCTCGAAGTACCGCCCCCACCGTCACTTACCTCCAGCCCCCCCCCAATCGATCAAAACCCTTCTTGACAGTTCGGTCTCCATTTGGTATCCTACCCCTCGTGCCCTCGCACGACCACACCCTCAAGGACGCTCTCCCCGCAGGCCCCGCCCGTGGCCGCGGCTCCGGCATCAACCCCGGCAACCGCTTCGAAACCGTCCGCCTCCACGTCCTGGGCGAATACCTCGATGAAGTGCACGCCGAAGCCCCCGGCGGCACACAGATCAAAACGCGCATCCTCCCCGACCGCACCAAGTCCTTCATCAACCCCGTCGATTCCCCCGACCTCTCGATGAAGTGGACCGTCAACCCCTACCGGGGCTGCGAGCACGGCTGCATCTACTGCTACGCCCGCCCCGGCCACGAATACCTCGGCATGTCGAGCGGGCTCGATTTCGAGACCGTCATCCTCGCAAAGCACGATGCGCCCGCGCTGCTCCGGCGCGAGCTCGCCAAAAAAAGCTGGCGGGGCGAAACGATCACGATGTCCGGCGTCACCGATTGCTATCAGCCCATCGAGCGCGAACTCGGGATCACCCGCCGCTGCCTCGAAGTGATGGTCGAGTGCCGCCAGGCCGTCGGCATCATCACCAAGAACAGACTCATCCTGCGCGATCTCGACCTGCTCAAGCGCCTGCACGAGCACCGCGCCGTCCACGTCGCGATCAGCATCACCAGCCTCGAGAACGATCTCGCCTCGGTCATGGAGCCCCGCGCCTCGAGCCCGCGCGACCGCCTTCTTGCCGTCCGCGAAATCGCGAGCGCCGGAATCCCCGTCACCGTCATGACCGCCCCGATCATCCCCGGCATCAACGACCGCGAAATCCCCGCTCTCCTCGATGCCGCGGCAGCCTCTGGCGCATCCAGCGCCGGCTGGGTCATGCTCCGCCTCCCCTACCAGATCAAAGACCTCTTCCTCGAATGGCTCCAGCGCCACTTTCCCGATCGCGCCGCCAAGGTCGAAGCCTTCATCCGCGAAATGCACGGGGGCGACCTCTACGACGCGCGCCACTTCGTCCGCCAGCGCGGCCAAGGCCCGCTCGCGAAACAAATCGCCGACACCTTCCGCCTCTTCTCAAAAAAGCACGGCCTCACCGGCCGCCACAGCGCTCTCAACGAAGAAGCCTTCCGCCGCCCCACCCTCGACGGTCAAGCCACCCTCTTCGCCTGATCGCGCTATTCACGCGTTCACCTGCTCACCTCCCCACCTCTTCACCTGCTCACCTGCTCCCCTCTTCCCCTCTTCCCCTCTTCCCCTCTTCCCCTGCTCCCCTCTTCATCTCTTCACCTCTTCCCCTGCTCCCCTCTTCATCTCCTCTCCGTGCCCTTCGTGCTCTTTGTGTCCTCTGTGGTGAAAGTCACTGACTCACCTGCCTCTCCCCCACTCCGTTCCTTCTCTGTGCCTCTGCGCCTCCGTGGTGAACTTCTTTGCCTTTCTTGTCTTCGCCTTCCCCGTCCAATTTCTTCTCTGTGTTCTCTGTGTTCTCTGTGGTGAATCTCTTTCTTCCGATTCACAAGATCGGCCCCGCCAACTGCGCGATGTTGTCCGCAAACCGCTCCACCCACGGCCTCTCTCTCCACTGCTTCGCCGTCACCGGGTTCGATTCCTTCAAATACCGGCGCTGCTGCCTTCGCAGATCCTCCGTGAAGTCCGCGTCGTACACGAACAGCGTGATCTCAAAGTTCAGCCAGAAGGAGCGCATATCCAGATTCGCCGACCCCACCATCCCGAGATGGCGATCGACCGTCGCCGTCTTGGCGTGCAGCAATCCCTCCGGGTGCAGCGCGATGTTCACGCCCGCGTCCAGCAGATCCTGGAATTGCGCCCGGCTCGCCGCCTCGACAAACCGCGCGTCGAGTGCGTCGGGCATGATCAGCGTCACCGAAACCCCCCGCAGCGACGCGTTCACGAGCGCCGCCTTCATCGATTCATCCGGCACGAAGTAGGGCGTCACCATCACGATCTCTTCGCGTGCCGAAAAGACCGCCGCGAGCAGCGCCTGCCGGATCGCATCCGGCTGCGGCCCCGGCCCCGAGGGAACCACATGCACGATCGAAGTCCCCGTCTTTTGCGCCGCCGGATAGAACTCTTCCGGGTCCTTGAGTTTCTCTTCCGTCTCCGCCGCCCAGTCGCGCAGAAAAACCGTCTGCAGCGCCTGCACCGCCGGGCCCGTGATGCGCACGGTCGTATCGATCCACGGGCCGACCTTCTTCCGCCGCTTGTTGCGGAACGTCTTGTCCGTCAGGTTCTGGCTGCCGCAGTACGCGATCGTCCCGTCGATCACCGAAATCTTTCGGTGGTTCCGAAGATCGACGCGTGCAAAGAGCATCCGGATGAACCCCGCCGGCAGCGCCCCCACCACCTGCACGCCCGCCTCGCGCATCCTGCGGCATTCCGCGCAACCGATGAAGTTCTTCGCGCCCACCCAGTCAACCAGCACGCGGCACTGCACGCCCCGCTGTGCCGCGGCAATCAGCGCATCGCCGATCTCCTTCCCGCGCCCCTCCGGCATCCAGATGTAATAGAGCAAGTGGCAGTGCTTCTTCGAATTCTCGATGTCCGCCTTCAGTTTGTCGAGAACCTCGTTCGCATCGTCCATCAGCTCGAGCGAATTGCCTTTCAATGGCGGCATGCCGCCCAGCGCCGTGCCGAGCTTCGCCAGAACCGCGTAGCACTCTTCGTCCGCGTTCCACTGCAGATTTCGCTTGCGCCAACGCGCTTCGATCTCGTCATTGAAATTGCGCGTCCGATTCTCGAACCGGAGCACCCGCCGGTTTCCAAGTCTGTTCTCACCGATGAGGAGATACGCGAGCGGCCCGACGATCGGAAAGAAAAAGAGGATGATGATCCAGCTCAGCGTCACCGAAGGCTTGAGCCCGCGCATGATCACGCGCAGGATCAGAAACGCGCGCACCACCGCTTCCAGCACGAACACGGAGATGCCGAACCAGCCCGAGGAATGCATCGGGCCCAGAATAGCCGCACCGCTGCACGGTCATCGGTGCCGCTAGCCGCCGGGCTTCTTGAGCCGGTTGACAAGCGTGGCGGATTTGACCTCGACGCCCTTGAGGATCGAGTCCAGGGCTTCGCGGTTGGGGGAATAGTCCATGCCGATGGCGCGGCTGATGGCTTCCTTCTTCACGAGGGCGGCGAGCGAGTGCGTGAAGGAATGCATGCCCTCGCCGGGCTCGGCGCCCGTGCTGCCGCTGATGACAGCGGGGAGATCGTTGTCTTCGCCCTCGCGGATTTTATCCTTGACGATGGGCGTGCCGAGGAGGACTTCGGTCGCGGGAACGACGCTGTTCCCGAATCCTTCGAGGGCCGGCAGGAGCTTCTGGGCGCAGATGGCGCGGAGGGTGTTGCCGATCGCGCTGCGGATAAAGGCACGCTCGCTGGTCGGGAAGAATTCGAGCATGCGGCTGAACGCCTGCATAGTGTCGGCGGTATGCATCGATCCGAAGACCAGGTGGCCGGTCTCGGCGGCCTGAATGGCGGCAAGAACGGTGGCGTGGTCGCGGAGTTCGCCGATCATCACGACGTCCGGGTCTTCGCGGACGACGTAGCGCAGGGCGGTTGGGTAGTCGGAAACATCGATCCCGATTTCGCGCTGGCTGATGATCGACTTCTTCGGGATCAGCCGGTATTCGACCGGGTCCTCAATCGTGATGATGTTTTCGGCGCGGGTCTGGTTGATCTGCTCGACCATCGCCGCGAGCGTGCTCGACTTGCCCGAGCCGGTGACGCCGACGACCAGGATCAGGCCGTCGGTCGTTTCCCCCACCAGTTTGGAATAGATCGGCGGGAGGTTGAGCTGCTCGTAGCTGGGGATTTCGGCCTTCACGCGCCGGATCGCCGCGTGCGTGTGCGCACCCGCGCGGAAGATGTTGATGCGGAACCGATCGCCGTCGGGCAGGCTCGCCGAGAAATCCAGGTTGCCGCTCGTCTCGTATTTTTCTTTCTGGACCTGGCTCAAGATCGGATCGAGCAGATGATCGGCCTCGTCTTCGCTGATCGGGGGCGAATCTACCGCGCGCAGTATTCCGCCGATGCGATAGGTTGGGGGAATCCCGACCTTGATGTGCAGGTCGGAAGCATCGAGTTTCTTCATCGAGCTGAGAAGCCGCTGAATGGTGAGGCTGCCGGTGATCATGAAAAGAGCCTACCAAAAACAAATCCGTGCCCGAAGCCCACAACCCGGCAGCCCCGATCCGGAGACTCCGAATATCGAGCCGCTCCGCTGCGTGACTCCGCCTCCCATTGCCACACCCTCCTACCGAGAGTCGATCAGCACCACAACAACGTGATTCAGGTTCGTCCCCGTCGGGCCGGTTTTCAGGTGGTTTGCGCCGGAAAGCCTTTCGAAGAACCCGTAGCTGTCGTGCGCCGCAAGCGCCGCAGCGCCGTCCAATCCCGCTGCATCCGCGGCATCGATGGTCCTTCCATCCACGATCGCCCCCGCGCCGTCGGTCGGACCATCCACCCCGTCGGTCGAAAAGCACAGCGCCGCAGCGGGCAAACCCCGAAGTTGCATCGCGAGCGCCAGCGCCAGTTCCTGACTCGGTCCGCCAATCCCGCTCGACTCGGTGACCTTCACCGTCCACTCGCCTCCGACAATGATCGCGCGCCGTTGCTTGTCGTGCGGCATCGACCGAACAGCCGCGCCGATCCGTGCCGCGATCGCGCTCGCTTCACCATCGATCGACTTCCAGATCTCCACGACCTTGATCCCGCGCGATTCCGCATGAGCCAACAGTGCATCCACCACCGAAGCGTTGTTCGCGATCACGCTCGTAGTTACGCCAGCAAAGGCCGGGTCGCCCTGCTTCGGTGTTTCCGCGATCTCGCCGCGCGTGCCGCGGCGAAGATGCGCCGCGATTTCAGGAGCGGCATCACCTCCAATGCTCTTCTCAACAACTTCGAGCGCCTCGGCGAAAGTCGTCGAATCCGGAGCAAACGGCCCCGACGAGATGACATCGAGCGGATCGCCGAGCACATCCGAAAGAACGAGCACCCGCGCCTCCCCCGCGCGAGAGAGCGCCGCGAGCCGCCCGCCTTTGAGTTGCTCACAATGCTTGCGAACGCAGTTCAATTCGTTGATGGTGCGCCCCGCGCGCTGCAGCGCCCGCGTCGCATCGCGCAAGTTGTCGAGTGTGAGTCCCCGCGCCGGCAGCGTGAGATGCGCACTGCCCCCGCCCGATACAAGCACGAGCAACGAATCCGCGGGAGCCAGCGACGAAACAAAGTCCCGCACTTCACCCGCCGCGGCCACATTGCGCTTAGTCGGCAGCGGATGATCCGCGGGCAAGAGCCGCACCCCGCACGCGCGAATCGCTTCTTCTCTCTCGCGCGCCAATGCAGCAAGCCGCTCGGGAACGACCGTCGCGATGCCGCGCACAACCCTCTCGCCCAGAATCTGAACGGCCTCATCCATCATCTCGAGCGATGCCTTGCCGAACGCAAGGAGCGAAAGAGGCCGCGAGGCGTTCCGCCCAAACGCCCGTACATGCGGCCGCAGCGCCGCGCGCGCGTCCGATGCCTCTCGCGCAACGGTCAGAAACCCGCGCAGTTCTTCAACCAGAGTTTTCGATGCGGCATCCATCTGATAAGCTCATGAGAGAAAGTACCACGATGAACAACGAACCGAATACGCCCGTGCCGGCCGAGCAATTCAAGCAGCCCGATCGCAGCGGCATCATCCTCGCGCTCGGCATCCTCTCGCTCCTCATCGGGTGCGCGGGCTGGATCCTCGGGATCATCGCGTGGACCATGGCCAACCGCGATCTCGCGCTCATGGACCGCGGCATGATGCAATCGACCGGCCGCGGCACAACCCAGGCCGGAAAGATCTGTGGCATCGTGAGCGTCTGCCTGCACGCGCTCGGCCTGTTGATCGGCTTGGTCTGGCTGATCTTCGTGGTCGGGATTCTCGGGATCGCCGCCGCGGCATCCGGCGGAAAACATCCCTGAGATCGCGCCACTCAAGTGGCAAGTCGCGCGAGCCGCTTCACCGCCTCATCGATCGTCTCCGCTTTCTTGCAATACGCAAACCGCACAAAGGATTTGCCATGCTCTCTATTTTCATAGAACACACTCGGCGGGATCGCCGCGACGCCGCAGCGCTCGATGAGCTTGTGGCACAGGTCGCGATCGTCGCTCGCGCCGAGGCGCCTGCTCACCTCGGTGTGATCCGCCATGATGAAGTACGTTCCGTCGGATGGGAACGCTTCGAAGCCGAGTTTCGCGAGCGCCGCGCCGAGCACGTCGCGATTCCTTCGGAAGAGCGCGCGATACTCGTTCACGATCGGGCCCGGGTTCTCGATCACCGCCGCGGCGCCGTGCTGGAGTGGCGTCGCCGTCGCGAAAGTCAGGAACTGGTGCGCCGCCCTCACTCCGGCTGTCAGGTGCGCCGGCGCGATCGCCCATCCGATTTTCCAACCGGTCAGACTGAACGATTTTCCGAGCGACGAGAGCGTCACCGTGCGCTCCCACATACCGGGCAACGACGCGAGCGATATATGAGGCAGCGCGGGCTCATACGTGAGATGCTCGTACACCTCGTCGGTGATCGCGATGGTGTTGTGCTTCGCACACAGCCGCGCGATGCTCTCCAGCTCCGCACGCGTGAACACTTTCCCCGTCGGATTGTGCGGCGTGTTCACCAGGATCGCGCGGGTGCGCTTCGTGAACGCGCGCTCGAGCTCGCGCTCATCGAACCCGAATCGACCCGAAGAATCAGGCCGCAGCGTCACGAACTTCGGCGTCGCACCCGCGAGCGCGACGCACGCTCTGTAGGAATCGTAAAAAGGCTCGAAGAGAATCACCTCGTCGCCGCTGTTCACAAGCCCGAGAAAAGCAGCGGGAAGCGCCTCGGTGCACCCGCTCGTGACGGTGACGTTCGCATCGGGATCGATCGGGACATTCGTGCGCGCGGCGAACGCGCGCGCGATCGCGGCGTTGAGCTTGGGCACGCCGAACATCCGGGCATATTGAGAATGACCGGCGTCGATCGCGGCTTTCGCTGCATCTTTCGCGAGCTGTGGGCCATCGAAGTCCGGGAAACCCTGCGCGAGGTTCACCGCGTTGTGCTTGATCGCGAGCGCGGTCATCTCGGTGAAGATGGTCGTGCCGAAGGGTTGAAGACGTGTTGCGACTGAAGACATCAACTCAATGTAGCAAGGACCGAAGCGAGCGCGGAATCCTCGGACATGGAGTCCACGTCGATCGTGGTGTCGGCGACTTCTTTGAAGAGCGGATCGCGCTCGCGGAAGATCTGATCGACTTCGTCGATCGGGTTCTTGCCGGTCAGGCTCGGGCGCGTGGCGAGATCGGTCGCGGACATTCGGGACTTGAGCGTCGCGGGTGTTGCGCGCAGGTAGATGATGCGCGAGCCGGCTTTCTGCAGGGCGGCGAGAGCGGCGCGCGCGACGGGATCGGTGGGTGTGCCGCCGCCGAGAGAAAGAACACCGACCGAAGTTGCTTCGGGCATTGACAGCGCGCGCACTTCGCCGGCGCGGAACGCGGGGAGGCCGAGATTGCGGATCGCGTCTCCCGCCGAGGGTTGATTGAGCACGCGGGCGGTGAGGTCATCGAGATCGAGGAACGGAAGACCGAGCGATTGCGCGGCGCGCGCGCCGAGCGTCGTTTTGCCGCTGGTGCGGAGACCGAGAAGGATGAGGCGGGGGGAAGGCATGGCGGATGTGGGATATCGGATTTCGGATGGCGGATGTGTGGAGACGGTCAATTGCCGCCGAGGCCGAAGGGCTTCACGGAGACCTTGGGATCGCCGACTTTGCCGGTGATCTGGTATTGAATCACTTCCTTGGTCATGTTGCCGATGATGCGTCCGACGGCGCCGAGCGGTTGTGTTACCGCGGCGATCGGATTGGCGGTCGCGGTCATGTGGAGATCCATGTGCCAGTCGATCAAGCCGGTCGCGCGGGCGTCGAGCGCGCTGGCCACGATGTGTGACTGCGTGACCTGGATTCCCTGGCCGGTGATATTGAAATTCGCGTTGAGGGTGTGCTTGGTGGCGTCATCCATGAAGGAGATGGACTTTCCTGTTGCGAGATTCATCGCGTCCATCAGGCCGGGGATGACAAAGAGTCGGCCATTCTCGATGTTCAGGTCGCCGGCCCCGCTCGCGGTTGCGAGGACGGCGAACGGGTCGGCGTTCGGATTTGGGGACCCCGCGTTCAGAGCAAAGTTGCCCGAGCTGCGCAATTGACCCTGAAATCCGGGCGGCGCGTTCACATCCTGCTGCGCCCGCATCAGTTTTTCGAGGTCGAGATTCGATGCCTGCCAATTCCCGGAAACCGGAATGTTGGTATCGGACAGATTCGCGGAGACCGACGATGTGAACTGCCCGCCGAGCAGGTTGATTTGAATCGGGTTCAGATTGAGCAGCCCGTTCGCGATTGAGATCGGGACATCGCCCCGGTCGATGGGGAACTTGAACCGGCCGGCTGCGACATTGAAATCCGCGAGCGTGACCCTGCCCTGCAACTCGCTGGTGCGCCAAGCGTTGGCGGGGACGGTTCCCGCGATGTTGGCGGCGAGTTTGCCGCGGGCCTCGGCGGCGCGGAGCGTTGATTGCAGCTGTGGCGGCAATCCTTGGATCGTTTTGTCGTCGAGCATGACGTCCATAGTCGCGTCGTCGATTTTGGCGACGGATGTGTCGAGATTGAGCTGTCCTTTGACCTTCATTTCGACACCGGGAGCTTTTCCGGCGTTGAACGCGAGTTCGTACCAGCCGGTCTCGTTCCCGATCGTGATCGGCTTGATGTCCATCTCGGTGCTGATGCCGTCGAGCTTCATGACGGGCTGACCCCCACCGGCGTCGTACACAACCGTCCCGTTCTTCAGAATGAACTTGCGGAGCTGGAGGACGTTCGACAGCTTGAACTCGGTCGGTGTTTGCGCCGACTCCTTGCCCGGGACGTTCTTGACGAAAGGAACCAGGCCCTTGAATCCGCCTCCGGGGACGGAAATGAGGTTGACCGTCGGCGTTTCGAGCTCCACCCGCTCGATCTTGAGGGGCGAACCGATCTTCGGGATTTCGGCGAGGGTCACCGTGAGCGTGTTCAATGAGACCACGCGCGTGCGGTCGCTTGCCGTGAAGGTCACATCGCTCAAGACGACCGTGCCGGGGTAGGTGTACCGGATGCGTTTGAAGTCGATCGTCGGCTCGACGTATGTCGATGCGATGCCGACGAGTTGTCTGCCGAGCCAGGTCTCGAGCGCGCCGCTGCCCGACCTGAGCGAAAAGAAGATGATCGCGCCGATGCCGACAACCGCGACGAGTGCCGCGGACGCGATTGCGAGGATGAATTTTCGTGCCTTTTTCATGGTTCTTTCCCTCAGAGCCTAGCGGGAAAACCGGCGCAAAGAAAAAGGCCCCAGCACGGGGCCTGATGAAAACTCGCGTAATTCCTGCTCAGGCGCGCGACTGGTAGCTGCCGTCCATCGTGGCGATGCGGATGGTCTCGCCCTGCTTGATGAAGGCCGGGACCTTCACTTTCAAACCGGTTTCGGTCTCGGCGTCCTTGGTCTGGTTGGTCACGGTGGCGCCCTTCACTTCGGGCGGACAATCGGTGATGGTGAGTTCGACCGACGGCGGAAGTTCGACCGTGATCGGGTTCCCGTCGAAGAGCAGGACGGTGCACTTGCTGTTGGGGCGGATGAACTTGAGCGTGTTGCCGAGGACGTTCTCGTTCAACTGATACTGCTCGTAACTCTCGGTGTCCATGAACGTCGCGCCCTGCGAATCGGAGTAGAGGTACTCCATCTCGCGGCGGTCGAGATCGAGGATCTCGATGTCTTCCGAGGGCTGCATGCGCTTATCGAGCGTTTTGCCGGCGAGGATCTCGCGATAGGTGAGCTGCACGAACGCGCGGAGGTTGCCCGGGGTGCGGTGTTCGGTTCCGACCACCACGCACATCTTGCCGTCCATCTTGAAGCCCATTCCGGGACGCATGTCGATCGCTTTCATCGCCTGGTTCCTGTCGCCCTTGTGCGGGCTCTTGCTGCGAGTGAAAAAGTTGCGGAATCCAGCCTTTGCGAGCGCATGGGCCGAAATACCAAGACTTTGTCAATGTTCCTGCCGCGGGTTGCCCGACGCGGCGAGGGGCGGATGATAGGCTCAACGGGAGCGGACTTCGAGCATTTCGGTCGGCCCCGGGCTGGAGCGCAACCGTGAAACAGATCGACCCAGCGTGCAACTTCGGACTTTCTCGTCGCGGTTTTCTCGGGCTATCGGCGGGTGTTTCGGCGGGGCTTGCGTTTGCCGCCAACGCCACGTTCACGCGTACGACACGCGCGGCGCTGCTTGGGGATGCATCGCTTCAAGATTCGGCGATGAACTGGTTTGCGTGGACAAAGGTCTCGCCGCGCTGCTGGGTTGCGCAGGGAGAGGGCGGGAATGTGCTGGTGATCGCAGGCGAGAATGAAGCGATCGTCATCGACGCGAAGAACGCGGGGTACGGCGCGACGCTGCGGCGCGAAGCCGAAGCCGTCTGCGGCAAGCCGGTGAAGACTTTGATCAACACGCATCACCACGGCGATCACATCGGTGGGAACTACGCGTTCACGAAGGATTGCGCGGTGATGGCGCACCAGAACGCGCTGCCGCGGATCGCGAGCCAGGGCGAGCGCTTGCTGGGCGGCGCGGCACGGGCCCAGAAGCAAGTGAGCGAGAGCGACAAACCGGCGAAGGGCGCAGTGCTGAATGACCTCGCGGCGTTTGACGGCGCGGGATACACGAAGAACTCGTGGAACCCGACGAAGTCGCTGGGCGACAGCGAGACGATCACGATCGGCGGCATCGAGTTGCAACTGGCACATGTGGGGAACGGGCACACGGACAACGACCTGATCATCGTCGTGCCGCGGGAGAACGTGCTGCACGGGGGTGATTTGCTTTTCAACCGCACGTGGCCGGTGATCGATCTGCCGGGAGGATCGGACACGGCGGGCTGGGTCAAGGGATGCGAGAAGATTCTCGAATTGTGCGGCGAGAAGCAGAGGGTGGTGATTCCGGGCCACGGCGACATCGGCGATCGCGAGATGGCGCAGCGGCAGCGGCAGATGTTGATCGCGCTGCGCGCGAAGGCGGCAGCGGCGGTCAATTCGGGCCAGAGCCGCGAGGATTTTTTGAAGCGTCCGTTCGATGAATACGCGGAGTATCAGCGAGCGGATGTGCTGAAGCCGCGGACGCTGGGCGGGGTGTATGACGAAGCGATGAGGGCAGCGGGGAAGTGAGGGAGAGGCGGAGGGGCAGAGACGGAGAGTAAGGGCGGTTTCGATTGACACCCCCTCCGTCCTCGCTCGAAGACTCGCTCGGACATCTCCCCCTTTCGGCAAAGGGGGAGGACCGAAACGGGATTGCACGGGCCCGCAAACGGCAGAGACGGAGAGATGGAGAGTAAGGACGGCGTTCATTTGACAGCCCCTCCGTCATCGCTCCGCCAAGCCTCCGCGATGACACCTCCCCGCTGGGGAGCGGGGGAGGACTCAGTTTGAAGTGCGTTGAGTCGAACTAGAACGGCAGCGTGGCGGTGCGGCAGGGCAGCAGAGACGGCAAGGCAAAGAGACGGAGAGACGGAGCAAAAAGAAGAGAATCCGGTTTGAAACCCCCTCGGTCATCGCTCGACGATTCGCTCGGATACGTTCACCCAACCAATAACAGATTGTGCTAGCGGCGTGATTGGCCGATCGCTATCCAGATGTCGCACGCCGATGGCGTGCCGGAGTCTTCGCGCTTGCACCGAGGGTGTCGCTCGAAGACTCGCTCCACCCCACCCCCCCTCTCGGCTCGAATTTATCAGCCCATTCGGGCTGAAAGCGGGCAGCTGATGGATGCGACAGCGGCTTATGTTCCGCATTTGACCCGGCAAAAGAGCCGGCCTGACATACGAAATGTTCGTGGTGCTCAAATCAGCAGCTACTGACCGAGCGCGCGGAGGACGACGGTGGCGTAACTGCCGCGGGACAGGTCGAAGGATGCGGTGCGTTTGCGGAGGCCGGACCTGGAGAGCTCATCCGGCTCGGGCACAGAAAGAGCGAAGTTGCGTGCCTCGGCGAAGAGGCGGCGCGAGGCCTCGCCGAAGAACGGACGCTTGAGACCTTTGACGCGGAGATCGGCGAGGGCGATGCCTTCGGAAGCCAGCACGCGCTCGTAAGTTTCCTTCCACGGGTCGAGCAATTCGGAGTTTTTGGCGAGCAGAGGGAGATCGAGATCGCGCCAGGGAGGTTGGATGAGTGAGGCGGGAGCGAAGAGCATTTCGCCGAATTCGTCGCCGGTTCTCAACATGGGTGATTGGGTTGCAGACGACCGCCCACCCCCTTCCCCCTCCCTCGGGGAGGGGGTTCCTGCAGCTGCACCGGTGAGTTCGCAGGCGCAGCGGTTCCAGAGGTGCGACTGATAGGCCTCGACGAAAAGAGATTGCAGGAAGTACGGGAGCGCGGCGAAGGCCTCCTTGAAGTCGCCCCCACCGTCAACGTGCCGGCCGCGCGCCAGCACTTCGATCGCGCGGGCCTCGGGCAGGCGCGGCAGATCCTTGAGCATCCCTTTCCAGTCGCCCCAGCGCGAGGCGAGGATGCGCGTGAAGTCGCGGGTCTTGCCGGTGTCCTTGCGCGCGGGAGTGCCGATGGCGAGTTTGAGCGCGGTTTCGAAATCGCCGGAGATCAGTGACTTGGCGATCCAGCCCGCGCCGTGGCGGGCGGAGCCGAAACGCTGGGCGCCGAAGTAGTTCGTGAAGAGAAGACAGGTGTCGAGGTGTCGAGGTGTCGAGGTGCCGAGGGGAGAAAGCAGCCCACCCCCTGCCCCCTCCCCCCACCCTCTCCGGGAGGGGGTTTCGGAAAGAAGACCGGCGCGGCGGTCCATTTCTTCGCTGTCGGGGCGCTTGAGATCGCGGACGGTGATGACGAAGCGGTTGCCGGTGATGTCGGCGGCGGTGATCGGGTGATCGACAAAGCCGCGGAGCGCGGCGTGCCACTGCTTGCCCTCTGCGGCACGCGGAGCATCGGAGGGCGTGCGCAGCTTGACCGTGATGTGCTGGCGGGTTTGGGCGTGCTTGTCTTTGAGCCCGGCGTAGCTCGCGTGATCGGGGCGGGCCTTGAGCGCGCGACAGAGTTCATTGACCGCTGCGGGGGTCGTGAGCGAAGTCTTCTCGAGTTCGTAGAGCGCGTGAACGTCGCTGCCGCCGGCGCGATCGTGGATCGCGGCCTGCGTTTCGGGAGAGAGCAGTTCCTCAACGCGAAAATCGGATGGCTGCTTGCGGATGGTCAAGGGGGAGAAGGGGCAAAGGGGCAAAGGGGCAAAGGGGCAAAGGGGCAAAGGGGCAAAGGGGCAAAGGGGCAAAGGGGCAAAGGGGCAAAGGGGCAAAGGGGCAAAGCCAGATTTTACAGAACGGGTTTCGCGGCTTTGCGGAACGGCAAACGCTACTTGGGCTGCTGCTGCGAGAGGCAGTGGATGGAGCCGAGTCCCCAGATGAGTTCGACGCTGTCGACCCCCACTACTTTGTGCCGCGGCAGGTGCTTTTGCAGGATCGCGAGGGCGAGTTTGTCGTTCTTGTGGCGGAAGGTGGGCACGAGCACGGCGCCGTTGATGAAGAGGAAGTTGAGGTAGGTTGCGGGCAGGCGCTGGCCCTTGTGCTCCACGAGGCCGGGCATGGGGATCTCGATGATGTCGAATGGCTTTCCATCCTGATCGCGGAGTTCCTGGGCGCGCTGGTAGTTTTCGCGGAGGATCTTGAAGTTCTTGTCTTTGCGGTTTGTCTCGAGCGCGACGACCATGGTGCGCGGATCAAGGAAGCGGGCGAGGTCGTCGATGTGACCGTCGGTATCGTCGCCGACGATGCCGTCGCCGAGCCAGCAGATGTGATCCTGTCCGTAGTACTCCTTGAGATAGTGCTCTATTTGTTTTTTGGTGAGATTCGGATTGCGGTTCTTATTGAGAAGGCAGGATTCGGTGGTGAGGAGCGTGCCTCGGCCGTTCACCTCGATGGCGCCGCCCTCCATGATGACCGGGGTTCCGTTCCTTGTCGCGGGATGCTTTGGATAGAAGATGCCTGCGAAGCCGGGGGTTTTTGCTTTGGCGAATTCCTCGGCGATGCGTGTGGGGACGGCGTCGTCGCTGTCGAACGGGGGGTATTTGCCGCCCCAGGCGTTGAAGCCCCAATCGACGATGGCGAATTCGCGTTTGCCGCGGCGGGTGCGGGTGACGAAGGCGGGTCCGTGATCGCGGCACCAGGATTCGTTGGTCTTGATGTAGTGGAATTGGATGCGTGAGGTGCGCGAGGGCTTTTCATCGAGGCCGGTGAGCGGGCCGAAGAACTTTTTGGGGACACCTGCGGCGATGAGCTGCTCGCGCGCGATGCGCTCGTAGTTCTCATTGGGGACGTTGATGTGAACGGTCTGGCGCGGCGCGATCTCGCGGATGAAGAGCGCGATATTGGCGGGAACGGTTTCGTACTTGGCCGGGAAGGAAATCCCTTCGGGGCGCGGCCAGGAAAACCACGTGGCGCGCTGTTTTTCCCATTCGGCGGGGAATGTGAAGCCGTGGGAAAGAGGAGTGCCGGAGAGAATTCTCGGAGTCTTCATGGGGAGGTGAAAAGGTGAGCAGGTGGGGAGGTGTGATGTGACCTCAGGGTTCCTCACGGCGCAACTTGCGCGCATCGCGTGGGGACAGCGGGAAGACCCAGGAATCAGCGTGCGTGATCATGCCGACAATTGTCTTGAGAATCGATTCATATTCACGAAACAAAGCAACGCCGTGCTTTCGGTCCAAGTAGCCGCAGCGGACGGCATATTGAATCCAATCTTGAGTCTCCGCGGCCTCGGTTTCAGCGTCGTTCAACTTGCTGACAAATGCCGGCTCGTAGCGTCGTTTACGCCATGCCTCGGTGATGCTCGTGGTCACCGAGCGCGAGGATCGCCGAATCTGGCTTGTCAGTGAATAGCACTCTTCACGAGGAAAGGCCTTGCTGAACTCGAATACCTGCATCGAGACTTCGAATGCCTTCTTCCAGACCACCAGTTGCCGGTGCGAAGTGATTCGCTTTCGTGACGGCTCCACGGCTTTCTCACCTCCCCACCTGTTCACCTGTTGACCTGTTCGCCGGAGAATCGCTTCGTCAAATCGCCGTAGGCGTCGATTCGCCGATCGCGCAGGAAGGGCCAGTGGGTGCGGGCGAACTCGACTTTCGCGAGATCGCAGTCCGCGATGAGAACTTCTTCGCGATTGATACTCGCGCGTTTGACGACCTGGCCGTTGGGCTGCACGACAAAGGACTGGCCCCAGAACTGGATGCCTTCCTTGCTGACGGGCTTTCCGTCGGGTCCCTTGACGTACTCGTGACCGATGCGGTTGGGAGCGCAGACGTAGCAGCCGTTGGCGACGGCGTGCGAGCGCTGCATCAGTTCCCATGAATCGTGCTGCGCGTCGCCGTACTCATCTTTCTCCATCGGATGCCAGCCGATCGCGGTCGGATAGAAGAGGATTTCTGCGCCCTGCATCGCGGTGAGGCGGGCGCCTTCGGGGAACCACTGATCCCAGCAGACGAGGACGCCGATCGTCGCGTACTTCGTCTTCCATGCGCGGAAGCCGGTATCGCCGGGCGTGAAGTAGAACTTTTCGTAGTAGAGCGGATCGTCGGGGATGTGCATCTTGCGGTAGATGCCCAAGAGCGAGCCGTCGGCGTCGATGACCGTCGCGGTGTTGTGGTAGAGGCCGCGGGCGCGGCGTTCGAAGAGACTGCCGACGATGACAACATTGTGCTTCTTCGCAAGCTTGCACATCGCGTCGGTGCTCGGGCCGGGGATCGGCTCTGCGAGATCGAAGAAGCGGTGGTCTTCGGCCTGGCAGAAATACTGGCTCGTGAAGAGTTCCTGCGTGCAGATGATCTGCGCGCCCTGCTTCGCGGCTTTCTCGATGAGCACCATCTGGCGGGCGCGGTTGGGCTGGACCGCTTCGCCGCACGCCATCTGCGTCAGCCCGACGCGGACGACGTGATCGGGGATGCGGCGTTGAACTGCTCGCGCAGAAGCGGAGCGTTTGGAAGTGGTCTTGCCGGGCTTGGGTTTGCTGGGCTTGCGGGGCATCGCGACTTTCTGATGAGAGGCGAGCGAACGGACAGGATTCGAGTGTAGGAAAACCGATCGAACACGGAGCACCACAGAGAACCACGGAGGAAGACACGGGGAGAGAAAAGAGACGTAGCGACGAGAGAACAGAAGAGGAGCGGAGAAGGGAGAAGGCTATCGCAAGCGCTTGAATGCTTCGATGGCGCGAGCGCGGGCTTTGACCTGATCGACAAGCGGATCGGGATAATCGAGTTTCGCGCGGGCGAGGGGCGCGAGGTCCTGCGGGTTGTGGATGGCCGGGCCATCGATGGCGCGGAGTTCGGGGACGAATTCGCGGATGTACGAGCCATCCGCGTCGAATTTCTCGCTCTGGCTGTAGGTGTTGAAGATGCGGAAGTACGGAGCCGCGTCGGTGCCGGTGCTCGCGGACCACTGCCAGCCCCCGTTGTTGCTGGCGAGGAAGCCGTCGACGAGGTTTTGCATGAACCACTGCTCGCCGCGGCGCCAATCAAGCCAGAGGTCTTTGGTGAAATACATCGCGACGATCATGCGGACGCGGTTGTGCATCCAGCCGTCGCGGAGGAGTTGGCGCATGCCGGCATCGACGATCGGCACGCCGGTTCGCCCGGCTTTCCACGCCTCGAATTTCTTCGGATCGTCGTCCCATCGGATCGCCTCGGTCGCGGTCTGGAATGCGCGGTGCATGCAGACGCGCGGGAAGCCGGTCATGACGTGGACGTAGAACTCGCGCCACAAGACTTCGCTGATCCATGTGACCGGACCATCGGAGCCGTTTTCGAGCGGGCTTCCCGTGAGCTTTGGGTTTGCGGCACTATTTGCTTCGATCGCGGCTTCGATGCACTGGCGAGGCGAGACGCACCCCACCGTGAGGTAGGGCGAGAGCTGGCTTGTGCCGTCGACGCCGGGGAAGTCGCGGCGGTCTTTGTATTCGAGGATGCTCTGGCGAGCGAAGAGTTTCAGGCGCTTGACTGCCGCGGCTTCGCCTGCGGGCCAGCGATCGGCGGGAACGTGCGAATCCCAGCCGGGAACGGACTTGGCAACAGCCGAGCTCTTGAGTGCGAGCTGGGCCTGCATGGAGGGTGTGGCGAGCGCGGGAACGCCGCCGACTTCAGCCCATTTCTTGAAGCACGCGCGTTTGAAGGGAGTGAAGACGGTGAAGAACTTGCCTTCGCCGGTGCGGATCGTGCCGGGCTCGAAGCAGACCTGATCGGTGTGGGCGGAGGCGCGAAGGCCTGCGGTCTCGAATGCCGCGGTGACTGCCGCGTCGCGCCGGCTTTCGTTGAGTTCGTATTCCTTGTTGAAGTGGATCTCGCTGCAGGCGTGCTTCTTTGCGAGCCCGACAAGAACATCGGGGATTCTGTCGGCCCTGGGAACGGTCTCGATGAGAAGCGGGATGTTGAGATCATCGAGCGCTTTGCTCAATTCCACGAGCGAGCGCAGGATCAGATCGACGCGCACGGGCGCGTAGTCGTGCGCCTTCCACTCGCCCGGGGAAATCAGGAACGCCGCGACGACGCCGCTGCCCGCTTTTCCCCCGGCGCGGCGGCAGGCGTTGAAGAGTGCCGCGTTGTCGCGGGTGCGCAGATCGGATCGGAACCACATGAGCGTGCGTGATCCGGTCATGCCGCGCATCCCTTTGCGAGCGAGGCGCAGCGGGCGTGGATGGCGAAGCCTGCCGAGGCAAGGCAGCAGAGTTTCAATGCGGTCATGACGTAGGGGTCGATCGACATTCGGAACGGCTGCAGCCAGGGCAACGAAAGCAGGAACAGAACCGCGGCCACTTTTTCGCTCTTTGAGACTCCGCAAAACCTGAAACCGAGCACGCACAGCAACGCGAGCGGCAGGAAGATGAGGTTGTAGTCATTCGCGATCGGGAGAAGAAACGTGGCGCCGCTCACCACCCAGAAAAGGAAGGGCATCTGGAGTTTCGCTCGCACCGGGGCGGCCAGATTCAGAATTGATCGCGTGATCGGGAGAAAGAGCGGCGCGAGCAGCGCGGCTGCGATTGCCGCCTGCGGCAGCGGATCGAAGACCGTGACTCCGGCCTTGCGCCAAAGCAGGACCCACCATGCACCGAGCGGGTGCATGAAGGAGTCGTAGATTCCGTGCACGCCGGCGTAATGGATCGACGCGGTTTGCTGGCGGTGAAGCCAGAAGCTCCGCAGGCCTTCGAGGTCTGCTATGGCGAAAAGGGCGACGAAGCCAAGCGCGAAGACAAACGCACGTGGGCGCGCGAAGACAAGAAGAGCCGGGACGGCGGCGAACGGATAGATCTTGGTCCATGTGGCGAGCCCGAGCGCCGCCGCGGCGATGAGGTCTCCGAGGAGTGTTCGGCTGCGCAGGGCGGCGCAGGCGATGACGAGGTGAAGCAGGACGAGCGAATTGCAGTTGGATCGCTCGAGCTCGAAGAAGACCGGGCTGGAAAAGAGGATGAGCCCGAGCGCGAGCACCGGATCGATCGATCGCAAACCGAGTTCGCGTCGGACTCGCAGGGAGGCGTGAACCGCGAGCAGGATGATGAGCGACGAGGCGATGAACCACGTGATCGATGCCGCGCGTAGAGAGGGCATGAAGGCGCACCACACGAACTGCCAGAGAGTCGCGGGCGGATAGCCGTAGGTCAGGGGGAGGAGCGAGCCGAATTTGAGTTCGTACGGATTTTCGCCTCGCACGAGGGCGCGGGAGCAGAGGAAGTTGCCTTGGACATCGACGGAGAGCTTGTCCCAAAGAGGGAGCCAGATCAGCCCGCGCAGGACGGATTGATCGCGCGCGATGCTGAAGCCCCAGATCGCGAGCCATGCGATCAGCAGGAGGAGCCCGAGGGATCGCTGCGTTCGAATTGTGATTCCGCTCGCGGGGCTCACGCGCTCGGCGCCGGTTTTGCGGCGCGTCCCGGTCTGAGGTAGTTGCTCCAGAAATTGCCGAGCACGTGCGGCGAGAGATCGAAGACGGCGCGGTTCTCGTTGAGCCAGGTGTTGTAGCAGGATGCGCAGGAATGTTTGTGGCAATGTTCCCACGCGGCGCGCACGCCGTCGCGGACCGCGTTTTTGGGCTGGAACGTTCCGATGTGAAGAACGCAGGGATAGATGTCGCCGTTGGGCTCCATCTGGAGGAAGTACTTGCCCGCGGTGCAGGACGAATCCCGGGAGTCGTCGATCACGCGCTCCTGCGAATAGTCGCTCCAATTGAGCGTCTTCTGATAGGACTGCTCGGTGAAGAGGACGGGCGCGCCGGAGCGCTTGGCGGCGATGATTTTGTGGAGAACATCGCGGGCGAGCGTGTCGTCGGGGAGGGCTTTCTTTGCACCAAGACCGTACATCTCGGGATTGAACTGCGGCAATTGGAAGTTGACCATGACGCCGAGGCGGCGGGCGAGATCAATGAGCCAATCGATCTCGCCGGTGCTCTCCTTGGTCACGACGGCGCTGAGGAAGAAGTCGATCCTGGCGGCGGCGCACATTTCGATCGAGTTCATCACGCGCTTCCAGGTGCCCTTGCCGCGCTGACGATCGTGGGCTTCTTCCCGGCCGTCGATCGAGATGATGAGTTCGTCGAGCTCGCGGATGACATCGAACTTCTGGGGGATGAGGAGCGCGTTGGTGACCATCGCGGCGCGCATCTTGAGCCGCTTAGTTTCCGAGACCAGTTCGCCGATATCGTCGCGGAGGAGAGGCTCGCCGCCGAGGAACTTGATGCGCGCAGTCCCGAGGTCTGCGAATTGGGCGAGCAGATGTTTGTGGGTCTGTGTGTCGATCTGTGCGTCGTCACGGTTGGGCGAATTGCAGTAGGAGCAGCGCATGTTGCAGCCGTTCAGGAGCGAATACTGAACGAAGAACGGACGGGGCTCGCCGGTGATGCGCGATTGAAGAATGTTCAGTCCGATCCGGACTTTGGTGGATGCTTTCACATTTCCTCCTGCTTCCAGCGGCAGAACTCGGGCTTCGAGCGGACAAAGGCGCACGTCGCGATCGCGACGACAAGAACGATCGAGAGCATGACCATGAGCAAGGGCGCGCGGGCGGCCTTTTGCACGACTTGCGCTCGGCGCCCGGCCGGACCTGCGAGCACGATGAAAGCTCCAGCACCCGCGAGGGTCGCGAAGGGAAATGTGATCGCGAGCCAGCCGATCATCGTGAGGATGGCGAAGGGGCCGAGAAGTAAAGCGATCGCGCGGAAGAGAAAAATCGGACAGGACTTCCACCCGAACTCGAGCGAGCGCGGCAGGAAGCGCAGAAACTCGCGAACGACCGCCCGCGCTTTTCGGAGTTTGTGCCAAACAAGGGCGAGAAGGCCGCTCGGCGCTCGACGCTCGATCACCAGCACATCCGACAAGATCGCGCGGGCGCCGGTTCGGTTGATTTCGAGCGAGGCAAAGACATCGTCCGCGATCACGCTCTTCGGCCATCCGCCGAAGGCAGCGCGGCGAATGAGATAACAGGGCCCGAGCGCGGTGGCGCAGCCGAATACATTTTCAACTTTTCGGATCGTGTTCCAGAGCGACCAGTGGGCACGATCTGCGCCGATTGCGTGGCGTGGGTAGCACCGCACGCCGACGAGGCCGATTTTTTCGCTCCGGTCTGCTGCGCCGATCATGCTGCGGAGCGTTTCGGTCGGGAGCCGGGCGTCGGCGTCTGTGACGAGGAGCCAGGGCGCGGTTGCGTGATCCATCGCCATGTTGAGCTGCGCGGTTTTGCCGCGGCCGGGGCACGAGAGCCACGCGAATCGCTTATCGCCCTTGGCGGAAAGCTTGGCAACGAGCATCGATTCGTCGGTTGAGCCGCCGTCAACGAAGATGAATCGGAGCAGTTCGGGCGGATAGTCGAGCGCGAGCAGATTCCGCACTTTGGGAGCAATCAGTTTTGATTCGTTCCAGAACGCGACGACCACATCGATCCGCGGCAGGAGTTCCGTCGTCGGCGGAGCGCCGTCGGCATCGGTTGGCCGAAGCCGGCCCTTGATCTCTGCCGCGGCGGGGGATGGGATGGAAAGCACGGACATCGGTTGATGCAGTATGACACAAGCAACGCTGACGTGTCACATGTTCTTCGCGGGACCCGAGAACGCTTCGGAGCGCCCTCCAACCACTCCTGACTCCCGAGCCGACACTATCGTTGTGGGTTGCGGGTTTAACCCGACGGAGCGGAGAGCCGGTTTGTGCTTGAAGACGCGGAACAAACCACCGTTTCGACGACGACGAAGCGGACCGCCAGCAGTCTCTCGCGACAATTGCGCGCGTTGACTGCTCCGCCGAAAGAGAAAGTTCCTCGCGCCGCCCAGCCGAGAGGCGACAGCGGTCTCTGGCGCGATGCCGCTGATGGGCTGGGAGCGATCAAGCGATGGTTTGAAGCGCGTGGCTGGGAATCTTGGCGATTTCAGGAGGAATCCTGGAGCGCATTTCGTCGGGGGCGCGATGGACTGATTCAGGTGCCGACCGGGGCGGGCAAGACGTATGGCGCGTACCTCGGGCCGCTTTCGGTGCTCATCGATGAGCAACTGGCGGCGGGGAGTCCGGCGCGAAAGCAAGCTCTTCGCATCCTTTACGTGACACCGCTGCGGGCGGTGTCACGCGATATCGAACTCGCACTGCGGGCGCCGATCGACGAGATGGCGCTGCCATTTGGCGTCGAGAGCCGCACTGGCGATACGAAGCAATCGATCCGCGCCAAGCAGCGGACGCGACTCCCGGAAGTGCTCATTACCACGCCGGAGAGCCTGTGCCTGCTCTTGACGCGTGACAACTCTGCGGAGCTATTCGCCGACTTGTCGTCTGTGATCGTGGACGAGTGGCATGAACTCCTCACGAGCAAGCGCGGCACGCAGGTCGAACTCTGTCTGGCTCGGCTTCGCAGCTTTGCCCCGAACATGCGCACTTGGGGGCTCTCCGCGACGTTGCCGAACCTGGAGGAAGCGGCGCGAGTGCTCGTTGGATCGGCCGCGCCGGAACCGGCGATCGTCCGCGGCGATATCAGCCGCGATGTCGTGGTGGAAGCTTTGCTGCCGACTCGTGATCAAAGGCTGCCTTGGGCGGGGTTCTTCGGTCTTTCGATGCTGCCGCGCGTGCTCGAAACCATCGACCCGGAGCGCTCGACACTTCTCTTCACCAACACCCGGGCGCAATCGGAACTCTGGTTCCACGCGATCTGGCATGCGAAGCCGGAGTGGCGGGAGCACATGGCGCTGCACCACGGCTCGATCGATCGACAGGATCGCGAGCGCGCCGAAGCGGGGCTCAAGAGTGGAACGATCAAACTCGCCGTCGCGACCAGTTCGCTCGATCTGGGCGTGGATTTCTCCCCGGTAGAACGCGTTCTCCAGATCGGATCGGTGAAGGGGATTGCGCGGCTGCTTCAGCGCGCGGGGCGCGCGAGCCACCGGCCGGGCGCGCCCTGCCACATCACCTGCGTACCGACGCACGCGCTCGAGTTGATCGAACTCGATGCAGCGAAGCGGGCGATCGAGAGCGGAAGGATCGAATCGCGAACCGCGATCCGCAAACCGTTGGATGTTCTCGCGCAGCACATGGTCACGTGCTCGCTCGGCGGCGGCTTTTCCCCCGATTTGTTCTTTGATGAAGTCCGCGATGCATCGTCATTTCGCGATCTGACGCGCGAGGAATTCGACTGGGCGCTCGACCTTGTCTGCCGCGGCGGAGAGACTCTCCGTGCGTACCCCCACTATCGAAAGGTTCACATCATCGACGGGCGCGCGACCGTCCCGGACAAGCGGATCGCGCACCTGCACCGGCTGAATGTCGGCACGATCGTCGGCGAGGCCGTCGTCGATGTCTGCATCGGGCGCGGCAGGCGGATCGGCTCGATCGAAGAGTACTTTGTTGCGAATCTCCGGCAGGGCGACAAGTTCTTTTTTGCCGGGAGGCAACTGGTTTTCGTCGGGCTTCGCGACATGGTCGCCTATGTGCGGCCCGCCTCGGGAAAGAACAGGCGCACGCCGCACTGGGCGGGGACCAAGCTGCCGATCTCGGAATCGCTGGGCGAATCCGTGCGACTCACGCTCGAGCACGCGCAGGAAGGGCTACTTGATTCGGTCGAATTGCGCGGCGCCGCCGGCCTGATCCGCGCGCAATCCGAACTTTCCGCGATCCCGCGCTCCGATGAACTGCTCATCGAAACAGTCGAGACGCGCGAGGGATACCACCTGTTCTTCTATCCGTTCGATGGCAGGCTGGTGCATGCGGGGATCGCCGCGATCTGCGCCCTCCGCCTCGCGCGGCGCTCTCCCGCAACGTTCACAATCTCCGCGAACGACTACGGATTCGAATTGCTCTCGCCCTCGCCGCTGCGCCTCGATCAACCCATTGCGCACGAGCTTTTTTCGCTCGATCGCGTGCTCGAAGACTCGATCGAGAGCATCAACATGGCCGAACTCGCCAAGATCCAGTTCCGTGAAGTCGCGCGAGTCTCCGGGCTGGTGACTCAGACATTTCCCGGCGCGAAAAAGTCCGGGCGCCAGACCCAGGCAAGCGCCGGCCTCTTGTACGACGTCCTCCGCGAGTTTGATCCCGGCAATCTGCTGCTGCATCAGGCGCGGCGGGAAGTTCTGGAGAAGCAGTTCGAAGAAACAAGGCTCGCGCGCGTGCTCCGTCGCATCGGCGCCTCGAAGATGCGGATCGTCGCGCCGATCATGCCGACGCCGCTCGCCATGCCGCTGATCATCGAACGCATCGCGGGCCGGATGTCAACCGAGTCGTTGCAGGCAAGAATCGAGCGGATGCAGACGGAGTGGGAAAGCCGGAGCGCCGTGCAGGGGAAGGGGCGGAAAGGATGAACGGAATCACCATCGAGCTCGCCGGACAACGGGTGCAACTGCTGCCGGAACGCGCGGCATTCCTGCATGCATCAAAGACGCTACTCGTTGCCGATCTTCACTTCGGGCGCCAGCACGCCTGGCACGCCGAGGGAAAGCCGGTCGGCGATGTCGTGGCGGCCGCCAGTCTCGAAGAACCTCTCAATCGACTTTCCGTTGCAATCGAAAAGACCCGGGCTCGGCGCGTCCTTGTGCTCGGCGATCTGCTTCATGCTCCCGCGGGCCTCACCGACGACATGATCTCGCGCGTTTCGCGTTGGCGGCATCAAATCGGCGTCCCGATGGAACTCGTACCCGGCAATCACGACCGCCGGCTGAATCTCGTCATCCGCGAGTGGAGTCTACACGTGCACGACTCCATGCTGATCGAACCGCCCTTCGCGTTCACGCACGATCCCGCGAGCATTCCAGCGCGGGATCGCGCCAAGGGCATCGTGTGGTGCGGCCACGTCCACCCGCTTGTTCATCTGCGGACGAGAGGCGATGCGCTCCGGCTGCCCTGTTTCTGCTTTGGATCAAACACGGCGCTGCTCCCGGCGTTCACCGGGATGTCTTCCGGGGCGGCCATCCGTCCCGAACCCGGCGACCGCGTCTACGCGATCACGGATACGGATGTCGTCGACGTTTCAGACGGAGCGGCCCCGCCGCGTGTCCGCGTCTTGCGCGCCGCTACGCGCTCAAGCGCCCGCAACTGATCCGAATCTGGCGAGCACGCGCTTCACAAACGCCTCGTGCGGCTTGACTGAAAGATCGGCGACTGCGCGATCGGCGACTACGCCGCGCACTGGGCCGTTCGCCTCACCCGCAACGATTTCCACGAGATACGTCACCCGGCGCGTGAACATGCCGAAGAGAAAATCCGCGCCGTACGCGTGGATCGCTTCCTTCTCCGGATCGGCGAGCAGCGGAAAGCTCAGCGCGTGCTTCTCTTTGAACTTTCTCTTTGATTCCGCGCCCTGCGGGCTGATGCCGATGACGCGCACGCCCGCCGCGGCAAGCTCCGCCGTCCAATCGCGGAACATGCACGCCTCGGCGGTGCACACGGGCGTGAAATCGGCCGGGTAGAAATAGAGCACGACCGGACCTGAGGCGAGCAACGACGAAAGAGACACGCGCGCACCAGAATCATCCATGAGCGTGAAATTGGGCGCGTTCTCACCAATATTCAGCATGGCTCGCGTTCACTCATCCCCGAGTTCGGAATCGGCTCGCCGCACCGCTTCGCAGAAGCGCCGGATCAACTCATGATCTTTCACGCCGCGCTCGCGCTCGACGCCGCTCGACACATCCACCGCATACGGCCGCAACTCCGCAATCGCCTCTCCCACGTTTTGTTCGTTCAGTCCCCCGGCGAGAAACACGGGCTTTGATACCGATGCGAGGTGTGCCGACAGATCCGACCACCGAAACGGCACACCCTCTCCCGGCGCGGGGCCGTCGATCAGGATCGCTTCCACGTTCTCGTCCCCTTCGAATCGCTCGAGTTCACCCGCGATCGTCGGAGCAGCAAACCGCACGCCCTTGATCACCGGTGCACACGATGCGATCAACTCCGCATCCTCGTCGCCATGTAACTGCGTGTGCGTCGTCGGGCATGCTTCCTCGATGTCGCTGAACGCGTCGATGGGCATGTTCATGAACACGCCCACCGTCGAAATAAACGGGGGCAAAGAAGACATGATCTCTGCCGCGGCATCCGGCTCGATGTAGCGCGGGCTCGACCGCACGAAGATGAACCCGATTGCATCGGCGCCCGCTTCGATCGCGGCGTGTGCCGAATCGATGTCGCGAATCCCGCAGATCTTGACCCGTGTCCGGCTCATCGGTCAGGTCCCCGCCGCCCTGCCCGAGGGAGTGTCGATCTCGCTGAGCAGCGACCTCGCCAACTCCTTGTGCTCCGCGTCTTTGTCTTTGAGCGCTCCGATCGCGGCCTCCAGGATCGACTTCGCCTGCTGCTGCTGCTTCAGATAGCGCACCATGAGCAGCGCCAGCATCACGCGGACCACACCCGATTCCGGATCCTTTTCGTACAGCGTGAGGAACCCCTTGTACGCCCGCGCCGCCAGTTCGCGCTCGCCCGCCTCGAAAAGGCGATTGGCAAGATCGACCTGCGCGCGGTTCGACAGCACCTCGAGCGAAGGCGACAGATTCGAATTGACTTTGCGGGCAGCCTCGACCGCGCTGATCAGTGCCGAATAGAGCGCCGGAAGATTCGTGCGCTCGTTCGCCGAAACGGCCCGCGACAGTGCTGCTCTCGCCTGAGCGACCTCGGCGGGTACTTCCGGTAATTCGACGACAATCCGCTCGGGCCGGGCCGCATCGCGCCGCAATCGCTGCTGGCTTTCCCGAAGGGCTTCCTGCATTTCCCGGCGCCGCTTCATCTGGCGGAGCATGAAGAACAAGTCGTAATCTTCCCGCGCGAGCACCTTCGTCACGAGCAGGAACATCGCGACCGAAAAGCCGTAGATGTACCCGCCGAAGTGCGCGGCGTACGAGACATTCGACCCGCCCGTGCCCGCGCCGAGCGCATCGCGTGCGATCGCGAAGCAGATGAAGTAGATCGCAGGGATGTTGAACACCCCGATGAGGAAGAAAAAGATGAACGTCCGCACGACCGTGCGCGGAAAAAGCACGAGGAACGCTCCGGTCACGGCCGAGATCGCTCCCGACGCGCCGATCACGATCGCCGGCCCCGAAATCAGGTGAGCCATGCCCGCGATCGCGCCGCCCATGACGTAGAAAGCCAGATACCCCAGCCGGCCGAACCGATCCTCGACGTTCGGACCAAACACCCACAGCGTCACCAGGTTGCCGATGAGGTGCATCGGTCCGGCGTGAACAAACGTGTATGAAATGAACCGCCACCACTCGTGATGTTCACGCGATACACCAAACGTGTCCACAACCCATTCGTACGTCTCGCCTTCCATCCCCGTCCCCACCACCACGATGCAGAACGCAAAGAGGTTGAGGAGGAGCAGCAGATGGTTGACGAGCGTCGGGCGTTGGAGCGGTCGGTCGGTGCCGATCGGAAAAATCACGCCCGATGGTACGGGACGTTTCGCCCCCGTGCGCCGACCAAAAAACCGCGGAAATCTGGGCCCGAGAATGCCACTCGCGTTGCCTCCGGCTCGGGCCGGTTTCTATAGTCTCTCCCTGCGCGGCACTCGCGCCGCAAGTCTCAAACCCGCCTCTATTTCACCCGATTCGGCCCTCGGCCGCACCAACCACATGCCCGCCGGAACTCTTGCCATGTCAGACAAACCCGCCTTCTCCAAGGGCCTCGAGGGCGTCGTCGCGGCGCAAACCAAAATCTCGTTTATCGATGGCGAGAAAGGCGTCCTCGAATACGTCGGCATCCCGATCGGCGATCTCGCGTCAAATTCGTCCTTCGAGGAGACCGTTTTCTTCCTCTGGAACGGCCACCTTCCGAAGAAGTCCGAGCTCGCCGACTTCGAGTCCGCCATCCGTTCTCGCTACGAAATCCCCAAGGGTGTGGAAGACCTTCTGCTCACCTTCCCCAAGACGGCGGAACCGATGCACGCGATCCGCACGCTCGTTTCCTCGCTCGGGCTTCACGATCCCAAGCCCAACTCGATCGAAATCCCCGCGATCCGCGACAAGGCGCTCTCGATCCTCGCGCAGGTTCCGACGCTGCTCGCCTACTTCCATCAGTTCCGTCAGGGCAAGCCCTTCATTCGCCCGGACAAGAACATGGGCCTCGCGGAAAACTTCCTCTACATGCTCAACGGCAAGAAGCCGACCCCCGCCATGACCAAGGCGATGGACGTCTGCCTTGTGCTCCATGCCGATCACGGCTTCAACAACAGCACGTTCACCGCCCGCGTCCTCATCTCGACCGAGAGCGACATCTACTCGGCAATCACCGGCGCCATTGGCTCGCTCCGCGGCCCCCTCCACGGCGGCGCCAACGAGGGCGTGATGAAGATGCTGAATCAGATCCCCACCGTCGACGACGCGGAAAAGTTCATTCAGGACAAACTCGCAAAGAAGGACAAGATCCCCGGCTTCGGCCACCGCATCTACAAGGCCTACGACCCGCGGGCGACGCACCTCAAAGTCCTCGCGAAGCAGCTCGCGCAGGACACCGGCAACATGCCGCTCTTTGAGAAGAGCACCGCGATCGAAGCGGTCATGACCCGCGAGAAGGCCGCGAAGGGCATCTATCCCAACGTCGATTTCTACAGCGCCACCACCTACCACTGCATCGGGCTTCCGCTCGATCTCTTCACGCCCAGCTTCGTGATCTCGCGGGTCGGCGGCTGGTCGGCTCACTGCATCGAGCAGCTCAGCGACAACCGCCTCTTCCGCCCCGGCTCCGATTACACCGGACCGCACGCCGTTGCCTACACGCCGATCGACAAGCGGTAATCTGAGTTCCGAACCTCGACGCCATCCACCCGAACCCCTCGAGCAGAGGGGTTTTTTCTTTTCTGCAGCTATGCGACAATGCAGCGTTGCAACCCCAATTCACGCATCCGACATCCGTCACATCCCCAGCCGCTCCAGTATCCCGTCCAACGTGATCCGCGCCAGCGACTCATCCCACGGATTGGTCGTGATGAAGATCTCGGCGCTGTTCTCCGCCGTGGGGCTGACGTCTATCCGGATTGTCCGTCCGAGGTTGTACATCGGAGGCCTGGCAAAAATGCCACCTTGATCCTTCGTGGTCGCATTCTGATCGATGGAATACCCGCGGTCTCGCAGCGTCTGCTCCGATGCCGCGAGGACCTGCGACGGCGTGGCGCTCAAGGTTGCCGTCAGGGTCCCCGCCTTGTAGTTGGCGATGACCTTTTCCGCTTCCCCCTGCACCTTGGAGGCCGTCTCGCAGCCGCCAATCAGCGTCCCAACCGCCAGGAGAAGCCCAGAGAAACAAGCGCCAAATCGAGTAGGATGCCGCTTTCCGCTCAAAGTCGATGTCTTCATAGATTGGAGTCCAACCGACCGATTCCGACGGCTTCCGCGCCGATCGGTCCCGCATGGTACGAAATGGCGGCCCCTCCCGCTCGCCGGGATTGATACTCCCCCGGTCAGGGTTCTATTATCCCGCCCCCCACATCCCCCGTGGGACGGAATTCTTCGCCGCACGTTCGCAATCGGTTGCGGGCGCAGGGCGGCATAAGTCTCAGCACAGAGCGAGGTTCGGATGGCGATTCGGGTGAAATCACGTAGCGGCGAAACGGTCGAACAGATGATGCGCCGCTTCAAGAAACTCTGCGAGAAGGAAGGCCTGATCAAGGACATCCGCCGCAAGGAATTCTACGAGAAGCCCAGCGAACGTCGCCGCCGCGCCGCCCGCAAGAGCCTGAACCGCCGCCTGGCGACCACGGGCGAATTCTTCACCCGCAAGGAAGAGAAGTAACTCCCGGCCCTTCGGTCCGTGCAAACGCCGCAAACCTTGCAGCGCAAGGCACGCGCCTGCCGATCTCGTTACACTCCGGCCTTCTCTGGCCGATCTCCGCCGCGATGTTCGGCGGCACCGAATTCGTCGAGGCTATTCCCGGAAGCGCCGGCTTGGCCCGGAACGCACACCCTCCCGACTCCCTGGAACCGCAGATATGCAAAGCACACTGGCGAAATGCTCGCAATCCTTCTTCCGGCTTCTTTCCACGACTCCCGCGCGCCTCGCGGGAGTTTTTGTTGCGCTCCTGATCATGTCCGCGCCTGCGATTGCCGCGGATGCCCCGGCGCACAAGGGCGGCGGCGAAGCAAACCTCATCCTGCCGAACGTCGGCGATGTCATGTTCCTGAACGGCGCGGTGAACGGGCACAACCTGCTCATGGCTGGCATTCTCGTCAGCCTCCTCGGCATGGGCTTTGGACTCTGGATCTACTCGCAACTCAAGGGCATGCCCGTTCACAAGAGCATGCTCGACATTTCGGAACTCATCTACGCCACCTGTAAGGCGTACATGATCCAGCAGGGCAAGTTCCTGCTGATCCTCTGGGTCTTCATCGCCGCGATTGTCGGAATCTACTTCGGCAAGCTTGTCCACGTCGGGGCCGATGCTTCGGGTGTTGATCAGTACGGCATGCCGATCCCCAAGGTCCTCATCATCCTCGCCTTCAGCCTCGTCGGGATCGCCGGTTCGTATGGCGTCGCCTGGTTCGGCATCCGAGTCAACACGTTCGCCAACAGCCGCGCCGCCTTCGCCTCGCTCCGCGGCAGAGCCTTCCCGTGCTACGCGATCCCGCTCAAGGCCGGCATGTCGATCGGCATGGCTCTTATTTCGGTCGAGCTCATCATCATGCTCGGCATCCTCCTCTTTGTGCCCTCCGAGCTTTCCGGCCCCTGCCTGATCGGCTTCGCGATCGGCGAATCGCTGGGCGCTTCGGCCCTGCGTATCGCCGGCGGCATCTTCACCAAGATCGCCGACATCGGCTCGGACCTCATGAAGATCGTCTTCAAGATCAAGGAAGACGACGCCCGCAACCCGGGCGTCATCGCCGACTGCGTGGGCGACAACGCGGGCGACTCGGTCGGCCCGTCGGCCGACGGCTTCGAGACCTACGGCGTCACCGGCGTCGCGCTCATCACCTTCATCATGCTCGCAATCAACCAGAACACCGCGGGACCGGAATTCGCCACGGTTCAGATCCAGCTCCTTGTCTGGCTCTTCGCGATGCGCATCATCATGGTCATCGCCTCGGCGCTCTCGTACTTCGTCAATGAAGCCTGGGCCAAAGCCCGGTTCAGCAACGTCGAGAAGTTCAACTACGAAGTTCCGCTCACCAGCCTCGTGTTCATCACGTCGTTCGTCTCGATCGCGCTCACGTTCATCGCCTCGAAGCTGCTTATCCCCACGATCGCTGGCGACGACACCTGGTGGTGGAAACTCTCGTGCATCATCACCTGCGGCACAGCCGCAGGCGCGATCATCCCCGAACTCGTGAAGGTCTTCACCTCCACGCACTCGGACCACGTGCGAGAGGTCGTCACCAGCTCGAAGGAAGGCGGCGCCTCGCTCAACATTCTCTCGGGCTTTGTCGCGGGCAACTTCTCCGCGTACTGGCTGGGAATCGCGATCGTCTTCCTGATGGGAATCGCATACTACATCAGCAATTTCTTCCCGCACGTCGCCGGTGGAGGCACCATCATGATGGCGCCCGCCGTCTTCGCGTTCGGTCTCGTCGCGTTCGGATTCCTGGGCATGGGCCCGGTCACCATCGCCGTAGACAGCTACGGCCCCGTCACCGACAACGCGCAGTCCGTCTTCGAGCTCTCGACGATCGAGTCAATCCCGAACATCGACAAGGAACTCCAGGATTCGTACGGCTTCACGCCCAACTTCGAAAAGGCCAAGGAGTGCCTCGAAGAGAACGACGGCGCGGGCAATACCTTCAAGGCAACCGCCAAGCCCGTGCTGATCGGAACCGCCGTCGTCGGCGCCACGACCATGATCTTCTCGATCATCGTCGCGCTCACGCACGGCCTCGAGAAGAGCTACCTCGAGTATCTGTCACTCCTGCACGCTCCGTTCGTCCTTGGTCTCATCACCGGCGGCGCCGTGATCTACTGGTTCACCGGCGCTTCGACGCAGGCAGTCAGCACCGGCGCTTACCGCGCCGTCGAGTTCATCAAGGCCAACATTCGCCTCGAGGGCGCGACGAAGGCCAGCGTCGAAGACAGCCAGAAGGTCGTGACCATCTGCACGCAGTACGCGCAGAAGGGCATGTTCAATATCTTCCTCGGCGTGTTCTTCGCGACGCTCGCGTTCGCGTTCTACGAGTCGTTCTTCTTCATCGGATACCTCGTTTCGATCGCCTTCTTCGGCCTCTATCAGGCCATCTTCATGGCCAACGCGGGCGGCGCGTGGGACAACGCCAAGAAGGTCGTCGAGACCGAACTCCGCGCCAAGGGCACGCCTCTGCACGACGCCACCGTCGTCGGCGACACCGTCGGCGATCCGTTCAAGGACACGTCTTCGGTCGCCATGAACCCGGTCATCAAGTTCACGACGCTCTTCGGTTTGCTCGCCGTTGAGCTCGCAGTAAGCATGAAGGGCTCGGACGGGGCCACCCATAGCGGCCTGACCACCGGCCTCACCGTCGCCTTCTTCCTCGTCTCCGCTTTCTTCGTCTGGCGCTCGTTCTACGGGATGCAGATCAGCGGCAAAAACGCCCACGCCTGAGGACCCCGACCGAAGGCAGGAAAGCGTTTCCCGCAATGAGTGAATCTTCCAAAGCCCCGCACTCGCGGGGCTTTTTCATTCCATGCGCGCGCTCCGGCCGGCCTCATTCGGGCTGGTCGGCCAGCCTCTCTTTCCAATACTCCCAGTTGCCGGCCAGGCTCTTCGCCATCATCTCAAAGTCCCAAATCCTGATCGGCCGTTCGAAACTGGCCACAGCCAGTCGATCCCCGGCGAATTGCAGCGCCGTGATCGCTTCACCCTCGTCGAACCCCGCCAGCAACCGGCCGTTCTCCACGTCCACGATCGTCAAACGACCGATTCGGTCGCCGATAGCGAGCACCTTTCCTTTTTCGTGAAAGGCGAGCGCGTATCCGACGGTCGTACCAAACCCGATCTCGCGCTCGAGCTTCCATGTCTTGCTATTCCATAACCGAACCATTCCATCGTCGCCCGTCGTCGCGAGTAATCGCCCGTCCGGAGAAAACTCCGCTGCGCGGCACCTCGGCTTGTGGCACTCAAAGTCAATGACCGGACGCAGGCTCCTTCCGTCGAGGACATGACACCTGCCGTTCGCCGCCGCAACCGCAAGAAACTCCCCGTTCGGACTCCACCGGAGCTGCACGAGCCTTGCGACGGCGAGTCTCGTTGCCGCAACCTGCTCCCAGGAATCCGTTCGGAGGAGAGCAATTCGGCCCCCTCGCATCCCGACCGCGAGAAGTGACTCTTCCGGGTTGAAGCGGGCGTGCGCAATGCCGCCATCTCCTTCAAGGTGAATCGATCGCAACAAAAAGAGATCGCTCGTCCTGAAGACGCTCAGCACGCCATCGAAACCACCTGCCGCTCCCAAGGACTTCGTCGCCGCTCGCGCCAATGTCGTCGCGCACGCTGCATCCGCGCGTAGCATCCACGGCTCTCGCCGCCCGAGTCCGCCCCAGCAGCGGACAAATCCGCGGCTGTCCGACGCCCAGATTTCCCGGCTTGCTCGGTCGAACGAAATATCGTGCGGCTGAACGATCGAGTCTTCGAGGTCGGCGCACGCACCCGACCCCGGCCTGGGCCACAAGCGAAGACTCCGGTTGTAGTCGCACGTAATCACGTAACTCTCATCATCCGCGATCGCCGTGACTCTGGCGCCGCCTTCATGTCCGCAAAGCATCGCGAGCCTCGACCAGTCCGAAGTTCTCAGAATCTCGACATTTGGGTCGCCGGCCGACGAAACAGTTATCCACCTGCCCGTCGGAGCGAACATCGGCACTGCGGCGTCGCCACTCGTGATCCGAAACCGCTGCATGTGGTCACCGGTATCGAGATTGCACACAACGAGATTCCGGCTGAACCCTATCGCGCCAAGGTTTTGGCTCTTGGAGATGCCGAGATTCGTTCCCATGATCCCAAATGGGTATTCCGCAATGGAATCGTGATTTGGCCCGAACCCGAACGCTGCTACCTCCTTGTTTAACTTCACCGAATGGACGTGAGCAACATCGTCCCGACCAACGTACAGCGTAGAATCGCCCTCGTGACTGATTCCTATAGCCCTTCGTTCGGAAAAGTCGGAAAACATCCGCCTGAGGGAAGGCAGTTCGAAGACGGACACATCAAAATCGCTCCACACAACCGCCGCGCTGCCGCTCGCGTCCATCCTCGCCCCGGCAATCGCAGACCTCCATTCGCCGCGTTGAAGCACTTGCCCGGTGGCGATATCGAACACGGTCATCCGCGCATTGCCGAAAGCCAAGCCGATGCAACCCGCGCTCGAAACAGCCTGAATCCGCGAGTCAGCGTCCGCGACGATCATCGATTCGCAATGGGTCAATCCGGGCATCGCCCATCGGTGAATGAATCCGTTCGAAGTCGCAACGATGCACTCATCGGCGCTGCAACTCGCAGCCGTCGCTTCGCTCTCGAGTGTAATCGATTTCAAACACGGATACGCCCCTTGGATTTCTGAAAACGCCCAGAGTGCCCGGCGCTCGTCGGACGAGCCGCCAAACAAAGCCTCGGCAAGCTCCAGCGGAGAGTCGGCGAGCGAAAGCAATTCTCGCCAGATCACTCCGTCGGCCTGCGGGCGTGATCCCGCGGCCCCGAGCGCTCTGGCGCGTTCGATCGCGCTCGTACGCAGCGCCGCTCCCAGCCTCTGATTGCTCAGAGTCTGCACCATGCCGAAAGCCACGAGCCCAACAGCCACTCCGGCCAATACGCCGACGCCGACCCGATGCCTCCACAGGGATTTTCGCACCACATACCAGCGGCTGTCTCTGCGCGCCTCGATCGTTTCGCCCTCGAGATACCGTCTGAGGTCCGCCGCGAGCGCGCCAGCCGATTGATAGCGTCGCTCCGGCGCCTTCGAGAGCGCCTTGTGAATGATCGTCCAAAGGTCCTCATTCGCTCGCAATCCACCCGCCGGACGCGAGGGCGGCGCGTTCGCGATATTCCAGATCGCCGAGTCGAGCACTCCCTCGACGCTGTACGGCAACGCGCCGAACGTCGCCTGGTAGAGCATGACTCCCAGCGCATACACGTCGCTTCGCAGATCCGGAGGGCCGCCCGAACCCGACACCTGCTCCGGTGCCGCGTACGCCAGCGTCCCCGCAAACTCGCCGGTCATCGTGATCCTGCCCCGCTGCTCGTCGAGATTGCTCGACCATCGCGCCACGCCGAAATCGAGCACGCGCGGCCGCCCCGTCTCGTCCACGATCACGTTCGACGGCTTCAGATCGCGATGGATGACGCCCTTCTGATGCGCATAGTGAACCGCATCGCACAGCTCCGCGATCTGCTCGAGCCGGGCGCGCCGCTCCGCATCACCCGCCGGAGCGATCGAGTAGTCCAGCTCGTGTCCCACGACATACTCGAGGACAAGCGCAAATCGTCCTTGAGGCATCGCGATGCTGTCGTACACCGCCACAATCCCCGGGTGTTTGAGCGCCGCCGCGATCTCGATCTCTCGCTCGAACCGCGCCCTGCTCGCGGGCGAAACCGGGTAGTCCTGCCGCAGAACTTTGATCGCAACGCGACGCCTGGTTCGCTGCTGGATCGCTTCGTACACGATCCCCTGACCGCCGCGCGACACCTCGCGCACAATCTCATAGCCCGCGATTTCCGGCGGGCCGTTCTCGATTCGCCGCGGCGAGTCCCGCAGCGCCGACGCGAACGCGCTTTCAAACTTCGCGGCATCGTAGATTTCGCGACACCGCTCGCACGTGCGCAGGTGCTCGGCGAGCCCGGCACCCGGCGCCGGCATCGCCGCCGAACGCTCGACTTCGCGGGCTGGCGGACAGGCCCGACTCACAAGCCATCCTCGTACGCCGCGCTGAGCGCAGACACAATCTCCCGAAGCCTCGAAGAAATCCTGCTCTTCGCGACGTACACCTGGTCCACCGAAATCCCGCATTCCTCCGCCGCCGTCTCGGGTGGCACGCCGCGTATCACAACAAGTTCGAATGCTCGGGTGTTGCCCGCGCTAAACCGTTGCTCGCAGAGCAAACTTTCCCACGCCCGCCTGAACAGGCTGTCTCGCAGCGCTGCCTCCCACGCGGACGCCACCGTCTCCACCGCTGGAAGTTCACGCATCGTCGTATCACCCGCGGCGACCTTGTCACGTCCGCGCCGACGCAGGAGGTCCGCGATGCGGTGGTGCGCGATCGAGATGATCCAACTGCTCAGACGCCCGCGCGAACGATCGTACTTTCCCGCGCGATAGTCGCGCACGCTCTGAAAAAGAGTCTCCTGCGCAACATCCGCCGCGTCCGCCTCGCCAAGGCCCATCGAGCGTGCCACGCCAAAGAGCACGTCGCGAAAGCGCTCGTCAAACGTCCGCCATGCCGCCTGGTTGCTCTCGTCCCGGAGCTGCTCGAGCAGCAAGGTCGTCGTGATGGGTGCCCCCGCAACCGCCAAGGAATCTTCCTCTTTTTCCGGCCATTGCCGCAAGAACCCTGAGACGGCCTCGCAGACTTGCCAGAGAAGCCGATCGGTCCAACGACCAGGTGACCCCGAAGCCACCGCCGCTGTTGACCAGTCTACCGGCTTTTGTGAAGGCATCCAAGGGCGTTTGGTGTGCGACGCCTCGCAATTCAACCCGATCGTTCTGGCCGAATTCGAACCCGAGCCAACCCCCCACCGGCGTTTCCTCTCTTGCCGGCGCGCCGGTTCACAAGGAGAAGACAATGAAGGTTTTCCGATTCGCACTCGCCTGCTGCCTCATCAGCCCGGCGGTTTCACTCGCCGATTTCAACGCCTACGAAAACAGCCGCCACACTCTGGGCGGCAGCAACAAGCCCGGTGTCGTCGCTCCCTATTCGCTCAAATGGATCGGCCAGGCGCTCAATCTGTCCACTGCGTCACCGTCACGATCGATCACCGGCGTCGATGCGGGTTTCTACTTTGAGGGTATTCGCCAGTTCAACGCCGGCGAAGTGCGCTTGCGTGTCCGCGTGTACGACACCTTTACTCCTTCCTCGAGTCTGGTCTTCTCGAATCTCGTCTCGGAGGAAGTCGTCCTCTCCCAGACCGCGTTTACGGGCGCCGCGCCGGGGTTCTCGCCCGCGAGATACCCCGTCGGACTTTCACCCAACACCCCCTATTGGAAATTCAAAATCCCGGTGACCGTGTCGTCCCTGGGCCCGATCGGAATCGCCTACACATTCGAAACACTCAGCGGCGGAGTCTGGAGTTCCGACCCGGGCCTCTACGCCATCGGTTACGGCTCACTCGCCGGCCCCACCGTCGGTTCCACCGCGATGACGCAAGGAACCGGCGTGTTCCGTACTTCGATCGCGTCTGCGAACCCCGGCAATTTCGCGCCCTCGGAATACGAGAACCCGACGTTCGCAGACCCCGGCGCGTTCGGCGGCATGGACGTGCGCGTCTGGACGGCCGTGCCGTCTCCGTCGGGCTTCGCGTTGTTTATTGCGACCTCCGCCTTCGCATCGCGCCGCAAACGGTTTTAGCCCTCGTCTTCATCGCAGACGAGCAGCCCGCTTCATCACTCTCCGCTCGCGCGTTCACTCGCACTGCGAAGATACTCCGCATCGTTCCGCACGCAGCGCCCAAGCATCGCAAAGTCTCACACTTGCACGGGTCGATCGATCGACCCCACCACCAGATTCGTTCCGCAATACTCGATCGCCATGACCGGGCTTTCGACGCTGAATCCCGCCAGCACCTTGCCCTCGGGAATCCCGACCTGCGTCACGCGGCCGGAGCGATCGCCCACCGAAAGAATGTGTCCGTCCGGATGAAAGGCCAGGCAAAAAACCGCGTCTTGATTGACCGAAATCTCGTGCTTCAACTTCCACGAATCGGTATCCCAAATCCGGATTGTTCCCGCTTCGTCCGTCGTCGCGATGACTCGCCCATCTGGCGAAAAAACTGCCGCTCGGCAGAGCTTGCTGTCCGCGTGCCAATTCGCTTGCAGCCGGAAATCCGGTATCGAGTAAACCCTGCAAGTCCCATCGCCGACGCCAAGCGCGAGGCGGTCACCCTTCGGACTCCATCGCACACTCGCGATCCGCCCCGTCGTCACATCGATCTTGTACACGATTGACCATGCCTTGGTCTCATAGACGACCGCACTCCCGCCATCGGTGCTCGCCGCGAGGTAACGACCATCCGGACTGAACCGAACGCTCCTCACCGAGACTCCGGACTGAACCGTCAACCTCGGGGCGATCTCTTCGCCGCTTCGCAGGAGCACGATCTCGCCGGTCAAGCCTGCCGCGGCGGTCACGTCGAACTCTGGTGAATACGCAACCGTGTACACCCCTTTCGGATCAACCCGATCGATCGAAGGCGGACCCGGCGCGGTCGCCGACCAGGTTTCAATCGTGCCTTGGTTGAATGCGCACGTGATCGCCTCTCGCTTCGGATCGAGCGCCAAATCGTGTGCCCCGACGGGAGAATCCGGAAGACTTCGACGCCAGCCCGCATCGGGCCCGGCCCACAGCCTCATCACCCGGGCGTTGTCCACGCTCAGGATGTACCGCTCGTCGGGAGAAACAAAGACGCATGAAGTTCCCCCCGCATGGCCCGGCAGAGTCGCCTGTTCCTGCCAATCTTTCGTGCTCCAGACCTGGACCCGCGAGTCCTGATTGGACTGCATCAAAAGCCAGCGACCCGATTCTGTAAACACTCCTTCAACGAGGTTTCCGATCGTTGTCAGAATCGGCGGGCGCACCTGTCCGCTCAATGTGTTGACGAGCCAAACCCGACGCCTGCGTCCGACCGCCATCATTTCTCCGGAACCGATTCCGGTCACTCTCCACTGGTCGTCGGGTCCGTGCGGATCTTTCTTTATTTGCCCCTGCGATACGACGAGCAGCTCCTTCTCCAGCTTTCCCGAAGCCAAGCCGAAGATCATCAAGCGACCATCCTCTTTGACAACCGCAACGCGGTCGCCCTTCGCACCGATCCACGGGCGCTGGCGGATGCTGACATCGCGAACTTCGAGAAGTTCGTTGAAGTCCGGCAGCGAGAAAACCACGACGCCCCGCTCGCGAGAACAGACGGCCAATGAATCGCCCGTTGGAGCGAGCGTCATGCTCGTTCGAAGATCCGACTCGTAGCGCGTCTCACCAAGCACCGTCCCGGTTTTCGACTCGATGCACTGAATCTTGTCGGCGAAGCGCACGAGCAGCCGGTCCGTTCCGGGAGAACAGAGGAGATCCAACGCCGGACGATCGATCAATTTTCGCTCAGACAACAACCGCAAGTCCGGAAGCGACCGCTCCCGTTCGATACCATCGGCGGACACGACGCAGACGCGATCGTGCTCCCACCAGGCGTCCGTCGCCCATTCGGCGGGCAGCATGACCGTCGCGAGGCAAGGCTGTGAAGCCTGCAATTCGGCCCCGGTCCAGAGCACGCTCCGCTGCTCCGGAGTGCCCCGAAACATCAGCTCCTGGGGCCGCTCGATCGCGTCTCCGATTCGCAACAATTCAGATGCAAGCATCGCCTGCGCCGCCGGCCGGTTTCCAGCGGCGCCCATCGCACGAGCCTGTTCGTTATTGCTTTCGCGCAGTGCCGCCACGAGGCGAGTGTTCTGAGCCTGAATCCGCGCGCCCAGCGCAAGCAGCCCGACGAGCGCCAGCAACACTCCCGACGCGGCGTATCGGTGGCCCCAAATCGCCTTCCGCAACACATAGAAACGGCTGTCTTGCCGCGCTTCGATCGATTCGCCCCGCAAATACCTCCGCAAATCCGTCGCCATCGCCGCGCCCGACTGATACCGCCGCTCCGCGTCCTTGGAAAGAGCCTTATTGAGAATGACCCACAAATCCTCGTCCAATTTCGGCCGCGGCAACCGGGCGGGCGGGGCGTTCGTGATGTTCCGTATCACCGTTTCGAGCGAACCGCGAACCTGGTACGGCAGCTTCCCGACGCAAGCCTGATACAGAATCACACCGAGTGCATACAGGTCGCTCCGCAAGTCAGGAGGTCCGCGTTCGCCCGCCACCTGCTCCGGTGCCGCGTACGCCAGGGTTCCGGCAAACTCGCCCGTCAGCGTAACGCCCGAGCGATCGGTTGCGGATGCGCCGAACCAGCGCGCAACTCCAAAGTCGAGAATCCGCGGCGAGCCCGCGGCGTCCAGCAGGATGTTCAAGGGCTTGAGATCCCGGTGAATCACGCCGCGCTGATGGGCGTAGTGAACCGCGTCGCAAACCCGTGCCACCAATTCGACTTCTGCTCGGACGTCCAGCGGACCGTGCGAACGCGCATCAAAGTGACTCTCGAGCGAAATCCCGTTCACGAATTCCAGGACGAGTGCATGGCCGCCCGCCGGCAGCGCCATGCTGTCGTACACCGTCACGATGCCCGGGTGATGGAGAGCTGCGGCGATCTCGATCTCCCGTTCGAAACGCGCACGCTGTGCACGCCCGATTCCATGATCCCGGCGCAGGACTTTGATCGCCACCCGCCGCCGAGTACGAGACTGCACCGCTTCGTAGACAATCCCTTGCCCGCCCTTCGAGATTTCGCGGACGATTTCGTACCCCGGCATCTCCGGCCGAGAAAACTCGATTGAATCATCCTCGAGCGCCCGTGTACTTGCTGCCGCGCCGAATTCGCGCGCAAACCTGGCATTGCGCACCCACTCCGCGCACGCGCCGCAAGTCTCGATATGGGCAGCAATCGCTCGGTCGGGCTCCCCGTCGCATGATGCGGACTCGGCAATCGCGAAAGCGTCGAGCTCGGATGCAGCCGGGCAAGGTTCGGACGCCTTGCTCATAGCCCGTCCTCATACGCCTTGGTCATCTCTTCCACAATCTCGCGAAGCTTCCCCGACACGCGATTCTTCGCCAAATAGACCTGGTCAACAGTTAATCCGCACTCCTGCGCGACCGCTTGCGTCGGCACGCCGCGGATCACCGCGAGCTCGAACGCCTTGATCGTCGCCGGATTCTGCCCGCTTTCGGCCTGGAGACGCTCCCAGGAGCGGCGAAAGAGGTCGTCGCGCAGTGCCTCATTCCAGGCGGCGGATACCGCGTCTACCGCCGGCAGAGCCACCAGAGACGTGTCGCCCACATCCTGGTTCGCACGCTGCTTTCGACGCAGGACATCGGATATTCGATTGTGTGCGATCGCGATGATCCACCCGCTGAGCCTGCCACGGGCCCGATCGTAACCCCCGGCCCGGAAATCCCGAAGGCACTGAACCATGGTTTCCTGTGCGACGTCCGCGGCATCGGCTTCATCTAGCCCGACCCTTCGAGCGGCACCAAAAACGATTCCCCTGAATCGTTCGTCTACCCGCTGCCACGCCTCCTGATTGCCCTCCGATTTCAGCTGCTCCAGGAGCAACGTGGTCGTCGTTTGACCGGTTCTTTCGCCCAGAAAGCACCCCCTTGTTGACCCCGCCTTTTTTCGCCAAAAAGTCTCGGTTCGGTGAAAGATTTACCCCCTTGCTCCGCAAACTTCTTGGAAAAAGGCAGCGCGCTCTCACCTTCGAATAGCCGTCTCAGTCACCCTGGACCGGCTGGTTCATGAGTCTATTCGAAACCGGTGGAAGGGCGAAGAAAAATGGTCCGGTGGGGCGGTTCGCACAGCTCGCCGATGGCTCCCTCAATCGAGCCGTCGAGCGAAACTGAGCGAATGTTGATCCTGACATCGCGACGGCACCGGGGTGGGTGTCGTCGCGATGTCAGGGTTTTTTTTACGTCAGCGTCGGGCGTCCCTTTGAGCTTGCACGACGCATGGGGTAAACGCCCTACTTCGCGGTTCCGAAATGGGCAAGGTTCGCCCGTCGCCCGATTTGGCTGCGGACTACAAGAAGCAATGTCCAGGTCCCGCGGCAGGCCCTCGCGCTTGCGTCGATAATGAGTGGCGCGGGCTCGGAACGACTCCCGGCCCAAGTCTGTTGTGCCGCCCAGACAGCAATCAAACTGGCCGGTGGCCACGGCGAGACCCCTTCTACGTCACTCTCTCACAGTTCGGCGCGAACTTGCTCGCTTGATCGGTGCCGCACTCGACAAGAGTTCATCCCCAACCGGCGGTATTCGCCCGAATCAGTCCGTCTCACAAAACAACCGGCGGCCCTTTCGGGGCCGCCGGCGCTACGTTCTGTTTTACGTAGGAGTAGGGCCGCGCATTGCGCGACTCCGTCGAGTCCGCGCTTAGCCGCGCAGCCCCTGCGTACATGAATCAATCACTGGATCACCTCCTTTTGAGAAAGCCCTTGCAGCCGACACGCGCTGTACAGCACGCCGCCGCACTTTCCCTCCGCGGGCCGTCACCCGCGGCACATCGCCCGACAAGCGTCCGCTCGGCGGTCGTCGGAACCCGCACTCGTTCGATGCGCCAGTGGCGTCCGTTGCGAGAGCGAGCACTCCAATACAACGATTATCGCCGATTTCCGGTTCGGATGCAACAAATTTTGTTTGAAGCAGATCTTGCTCCTGAACCACCCGCCGTCTTGACGAGCACAGATACTCCCGAGTGGGACCGCCCGAGAACGCTGGTCAGTTCATAAGCTGGCAACACTGTCCATAGATCTCTTGGGCGATCTCCATCCTCTGCGCGTAAATAGCCCAAGCCTCCAGTATGCACCAGGGATCATTCCCGCAGGCCGTGGCACTCCGTTCGTATTCCTCTAAAGCGTATTGAGCCAGCGAATTAAAAAGATCCATGCAAATCTCGGGACACGGAAGCGTCGTGTCATCGGCGCGCGCCGGCGTGCCCGAACACAACAACACCGCGGCACACAATACCCCCGTTGCCTTCATCAGTTTCTTCATGTCCAGCGCTCCTTCACGATTGCAGCGATACACCAAATCCGATGAGCAACCACTTTGCTCGTCACAACCTCGGCCGCTCGCGGCAAACGAGATCCGCGAACAGATTCTCGGTGGCCCTGAGTCTCGCCGAAATCCCGCCGGCACGCAACCCGCTTTCGAGTGACCCGCGCTAATTCCACCCGCTCTCAAGAGTTACATCTCATCACAAGTGGAGCAAATGGGGGTCATTGATGCATAGTTGCATCGATCCCACATCCCACATCTCGATTCACCCCTCATACTCACGAAACGCCCCCGCCTTGTCCTGCTCTTCCACGTACTTCTGAAACTCGCTCATCTTGTAACTGATGAAGCAGAACGCGTGATGCACCGCGAGCCACTCGAGGTCGCTCTTGTCTTCCCCGATGTCTTTGCGAAGCCGGTTGAGTTCCGCCAGAAGATTTTCCGCCTTCATTCTTGCCTCCAGTGCCGCGCTCTCACGCCGCGATCCGGCTCTTTCCCCAGCCGATTCCGAACAGCGCCGCAAGCACCAGCACGATACTCGCCCCGGTCGGCCAATCAAACTCAAAGCTCAACACCATCCCGCAAGCCACCGCGCAAAGGGCAAACAGAACGCTCAGAACCGTCACCGTCCCCGCGCGCTGGCTGAACTGCACCGCCGCCGCCGCGGGCAAAACCAGCATCGCCGTCGCCAGCACAACACCCGCAAGTTTCATCGCGGTCACCGTCGCGAGCGCGAGCATCACGAGCAGCACAAAGCGCATGAGTCCGGCGTTCACCCCGAACGCCGCCGCCGCCGGCTCATCAAACGTCCAGAAAGTCAGCGGCCGGCGCACCAGGAAAAGCCCGCCGACGATCAGCAGCGCAACCACCCCCGCCGCCCACGCATCCGCTTCGCTCACGCTCACGATCGAACCAAAGAGCAAACTCTCCCACGAAACCGTCGCCACGCGCTGCTGCTTCTCCGCGATGTGCAGCAAAAGCGAACCAAGCCCCATCGAGGCAACCAGCACGATGCCGATCGCGGTGTCCGCCTGCGCTCGCCCGCGTCCTCCGCGCCTTCCCGAATCTCCGCTCGTCAAGAACCCGATCTGCAGCGCCGCGAACAGGCAAAACAAAAACACAATCCCGAGTTGCGCGCTGAACGCGGCCCCACTCCCGCCCGCACCGCCCACCGCGGCAGCCCCAAACCCCAGCACATACGCGACGCCGATCCCGCCAAACGCCGCGTGGCTGATCCCCTGCCCGATGAACGCGAGCCTCTTCATCACGACAAACACACTCAGCAAGCCGCCGAAGAGCGCGATCGCGAGACCGGCCAGAACCCCGGGAAGAAAAATCGACCGCAGCGCCGGATCCGAGAGGTATTCGAGCGTCTTCACGCCCCACCTCCTGTGCGTTCTTCATGGGACCTATGAGTCCCTTGGGACCCATAGGTCCCATGTCCCTCGTGTCCATGATCATCCGAGTGATCGTGCCCGCACTCCGACGCCCGATGTGCATCGACGTGCAGATCCCCAAAGATCGCCGCGGCATCGTGCCGGAACACTTCCGCCAACACGTGGGGCGTCAACCCCTCCGGTGAATCGTGGTAATGCAAAGTCCGGGCAAGGCACGCGACCCGATCGCTCGTCGCCGCCACCGTCCGCAGATCATGGCTCACGACGATCGTCGTCAACTTCAATTCATCGTGCAAGCGCTGGATGAGCTCCGAGAACTGCTTCTGCCCCGCCGGGTCGATGCCGACGGTCGGCTCATCGAGCAGCAGGATCTTCGCCTCGCTGGCGAGAGCGCGCGCGATCATCACCCGCTGGAGTTGCCCGCCGGACAGCGTCCCCACCGGTTTTTCGGCAAACGAAGAAGCGCCCACCATCGAAAGCGCGCGATCCGCCTTCTCCCGCGCCCCCCGTCCGCTCGCGAAAAACCCGAGCCCGGCGCTCGCCGCCATCGATGCCGCGTGGCGCGCCGTAATCGGGAAAGCCAGTTCCGCTTCCACTCTCTGCGGCACATACCCAATGAGCCGCCTCTTCGCGGATTCTGACGGGGCCAAACCCTCGATCTCGATCGTTCCCGAATAGCCCCGCAAGATCCCGAGCGTGAGTTTCAGCAGCGTCGATTTTCCGCCTCCGTTTGGCCCGAGGATTCCCAGCCGCTCGCCTCTCCGCACATCGAGCGAGACGCGATCGAGCGCCGGCGCTTCGCCGGCGCCGTCGTACGAAAACGTCACGCCGCTGTAGCGGATGGCGATTTCGCTCGTTCTTGCCACTTGATGATTCATCCGGTGGATCGCCCGCAAGACTCGATGAGTCTATTTGTTCTTTGCTTTGGAAAGCCCGGCCACGAGCCCGTTCAGGTTCTCTTGCATCATCGCGATCCAGTCGCCGTTGCCCAGCGGATCGAGCTTCACAACCCGCACACCCGCGGCACTGGCAATGCGCTCGGCCGTCGCGCTGCTGAACTGCGGTTCGACGTAGATTGCTGTCACGCCTTCCTTCCGAACTGCCTGCACGATCGCCGCGATGCGCCCGGGGGTCGGCTCCTCGCCCTCGTTCACTCGAATAACCTCCGCAACCACCAGCCCGTACCGGTTCGCGAGCCGTCCGAACGCCGCGTGATGCGTGACGATCTTGTCGCCCTTGAACTTTGCCAGCGCTTCCTGAAACGCGAGGTTGAGTTTCGCGACTTCAGCCTGCTCCGATGCAAGAGCGTCTTCGAGATGCTTCTTCGCATCGTCGTTCCAGATTCCGGTCGCTTTCATCGCGTCGCGCACGCCATCCGCAAGCCGCGGCAGCGCCGCCTCGACCAGAACCGGATCGAGCCACACGTGCGGATCGACCGCGCCGTGATGATGCTCCGATTCGCCTTCGCTTGCTTGGTCGTCCGAATCAGCCGCTTGCTCGACGCCGGCGGCCGCGCCGAGGCTGAGATCGACTCGTTTCGGGGAAGTGTGAGACTCAAGAAACTGTTGCAGCTGTTGCTCCAGACCCAAGCCGACACAAACGACCAGATTCGCCCCTCCCACTCTCGCCATGTCGGACGGCGTGAATTCATAATTGTGCTCGCTCCGGCCCGGCGTCATCAGAACCGCGACCGATGATCCTTCGGGCAAGAGCGGTTCGATGATTCCCTTGAGGGGCGGAATGGTGACCACGACGCGCAGACCCGCGCCATCGCAAGGAGCAGCCAGGCACCACACGCAAAGCGCCAGCGCACGCAACACCCAATTCAACCGCGTCTGATTCATCCTGTTTTCTCATCGACCGCCAACGGAGCGGGCGTCATCCAATTTGAGAATTGATTCTCAATAGAATAGCCCTCCGAGGCCCGGAATGTTCGCGCCGAATTGGGCCGGGTTCAGCGTGCGGGATTGAGGCCTGTGCCCGATCCGAGCCCCCTTGTCGGGCACCGATGCGCCCGACCCGTCGGCGCGGCTGGAAGATTCTCGTCTCCGCGCTACACTCCCCACCCCGCGGAGTTTGTGGTCTTCGTGGGCACAATCCGGGGCGGTAGCTCAGTTGGTAGAGCGCATCGTTCGCAATGATGAGGTCGGGAGTTCGACTCTCCTCCGCTCCATTCCCCAGTGTCCTCTTCGTCCCTTTCCCTTTCCGTCAATCCCTCTCCCCGATTCCCCAAGCTCTTCAACGACACAAACTCCGACGTCTCAACCAGTTGCCACACCCCACGCCGATCCCACGCGAGCCGCTGATCCCTCAGGGTCAGGTTCGAGCCGAGGTTTCTGGTAAAATCGGCCTTCGGCCGTAACTCTTTGGCTCTTGCGATCGAACTCGCGTCACGTGAGGCATTTACGAATCTCCGCATGGGTTCGAGCCAAAGCGAGCCGTTCCCGGCTTCGAGCTTGGCTAGTTCCTCGCTTCTTGCTTTGTTTTCCAGAAGCAGGCGATTCTTTAGAGCCCGGAACTCCTGCAGGCTGAGGTCGCTGGACGCGAAGGCCAGGGTCAGGCGAGCTATCTGCTCATCGGCCAACCGGATCTCTTCTCGCAGTTTGATTCGCTCAGCTTTCCCGGCCTCGTGCTCGGAAGCCTGGATTCCGTCCAGCTTGGCGAGCAGCCGCTCCGCGGTCCGCGGGTGCATCGAGCATGCCTCCAGCAAGGCGTCGAGCTGGCGCGTCGCCTCTTCCTCCCGCAGGAACCGCTGGCGACACCGGCCTTTCTTCTTGGTGCACCGCAGATACTGGTGGCCCTTCTGAACCTCCATCGAAATCGTGCATCCGCACTCGCCGCAGCGGAACAGCCGCCGGTAGGCGAACCCCCTGTAGCGGCGCCCGCAAGCCATCTTTGCCCAGCTGCCGCCGCATTTTTTGGCACCGCTCGAACAATTCCTGCGAAATCAGTGGCTGGTGGGCCCCATCGACTGGTGGGCCCCATCGAACAGCTCTCCGCCATACCGCATGACCCCGCAATAGAACGGGTTCTGAAGGGCGTAATGGACCTTGGCCAAGGCGATGGGCTTGCCTCGAAGCCCCGTAGTCAAGCCCATGTCCTTGATCTTCTGGTGCAGGAATCGCACCGAATACTCGCCTGCCATCGCGTCTGCAACAGCACCGTGGTATGCGGTACCACTCAGCAGCGTTACGCCACTCGCATTCGGATCCTGCTGGAGCCATCTGCCAGTGTCGATGTCGAACGTGCGGTTCCGCGCGTACGCGATCAGCTTCGCGCCGGGAACCAGTCTTCGGGTTTCAAAGATCGAGCCAACTCCATTGTCCCACGACAGCGCCGGCGCGTCAAGACGATCGATCGCCAGCGTCTTGTGCCCGAAGACCATCGATGGGTGCGGATAGAACTGCTCGTACCAGTCTCCCGACACCGTCGTACGTGAAGTGCTTGACCAGTTCGCCGATATCCGAGCCAAGGCAGCCGGCAGGCAGGTTTGCGCCCGCCGCGGCAGAGAAGTACGCAAATCGGTCGGTCGGTGGCGTATCGGTTTGCGGGTTGGTGTCGAAGCTCTACTGTTCGTCACCCTCTTGCGGATCAGTGAGCATGGAGAGAAAAACTCCGAACGAAGGCGCGACCGGGAAGATGTCGTCTTCAGCTCTGTCCACGCCGGTCTCGTGAAGAGTTTCGTACGTCTTCAGGCTGACACGCCCGAAGAACAAGCCTGGCCTCAATTCGAGAAGCAGTGTCTCGTCGTCCCAGCACGATCCGAGGGGTAGATAAAAGGGCGGCAGCAATCCACATCCTTCGAATCGCTCGGCGTAAATGTCAACATAACTGAGAATCTCCGGTCCCGTTCCTGGTGGCCGTGGCGGAAGCCGATTCAAGGTGCGAATTCCGATGCGAACGCTCCCGCGCACGGAGTGCTTGAACCAGAACCATTTTCGAAAAGGATCTGAAAGCGGCTCGCTCAGTAGAAATTGCACATACTCGATCGGCAACCGAGTTCCGATCCTTGCTTCTAGTGCGTGAATTATTTCAAGCAATCGGCCTCCTCCTTACCAATCCGCTCGGCCGAGATGGCCGACTTTCTCGTGCAATTTCTCGGGAACAAGTTGCATTATGCCTCTCTTGGTGGAGTGATGATGCCATACCCAACCAGTGGGTGCTTTGGAAAGCCCTGCCGCTTTGTTTGCATCGATCCGCTCCTGTGCTCGTGTGGTGACATTGACTCTCACATTAGCACGAACCGCCTTGTCGTCGAAGAGCACGTAACTGCGTCCGCCTCCCGGTCTTGAATAAACACTGGCGTGGAACCCGTTTACAGACACCGTCCTTGCGTACCCAGCGACCCCGCGCGGCGAGTGGATTCTGCTCTTGGGGGTACGAGCACCTCCTCCTCCGACACTCGCCATGTCAAACCCATCGAGCAGATTGATCTTGTAGTCACCAAATCCAATCTCGAAGCAGTCTCGCAACCCTCGCATCAGCGCGACGGTCACCCAGAGATTCTCGGTCCGACTGTGTTCGTTGTCTCCAAGGTTGAAATCGCTCGCCCATTCGACGTCCCATGTCTGCCTCGATGCATACTCGCTGACCATTCCAGAGAGAGCGCCCCGAATGAAATCTCCGGGAGTCGGAAGGCTGAAACTCGCACCAAATAAATCTTCTACAAATTCGTCGCCGGAGTACAAGCCCAACGGATCCCGTCGTTGTATTACTTCAGAGCCGCCGTACTCAAACAGGCTTAGCCCGTCCGCGATCCGTTCTTCCAACTGGACCAAGATCGCGGAAACGATTGGTGCTGCGCCATGCATCGCAGACCTAAGCGTGCTAATTCCACTCGCATTCGGATCCTGCTGGAGCCAACGGCCGTTGGCGATGTCGAGCGTGCGGTTCCGCGCGTACGCGATCAGCTTCGCGCCGGGAACCAGTCTTCGGGTTTCAAAGATCGAGCCAACTCCATTGTCCCACGACAGCGCCGGCGCGTCAAGACGATCGATCGCCAGCGTCTTGTGCCCGAAGACCATCGATGGGTGCGGATAGAACTGCTCGTACGGGAACCGGTACCACTCCACCGTCCCCCTCTTGTTCACCTGCACCAGCCGGTTCCACGCGTCGTACTGATAGAAGTACTCGTCGTCGTACACCAGATTCCCGTTCGGGTCGCTCCGGTAGTGGCTGTGCGTCTCGATCGGGGCCGGTGTTGCGTACGGATCGGTGGACTGGATTCCCCGTAGAGCGCTCCCGTGCAGGTTCGTCATCCACTCGCTCGGAAGCTGGTTTTTCGACTGCGTCACCGTCGGCGCGTCGGCCGCGTGATGCCGCTCGAACACTTCGCTCACTCCACTCGGGGGCGTCCCGTCGAACGACACCTCGTGCCCGTAGTCCGTCGTGTACCACGTGCTCAGGCCGAAGCACAAGCCGAACAAGTAGCCCAAAATCCGCATCAGTCTGCTCAGCTTTTCCGGACCCCTCAGCCCTTGAACCGAAGCGGAACAACCAACGCATCCTCTCCCACCTTGTCGAACATGTGCAGCGCGATCTCGCGGCACACCACCGGCCCCTGCGGTGCATATCGCTTGTGATCATCCGCGAAGATGTACGACGCTGTCCAGCATTCCCATGTCATACACACCGGAGGAAGTTTATCGACAGCGCGATCCATGTCTTCATACCAAAGGTCCTTGAACTCCTTCGCGAACCACCAGTCGCCGCGATCGCAGACCTGGCAGGGGTCGTCGCGCCGCTCGATCCCTTGGCCGCTCAAGCGCGGCATGGTGTAGTCGCTGATGAGTTCATACCAGGGAAGTTGCTCGCCGCCCTTCCGCGCCTCCACGGGGCGTATGCACTTCTCGAAGCCCTTAATCTCGCGAAGAGGCGCGATAAAGCTCTCGTGGTAGAGCATTCCCTGGTAGGTCCGCACCCAGGGTTGTTTCTTCGGCAACTCCTTCGGCTTGACCTTGAGAAGGCCGATCTGCCGCGCACCGGCTCCGCAAGCGCGGCAGGCGTGCGACATGTCGTACTTGGTGCCGAAGTCGGCGCCGGCCTCGATCGATTTTCTGGTCGCCCACGCAAGTCCACCGAGAAAGGAATATGGAGCCGCGGCAATGTCTTTCCGGTCAAAGCGAGTGTCTGGAAATTCCCAGAGATCGATGTTGGAATTCTCTCTCGCAAGTCTCCTCACTGTGGAAAGCCGTGGATCGTCATCGGCGAGTGCAAACCAAGTCCTGGCGACAGTGACATCAAGATCATCAGATTTCACAATACCGGCATGCTGTATGAATGTGTGCCGAACAGAATCGTTGGTATCAACAGTTCCAACACCGATCTTCCAGTACTTCTTCATTTGATTCCAGTCAAGAACGGAATGACTTGAGGGCAAATCCTGCTGTAGACCTCTCGAAGCGTGTTGAGCACCTGCTCTTTCGATGCGCCGTCAGGAAGCCCTTTTAGAATTTTATCAACTTGCGGTCCGATTCTGGCATGCTGCCGACGCGACAAGACCACGGCGGGAATATCGTCGTGCTTGATAAGGAAACCAAACTGCCTTGCCCCCCACTTTGGAAGTATGTGGTGCGCCTGAAGAGCGCGACCGGCTCCCTCCGTAGCTGTCTGCGCTACAGAAAATTTGCTGAAGACTCCTCCTCGAAGCGCGGCCATAGCCCTGGCTTGCTTGGCTGATTTGCGAATTACGTCTATCGACGACTTGGTGCGCGAAATCCGGCTGTACCCCATCGGGCCGTCGTAGCCGCCCTCGTCGTCGAAGCCGATGTCCTCAAGATCGAGTTCGCTGTCCGCCGGTTCAACCCACGGCTCGTCATCTTTCGCCGTCCAGTCCAAAGCCCAGTCACCCGGACCAGCCGCCCCACACCGTCGTACGTGAAGTGTTTGACAAGCTCCCCGATGTCCGACCCCGGGCACGCCGGCGGGTAGCTCGCCCCTTCCAGCGTGAAGTACCGGAAGCTCCCGATCGCATCCGGCGCGTACGGGAACCGGTACCACTCCACCGTCCCCCTCTTGTTCACCTGGGCTCGGCGGCTTCTTCCGGGCCATCCTGATCCACGAGTGAACCTAGCTATGACACTCGAATCTGCTGGGCGCAACGACGACGCGATGGCAACCTATCGCACGGCTCTTGAAATCTACCCGGACTATGTCGCGGCGGCACAGGGTCTCGCGCGATTGCAGATCAAGCAGGGGAAGACCGACGAACGCACGCCCGCGCTCTTGAAAGTGATCGCCATGCAGGGTGAGACACGCGAATGGCGAGAGTGGGCGAAGGGTGAATTGACGCGGGTTCGGTGATGCGCAACGTTTTCGCTGAAGTTATCTATAATAGCCGTTTTCACATTGTCTCGGCAACCTCCGCGGAAGACATTTCGCAGCGTCAACCCTTTCGCCGGCATGGGTAGGAGACATCCTCGACAAACATAGGCACCAGGCAGGCGTTCTGCCATGCTCGCACCTTTCTAGCAGGCTGTTGAAGAATCCCGCAAAGCCCGCGCAACCGGAAGTTTCCGGCGTGCGAAGATGAGGGCATGAAGGGCACACCCGGTCGGCAGGCGGCGATCTACCACACGTTCAACGTCGAAGATTTGATCGAGACTGGCCATCCGCTGCGGCCGATCAAGCGGATGGTGGACGCGGCGCTCGCGGAGATGACCCGCACGTTTGCCGCGGCGTACAGCAGCCTCGGGCGGCCGGGCATCCCGCCCGAGACGCTGCTCAAGGCGCTCCTGCTGCAGTGTCTCTACACCATCCGGTCCGAACGCGAGCTGTGCAGGCGTCTGAAGACCGACCTCCTCTTCCGCTGGTTCCTGGATTTGCAGCCATCGGACGAAGTGTTCGACCACTCGGTCTTCACGCACAACCGCGACCGGCTGGCCGAGCACGGCATCACGAGGAAGTTCTTCGAGCATGTGGTGAAGCAGGCGATCGATGCGGGATTGACCAGCGACGAGCACTTCACGGTGGACGGCTCGCTCATCCAGAGCCACGCCTCGCTCAAGAGCCTGAAGAGGATCGAACGCGAGGCGTCGGACAAAGACGACGATGGACCATCGGGACGCAACCCATCGGGGGACTTCAAGGGCGAGCGGCGGACCAACGCGACGCACGCCAGCACGACCGACCCGGAGGCGAAGCTCTACAAGAAGGGGAATGGGGTGGGAGCGTTCCTCTGTCACTCGGGCCATGCGCTCACCGAGAACCGGCACGGGCTGGTGATGAGCGTGCGGGTGGATGAAGCCAACGGCACGGCCGAGCGTGCCGGCGCGCTGGCGATGCTCGATCATGTCGAGTGCCGGCACGGGGTGCGTCCATCCACGCTGGGTGCGGACAAGGGGTACGACGCGGGGGCGTTCCTGCTGGCGCTCGAGGAGCGCTGGATCCGGCCGCACGTGGCGATCAAGGAGGGGAAGATCGACTGGGCGAGCACGCGTGCGGACGAGGGAACCTGGGCGAGATGGTTCGTCCGCGGCGAACGACGGAGCGCCGCGTTCAAGAAGAGCCAGCGACGAAGAAAACTGGTGGAGGAGTTCTTCGGATGGGTCAAGACGGTGGCGGGGATGAGACGGGCCAGGCACGTGGGACGCGAGAAGATCGGGCAGTGCTTCGAGCTCGCCGCCGCGGCGTACAACCTGGTGCGGATGCGGAAGCTGCTGGCGGCGTGAGCAGCACGAACAATCCGAACAGCACCGGCCATACCGTCCGGGGCATGCTTCAGATCGCCGACAGACAGCCCTTGTTCAACAGCCTGCTAGCGGTCAGCACATACACTTACGACGCTGCACGGTCACGCTGCCGCACGCAACACCTCCTTCAACAGCTCTTGCACAGTCTTACTTTTTCCAAGCTCTGCTAAGCGTGTGTGGAGATCTGTTCGCTTGCCCTCAAGCTGCAGGTCTGTCACTGTTTCCCCGAGGCCTCCGCGGCGAGGATTGTTCGAGCCGTGGAGAGTAACCTCCACTTGAAATAGCCCCTGCGTCAGCAGGGGTTTTTTCTTGCCGCCTTTTCGGCGGTCGGATTCACACCCCCTGCCCGGGACAAACCATGTTCAAAGCACTCGATTTTCTGAAATCGACTCTCGTCGGGGGCATGCTCGTCGTGCTGCCGCGTGGCTCGCCATCCTGCTCCTGCTCAAAGCGCTCGTTCACCTCGAGATCCTCGTCAAACCCGTGAGCGCGGGCCTCCCCGAATCGATCCGGTACCCGATGGTCATGGGCGCGCTGCTGATCCTGCTGATCTGCTTTGCCGTCGGAATCCTGACTCGACGGCCGTCGGGCGCCATGCCCGCCGCGCGTTCGAATCCACCGTGCTCGAGCGTCTCCCGGGCTATTCCACGCTTCGCAGCGTGGCCGAGCAACTAGGCCAGATCGAGAACAGCCGCGGATTCCAGCCCGCCCTCGTCGAGATCGAGGACGCGCTCGCCCCCTGCTTCATCATCGAAGAGCACGCCGACGGCAGGCGAACCGTCTTTGTGCCTTCCTCACCCACGCCCGCGGCGGGAACGGTCTACATCATCGCCGGCTCGCGCGTGCACCCGCTCGATATTCCGGTGACCAAAGCGCTCAAGTGCATCACCAAGTGGGGCGCCGGCTCGGGCGAATTGCTCGCGGCGATGAAAACCCCCGCGTAGTTCAGCCCGCGTTTGATTCTCCGCTCTTGGCCATTTGATCAAATGGCCGAGTATTTCGGCTGTCCCCCGTCCGTTGATTCGCGGCAAAGCCGTTGGCGTGCGGGTCCGGCTCGCCCAAAGGATTTGCCACCATCGCAGCCACCTTGTCGCTTGCCTGGCGCATCGTGGTCGCGACGGACTCATCGGCCGCTCGACCCAGCCGTGCCCGAACGCTCTCCATGTCGATGGCGTCGTCCCACAGACCCACGACCACGCGATGCTTCGGCGCCCGCTGACGCAGTTGCTGCCAGATGACCTTGGTGTGCAGAAGCGCGCCCGGCGGGAGCGCACAGATGCACAGCACGGCCGGGGGCAACTCCTCGATGTCTTTGAGCAGGGCGCGAACCGAACCTCGAAGCAAAAGAGATTCCGCCGCCACGCCCCGCTCGTTCAGAAGAATCGCGAGCATCCGCGCGGAAAGCTCGTCCGCCAGGTCGTGCACCGGAACGCAGAACACCGGCGTGGCTTCCGAGCGAAGTTCGGAGGCAGCGTCTTCCGCGCTCAATGACTCCGCCCCGAGATCGTCAACGATCGCGCCGAGCACGTCGCGCACCGCCTGCACCTGGCGTTCGTCGAGTTCTCCGCGGTGCCGATCGATTTCCGCGAGTCGAAGAGCCGGGATCACCAGTTCATCGCATACCTCGGCCGGCTCTTTACCCTTCGCGAACTCTTCCACGATTCTCGAGGCCTCATCCTGATCTCCCGCCAGCAATCGCTGGTAGAACCGGGTCTCGGGCTGCAGGACCGGATCGTCTCCAAGGAGTATGTTGAGAAAAGACAGCCGCGGCACGTGCCGTCCGAGTACCGACAGGCAGACCGCAATCGGCGTTGAAAGAATCAGCCCGATCGGACCCCAGAGCCACGCCCAGAACACGGCCGAAACAAGGACCGCGAGCGGTGAAAGCCCCGTACCCGAGCCGACAACCAATGGCTCGATGAAACTCCCCCCGATCACTTCGGCCGTGATGACAAGACCGGCGACCATGAGCGGCTCTCGCCACCCCTCCGACACCGCGAATGAGATGGCGATCGGGAACGCCGACCCGATCCACGTTCCGACGTACGGCACGAATCGAAGAACCGCGACCGTGAACCCCCACAACGGTGCGTTCTGCATTCCCAGCAGGAAGAGGCCCACGCCCACAACCAGCCCGACTCCCGCGTTCACGAGCGACTGCGTGAGCAGGTAACGACTGAGCCGGTGCGCGACATCATCGATTGCCGGCGTTGTCAGATGGATTTCCCGCTCACCGATCAGCCTGATCAGCCGGTTGCGAAGGTCTTCGCGCCTCTGGAGCATGAAGACCGCGAAGACGATAACCATCGCCGCGGTCGCCAGCCGCGCCAGGACCGGGCCGAGGTAATCGCGGGCATACGTCACCGGCGGTGTCGGATCCTCCACCACTCGGACTTCCAATGGAGTCTGCTCGAGCGGCACGCGCAGCTTTTCGACCGCGGCCTGATCCTCCGCCGGCTTGGTGATCTCTTTTCCGAGTTCTTCAATCGCGGTCCCCGCCTTTGCCAGCGGGCTGTGCTTGGACGGGCGCACGGCGGTGAGCTTGCGCGCGATGTTATCTCTGTAGTCATGCAGATTGCCCGCGACCTCGACCGCCTGCTGCTCGATCAGCCATCCGAGCGCGCCGATGGAGATCGTCGCGACACCGACCGTCAAGGCCACCGCGAGCATCCTCGGGAGGTGAATTCGCTCCAGGGCTCGGACGATCGGGGCGAGCACGAAGGCGACGAAGACCGCGAGGGCGATCGGCACGAGCACCTTACGCCCGAGATAGAGCGCCAAAACAACCGCGACGCAGCCGACGATGAGCGGGACTCGATTCCGGCTTTGATTCGATCGTGCCATGCTTCTCGGTGCGCGATCCCCCTCCCCCCCGGGAAGAGCGGCGGAGCGTCCGTTGCCCCGCCGCTCACGACACCTTGACTGTCGGTGAGCCGAATGATCCATCCGTGAGCCGTCGCTGAATCGGCGCTCACGGCAGACGAACCCGCGGACGCTGCCGCGCGGGATCACCGACCAGAGAATCTCCCTCTTGCGCCAAAAAACCAACGCGTTCACCGGTAACGATCGAGCTCGGTCCGGGCCGGCGCTGGAACGATTCGCCCCACCAAATAAATCGCGTCCCGGCCCGCACCACATCGGGCGTCCTCTCGGGGCAGCTTCGGCTCGCACAGGCGGCGTTCGAGCCCGTCGAGGCGAAAGCAAGACCCGGATTCGCGCCGGTATCGGGCCTTGAGCGCACGGCCCGGATTCAGGACCGACCCCGATGCGCGTCGAGAGGCCCCGATCCTCTTGCAGGGGCTCGGGCGTGCACGACGCAAAACTTTCGATTTTTGGAGTTCAACCGGCAATCCGCCGGGGATCGCTCCGTAGAGACCCACGTGCGGATTGCTATGTTGATGGCGGAATATCCGCCGCATCTTCAATCGTCCGGAGCGCATCATGTCTAAAGCAGTTGTCGATCCCGCCGAACTCCGACGCTTTGCTCTCGATCTGAAAAGGTTCAACACCAATCTTGTCCAGCAGATGCAGGCGCTGCAGGGGCGCCTGAGCACGCTCGGACAGACCTGGCGCGACCAGGAACAGGTCAAGTTCGTCGAGCAGTTTGAAGCGACCATGAAGACGCTCAATCGGTTCACCGATCTTTCCGAGCAGCACGTCCCGTTCCTCCTGCGCAAAGCCGAGAAGATCGAGGAATACTTGAATCAACGGTAACTTCCCGGCTGCTTTCTCCGGCGCTCTCTCCTTCTGGCCCTTTCTCATGTCCGAGTCCGCAAGAATCTCGTCCGTCACGGCGCTCCGCGATCTGAAGGTCGCGCTCTCACAATTCATCGAGCAGATCAACATCGCGTTCGCCTCGGTCGATGCCGAGATCGGGCGCATGGGGCAGTGGCTTCAGCAGGAGCGCCCCGCGTACTACAAGCACGCCGTCCGGCGCGCCGAAGACGCCGTCACCCGCGCCAAGAGCGACATCAGCCGCAAGCAGTACATGCGCGCCCCCGAGCCCGTGAGCGTCGTCGAAGAACGCAAGGTCCTCGAGAAACTCAAGAGACGGCTCGAGGAATTGCAGCGCAAGCAGGAAGCCGTCAGAAAATGGGCGCCTCGCTGGGAGCGTGAAGCGATGATGTACAAATCCACCTGCCGCCCGCTGACCGAATACGTGCAAGCCACCCTTCCTCGCGCGATCGAGCGGCTCGAGAAAATGGCGGTCGCCATCGAGGACTATCTGCGATTGCAGGCCTCTTCGCCGGATCTCGCGCCCGTCGATGCGTCCGCGTTCGGTGAATCCTGGACCGATCAGCCCGAAACCGTCGTCCTGCGCTCCACGGTCGAGAAGTACGCTCACCTTCGGGCCATGATCATTTCGCTTGAGGCCGCCTCGGAACTCAAGCCCGCGCCGCTCGAAACTCCGTGGCAGGCCGGAACCGTCAGCCCATCCGACGCCGAATCGATTGCGAAGCTGTCCGGCGCCGATGCGCCCCCCGGCGACGACGACCTGATCTTCATCGCCTGGCGCGCGGTTGCGTGCGAAGCGGTGTTCCTGGCCCGCCGGGCCGAATCGGCGCCGCCCCGCGCCGACGGTTGCACCGACAGCGGCTGGTTTGTCGCCCCGCTCGACAGACCCGAACAGCCCGGCGGGTACGCATGCACCACGATCGCCGCTTTTGCAAAGCTCGTTCCGAACATCCGCGCCGTTCTCGGTCTTCGACCCGGAAGCCTGGCGGTTCTCGCCAGCGGCACCGTCCGGAGCATTCTCGATGAGGGCGATCGGGAATTGTGGCATTCCGAAGCTTCCTAGTGCGTTCATTCCTTCGTCCGTGCCGCCCCGACCTCAATCGCCCGCCGCCCATCAAGCCTCATGAGCACCAAAGTCGCCCAAGCCAACATCACCGACGCGGTCAAGGAACTCCGGTTTCGCTGGGAGCGCGCCCGCTCCGAGTGGGACGACAGTGCCAGCCGCCGCTTTGAAAAAGAAGTGCTCGCACCGCTCGAACCGATGGTTGTTGCCGCGATCAAGGCGCTCGAGCACGTGAGCGAGCTGGTGATCCAGGTTCGCCGGGAGTGCGAGGACACGGGCAAGGATTGAGTGGGGTAGCGACCAAGAGCCGCGTCGAAACGAATAAACTGAAAGCCGCATGACCGAACCGAATCGCCTCCAGCCCGAACGAATCCTGCTGCGTTCGCTCGTGCCGCTCGTTGCGCACCGCGCCGAGGTCGAGCAGCAGATCGCTTCCGGCCTGCGTCAGACCGTTGGAGAGGCCGAAGCCGAGGCCAGGCGGATTCATGCCAAGGCAGTGGAAGACGCGGACCGCGAATTGGCGGAGATCGATCGGACCCACGCCGCGGGCATGGACCAGCTCCGCGCGCGGCTCGATCAGCTCGTCGCGGACACCAGCGATCTGCGCGAGAAAGAGCTTTCGAAGTTTTCCATCGGCCTCACCGAACTCGAGCACAAGGCCGAGCAGCAGGCAGAAGAAGCGCTGTGGCTCTCGGAGACCGTCGGCGAATCGACGCTCCGCAAGGCGAGACTCCAGCACGAAACGACGACCAAGTCTCTGAAGTCGCGGCGCGAGGACCTGGAACTGGCCACCGAGCGGGCCAAGCAAATACTCGCGAGGAAGGGCCGCACGCTTCCGGACCCGACTCCGGAGAGCGCGGAATCGCGCCCCGCCCCGTCTTCGACCGCCGACCTTGACGCCTCGGCCGTGGATGTTGCGAACCACGTCTACTGGCTCCAGAGCGCTCTCAGCCCGTTTCTGCTCCGAGGCGAGGGCATTGCGCTCCTGATGCTCGTGATGATGGGTGCGGGCGGAGGCGTCGCAACGCTGAAGGGCTGGCCGCCGGTGGCGCAGGACGTCGCCATCGGTATGGGCTCGGGCTTCCTGCTCGCGATGGCGATTCTGTTCGGCGTGCGCACGTGGGCCCATCGGCAGGTCACTCCCGCGATTCACGCTTTCGTGCGCGCCGTCGAGAACGCGAAGCGCCGCCTCGATTCCGCTCAGATCGAAGCCGACGTCGCCCGGGATCGCGTTGTCGGTGAAGTGCAGGCGATCAAGAGGCGTGAGAACCGCGCCGCGGAAACACGGCTGCTCGAAGCGCGCGAGCTGTACGAGCAGCGGCGCACCGTCAAGGAGCCCAAGCTGCGGACCGAGCTCGACTATCGCGTTCGAAAAGCCGAGGAGCGCCGGACCGGAAAACTCGATCGCGCCGAGCAGGACTATCAGGCCAAGCGAAAGCGTCGCGAAGCAAGCAGGGACGAACAAGTCGCCGCGAGCGCCGCCAGGCGCGACCAGGTGATCGCCGAGGCGAAGGAAGTCGCCGCCAAACGCGAAGCCGATCTCCAATCGCGCTGGCTGGAAGAAGGCAACCGGCTGCTCGCGGAGGCACGCGACATCGGTTCTTCGAGCGCGACCGACCAGCCGGACTGGACGCAACTGCTCGAGCGCCCCGCGCGCGAGAGCAGCAACGACCTCATCCGGATCGGGTGGATCGATGTCAACCTGGCCGAGATGCCCGGAGGCCTGCCGACTTCCGAGGGTCTCAAGCTCACGGGCGAAACCGCTTTGCGCCTGCCGCTGAACCTCGACCTGCAGGGCGTTGGGTCGCTGGTGATGCACACCACACCCGAATCGCGCACCCGAGCGCTGAGCACAATCCAGGCAACGATGCTGCGCCTGCTCAGCCAATTGCCCCCGGGCAAAGTCCGTTTCACGATGTTCGATCCCGTCGGACTCGGACAGAGTTTCGCCGGCTTCATGCAGCTCGCGGACTTTGAGCCGCTGATCGTGGGCGACCGGATCTGGACCGAGCCCCGCCACCTCGAACAGAAACTCACCGACTTGACCGAGCACATGGAGCAGGTGATCCAGAAATACCTGCGCAACCAGTTCGGCAGCATCCAGGAATACAACGTTCAGGCCGGCGAGATCGCCGAGCCGTTCCGCTTTCTCGTCATCGCCGATCTGCCCGCCAATTTCAGCGAGGCCGCGGCAAAGCGCCTCGCCGCGATCGTCGCGAGCGGGCCGCGCTGCGGCGTCTTCACCCTCATCATGGCCGACTCGCGCGCCCGGCCGCCGGCGTGGCTGCCCATGGCGGATATCGAACGCGGCGCGATCACGCTCACCTGGAAGAGCGACCGGTTCGTGGTCAAGGACGATGACTACGCGCGCTGGAACATCCAGCCGGAACAAGCGCCGCCGGACGACGTCTTCAACGTGCTCATCAAGCACCTCGGCTCGCTCGCCAAAGACTCCGGACGCGTGCAGGTTCCGTTCGACACCGTCGCGCCCAAGCCCGCCGAACTCTGGACGCGCAGCTCGGCGAAGGAACTCGATGCGCCGATCGGACGCGCCGGCGCAACCAAAATTCAGAGCCTCGTGCTCGGCAAGGGAACCGCGCAGCACGGCCTCATCGCGGGCCGCACCGGTTCGGGCAAATCGACGCTGCTCCACGCGATCATCACGAGCCTCGCGATGTGGTACAGCCCCGAGGAAATCGAGCTCTATCTCGTGGACTTCAAAAAGGGCGTCGAATTCAAGACCTACGCGACCAATCAACTCCCCCACGCCCGGGTCATCGCCGTCGAGAGCGAGCGCGAATTCGGCATCAGCGTATTGAGGCGGCTCGACGCGGAATTGACTAAGCGCGGCACGATCATGCGCGATCTCGGCGTGCAGGATCTCGCCGGCTATCGCCAGGCAACGAAAGACGATGCCGATCGCGATCCGATGCCGCGCGTCCTGCTCATCGTCGATGAATTCCAGGAATTCTTCGTTGAAGACGACAAGATGGCGCAGGAGGCGATGCTGCTGCTCGATCGACTCGTGCGTCAGGGCCGCGCGTTCGGAATGCACGTGGTGCTCGGGAGCCAGACCATCGGCGGCGCCTACAGCCTGGCGCGAAGCACGATCGGCCAAATGGCCGTGCGCATCGCGCTTCAGTGCAGCGAATCCGATTCCTACCTGATCCTGAGCGAAGACAACCCGGCGGCACGCCTTTTGACGCGTCCCGGCGAAGCGATCTACAACGACGCGAGCGGATTGCTCGAAGGCAACAGCCCCTTCCAGGTTGTCTGGCTGCCCGACGACGCACGCGATGAGAAGCTCCGCCAGGTGCGCGAAAAGGTCTCCACGCTGCGCCGTAAACCGCCGCCCGCGCTGGTCTTTGAAGGCAATCTCCCCTCGAACATGGAGCGCAACGCCCCGCTCCTCGCGCTGCTCTCAGGCGAAGGACGCTCCGCGCGCGTGGCGCCCAAAGTCTGGCTGGGCGATGCGGTTTCGATCAAGGATCCGACTTCCGTGACGTTCCGGCCTCAGAGCGGCGCCAACCTGCTCATCGTCGGCCAGAGCGAGCGAGCCGCATTCGGCCTGCTCGCCGGTGCAACCATCGCGCTGGCGGCACGTCTGCCTCAGCCTCCACGCGAGGGAGCCGCACCCCGCATCACCATCATCGAAGGCCCGAGCCCCGAATGGGACGGCGCAACGCCTCTGCTCGAGACCGCGACGCGTCTTTCGCCGGCCACGCGCCACGCCGCGGCACGCGGAGCCGACGAGGCGATCGCAACCGTTTACGGCGAACTCGAACGCCGCCGCGCCATCGAGCACGCGGAGTTCGAGCCGATATTCCTCGTAGTGCACGGTGTTCATCGCTTCCGGTCGTTGCGCAAAGCCGAAGACGACTACGGGTTTTCCGGTTCCGCCGAGGAAGCCGTCACCAAGCCCGACAAGCAGTTCATGTCGATCCTGCGCGAAGGGCCGACGATCGGGATTCACACCATCGCGTGGTGCGACAACGTGGCGAATCTCGAGCGCGCGATCGACCGTCGCGGCGTGAAAGAGTTCGACCTGCGCGTCCTCTTCCAGATGAGCGGCGCCGACTCGAGTTCGCTGATCGATTCGCCCCACGCGCAGGCGCTCGGCCAGAACCGCGCGCTCCTCTACAGCGAAGAAACGGGTACGTTCGAGAAGTTCAGGCCGTACGCGCCTCCCGACAACCAGGCGCTGACCCGGCTGCTGACGCCCCTCGAACAGGCGCCTCAGCGCGTCTGAAAGTCTCCGTCGATTTCGAACCTCCGGGTCGTGAGTTCTTCAAGCCCCATCGGGCCGTACGCGTGAAGCTTGCTCGTGCTGATGCCGATCTCCGCGCCGAGCCCGAGTTGGAACCCGTCGTTGAATCGCGTCGAGGCGTTCACGACGACGCAAGACGCATCGACGCCTTCGCGGAATGCACGCGCCGACTCGGCGGACGAAGTCAAAATGGCCTCTGTGTGATGCGAGCCGAATCGCGCGATGTGATCGATCGCTCCTTGCACACTCTCTACGACCGCGACCGCGACGATCGTATCGAGAAACTCTTTCCCGAAGTCGTCGGGAGCCGCCGCGACGGCGCCCGGCATCAGCGCGAAAGCTCCGGCATCGGCGCGCACTTCGACGCCGGCATCGACGAATGCCCGCGCGAGTTTCGGAAGGAATTCACCGGCGATCTTCCGGTGCACGAGTACGCACTCCGCCGCGTTGCACGTCGCGGGCGCCGAAGTCTTCGCCGCGACGCACACCTCGATCGCGCGGGACTGATCCGCCGACTCATCCACAAAGATGTGGCAGACTCCCTTGTAATGCTGAATCGTGGGGATGCGTGAGTTTTCCGAGACGAAGCGGATGAGTTCTTCGCCGCCACGCGGAAGAACAAGATCAATGAACCGATCGAGTTGCAGGAGTTCTCGCAATTCCTCGCGCGACGCGGCATCAACGCTCGTGAGCGCTTCTCTCGGAATGCCGCGCCGCTCGAGCACTTCGTGAACGATCGAAGCCAGCGCCGCATTCGATCGCGCCGCCTCACGACCGCCTTTCAGGATGCACGCGTTTCCTGCTTTGAAACACAGCGCAAATGCATCGACCGTGACGCCTGGCCGGGCTTCGTAGATCATGCACACCACACCCAGCGGCACGCGCACGCGCCGCACCCGGAGTCCCGAAGGCCGAGTGCCTGCATCGGTCTCTGCTCCGACCGGATCGGGCAGCGCCGCGACCTGCAGAACTCCAGCCGCGAGCTGTTCGATCGATTTCGCCGTCAACTCGAGGCGCTTGAGCTTTGCGGGCGCAAGGCCCGATGCCGTAGCGGCGCGAACATCCTCGGCGTTCGCGTTCAGGATTTCCGAGCTCCCGGCACGCAGCGCACCCGCGATGTCTTCGAGCACGCGATTCTTCTCGGAAGTGCTCAGCGTCCTGAGCCGCCGCGAAGCAATCTGAGCGCTCCGTGCCGCGGCAACGAGATTCACAGTTCACCGTCCTTCTCGAATAGAACAAGATCGTCGCGATGAATGACCTCGTCGCACTGAGCGTACCCCAGCACGCGAACAATCTCAGAAGCCCTTTTTCCCCTGATCCGTTCGATCTCATCCGATGAATACGCGACCGTGCCGCGCGCGAGTGACGAGCCGGTTGGATCACGCACCTCGACCACATCTCCGCGTGCGAAATTGCCGCGGATTCCCGTGATTCCTGATGGCAAGAGGCTCGCGCCGCGAGAAGCAAGGGCACGCGCCGCGCCGGCATCCACTTCGACAACGCCCTTGGATTTCGCGGCGAGCCCGATCCATCTCCTTCGCCCATCAACCCTTGCGCGCTGGGGGCGGAAGAAGGTTCCGATCTCGGCACCGGCGAGGATCTTGGGTACCGCGTTGGCGAGATTGCCCGGCGCGATGATAGCGGCGATTCCAACGCGCGTGACGATCGCCGCGGCGTCGAGCTTGGTGCTCATGCCGCCGATGCCGACGGAGGACTTGTCGCTGCGCACGTGCTTGCGCGCATCATCCACGCGATCGAAGCACGAGATGATCTTCCGTGTCCCGCCCGAGACGACGCCCGGTGCGCTGCTCAGCATGATGAGCAGATCGGCGCGCAGCATGACGGCGGTCAGTGCGGAGAGACGATCGTTATCACCGAGCTTGATTTCGTCGAACGAAACGCTGTCGTTTTCGTTGATGATCGGTACGACACTGCGCTCGAGAAGCGCTTCCAGCGTGTGGCGCGCGTTCAGAAATCGTGCCCGCTGCTCGAAGTCTTCCGCGGTGAGCAGCACCTGGGCGATGGTCATTCCCGATTTGCCGAGCGTGCTCGCGTACTTCGCCATCAGCCGTTGCTGGCCGACCGCCGCGGCGGCTTGTTTCAGGCGGATCGTGCGGGGAGGCGAAGAGAGCTTGAGCGCGCGAAACCCCGAGGCGACGGCGCCCGACGACACGACGATGACCTGTTTTCCGGTCGACGCGAGCGAGGCGATCTGGGCGCAGAGGCGGCGAACCGAACTCGCGGACAACTCGCCATCGGGCGCGAGCACCGCGCTACCGACCTTGATGACGATTCGTCGCGCATGTTGGAGTTGAGTTCGCGGAGAGGAATTCACGGGGCACAGGCTATGCGTGGAGCGCTGATGGGCGCTTGTGTCACGGAATCACCGCAACTTTCCGAGGAGAATTGGTCGAGTTTGCAGAGGAACGGACTTCGACCGCGAACGCGCGGGCTCGCTCAGCGACCGCGGCGTTGCGATCGGTGCCGACGAAATCGAGGAACAGGCCGATTTCAATCGTCCGCGTCTCCTGATCTCGGGCAATATTCGCCAGGAGCGACATCGCGCCGATGCGAGCGGAGGAATTGGAATACAGCGCGAGCCTCTCGAGATAGGCGATAAGTTCAGACGAAGCGCCGTCCTGTGGGTCCCGGGCGACGCACCAGTAGATCGGCAGCAAATCGGGAGAACCGATCTCGGTTTGTCGCTCGAGTGCCGCGATCAGCAGGTCGGCTCCCTCGCACCGAGTCTGTGAATCTCCGAGAAGAGCGACCGATCCCGAGACTTCAAGAAAAGGTTCCCCGCACGTGGCGAGCACGCGAAACGATTCTTCCTGATCCGGCGCGAGTCGGACATACCGCGTGATCGCGGTCAAAACCCGCGGCTGCTCAAACGGCGCCAGAAAAACGAACGATCGGATCGCGGCTTCTGATGCATCGGGGAATCCCTGAGAAAGCATGGCGAGGGCGGCGGCGGAGAAGGCCCGCCCCGCATCCGATTCCTCCGTCAGCATCCTGTCCGCGAGCAGCGGCACAACCGGCGAAGCCGCGTCGCCCGCCAGAGCAAGAAGACGAAGCGCACTCCACCACTCGCGGCTGCGAACAGTCGCGTGCGAGAGGTAGCCGAGCAAGGCCGGAACTAAGTCCCCGAGTTCGCTCTTGCACTTAGCCGGATCCTTCGCAAACATGAAGCGCCCGACCGAGTCCTCCCCTCCCCGCGCGCGGAAGTAGCACTCTGCGAGATACACGAACGCCTCGTCGGTGGTGCCCGACGCGGACCGGCAGAGCTGGCGTACGGATGATTTCCACGCCGCGAGCGGAATCTCTCCGTCGAATTCGCACCGATTCAGAATTGTGGACGCGCGGGCGATCGACTCGGGCTCGTCGGCGCGTTCGATGGCCGCCCGCGCCTTGGCAATCGCCCAGGACTTCTGCCAATCGGCCGCCTTGCTGTTCGCGAGCCGGCCCGACAGCGTGCTGTCATCGAACGGGCTCGGCGGTCCAATGACCGCATCCGCGGGGAGAGAAAACATCCCCGCGACCAGCACGGTCGTCGGAACGAAGCTCTGCATTCCTCCGTGATCGGCGCGGAGAGTCTGGTACCAGAACTGGCCGGCGAGTTGAAGGGTCACCGCGACCGCAATGAATAAAGGCCAGTTCTTTCGGCGAGCAAGATCGGCGAACGACCTGAAATCCGTGCCGCATTCGGGGCAGACGGCGCCGCCCTCCGCGTGTGGTTCGGCTCCGCTCATGTCGTACCAGCAGCGCGGGCAGTGCAACTGACCCCGCATGGATCTGCCGATCGTCGCGAAGAGCCCGACGACGATCCCGAGCGAGACGATCGCGCCGGCGCTGGAAATCATGAACACGACGACGGCGCCGGACTCGACCCCAAGCCAGCCGCGAACGCGCTCGCGGCAGAAGAACAGGATCGCGGCACAGACACCCAGCCAGAGCGCCGTCGCGAGAAACGATCGGCGCAGACGCACAGTCTCCGTCTTCCATGCCCGGATGAGGAACATGAGCGTCGCGGCCGTGACGATCAGCGGCAACGGAAGGAGGATGGCAAAGAACACCTGATCGATCACGGTTCGCCCTCGGTTCCTGCGAAAGAACTGTACCGGAAGCAAGCGGGATCAGTTCCGGATCCGCCCGGGGAGTGGGCCGAATGTCATCCGGAGGTCAAGAAGCGCCTCGAGCAACCGCCCGATATGCGTCCGGAGAGCCTCGGAATCTCCCGGATTCGCTCCCGCGGCTCGCCCCAGCGACTTGGCCTCTTCGACAAGTTCCGACACCCGGTCGAGTGCGGCGCCGACGGACTTGGGATCTACCCGTCCCTTCGCGGCAGACTTCCCGATCGAATCGAGTTCTTGCGCACGCGCCGCGACGGACGCGGTTCGCGACCTGAGGCCATCGACGGCGCCTTCGAATGCACGCCGGCAGAGCGCGTTCGCACCATCCGCCGCCATTCGATCGAGACTGTCGATCTCCGGCGAATTCGGGGTCGACCGCGCCACAAACTCTTCGAGCCGGCGTGCCGCGGACATGCGTGCATCGTCGTCGGTCGCATCGCGGGCCGCGGCGAGAATCTCCGCGAGTTTGGTTGACCAATCTGAGAATGTCGAGAGCGTGTCGAATTCTGAAGGCATGTTCGATCTCCAAATGAAAGTGACTGGAAGGGACTTCTGCTATCTCTGAATCCCGCGCAACCGGGCGATGAGAGTCGTCAGTTCGGCGATGGCGCTCGTCAGCGCTTCGAGATCGGGCTCGCGGTTCTCGCGCACCGCTTTCGCGAGAGACGCATTCGACTCGGCCCAGGCGATAAGCGCCGAGCGCGTTTCCGCGATCGCGGCAATTGCATCGGCTTCGCGCGTGTCGATCGTTTGGCGCCGAGCTCTATACGGCGCGAGTTCCGCCGCGGTCGCGGCGGCCAACGCATCGGCGCGGACGAGTTCATCTGCTTGCGAAACGGTCAATTCCGCATAGGAAACACGCCGGATTTCGACTCGCCTTTGCTCGATCGATTCCGAAAAGGAAAGCAGCGCGTTGAATTGCGCATTCAGCTCAACGCGGGCGAGCACGGCGGCGGCACGGACGATCCGCTCCAGGTCGGCGGTGTCCGCAACGATCAGTGCCGCGAGGCGATCAATCACAGGCTGCGCCGTTGTCAGCGCATCTTCGAGCGATTTGGATGCCTCGACGAGGGCGATCTGCGCGGCAACGAATGCGAGTGTGTCCGCCGTGGTCGCCAACACCCCCACCCCCACTCCAACCCCCACGCCAACTTCGCCCGACGCGCCAACGCCGACCGCACGGGCGAAGGTTTGGAGGCTGCGCGAGAGTGCCGCGGGCTGTGAGGATTGAGCGCGTGCGAAGATCGTAACGAGTTGCGTGCTGTACCCGACGGCGCCAGTCATCGCGCGGTCTCGCACGGACCAGTGTGCAGCGAAATCATTTGCAAGATCGCGCGTCGATTCGCTCCGGGCGAGTTGGTCGCGTGTTTCATTGCCGACCGCACGCACGGATGTCGCGAGGGCTCGCGTCGAATCGGCAAACGCACCGGGATCCGGGGGCACTGCGCAACCCGCCAGCCGCGCGAAGAGCCACACGCCGATCGCTGCCCGCAAGAAAAAACTCAGCTCATTCTTGTTTCGGATGCGACGAGGAGCGGCGACTGAGAATCGGGAAGACAACGAGCGCAAAGCAAGACGCGACATGGAGAACCCTTTCGAGAAGAGAGATGCAGAAGCGATTGGATCAGGCGGCGAACGCCGCACGCGAGACGGGCGCGAGAAGGCGTCACCCCTCGGCGTATACCCGACAATATACTAACACAAATCGCTGCTGTTTGATAGCGTTTTGTTTGGTTTTCCAAGATTTTTGGCAATATCTCTGTAAGCGAAGCCTCAGAACGGACTTACGTGACGATCTCCACGTGGCACCTGCGTGCCTCGTCGAGGCTTCCGGTACCCCGGACCATGTCTGTCGGCTTCCCGAAAGGACGTGCAGCGGCAGGCGGATATTCGGGGCCTGCGGCCAACAGAGCCTCAGCTGGGCGGCTTCACCCCTCGCGAGGCTCCTGGATGAGTCCGATCTGTCTGTTTCGTTCGGCTGCGCCATCAACCGAAGAGCGAGGGCGGCTCGACCGGCAGCTCATCGCGACGGATGCATTCGGGATCGTCGAAACGCACGGAGTTGACCTTGGTGCCGACGCGATAGGCCTCGAGAAGCGAGGGGTCGCTGGGCGCGAGGAGCGGAGCAAGATCGTCGGGTTTTGAACCCGCATCGAGCCACTGGCTCTGCTGCGGCTTTGTCAGCACGACGGGCATGCGCGTGTGCAACGGACGCATGAGCTCGTTTGGCCGGTTGTAGAATGGAGAATGTGCGGAGCGGCTCGCTCGCGTCCGGCGGCGTCCACTCATCGAAGACGCCGGCGAAGAACAGAATCCCGTCTTCGGGCGCGCGTGGATGTACCAAGGCTGCTTGCGCGTCGAGCCCTCGACGTGCTGCCATTCCATAGAAGCCGCTCGCGGGAACGAGGCAGCGGTGTTTCTTGAACGCTTCGCGAAACGCGGGACTCGACGCGATGGTTTCTGAGCGCGCGTTGATCGTGCGATTGGCGATCGAGGCGTCCTTCGACCAGAACGGGATGAGGCCCCAGCGAAAGAACTCGAGCCGGTGCAGCGGGCCATCGGTGATGATCACGGGCGCCTGCTGCTGCGGCGCGACGTTGTAGCGCTTCTTGAGCGCCTTCTCGATTTCCTGCTGCTCCTGCGGCGTGAGATTGCCGAGGCTCATCAGGCGATGGAGCTCTGCCCAGGTGAAGAGATGGGTGTATCTGCCGCACACGGGGGATTGTTCGACGCCAATCCTCCGCGACGAAAGTGAGAAACTCGGACGCGCTCACCCCATCTCCGACATCGCTCGCCCACCCCCAAGCCCCCTCCCTCCGGGAGGGGGTTTCTGCACAATCAGAAATGCACGGCGGTGCTGCTCTCCCGGATCAGCAGCTTCGTGGGCAACTTGGTGCAATGCACCTCGGCGTGCGGGTGCTCGATGCGGCGGACCAATGTGCGCACGGCGAGCGCACCCATCTCGGCCATCGGGAGCGCGACCGTTGAAAGCCTCGGGCGAACCAGTCGCGAGATCTGCGAATCGTTGAAGCCGATCACGCGGAGCTGATCGGGGACCGAGACTTTCAGGTCTCCCGCGGCGTGCATGATGCCGCAGGCGATCTTGTCGTTCGCCGCGAGCACGGCACCGGAGAGCTTGCCCCGGCGCGACATTCGGATGGCCCATTCCTTGCCCCACTCGAGCGAGTAATCGCCCATCTCGATCTGTTCTGGAGTGACCTGCCAGCCGCGCGCCTCGAGCGCCGCAGTGAATCCTTTGGCTCGCTGCTGCGTGTCGTAGTTCTGGGGCGGACCGCCGACGAAGTAGAGCGATGCGGGCTCGACCCAGCGCAGCAAGTGATCGACGGCCTCGCGCGTTCCCCGCTCGTTGTCGAGGATGACGCTGTCGAGCCCCTGCTTGGACATGTCGGTATCGAGCACGACGGTGGGCACGCCGGACGCGAGCACATCTTCCGCGAGCGGATCGTCCTGTTCGGTGATGACGACGAGGAGCGCATCGATGAGCAAGGACCCGACGATGTGGCTGCGCGCCGTCCCGTCTTCGCTCTTGGCGATCGTGGTCATCATCAGGTGGTAACCGAGCTGCGTCGCTTCTTCATCGGCACCGTGCAGGAGCCACGTCATGAATTCGCCGTGGAAGCGCGGCAGCGCGAGGCCGATGATGTGGCTTTCGCGCGAGGAAAAGACTTTCGCCATCGGATTGGGCACGTAGCCGAGGCGCGTAATCACCTCGCGCACTTTCGCGGCGGTTGCCGCGGCAACGGCGGGCGAGTCGTTGATCACGCGGCTGACGGTGGCGATGGAAACGCCGGCGGTTGCGGCGACGTCACGGATCGAGATGGGGTCTGGGCCCGCGCTCGGAGTTGTTTCGTGGAGAGGCACGGGGGTGATGGTAGATAGGGCGGAGGAAAAGGGCCAAAGAACAAAGGGCCAAATGGCAAATAGCAAATGCCGAATGCCGAATGCCGAATGCCGATTTTCCGAACGTGAAACGACCGTGGAACGTTTCAGTTGGGTTTGCAGGGGTTGGAGCATCGCTCGGAGAGCGATGATGAGCGAGAAGAGTTCCGCGCGGATTCTCGGAGCCGCCTTTCGCAAGGTTCTTCAGCGGCGGATCATTTTCTTGATGAGCTGAGCCTGCCCGGCGTGATAGACATCGTGAGCAGCGATGCCGCTGATGAGTTGGCGCGCAGTCCATGATTTGCCGCCGGGGGGAATCCGATCGAGTTGCGATTCGGCGAGTGTGCTGAGGGCGCGTTTGAGTCGGGCGTGCATCTCGCGCGCGAGCTTGAGATCGGCTTTCCACACGCGCGCGAGTTCACGCGCCGGCAGCGCTCGATCGGGTGTCTTGGGCCAATTGCTCGGCGAGCGCGGGAAAGTGTTGGGCTCGGCGACGCCGAGGCGAACGAGGATCGTGTATTTCCAATAGGTCGTGTGAAGGAGAAGATCCCAGAGACTGTGCGCGCAGTTTTTGGGTTGTTGGAGCGCTTCGGCAGGTGAAACGCCCCGAAGAGAGCCGAGAAACGTGGGCCCGTGCCAGCCCTTGCCGAGAAAGGCGCTGTCGAGGTTCGCGGCGAGTGCCTCGGTGGGTTTCATGCGAGCAGAATACCGGCGACAAGTCGGTCGCACTCCGAGGGGGTGCGTATGGAATCTCAATCCTGTGAAATTGCTCCGGGCCCGCCGGTGGCTACGGAGTGAGAACGAGCACCGAAGTGTCCGGATCGGCACCGAAAGCCATGATCGCGTTTCTGCTGCGCAGAAGGAGAGCTGCGACTTCTCCTGTCGTGCAGTTGCCGAGCAACACAAGAATCACCTTCGGGGGCGCACCCCAAACCAAAGCGAGTTGCCGAAAGTCGGCGTCCTTCGTCACAATCGCGAAACCGGACTCTCGCGCGAATTCCCAAATCTCACTATCCCCGGACCGGTCGAGATCATGCAGCCTGATATGGCTCGATCCCGGCCACACCGGCTCGATCGAGTTCAAGAGGCGCGTTGACAGATTCTGGTCAAGGAGCAGCTTCAAGCGGGAATACCCGAGATCCGACGTTCACGATCCGCGGCGAAAGCCAGGCTGGCGCGGATGTCTTCGATCGTCAGTTCGGGAAAATCCTGAACGATCTGCTCGGGCGTCATTCCGCCTGCGAGATAGTCGAGCACGTCCTGCACTGCGATCCGCATGCCGCGGATGCAGGGCTTTCCGGATCGGATCGCCGGGTTCACTGTAATGATCTTGGAATAGTCCACGCCTAAATGTTAGCGGCGACGACGATGGGTAGCGGGGAAGAACAATTGATGGGGTTGCGATGCAATCGGCTCTCTTCAGTCGCTGCGCCGCCTCACCCTTGGCTCGATTCTCGGCACGGCGTTGCCGTGCCAAAACCCCGAAAAACTGTGGAAAAGTAGACCTATTTCCTCCGCAGCCTTCCCATGAAACCCGACTCAGCCCCGCCCTTGAACGTCACAACGTTGCCAGAAGGCTTTCCAGCGGCTGAACTTGGCCCTGCGATGGACTGGTGCGATTGGAATGCGCTCCACGCCAACTCCTTGTTGTTCAAGTAATCCCGAAGTCCTGAAAGAGACCGCCAAGGAATTCCTTGCTTGCGAAGTGGCTCAGCCAGAGCATCGCTAATCGTTTCACGGACAATTACCATCGTGATGTTGCGATCTGAAATGGCTTTGAGCGTGTGGAGCTTGTCGCTCAAATCGGGCCTGTTCCGGCCGCGATCTTGGCACTCGAGAAGAACGAGAAGCTCCTCGCCCGGGGACCGCAAAGTTAGCTCGAAGTCAGGCTCTCGCGACTGCCCGTCGTGCTGAACGATCTTTGGCTTTCGTCGAAAACCAAACCACTGCGGATTGCGCGACTTGTACTCCTCTAACAGGGCTAGAACATCCAGTTCCAGATCATTCCCTTTTCCGTAATTGCTTTGAACCACATTTACCCCCTCGCCGGCCCCAGCAACTGTTCCGCATCCTGCAGGAGCTTGACGATCTCGGCGAGCGCGAGGGCGGCGGTGGCGCCGTCCACAACGCGATGATCGCACGCGAGGCTGAGCGGCAGGAGTTTGCCGACGCCGATCATGCCGCGGTTGACGACGACGCCGTCCTTCGCGCGGCCGACGGCGAGAATCCCGACTTCTGGGTAGTTGATCACGGGAGTCGCGAAGCGGCCGGCGTGGCTGCCGACGTTGCTGATCGTGAACGTGCTGCCCATCAACTGCTCGCGCGGGATCGAGCGGTTGCGCGCCATCTCGGCGGTCATGGCAATGGCGCGGCTGACTTCAAGCACGCCGAGGCGATCCGCATCGCGGATGACGGGGACCATGAGACCGGTTTCGGTGTCGGTCGCGATGCCGAGATGGACCGAGCGGTGCTGGATGATGAAGGCGTCAGCGGATGGGTTGGCGGCGTCTTCCTCGACGGTGGCGTTCAAGGCGCGGAACTGCGACTGGTTAAGCACGCGCGCAACGGCGGAGGCGACAAATGGGAGGAAAGAGACCTTTTCGCCGCTGGCGGCGGCGAGTTTCTTGCGGAGCGTCTCGAGCGCTGTCACATCGGCCTCGTCCATCACGGTGAAGTGGACGGCCTGATTGATGGATTGGCGGAGGCGATTCGCGATCGTGCGCCGCACGCCCCGGAACGGGATGCGGAGATCGCCTTCCTGCTGAGCGAACGACACGGGCTGACGCGCGGGTGCGCTCGGCTGCGGCGCAAACTTGGACGCGACCTCTTCGCGCCCGAGCGCGGGGCGGGAAGGCGCGGGAGCGCTCGGACGCGAAACCGGCGCCTCGACCGGGCGCGAAGCGCGCGCGGGTGCCGCTTGCGCACCGTGGCCGCTCGAACCCTTCCCCAAACCCCTCCCCTCAGGGGAGGGGCTTCCGGAGGATGCGCTTCGGACATCTTTTTCGGTCACGCGGCCACCGATGCCGGTGCCGCTGATGCTGTCGATATCGACGCCGAGGTCGCGCGCGAGGCGGCGGACCGCGGGCGTCGCCAGAGCTTTGCCCGGCGCTGCAGACATGCCGGCGAGTTCGCCACCCATTTTTCCGACAACCGTGCCCGCATCCTCGGTGCGCTCGGCGATCTCGATGTCGTCATCGTGAGCGCCGTTTCGCTGAGCGGCCCCATGCGAGGACTTTGGCGCTTCGATCCCCCACTCCTTTTTCGCTTCCGCGCCGTGTGCGTCCTGCGTCTTTGCGGACGGCGCTCCACCGCCACCTCCTGCAGACTGATACGTCACGAGGATGTTGCCGACTTTCAGGATCTCGCCCTCTTTGCCGTTGAGCGAAGCGATCACGCCTTCGCGCGGCGAGGGAACTTCGACGAGCGCTTTGTCCGTCTCCATCTCGGCAAGGATGTCGTGCTCGGCAACGTGATCGCCGACTTTGACGCGCCATTTGATCAGTTCGGCCTCGTGCACGCCTTCGCCGAGATCGGGAAGGATGAATTCGTCGGGATTGGCGGATTTTTGGAGGGACATGTACAAAGTTCCAAATGGCCAAAGGGCCAAAGGGCCAAATTTCAGGAAACGCTTGCCGCAGGCGATTTCTTGCGGGCACGCGACAAGATGCTACCGACGATCAACTTTAGTTCTTTGGCTTCCGCGAGCAATGCATCCAATTTCGCGATCGAGATCCACGCTCGCTCGCCCGAAAATTCCAACCAGAACCGGCATTCTCGCAGTTCCTTGTTGACGATTCCCATCGACTTCAGGAAATCGGCACGACTGACGCCTTCATCGGCTTCGAACAAGTTTGCCGAAACCGACGTGCCGCATGCGATCAACTGATCGACCACGCGCCGTGATTTGCGTGCAGTTTCCAGAGCTTCGGCGACGTCAACCACGCGATGGCTGAACTTCTTCGCGCGACTGAGGAACTCTGGACGCAATCGACCCAAGGACTCTCCTTCCGAAATTTGGCCCTTTGAAACTTTGGCCCTTTGGCAATTTTCAGTACGCCAGCGTCTGTGTCACGCTCTCGGCGATCCGCTTGGAATCGGGCAGGTAGTCGAGTTCGAGCTTGTAGTACGGCATGACGGTGTCGAAGCCGGCGACGCGCTGGACGGGGGCCTTCAGATTCAGGAAGCAGTGTTCCTGGATGAGGCTCGAGATCTCGGCGCCGAAGCCGCTGGTCTTGGGCGCTTCGTGCACGATCACGCAGCGGCCGGTTTTCTGGACGCTCTGCACGATGGTGTCGAGATCGATCGGATAGATCGTGCGGAGGTCGATGAGTTCGACCGAGACATCTTCGGGGAGTTTGTCGATTGCCGCGAGACACTCGAAGACGCTCGCGCCCCAGGTGATGACCGTGAGATCGGTGCCTTCGGAAACCACTTTGGCCTGGCCGATCGGGATGGTGTATTCCTCTTCGGGCACTTCCTCGCGGAAGGAGCGATAGACGCGCTTGGGCTCGAAGAAGACGACGGGGTCGGGGTCACGGATCGCGGAAGTGAGCAGGCCCTTCGCATCGACGGGCGTGCAGGGCATGACGACCTTGAGACCGGGCGTGTGCGCGTAGATCGCTTCGGGCGAATCGCTGTGGAGTTCGGGGGCGTGGATGCCGCCTCCGACGGGGACGCGGACGGTGAGCGGGATGGTGATCGCGCCGCGGGTGCGTGTGCGGTAGCGCGCGGCGTGGTTGGTCAACTGGTCGTACGCCGGGCCGAGAAAGCCATCGAACTGGATCTCGGGGATCGGGCGCATGCCGGCCATCGCAAGGCCGATCGCCGTGCCCATGATGCCGGACTCGGCGAGCGGCGTATCGATCACGCGGTCCTTGCCGAAGATTTTCTGCAAACCCTCGGTGACGCGGAAGACGCCTCCGTTGGCGCCGACATCTTCGCCGAGCAGGACGACGCGCGAGTCGCGGTGCATTTCCTGCTCCAAAGCCTCGTTGATGGCGTCGACGAGGGTCAGGCCTTTTTGTTTCATTACGTCGGTACGGGGCATGCGGGCTCACTCTCTCGGTTCGTGAAGTTGGAGATTCTTTGCGAGCAGACGACCTCAACCCGCCTTGCGGCGTCGATTCGATTTCTTTGCCAGTTGAATTGTGCTGATCAACGCGGTGTTGACATGAACCGTGCGACCATCTTGCAGAGCAACGACCACCCAGGAACTCCTCGCGGGGGGAACGAGAATGAAGTCGCGGTGCGGAACATGGAATTGGCGACCATCCACCATCGAAATGACGAACGGCTCGAATGGGACTCGGTCTCGGTAATCACGGATGCCGTCGAGTGTCATGCCTCTTCCTGTTCATGAATGGATCGGTTCACCGGCGGCAAGCCCCACCTGACTCGGATCCTGCCCCAGGCTGCTCGTCCGCGCGGTGCGCTTCTGCTTCTCGAGTTCCGGGTTGAGCGCCGCGAACGTGAAGTCGAAGATGTCATCGAACGACGGCTTCTCGATTCCTTCCGCCGTCTTCACGACTTCCGCGACGATCGCCTTGTTGCGTTCTTCCGCCGCCTTCTGCTTTGTCTCGTCCCACAGGTCCTTGGTCTCGAGATATTTCCGCAGGCGGATCAGCGGATCGCGCCCGAGCCACGCATCCACTTCCTTCGGATCGCGATAGCGCCGCGCATCGTCGGCGGTTGTGTGATCCGCGAGCCGATAGGTGACCGCCTCGATGAAGGATGGGCCGCCGCCGCCGCGGGCGCGGTCGATGCATTCCTTGGCGATCTTGTACACGCCAAGCAGGTCGTTCCCATCGACCTGATACGTCGGCATGTCGTACGCGAGCGCCTTCTGCGCCACCGTCTTCGACCGCATCTGCGTTTCGCGGGGCACGGAAATCGCCCACTGATTGTTCTGGCAGATGAAGACCAGCGGCACCTGGTACACGCTCGCGAAATTCATCGCCTCGTGGAAGTCGCCTTCGCTCGTCGCGCCGTCGCCGAAATAGGTCAGGGCAACCTTCTGCTCTTTCCGCATCTTGAACGCCCACGCGATGCCGGTTGCGTGGAGCATCTGCGTGCCGATCGGGATGCACAACGGCAGCTGCTGGACGCCTTCGGGAATCTGATTGCCGCGTTCATCGCCCATCCAGTGGAGCAGGACGTAGTGCATCGGAAGCCCGTGCATGAAGAGCGCGGCGTTCTCGCGGTAGCACGGCACGAGGAAATCCTGTCCCTTCTTCGCGGCATATGCGGTGCCGATCGCCGCGGCTTCCTGTCCCTTGTTCTGCGGGTACGTGCCCATGCGCCCCGAGCGCTGGAGCTTGAAGGCGATCTCGTCGAGCTGGCGGCACTGCTGCATGAACTTGAAGAGTTCCAGAATCTCTTCGTCGCTCAGCGTGTTGCGCGACTGTGCCGCGTCGATCACGCCGTGCTCGTCCATGACCTGCAGGTACTCGATCTCGGCTTTGTACACGGATTTTCGGGGCATGCTTTTCTCCGTCCCCAGGCCCAAATTCCTGAATCTTCAAGAATAGACGTTGGCGCGGTTTTTCGCTCTTGAAAGCCTGAGTTCCCCAAGAAAAAAGCCGCCTCGTTCGGCGGCTTTTTCTGCGTGCATTTCATCATCGCGAACCGGCGTGCATGCCCTCGACGGGCCCGCCGACGGTCGGCGTCCCGGGGAATTGCTTGATCCCGTCCTGCTTGAGCGCGCGCCCCGTTCCTTTCGCCACAGGCGACTTCTCCGGAATCGAGAACTCGTTGTTGGGCATCGCGTCGCTGTGCTTGATCGCCGCGGCGGCCGCCTTGAGCATCGTGTCGTCCGCGTTCTCGGAAAGCTCGCGGATGTTCGCGTAGAAGAACGTTTCCGCGAGATCGAAGAAGTGGAGCGCCGCGGCACGATCGCGCTCGAACTCCGCGCCGTCGCCGCCGCGCCGCAGATCCTGATCGAGCTTGCTGAGCGTGCACGCGAAACCGTGCAGCCACATCGCGTTGTCCGCGAGGCGTGCCTGCACGCACTGGCGCGTGATGATTGCTTCCTCATACTTCTTGCTTGCGCGTTTGAACTGATGGCTGTGCTCGCGGATGAGCCACGCGAGGCGCTGCGCCTGCGTGCGGAGCGATTCGTGCACGCGCGGGGCTGTCGGCAGCCCGCGCCGGATGCCAAGGAAGATTTCGATGCCCAGCGGGACGGCGGCGCGGATGAGCTTGAAGTTGGTCGAGTTCTTCAGGATGCGCCCGATGTTCGCGCCGAATCCCTCGTCTCTGCTCCAGCCGAGCGCGTTCTTGACGGTGAGCATGCTCTCCGCGAGCTGCTTGCCGCCGTACGCGAAGATGAACGACTGCATCACCTCGTTCGCGCCCTCGACGATGAGGTTGATGCGCGAGTCGCGGAAGACGCGCTCGACCTCGTTCTCGGTCATGTAGCTCTCGCCGCCCATGATCTGAACGCCGTCGTTGACCACACGCCAACCCATTTCCGAGCAGAAGACCTTGCAGATCGCGGTCTCGAGCATGATGTCTTCGTCGTGGCGGTCAAGCATCCCGGTGGTCATGTAGAGCACCGAGTCCATCGCATAGTCGTACGCCGCCATGCGCGCCAGCTTCTGCTGCACGAGCTCGAAATCCGAGAGCGGGCGCTGGAACTGATAGCGCGTGCGGCTCCACTTGGTCGCCTGATCGCGCACCTTGCGCGCGCCGCCGATCATTCCCGCGCTCAGCGTGCAGCGGCCGTAGTTGAGGCATGTGAGCGCGATGTTGAGCCCGCGCCCTTCCTGCCCGAGCAGGTTTGCCTTGGGCACGCGGACGTTGTGGAAGCGGATGCGCGCCTGCCACGTGCCGCGGATGCCGCACTTGCTCCGGTTCTTCTGATAGATCTCGACGCCGGGCATGTCCGGGTGGCACACCAGCGCCGAAACCTTCTCTTCTTCTTTCCCCGTCTTGGGATTGATGATCTTCTGCTTGGCCATCACCGTGAACAGCCCGCTGATCGCGCCGCTCGTGGCCCACTTTTTCTCACCGTTCAAGACATAGAACTCGCCGTCGGGCGTCTTCTCGCAGCGCGTTTCCTGTCCGCCGGCATCACACCCGACGTTCGGTTCGCTCAAGCAAAAAGCGCTCACCCAATCTTTCGCCAGGTGAGGCAGCCAGCGCTTCTTCTGCTCGTCGTTTCCGAACAGCATCACCGCCTTGCAACCGATCGACTGGTGCGCCGAAACGAGCACCGCCGTGCTGCCGCACGAATACCCGATGCGCTCGAGAACGCGGTTATAGCTCGTAATCCCAAGCCCGAGCCCGCCGAACTCTTTCGGGATGGTCATGCCCATCACGCCGAGTTCGAAGAGCCGATCGATCACCCAGCGCGGGATTTCCTGCTCCTGATCGATCTGAATCGCGGGGTGTTCATTGTGCAGGTAGTCATCGAGCCGAGCGAGCAACTGATCGCACGCGGCGGTCTCTTTCGCTTCCGGAATCGGGTACGGAAAGACGAGATCGGTCCTCAGATTACCCCAGAACATGTTTTTGACGAAGCCCATCTTCGTCGGTTCCGGCCCCAGCAATGCCTCCGCGTCCTCGATGAGTTTGCGGTCCTTGTCGGACATCTTCATCGATTTCAGGTCGGCCATGAAACTGCTCCGTGGGTGCTTGGGAAAGGGGCGGGGTGAATTAGCGTGAGGCCAGAATCCGGGTCGGGGGCGATGAAACCGTTCCATCCCATTCTTTCCGCGCTTTGTGGGCACGGAAAGTGCTAGCGATTGCCAATCTTCGGTCTTCCACCGAGGTCCGGACGCGGGGGTATCGCCGGCTCACCCATGCGTCCCGCGGCACTATTTCCCCCGGGCAAAGAACGCCGCCAGCGCCTGCTTGGCTTTCGGCGTGTGCCGGAGTCGCACAAGGTGCTTGCGTTCCGCCGCCAGCGCCGCCAGATAGCCCTTCGTCAGTCCCGTGTTGAGGCACTCGAGCACAACCTTTGACTCCTCACTCGGCGGCAGTTCCCCTCGCATTCGATCGATCGACAGCAGCGTCTTGGTCGCCTGTGCCGGCGACCGCTTCCACGGGTCCACTTCCGAGTAGTTCACCACTGCCGCGTTCGCCGCGGCCGACTTCAGCCACGTCTTCGCGGTTTCGAGCAATTCGCCCTGAGAACTCGCGATTTCCGCGAACAATCCCGACGCCTTCGCCTCCTCGAACAGCATCGGCTTTCCCTCGATGCAAAGCCGGATGGCGTCTGCAGGGTTGTCGAGGCTGAGCGGGTACAGGTTCGTTCCGCCCCATCCCGGGCACAGCCCGAGCGAACACTCCGGCAAGCCCACCGGATAGGGCTTCCCCGGCTGGCCGTCTCTCCCGGCCGGAGGTGCGGCGACAAGCGCATCGCAGTGCATCGCCAGCTCCAAACCCCCTCCCAAGGCGGCACCGTTGATCGCCGCCACGGTCGGGAACGGGAGCGTCGCCAATGTGCAGAAAACGCGCTGCCCGAACTCGAGATACCGGTCGAGCTGGTCATCATCCCACTCTGAAATCGTTTTCAAGTCCGCCCCGGCCACAAAGACCCTATCCGAAGCCGACCGGACAATTAAGCCCCGAATGTCGCGCCCCCCGGCGCCCGCCAAGGTTTTGAGAGCCGCATCGAGCCTTTGGAGCAGCTCCAGGTCCAGCACCACGACCGGCTTTCCCGGTTGTTCGAGGGTGAGCGTGGCGAACCCGTCGGCGGCGCGGTCGATCGGAAGGGGAGTGGCGTTGCTCAATTCGGTTCTCCGCTGAAAGTGTGAGGAGCGTAGGAAATATGACTGAACGAAGCCCGGTGATTCGCGTACCGAAAGGCAGAGAACCGATTGACCAACAAGTGCGCTGAAGTTGGTAGACTATTAGCAACACATTTGGGGGCGAGGACAGCACGTGGTCGACGACAAAGTCTGCGTCATTTGCGGGATCGATGTTTCCAAGAAGCGCCGAGTCAAGGACAAGACCGGGCGCTACGCGTGCATGGAGTGCGCCACGCGCGAAGGCATCGACGTCAAAACGGGCAGCCGCTCGGGGAGTCAGGCCGGCGCCAATGCGATGTCCGAGACCGCGACCCACGCCGGGATCGACTACTTCTCCACGATGCACCAGGAGTTCTGCCCGCAGTGCGGCACGCTCCTAGGCAAAGACTCCACCATCTGCGTTTCGTGCAAGTACAACACCGCGCCCGCTTCCGAGCAACTCCCTCAAGGAATGCAGGCGGACACGCTCGGCCCGATCGCGCGCCGCATCACGGATGAAGTCTCCGCCTATATCCCCAATTTCTACTTCGGCCCGCGCAACCAGTTCATCGCCTGGTGCACGCTCTTCATCGCGATGTGGGCCATCGGATCAAGCAACCTGAAAACGATGTATCTCTACATCGCGGCATGGGCGTTCTTCCTCGCCGTGACCTACGTCATCACCATCGCCGTCACGCTCAACGACAAGAAGCCGATCTGGGCCGCGATCGGAATCTTCGGAGCAGTCTTCCTGCCGCTCGGGATCTCAATGCCGGTTTATGGCTTTATGAAGAGCCATCGTTCATGGCTCAAGGTGCTTTGGGTCGTCGCGATCCTCGCCCTTTTCGGCGGCTCAAGCCTGTACTTCTCGATGCACCACGCGGAGTGGGAAATCGTGCAGGGCAAGCTTGCAGCGCTCCCCGGCGTGCGCTCCATCATCAAATAGCCGCGAAGCCGCCACTCCGTCTCTTTATCTCTCCTTCTCTTCTTCTCTTTGCGCTACCCCCCCAGCTTTGCCCGCAACCTCGCCTGCGCATCCGGCGTCGCGAGCACCGAGGCCGAAAGCTGCGCCCCCTTCATCACGATCGCCTCATCAAGCGAACCGTCGAGTTCGTTCAGCAGCTTCTTTGTCGCCGCGAGGGCGTTCGGCCCGCCCGACGCCAGCCTCTTCACAACCGAGTCGGTCGCCGCGTCCAGTTCCGCCGCCGATTCACACAGCACATCGATCATGCCGCAAGCGTGCGCCTTGCGCCCCGACATCAGACCGCCGCTGAGCAGAATCTTGCGAGCCCGCCCCGCCCCCACTTTCCGAACCAGCCACGGCGCGACCACCGCCGGGCAGACACCGAGGTCCACCTCCGGGTAGCCCATCTTCGAGTCCGCGTGCGTGACCGCGAGATCGCAAACGCACGCAAGCCCGCACCCGCCTCCGATCGCGGCGCCGTTCACTTTCGCGACCACGACCATCGGCAGCGCTCGAATCTTCACGGTCAGCTTCGCGAGCGACGTGAGCAATTCGAGCGCGAGATCGTTGTGCCCGAGCACCGCCTTCAAATCCATTCCGGCGCAGAAGGCTTTGCCGGCGCCGGTGACAACGAGCACGTGCGGCCCGCCCGCCACCTGCATCGAATCCACCGCGCTGTGCAGATCGCGCAGAAGATCGAGCGAGAGCGCGTTGCGCGCATCGGATCGATTCAGCGTGAGCGTCGTGACCGGACCTTCGACTGAAAGCGTTACAAAGTTCATGAATTGCCCATATCTATCTGGTAGAACTCCACGCCAGCGGAAGCAGCCGCTGCTCCTCTTCACCCCCGACCAGCGAAAGCGATGCCCGCAGCCCATCTTCTCCGCTCCGCACCGGAACGATCGTTCTCAGCCATTGCTTCGTTGCCGCCATCGCACCGCGGGGCTTTGCCGCCAGAACTTGCGCGATCGCACTCGCCCGCTCTTGCACTTCTTCGGCCCGGTCCGTGCACTCATGCGCAAGCCCGCACGCCATTGCCGCCCGTCCGTCGATCAGGCCATTCTCCAGTTCACGCGCTCGCGTTGGGCCGTCACCGACAAGATTGCGAAGGAACGGAGCCGAGACCGCGGGGGAAACGCCCAACCGCGCGACCGGATAGCCCAGTTTCGCATCCGCGTTCGTCACGATCACGTCGCCGCCACCCAGGAGTGCGCACCCGCCGGCAATTGCCGCTCCATGCGCCGCGATGATGACCGGACTGTCGAGTGCCGCGAGCGCACCGATGCACAGGTGCAGCCCGTTCAAAAGCGCTCGCATCACCGCGCCGTCCGGAGAATCCTTGCAACGCGAAAGGTCGAAGCCGGCGCAGAACGCCGCGCCTTCGCCACTCAGCAAGAACGCCCCGGCTTCTTTCGGTGCCGTGGCGATTGCGGCTCGCAGATCCGTCAGCATTTCGGGCGTGAGCGCGTTCCGCTTTTCCGGGCGCGAAAGCGCGATCTCGAACACGTCGCCTTGGAGCGCCGACTTGATCATGCGCTTCCCTTTCCATCGCCCGCACGCGACTTGGCGACGATCTCACGTGCAAATGCCGCGGCAGCGCTCAACGCCTCCAGATCCACATTCGTTTTGTAACCCGCTTCGTGAACCGTGCGCACGAGAAGTTCCGTCGAAATATTCCCCGGCGCACGCTGGATCGTCCCGTCGGGGAGCGTCTTGCTCGCATAGGGACACCCGCCCAAGCCGGCAACCGAACCATCGAAGGACCGCACGCCCACATCGAGCGCGGCACGCACACACTCCGCCGCGCGGCCGAAGGTGTCGTGGAGGTGGAGAGTACTGAGCACGCGCCCGCCAGCAATCGGAACGACGTTCCGCACTTCTTTCAGAAGCGCTCGCGTTGTCTCCGCCGATCCCGCGCCGATGGTGTCACCGTAGTCGACTTCATCCACTCCCAAGTCCATCAACCGCTTGGCAACGTCGGCAACCGCGGCAGCCGGGATCGGCCCCTCGAATGGGCACGCGATCACGCACGAAATGTACGCCCGAACCTCAATCCCATTCTGATGCGCCGCCGAAACAACCGGCCGAAACCGATCGATGGATTCCGCGATCGAGCAGTTGATGTTTTTCTGGCAGAACGTCTCTGATGCAGCGGTGAAGACGGAGACTTTTTCTATCAAGTGTCTGTGCGCGAGACGATTGGTATCGAGAGCACCCTGCAACCCGCGCTCATTCGGCACCAAAGCCGAGAACACGGGATGCAGGAGCCCCCTCCCCGAGGGAGGGGGTTGGGGGGTGGGCGCGTGACGCGAGGGAAACAAGCGTCGTTCCTTCTCATCAGGAATCGCCTGCGCAACTCTTCGAATGTACTTTGCAACAGCTAAGCCATCAGCGATGACACGATCATTCCTCACTCGCAAGACGGAAAGCCCGCAGGATTCCAAGTAATCGCTTCGCTCTGCGTCACGTCGCTTGGAATCGGGATCGTCATGCGACCTTCCGTCCAACTCGACGACCAACAATCGATCCTGGCAAAAATAATCGAGAATGAACGGCCCGAACGGGTGCTGACGCCGAAACTTCAACCCCATCAACTCGCGTTTGCGAAGGTGCGTCCAGAGGATCCACTCTGGACCAGTCATTCTCGCGCGCAGTTCGCGAGCTCGCCGCATGGTGAGCGCATTGCGGGCCGGAGGCTGCCAAAATGGTGTCGCTGTTGGCAATTCCTCGCCCACCCCCTGCCCCCTCCCTCGGGGAGGGGGTTTCAGAAGCCGCGCAAACACCTCTTGCGCATCCCCCAACTGCGGCACCCACTTCGGACTCACAAAGCTCGTCACCTCGATCTCGTCCACGCCCGTCTTGCAGAGCAACTCGACGAGTTCGGCCTTGTCGGCCGTGGGGATCACGCCGGGCTCGTTCTGAAGCCCGTCGCGCGGGGAAACATCGGTGATGCGGACAAGTTCGCTCACATTCGCATCGTAGCGAAACGGCCTCTCGGCACGCGTATCTCGCCGCGGCAACGAAAACGGGCGGGAGCACGCGCTCCCGCCCGGATCAATCTGATCATTTCGTCGATGCGGGGCCGCCTCACCGACGGCGACGACCGGCGAGCAGCAGACCGAATCCGCCTAGAGCCAAAGCGCCCGGCGCCGGGATGTTCCCGCTGAAGTTCGGCAGGTGCACTTCGCCGTTCTGGTTGAACGTGTCAGTGAAGACGCTGCCCTCGATCGCCGTTGAATTCGACATCGTGGCCTTCGGGGCGAGGATCGCACCGAAGAAGTGGCGGTCGATGTTCAGGGTCGTGGCCTCGTAGAAGTTCCAGATGATCTTGGAGGCGTTGGGGATGTTGAACCCGCCGAGCATGTTGCCGCCGTTGTAGGTGATGTTCGTGCCGGCGACATTGATGATGACGGTCGAGGCGCCGTTCATCGCGATGTCCATCTGCTGGACAAGGCTGTTCTGGAAGAGCGAATTGCCGTTGACGTTGAAGACCGCCACGCCGCCGACGCCCGCGATCGCATTGAACATCACACCCGCTGGCTGGCTGTTGGGGATGGTGACCGTGTTCGTCGCGCTCAGGCTCGAGCAGTACGAAGACGCATTGGTCACATCCGCCCAGGCGCTCGAGATCATCGAACCGACATTGCTGTCGTTCTGGATCAGCGCGCCGCCGCCGTTCATGTTGAAGTTCGCCGCGCCCTTGCTGCCGAACAGGCGGGCGCGCCCGGAGTTCACCTGGTAATTGCTCGAGCCCGAACCGCCCGAACCGACCACCAGCGAATCGATATTCAGATAGCTCGATGTCGGCAGCAGCTTCGTCCCGTAGTTCGACGTGCCCGAAAGCTGCCCCACCATCGTCCTTCCTTCGACTTCCGAAGACGACGTGAGCTTGTTCTTGACAATGAGATTCCAGTCGTTGATGGCCGAAGCGCCAGCAACCTGGACCATGACGCCCGCCGCGAGCGCGGCAGCGCCGAACACAAACTTCTGCATGTCTTGCCTCTCTCAAAAACCCACGAAAACGCAGTGCGCCCACGCCTCCTACAGCATGAACGTCAAGACACTATAGCGAACGACTGCCCTATCGGGCGCGCCCGAAAGCCATTTCCGTGCGATCTTCACAATTCAGTTATTGGTCCAGCATGCTGCACCGGCGCTACGTCTGCAACACGCCCGTCTTGAACGGCTTGCTGTAATCCCACCCCTGCTCCGCGATCGCGAGCGCCTCGATCAGTTCATCCCGGGTTTTATGCGGCTCGATGATCCGGTCGAGCCAGCCTCGCGCGGCGCCGTGGCGGATATCGGCCTGCTCTGTGTACCCCGCGTGGATCGCACTGTAGATCTGCTTGTGGGTTTCGGGGTCGATCGTTTCGCCCTTGCGCTTGCGGCTGGCTTCTTCAATCGTCGTGAGCACGCCGGTCGCCTGGTTCGCGCCCATCACGGCGCATTTGGCGCTCGGCCACGCGAACGACAGGAACGGATCGAATGCACGCCCGCACATCGCGTAGTTGCCCGCGCCATAACTGCCCCCGGTGATGACGACGATCTTGGGCACGATGCAGTTGCTCATCGCGTTCACCATCTTCGCGCCGGCGCGGATGATGCCGCCCTGCTCGCTGTCGCGTCCGACCATGAAACCGGTCGTGTCGTGAAGGAACACGATCGGGATCTTGCGCTGGTTGCAATCCATGATGAAGCGGGCGGCCTTGTCGGCGCTGTCGTCATAGATCACGCCGGGCATCTGCACCGCCTTGGTCGGCCCGGTCTTGCCACCGGCGACGGTGCGCTGCACCAGTTTCTTCTGGTTGGCGACGATGCCGCAGGGGCGGGTGCCGATGTGGGCGTAGCCACAGACGATGGATTGGCCGTAATCGGCTTTGTATTCGTCAAAGTCAGGGGCGAGGGACTCGTGGCCTTCGGCGTTCTTTTCTGCGCGAACGTCAACGATGCACGCCAGCACTTCTTTCACGTCGTACTGGGCGCCCGATTTGTCCGTGAACGCGTCGTAGATTTCGCTCGTCGCCCTGAACGGACGGCCGTGCATCTGGCCCTCGATGATGTCGCATGTTGCCTCGTAGTGAACGACGTTCGGATCGTCTTTCATCCGCTCGGCCATCACCTGCATGTACTTCGAGTACTTCTCCATCGCCTCCGGCGAACCCATCACTTCGGCAAACCGATCGGGATGAAAGCGATGAGCGCCGGTCTTTGCGACCAGTTCGCGCAGCCGCGCCAAACACGCATCATCATCCTTCTCTTTGAAATCGATCGTTCCGCTCACGCTCGCGTGCATCGCTGCGCCGCCGAGTTCCTCGTCGGTGACTTCCTGCCCGATCGCCGCCTTCACGAGCGCCGGCCCGGCGAGATAAAGTCCCGAACCCTCCGTCATCAGGAGCGTGTCGCAGAGCACGGGCAGGTATCCCCCCCCCGCGACGCAGTAGCCCATGATCGCCGCGATCTGCGGGATTCCCTCGGCGCTGATCACCGCGTTGTTTCGGAAGATGCGTCCGAAATCATCGGTATCAGGAAACACATCTTCCTGCAAAGGCAGATACACGCCCGCGCTGTCAACGAGGTAGATCAGGGGCAGACTCGCCATCATCGCGATCGCCTGCGCCCGGATGATCTTCTTGCACGTCATCGGGAAGAACGCGCCCGCCTTCACCGTCGCGTCGTTCGCGACGATCATGCAGCGCCGTCCCTGCACCGTGCCCACACCCGTGACGACACCCGCCGCCGGCGCGCCGCCATGCTCTTTGTACATCTCGTACGCGCACCAGAGCCCGTACTCCTGGAAGAAACTCCCCTTGTCGATGAGCTTCTCGACGCGCTCACGCGCGGTCAATCGCCCCTTCTCGTGCTGGCGCTCGATCGCCTTCGCGCCGCCGCCCTGCTTGAGCTGCGATTCGATCTTCAGGTACGAATCCGTCAACTCGCGAAGCGATTGAACCTTTGCGTCGGGCTGGGTCGTCGTCTGTGTCGCCATCGTGACTCCGTACGGGGGGGACGGGGTCGGTCAGGATAGCCGAGAACGCCCTTGCGAACCGCGGCACGGATCACCCGATCAACCGCCACTCGGCCTCGCTTCGTTCCACTCTCGGACCGCGCGGCGAGCCGCCTCTTCCCAGTTCAGCGCAACATCCCGGATCCCGCGCAGGTCGATCACCACCGGCGCCATTGCCGCGGCAATCGACGCCGAGGCGACCACAGACCGCACGTCCAGGCGTCCCTTTCCGACCGGCACCCGCGCCGCGCCATCCCAATCGCAAAGCCGGATCGCCGAAATGCCGCGCGCGATCAGCGCTGCCGGGTCTTGCCCCGCGGCGAGAACCTGCGCGCAATCGACACCGCGCGCGATGGACGCTGGGACATTCGCCGCGACCGACAGCGAGAAGTCCGCGATCGTCACGCCGCGCTCGAGCGCGGCGCCGGAAATCGCCTGCACCGCGTGCGCGAGCGGCTTGGGCGGCAGCGAAAGACAGAGCACTTTCGACTCGATCGCATCGAGTGCCGCGAGTTCCGATATCAATTCGATCGCGCCCAAGATGGCGCCGATCGCGCGATCGACGTGCGCCGATTCCGCCAGATGCGCCGGCGGCAGAAACAGATCGATGCCCATCGCACGCACGCCCGCGCGTTTGAGGATCGAAGCAAGATCCCGCCGCGCCGAGCGATCCAAATCCCGCGACCGCAGACCCGCGAGCGTCGCGTCGAACTGGATCCGCGGCTCACCGAGCGACGCCATCAGCGATGACGCCAGCGCGAGCGACCCGCGCGGATCGGGCGAGATGTTCGAAATGGAAAGCGAGAGCGGCACAGGCTATTGAATGCGGGAAAGTCGAAGAGAACGCGGAGTTGGCGGAGAAAGCGGAGTTTCGCGGAGAGAGGAGACATGAGATGGACGAGCAGATTGAGTGAACGTCTGGCCGACTCAAGGACTTCCGAAACCCTCTCCGTTATCGCTCCGCCGAGTCTGCGCGATGCCACCCCCTTTGGGAAAGGGGAAGACAAATGCAATGCAAGCAAAGCAAGCGAGAACGCGAATCAGATTGATACTCCCCTTCCCTTGCATTCACTCCGCGACCTCCGCGGGCTCCGCGTTCTTTCCCGCCTTATCCGTGCTTCTTCTCGAACTCGCGCATGAACTCCGCGAGCGCGACGGCCCCCTCGCGCGGGAAGGCGTTGTACATGCTCGCGCGCATGCCCCCGGTGTTGCGGTGGCCCTTGATCTGGTCCATCCCCGCCTTGAACGCTTCTTCGCAGAACAGGTCGTCCAGCTCGGCGCTCGGGGTGTGGAAGGTCAGATTCATCAGGCTGCGGCTGTCGGGGCGGGCGTGGCCCTTATAAAACTTCGACTTGTCCAGTACGTCGTAAACAATCTGCGCTTTCTCGCGATTGCGCTCGAGCAGCGGAGCGACGCCGCCCTGCTTCAAGATCCAGTTGAAAACCAGGTTGCACATGTAGATCGGGAAGACCGGGGGCGTGTTGTGGCGGCTCTCGTCTCTGGCGAGCACCTCGTAACTCATCATGCGCGGCAGTTTGCGGACGGGCTTGAGCAGGTCTTCGCGCACGATCACGACCGAGATGCCCGCGATGCCGACGTTCTTCTGCGCGCCGGCGTAGACGATCCCGAACTTGTTCCAGTCGACGGGGCGGCTGAAGATGTCGCTGCACATGTCCGCGACAAGAAAAGAACCATCGGGGATTCTCGGCAGGCGGATCGAGCCGTCGGCCTCGCGCCACTGCGTGCCGTAGAGCGTGTTGTTCGTGCACATGTGCACGTAGACGGGCTTGTCCTTGTACTTGATCTCGTCGTCGGTCGGGCAGTGCGCGTAGCCGGCCTTCTTGCCGCTGAAGGCTTCGTACGCGCGATCGGTGTAGACGCCGATTTCTTCCCACGTGCGCTCGGACCAGTAGCCGGTCGTGAGAAACGCGGCGACTCCGTGATCGGGCAGGACGTTGGCCGGCACCTGGTGATTCTGCGTGGTCGCGCCGCCGGTGAGGAAGAGAACCTGGTAGTTGGACGGGATGTTGCCGACCTTGCGCGCCGACGCTTCGGTTTCGTGGAGGATCTCGTCAAAGAGCTTGCCCCGGTGGCTCAGCTCCATGATGCCGATGCCGCTGTCGCGGACGTTCCAGACCTCTTCCTGCGCCTGGCGGAGCACTTCCTCCGGGAGCATGCTCGGCCCGGCGCAGAAGTTGTACAGGCGTCCGAGGCCGGCGCCGGGCATGCCAACACCAAGCCCCGACACGAATTCCGCTTTGTGCTTCGATGCAACACTCATGGTCGAACTCCGCGAGTTGCTGCAAGAGTACGACGGTCGAACACCGAGGAACCGAACGGTGCACAGGCCAAGCCGGAATGCCTAGTACTCGTTTGTCTTGCTCGTATCGAGTTCGTTCTCGACGGTTGAATCCATCGTGCCGTCGCCTTTGATTTTGGCACGTGGTTCACCGCGCGGCACGTCCCAGCCGCGCGCGCCGCCACGGGTCATCTGGTACCAGCCGGCGGAGGCACGGAAGCCGAGCTTGCCGCCTTCGGTCTTGGTGTTCGCCATGCGCGGGCCGTAGTCGCTTTGTTCTTCAAACCAAGAAAAGCGCTTGCCCATCTGCTGGCGCGATGATTCCTTGGATGGGTCCCAACCCGGGTTGGTGTCGGCGGTCAGGTAGACGCGCACCGAGCTGTCGTAAAAGGGCAAGGGCTGACGGCACTGCGGATCGGCGAAGAAGAACGCCTGCCGGCCGAAGTGACGGCCGAAATTGTCGGAAGCCCAGGTCTTCTGCTGCGGAAAGCGGATGTCGGTAATTCGCTTGTTTCCGAGCGAGCCTGTGGGAAGAGACGAAGGCGAGCCGACCGCATCGGAGAAATACACATAACCGTTGTTTGCATAGATGATCGCGGCGCGCTTATTCGCCACGCCGCCGCCGCCGATTCCTTCCATGACGTTGTACACCTTGTCCGGGCTGTAGTGCGCAGAGTGGATCGTGTACGACATCCGGAACGGGAGGCGCCAGCGCGCATCCTTGTCGCCGGAAACCGACGGCACTGGGACGCCGGCCTCATCGACGCTCTTGTACGATTTCTGGAGCATCTGAAGATCACGGTCTTCAGGGCAAGCCGCAATCGGCATCGGCATCTGTCCGCTCATGTAATCCATGAGGGGGATGTGGCTGTAGTACACATACGGGAACCAGCCTTCGGGCATCGCGAACTTGTCGGGGTCGGTGAACTTGAGCCGCTTCTGCATGATGTACGTGAACTGCATGGCGGCGCCGTGCATGTCGTTGTCCGCGTACTGCGTGGCAACGGGGATGAAGCGTGAGAAGTCGCCGGGGATCGGCGTGCCGCGGAACCACGAGTAGTTGAAGAGCTTGTCCTTGTTCTCTCCGCTGTAACTCGCGGAAGCGGTCGCGAAGCTGCGCAGGTTTGCCATGCAGACGGCCATGCGCGCCGACCTGCGTGCGTTGCCGAGTGCGGGGAGCAGGATGCCGATGAGCAGCGCGATGATTGCAATGACGATCAGCAGTTCGATCAGCGTGAAAGCCGATCGCCCCCGCCGGAAAAGGCGAATTGACATAGGCCGAGTTACCTCCTCAAAACCGAGACAGAAGACGAAAGCTTAACAGAAACCTCGCAGATCCGCAAGTATGGGGTGGCCCTGTTTTGCTGATAACTATCCATTCCGCATCTCTCCCGATTCACCTCCGACTCGCCACCGATTCACCCCGTCATGTACCCCCCGACCTACCAAGTGCCGGTCGTGGTGTCCAGCTCGCTTTCAGCGATCGCCGAAAGGCTTTGCTCAGGCCCCGGCTTGATGATCGTCGCGCGCCTCCCGCCCGCACCGACGCCTCGCGGCACATCCCAACCGAGCAGCCCGCCCCTCGTGTAGCGGAACCAGCCCGCGGCGACTTTGTATTGCTTCAATCCCTCAGCGTTCACGCCGGTGAAAGTGCTGATGTCGGGGTCGTATGCCTGCTGCTGCTTGGTGTATTGCAGGCGAAGCTGCATCGATCGCGTGCTGCCGCCACGGGTGCTGGTGTTCGAAGGATCCCACCCGGGATTGGTCTCGCCGGTCTGGTAGACGCGCACCGAGCCGTCGTAGAACGCGAGGGGCTGAACGGATTCGGGCGCGGCGAAAAAGGTCGTCTTCTTGCCGAAGTGACGACCGAACTCGTCGGACATGATCACTTTCTGACTGGGGAAGCGCACGTCGGTCAGGCGGTTGAAGCCGAACTGGCCGGGCATGGCGGAATCGGCGCTGCCCTCTTTGGTGTAGAAACTGCCGCCGCCGTTGGTTGTGGGATACCAGATCGCGGTGAGGAAATTCCCGGGGACGGAAGCGGTCGGGTTGAAGCGGCGCTCGGCGCGCGAGGGGCCCCAGTGCGCCTGGTGGATGTTGTACGAGGTGCTGAAGGGCCAGCGCCAGGTTGAGAGCGTGTTGTCGCCGCCGTTTTCCGGATAAGGCAGACCTGTCAGGCGAGGCTGATCCCACTGACGCTGGATCGCGATGCGCCACGCGTCTTCGGGGCACGCGGCAACAGGCGAGGGCATGACGCCCCCGATGTAGTCGGTGAGCGGGACGTGCGTGTAGAGAATGAACGGGATCCAGTTTTCCGGCACGGGCGCGAATTCATCCGAAAGGCCCGTCTTGTGCCGGATGATGCTGACGACCTGAAAAGACGCGGCGACGAGATCGCTCGGAAAATACAGGCTCTTGAACTTTTCCCAGCCGGGAAGATCGACCGGATACGGATCGGAACTGCGCCAATCCATCGCGGGGAGGCGATCCTTTTTTTCGGCGGCGTAGGAACCGGTGGCGATGGCGTAGGTGCGCTCGTTGGCGGTGCACTTGACGAGTTTGCCCTGGCGACGCGCGAGCCCGAGCGCGGGAAGCAGGATGCCGATGAGCAGCGCGATGATCGCGATGACGACAAGCAATTCGATGAGCGTAAAGCCGCGGGCGCACCGGCGCGTTCGCATAGTCACTCCAGGTTGATCAACCCACGAGAGACGTTGAGCGCGAATAGAAAAGAAAAACGCCCGGGAGAACCCCGGGCGCTTCAATCTCAACACAAATTACCACTTGCCGACAGAGGTATCCAACTCGTTTTCCCAGACGTTGGTCATCTTCTGGCTGGGGCCCGGATTCTGGAGAACAGCCTGCTTGCCGTTTTGGGCGCCGCCCGAAGCAACACCGCGCGGCGTATCCCAGCCAAACAGACCGCCACGGGTGTACTTGAACCAGCCTGCGGCAACCTTGTATTTGCGATGCCCACTCGAGTCGGTGTCGGTATAGGTCGACATCTGCGGGTCCCAATCGGATTGGGTGACTGTGTATTCAAGCCGCAGGCCCATCGCGTTGGCGCTGCCGCCACGCCGGCTTGAAGAGCTTTGGTCCCACCCCGGATTGGTGTCGCTCGTTTGATAGATACGGACCGAGCCATCGTAGAAGGCGAGAGGCTGTCGCGACTCCGGTGCGGCGAAGTACGTCGTCTTGCGTCCGAAGTGGCGGCCATATTCATCCGACATCATCGTTTTCTGCGAAGGGAAACGGATGTCGCCGGTTTTGTTGTAGCCAAAGACACCCTTAATCGAAGGTTCGCCGTCGTACTTCCAGGTATTTCCGCTGCCGTTCGGATCGGGAAACGGAAAGGCGGTTAACGCCGATTGACCATCCGGACGCAGTCGGCGTTCCTGACGTGAGGGTCCGAAGTGCGACTGGTGGAACTGATAGGAAGCGCTGAACGGCCAACGCCACGGACGACCCGTCGAGCCATCGCCGTTTTCGCCTGAGGGCGGATACGGAAGTCCCGTGGACGCCGGATCTCTCCAATTGCGCTGGATTGCGTTGCGCCACGAATCTTCCGGGCACGCGGCGGTGGTGTTGGGCAATTGGCCACCCGTGTAATTCACCCCGGCGATATGCGTGTAAAGGATGAATGGAATCCAGTTTGACGGAACAGGCGCGTCCACGTCGGACATGCCGGTCTTCACGCGGATGTTGTACACCACCTCGAACGCGAAGGCCTCTTGATCGTCCTGATAATACAAGCCGGCATTCTTATCCCAACCCGGGAGCAAAGTGTTCTTCGGATCTCCGGACTTGTAGGTTGGCCCGAGCAAGCGATCTTTGTTTTCTCCGGCGAAGCTCGCATTCGCGATTCCGAACTGCTTGAGATTGCTCGAGCAGATCGTGAGCTTGCCGCTGCGGCGTGCTTCGCCCAGCGCCGGCAACAGGATGCCGATCAGAAGGGCAATGATCGCGATGACGATCAAAAGTTCGATGAGGGTGAAGCCTGCGGAGCCACGCGATTTGCGGGCGAACACGTCCTTCAGCATTTCCGATCTCCCAGCAGGGCGCGGAATCGCGCCCGTTTCTAAGAACGACCCGAGTTCGATACGCAGATCCGGAAACCCCGGCTGCGGCGAATCGGAGATTTTTTCCCGCCGCGCGAGCCGGGTCAACCGATGACCAAGCCCTCCACGGAGGCGACCGTCACTCCAACACCCTCACAAGTCGTTCAAAAACCATTCGAAAAACAGAGCAAAACCACACGTTTCCATGCTCCGCCGCAGGACGCGGCCGCCAGAATTGGCTCTGAGAGCATACCACAATTTCGAGCGAAAAAGGTCCGGGGATGCAGGATTTTGGAGTGAGCGCGAAAAAACCGGGAAGACGGGGGAAATTCGGATTTGGGATGGCGAATGGCGGAATCGAGCGAATGCCCGACGTTCTCGCTGGTTTAGGCATTCACCCACCCCCCTCCCCCTCGCTCCGGGAGAGGGTTTCGGAAGTGCGCGATGGGAGATTTGAGGCATCGCTAAGGCCAGCGTGTCGAGCGAAGCCGGTCGAGTTCCTGACCGGGAGTGGCTTGCGGCATGGGCTGGCTCTGCGGCATGGGCTGGCTCTGCGGGCTCATCGGGTCGGGTTGCGCGGGCGGCTCGCTCGGTTTCGGGGTTTCTTCCGGGGGCGGTGCGCTTGGTGCCTGCTTCGGGGGCTCGTCCTTTTCGGATACTTCGGCGGGTGGCCGAACGGTCGGAGGCGGGCTGCTCGGCGCAGCGTTCGGCGGAGCCGACTCGATCGACGCGGGCGTCGCGGCAGTTCTCGAGCCGCCGGAGTTTTCCGCGGCACCGGAAACCAGCACCCAGATCGCGCCGAGCGCGACGATCGCCCAGATCGCCGCGACGCCCATGAGCACCCAGAAGCGCACGCGGAGCGAGGCGATCTCGGATTCGAGCCGCGCACCGGAAACCGCGGCACGCGGGGGTGCAGCATTCCGGAAGACAACAGGTTGAACCGGCGGCGCCTGCCCAAAATGAGACTGCTCAAGTTGAGATTGCTCAAGATGAAGCTGCTCGCTGCGGGGCGGCTCGTGAACCGGGTGGCCGCTGCCGGGGAGCGCACGGACGGGCATCAGCCCCAGAAACTGGCGATCGGGATCCGCGTGGAAGACCGCGCCGCAATTCGGGCATTCCGATTCTCCGGCAATCGGGTGCTGGCAGGAATGGCAGACCCCGCCGGCGGTGAGCTTGTGCGCAACGCCGGGCACGCGCCGGGCCGGATACCAGAATTGCGAAGTGCTGGGCCCGCGCAGGATGGTGTCGGCGACGATCTTGCCTCGCGCGACCATCGCGAGGATCGTCTCGTAGGAACAGCCGGGGCGGAAGGGATGCTGCTCGTCGCGGATGAACCAGGGACCCATGGCGTTCTGCGTTGCCTGGCGCGAGAGCGGATCGAGCGGGCCGGAGCACTCGGCGCAGCGCGGCTGATCAGGGGTTGCGCCGCCGCAAAACGGGCAGACGAAGGCGGCGATTGGATTCGGCGAAGACTCGGTCATGCGGAACCGTCCGCGGGGCGGGGTCGGGCGGTTCGTTCAGAATACCAAGACGCGGATACGAGAAAAGGCATTCAACTCAAAGGGCTCGAAGGACTCAAAGGGTTGAGAGGCGGGAGAGAACGCCGAGGGACATTCACTCAAATGAACGACGGAGACAGACGCCGGAACAGGCAGGATGGAGAGAACGCGGAGTCGCGGGAGTTGCGCGGAGAGGAAGAAGGGATATCGCGAGACGGAAAGGCCAACCGAAGGAAGATCGAAGCGACGAACAGCAGAAGAGACGAAGAAACAGAACAAAAAGAAGAACAGTCGATTCGAGGCGCCCAACAAATGCGACCGTTGAAGAAATTGAGAGTAAGCGCACCGACACCCAGTCCCCATTCTGCAAAAACCACAAAGATGTGGAATGCTGTCAACTCTGTGCGCCACATTGGTTTGCGCGATCACAAATCGTACGAATCGGAAAAATTGGACTATTCACAATCTGCAAATGAAACTATCCCGTAGCTTGTCTCGCGGCGAAGAGCGCGCGATCGACGCCGCTCAGACGAGCAGGTTGCTTGTCTGAATACAACCTTTGCGCGGCGGGAGTCTTTCATGCGGACTGAAAAGTTGCGGCGCGGGCAGAATGAATCGGCGCAGTTTTTTAGGCGAATCGGATTGAGCGCGGTGGCCGCATTTGCGTGCGTTGCGGGGTTACCGAGCTCTTCGTTGGCGGTTCCATGCGGAGGAACAGCAAATCACTGGAGTGTTCCGGCCTACGACGTTGACGATTTTCCATACATTCACGCCGTCACGATGTGGAACGGATACCTTGTTGTCGGGGGGCATTTCTACGTGATTGGAGGAATCGAGGCGAACAACATTGCTTTGTACGATCCGATCAACGATGAATGGTCGCCGTTTCTATGGGGTTTTGGAGATGCCGAGAACGGTCTCAACAACACGGTCAATGCGCTCGCGGTTTTCGAGGGGCGGTTGGTCGCCGGCGGCGGTTTCCAAATCGGCGGCGAAGACTATCCGATTAGCGGCCTGGCGGTATGGGATGGAGACGATTGGACAGACGAGCTGGGCCGCATTTCGATCGAATACCCAGCGATACCTCCGAGTTGGCCGTGTCCGTCGTATGGCTGGGCTTGGGAGTCGGGCGGTGCCACGGCTTTGGCGCTCCGCACGATCGACAACGGGGACTCGACGCAGGATCTGCTCGTTTCGGGATACTTCAATCGAATCGGCGGGCACGGAACCGGCTATCCGTACACATACTGCGACTGGGCGATTGTCGGCTCGTCGGCCGCGAATTGCCTGGCCCGGATTCATCGCAACACGATGACGACCAATATCGAATACGTGCCGATGGATCAGGATCAGATCGCGGCGGACATTGATGTTTTTGGTTCGTGGGGAACGGACGTGCTTGCACACGATGGCAAGGTGTATCTCATCGGAGCGTTTGCCTATTCGAATGCCGTGCTCGAATACGACGGGAGCGACTGGACCAACATCGGGACACCCCACACAACCAATTTGTTCAATCCGAACTTCAGATCACTTGGCGTCGCCGATGGCGATCTCGTGGTGGGCGGTCACTTTACTTCGATCGATTCGACGCCCGCACTTGGGGTCGCGCGGTGGGACGGTTCGGACTGGAGTGCCATGGGTGATGGCCTGTTCAACGTCGATTCGCTCGATGTGCTTTCGACGGGAGAGCTGGTCGCGGTAGGAGATTTTTCGACCACCTATTCGGCGGACAGCCCGAACCACATCGCCCGCTGGACCGGAACGGCGTGGGCACCGTTTGGAGACGGCACGAATGGCGGGGCGGGCTCCGATCAATGGAATGCCGTGGCCGGTTCACATTCGGTTGCCCCTCTGGCGAATGGAAAGTTCTACTTCGGAGGGGGCTTCACCACCGCCGGTGGATTGACTGCACGAGGGGTGGCCTTGTGGCGCAACTGCCGCGCAGATCTGAATGACGATGGTGTCGTCGACGAAACGGACTATGTCATGTTTATTTGCGCCTACAACCTCGTCGATTGTGATGAGTCGGACATGCCGGCGCACTGCCCGGCGGATCTCAACGATGACGGGATCGTCGAGGATGCTGACTTCACAATCTTCTCGGCGGCATACAACGCGTACGACTGTCCGTAACGGGACCCCCCACCAGATCGAAACGCCGTCATCCGGGAAAACCGACTGACGGCGATTCCGCGAATGGCGTTTCTCGCCGACATTCCACATCCGTGGATCGATATCCCGCATCGGGCGTCATCGTGCGACTTCGATCGCCCGGGTTTCGCGGAGAACGGTAACTTTGATCTCGCCGGGGAAGGTCATTTCTTCGCTCACGCGCTTGGCAATCTTGTGCGCAATCAGATAGGCCTCGTCGTCGTTCACGCGGTTGGCATCGACCATGACGCGGACTTCGCGCCCGGCCTGGATCGCGTGCGCCTCGTTGACGCCGCGGAAACCCAGCGCGATGTCCTGCAGCTCCGTGAGGCGCTGGACGTACTTCTCCATGCTCTCGCGCCGGGCGCCGGGCCGCGCCGAAGAAACTGCGTCAGCAGCCATGACGATGGGGGTGTAAAAGCTCGTGCTCGGGATGTCGGCGTGGTGGCCACCGATCGCGTTGAGCACCGGCTCCTTCTCACCGAACTGGCGCGCGAAGTCCATGCCGATCTTGGGGTGGCCGCCCTCCATCTCGTGATCCATCGCCTTGCCGATATCGTGCAGGAAGCCGCAGCGCCGCGCGATCGTGCCGTCGAGCCCGAGTTGATCGGCGATGACCTGGCAGAGATAGGCGACCTCGATCGAGTGGCGCAGCACATTCTGGCCGTACGAGGTGCGATAAGCGAGTTTGCCCATCGCCTCGCTCACCTTCGGGTGCAGCCCGCGCAGGTTCACCTCGAGCACGGCGTCGCGCCCGAACTTGAGCACCTTCTCGTTGATCTCGCTCTTGACCTTCTCGACGACTTCCTCGATGCGGGTCGGGTGCATGCGCCCGTCGGCGATGAGCCGTTCGAGCGCTTCCACGGCGACGGCCTGGCGGATCTTGTCGAAGCACGAGACCACGATCACGCCGGGCGTGTCGTCCACGATGATGTCGGCGCCGGTCACCTTCTCGATCGCGCGGATGTTTCGGCCCTCGCGCCCGATGATGCGGCCCTTCATGTCGTCCGACGGGATCGCGACCGTGCGCACCGTTGACTCCGACGTGTGCTCGGTCGCGTAGCGCTGGATCGCCATCAGCGTGATCTCGCGCGACTTCTCCTTGGCCTCGGTTTCCGCGGCCTCGGTGAACTTGCGCACGATCTTGGCGGCGTCGTGGCGCGCGTCTTCTTCGACTTTGACGAGCAATTCGGCCTTGGCCTGTTCCGGCGTGAGCCCGGTCATCTGGAAGAGCTTGTCCTTCTGACCCTGGATGACGCGGTCGAGCTCGGCCTCGCGCGTCTGCATGCCCTGTTCGCGCGATTTGAGTTGATCGGCCTGGCGCGAAAGCGTCTGCTCCTTGAGCGTGAGGGCTTCCTCCTTGCGGTCAAAGAGGTCCTCGCGCTTCTGGAGCCTCCGCTCCGCCTCACGCACCTCGTTCCGGGTGTCCTCGATCTCTTTCTCGATTGTCGCCTTGCGTTCGAGAAGCGACTTGTCCGCTTCCACCCGGACTTTTTCCGCGGCGACGCGGGCGTCGGATTCGGCCCGCGCGATGGTCTCGGCGGCCTTGGCCTTGGCGCTCGCCAATGCCTGGGAAGCGATGAACTTGTCGATGAGGACGCCGACGCCGACGCAAACCAGGGCGACGCCGCCGAGAATGCCGTAGAGCTGCCCACCTTCGAGCGAGAGTGTTTGGATGATCACAGACGATCCTCCTATCGAGGACCGACCGGAATCGCGGAACAGAAAAAGCGATCACCCACCGTGTGCGGCAGCGCGTTCCCGCGCTTGAATCCGGGCAGATTCTGTCATCGTTTCGATTTCGTCGAATGCTCCCTGATGGCCGTGCACGCTTTTCGGGAGGCTTGGTTTCCGCACCGATCGCACGAGTTCCGCCTGTCGCCCGGCTCCCGCACCTGGTCGGCGCACCGGACTCGGCAGAAACACGTTGGATGAGCCGAACCAAGGACTCCCGTCTTCGTCCTATCGCTTCGTCTAGCCCCGAATCGATCCCGAGTCGTTGTTGCAAGTGAAAGTCGGTATTTGTCCGGCCCGCGCCGGAACTCGACTCTATCGTACCGCAAATAGAGCCTCCGTGTTTCGAGTTTGGGGGCTTCTCCCGAGATTGATTCGCTCTCGAGGGTTCACCCTTGAGCGGAAATTGCCGAAGACCCCCATCCCTGACCGATTGCTACCACGACAGTAAGGAGACTCGCCGAATGCGAAGCCTGGCCCGTCCCGCCCTCGATCTCGTCCGGTGTCCGAATTCGGTCGCCGCGATCTGCCTTCTGGCGGCGCTGGCGCTCCAAGTCGGTGGCTGCGCTTCGCAGTCCGCGCCCGTCACAATCAGCGGAAGCGAGTTGCTGGAACGCAGCCCCGTCCTCGCGATCGACGTCGAAAATGAGCGCGGCGCCGTGCTGGTCACCGTGAATCCGAACGTGAAGACGCCCCGCGTAACCGCGAACGCGGGCACGCTCCGAGGCGAGCCGGTCGCGAACTTCCAGGGTGACAAGTGGGCCTCTTCCGACATCCAGGAAATGGACGGCCGCGCCGTGCTGAAGGTCCGGAGCGTACCGGAAGAGGGCGCGCAGCACTGGGTGCAGATCACGATCGATGTGCCTTCGTGCGATGGCCTTCGCATCAAGAATTCAGACGGTGCGATCGAAGTCCGCGGCGCAAACGGCGCGATCTCGATCGAGAACGGCGGCGCCGGAAAGCCCGGCGGACGCGTGTACGTCGACGCCGGGAAACCGAACACCTCCCCGATCTCGATCACGACAGCAACCGGCAATATCGACCTCGAACTACCCACGGATTCGACCGGTGATGTCGAGCTCATTTCGGGAAACCGTGCGCTGGCGGCAATGGTCGCGTGGACGGGGCAGGTGACGAACAGCAGCATCCGTCCCGGGCTGTACACGGGCATTCTGAATTGGGGCACGAATCCGATCCGCCTCAAAGCGACACAGGGAGAGGTCCGCCTGCAAGTCGGACCATTCCGGTTCGGAAACCCGCAGAAACGGTACTACTACCAGTAAGAAGTTCGCGGCACAGCTTTGTGGCGACGGCGTTTGCAATGCACGGCTTCATCGCCGGCCGGTCAACGGCATAGCTTTGACAAGTGCACGCCGCGGTCTGGCGGCGGCGCGCGATTGGCGACAGAATCAGGCGGCCCGGCGGACGGAGCGCTGGCGATCCTGTAGTGCCTGAACGTAATTCACGAGCAGATCGGCAACAAACGGCCGGTACGCGGTGTGGAACGCAAACTCAAACGAAACACCCGCGTACACGTCCTGCTCGTGATTGAGATGCGTGTGCACGATGCGCGCCGTGACGCCGAGCGGAGCCGGCATTTCGGGGCGGAGATCGAAGCGGGCCCAGATCAGCTTGGAACGGTTGGCGCCGCTGGTTTCGGAGCGCGGCACAAGCAGGCCGACTCCGCCGCCGCCGATGTTGAGCAGTTTGGCCTTGAAGACCGGACCGACTTCGGGCAGCAGCGTGGAAACCACGCCGCTCTTCATCGCGTCGCGGCAGGCGACCTCCGCGGGCACAGCCGAGAGCGGATCGAGAAGCGGAAAGCACTCGACCTCCGGGAGGCGGATCTCGGCGGTGGCGACGCGCAGGAACTGGCGGCGCTGACAGCGCTCGACTTCTTCGGGCATGCGCAGTCGGACCGCGGGCATCATGCCTCGGGGGCCGGCGGTTGTGGTCATGCCCAGCGTCTTGGAGCGGAACATCCAGCGATTCTGACCGACGGCGAGGATTCCGACGACTTCGACATCTTCGCCGAGGTGGATCGCATTGCCCATGGCGACGGGAGCTTCGACGACGAGTTCGGAATCATCGAAGCGAATGACGCGGACGCGCCAGACGAGGTCGCCGCTGTTGGCTTCCGGGTCGATGCCGGGACGGGCAACGGTGAACTCGATGCCGCCGCTGCGGTCCTTGATCTGCTGGAGACAATCACGCCAACGTTCGGTTCGGGAGCGGCTTGCTGGCAAGGCGAATCTCCTGTGTCGGAATCGCAGGAGCATCGGCCTCGCGCACGGGCAGGTTTATGGCGAATGGCAATCGTCGGAGTTCTCGGACGGGCGCTGCCCGCACGACCGTGCGCGATCGCCCCATCGCGGCGGGCTATTTCACCTCGCGCACGATCACGAGGACCTGATTGCCCGGAGCGGGGAAGTAGATGCGGCCCCGGCTGATCCTCTTGTCGCTGGTTGTCGCAGTCACGACCATCTCGTAGCGCTCCGCGTCTTTGTTGGTGATCGGGATCAGGAATTCGCCGGTGGGCTCGGAGACGCCGCTCCCGATGATCGCGCCGTTCTGCCCCTCGCCGGCATACCGACGGACGACAATCGAAGCTCCGCCGACGCCGTCCTGCTTGAAGCGCGGGTCGTTCTCGTCAAGAACGGTGACGACGTTTCCGGGACCTTCGATGACGCGGCCGCTCATTTTTCCGGCGCTCTCGCAGCCCCACGCGAGGCACGCGGCGGCAAGAACCATGGGAACGGAAACGCTCGAAATAAGTTTGGACGTCAAGGCGTGATCCTCCGGCGAATGGCGCGCGCTAGAGCGCGGCCTTGAGTTCTTCTGGGCTTGGGAGATCCGCGGTCGATGCGAGACCGAAGTGATCGAGGAATTGGCGCGTTGTGCCGTAAAGGAGCGGGCGGCCGAGCTCTTCGGCGCGGCCGCGGATTCCGATGAGGTGGCGGTCGATGAGGCTCTTCAAGACTTCGCCGCAGGAAACGCCGCGGATGGATTCGAGTTCGGCGCGGGTGATCGGCTGGCGATAGGCGATGATGGCGAGCGTCTCGACGGCCGCCTTGGAGAGGCGGGTCTGCTGGCGATCCTTGTGGAATCGGGCGAGCGTCGGCGCGAAAGCCGGCAGCGTCATAACACGGAGGCCGCCGGCGATGCGCTCGATGCGGAACGAGCGGGAAGTCGATTCGTATTCGCCGTTGAGCGCCGCGACCAGCCGCTCGATGACGCGCTCGGCGGACTCAATAACCGCGGATCGCTTGGCGCTGGCCTTCTTCTGCGGCTCGGTGGGTTCGTCGCCCGCTTTCGCGTCGGCTTTGGATTCGGGCTTTTCTTCCGGAATCAGCCCCAGAGCCCGCGCGGCTTTTTCGGCCGGGATGGGCTTGTCGATGCTCAGGAGCAGCGCCTCGAGGTGACCCTTCAGGGGCGCGACGGCTGCGTCGAGCGGCGGGTTCCCCGCTGATTCGGCCTTCTCAGTGGATTCGACGTCCATGTCTTTCATGCGTGTTGCCTCGTCCTTGCGGCACCCGACAGTATCAGATCGGCGCGAACCCGGCGCGGGCTCCATTCCGGCAATTTCTTCGGGCTATTTCACGAGCGCGTCGAGCAATTCGGGGATGCCCTGGGAGCGGGTGGCGACGGTCTCGACGATCGGCCGCTTGCCCGCAACGTCTTTGAGATCGCGGACAAGTTCGTTCTCGCCGGGGTGATCCGCCTTGTTGCAGACGAAGATGTCGGCAATCTCGAGGATGCCGGCCTTGTCCATCTGCACGGCGTCGCCCATACCCGGAGTGAGAACCACGGCGGTGAAATCGACGTGCTGGCGGATGCGGGTCTCGTTCTGACCGGCGCCAACCGTTTCGACAAAGAGCGTGTCGAAAGTGAGGTCGGGGTCCTCATGCGCGCCGCCGATGAGTTCGATGATTTCGGGAAGGGCGTGGTAGTCCTCCCCGCTGATGGCGAGGCTTCGGTAGTAGACGCTCTCACCGAGATTGTTGAAGTCCACGCGGAGGCGATCGCCCAGCAGCGCGCCGCTGGTGATCGGACTCATCGGGTCGAACGCGATCACGGCGCAGCGGCCGCCACAAGAAGAATCTTTCTCGTCTTTGGCGCGCCGCGTGAATTCACCGACGAGCTGCGCAACCAGCGTCGACTTCCCCGCGCCCGGAGAACCGGTAACCCCGATGACGCGCTTGGGGCGGCGGCGCTTCGCGTCCGAGCGGACTTTCTTGTTGTCGTGAACGAGAGAGATATCGCGGGCGAGCTGAGCGGTGCCGCTGTTGACTTCCTCGGCGCGCGGCTTGGTGGCTTCGCGCACGGCGTTGACGATATCGAGTAGACCGGTTCCGGTGGTGAAGCACTTGGAGATGCCGGCCTTCGCGAGGGCTTCGAGGTCTTCCTGCGGCAGGATGCCGCCCATGTACACGGGAAGGTCGGGGCGACCGACTTCTTTCAGCGCCTTCATCAGATTGGGGCCGAGCACGAGATGAGAGTTGCTCATCATCGAGGCGGCGATGACGTCGCAATCTTCATCTCGCGCGGAGATCGCAAGGCTCTTTGGCGTCTGCCAGAGACCGGAATAGATGACGTGGACGCCGGAATCTCGGAGCGCGCGTGCGATGACCTTGACGCCCCGATCGTGGCCGTCGAGGCCCATTTTGCCGAGCAGCACGCGGGGCCGGTGCGGCAAGTCGGCGCAGCGGTCTTTCTTCTCGAACTCGGTTGTCGGCGTGTTGAGCGCGGTCGTCATGCGTGGCGGATTCTAAGCGGTTTGCGGCGACGGGCCGCAACTCAAATGGTGAAACGAGCATCGCAAATTCCGGTATTCTCCATGACTATTCAGGCGAACGACCCGACCCATCCTCACGCGCTGACTCGGGCGCAAACCCTCTATCTGTGGCTGACGGCGGTCAACGTCACGGCGCTTGTGCTCGCGAACATACTGGGCGTGAAGCTCTTCTCGTTCGAAACGGGCTGGACGGTTCTTGGGTGGCAAGGCAAGATCGAGCACACCGTCGGCATGCTGCCGTTCCCGATCACTTTCCTGATCACGGACCTGCTCACGGAATACTTCGGTCGCAAGGCCGCCCGTCAGACGACCTATGTGGCGTTCGCGATGGCGGTCTTTGCGTTCATCCTGATCAGTGTCGGTCGGAAGATCCCGATTCTTGAAGGCATACCGGGGACCGCAAATCAGCAGGCCTTCGAGAATATTTTCGGGTCGGCAACGTTGATGTATATCGCGTCGCTGATCGCGTTCCTGCTCGGCTCGCTGCTCGACATCTTCGTGTTCACGATCTTCAAGCGCATGACGGGCGGCAAGATGGTCTGGCTGCGCGCCACCGGCAGCACGATCATCAGCCAGATGTTCGATTCGCTGCTCGTGACGTGGCTCTTTTTCTACGGCTTCCCGAAGCTGCTGAACCAGGATTCGGCCACGCTCGACTTTGTGATCCGCACCGCTTTCACGGGGTACATCCTGAAGTTCGTGATCGCGATTCTGCTCACCCCCGCGATTTATTTGGGGCGCTGGGCGATTGCTCGGGCGTTCAATCTGCGACCGGTTCCCGCGAGCGAGGCGTGACGCCTAGCGCAATGCTTTGCGTGACGTCTAGAGCAATCCCTTGCGTGCCGCGAGAAGAATCGCGAGGATGGACTTCCCGTCTTCGAGTCGCCCGTCCGCTGCCATTGCCACCGCTTCGGCGGCCGGAATGATTTCAACCTGGATTGATTCGTCTTCTTCAAGCTGCTGCCCCACTTCCGTCAGGTCGGTCGCGACGAAGGTGTACATCCGCTCGTCGGACATTCCGGGTGAGGGAAGAAACTCCACGAGCGGCTCGATGCGGGCGGCACGAAAGCCGGTTTCTTCGATGAGTTCGCGACCGGCACACGCGATCGGCTCTTCGCCTTTTTCGAGCGTTCCGGCGGGGATTTCAAGGATCGATCGCCTGATCGAAAAGCGGTGATTGCGAACGAACACGACGTGGCGTGCGCCGGCCGTCGAGAGAATCGGGAGAATCACCGCCGCACCTCCATGGCGAACAAGGTCGACTTCGATGGTTCGCCCGTTGGGCATTCCGACTCTCACGAGCTCAAAGTCAAACTTGCGGCCCTTGCGGACGGTCGTTCGGCTGATCTCGCGGATACCCTCGTCCGGTGTGCTCATGATCCGAGCGTATCTCGATGCCGCCAGCCTCACCTCAATTCAACCCGGACTCTTCCTCGGCGGCCGCCGGTTCGGCGCCGGTGATTTCCGCTGAACGACGGAACGGCGAAGCGGCCCGTCCGATTATCCGGCTCCGGAATGTTCACAAAGCGTTCCATCACCTGCAGGTTCTGACCGGGGTGGATCTCGACATCGAAGAGGGGAAGACGACCGTCGTGCTCGGGCCGTCCGGGTCGGGCAAGAGCGTGATGCTCAAGCACATCGTCGGGCTGCTCCGCCCCGACTCGGGCGAAATCTACTTCGATGGGGAACGGGTCGACAACCTGAAGGAACGCGACCTGATCGACGTTCGCCTGCAGATCGGGCTGCTCTTTCAGGGCGGCGCGCTCTTTGATTCGCTCACGGTCGAAGAGAACATCGAGTTTCCGCTGCGCGAGCACACCAAACTCACGCGGGAAGAGCGCCACGACCGAGTCGCGCGTGCGCTCGAGGTCGTGGACCTCAAGGGCATGTTCACAAAGCTGCCGGCGCAGCTTTCGGGCGGGCAGCGCAAACGCGTGGCGCTCGCCCGCGCGATCGTGCTCGAGCCGCGGGTCGTTCTGTACGACGAACCGACCACCGGTCTTGATCCGATCCGCTCCGACGGGATCAACGAATTGATCATCAAGCTCAGCAAGCAGATGGGCGTAACGAGCATCGTGGTGACGCACGACCTTGTTTCGGCGCAGAAAGTGGCGGACCGCTGCGTCTTGCTGCTGCACGGAAAGGTTGCCGCCGACGGGACATACGCAGAATTGGCGCATCACCGCAACGAACACGTCAGTCACTTCTTCATGGGCCAATACGATCGGGAGTATGAGAAGGACTGATTCCGCGAGCACGCCATGAACAAGTCCGTCGTGCGGGATTTTCTGGTCGGCCTGACCGCCATCATCGGCGTCGGTGGCCTGCTGATCATGCTCATGCTCTTCGGCGAGTTCCGCAAGCGCTTCGAGCCGGTTTATGCGATCAAATTGTCGATGCCGTCGGGCGCCGGAGTCGGCAGCGCTTCTCCGGTGCTCTTCAACGGCGTGCGCGTCGGCGCGATCACCAACCTCGCGGTCGCCGATCCGCCGAGCGATGGGATGATCGCGACACTGAAGATCAACAAGGGTGTCCGCATCCCGCGCGATCTTTCTGTTTACATCGAAAAGGGCCTTGTCGGCGAGGCATCGATGGCGCTCTCCTTCGCGCCGGGCGCCGATCTCACCGCCTTCGTTCCTGAAGACGCCTTTGCTCCGGGGAAGAACACCGCGCCGATGCGCGTCGAGCCGCACTCGCTCTTCAGCGATCTGCAGCGTCCGCTCGACCGGCTCTCGCTCACGGCGGAAAAGTTCGAGAAGTTCGCCGACACCTACACGAAAGTCGGCGAGAGCCTGCAGGCGTTGCTCGAACCGCGCAACCCGTCGGATGTTGACAACGGCAAAGCACCGACCGTCGCCTCGATTCTTTCCCGGGTTGATTCGCTGCTCGTCGGCCTCAACAAGTGGGTCGGCGATGATGCGCTCTACAACAGCCTCAAGGACAATTCGCAGAAGATCAACGATCTGATGACCGACGCGCGTGCCGCGGCCAAGAGCATCGACAGCGCCGCCAGGAGCCTCGACGACAAGGGCGAACGCGCGGTCGCGGCCGTCGAAAACCTGGGCCGCGATGCGAAAGCGACGCTCTCGCGCTTGGACGGCGCGCTCACCGACATCGGCGCGATCGCGGGCAAGATCAACCGGGGCGAGGGCACCGCCGGGCAGATCGTGAACAACCCGGATCTGTATCGCTCCCTGAACAGCGCCGCGGATCGTCTGGACAAGGCGCTCACCGAACTGCAACTGCTGCTGCAGAAGTTTAAGGCCGAGGGGATCAAGGTCGGGTTGTGAGTCAGTCCTTGCGGGTTTTGTGAACCCGAACGCGATCATCGAAGAGCACAATCAGCGCCCCGGCAATCAAATCAGCTTCGATGTTCGGCAAGACGTGCTGAATCGCCTCGAACTGAGCACGGGCTCGACCGCTGTTGAGCCGGAGCAGAAGCACCGACGGAGTTGCCCGTCCGCTGCTCAAGAGCAATGTCTGAAAATCTATATCCTGCGTAATGATGTGCCGAGCGTCGCCGATCGCCGAATCAAAGATCGCGCGATCTGACGAACGATCGAGACCACTCTGATCAACATGCACGCAGTCGTGCCCCGCCTCGCGCAAGTCACGAGCGACGCGCCAAGATACCGACTCGTCTACAAGGAACCTCATGAGCCCGTGGGTCGAAGTGTGGTGACACGATCTTCAGCCAAATCCGCGGCATAGTCGAGCGCCGCATCAAGGTCAGCCTCTTCGAGCTTCGGATAGTCCGAGAGAATCTCTTCCCGCGACATCCCCGACGCGAAGCAACGAAGCACCGTTGCCACCGGCAATCGAAGACCGCGAATGCAAGCCTGCCCGCCCATCTTGTCGGGTTCAAAGGTCACGCGGGTGCGCCACGGAACTCTGGAAGGACTCGCCATGGGTCAATCGTATCAGCCTCGCCACCAAGTCGTCTTCCCGTACACCGCGCTCTCGCCCAGCTCTTCCGCGATCCGCAGCAACTGGTTGTACTTCGCGTTGCGGTCGCTGCGGCAGGGCGCGCCCGTCTTGATCTGTCCGCAGTTCGTCGCAACAGCCAGGTCGGCGATCGTTGAATCTTCCGTCTCGCCCGAACGGTGGCTCATCACCGCGGCATACCGGTTCCGCATCGCGAGATTCACGGCGTCCAGCGTTTCGCTCAGGCTCCCGATCTGATTCACCTTCACGAGAATCGCGTTCGCGCACTTCTCGTCCAGCCCGCGCTGCAGGAACTTGCGGTTGGTGACAAACAAGTCGTCGCCGACGAGTTGCACCTTCGCGCCGAGTTTCTCGGTCAGTTTCTTCCAGCCCGACCAGTCGTTCTCCGCGAGCCCGTCCTCGATCGAGCGGATCGGATACTTCGAGCACCAGTCGGACCACATCTGAATCATGTGATCGCTGCTCACGACTTCCTTCGTGCTCTTGAAGAACTTGTAGCCCTGCTTGCCTTCTTCCTTCGCCTCGTTCCAGCACTCGCTCGCCGCCGGATCGAGCGCGACGAAAATCTGCTCACCCCACTTGTAACCGGCCTTGCCGGTCGCTTCCTCGAGCAATTTGAGAGCTTCTTCGTTGTTCTTGAGGTTCGGCGCGAAACCGCCTTCATCGCCGACGGCGGTCGAAAGCCCCTTGGTGTGCAGAACCTTCTTCAGGCTGTGGTAGATCTCGACGCCCGCGCGAAGTCCGTCCTCGAATGAATCGAATCCCCACGGCTGGATCATGAATTCCTGAAAGTCCACCGTGCTGTCGGCGTGCTTGCCGCCGTTGAGCACGTTGAGCATCGGCACGGGCAGCGTGCGCGCGGCGCTGCCGCCGATGTAGCGATAGAGCGGCAGACCTGCCGCGGCCGCCGCGGCCTTGGCGACCGCGAGTGAAACGCCGAGGATCGCGTTCGCGCCGAGACGCCCCTTGTTGGGCGAGCTGTCGATCTGATTCATCAGTTTGTCGATCGATTCCTGGCGCGTCGCATCGAGCCCGAGGAGTTCCGGAGCGAGGAAGCCGTTGACATTGTTCACGGCCTTCAGCACGCCCTTGCCCAGGTAGCGCCCCTTGTCGTCGTCGCGCAGCTCGACCGCTTCGTTCTCGCCGGTCGAGGCGCCCGACGGCACCGCGGCCCGACCGATAAATCCGGAATCGAGCGTGACATCGACTTCAAGAGTCGGGTTGCCGCGGGAATCAAGAATCTGACGGGCCTTCACGGATTGGATTTCAAAGGACATGGGATGCTCCGGATTTCGCGCTTCAGGGACGGGGCTGTGCCCGCCGGCCGCTGGTGCGGTTGAAAACGAGCGTAAGCGAGGCCGGGCGAGGGTTCAATCTGCGTGGTATGGTTGTGGTGGACGATCCGGAACAGCCATGCCCCAGGACTTCCCCAAACGCATCGCGCAGCTCTCGACCGACCTTGAATCTCAGGGGCGCCGTGTCCAGGCACTTCTGGAACTCGCGCTCGATTCGTTTTTCACCCGCGACGAGACCAAGGCGGGAAAAGTCAACAGCGATGACGACGCCATCGACGCGTCCGATGTGGCGATCGAAAAGGCGTGCGTGGCGCTGCTCAACGATGCCACGAACGAGGGCGCCAGCCTTGGCGAGAGCGATCTGCGCCGTGTGCTCACGATCGTCAAGATCAACAACGAACTCGAACGCGTCGCGGATGTCGCGGTCGACCTTTCCGACCTCGTCAAGCCGATGGTTTCGGGCGGCGCGGCACAGTCCCGCGCGTTCCCCGCGACTTTCCGCATGATGGCCAACAGCGTCATCGGGATTCTCCGCGATACAACGACCGCTTTCGCCCGGATGGATGCGCCGCTCGCGAAAGTCGTGCTCCAGAGCCAGCACTGCGTGACCGCGTTCAAGGACGCGATCATCCGCGACGGTGAACAGCAGATCGCCAAAGGGCAGATGACCATCGACTTCGCGTTCCTGCTCCTCGAAGTCGCCAGCCAGTGCGAACTCGTCGCCGATCATTGCACCAACATCGCCGAACAGATCATCTACGCCAGCACCGGCGCGATCGTCCGCCACACGCCCACGCAGTGGATCGAGATTCCGCGGCAGGGCGCGTGACTACCCGCAGCTTTGCATTCGAACATTTGAGGCATTGAAAAAATACAAGTATTCATCCGGGGTCCGCCCACACGAGGCAAGTCAGCGCTCCTTGGCAATCGCGACGACGTTTTTCGCGTTCATCATCACCGCCGTTGTGCTTGCAAACGCAAGATCGTGCGATCCTGAAAAGCGAGCCCGCAGCTCGTCGGCGGGCGCGCCCCGATGGCCCTGGGCTGATCTCGAACATTCGCCTCAACCGATTGGAACGGGCAGCCGCTATCGACGGTAATTCGCAGCAAAAACAAAACACCCGACCGATACGGCCGGGTGTAAGAGTTTTTTTGCGGCAGCGGAGTCTTTACTCTTCGTCTTCACCTTCCGCGTCGGCGTCACCGGCGACGGCGCCGGCCGGGCGACCGCCCACCGGGTGCGTGCCGCGGATGTCGAGCACTTTGCGCCTGATCTCGCGGAACATATCGGGGTTGTCTTTGAGCATGGCGCGCGCCTGCTCGCGTCCCTGGCCCATGCGCACCTCGCCGTAGCTGAACCACGCACCGCTCTTGTTAATCACTTTGCTGTCCACGGCGAGGTCGAGCAGGTCGCCCGCGAGCGAGATGCCCTCGACGTACATGATGTCGAATTCCGCATCACGGAAAGGTGGCGCGACCTTGTTCTTCACCACGCGCGCCCGCGTGCGGCTTCCGACCGTCACTTCGCCTTCCTTGATCGCGCCGGTGCGCCGCACGTCGATGCGCACCGAGGAATAGAACTTGAGCGCGCGTCCGCCGGGCGTCGTTTCGGGGCTGCCGAACATCACGCCGATCTTCTCGCGGATCTGGTTGATGAAGACGACCGTGCAGTTGCTGCGAGCAATCACGCCGGTCAGCTTGCGCATCGCCTGGCTCATGAGCCGCGCCTGGAGCCCGACCACGGCGTCGCCCATTTCGCCTTCGATCTCGGCTTTGGGAATGAGCGCCGCGACCGAGTCGATCACGATCAGATCAACGGCGTTCGAACGCACCAAGAGTTCGCAGATCTCGAGCGCCTGCTCGCCCGAATCGGGCTGGCTGACGAGCAGATCATCGATGTTCACGCCGATTCGCCGCGCCCACGAAGGGTCGAGCGCGTGTTCCGCGTCGATGAATGCGGCAACTCCGCCGTCCTTCTGTGCCTGCGCCGCGATCGTGAGCGCCAGCGTGGTCTTGCCCGACGATTCCGGGCCGAACACCTCGACGATGCGTCCGCGCGGGATGCCCTTGCCGCCGAGCGCGAGATCGAGCGAGATCGAGCCCGTCGAAATTCCCGGGATGTTGAGGTATGCGGATTCGTCCATCCGCATCACGGCGCCCTTGCCGAACGCCTTTTCGATCTGCCCGAGCGCGAGATCCAGCGCTTTTTTCTTCTGGCGATCTTCCGCCTGCGCCTTCACTTCCGCCTTCGAGTCCGCGCGCACTTCCTTCGCTTCTGCAACAGTCATGAACCGATCCGATCTCCCGCCTCTGGCGGGTTGGCCTCCGGGGGGCCGCCCAATCCCAAACACACGGGACGAGCGGGTCCAAAGGTCGGCCCGACGCGGTGCCCGGCTTCGAAACGACCTTGTTTCGCAGCACGGGAGACAGGGGCGGCGTCGGACGCGAGCCTGTCTGCGGACAGCGTACCAATGCCGAACAGCCATGTCAATGTTTGGGATTTGGGCGGAAGACGGTTTTCTGTAAGCCGTTGCGAATAAACGAATTCGGTTGTGGATAACTGAAAAAGCCGAACGAAGGCTGCTCCGTCCTCAATTGCTTCCGTACAAGTCCGTGCTCAGGTACTTCGTGCCTGAATCGCACATGACCGTCACCACCGTCGCGCCGCGCCGGAGTTTCTCCGCGACACGCAGCGCGGCAACCAGATTGCACCCTGTTGAAGTGCCCGCCATGATCGCCTCTTGTTTCGCGAGCGTGCGCGCCATCTGCTTTGCTTCTTCGGTGGAAACAGTTTCGATTTGATCGACGAGCGAGCGATCCCACATCGGCGGCACAAAGCCCGCGCCGATTCCTTCGATTTTGTGCGTTCCGGTCGCGCCACCGGAGAGGACCGGCGATTCGCTCGGCTCCACCGCCACGATGCGAATCCCGGCCTTGCGTTCACGCAGGCGCTGCGAGTTCCCGCGGATCGACCCTGACGTGCCGACGCTCTGCACGAACGCGTCGATCTTGCCGCCGGTCTGATCCAGAATCTCATCGGCCATCGCGAAGTAGCCGCTCGCCTGGTCGCGATTTTTGAACTGATCGGTCCAGAATGCTCCGGTGCGCTCGGCGATCTTTCTGGCTTCTTCGATCATGCCGCGCGTGAGCGTCGCGTCCATGCCGCCGTTTGCGCTCTTGACGATCGTCAATTCCGCGCCGAGCGCCCGCATGTGATCGAGTTTCTGTTTGCTGAACGCGTCGGATGAAACGATGTGGAGCGGGTGTTTCTTCGCGGCACACACGAGCGCCAGCGAAACGCCGGTGCTCCCGCCGGTGTACTCGACGACGGACTGGCCGGGTTTGAGGCGGCCGTCGCGCTCCGCGCCCTCGATCATGGCGAGGGCCATGCGGTCCTTCATGCTCCCGGAGGGGTTCTGACTCTCGATTTTGAGAAGGATGCGAGCCGAGGCCGCCGGAACCATCGAGCGCAGCTCGACCAGGGGCGTCTTTCCGATGCAGTTCAGGACGGCGGCCTCGTTGTCTGGTTCCCGAGTCATTTGCTCCTCCCCGGTCCATATCGCGAGCGGAATCGGCGCGCCCATCGGAAAACTTCGGCGCACGGCGTGATGTCAGCGCCCGGAGGGTATGGCTTTGCAGCGAAACGGCCGAAACTGCCGATTTTCTTCGAGGTGAAACCTCCCGGCACACTCATTGAAAAGGCGGGCGCGTGCGACTGAACAACAAACACGGTGCGGGATTCGGCGCGTCGCGGCATGGCGCGGCTCTGCTTCGCGGAGCGCGTTCGAACGTGGGCGCGGCTCTGCTCGTCGCGAGCGTCGGGCTGCTTGTGGGCTGCGCCGCCGCGGGCCCGGCGTCGATCGCCAACGGTCGCGCGGTCTACAACGAAGTGATCAACAACACCGAAGACGAGCAGATACTGAACGTGATCGTGCGCGAGCGCTACGACCAGACATTCGGGATGCTGACGGTCGCGAGCGTGACGGCGAGCATCCGGGTCAGCGCGAACGTCAACGGGAACATCGGCATCGGCCCCGGCGAGAACTACTCCGGCAACCTGGTGCCTCTCTCGGCCGGCGTCGCGTACGAAGAGAGCCCGACGATTTCGTATATCCCGCTCAGCGGCGAGCTCTTTCTCAGCCGCATGCTCACACCGATTACCCTGACGCAGGCGATGTTGCTGCTCGGCGCGGCACAAGACGATGCGATCTGGATGCGCCAGCTCTATCGACGTATCAACGGACTGGACAATCCGATGGATGCGCCCGTGTCCGACAAGTTGGAGCGCTTCTTCACGCTCCAAGCCAAGCTTCGGAAAGCGGGCGTGGTCACGACCGGCCAGTGCGCGGGATCGACGCCGGCGAATCCGGAATTCTGCGTTCGCATCAGCGGATACGACGCGTACAAAGCCGAAGTCAAAGAAGTTCTCGACATCCTCAGCATCACCGATGTCAATGCAGACGGGCGCGACTTTGTTCTACCGATGAGCGTCAACGAGGGCGCCGGAGGGTCGAGCGTGATCCGCATCCAGTTGCGATCCGCCCTCGACGTGATCCGCATGGCGGGCCGCTCCATCGAGATTCCGGAGGAAGAGCAGCGCGCAGGCGTCGCGGCACCCCTCGATTCCGAAATCGAAGGCGAGGATCGCCTCATGACCATCCGCACATCGAAGTCCTATCCGAAGAACGCCGTCGTGGCGATTCCGTTCCGCGGATGGTGGTACTACGTCGACTCGACCGACACGAAGAGCAAGCGCGCGTTCAAGATCCTGCGCCTGCTCGTCGGTCTTCGGATGCAGGAGAGCGCGACGGATCAACGGGCTCCGGTGCTCACGATTCCGGCGCGGTAGCGCCGCTACGCGAGCGCTCGGTAGTAGTATGTGGTGCCGCATTTCCTGCCGTCGGGGAAGAGCGCGAAGTTGGGGACATCCCCCACTTTCACCCAGCCGAGCCGTTCGTAGAGGCGTGCGGCGTCGCCGCCGGTGACGGCATCGAGTACAAGCAGCGTTTTCCCGCATTCGAGTGCGGCGGCCTCTGCAGCTTTCATGAGCGCGGCGCCGAGACCACAGCGGCGCATTCTTCGGTGCACGAGCATCTTGGCGAGATCGGCGCGATGCGGCTGGTTCTCGGGCAGGTCGAGAATCAATTGGACCGTGCCACAGACTCCGTGCGCGTCCTCCGCAATGAGCAACACGCGTTCGTTCGCCGCGACCCCGATGGCAACTTTCTGCCAGAACGCCCGCGCCTTTTCGCGCGTCATCGGGAGCATGAAACTGACCGAGGCGCCCCCTTCGACACAATCCAGGAGGACATCCGAAAGCTGCTCGATCTGCTGTGCATCGAGCACCAAGAGCCGACGGATTTTCCAACTCTCAACGTGCATCGCCGCGGTTTTCTCCGGACAAGTCACCAACGGTATTTCCTGACCGATCCAACCTTACGAGCGCCGTTTCATTTCGATGAAACATTCAAGAACCCGGCGCAGGGACGTGCCGAGCGGCTATTCTGTTCGCTCACCCCACCCTCTCGACAAGGCACACCATGCGCACTCTCGCACTCGCGTTGCTCGGATTGCTGCTCGCCGCCTGCACACGCAATGCGCCGAGCGACTCGGGTTCGGGTGCGCCGCAAACAAAGACCTTTCCCATGGCGACCGAAGGATTTGTGTTCAAGGAAATCGAGGTGCACGACAGAGGACCCGGGGGAAAGAGCCTCTACGCAGTCTACGTTCCACGCGACTACGACCCTTCTGTTCCGACGCCGACCATTCTCTTTCTCCATGGCAGCGGCGAATCCGGAACCGACGGACAGAAGCAGATCGCCGTCGGCCTCGGGAGCGCCATCCAGCTCAACCGGGACCAGTGGCCTTTCATCGCGATCTTCCCGCAGAAGCCCGATTCACAAAGCCAGTGGGTGGATCACAAGCAACTCGTGCTCGACATCCTTGCGAGGACTCAGTCGGAATACAACGTGGACGCGAACCGGATCTACCTGACGGGGCTCTCGCAGGGCGGCGCCGGGACCTGGGCATTGGGCGCGCTCTATCCGGACAAATGGGCAGCGCTCGTCCCCATCTGCGGCTACTACCGCAAGATGGGAAATGAGTTTCTGCCGCAGTCGATCGCGATCCGCGTCAAGGATCTTCCGATCTGGGCTTTTCACGGTCTGAAAGACGACGTTGTGCCGCCGGAGCAGACGACGGCGATCGTGGATGCGGTGCAGCAGCGCCAGATCGGTCTTGAGAATCTGATTCCGATCAAGGTCACACTGCTTCCCGATGCGAATCACAACTCGTGGGATGCGGCGTATCGCAATTTCAACCTGGGGCAGTGGTTCCTGCAATACACACGCGATTCCCGGGCGACGTCGCCGGGAGCGCCGGCGAACGACGCGCCGTGATTCTGCAAGCCGCATGGTGATCGTCCAAGATTTGGGGTGAGCCTGGTTCCGACTACTGCACGTGCGCGGTCCGTGCCGCGGGTACGGGCGTGATCGACGGTCGATAGTCGAGCAGCGCGCGGCTTCCATCGAGTTCGGTCAATTTGATCGCGAAGTCGTCCGTCGAGTCGCCGAAGGTCACGATCGTGCGGTGAATCTCGAACGGTTCGTCCAACCGCTGAACAAGCCCGACTTCGGTCGAGAAGGCCAGCCGATATCCCGCTCGCTCCGCCGCTTCGATTTCACGCTCGGTGAAATCCCCGTAGGGATAGGCGAGCGCGGTCACGGGCCGGCCGAGCTTTGCCTCCAGAATCGCGCGCGAGTCTGTGAGTTCGCGCTCGAGCGCCGGCGCATCGAGCTGGGGCAGCGATGGGTGCGAGACCGTGTGGCACTCGATGTCCATCCCGTCGTCTTCCATCTGGCAGACATCGTCCCACGACATCGCGGCACCCGGCTGCTCGCCGATCACGCCGGTGTGCACGAAGAAGACTCCGACCATGCCGCGCTCGCGGAGAAGCGGATAGACGGTCGAGAATTGTGTTTCCCATCCGTCGTCGAACGTAAGCATGACCGCACGCGGCGGCAACGCCAAACCCGTTCGCATCGACACCTCCAGCCGTTTGGTATCGATCGTGGTGTAGCCGTTCTGCTGCAAGTAGTCGAGCTGCTTCTCGAACTCGACCGGCGAGACGGCGAACCGCAGCGATGCAGCGTCAGCGAGACCCGGGCCCGGCTCGCGGACGTGGTGGTACATCAGCACAGGAATTGTGAATGTCGGGATCTTTGAAGGGCCGTGCGCCGGAGCCTCGGCGTCGCGCATCGACAGAGCGAATTGCACCGCGGCGAAGATGGCCAGAAAACTCCCGATCACGAGCCATCGACCATAACGGCCGATCCCATCACGGTCCATACCCCGAATCCGGGATTCGCGCAAAAAGAAACAGGGCCGGAGCGTTCCGGCCCTGCGATTCATGCTTTTTGCGAAGCCCGAATTCCGGGAACAAGCCCGGGACGATCCCCCGGATGCCGCGCGAACCCGGGGGCTCAGTTGTCGCCTTCGAGCATGCCGAGTTGCCACATCAGGAACACGCGCTGATCGACGAGATCACGAATCCGCAGATTCAGCGGCTTTCCTTGTCCGTGTCCCGCGTCCTTGTCGCCCCAGTAGAGAATCGGGAGCCCGCTACTCGTGGCTTCGCGCAATGCCGCGACGAACTTGCGTGCGTGCAGCGGGTGCACGCGCGCGTCGTGTTCGCCGGCCGTGACGAGCACCGCCGGATACGCCGTTCCCTTCTTGACATTCTGGTACGGCGAGTACTTGCGGATGAACTCGAACTGTTCCTTGTTCTCGGCGCTGCCGTATTCGGGCACCCAGTAGCGCGCCATCAGGAAGTTCTGATAGCGGAGCATGTCGTTCAGAGGAACGAGGCAGAGCGCCGCTTTGCAGAGATCGGGGCGCTGCGTGACAAATGAACCGACGAGCAGACCGCCCTGCGAGCCTCCCATGACCGCCAGTTTCTTGGGGCTGGTGTATCCGCTGTTGATCAGATGCTCCGCCGCGGCCTGGAAATCGTCCCAGGTGTTCTGCTTCTGGCCGAGCTTGCCCGCCTCGTGCCAGGCGGTTCCGAATTCGCCGCCACCTCGCAGGTTTGCCACGGCCAGCACGCCGCCGGCGTCGTACCACTGGAAATTGGAGGCGTTGAACGACGGCGTTTGGCTGATCATGAATCCGCCGTACCCGTACAGGATGGTCGGGTTGTTGCCGTCGAGCTTGAGGCCCTTTTTGTGGACGATGAACATCGGGATGCGCGCGCCACCCGACGAACTGAACCACTCCTGCTTGACTTCGACGGTGCTCGGATCAACCGGCACCGCCGGGCGCTCCCACAATTCCGGCTGTGCGTCGGGCTTGGTGAGGTCGACGCGGAAGATGCTCGTCGGGTAGTTGTAACTGCTGAAAGAGAGATACGCCTCGTCGCGATCTTCTTCCGTCGAAATTCCCGCGCTGCCGATGCCCGGGAGTTTCAGGCTGCCCGTCGGCTTGCCCGCGTAGTCGAAAGTCTCGATCGAGCTGCTGGCGTTCTTCAGATACGTTGCCGCGATCCGGCTCTTGGACACTCTTACGCCGGTCAGATTCGCATCCTTGCGCTCGGGGATGATTTCCTTCCAGTTCTTGCGATCCGGATTCTTGAGATCGATCGCAAACACGCGTCCGTTCGGCGCATCCAGAGTCGTCTGAAGGAACATAGTGTCGCCGACGATATCGGCGCTTGCCGACGCCTTTTCGCCGACGAGGATGTCCACCTTGTTCACCTTTCCGGTTTTCCGGAATTCCTCGAAATCGGCGACCCACAGGTCGTTGTTCCGCGTGTCGGTCGAGTAGCTCAGTTCGAGCCACTTGCCATCGCGATCGAGCCCGCCGCCCGGGCCGTACGTCGTCGCGAGCTTGGCGTTCTCGTCCTTGGTGAATTGGCGCAGGATGGTTTGAGCCTTGCTCAGATCCTGATCGATGCCGACGAACATCACCTGTCCGCTGTAGGGGTTGTTCGGGTCGGCGAGGTTGCGATAGACGAGCCCCGAGTTGTCGGGAAGCCAGCTCACGCTGCTCACCTTATTCGGGATCGAGAAGTCGCTCTTCTTCCCGCTGTCGACATCGATGATGTGGAGCGTCGCGTTTTCATCGCCCGCGCGATACGTGCCGTACGCCAGCTTCTTGCCGTCGAGGCTCGGCACGTACCAGGTGATCGTGACGAGCCCGCTCGGATCGATCGTCGCCGGATCGAGAATCAGCTTCGTTTCCCCCTTGTATCCGTCGCGGTAGTAGACCAATGGCTGATTCTGACTCGCCTCGCGCTTGCTGAAGAAGTAGCGATTGCCGCGCATCGTCGGCGAAGAAATCGAGCCGACTTCCATCAGCGGACGGATCTTGTCTTCGACCGCCTTGCGGCCGGGCAGATTGTCGAGCACGCTGCGCGTGTACGCGTTCTGCGCGTCGGTCCACGCCGCGACCTCCGGCGTTTCCGTGCCCATGTTCTTTGGATCGCTGTTGTCTCCCTCGAGCCAGCGGTAGTTGTCTACGTACTCGATGCCGAAAATGTCGTCGCGCACCGGCTCCTGCTTGGTCGGAGGGGGCGCCGGAATATCGCCGGCGTTCGCAACCGACACAACCAATCCCGCGGCAAGCACCGCCGCCATTCCGCTCATCATCCAAACCTTCGATTTCATCGAGTTTCTCCCGCCCAATTCCCGGTGGGCGACCGGAAGAAAACAAAGCACTCGTGAGTTCACATTCTACCGAATGGAACCCGCAAAGATGCGGTATCGCGTTCCACGAGGGGGAGCCCCACGGGCGGCCTGCAGGACGAGGAAATCTCAGGCCCGAATCGGGCAAAAAAGCGAGCGGCCCGCGCTGTTTCGAGCACGGGCCGCCTGCGCCTCTTTCCCATCCTCTCCAACACGGGCGGACATCGACTTCGCCACCACCGGCGGGCCCGCGCACAAGCAACAAAAAAACAGCAACGAATCCCCCATCAAATCCGGCCCAGCAACCAAAAGATCAGCAGGAAAATCAGGATGGTGGAAACGATCCCTCCTCCCAGCTTCCATGCCGCCAATCCTGCAAGACCGCCCCGAAGCAACCCACGCATGATTGTTTTCCTCCACGAGAGATGTGAGGAATCATCTCCGGCCGTTGTAAACTTGCCGTGGGTGCTGCGTAAATGCCGCTTCATTTCAGTCAAGTCTCCGCGCGTATTGCTTGTGCTTCTCGCGTGCATGGAATTCGCGGGATGCTCGACATCCAACACGCTCTCAGATCGCGAAAAAGCCGCTGCCGAAATCCCGGTTTGTGTCCGGCAGTTCGGTCCCGCGATCGTCGCATCCGTGACGACTATTCAGCGCGACGTTGATGCTCGCTGCAAACTTACGGGCATGTCCGCCGACAGCGTCGGATCCGCGCAGCTTCTCCCAAATGGGCTCATGCTCACGGCGGCGCACGTGTTCGATGAACGCTGGCGGAGAGGCACCCGACCGCTGATCCTTGTCAATGAGACCGCGGTGAGCGCGGACGTGCTTTACCGCGACGATTCCGCGAATGACACACTCCTCTTTCGTCCGGACATTGCAAATGGTGCTTTCCCTTCCGAAAGCCAGCCTACTTCGCTCGAACTTCAATTGATGAACCCGCTCCGATCGCGAATCCGCTTCGACGGCGTCTTGCCGATCGCCCAGGGCACGACGATCTATGCGTTCGGCTATGTGCACGCTCCGGAACTCGAGGGAAGCGACTCGGTGCCCGTTGCGTTACGATCGTGAAGGGAATCGCCGTTCGTGACTTTGGGCCGCACGAAACGATCATTTTCCGAAGCGAAGCGCCGCTTCGGATCAACGGGATGTCCGGAGGTCCGGTTGCGATCTACGACGAGGCGACGGAAACACTGACGGTGGTCGGCCTCTCGACTCTTTACGGCCGGTGGAAATGGCTACTGCTCCACTACGGCCCAGTCTTCATCCAAGCGTCGCGCCTGCCGCCGGAGGCGACTGGCGGCGCCGCACCCTGACTAGGGCTGTTTGTCAAGCGCCATCGCCATGTGATGCTCGCCGTATGAAACACCGTTGATCCGCACGGCGTCGGGCTCGTAGCCCCATTCCCGAAATCCGAGCGAGTCGTACAACCGGCGCGCCAGCGGTGCGTTCGAGCTGACCGCGAGATGGATCGATCCGACTCCCGGCCATGATCGCGCGGCATCCATCGCGGCACACACGACTGCACGCCCCAGCCCGCGCCCGCGCGCTCCCGGCGCGACATAGACGCCCCAGATCGTCGCGATGTGCCGCTTTTTCAAGGCCTCGTCGCGAACGACACCTGCCGCGGCAACGAGGCGGTCGCCTTCGCGAACCGCGAAGATGGCGGCATCTTCCCGCGCGAGCGACGCACGCACCTTTTCGAGATCGCAGCCGCGATCCTGTTCCGGGCTCGCGAGGAACGACCACGGAGAGTCGGCGAGCATCTCGCGGCGGAGAGTGACGTAGTCAAGAGCGTCTATCGGAGCCAATCGCCTGATCGTGATGCTCATGTGAGCGAAGAATCCTCGGCCGGCCGAACCGCCAGCTTTGATCAACTTACTGCACGAGCCCCTTGGTCAAACGCATGAACGCGGTTTCGAGGTTCACCGGCTCTTCGGTGAACTTCGTGATCCGGAATCCCTGGTTGATCAGCACGTTCGGAATATCCGTGTAGTTCCTGCCCCCGGCGGCATCGAAGTCGGCCACGATCATCTTGGTCGCGTGCCCGTTGCTCTTCGCGCCCCCACCACCCGCAGCCCCCCCCCCACCAACTCCCGCGCCGTTCACCGCGGCGCCCGGAGATTCCGCATCGGTGAGCACCACTTTCTTCACGCCCGGCATGGCCGCGATCACCTTCGCCGCTTCTTCGACGCGGTCGGTGACACCGACGTGCAGAATGTGACCCATCTTCGCGCGGCGCACGATCTCGTCGACCGTGCCGCTGAAGAGCAATTGCCCGCGCTCGATGATGCCGACGACGTTGCAAAGCTCCGCGAGTTCCGGCAGGATGTGGCTGCTGATCAGGATGGTCTTGCCCATCCGGCGGAGCTCTTTGAGTAGTTCACGCATCTCGATGCGGGCGCGCGGATCGAGACCGCTCGCCGGCTCGTCCATCAACAGAACCTTCGGATCGTGAAGAAGCACGCGCGCGACGCTGAGGCGTTGCTGCATGCCGCGCGAAAGGCTGTTGACTTCCGCGTCGGCCTTGTACGTGAGGTCGGTGAGCTCGAGGACATCCTTCACGGTCTTGATGCGCTGCCCGCCGTGGATGCCGTACGACGCGGCGAAGAACTCGAGATACTCGGTGACCACCATGTCTTCGTACGCGCCCATGAAGTCGGGCACGTAGCCGATCAAGGGGCGGATCTGGCGATTCTGGTATCCGATCGTCAGGCCCGCGACGTTGGCCTGTCCGCTGCTTGGCTTGAGAAGCGTCGCGAGGATCTTGATCGTGGTCGTTTTGCCCGCGCCGTTGGGCCCGATGAAACCGAAACAGTCACCCTCGTTGATGATGAGGTTCAGGTTGTTCAGCGCGATCAACTCGCCGTATTTCTTCGTCAAGTTGATCGTTTCGATCATCGGGGGCACGGCAGTTCTCCGCCGGGGCTGCCGGCACGTGGGCCGCAGAATGTAGCGGCTTTGAGCCCGGATTGTTCGCCGATCGATCGGGCAGCAAAAAGACAAGCCCCGGCAGTGTGCCGGGGCCTGCGAAGGTCAAAGTTCAAACTCGAAGGCTCAGCGACGACGACGCGCCGCAACCAGACCGCCGAGGCCGATCAGCGCGAGGCTGCCCGGGGTCGGGACCGTGTAGGCGAGGAACGTGCCGGAGGTCGAGGGCTCGCCCCAGCCGGTCGTCGCCGGCGTGTTGCGGCTCAGGTGATCGACGCCCGGATCGGTGCCGCCGCCGCCCGAAGTGGCGATGTCGAACAGGATCACGCCGTTGCCGAGCAGGCCGAGGAACGAGCGGCTGACCGTGAACTTCACGATGTTCGAGCCGATCTGCGTCTGATCGTTGTCCGTCGTGCCGCCGTCCATGTTCCAGTTGAAGCCGTCCCAAGCCCAGTTCTGCTGGTTGGTGTTCGGCTGATCAACCCACGAACCGACGTAGTGGCTGATGTTCGTCGTGAGATTGACCGGGCGGTTCCAGGCGTTCGTTGGCGTGAAATCGCTACCGGTCGAAACGTTCATGAAGATCATGTACTTCGTCCAGTTGGCGAAGCCACGCGTCTCCACCGAGAAGTAGACGTTGTTCGCGTCATGGCTCACCGTCACCGACTTGATGTCCAAGTTGGCGAACCCGTTGTCAAACAGGTCGTTCTGAGCATCGTTGTACGTGGTCGCCGCTTGAGCAGCGCCTGAGACCGCAGCGATAGCCGCGGCAACAAACAAAACATTCTTCATCTCTTCGAACTCCTCTCGGTGCAAACTTGCCGCCCGTCCAACCCACGTTGACGGGAAAAAACGAGCAATTCTTGCAGATTTCGCGCGTCCCGGAGACGCCCGACTGCAGTCTTAAACGATCGTAACTCTTGTAAGCGCTTTCTGCAACACATCATTGCGCGAAAAAAAACACAAAAACACTTGCACGTCGTTATCGGTTCGATGAACCCGCCGGCAATCGCGATCAGATGCCAAACCATCGGTTCAGCTCGGAGGCGGTCGAGCACTGAAAACGCTTACATTCCCGCTGTGTCGCCCTTCGCGAGCGCGGTCGTCGTCGGTTGGACCCCGAGGTAGTTCAAGGCCCGCTCCATCGTCCGGCGAACCACAGGCCCGGCCACGTATGAGCCGTAATGCTGCCTGATGCGAATCTTCGACGGCCCGGGGTCGTCGATGACGCAGAGCACGATGATCTTGGGCGCTTCTGCCGGTCCGCCCGCGATGAAGCTGCTGTTGTATTGGTTGTCGAAATACCCGCTGGTCCCTTTCGGGCGGCGGAGGTTCTTGCCGACGGGAGGCGTGAGCGGGATTTCTGCGGTGCCCGATTTGCCGAACATCGAATACTTCCAGCCCGCTTCGCTCCCGTGTGAGGAGTTGGCGAGATTCATCTCGACCTTTGCGGCGACCCCCTGCATGACCTCCCGCGTCAGGTTCGCGATGTTCACCGGCAGAACGCGCTCGACCACCGTCCCTCGCACATCGTCGACAGTCTGCGCGGTCAAGCGCACTGCAGGAAGCGTGCCCGCGAGTTCGCCCGGGCGGCAGAACGCGCTGAACGCCCGCACCATCTGCAAGGGCGTCACCGCGACCTCGTGGCCGTACGCCACCGAAGTCTGGCTGAACTTGCTCCAATCTTTGAGCGAGGTGATGATGCCGCTGGCTTCACCCGCGAAACCGATGTTTGTTTTCTTGCCGAAACCGAAGCGCACGACAGCCTGACGCAGCTCCTGATAGGAGAGGCGCTCGGCGCCCTTGATCATGCCGATGTTCGACGAATTGATGAGCACCTCGGCCCACGTCATAGTCGCGCGCTTGGTGACGTCCTCGATGTAGCGCCCGTAGGACGTGTGCCAGCGTCCGCCTTCGGTATCGAACACTTCCTCGACGCGCGCGCGTCCCAGCTCGGTAATCGTGGACCACACAAACGGCTTGAAGGTCGAGCCCGGTTCGTAAATATCTTCGACGCAGCGGTTGCGGTGCATCGCCGGGAGATCGTCGTTTGTCTGTTCGCGCTGGATCGTGATGTATCTCGCCGGCGGCGGCGGGCCGTGATCCTCGATGCGCAGTTTCTTCGGTGCGGGCTTCTTTGCTTTCCCTTTGCCGCTCGATGTCGCCGCCGCGGGATCTTCGGGTAGCGCCGGCAGGACTTTCGCCCACGGATACGGGATCGCATCGGGCACGTGCCGGACGATGTCGACCATCGCCAGCACTTCACCCGTCAGCGGATCGAAGATCATGAGGCGTCCACCCGCCGAGTCGGCGTCGGTGATGCCGCGCTGCAGTTCTTCGACAGCGATGCGCTGCATCTCGGAATCGATCGAGAGCCGAATATCGATTCCAGGTTCGGCGGGCTTGACCTGTCCGGGCTCGATCCACAAGGGCTTTCCCTTGGCATCACGCACGTACGAGATCGTTCCCGGCGAACCCGAGAGACGCTTGTTCAGCATCCTCTCGGCGCCGAGCACGCCGACGTGTCCGAAACCAACGAGCCCGACGATCGAAGCAACTTCGGGCCCGCCCGGGTACTCGCGCACCATGACGCGTTCGAGGATCGCGCCCTTGATCCGCGCGCTGCGCACCGCCGCAACCTGTTCATCCGAGAGCAGCCTCGTCATCGGCAGATAGCGGATGGGTTTGAGCGAGGGCGCCGGCGCGTCCGCATCGATCTCCTGGCTGGCGAGTTGACGGGTTTCGGTTTCCGAAGGCGGAGCCGACTCGGGATTGCCCTTGCCCAGTGCAGAACCGAAGGCGCTCTTGATCGCTGTCAGCAGGGCGGTGTTCGCGCCGGCTTCCGCGAACGGCTCGAGCTTTTTTCGCAGGTCTTCGCGCCGTCTGTTCTCGTTGACGCGAGAGAGAATCCGCTCGCCGACGACATCCTCGCGCTGCCCCGTCGCCCGCGCGAGCTTCACGATCGCTTCATCCAGCGACTTCAACTGGGTCGGATCGACGACGACCCGGTATCCGACACGCGTCGTCGAGAGAATGCGCCCGCGCCGATCGAGAAGATCGCCCCGGATCGGAAGGTCCTTTCGGACGCTCACGCGCGGCTCCATCTCACGACGCAAATCGCCGGGCGGTCGCAATTGAAGCTGCGTCACGCGCGCGAGCAGCAGGCACAGCAGCACTGTCAGGGTTCCGACCGCCAATGTGGCGATCGTGTTGATCCGCCGGTCCGTACTTTTTGATTCTGGAGCCATGTTTTTCCACCGGCCGAGTCTTCTACCGGTCAAGATCCGGATCGCGGGAAACGGGGATCGCGGCAAGCCCGGTGGGAGAAACCCCCGTTGTCCGCGGCGGCGTCTTCGAGTCGGGCTTGGAGCGCGGCTTCGCAGGAGCGCTGTGTCCCGGTTTCTTTTCGCTCTTGTCGCCGGGCTTTTCTGTTGAACCGGTCCCGGACGGCGCCTTGGCTTTTTCTATTCCGGACGGCTTTGAGTTCGCCGGCGCGATCCGCGATGCCCGCGTCACCGGCTGAATCTTTTCAATCATCGGAATGGCGACGTTGAAGCTCGGGTTCAACCTCGTCTCGACCGGATTGATGAGCGCGTGCATCGGACCCATCGTGCCGGCGAGCTCGCGCACGCGAGCCGGATTCGAGAGCGCCGCAATGTCTGCGCGCATCTTCCACAACTGCTCGTCGGCGCGCTGGATCCGCAATTGCGTTTGAGTCACCTCGTGCCCCGCCTGCAATCGAGCCTGACGCATGACCAGCATCGAGAGGGCACACAGCCCGATCGACAGCACCACCAAGCCGAGCTTGAAGAGAAGCCCTCCGCTGCCTGGCTGCTGCTCGCTCACGACGCCGACCTCCGGATTCTCTTAGTGCGATGGGAGTTTGAGAATGGCGCCGGCGAGCAGATCATCATCCGGATCCATCCTGTTCATCGAAGCGATCTCGCCGCTCCGCGAGGCCGAGCCGAGCTGCTGACGCGCGATGTTCATGAGCGTGTCGCCCGGGCGCACCTGATAGGACTTGGTCTTTCCGGCTTCCGGCTTCGAAGCTTTCTGCTCGGGCTTCGCATCGGTCTTCGTTGCGACGCGGCTGTCGGCCTTGCCGGTCAGCGAATCTTTGCTCGGGATCACGATCGTGTTTCCGACGCGAACGCTTCCGTTGTCGCCCACTTTGCCCGCGTTCGCCGCGGCGAGCTTCTTCCACAGCGAAGCATCGCCGTAATACTTCCGGGCGATCGCGTAAAGCGAGTCACCCTCCACAATCTTGTGCGTCTTCTCTGCTGCCAGCGGGGCCGCTTTGCTCGCCTCGACCTTGTTGACCTCTTGCTGCAGAACTTCCTGCGGGGTGACTCCCTGCGGTGCGGCGGCGAGAGTCGGGGTCCCCTTTGTGCTATCCGCGCGCTCGCGAATCGATGCGCTCAGCGAGCCCGTGCCATCCGATCGCCCCAGCCCAAACTTGGTCTCGCGCGCCGGGCCCACCTGCTGCTGCCCGATCACGATCGGAGCGAACACCTCGCCCGAATCGGCGGGAGTCGTGGCAGTGGGTTCGGCTGTCGCCTGCGGCGCCGCAACCTCCACAGCCGGCGGCAACTGCGTGGGAATCAAATCTTCAATGCTGCGGATCGGAGAATCCGGCACCTTCGCGACGACTTTCTGCGTCCCGCCCACGGTGGCAAGGCTTGCCGTCCGCGCCTTCGAAAGGTGATCGCTCACCAGGATGGCGACGGTCAGGACCAGTGCGAAACCGACGATCAGTGCGAGTTTGAGTTCCCGAGTCACGTCTGACGGATCCTTCCGCATGTGCGATCTTGCGATCGCGGCCGCGAACCCTTTCGCGGCTACTCCTCTTCGTGCCTCTCATCGCTTCCTTGCGACGAGACCGGCAAATCCCTCCAACGCGTCATCTCTGCCGCGCGGGGCATGGTAGCGAGCGGCACACCCTCCGGAGCGTTCAAGCGGAAAGCTTGATTGCTCGAAGGCGAGCGGACCGAGCGCGAGGGTTGGCTCTGACTTCCTCGTCCGAAGCGGTGATGCCGCCCCGCGCGAGATCGGTCGCCAACCCCTCCTTGCACATATCGGCAAACATGGTCTTGACGGGTCGATCTTCGAGGCTGTGAAATGTGATCAGGGCGATCCGAGCGCCTTTCTTCAGCCACAGACGGTCTACCCCCCCCGGCCCATCCAGCCCCCCAACACCCTTACCGGACACTGATCTGGCAGCCCTGGCGATCTGGGCGAGCAATGCCTCGATGCTCCCGATCTCGTCGTTCACGGCAATCCGTAACGCCTGAAACGATTTTGTCGCCGGATCCATTCCGCTTCCCGGCCGCTTTCCGGCCACCCCCCGGATGATGTCGGCGAGCGCATCGGTTGTGGCGATCGTCGTCGTTTTCCTCGCATCGACGATCGCGCGTGCGATCCTGGCAAATGCGGGCTCCTCTCCAAAATCTCTCAGAATTCGGGCAAGCTCCCGCTCCGAGGCCGTGTTCACGAGATCCGCAGCGGAAAGGCCGCGCGACACGTCGAAGCGCATGTCGAGCCGGCCCGACCGCATGAACGAAAATCCGCGATCCGCCTCCTCGATCTGCGTACTCGAGAACCCGAAGTCGGCGAGAACGGCGTCGGCCCGGATGCCCTTCGACTCCATTTCCCGAGGCAGGAGCGCGAAGTTGCCCTGGAATCGGCGAATCTCTGCTTCGGGAGTGCGCCGCGACACGATCGACGCGGCAAATTCCAGATTCGACGCGTCTGCGTCGTTCAGCACAACGCGCCCGCCCGGCTGAGTCAGCGGCGCGAGCAGCGCCGCGTGCCCGCCCCGACCGGCCGTGCAATCCGCGTACGTCTCACCGGGTCGCAGCGCGAGCACCTCGGCGACCTCCCGCGACAGGACCGGAATGTGTGAGAGTTCTCCCACGCGGGGAGCGTACAGCGAATTCGGTTCGTGGGACTTCAGTCGTACCAGAAATCGATAATCGAATTGATCTTGCCGGTCGCGGGATCGAAGGTCAGGTTGCTTCCGGACCCATCGCCGCCCCAGCAGCGCAGGTAATTGTTCTTGCGCTTGTCGAAATTCGCGGGGGTGATCCGATCGTCGGCGCGGGAGTACGACTTGCCGTTCCCGCCCTCGTCTTCGTTCGCGAAGATGTTGTCGTATTTCGGAATGCCCGCCTTTGAGAGTGCCGCGCCGTACGTGATCGGGATGTTCTCCGGGTCCGGACGCGTTTCGAACGCGACGGAGTTGTCGTTGCGGGCGACGTTTCCTTCCCAAGCGGTGCGCGACCCGTGGATCAGGAGCGTGTTGGACGCGGTCGCGGGCACGCCGTTCTTGCCGCGGCGATCCGTCGGATCAAGGGACCAAGTGCCATTCGAGTCAAGCTTGTACCACGGCCCTCGATTGCCAATGATCACCTGATCCGCATCAAAGGTGGATTGCCACATGGCGCGCCGAGACCCAACAAACGGGACCAAGGCATACGAGAATCCTCCAAGTCTTGCCACGCCCGAAGCCGAGGAAATGACCGCATCGCCTCCTCCTTCGTCCGGATAGCAAGCGAATGCGGGATCGAGAATCGCCTTGGAACGCTTTTCAGGAGCGACGGCGGTCGGAGCGTTGAACTCATAGAACTGATCGACCTTGATGAGGGGATTTACTTCGCTCGGGCTTACCGCGATCTCGGGGCCGAACGATCCGTAGTACATCAATAACGAAATGACGAATCGCGGAAGATCTTTCCCAGACTTCGTCCCTTCGCGCCCCGGAGAACGTGTGTCCGACCCGGGAATGGTGTCTTCAAGATCCATAGCGCTTGGGATCGGATAGTTGTCCTGGTTTTGACCGGCCCAGGTCACCATGGATTGATGAATGGAGCGCACTTGAGTGCTGTCTTTCATCGTTCGAGAATTAACGCGTGGTCTGCCGGCGGCGGGCAGAAGGATGCCCACTAACACGACTATGACGAGAATTACCACTATCAACTCGATAGTCGTGAAAGCACGTCTGGACATACGCCCACCCTTTCGGGGCAGAGGTACAGCGCCCGCGCCGGAATGACACGGGCGCTGCGCCCTCTGCGAAACCCCCAGCCCCCACCTCACCCCAACCCCCACGAGCCGCCCGCCCCAAAGCCGACGAGCATCCGCGCAGAGGACCGGCCCGCGCCAGGGCCAGCGCACGGAAACACCGAACCGCACATGCGTGCGGGAAAACCGCCGCGGCCGGCGCGGGGAAAACCGTGACGCCGGGCGCGACAGAGAGGAGACCACGGGATGGATGGCAGGGCGCTCGGACTCCGTTCAACGGAGGAGCGAAAAGACCGAGGCAAAATACCTCAATGAGAACGCCGTGACCTGCACGGAAGGAAATATCCCCTTCGCGATCGGACGTACGCGCGTCCTGCCCGAAAACACGAGTTGTCAACGGGCCCCCACCGCCCGGCCCAGCTTGGGCACTCTCAACCTTTCGCTCGCATTTCGATCCGGTTCCGCAAGTTCGCCGAAGTGGGCGATGGTTGTCGATCTCGCACCATGCCGCGGCTATGGAACCTGCGTCGGGCGCTCAGGGACACAGCAATTCGTTGTACGCCCCGGCGAAGATCACGAAATCTGAATCTTCCACGATGCCGTCGTCATTCAAATCGGCCGGGCAGCCGCCGGGCATCGATGGATCGGCACAGTCGAGAATGTTGTACGCCGAAGCGAAGATCACAAAGTCCGAGTCATCCACGAATCCGTCGTTGTTGAGATCGCCGGGACAGGGGAGGTGCGAGCCGAATTCGTACGCGCCGCGATCGAGGATGCCGTTGCGCCGAACATTGCCCGCAAGGTCGAACTGGAACGAACCCGGCAATGCCGCGTCGTTCGCCGAATCAATCGCCGCCGACCCCGCGCCGAGCGAGAAATCGCCGCCCGCGGCATTCACAAACATCGGGTTCGACCCGTTGTTGTTCGAGCCTCCGAACGAACCGGTCCAGCCTTGAACGGATGAGTAGCTCGTCGTGACCGCGGAGCTGTACAAGACCAGATTCTTGTCCTGCGTACCCGGCAGTCCGCCCGTATTTCCCCAGAGGATCGAGTTGGTCACGCTCGCGCTCGCGAAATAGACCGTCGCACCGCCGGTGTAGTTCGTCGCGTTGTTGTTTGCGATCGTTGAGTTCAGTATCGTGGCGTTCGTCGCGTTGGCGATCCAGAGGCCACCGCCGTCTTCGATCGCCGTGTTGTTTGCGACGAGCGAATTCGTGAGATTGAATGTCACGCCGTTCAGATCGAACGCGCCGCCGTTGTACGTCAGCGCATGGTTCGATGTGATCGAGCACGTGCGGATATCGATGTGCGAATTGTTCGATGCGACCGCGCCTCCCCACGCGCCCGCGTTGTTCATAAACGTGCACGTGTCCGCCACCAGCGTCGAAGGATCTTCGACAAAGATCGCTCCGCCGCCCCAAACCGCCGTGTTGCTGTCGAAGCGGCAGTTGGTGAATACGGGCAAACTCGTCTGACTCAGGATCACGGCGCCGCCGTACCCCGCGCGGTTGCTCGAGAATTTGCAGTTGCTCACGCGTGGCGAAGCGTTCTCGATGTAGAGCCCCGCTCCCGACCAGTCGGAATAGCCCTTGGTGATCGTGAACCCGTCGAGCACCGCGTGTGTGTTCGTGTTGATCGCGTTCACGGGTGAATACGAGTTGTCGGTCGGGTCCGCCTGATTCCCGATTTCGCCCGAAATGATGGAGACATTCGCGACCGGATCTCGCTGCGTCAGCATTGTTTCGCCGCCGCCCGCGCGCGATTTGCCTTGGAATCCGCCGTAGAGCGCGAGCCCCGAGCGCAGCGAGAACGCGGCATAACGATCCGTTCCTCCGCTGCCCGGCTTGTACGTTCCGTCCGCGAACCATATCTGCGAAATGTTCGAGCAGTTCAGGTTCGCAATTCCGAGCACTTCGGCCGGATCGCCCGCCGCCGAACTCCACGAGAGATGATCCGCAAATCCCGGCGTCTGCGCATCGACATAGCGGCGCTCTTCGCACTCATCGGGGCGGCAGTCGCCGTTCGCATCCTGGCTCGTGCCGTTCGCGATGTCGATCGCGTCATCAACTCCGTTGCCGTTGCAATCCTTGATGCCCGGCGCATCGCGATAGCTCGCCAGCGTCCAGCGCGTTTGCTTGATCATGAGCGCGTTGAATGCCGCGTTCGGTTGGCCTGCGGGTACGCCGAGGGGCAATCCCGAGAGCGCGTGCGTCTGATACGGGTTTGAAAACTGCTGCAGCCGCACCGTGCCGGGGTACGACATGATCGTCCCGTATGTCTGCCCGTTGTGGCTGAAGTTGTACCCCCACGCGTACGACGTCGGCGCCGATGCATCGTTCGCGTGATCGTGCGCGCAGCCGAAATTGTGCCCGATCTCGTGCGCCAGAAGCAGATCGCCGCCGCCCATCGCGCGCCAGTTGATGCACGAATACGCCTGCCCCTGATCCCAGAGCGCCCACCACGCGGCGCCGCCGGTAAAGCGCGGGTCATCGACCACGAGCGAAACAGTGTCGGCCTTGTACTGATCGCGCAGCCCCTGCACCTCGTCCATGTATCCGTCGCCCGGAGTCGTGATGCGTTGCAGGTGATTGATCCAATCCGGTGCTGTTTCGTCGTAGGTTGTCTCGACATAGCCCACGACGCGGAGCTGGAGCCGATTCACTCCTCCCGAGTTGATTCCCGAGAGCGTGTACGCGCCGTTCGCGGCATCGATCGCGTTCTGAAAGCGCGATTGAATATTCGCAACACCCCCCGCCGCGTTCTTCGCCTTGGTCGTGTAGACGCAGAGAACGTCCACGATCGATTGGTCGTCGGAACAATCGCACGCGCCGACGCTCTGCGTTGCCGCGGCGGCAGAGGCGACCGCCGCGCTCTGAGCGCCGCGCCGGCTCGCGTGCGAACGCGCGCTCATCTCTTCGCGCGAAACTCCCGGTGGCAGCATGTCCTTACCCCCGAAACTCCAGCACTTGCCGGTCTCGCGCGGATCGAGTTGCTCGGCAATCGCCACCGCGATTCCGGTTTGATCGGCGGGTGCCGCAGGCGTCAGGCCAAAGGTGCCACGCTTGCTCCAGATGCCGCCCGAAACGATTCCGTTTTCGACCGTGATGGTGCAGGTGCCGAGCTCCTCGCCCTCAAGTTTTCCCTGCAACGTGAAGCCGGACGGTCGTCGCACCAGGCTGGTGACTCGGATGTCGAATTGGGCGTCCTGAAACAGGGGAAGCCGGATGTGTTCGCCGCGACCCACGTTGAACGCCGGGACGGAGATGCTGACGGCGTCCTCGCGGAGCCGGCCTGACAATCCCGATTGCGCCAAAGCACCACAGGCGCTCGCGCCGAACGCTCCGATCAAAAAATATCGATGGAATCTCATGCTCTACCTCAGGTCCCCGCAAAATCATACGAAAACTCGCTGCGATTTCAATGTGAAACTTGAGTCAGGATTCCGAGGAACTGGAATCCGCATCAGGATGCGGCTGGTGCAGGCCGTCGGGTCCGAATATCTTTCTGCGATGTACAGAAATATGCGTACTGCCACGGGTTTGCTCGGGTTCGCCTCCGTCCTCCTCGTTTCATGCACGCCGGTGACGGTGAGCTTTGAACTCTTCGGACGCGAAAAGAAACTGGCCGAAACCGTCGTCTCCGAAGACGATCGCGCGATGTGGAAGATCGCGGTCATCGACGTGACGGGAACCATCGTCGACGCGAACTTGCCGCCGATCTTCTCACGCGGCGGCAATCCGGTGGACGACATCGTCGCGCGCCTTGAGATGGCGGGCGCCGACAACGGAGTGAAAGCCGTCGTGCTCCGCATCAACTCACCGGGCGGCAGCGTCACGGGCAGCGACGAGGTCTATCGCGAGATCGTTCGGTTCAAAGAAAAGACCGGCAAGCCGGTGGTTGTCTCCATGGCCGAACTTGCCGCCAGCGGCGGTTACTACATCGCGCTCGCTTCTGACAGAATCGTCGCGCACCCCACCACCATCACGGGCTCGATCGGTGTCATCATCCCCACGATCAACTTCAGCGCGGGCCTCGCCAAGATCGGCATCGTCGCACGCTCCGTCAAGAGCGGGCCGAACAAGGATCTCGCGAACCCGCTCGAACCGATGCGGGATTCGCAGTACACCGTGCTGCAGCACCTCGTCGATCAGTTCTACGACGAGTTCAAGACGAGGGTCAAAGAGCGACGGCCGAATCTCGACATGTCCAAATGGACCGAGATCACCGACGGCCGCATCATGAGCGGACAGGATGCGCTTGCGCTTGGACTGATCGATTCGCTCGGGGGCGTGCGTGAAGCCTTCGAAGAGGCCAAATCGCTCGCGAAGATTCCGAGCGCCAAGATGGTGAAGTACCAGCCCGAGGGTTCGATCCGCCCGCGCACGCCGTACGCGAGCGCCGATGAACTGCCGCTCGCCGCGATGGGACAGGGATTTGGGACAAGCCCGCAGGGTGCGGGAACGGAGATTAATCTGTTCCAGATCAACGCGGGGGGCGGCCTGTATCCCGGCGCGGGAGCCAACGCCGGGTGCGCGTATTACTTGTGGATGCTGGATGTTCAGTAGTCCTCGCGGGATAGGCAAAGTTCGGGTCGCACGCGCAGAGGTGAAACCGGTTCGAACGGGATAGGGAAGCGGCCTTGCGACGCGGAAAACCGATGGGGCCTCGCGCGGTCAAATTGCTCGTTCGCGGCACGAGCCGGGTAGCGAAGCTACCCTCCCGGCGTTGCATTTTGATGGCGCCAAGCGCGCCCACACAAACCCTTCGAGAAGAAACATGAAGAAGATCGAGCGGCTGTTCATCTACTCCGGCGTGGGCGTTGCTATCGCCCTTGGACTCGGCTGGCGCGGGCTCGGCACGAATGCCTCGGCCAACGTCTCGGCCACCCAGGCGGACACGGTGCGCATCGCGACCGCCGACATCCTCACTCTGGTCGAGAAACTGGCTTCGAGCGATCGCTATCTGCCGGCGCGCGACGAAAAGGTCAAGTCGCTGCGTGCACCGATCGACCTGCTGCAGAAAGAACTCGATGATCTCCGCGCCAAGATCACGGCGATACCGGATTTCCAGAACAACGCCGAAGCGCAGCCGCTGATTCAGCAGTTCCAGCAGAAGTCTCAGAACATGCAGGCGCTCTCGCAAACGGCGCAGAACGAGGCGGAAAACTTCAACACGACGCAATTGCAGGAGGCGTATCGCATCGTCATCGAGACGACGACGCAGATCGCGAACAGCAAGGGCTACACGCACGTCATCAGCACCAAGCTCCCGGACAACCGTCTCACGAGCAACAACGTGACGGGTCTGCTCCAGGAAATGCTGGCACGCCCGGTCGTCAAGGCTCCGGCTGCCGACGACATCACCGAGGACGTCGTCAAAGAATTGAAACTGGAAGACGTCAAGTCCGGGCCGGCCACCGGCGCGGCCCCTTCTCCGGCGCCCGCGACGACGGGTGGTTCGACAGCGCCAAGGTGAGCCGCTTCGAGTTGCCGTCATGAGCGAAGCCCGCGCGAGCGGGCTTTTTGCTGCGCCTTGCCGACCAGCCCGTTCATTCAGCCGCTGCGGCACGGGCGCTCTCGGCACGATCCCGTTGTCGATCCAAGGCTCCCGCAAGCTCGTCGAGAAGCGCCGCTTTCACCGCCGGCATGGCCGGGCAGCGTGGGCCGAGTTCCCGCGACAGGCTCGTGACTTGCCGACCGACCAGCCCGCACGGGACGATCAGATTGAAGTGATCGAGATCCGTGGTGACGTTGATCGCCAGCCCGTGCATGGAAATCCACTTCCGGACCCGCACCCCCATCGCCGCGATCTTGGCCTGCGGCGAACCCTTTCTCGCGGTCCAGACTCCGGTCGCCCCGGGGTCGCGGATCGTCTCAACCCCAAACTTCGCGCATACCGAAATCACGGTTTCTTCGAGCAACCGCATGTAGTCGTGCAGACCGAGATTCAGAGAGTTCAGATCGAGTATCGGGTACGCGACCAGTTGCCCCGGGCCGTGGTAAGTGATGTCGCCGCCGCGATCGGTGCGCGCGACCGAAACTCCCGACCGGGCGAGCCGTTCCTGAGAAGCGATCAGATTTGCTGCGGCCGATGCGCGATTCGAGATCGTGATAACCGGTTCGTGCTCGACCAGGAGCAACTCACCCACGCCGCTTGACCCGTCCTGCCGACTTGCGAGCACGCGGGCGTGGGCGGCACACTGAAGCTCATACGCCGGTTCGTAGGCGATTCTTCCCAAGTCTGAGATTTGCAGGAGGTTGGACACCGGGACTATTCAAGGCGGGCAACCCGTGAGGCGGTCTTCATCTCAATTGCTCCGAGAGCTAGAATCTTTTATGGCGAAGATCGATCCGACCGCTCGTGTCGGAAAAGATGTCGAGTTGGGCGAGGGTGTCGAGATCGGGCCGTGGTGTGTCCTTGATGGAAGGGTCACACTGGGCGCCAACGCCAAACTGATTTCCGGCGTCACTCTTCGCGGACCGCTCACCGTCGGGGCCAATGTGGTCATGTATCCGGGCGTTTCGCTCGGATTTGCGGCGCAAGATTTCAAGGTCAAGCCGGATTCCCCGACCGCCGGAGTCGTCATCGGAAACGATTGCACGTTTCGCGAGGGGGTCACGATCCACGCCGCCACGAACGAGGTGACGCCGACACGCATCGGCAACAACTGCTACTTCATGGTGCAAAGCCACGCCGGGCACGACTGCAAAATCGGGAACAACGTCACCGTGGTCAACGCGGCAGTCTTGGGCGGGCACTGCGAGGTTTTCGACAACGTGACCATCGGCGGCCTCACGGCCATTCATCAGTTCACGCGCATCGGGCGCTACTCGTTTGTTTCCGGATATTCGGGTTTTACGACGGACATCCCTCCATTCTGCATGGGCTATGGACGCAACCGCTTGCAAGGGATTAACCAGGTCGGGCTGCGACGCGCGAATTTTCCGCGCGAGTACATCCAGAAACTGCGAACCCTGTTCCGGCGCGCGCTTCAGGCTTCGGTTCCTCGCGCCGAGGCTATCGAGATCTGCGAGTCATTCGCCCCCGAGTGCCCGCCCGCACAGGAAATCGCCGACTTCATCCGGACGAGCAAGAGACCCGTCGCGCCCGGAGCGCTCCGCCCGCCCCGCGAGATGACGGCGTTTCTGCAGGCACGCCGGCGCGGCGAAGAAGTCTGGGGCGCGGAATCAGAAGAATCCTCTCTCTAATCGCGAGCGGCACGGAGGCGCGGCTTGGAAGACCAGATCGTTGAATCCAAGCCCGATGCGCGCTTTGCGCTGCGGCTTTGCGTACTGGCGAGCGGCTCGGCCGGCAACTGCAGCGTTCTCGCGCTCGACAGCGACGACGGAACCTTTTTCTGGCTGATCGACGCGGGGCTTTCGATGAAACGAACGCGCCGCGTGCTCGCCGAGGTCGGGCTTGCCGATCGACGCCCCAACGGGATTCTGCTCACCCACCTTGATAACGACCATGCCAACCCGAGCGTGCTCGACGGATTCGGCGATGATGTTCCCGTGTTCATGCACCGGCGGCACCTGCGGCGCGCCGAGCGGGAGGGCCGACTCTTCCGGCGCACCGAAATGCTCGACGACGGCCTGAGGCTCGGACAGGGGTGCACGATCCGCGTGCGGCTGGCGCACCACGATATCGACGGTTCCGCGGCGCTTCGCTTTTGTTTCGAGCGCGAGCGGGGATGCTGCGAACTCGGCTACGCCACCGACGTCGGCCGCCCGACCGCCGAACTGATCGAGCATCTTTCGGGCGTCGATGTTCTGGCGATCGAGAGCAACTACTGCCCCAAGATGCAGGAAGTCGCGGATCGCCCCGCGATCGTCAAGTCACGCGTCATGGGAGGCAGCGGACATCTGTCCAATCAGCAGTGCCGCCGGATGGTTCACGCGATCGCTCCGCAGCATCACGTCGTGCTCCTTCACCTTTCGCGCCAGTGCAATACGCCGGAGCTGGCAGCGCTCGAGCACCTTGGCAGCGGATATCAGCTCAGTATCAGCTCACAGACCGTTCCAACGCCATGGATCCAGGCAGCCCTGCGGGCGCCGGGCCCCGCTCGCGTGCACGCCGAGACGCTTTTCGAGGTCTAAAAGACGAGTAGAATCGTCCTACCTCAAGACACGAAGGGCGGACGCGTGGCGGCAAAGAAAAAAGCGAAGAAGGCGGCAAGCAAGGGCAAGGTCAAGCACAGCGCAAAGAAAAAGTCGGCGGCCCCGAAGAAGCAGGCGGGCAGGGCTCCCGCTCCGAAGTCGGCGCCGCGCGCTGCGCCGGTTCGGGCTGCACCGTCCCCTGCGGAACACTTTGCCGTCGAAGCGGCGCGCTGCATGGGCGACGACAAGTGCACCGACGTGGTCGTGCTCGACGTTCGGGGCAAGAACCCGATGACCGACTACCTCGTCATCGGCTCGGGCACGTCGGACCGCCAGATGCGCGCTGTTCTACACCACATCCAGGAGCTGGGCGACAAGCTGGGCTATCAGGCCGTCCGCTCGACCAGCGACGACCGAGCCACCTGGCTGCTCGTCGATTTCATGAACGTGATCGTGCACCTGTTCGAACCCAACACTCGGGCCCACTACGACCTCGAGATGATGTGGGGCGATACGGCGCACGTCGATTGGGAGCGCCCCGGCGCCGCGAAACGCGACCGCGCCGGGCTTCACGCGAGCGAGCAGAACTGAATGTCGAGCGGACTCCCGAAGCAGGCAGGCGCGCGCGGCTCATCCGATGCCGTCCGCATCGAGCTCGGGCCCCGCTCCTACGACGTTGTCGTCGGTTCCGGCGTGCTCGAGCGCGCCGGAACTTTGGCGCGGACACGCCTCGGTGCTCGGTGCACACGGGCCCTTGTGGTCTTCGATGACGGCGTTCCTTCGGCGCTTCTGGCGACGGTCGAGCGGTCGCTCAGCGCCGCTGCGATCGAAACGTTCTCGTTTCCCGTTCACGCGTCCGAAGAGGGCAAATCACTCGCATCGCTCGACCGGATCGTCGTCGAACTGACTCGCCGCCGCCTCGAGCGAAAAGATGTCGTGATCGCCCTCGGCGGCGGCGTCACGGGCGACCTGGCCGGATTCGCCGCGGCCGTCTACCGGCGCGGCATCGCGCTGGTTCAATGCCCCACCACTCTGCTATCCATGGTGGACGCCTCCGTGGGAGGCAAGACCGGCGTCAACGTCCGGCTCGCACCGGGTGACCTCAAAAAGAACATGATCGGCGCCTTTCATCAGCCGATCGGCGTGCTCGCGGACGTCGATGTTCTGGCCTCGCTCGACGAGCGTCACTTCCGCGCCGGCATGGCCGAGTGCATCAAGCACGGGATGATCGCGGCGGACTTCGAAGATCCTTCGCTCCAGGATTGGATGCGGGCCAACGCGCCCGCGCTTGCGATCCGCGATGAGCGGCTGCTCGCCGAACTCATCACGCGAAACGTCGCGATCAAGGCGAGGGTCGTCGCCGGAGATGAGCGCGAAGAAAGCGAAGGGAACGGCGGGCGGGCGCTGCTGAACATGGGACACACCTTCGGCCACGCGATCGAGGCGCTCCCGGGCGCGCAGGGCGTGCTCGCCGATGGTTCCGCGTTGCCCGGGGAGATTCATCACGGCGAGGCGGTCGCGCTGGGGCTGCGTGCCGCGTGCGAATGCGCCGTTCAGCTCGGGTTTGCTTCTCGCGACTACGGCTCGAAGATCGGCTCGCTCATAGACCGGTTCGGCTTGCCCGGCCGCGTATCGGGACTTCCACCCACCGACGCGATTCTCGAACGAATGAGCCATGACAAGAAGAATATCGGCGGCTCGCTCCGCCTCGTGCTTCCGTGCGGCGAAAGCCGCGGGACGGTCGTCGAGAATCCTCGGATGGATGCGGTTCGGGCCGCGATCGACACCATGCGGACTTGAGACCCAAGCCCGGCGCGAATCGCAAGGCGACGATCGAACGACTGTCCATCGGCACCGTTCGGCGGCACCGTTCGGCGGCACTTTCAAGGCCGGGCAGGAATGCATCCGATACTCCCCGCAACGGAGTGATCCGCGCTCACACGATCGGCGGTGTTGCTGGACGCTGGGGGCGGGATCTTCCGCTCAGAATCCGGGTGCCCTTTCTTTCATGGGGTCCGGTTCGCCGAGGCCAAGGAGTGGCGCGTGCGGATCATCACGGTTATTAATCAAAAGGGTGGATGCGGAAAGACCACGACCGCGATCAACCTCGCCGCGGCGATGGCGCGCGGGGGATTGAGGTCTCTTCTGGTTGACCTGGACCCGCAGTCGCACTGCGCCGTCGGTCTGGGCATTCCCGAAACCCGTATCGATCTTGACATTAGCGATGTTCTGGTCATGCCCAACAACCGGCCCATCGACACCACGCGCCTGCTCTGGCGTGTCGGTAGAAATCTCGACCTTGCGCCCAGCCGCATGAAGCTCGCGGGGCTCGAAGCGGCCCGTGGTGGACTCGCCGACAAGCCGGATAAGGAGAGGCGGCTCGCGCAGGTGCTCGACCGACTCAAGACCGAGTACGACGTCGCCTTGGTCGATTGCTCGCCCGCGATCGGCCTGCTGACGTTTAACGCCATTGCCGCAGCCAACACTGTTCTGATCCCGGTCGAGACCGGGTTCTTTGCGCTCCAGGGTGCAACACGCCAACTCACAACGATCAAGACGCTCGCCAAGCGGCTTGGCGTTGAGATTCCCATCGCATTCGTTCCGACGCTGCACGATGAGAGCAGCACCGTTTCGCACGATCTGCTGGGTGAATTGCAGCGTCGATTCGGACATCAGCTCTCCCCCATCGTCATCCGGCGGGATCCCAAGCTCCGCGAGGCGGCGAGTTTCGGTCAGCCGGCGATCGAGCATGCGCCGGATTCGCCGGGCACGAAAGACTACCTCGATCTGGCTCGCTGGGTGGCCTCTCGGCTCAACCTGAAACTCTCCGGGTTCAACGGCCCCGACCCGGCGTGGTCGAATCGGACGCCGATCGAACTCAAGCCCGAAGTGACCACGCCGATCCCCAGCGAGTTTGTGCCTGGCGAAACGCCGGTCGGAGCGACCAAATCCGCTGCGGAGCAACCGGTTGGTCTTCGCGGGCCGATGGCAACTTCTGGCGGCGCGGCGACCGCGGGTGCGGATCTTCGCGCGGCCCTCTTGCAGCAGGCGACCAGCCCCACACCTCTCGCGCAAGAGCGAGATACTCCGCCGACGGACATCGTTCCGCTCGCGGCGGCATCTCCGACGGTCCACTTCCCGACCGCGGCTCCCCTGCCTCCGCCGCCCGCGGCATCGGCAACCGAAGCCCCGAGCGTCTACACACCATTCGCGACGTCCGCGGCGGGCCAGTTGTCAGGATCGGAAGAACAGCCGAGGCCGACGAGCCGAGCGGCGGAATTGGTGCACCGTGCTCAGCGTCTGCTGCGGCGGGTGACCGGCGAGAAACCAGAAGAGCACATTTCGACAACGCCCTTGCGGTTCGAACCGCCGGTTCCCGAAATCAAGCTACATCGCGCCGCCGATCCCGATCGACGGTTGCTTGGCGTTCGCGTCACGCCGCAGGGAGTGCTGTTCGTCCAGCCGCAAACGCTCGGCCAGCGCGTGGCGATCGCCGGGTCGTTCAACAACTGGTCGGAGAATTCGCACGTCATGCGTCTCAATGAGGATCTCGGCATCTTGGAGCTGTGCGTGCCGATCGAGGCCGGAAGCTATCAATACCGGCTCGTGGTTGACGGAAACTGGACCGCCGATCCGCACAATTCGAACGCGGAACTGAACCCCTTCGGTGAGTTGAACAGCGTCGTCACGGTGCTGAGCAATACGGCTGCGCGCATGGACATGATTCTCGAGCGCCAGGGCGCTGCCTGAGAGAGGAATCCGAGTGGACGGAAAGGACCACGTGAACCCGGGGCCTGATTTGGCGGACGCGATTGCGTTTCGTGCCGCGATGCGCGATGATCCGTCGGCACCCGGAACATCGGACGAGGGCGGGCCTGTCGCGCAGGGAAGAATCGAGCTCGGCTATCCGTTTGAGGATGCGGACGTGCTCGCGGACCTGTTTTTGAACGACGGACCGACGGTCGCAAGGATCGGCCCGGGCGGACTTGTGAAGCCGGCCGCGCCGATCGCCAAGGAGCCGTTTTTTCAGGAAGCAAAGCCGCAAGCGAGCGCCGCTCCGGCCCGCGGCATCTCTTCGAAACAGTCGCCCGAAATCGAACTGCTGCTGGTCGGACACCTGCCCGTCCTGGGTTCGGCTTGGGTGCTCCAATACGCCAAGCACGTCGCGCAGAAAACCGGCTGCCCGGTTGGCCTCGTGCGGATGAGCGGCGGCGAAGCGTCGATCGATCTGACACTGCCGCCGAGCGAAGTGCCCCCCCGCAGCGGGCCGATGCCGAGCATCGCCGACGCGGTGCACTACGTCTCCGAGCGGACGGGGCGCTGGATCGTGCGCCTCGATGAGAGCGCGGATCGGGCGACGCCCGCCGACATCGCTTCGAGCATTCATGCCGTCGATCGCGTGACCGTGCTCACGGGCGCCGACGAGGCGGCGGTCGTCGGCTGTTATCGGGTGATCAAGACCCTCGAACCCGGGGAGGCGACTCCGCACCTGCATGTCGCGGTGATGGGCTCGGTTGCGGAGCGATCGGAAGAAGCCGCGGCGAAGCTTTCCCGCGCGGCTGAGAAGTTCCTGCAATCGCGGGTGACAAGCGAGGCGTGCAGCGCGAAGATCACACCTGGATCTTCGGTGAATGTCTATCGCGGCAGGCCGAATGCCGGGCACGCAGACCTGATCGCGCTGCTCAAAGGCGGGCCGGCGCCAACCGAACAACAACTCGAACGCGAGCCCGCTCTCGACGCTCCCGAGATGTATGACGACGAGGAACTCCTCGTTGAATCCGATCGGTTCGACGAGTCACCGGTATCGAGTCACGCGGAGACGGCGCTGATCGAACCCGCCGTGATTGCCCCACCGGTTTCTCGAGCGCAGCCGACTGCCGCGGCGGTGGAAACAAAGGTCGTTGCCGAGAACAGCGTTCGCCCGCCCGCGGCAAATACGGGCACAACCGGATTGGCTCGCCACCTGACGAATCTCGAATCGATTGCTTCACGCTGCCCGTATGCGCCCGACGTGGAACTTGCGATTGATCCGCAGGGCCGCCTCCATCTGATCGCACGTGCAACCGAAGACCCCGGGTGGGCGCTGGGAGCCCTGACGACCGCGAGCGCGTGGGCCCAGGCCCACTCCACACTCATCGGGCTGGCTCATCCGAAACTGCGTTCCGCTGGTGCGATCTGCCACCTGATGACCGCCGAACCCAAGAGCGTCCGCCGATTGGGAGATGGCGATATCCGCCTGCATCTGCTCACGGCTCCGCCGGGCACGCGCGAACAGGATGTTGGGTGGGTTTGCGTTGAGTTGAATTAGGCTCGCCGGATCGAAGCCGCGTCACACAAAAACCTCCGCGCCCCACGCGCGGAGTTTCGTATGAACTCCCGAAGCCGGGTTCGCTTACGCCGATTCCTTGAGCCGGCGAAGTTCCGAGAGATTGCGCTTGGAGGTCACGGTCTTCTCATCGATGATGTATTCCGCACCGGTGTTGTCCATGTCCGGCAGCTGATACATCAGGTCGATCATCAGTTCTTCCATGACGGCGCGGAGCGCGCGGGCTCCGGTATCGCGCTTCACGGCTTTCTCCGCGAGAGCCCGCAGCGCACCGTCGGTGAACGTGAGCTTGGCGCCCTCGAGCCCGAAGAGGTGCTGATACTGGCGCACGATGGCGTTCTTGGGCTGCGTGAGGATGTTCACGAGCGCATCGACCGAGAGCGGCATCAGCGGCGCGAGCACCGGCAACCGCCCGACGAATTCGGGGATCATGCCGAACTCGATCATGTCGTCGGCGGTCACCTGCGAGAGGACGCGAGCCGCGGACTCTTCGCCCCGGGCGCGATCCTGATCGATGTTGAAACCGATGCGGGTCTTGCCGAGGCGCCGACGGATGATCTCTTCGAGGCCCACGAACGTGCCGCCGCAGATGAAGAGCACGTTGGTCGTGTCCATCTGGATGTACTGCTGCTCGGGGTGCTTGCGTCCACCCTGCGGGGGAACGTTGCTGGTGGTGCCTTCGAGCATCTTGAGCAGGCTCTGCTGCACACCCTCGCCCGAGACGTCGCGCGTGATGCTGACGTTGTTGGACGTCTTGCCGATCTTGTCGATCTCGTCGATGTAAATGATGCCGCGCTGGGCCGCCTCAAGGTCGAAGTCGGCGGCCTGCAGGAGCTTCAGGAGCAGGTTCTCGACATCTTCGCCGACGTAGCCCGCTTCTGTCAGCGTGGTCGCGTCGCCGATCGCGAACGGGACCTTGAGCATGCGCGCGAGCGTCTTGGCGAGCAGCGTCTTGCCCGAGCCAGTCGGCCCGATCATCAGGATGTTGCTCTTGTCGAGTTCGACCGAGCCCGCCTCGGCGCTCTCGATGTGGAGCAGGCGTTTGTAGTGATTGTGCACCGCGACCGAGAGGGCCTTCTTGCCCTGGTCCTGCCCGATCACGTACTGATCGAGATAGTCCTTGATTTCGCGCGGCGCGGGAACTTCACGAAGCGCGGTCGTCACGGTACTGACGCGCCGGCGCTCCTGGCGAAAAATGTTCTGGCAGAGCTCGGTGCAGTGCGAGCAGATGTAGACCTCGCTCGGACCTTCGACCATCGGGCCGACGTCGCGGCTGGTCTTGCCGCAGAACGAGCAGGTCGTCACCTTGCGGCCGCGGAAGTTTGAGTCGTCACGTCCGGGAGCACCCGGCGGCGTGTTGGGATCGTCGTTTTTGCCTTTGGCCATAGAGTCACTCTCGTCCGAACATCAAACCGAGCGCACGCCCGCCTGAATCGGGAGTCTATCGGCCAAGTCGCCTTGGTTCCTGACCAAGTTGGGCCAAGTGCATGAACGAAACGCGTACGCGCCCGAATAACCGGCAAGTTTTTGACAGCGCGACGTGCGGCCGGATCGCCAGCGACAACTTATCCACAATTGCGTTTCCTGAAGTCACGCGTGCGTTGTTTATCGGTCATTCTCGGTTGGCGGGGTGGCAGCCGCTTTCTCGACGAGTTTGCGGCGCACGCGATCGAATTCTTCTTTCGAGAGCTCGCCGCGGCTCTCCATCGCCCGCATCTGCTCCATCAGCGAGCCTTCGTCGGCTTCGGTCTTCGCTTGCGCGAAGACTTTTTTCCGGAGCGAGAGGATCAGAAGTGATCCGCTGAGCACGACACCGAGCAGTATTGCGACCGTGATCAGGACGTCAATATTTGCGGCGGCGAGTACCAAGGCGATACATCCCCCGTCTCGCTTAACTGCCCGATGCGATCGCATCGCGAATCGGCACGAGCAGAGTCGGAACGACGCGTGATTCGACGAGTTCTTCGCCCAGCTGGCTCAAAGAGCCGAGGATCTCGGTGAGTTCCTTGATTTCGGAGATGGATCCGAATCGTCTGAGCGTGAGATAGACACTGATGGGTTCGGGCGGCGCATCGGCATCCCGGAACCCCGTGCTTGTTCCGGCACGGGTCTTCACCTCGAAGTAGATCTCGGTGTCTTCTCTACCCGCGAGACGCAGGCCCAGGAGCGGCTGGCAATCGACGGGCACGGCGCCGGGCAATTCGGCCAGTTGAGCCAGCGGCGAACCGGCGAGCAGAGCTTCGTAGACGATGGCGTCGTGGTTGCCGCCGGCGGCGAGATCGAAGCCGTAGAGCAACTCGACGTAGTCGACGTCGAGCGGGCTGATGTTCAGGAAGAACGGAGCGGCATCGAGGATGTGCTTGTGGAGGCTGTAGCTATCGGCGGATTCGGACGGATTGACAACACCGGAACGAATGTTGTTGGAGCGGACGGCGATCCAGCGGTGCGTGCCTTCGTTCTGAGGAGATTCGAGTGCCAGTTCCTCGCGGTAGCGACGGAACGCCGACATCGTCGGGAATTGTTTGCGGACGCGCTCGAACAGATCGAGAACGGTGTCGCGCCCGCGCGGCAATTCCATCTTCACGGACAGCTTCTGATTGATGTAGTAGTCCGAGCAGAGGGCCCGAAAGCTTTCACTCATCTCGTCACCCGCTCCTTGGGCTGGCCTTTGATGCCCGTTCCGACGAAGACAAACGGATCCGACTCGTCCGAATGCTAGCGGTCGTCCGGAAAAACTCAAAGAGCCCTGTCGTTTCGTCGACCGCCCCGCCCCAAGTCACGCCGACAAGAGGCAATCGGCGACCCGCTCGGTTTCTGAAAGATCGGCGAACGCGAAATCCGCGCCGCAACTCAGGAGTTCCTCGCGGCTGAATTTTCCGGTCGCGACGCCGATCGCCACGTGTCCGTGCGTCTTGGCGCAGGCCACATCGTGCGGGGTATCGCCGATGATGACCACGCGCTTGGGATCCCTCCCGTTTTTGCGGCGGAAGCGATCCAGGGCGACCGGCGGCAGGTGATTCCGCTCGGGAGGATCGTGCGGCGAGTCGTCTCCCCAGGCCGAGACGGTGAAACGCTCGGTCGCGATGCCGCAGGAACGGACTTTGAGCATGCCGGTGGTCTCGAAGTTTCCCGTCAAGAGGCCCATCGTCAGGCCGTCGGCCCAGTCGAGGCGGGTGAGAAGTTCGTTCACGCCTGGCATGGAACGTCCAACCGAGCCGGCGCGAAAGGTTTCATGCATGCGGCGTTCGTATTCCGCCCGGAATGCAATGAGCCGTTCGCCCGTCGGCGCCAGCCCGGCGTTGGCGAGCATGTCGCGCATGATCAATGGATCGAGGCGACCGGCGAACGAGACGCCCCCGGCGTGGCAGCCTTCGCCGAAGAGATGTTTCCCGGCGCTTTCCATGGCGCGCATACCCGCACCGACTGTGCTGAGAAGGGTTCCGTCAATATCGAAGAGAAAAAGCATGCGGGAGATTCGGGAAAGAAGAGCGGAAGCGTACGCCTAGCGAGCAATCACGAAGTCGGTCTCGGCGGGGTCGACCTCGAGGCTCATGCGCGATTGAGAAGCGATGTTGGATTCGAGCCGGCCCGCGATATCTTGAAGGAATGTTTCGACCGCCGCGGGCGATCCCTGCGCTTCGAGCGTCACGTTCCCGTCGTGCTCATTTCGAACCCAACCCGTGACCGGATGGGACGAGGCAATCCAGCGGCAGGTGGCGCGGAACCCCACTCCTTGCACCCTGCCGGAATAGGTCACGCGGAATCGAATGTGCTCTTGCCGGCTCATCGCGGAAAGGATTCTTGCGGCATCCAGAAGGAGTTTCCCGGGCCCGAAGCACCCCGTTCGGAACCGTGCAAGAATCGCACGCCGATGGCGAACACGATCTGGCAGGACGATGGAGACAAGCAGCGCGTCCGCGACGCGAGCGACATCGTTCGGATCATCGGCGAAGTGGTGGCGCTCAAGCCCAAGGGGCGCGAGTACGGCGGGCTCTGCCCGTTTCACGATGACCACAATCCGTCGATGGCCGTGGTGCCCCACAAGCAGATCTTTCACTGCTTTGTCTGCGGCACCGGAGGAGACGTGTTCACCTTCGTGCGCAAGTTCCACAAGATGGAGTTCCGCGAAGCGCTCGAGTATCTCGCGCAGCGCGCGGGAATCGAGCTCAAGCCGCGCCGGCGCGAGACGAATGAGGGCGGCCAGGAGGGCATTTCTCGGCAGCAGATCTTCGAGGCCAACGCGGTCGCGACCGAATTCTTCAAGGCGATCTACAACCACCCCGAGCACGGTCGCGCGGCACGAGCCGTCGTCGAGAAGCGCGGCATCTCGTCGGAAATGGTCGAAAAGTTCGGCATCGGCGCTTCCCCTGATCGGTTCGATGGGTTGTTGCTCACAATCAGGAACAAGCAACTCGATCCGCGCGCCTTCGCGGAGGCGGGGCTGCTGCGCACGAAGATCGAAACCGGGCACATGTACGACACGTTCAGGGATCGCCTGATGTTCCCGATCACGGACGTGATCGGGCGCCCGATCGCGTTCGGCGGCCGCAAAATCAAAGAAGAAGACGAGCCGAAGTATCTCAACAGCCCGGAGAGCCGGGTGTTCAACAAGTCCGCGACGCTCTTCGGACTGGCGCAGGCGTCCCGCGCGATCCAGGTACAGCGAACCGCGGTCATCACCGAGGGATACACCGACACCATCGCGTGTTATCAGGCGGGACTCGAAAACGTGATCGCCACGCTCGGAACGGCGCTGACGCGCGAGCACGCGGTGATCCTGCGCCGTTTGTGCGATCGCGTCGTGCTGCTGTTTGATGGTGATGAGGCGGGGCAGCGTGCCGCGGATCGCGCGGCGGAGATCTTCTTTTCCGAGCCGCTCGATGTCGTGGTCGCGACGCTCGAGAAGGTGACAGACGCGAAAGACCCGGACGAACTTCTGAAGCGCGAGGGCGGGCTCGATCTGCTGCGGCGGGCGATCGGCGCGGGCGTGGATGTGTTGCGTTATCGGTTCGCGCGGGTTGCAAGGACCGTCGCCGGAGGCGGGATCGCAGTCCGCAGCCGCGCGGTCGAAGAAGAAGTCGCGCGGCTTGCCGAACTCGGGCTGAGCGAAGTCGAACCCGTGCGCCGGCGCATGATCATCCGGGAATTGGCGCGGCTCGCTGACATCGGTGAGGAGACGATCGCGCGTGCCATCCCCGTCGCTCGAGGCGCTCGGAAGCGGCCGGAACAAGCGATCCAATCCCCCGCCCCGGCTGCAGAGTCCGCCGGAACGCCTTCGGCGCTTGCGCGTCTGGCGACGGGTTCGCTCCGAACCATCGAAGCGCTCGTTGGGTGTGCGCTCTGCGATCCTTCGTTGCTTGGAACGCTCGATCGCGAATCGGGTGAGTTGCTTTCGCCGGAACGCTTTGAGACCGCGGAGCTGCGGGAACTGGCGGGCGTGCTTTTGTCCATGCCCGAAGGCGGCCCGAGAGACCTGAACACGCTGCTTCCGCTGCTCACCACTACCGACTCGCAGAGTGCCGCGACAATTCTCCAGGCTCGGACTGATCGGGAAACGGGGAGCGACGCCGATCGGCTGAAGCGGCATTGGAGCGAGTGCCTCCGACTAGCGCACATCGAATCGAAGAGGTCCGCTCCGGCAATGCCCACCGGCGATACGGAAACGCTCATCGCCCGGATCGCCCAGGCCGCGGATCGGAGCCAGCGTCATGGCGCCAACTTGAAGATCTATCCCAAAGCCGGGGGACGCTGATACCCTTGCATTGTCCAGAATTCACCACAATTGGAGCGATGGTCGCGTGATCGCTGAACTCAATCCTGCGTTGTCGGAACTTATCGAACTCGGGCGCAAGCGCGGGTGGCTCAGTTACGAAGAGCTGAACAACACACTCCCCGACGAGATGGTCGATCCGGAGCGGCTCGATGAGTTGCTGGTCCTGATCGACCGGCTTGGGATCGAGCTGGTCGATGAACTCGAGTTCAAGGCGCGGCGCTTCCGCGCGCAACGAGCCGAAGAGAAGCCGGGCGTTCTCCCCAAGCTCTTTCGCGCTATGACCGTCGCGGGTGGCGAACGCGAAGCAGAAGCTGCGCAGCTCCGCCAGAGACTTTCGGTCGGCGAAACGCCTCCCGTTCTACACGGCTCGCTCGCGCCGGCGCCGCCCGCTGCCAAGCCCGAAGCCGAGGTTCCGGCCGAAGACGAAGACTCCTCCGAAGACGAGGCACGCGACCTCGACGAGCCGGTGCCCTTCGAACTCGGCGCGAAGCGCATCGACGACCCGGTGCGCATGTATTTGTCGCAGATGGGCACGATTCCGCTGCTCACCCGCGAAGAAGAAATCCGGCTCGCGAAAAAGATCGAAACAACGCGGATGATCTTCCGCCGGCGCTGCCTCGAGAGCGATTATGTGGTTCACCAGGCTGTCGAGACGCTCCGGCTCGTGCACACCGGCGACCTTCCGTTCGATCGGACCATGCGGATCAGCACCGCGGAGACGAACGCCAAGGAAAAAATCGCCAAGCGCATCCCTTTCAACCTGCGCACGATCGAGAAGCTGCTCGAACTGAACCGCGGAGACTGGGAGCTTTTTCATCAGGCGAAGAAGACCGGCGATGCCGAATCGACACTGCAATTGCGCAGCCGCCTGGCGATGCGCCGTCGCCGCATGGCGGCACTGACCGAAGAACTCTGTCTGCGAACCGGGCGCATCATCCCGCTCTCACGCAAACTGCGCTCCATCGCGAACAAGATGCACGAATTGGAGGCCGACCTTCGGCTGGCGGCGAAGCACCCGAAGAAGTTCGAGCCCGACGATGTCGCGGTCATCAAGGAAGAGCTCGAGGGACTGCGCTCCCTGGTCCGGGAAGAGCCGGCCGAATTGACCAAGCGCGTGCGGGCCATCAAGACGGTTTTCTGGGAGTACGAGCAAGCCAAGCGCGACCTCTCCGGCGGCAACCTGCGCCTGGTCGTCTCGATCGCGAAGAAATACCGCAATCGCGGCCTCCCCTTCCTCGACATCATCCAGGAGGGCAACACCGGGCTCATGCGGGCGGTGGACAAGTACGAATACAAACGCGGCTACAAGTTCAGCACCTACGCCACGTGGTGGATCAGGCAGGCGATCACCCGCGCGATCGCCGATCACGCCCGCACGATCCGAATCCCGGTGCACATGATCGAGACGATGACCAAGCTGCGCAACATCCAGAAGATGGCGCTGCAGGAGTCTGGTCGTGAGCCCACGATCGAAGAACTGAGCGACAAGCTGAGCATCAGCGCTTCGGAAGTCCGCCGTGTGATCAAGATCAGCCGTCACCCGGTGAGCCTCGACAAGCCTGTCGGCGAGAGCGACGACAGCTTCTTCGGTGATTTCATCGAGGACGAACGCCAGAGCGCGCCGTCGGATGCCGCGGCGCACGACATGCTCAAGGCACGCATCGAGGTGGTGCTCAAGACTCTCACGTACCGTGAGCGCGAGATTATCAAGCTGCGCTACGGGATCGGCGACGGCTACACGTACACGCTGGAAGAAGTCGGTCGCATTTTCAAGGTGACGCGCGAACGCGTGCGACAGGTCGAGGCGAAAGCGATCCGCAAACTGCAGCACCCCGTACGCGCCCGCAAGCTTCAGGGCTTTGTCGACGGAAGCGTGTACAAGGAAGTTCGCGGGGAGATGGACTCTGCATCTCACCTCATCGAGCGCGAGCAGATGATGACGCGTGTCGAACAGTTCGAAGCCGACGACGGGATGATGCCCGACGACATGAGTGATGAATTGCCGGAAGAGTTGAGCGACGTGGCGCCCGAACGGGCAGACCGATTGGCCGATGGGCACGAGCCCGAATCCTCGGACGACGACTCTTCGACCGAAGTTCCGTGAAGAGCGACCTGCTACGATGGCCCGCAGTTGTTGGGGAGTAGCCATCGGGGAGCAATCCCGATCGGAAGGCCGTCAACACGGCGTGTTCTTCTGAATCCGCCCGGCCCCCGAGCGCGTGTTTCGTCACGCTCCGCGCAAGACCGACACCGGCGTGAGGCAATCCGCCCGCGCGCCGGAAGAGTCTTTGCACGGAGCGACCAATGCCCGATCTACCCCAACGATCATTTCGCGAAGCGAATTCCTTTTCACAGACGCGCGTCCCGGAGTCGAGGCAGGCGGGCTCTTTGGGTTGCAGGCCGGGCCATACCCACGCGGGGACCGCACCATGATCTGGCTCTACACGGGCTTCGTCACATTCGTGCTGATCATGCTGGCGCTCGACCTGTTCGTGGTCAATCGCAAGCCGCACGCGATCAGCGTCAAGGCCGCGGTCTTCTGGACCGGGGTCTGCGTTGTTCTCGCGCTGGCGTTCAGCCTCGTGGTTTTCCAGATGTACGAGCACAATGCGCTCGGAATCGGCGACGCGGCACGCGAGCGCAACGCGTTCCTGATCACGTCGCGCTCCGGTCTGCCGGAACTGAAGATCGGGGCTGCGATCCCGGATTTGCCGACCGACACCGGCCAGTCCGCCGAAGCAATCGAGGCCAACGTAAGAGCGTGGGAGAACGCGCAGGCGGCGCTCGGAGCGAGCGACCGCAAAGTCGCATGGCAGGCGACGCTCGAATTCCTGTCCGGCTGGCTCATCGAATACAGCCTGAGCCTCGACAACATATTTGTCATCGCGATCATCTTCTCCCACTTCGCGATCCCCAAGATGTATCAGCACAGGGTGCTCTTCTGGGGAATTCTCGGCGCACTCATCATGCGCGGCATCATGATCGCGCTCGGCGCCGTCCTCATCATGCAGTTTCAGTGGATCCTGTATGTCTTCGGCGCGTTTCTCATTTTCACCGCGGGCAAGCTCGTGCTCGTCGATGACCACGAAAGCGATCCGGAGAAGGGCCTGATCTACAAGACAGCGCGCCGGATGTTCCCGTTTCATGCTTCGATCGAGGGACAGAAGTTCTTTGTCAGGAAAGACGGCCGGCTTTGGATGACGCCGCTTTTTCTGGTGCTCCTGATTGTCGAGGGAACCGATGTGGTCTTCGCGGTCGATTCGATCCCGGCGATTTTCGCGATCACGCAGGACCCGTTCCTGGTCTTTACTTCGAACGTCTTCGCCATCCTCGGCCTGCGCTCGCTCTACTTTGCCCTGGCCGCGATGATGGACAAGTTCCGATTCATCAAGCACAGCCTGGCGATCGTGCTCGCGTTCATCGGGGTCAAGATGATCCTGCTCTACTGGCACATCCACCTGCCGACGGCCGTTTCGCTCGGGGTCATCATCTCGGTACTCGGAATCGGCGTGCTGGCCTCCATGCTCATTCCGCCAAAGGCTCAAACCGAAACGCCGGACCCGGCGCTCTGAATCACGCGAGAAAGAAAATCACCGGCTGCCGCGGCCGCGATTCCGCGGCATGCAGGATTCGTCCAGAGGTCGTTATGCCGGCCGCCTGCAACTTCGACCAGTTTCGCATCCGGCGCGACCCGCACGATTTCCGAGGCATCTTCGCGCGGACAGATCGCGTCCTCGCTGCCGCGAAGGACGAGCACCGGGCAGGAAACGCCTCTTGCGACCTCGGCGCGGTCAAAGCCTCGCCACGCCGACTTTGGACGGCCTTTCCGCAAACCGATCAGCCAGAGCGCCGACGGAAGATTCACGCGCCACGGGCTGCCGCGGGCGCGCATCACGTGCATGGCTGGAGTCTCCGGCATTCGGTAGGGCGCTTCGGCGATGACGCCCGCAACTCTCATCTTGGCTGCGGCGGCGAGTGAAACACCCGCGCCGAGCGACCAACCCATCAGCACTTTGTCGGACCCGACCTCGAGCGAGTCGACCAGTCGGAGCAGGTCGTCAGCTTCGGAGAGTCCGAGTTCGCACGCCCCGCCTGATTCGCCGTGACCCGGCAAATCCCAGGCGATGAGGCGTGAGCAAAGGGGCGCGAGGGCTGAGACGCGTGAGAGCGCCCCCACTTTCGAATCGGACCACCCGTGTGTGAGAACGACGAGCGGTCCGCCGGAATCCAACCCTTGAATGTCCCAGGCAGCGAGACGTTTGCCCGCCGATGAGAATTCGAATCGTCGGAACTCGAGCGGCGGAGCCAACTCGCCGGGATCACCCGGTAACCGCCTGGCCACCGCCCACGCGTACGTCCGCCGTGGCGGGTATTGCAATATCAACAAAGTGCTCGCAACAAGAAACCCGGCGTAGCACACCAGGCCGAGAGACAGCAGAAGCGCGAGTCCGGTCATGCTCAGAACGACCGGAAGAGGTTGGAGATATCGTTGAAAGTCACAATCAGAAACATCGAACCGATCAGGACGAGCCCGGCGAGCGTCACGGCGTTCTGCACACCCACCGGGACCGGTCGCTTGAATATTTGCTCATAGAGAATGAACAGGAACTGGCCGCCATCCACGATCGGGAGCGGAAGGAAATTCACAACCGCAAGATTCACACTCACGATGGCGAGGAAAAAAAGCAGCCAGATGATGCCGCGGTCGGCGAGAAGTGTTCCGACGTGAGCGATCCCGACCGGACCCTGAAGGTGCGTGACTTTCAGCGTGCCCTCGAACAGCCTGCCGAACGTCAGATAGACCCGGAGCACCATCTGCTTGGTCTCCGAAAGCCCGAGCATGACCGCGTTCAATGGGCCGGAGCTGCGCCGGAGTATCTGCGCCAGCTCGAAAGCAGCGGCAATCGGAGGAGCGTTCCACTTGAGCGCGAGAAGCGCTTCGACATCGGCGGGTGCGAGACGAAGCGTCAGTGACTCGACCGGAGATTTGGCTTCCGGCTCGCCGGCGAGCGACGGCGCACGCACGGTCAACTCGACGTCCGCGCCGTCCGAAGGAGCGCCGGCCACCGCACGCTGAAGTTCAGTGCGAATATCGGCAAAGGTGTGGACCTCGTGCCCGGCGACGCTGAGCACACGGGTTCCCGGGCGGATGTTTGCCCGCGAAGCCGGTGTGGCTCGTGTTTTCGCGAGCGCGCCCGAATCCGGCTTTGCCGGCTCCACGATTTCGCGTGCGACCGGGACCCCAAGCACGGTGGAACCCTCTCGAATCGACGACGCGGTGAATCCGACCGTGCCGTCGCGACCCACCTCGAGCGTGAGGGGTACTTCCTTGGACGATCCGGCCTCTTCGCGCAGGACGGTGGCTTCGATGGTGCGACCGGCGTTGCTACGAATTTCGCGCAACCCCGCTTCGAAACTCGGATACTCAACGGTGCCCAGACGCAAAAAAACGTCGCCGTCACGCAGCCCCTTCTTCGCCGCGGCGTTCGCGCTTTCCACACCGAGCAGCGAGGTCAGCCCCGCGACGTTCGGTTGGACGCTGAGAGCTCCGCCGGGCAATTCGAATTCGGTCAATTCATACTGCGGATCAGGCCTTGTGGAAATCGTGACCCGCTTTCCTTGCTCGCCCACGAAGACAAGCTCCAACGGCTTGCCGCCGGATTCGCGCGCCATCCGCGAAAGATCGAAGGAATACTTGATGTCGGTGTTGCCGTTGATTGAAACCAGGCGCATTCCGGGCTCGACTTCGGCAAATCCGAGCTTGGCGAGTTGCTTCTGAAACTCTTCGCGCTGGCGCGTCGAGCGCGGATTCTCGATCTGTAGCGAACGGGCGGGCTCGATGCCGAGCGCGAGCAGCCTCGATCCCGAGTCCGCCGCGGGCATAATCGAGAAATGAAGAGCTTCGGCAACACCGGGACGGAGAACTTCGATTTCGACCGGCGTTTTGCGTGAAGCCATCGCCGCGGCCATCGTGATATCGGTGAATTGGTCCGCCTTCTTGCCGTCCACGCTCATCACTTCGTCGCCGGGCTTGAGCCCCGGCTGCTCGATGTGCAACGCCTGCGCGTTGGTTGCGACAGCGGTTGCGCCCGGGAGACCCGGCGCGACTCCTCCGATGATCGGCGGCTCGGTCGGCAGCCCGACGCGGAAAACGATGATGAAAAGCAGCACGGCGGTGAGGATGTTGAGCGCCACGCCGGCGCTGATCACGATCATCTTCTTCCAGGGAACGCAGCGCTGGAAGCTGTCCGGCGCTTCACTGACCGCGTCCGGATTCAGGTCTTCCTGTCCGAGCATCTTCACGTAGCCGCCGAACGGCAGCCAGTTGAGGCGATACTCGGTCGGCGAGATTGTGTGGTGCGTTGAGCGGTTTCCTTCCACGGTTGTGGAACCCGCGGCAATAGCTCGCAACCGGTCGGTGTATTCCTGTTCGCTGCTTCCGCGCCGGAACCCGAGGCCTTTGCGGTATGAAACTGCAGCCGGACCGAACCCGAGCGCGAACGCCAGCACGCGAATACCGGCCCAGCGCGCCGCGAGAAAATGGCCGAGTTCGTGGACGAAAATAATCAGGCCGAAGCCGATCACGACAAGGGCGAAATCGATCAGGGTTGCAAACATTCCCGAGATATCGGGCATGGGTTTCTCCGTCTGATCCTATCGACGAGCCGCACCCCCCGTTGTTCGCAAAAAAGAACGCGGGCCCCGGGATTCCGGAGCCCGCGTGACGTTTACAGAGTCGTTTCAGGAGAAAACGACCGGATCACGAGCCGTATTTCACCGTGCAGCCGTAGGGCTTGGTCTCGGTCGTGGTCACCTTGCTCCCGGCGAGGATTTCGTCGAGCGCCTTGGCAACATAGTTCGTCTTGCCGACGCCCTTGCCCGGCTCATCGTCGATGGCGCCGTGATAGGCAAGCGTTCCGTCCTTGTTGATGATGTACATCTCGGGCGTGCGCTTCGCGCCGTACATCTTGCCGACACTGCCGGTTTCGTCGAGCAGAATCGGGTATTCGATCTTCCAGTCTTTCTTGGCCGAGGCGTTCGTGTCCTTGCCCGCGCCTTCCTTGCCCGCCGCGCCGGAGTTGATGGCGAGGAATACCACGCCCTGCTCGCTGTACTTCTTGTTCAGGTCGTTGAAGGTGTTGGCGCCGCTCTCGTAGTGCTTCTTGACGTACGGGCAGCCGGGGTTGAACCACTGCAGAACCACGATTTTCCCGGAGAAATCGGAGAGGTTCACCGTCTTGCCGTCGGTATCGATCAGCGTGAACGCCGGCGCCATGCTTCCCACCTTCGCAACTTCCGCCTTGTTCGAATCCTTCTTGTGATCCTGATGCTTCTCGCTGTGCGAGGTTGCCGGCTTTTGGTCTTGCTGATCCGGGCTGCTCATCGCCACTGCGGGGAGAATGATTCCGGCCGCGGCAATCAAAGCGACAAGCGACAGTTTCGAACTTTTCATCGACTCGTTCTCCTGAGTGGGCCGTCGCGCCGGGGTTTCGCGAGCGACCGGGGTCCGTCCGCGGCAACACGCCGCACCAATCCCCTGATACCGATCGTCTCTTACCGATATCGGGCCGAAACGGTTCGCGAGCGCACGAGCGCGGGCTCCGTCCCGGGCATCGACCGATTGTTCGACGCCTCGAAAGCCGGCGTGGTTCCGACTCACTTCGCCACTTCCGCCCACATCAGGTCGATGAACGCTTCTTCACCGTGTAATACGAGGGCTGGGCCGCGCCCTTCAACCAAACGCCCAAAATGCCGTCCGCCACCATTTGGTCTTTGTTTGCACCTTCGAACTTGAGCGTCATCGTCTCGGACTTCGACAGCGTTGCTTCCCAGACTTCCTTGATGTCGGCGCATTCCGGTCCGGGGTAGAACTCGAGCCTCTCAGCACCCGGCACCTGAATGGCAAGCACTCCGTCGCGAAACTCGAGGCTTGCCGTGTCCGTCGGGAACGGCCGGGGCATAAGTGAGCGTGACTTTTCGATCTTGCCCGCGTCGGCGGAGCGAGCAGGCTTGTCGGCTTCAGCGCCCACTGCGAGTGTCGCCGTGTCTTCACCGGCGCCGAAAACGCACACATCGGAACATTCGAGCCAGCCGAGTTTCAGTCGGATCTTGGCTTTGTCCCCGGGCTTTGCGCTCGCCGGAACCGTCATCGGAAGCAGCAGAGTCACTTCTTCTTCGTAGACGCTGTCGTAAATGCCGCCCGGCGCGACGAATCGCTTCGGAGCGGGCCATTGGATTTCGCCGAGCGAATAACCCTTTGGAAGATCGCTCTTTTCGATCGACGGCGGGTTGCCTCCGCCCGGAGCGCCCTTGTAATACACGTGCCAGTGCGGCTCCATCGTGAATACCAGCCCGAGCGTTTCGGTCGTCCCGGGCGTCAATTCCGCGTGCTCGCTGATAATGCGAAACTTGACGTGCGGCCGATCCTTTGATTCCGGAGCTGCGCTTTGTGATTGGGCGAACGCGCTCAGAAGAGAGAGTGCCGTACCCGCCAGAACCGCCGCGACCAGGGAGTGATTCATGCAGTGTCTCCGTAACGCGTACTGTCGCATCATGCTACGTCCGTACCAGCGCCGTGTTTGCTCATCCCTGCCCGCACCGACGCTGTTTGCCGCGGCAATCGTTTCGCTCTCGCTTGTCGGATGCGACAAGGACACGCGCGATTCGGACATTGTGAATGTCAAAGTCGCGGAAGTCTCCGAACTCGTGAAAAACGCCGAGGGCGAGCCTCTCGCGCTGCTCTTGATTGACCCGCGGCCCCAGACTGAATTCGAAGAGGGTCACATTCCCGGTGCGCGAAATCTTCTCCTCACCCGCTTCGACGGTGAAAAAGGGCGAGATCCGCGGATCGTGCAATTCAGCGAATCGATCGTTTACGGCGAAGACCCCTCCAGCCCGGTCGCCCGCGCGGTCGCCAAGCGCATGCTGGCGATGGACTACAAGGACATCCGCTTTTTCGCCGGCGGCCTCAACGAATGGAAGGCCGCGAACCTCCCGATCGAGACCGGGCCGAGCAAACCGCTTCCGGCGGCAAAGACGGCGACGAGCAGAGGACGGGCACGCTAGTGCGCTTCGCTCTTGCGGGCGTTGCGATATCTTCCGTCATTCTCGCGGGTTGCGAAGTCAGCGACAAAGACGTTGTCTGGATCGATACCGAGCGCGCAGTCGAGTTCCAGAACCGGCGCGAAAGCGATCCGCGTGCCGCCCTTTTCATTGATCCGCGTCCGACAGATTCGTTTGAATCTGCGCACATTCCGGGCGCGATCAACAGCTCGCTTGCGACATTTGACGGCGAAAAGGGAATCGACCCTCGCATCGCACAGTTTGAGAGCATCGTCGTGTACGGTCAGAACGCGGGGGACAAGTCCGTCGCGGCGGTCGCAAAGCGAATGCTCAAGATCGGGTACTCAGATGTCTTTGCGTATTCCGGCGGACTTGACGAATGGAGCCGATCTCGCCTTCCTGTTCAAACCGGTCCGAGCGCCTCGTTGCCGCCAATCGAGAAATCGACGCGGCGCGGAGCGAGCCGCTAGGAACGCGACTCAGTCTTCCGCTTTCTCGCCTTCCGGCGCCATCTTCACCAGTTTCGGGTCGAACTTCCCGACGATTTCGACAAGGTCCGATTGTGCCGCCATCACGGCGTGGATGTCTTTGTAAACGCCCGGGACTTCGTCGAGCCCGGCGCTGATGACTTCAACACCCTTTTCGCGCAACTCTTTTTTGACATTTCCCCACGCGAAAGACTGGCGCGCCTTCGTCCTCGACATCACGCGCCCCGCGCCATGACTCGACGAATCGAGCGACCCCGCGCCGCCCTTGCCCCGCACGAGAAATCCGGGCGCCGCCATCGAACCCGGGATAAATCCGAACACACCCGGTGCCGCGGGCGTTGCGCCCTTGCGATGCACGATCAACTTTTCGGGCCCGCGCCCGACATCGTGCGTTTCTTTCCAGGCGAAATTGTGATGGTTCTCGAAATCCGCAAGCACCTTCGCCCCGAGGTGCTTGGCGACATGCTTGTGGATCAGCGCGTGATTCGCCGACGCGTAGTGACCCATCAAATTCATCGCGTCCCAGTACTCGCGCCCCTCTTGGGAATCGAGATCGAGCCAGGCGAGCCGCGATTGCTCCTTCGGCAGATCGGTGCGTGTTTGCATCGCGAGCCTGGAATAGTGGTCGCACACGCCCGCGCCGGTGCCGCGCGAGCCGGAGTGGCTGAGGAGCGCGAGATACGTGCCTGGCGCGAGGCCGTTTGTCTCGGCGTTGAGTGTGAAGACGCCGAACTCGACAAAGTGATTCCCGCTCCCGCTGGTGCCGAGCTGAGCCGCGGCTTTGTCATTGAGCCGCGTTGTCACCGGTGAAACGGTCCAATCACGATCCATGACGTCGTGATCGCGCCGCTTTTTGAATTCGCCGCCGACCCCGAACTTTGTTTCATCTTCGATCGCCCTGGTCAGCCGCTTGCGCCCGTGCTCGGTTTCGAGTTCTTTCACGGGCAGCTCGACCACGCTCAATTTCACGCGGCACGCGATATCAACGCCAACCGCGTACGGAATCACCGCGCCGCGCGTCGCAAGCACGCCCCCGATGGGCAATCCGTAGCCGACGTGGGCATCGGGCATCAGCGCGGCCGCCGCGGCAACCGGGAGCGCACACGCGTTCTGCATCTGACGGATCGACTCCGATTCGAGGTCGGTGCCCCACTGTTTCCAGGCGATGCGGCCGGATGAGGATGGGTGATCGAGGGGCATGCCGATCTTTGCCTCCCAAGCCGGCTCAAATCGTGCGTCCCTACCTCTTGCTCCGCAAAACTCCGCCGACTCCACACCTCCGCGTTCTCTCCCGCTCCCCGCGTAAACTTCCCCATGCGTAGCGGCACCAAGACCGCAGTTCGAGATTTTGCCCCCAGCCCGCGTGTTGACGCCGTCATGGCCGCCGAACGCGCGGCGAGTTTCACCAAGCGCTCGATCAAGACTAAGAGCAAGATGGCGGGCCTCAAGCTCGCTCTCTCAATGCTCGATCTGACCACGCTCGAGGGCAAGGACTCGCCCGAAAAAGTCCGGGCGCTCTGCGCCAAGGCGGTCAAACCGGGTGCGGGACAGAGCGATCTGCCTGAAGGCTTGCCCAGCGTCGGCGCGGTTTGCGTCTACCCGAACCTCGTGAAGCACTGCCGCGATTCGCTCGAAGCGATGGGCGCGCTCGGACGCGTAAAGATCGCATCGGTCGCCACCGGGTTTCCCAGCGGCCAATATCCGCTCGATGTTCGGCTCGATGACACGCGGCGCGCGATTCACGATGGCGCTGACGAGATCGACATGGTGATCAACCGCGGCGCCTTCCTCGCGGGGCGTTACGACGAAGTCGCCGATGAGATCCGAGCCGTCAAACGCACCTGCCTCGAAGAAGGAGTGAAAGCCGCTCGCCACGACGGTGGAGGCAAGGGTCGACCCATTTCGCTGAAGGTCATCCTCGAAACCGGCGAACTCGAAACACTCGACAACGTGCGTTTCGCCAGCGACATCGCAATCCGAGCGATGGACGAGGCGCTCTCCGAATTCGGCGGGGCTGCGGCGAAGTCCGCACCTGACCAATCCCAAGCGTCGGCCGCGAATGGCACTCTCTCAAATGGGTCTTATGAGTCCCAGAGGACCCTCGCGATCCATCCCGCTTCCTTCGATTTCATCAAGACTTCCACTGGAAAGGTGACTCCTGCCGCGACGATGCCCGTCACGCTGGTGATGCTCGAGGCGGTGCGTGACTGGTACCTCGAAACCGGCAAACTGGTCGGCGTGAAGCCGGCGGGTGGTATCCGCACCGCGAAACAGTCGCTGCATTACCTCGTCATGGTGAAAGAGACGCTTGGCGCATTGCCGGGAGTGAACGAATTGCATCCTGGCGGCTGGCTCACGCCCGAACTCTGGCGGTTCGGAGCTTCCGCGCTCGCGAACGACATCCTGCGCCAGATCTCCTGGCTGCATTCGGGCAAGTATCGAGCGAACTACGACGTCACGGAGGCGTGACCCACGAAAGGGACTTCATGACTACCAACGGCAACGGTGTTGCAACGAAGGAGGCTCCGCAAGCCGCTCCGATGATCGATTCCGCGAAGACTGCCCCCGGCTGGGACTACTCCCCCGCTCCCGAGACCGCAAAGGTCACCATCAAGCCTTCCTACGGCCTCTTCATCGACGGCAAGTTCGCCGAGCCAAAGAGCGCGAAGCGCTTCGCGACCATCAACCCGAGCACCGAAGCCACGCTCAGCGAAGTCGTGCAGGCCTCACCCGCGGATGTCAACCGCGCGGTTGCCGCGGCACGCGCGGCGCTCCCCAAGTGGGCCAGCCTCCCCGCTTCCGAACGCGCCAAGTTCATCTTCCGCATCGCGCGGCGAATCCAGGAACGCGGGCGCGAACTCGCCATTATCGAAACGCTCGACAGCGGCAAGCCGATCAAGGAATCGCGCGATGTCGATATCCCGCTCGTCGCGGCACACTTTTTTTACAACGCGGGCTGGGCCGACAAACTCGGCTTCGTCTTCCAGGGCGCAACCAGCGGCGCGAAGTCGTTGGGCAAGAAGAGCGGGCTTCCCGAAATCGCTCCCGGCGTTCGCCCCGTCGGTGTCTGCGGCCAGGTCATTCCGTGGAACTTCCCGCTGCTGATGGCCGCGTGGAAGATCGCGCCCGCACTCGCCTGCGGCAACACGGTCGTCCTCAAGCCCGCCGAGACCACGCCGCTGACCGCGCTCGTGCTTGCCGAAATCTTCGAAGAGTGCGAACTTCCCCCGGGCGTCGTCAACATTGTCACGGGTGATGGATTGACCGGCCGGTCGATCGTCGAGCACCCGGATGTCGACAAGATCGCGTTCACTGGCAGCACCGAGGTCGGCAAGATCATCGCCAAATCGGTCGCCAATCCGCGTCCCGACGGCAAGTTCAAGCGCCTCACGCTCGAACTCGGCGGCAAGTCGCCCCACATCATCTTCGAGGATGCCGCGATCGATCAGGCGGTCGAAGGCATCATCAGCGGAATCTACTTCAATCAAGGCGAAGTCTGCTGCGCCGGCTCGCGGCTGTTCGTGCAGGAGTCGATCCTCGACACGGTCGTCAAGAAACTCGAGATCCGCCTCGCTTCGCTCCGCACGGGCGACCCGATGGACAAGAACACCGACGTCGGCGCCGTCAACAGCAAGGAACAGCTCTCACGCATCGAGCACTATCTCAAGCTCGGCCAGACCGAAGGGGCGGAACTCCGCGTGCCAAATGGCCAAAGTTCCAAAGGGCCAAAGGGCCAAATTGAAAGCTGGCAGGAAGGGCTGCCTTCCAAGGGCTTCTGGTGCCGCCCGTGTTTCTTCACGGGCGTGCAACCGAGCCACACGATCGCGCGCGAGGAGATTTTCGGCCCGGTGCTGAGCGTGCTTTCGTTCCGCACGCCGGAGGAAGCGGTGAGCCGCGCGAACAACACGCCGTACGGACTTGCGGCAGGAATCTGGACAGAGAAGGGGAGCAAAATGCTCTCGATCGCCAAGCAGATCAAGAGCGGCGTGGTCTGGTGCAACACGTACAACAAGTTCGACCCGGCCAGCCCCTTCGGCGGATTCAAGGAGTCCGGCTTCGGCCGCGAGGGCGGCGTGCAAGGATTGAAGGCGTACGTGGAAGTCTGAAGAGACATTTCACCACAGAGATCACAGAGATCACGGAGAAGAATTGGGGATGGAACGGCCAGATCCGGTTCTGATGTCACGCTGCGACAAGATCACCGACAAAGTCATTGGTGCGGCGATCGAAGTACACCGCACTCTCGGGCCCGGCCTGTTGGAAAGTGCCTACGAGTCTTGCCTCGTGCACGAACTCATGCCTCTCGGAGTTTCCGTCCGACGCCAAGTTGAAATTCCGGTTCGATACAAAGGACATCTCATTGAGTGCGGCTACCGCATCGACTTGATCGTCGAGGAACTTGTCGTAGTCGAGCTCAAATCGGTCGAGAAAAAAATGCCAATTCACGAGGCCCAATTGCTGACCTATCTCCGGCTGGCCAATCTGCCCGTTGGATTGCTGATCAACTTCAACGTCACGCAATTGATCAACGGGCTTAACCGCCGAATCAACAACATTTCCTCTCCGTGATCTCTGTGTTCTCTGTGGTGAAAATGCCTTTCTGCCTTTGCTTCATTTCATGCACGACCCGACGCAACTACCGCGCGACCTTCCCGTTCCGCAAGACGATGGCGCCGCCGCTCACCTGACCGGATTACGCTTGCCACAGATCTCGCTGATCACATCTCGCGGCACATCGCGCAATCTCTCTGAAATCACCGGAAAAATGGTTCTTTTCTTCTATCCACGCTCCGGCGTTCCGGGTCGACCGCCGCCGGATGGCTGGGATCTCGTCCCCGGCGCGCGGGGCTGCACGCCTCACTCCTGCGCCTATCGCGATCTCGCTTCGGAGTTCGCCGCGCTCGGTGTTTCCATCTTCGGCGTCAGCACGCAGACGCCGGAATACCAGCACGAGTTCGCGGAGCGCACGCACCTGGGCTTTGAGCTTCTCAGCGACTCCGACCTCGTGCTCACGCGCGCGATGAATCTGCCCACGATGGAGATGCCCCCGATCGTCGATGGCCTGCCTCCGGGCGGCCCTCGCACACTCATCAAGAGAATGAGTTGGTACTGCGACGGCGGCATCATCCGCAAAGTCTGGTATCCGGTCTTCCCGCCCGATCAGAACGCGGCGGAGGTGCTCGCCTGGCTGCGATCATCCGGTACATTGTGACCATCGGCACCTGGGTCATTCACCACAAAGGACACCGAGGACACAAAGGTCACAGAGAGAGACCAGGAATGAGGATGAGAATGATGGATAGGGAAGCGACCAAGGACAAATCATGGGTTCAGGATCGCTTCGCACACGCTGATCCGCTGACACACTCGATCATCGGCGCCGCCATTGCCGTTCATCGTCAACTCGGTCCGGGTCTGCTCGAGTCCATCTACCAGCAGTGCCTGATGCTCGAGCTTCAGGCCCGCGGCGTCTCGTTTGAATCCGAAGTGCAGGTTCCGATTTCCTACCGCGACACGATTCTCGACACAGGTTTGCGGCTCGATTTGCTCGTGGGAGGCCAAATCGTGGTAGAGCTGAAATCTGTTGAGAAGGTGCTCCCCGTCCACGAATCACAACTGCTCACGTACATGAAGCTGGCCGAGATCCCCATCGGCCTGCTCATCAACTTCAACACCAATCTGCTGAAAGACGGCATTACCCGAAGAGTCCTTTGACTCTTCTTTCAACTCCCGCTTCTCTCTGTGCTCTTTGTGTCCTCAGTGTTCTTTGTGGTGCAACACCGGAAGCCCCGATCCGGCATCACCCCTCGATGATCCGATCGATCTTTCCGCGAACCGCCGCGTCGCCGTGCGTGTTGAGCTGGTCGCGGATCTTCCGCAGGCTCGTCTGCACGCTCGCGTCGATCAACTGATCGCCGATGCGGAACTTCACGCCGCCGATCATCGCCGGCTCGGTGTACGCGTGCACAACGACTTCCTTGCCGAGCGCCGAGCCGAGCCGCGACTTCACGCCCCCGAGCTGCCCCTGATCAATCGGCGTCGCTGTGATCACATCGACCTCGACGCGTCCGAACTGCTGCTGCACGACCTGGTCGTATGCCGCGGCAATCGGAACGATGTGCCCGAGCCGGTCCTTGCGATTCACAACGAGCAGGAAACGCAGAAGCAACTCGTCGATCCGCCCGCCCAGAATCTTCTTCAGCGCCTCTTCGCGTTCGGCCGTCGGGATTACGCGAGACGCGAGAAACTCGTTAAATGTCTTGTCGTTGCGCGTCATCTCGAGCAGGTCTTCGAGCTGACCCTGCAGCGCCTCCACGCGCTCGCGGCCTCCCGCGGCAAACGCCTCGGCATAGAGGCTCTTGGCGTAGGTGTTGGCGAGTGCATCGGGCTTGGCTTGAGAAAGTGGCATGTGTTGATCTTCGCGATTGAGGTGCTTTGTTCTTGCGTGTCGTTCTTCGCCCGATTTCCCCGTTCCCAGTGCACAGTGCCTTCGCTTAGTTCCGCAGTCCCTGCAACTGACCGAGCGACTCTTCCACCAGCCGCTGCTGATCCTGGGTATTGATCTCGCGCTTGAGGATCTTCCCGGCGACCATCGTCGCGAGATTGGTCGCGTCGGTGTACAGCTCGGCAACGGCCGACTGCTTGGCCTGCTGGATTTCCTTGACCGCGCGCTCGCGCATCGCGGAGAGTTCGATCTCGGCCTTTGCCCGGAGTTCCGCCGCGAGTTGGCTCTGCTGCGCCTTGGTCTGCTCGATCATCTTCGCGGCCTCGGCACGCGCTTGCGCCAGGCTCGCCTCGTACTGAGCGAGAGCGTCCTTCGCCTGCTTGCGGGCGTTCTCGGCCGCTTCGATCTCGGCCTTGATCTTGTCGGCACGCTCATCAAGCCCGGCCGTGATCGCCGGCCACACCTTCACACCCAGAATGGCGAAAACCAGCGCGAAGACCACGAGAGCGGTGATCGCCGTCGCGATTCCCTGCTTGGTCGTTGCGATCGGTCCCTGAATGTCGCCGCCGTGTTCGCCCTCCACCGCCATCGCCGCCAGCGGCGCGATCGTCGTGAAGGCCAGGAACATGCCGGTTCGAAGTTTCGTGAGCATCGGAACTCTCCAGTCGAAAAACGCGATTCGAAAAATCATCGGTCGAATGAATCCGCTCGACGCCCGTCAAGGCCCCGAGCGATCGAGTATTACTTGGCCGCGAAGCCCGCGAACACCGCGAACAGCGTCGCACCTTCGATCAGCGCGGCAGCCAGGATCATGTTGATCTGGATCTTGCCGGCCGCTTCGGGCTGACGGGCGATCGCCTCGACGGCGCCCTTGCCCACCAGACCGATGCCGATGCCGCCACCGACCAGAGCCATGCCGCCGCCAAGGACGGCCAGACCCTTGCCGATGCTCGAGCCGCCCGCGACTTCGTCCGCCGCGAGAGCGAGGGTCGGCACAGCCGCCATCGCGCCCATCGCCAGCATCGTCGTCTTCGTCAACAACTTGCTCATCATCTCGAAACCCTTTCCAAAGTGCACAGGTTCCTTCGCCTCACCCGCACGCGGGAGAAGCAGTGGTCCGTCTTCACGCGTGGGCGTGCTCGTGACCGGTGGCATGATCATGCCCGTGCTCATGCTCATGCTCGTCGTGGTGATCCATGATGGAAATGAAGATCGCGGTCAGGAACATGAAAACGAATGCCTGGAGGAACGCAACGAACAACTCCAGGAACATCAGCATCGTCGCGGAGACGACACTCACGACCGTAATCGCGGAATTGGTGCCGTAGCCGCCGCCGCCGAGCGCGCTCGCGATCGCGCCGCCCGCGAACGAGAGCAGCGTCGCGATCAGCACGTGGCCCGCGGTCATGTTGGCGAAAAGACGCAATGCCAGCGCGAACGGCTTGATGATGAACTGGCCGGCGGCCTCGATGACCAGAAGCAGCAGAGCGATCGGGAACATCGTCCAGGGCAAGCCGCCCATCATGTGCTTGACGAACCCGACCGGGCCGAGTCGCATGATCGCCGCGATGTTGAAAACCAAGGCCGCGATGATCGCGAGTGTTCCCGTCACCCAGATGTTCTGTGTCGCGGTGCCGCCGATCCAGACCTTCTCGATGCCGACAATGTGGAGCACATCGCGCACCGGCGTCAAGCCGATCAGATTGTTCACGAGAATGAAGAAGAAAATCGTCCAGAGGAACGGCATCAACTTGTCGGTGCGATCGCCGAGCAGAGGTCGCGCGACTTCCTCCCGCAGGTATTCGCAGATCACTTCAACGAGCTGCGCAAACCGGCTGCGCGTCACATACGCGTCGGCCCCTTGGCTGGACGGGCCCGTCTTGATCTTGCTCGCCGCCCACATGCCGACGAAGACGAGAATCAGCCCCGAAAGCACCAGGGCGCCCTGGTTGCCCGACCAGAGCCAGTAGCCGTCCGCGCTCCGGACTGCTGCGGCATTCACCACGTGCTCGAGCGGATCGGCGGACGCCAAGATGTTCATTGCAAAAGCGGTCATGCGGCCTTCCGTTGCGTGTCATCCGGATGCGACGCGCGCTCGCGCTCCATCGCGGAGAGAATCCTGATCGAAGTCCAAACCTCAACAACCATCAAGACAAGCGCCGCCGACCCCACACCGAGGAACAGCGCCCGAGAGTTCAAGTCCGGCGCCATCTCGCGCGCCGCGTAGCAAACACCAAGGGCGAGGATCATCCGAGCCGCGCCGGCGAACATCACCGCGACGCCGAAACTCTCGCGCCCGAACTTCATGATCACCGGCCCGAGCGTCGCGAGGCTCCCGATCGCGATGGCAAGGAGCGCCACCCCTAGGGTCACCGAATCGGCGCCGAGCAGCGCTGCAACACCCACCGCCACGCCGAACGCCGCGACCGTCGCAAAGAGCATGACAAACCCCAGTTTCCCGCGCGCCGCACGGGTCTGGTCCGGGTTTGTATTGCTGGCGACGCTGTTCAAAAAGTGCTTCCGAAATCGAAGGGAAAATGAGGGGAGGAAGGATAGCCTCGCCGAGCCCAATCGACGAGCCCGAACCCGCTCCAAAATCGCCGAACTTCAGCCCTGTTTCCGCTTGTTTCGCCGCTCTTTCTCGCGTCTCTCTTCCGCCAAGGTGCGTGAGATGATCCGATAGAGCGCGAACGTGAACCCCACCACCATCCCGATCAGCGTGTACCTCGGACTCGTCCCCTGCCAGCGATCCGCGAAATAGCCGAGCAAAAGCGCGCCGATCACCGACCCGACAAAGTCCATCGCCACGCCCCACGCGGTCGAAACATTCGCAAGACCGGATTGGCTCGCGACTTCATTTCGATCCAACACGGGCGGGCGAGCCACCGGCTCGCGCAGCAGTTCAGGAATTTGAGGCGGAGGCGGCGAATCCCGCAGGCCGTCCGCCCGCTCCCGTTCGTGCTCGCTCGTTTCGTGTCGCTTCAATGCAACTCCCGCGCCGGTCTAGTGCACCACTCGGTGTGCCGCGGCACGCGCCGCAAGGATCGCTTCCTTGATCTTGCTCGCGTCGGTCCCGCCGCCCTGCGCGCTATCCGGTTTGCCGCCGCCCTTGCCGCCCACCACCGCCGCCGCCTCGCGCAGCCAGTCGCCCGCCTTCAGCCCTTTTTGAATCAGCGCCTCGGGAACGACCGCGTTGATCGAAACACGAGCCGTCCCGTGATCGATGCTGAAAATCATGATCGCGGCACGGGGGTTGGCCTCCTTGACCACGGCAACCGCCGCGTTCAGTGCGTTGCGGTCGTCTCCCGCCTCGATCGACCCGACGATGATCGCCTGGTTGGCGAGTTGCGCCGACTCAGCCAGCACCTTGGCTTCGCGCACCGCTTCGGCCTGACGCCCCGCGCTCGCTTCCTTTGCCGCGTTCTTGGCGCGCTCCTGAAGGGCAGCAATCGAATTCCTCAGCGCGGTCTTTCGCGCCGTCGGCATGACGCCATCATCCAGACTCTTCAACAGGCCCGGAATCTCCGCCGCGAGCGCGCCGTCGCTCAGCAGCCCGACGCTCCGGATCTTCGATTCCGCACCGTCGGCGGCGTGGATCGCCGATTCCGCCGGCTTGCCCGTGAGCGCGACGATGCGTCGCACGCCCTTGGCGACCGCCTCCTCCGAAATCAGCGCGAACGCGCCGATCTGAGATGTTGTCTGCACGTGCGTGCCGCCGCAGAACTCGATCGAGATTTCCCGCCACGCCGGGTTCTGCGCCGATTCCATCAGGTCCGCGACCGGCTGACCGATCGAAACGACGCGAACCGGATCGGGATACGCCTCGCCGAAAACGGCACGGAGGCCATTGATCGCCCGCGCCGATGCGAGCGGCGCCGCTTGCGCATACACCGTCAGATCGTGCTTGATCTGATCGCGCACGATCGCCTCGACTTTGCCCAGTTCTTCGGGGCTGACCGGCTGGCTGTGGGAAAAATCGAAACGCATGCGATCGGCCGCGACGAGCGAGCCTTTCTGGTCGACTCCGTCGCCGAGCACTTTCCGCAGTGCGAAGTTTGCCAGGTGCGTCGCGGTGTGATTCGAGGCGGTTGCGCTCCGCCGGTGCTTGTCGATGTGCAGCGCGACGGTATCCCCGACGCGGATTTCGCCATGCGTCACAACCCCCACGTGCAGCACGTAGCCACCGAACGCCGCCACTGATTCGACTCTGAATCGCCCGCCTTCATGGTGATCGCGCACGCTGCTGCGGGTCTCGCCGATCACCTCGATCTCGCCCGCGTCGCACTCCTGCCCGCCCATCGCGGCATAAAAGCACGTCTTGTCGAGCACGATGCCGATCCGCGTCTTGTGATTGAAAACCGGCGTCGCGACCTCATCGAGATTGCTGCCGTTCCAGATCGCCTTCACGTGCGCCTTCTGCGCCTTGAGATCAAATTTGCAGTGATCGTCGGTGGTCTCGATTCCCAGCCGCATCAGCCGCGCCACGGCATCGCCGTCGAGCGCGATCGTCTTCTCGGCTTCTTTCTTCTCCGTGGCACGCGAAAGTTCTTCGGCCTTCTTCTTTTCGGCCTCGTACCCCGCCATATCGACTGTGATATCGCGCTCCTGCGCCATCAATTCCGTCAGGTCGATCGGGAAACCGAAGGTGTCATAAAGCCTGAACGCGTCGGCGCCCGCGATCTTCCCGCCCTTGGGAATCGAGGTCGCGAGCGACTCGAACAACTTGATGCCGCGATCGAGCGTCCGACCGAAACTTTCTTCCTCGTCGCGAATGATCGCTTCGACCTTCGCCGGGTCGCGCTTGAGTTCGGGGAACGCCTCGCTCATGTGCTCGACCACGACCGGCACGAGCCCCGCGAAAAAGCCGCCCTTTGCGCCCAGCATCTGCCGCCCGTACCGCACGGCACGCCGCAGAATCCGGCGCAGCACATAGCCACGCCCCACGTTGCTCGGCACCGCACCGTCCGTGATCGCAAACGTCAAACACCGGATGTGATCCGCGATGACCCGGTACGCGGTGTCGATGTTCCCGACATCCTTCGCGCCGAGGGTTCCGCGATACTCGCGCGCGCCCGTCGCACGCTCGATCGCCATGAAAATCGGCGCAAACAAGTCGGTGTCGTAGTTGCTCCGCACGTTCTGAAGTACGCTCACCAGCCGCTCGAGCCCCATGCCCGTGTCCACGTGCTTCGCCGGGAGCGAGCGCAGCCCGCCGCCTTCCAGACGCTCAAACTGAATGAACACGTTGTTCCAGATCTCGAGAACGTCGGGGTCGCCGGTGTTCACCAGTTTCGCCGCGTCGCGCTCACCGATCCGGTCGAAGTGAATCTCGGTACACGGTCCGCACGGACCCGTCTCGCCCATCTCCCAGAAATTGTCCTTGAACACGCCCGGCAACACGCGCTCCGGCGGCAGGTACTGCAACCACAGCGCCTTGGTCTCTTCATCCGGCTCGAGCCCGAGTTTCTTGTCGCCCTCGAAATAGGTGACGTACAGGCGATCTTCCGGAATGTTGTACACCTTGGTGAGCAGTTCCCACGCCCACTCGATCGCTTCCTTCTTGAAGTAGTCCCCGAACGACCAGTTGCCCAGCATCTCGAAAAACGTGTGGTGATACGTGTCCTTCCCGACGTCCTCGAGGTCGTTGTGCTTGCCACCGGCGCGGATGCACTTTTGGCTGTTCACCGCCCGGCGCAGTTTCGCGAGCGGGCTGCTCGGCGGCACCTGCCCGAGAAAAATCGGCTTGAACTGGTTCATCCCCGCGTTGGTGAACAAGAGCGTCGGGTCATCCAGCGGCACAACCGACGAACTGGGCACAAACTCGTGTCCGTCCGGCGCGCCGTTGCCGACACCCTTGGACTTGAAGTAGTCGATGAAGGTCTTGCGGATGGCGCGGCTGGTCAGGCTCAAGCGGTCGTTTCTCCGTGAGAACAAAGCGTAGCCGAATTTGATTTCAAAAACCCTGTCGACGACGGAGAGGTAGGAAGAACGGATCCCGTCGCGGTTTGAGCCAGGCGGCGGGTTTCCTCCGCACCCGCCTCCCAATTCGAACCGATATCGAGGGAGCCGCCGGAGAGCCTCGGGGACACTTGTTACCATCGTTCCGGGAGTCCACTCAGCATGCGCAAGTTTGACCTCTGCGTCATCGGTTCCGGACCGGCCGGTCAAAAGGCCGCGATCCAAGCCGCAAAGCTCGGCCGCTCGGTCGCCGTGATCGAGATGCGCGAAGTCCTCGGGGGCGTCGCGATCAACACGGGGACGATCCCGAGCAAGGCCCTGCGCGAGGCGATCCTTGACTTCGGCGGACGCACCACCGTCGCCCCGTCGCTCGCCGACTTCGCCGCGGCCAAGCCCGCTCTCAATCGCGCCGGCGGCTTCCACGGTCTCATGGAGGCGTGCCATCGGGTCATCAGGAAGGAAATCGACCTCGTTCGCGATCACTTCGCGAGCAACGGCATCACCGTGCTGTCGGGCAAGGGGCAGTTCCGTTCCGATCACCAGGTCGATGTCGTCGGAATCCACTCAACCGAAACCATCGAGGCCGATCACATCCTGATCGGTGTCGGCACCGTCCCCACGACGCCGGACACCATTCCATTCGATGGCAAGCAAGTCTTCTCGTCCGACGACCTGCTCAAACTTGGCTCCATCCCGCGCTCCATCATCGTCGTCGGTGGCGGCGTCATCGGCACCGAATACGCTTCGATGCTCGCCGCGCTCGGTGTCCGCGTCACGCTTATCGAGGGCCGGCCCCGATTGCTCGACTTTGTCGATGCCGAAATCACCGAGGCCCTCCAGTATCACCTGCGCCAGTCGGGCGTCACGCTGCGCCTGGGCGAGAAAGTAGTAAAGATCGAACGCCGCGACGCGCCCGAAGCCGCCAAGCGCGAGGGCATCGAGACGATGATCGAAGTCACGCTCGAGTCGGGCAAGCAACTTTCGGCCGACACGCTTCTCTATGCCGTCGGTCGCCAAGGCAGCACCGATTCGCTCAATCTCGCGGCAGCCGGCCTCACCGCCGACGCCCGCGGGCGCATCACGGTGAACAAGGATTTTCAGACTTCGGTCCCTCACATCTATGCCGCGGGCGACGTCATCGGTTTCCCCGCGCTCGCCAGCACTTCGATGGAGCAGGGCCGCGTTGCTGCCTGCCACATGTTCGGCATCAAATGCGACAACGTTGACACACTGCTTCCCTACGGCATCTACTCCATACCCGAAATCTCCATGGTCGGCTGGACCGAAGAGAAACTCACGGCCGACGCGATTCCGTACGAAGCCGGCATCGCTTCCTACCGCGAGACCGCCCGCGGCCAACTGCTCGGCGACGAGATCGGAACGCTGAAGATTCTCTTCCACCAGGAAACCCGCGCTGTCCTCGGTGTTCACATCATCGGGACCAACGCCACCGAACTCGTCCACATCGGCCAGTGCGCGATCGCGTTCAAGGCAACCGCCGAGTACTTCATCAACACAGTCTTCAACTATCCGACGCTTGCCGAGTGCTACAAGATTGCCGCGCTGAACGGAGTCAACAAGCTCGGCAATGTTTAAGCACACCGACTCCTCGGCGTCGAAGTCAATCTTCGACGCAACACTCACCGCTGCTGCGACTCAGGACGGCCTTTTCCCAAGCCCCGCCATCCGCGCGCACTCATTCAGACACTCGCGCACACCCTCGGGCCAGCCCGGCCAGCGATACCCGCTCACCTCGCGCGCCGTCTCGCCGCGCAGATCTCTCTCCACGGCGTCGACCAGCGCATCCGATCGCCTCGGATCGAAGAACTCGACAAACCCCTCCGCGATTTCGTGATGCGTCGGAATATCGCTCGCGATCACCGGTCGCCCTCGCACCAGAGCCTCCACCACCGGCAAACCGAATCCCTCCGCAAGCGAAGCCATGATCACCGTGTGCGCACGCCGATACCACGATTCCAGGTCCGCGTCCGTCGCCTTCGTGAACCAAAACAGCCGCTTCTCAAATTCGGGGTGCGCCTGAATACGCCTCGCAATCTCCTGCGACTTCCAGCCGTAATTCCCGATGATCACCAGCGCGACATCTCTTCCGCGCTTCCACAATTCATCGAACGCATCCAGCAGCACGCCGTGGTTCTTGCGTACTTCCAGCGTCCCGACCGCGAGATACACCGGGCGCGCGCCAAGTTTCTCCATCACCAGCCGGGCATCGTCCGAAGCTCGTGTCTGACCGCTCGCGGACTCGTCCGCTCCCAATCGAAACCATCCCGCCCGCTCCTCGCTCCAGCCCGGCGCCCCCGACTTCTCCGCAAACGCGCGGAACTCCCGCGCCGAATGCCGCGAGATCGCCACCGCAAAGTCCGTCTCCGCCGCGGCACGCCTCATGTACTTCTCGAACGGGGCCACCAGCAAATTCGCGCTGAACTCCGGTGTCACAATCGGAATCAGGTCGTACACCACCAGCCCAACACGCGCGCCGCGCGCCCGCCACGCGCTGGCGTGCCTCCAGAGCACATCCGCCTTCCAGCTCGCGTCCGCCAGGAGCAGCACGTCACCCTCCCGAGGTGCAACATGCTTTCCGTGTAATGCAACCGCTCGCAGAAAGAGCAATCCTCTCTCATACAAACGCCGCAGCGCGAGCACGCACCACACCACGCTCCGCTTGGCACCCGACAGCACCCGCCAGGCGAGTCCCGCCCTCTCCCCGGCTCCGATTTCGTCGTGCGTCGCCCGCGCGCCCCGAGGCAGCAACCCGATGAGACTCTTACGGACGCGCGCCCACGCACGCACCGCCGCCGAACTTCGATCGCGAGCGAGTTCCTCCGGTGAGACGGTCGCCAGACCGGCGCTCGTGACGACAACCGGCACGACTTCCAGCCCGATCGCCCTGCCTTCTTTGCCTCCGAGGCACGCGAGATTCCGCACGACGCGCTGGATTCCCGTGTTGAAGTTGTGCTGATAGAGGTGCGTGCACTCGATAAACACCCGCCCTGCTTTGTGCGCACCTTCGTTTCGCATCATGCGGGTTCCAAGGCCGCGATCATACCGACACAACGTCAGCCTTCCCGCCAATCCCGATGCCTCGATGCCGCATGCCTTGATGCCTTCCCGGTTGTCGACCATCTTTGGCCATTCTCTATTCCCCCTCCGTGGAACTCGGTGCCGAATCGCCCGGCGCGCCCATCCGACCAAATCCCCTATCCTGATCCTGTGGCCAAGAAACCGTCCAAACCCAAAGCGCAGGCGAACCTGAAGTCGCTCGCCGAGCCGCCCGCCGCGGCACAGCGCCAGCATCCTGTGCCGGTGTCGTTTTCCGAAATTCTCGGTCAGGATCGCGCGCTCAAAGTCCTCACCGACGCCATCCGCTCGGGACGCGTCCACCACGCCTGGATCTTCCATGGACCGTCCGGCATCGGCAAGTTCACCGCCGCGCTCGCGTTCGCGGCACTCATTCTCGACGACACGACCAAGGTCAAGGGCGATCAGGCCGCCGTGGCATCCGATTCGCGCGTCAAACACCTGCTCGCCTCAGGCACGCACCCCGATCTCCACATCATCACAAAGGAACTCGCGCGATTCAGCGATGATGCGCAGGTGCGCGAACGCAAGCTCATCACAATCCCGCGCGATGTCATCGATACGCACCTCATCGCGCCCGCGGCACTTGCCGCGTCGCTCCCCGGTGGTCTCGCGTCAAAAGTCTTCATCATCGACGAGGCCGAACTGCTCGATCGCTCTCCAAACAACGCGCCGACCCAGAACGCGATCCTGAAAACGCTCGAAGAACCTCCGCCCGGCACCGTCATCATCCTCGTCACCACGAGCCCGGATCGCCTGCTCACAACCATCCGCAGTCGCTCGCAGCAGGTCGCCTTCGCGCCGCTGCCCGATGCCGCGATGAAGCAGTGGCTCGACGAACACAAACGCACGCTCGATCCGCCGATCGACGCCGACGATCTCCCCATCCTCCAGTCATTTGCTTCGGGCTCGCCGGGCGAATTGCTCATCGCCCACACCGGCAATCTCGCAAGCTGGTCGCGCGCCCTCGATCCACTGCTCGCCCAATGCGATTCGGGCAAGTACGCACCCGCCCTCGGCCCGACCATGGCCAAGCTCGTCGATGAGTGGGCCGCATCGGTCGTCGAAAAGGACAAGCAGGCCAGCAAGGACGCCGCCAATCGCGCCGGCGCCGAACTCATGTTTCGCCTGCTCTCGCAGCGCGCCCGAGTTCAGCTCCGAAAGAACATCGGCATGCCCGAACGCCACCTCGGCGCGATCAACTCCATCCGCGAAGCCGAGCGCCAGCTCGACGCCGGGGTACAGGCGCAGTTCGTGATGGAGTGGCTCTCGACCCAGCTCTCTTCGAGCTGCGACGCGATGCTGGTGTAGCCCCGCCGCGCCGGACGGGCCGGAAAGAGCTACACCCCCAAGTGGCCTCTCCGGGTTACACGCCGTTGCCGACACGAAACCCCAGCCAGTTGCGGCAATCCCAACGGATGCACGCCCATTCTTCACAAAGCTTCAACAGCTTTGCGCTTGCAAATTCGACCTCGAGCCTGTATTCTGAAGACACTGAAGACGGGACTTTTCGGAGTCTCGTTTATGTCCACTCTATTTCGCAGGGTCGTGATCGCGGCAATCGTGGGTAGTTCGGCGGGCCTAAGCGCCTTTGCCGATGAAGTGTCACGCGCCAGCCTCTCAAACGTCCCGATCAAGTCAATCGGCCAAACGCCTCATGGCGGAAGCGACACGTTTGGCGATCGCGCGTACAGCGTGCTTGTCTACGACAACCTGACGTCTTTGTTTTCCCACAGCTTCTTCAACGCCACACTTTGCTCGCATCTGCTCGAAGATGTCAATTTCACGCCCGGGCCTTACGGCAGCTCGTTCGTCGGCGATCGCGCCCTGACAGCCATGGGTTTCGCATTCAACGTCTCCGGTGCCAGCACAGCGCCGTTCGATTTTCGATTTAGCTTCTACCGACCGAGCCAAGTGACGTTCGCAGGGTTTGGCGGTGCCGGAACAAGCATGATCGACCCGGGCGCCGTGCCGTATCACACGATTACGATCACCGAATTCGAAACCGTCTGCGGGGGCATTACACAGTCAACATGGTTGGTCTTTCCCTCCGCCGTAAGTGTTCCCGCCGGCGATTCGTCTCTCTGGCTTGACGCCGCGATCGTTGAGCCCGGCACACCGGGGTCCTCGCCATTGACGAGCACGAATCTCTTTCAACTGAACAAGACGACCGCGGCCGTTTCTTTCGTGCTCGGCTCGGCTTCGAACGCGATGGGTCCGGCGTTTACCGGTTCTCAAACCGCGGCCGCCCTCTCCGCCGCATCCAATCCCGCCAACATCGGCTACACCAGCGCGATGTACGGTCGCGACGGCAACTTCGATGCGATATTCACCGGATCGCTCACAGTGTCCAACACGGGCTCGAGCGAGCTCCGCTATTCGGTCAGCAACTCGGGCAGCAGCGGTCGTACAAACGCGCTCTCGCTCGCGTTCACGGGCATCGCTTCCCCTCCGCCGGCGGTCCCCGCAACCAGCATCAACGGCCCCAACGGCTTTCTTCCAGACGGAGTTTCGAGCGTCAGTGGCAGCCTGACGTCTTCCGAGAAATACAAGTGGTACAAATTCAACACGAAGAACCAGATCAGCTACGCCGAGGCGACCTTTCTTGATGTGGATACCGAGGGCTCGCAAACTCCCACGGCCTTCGCGCTGTACAGCGCCGATTCCACCTTGTTTGAGCTCTCCATGGGAAGGGGCGACGGACCTGATTCCAATCGACCGTCCGAACTAGACAATCAACAAATGTCGTTCGGCGTTGCCCGGCGCCCCGGCGTGGGCTCGGGAGTCCAATACGCCGGGCAAGAAGGCAACCTCCCCGCCGGCGAATTCTACCTCGCCGTGGCGCTCGGGGGATCGGGATTCGGCGACGGTTGGAACGTGCTACCCGTCGATCCCATCACGCCGAAGTCTTACTCGCTCAATTTCAACAACAACAATCAGAAGACGATCAGCGCGCCTCCCGCGGTTGCGCCGACGATTTCGGATGGCGCCGATCTGGCGATCCTCCGAGGTGAGCCGCAATCAACCACTGAGCTGAGTGTTGGTCCGCGTGAAGTCGAGTTCGTTCGGTTCTCGCTGACGAATCCGCTGCCGTCCACAGGCCAATTCAATCAGAGCGACAACTCGCCTCTCTCGGACGTGACATTCCTCGATGTGACCCAGCCCGGATCTTCTGTTGCGGGCGAATGGAATTTCGCGCTCTACAACAACGGCGGTTCTCTCGCGAACAGCACGAGCATCAGCTACGCGGGAGCGGGCTACAACGGGAACAACGGCGGCGGCGACGGCCCCTCCGGCTGCGGCGGCACGTTCGCTCAGCTTTCCTACGGCATCGCCCCGAGCCGCGGCTATCCGCCCCCCCACTGGTTGCAGAGCACTCTCGGATTGCCCCTCAACAATCAGAACGGGTCTTCGCTTCCGGCCGATCAGTACTATCTCGCTGTCTCGCTGGGAGATGCCCACTTTGCGAATGAACGCTGGGGCGCCCGCAGCTCGCGGACAAGCTCCCTCACCGCGGTGCTGACGATCGGCAGCGACAACCGCGGCCCGTCGATCGCCTGCCCGGCCGACTTCAACGGCGACGGCGGCGTCGACGACACCGACTTCACCTTCTTCGCCAAGTACTACAACGACCTCACGAATCCTGCCGGCGACATCGACGGTTCCAACGACGGCCTGACCGATGACAGCGATTTCGCCGTCTTTGTCGGCGCGTACGACACCCTCGTCTGCTTCTGAACGGTTCACGCTCTTTGGGGTACGGAGCGGGCCCGTGAAAGGGCCCGCTTTCATTTTTGCTTGCCGCACTGACTTCGCGCCGCATCGAGAATCTCAACCGCCGTCACATTCATCTCCAGGCTCGAGAGCGGATCGACAGGGCATTCGCCGCGGACGACCTGCCGCAAATAGACCCACTCGTTCTCGAATCCCGTCGGTGCCGGCTTGATCGGTTTCGGCTCGCCGTTCTCGGTGCGGACCGACAGTTGATCCCATTTCTCCGCGTGCAAACTCCCTTTTTCCGTGTAGAAATCGGCTTCCTTGTTGTCGTGCGTCCACGCCCACGAGGCCTCAATGATCGCCGTCGCGTTGTGAGGCGGACCGTATGTCAGCACGATCGTCGCATCGTCATCGACCCTCGGATAGACATCCGGTTTCAGTGTCGCCGCGCTCGCGACCACGCTTGTCGGTTTCGCCCCGTCCATCAGCCACGTCGAGAGGATCGCGCCGTAGCAGCCGAAGTCGACGATCGCGCCGCCTCCGTTCTGTTCGGGGTTGGCCAACCAAGCGAGAAACTCCGGCGAGCACCCGATCTCCTTCGGCCCTTTGTGCCCGTGCCGGAAAACCATCTTCCGCAGCGGCGACATCTCGCCCGATTCAATCATCTTTTTCGCTTCACGCAGCGAGGCGTACCAGCTCGTCTCGTAATTCGTCAGGACGAGCACGCCGTACTTGTTCGCGAGCTCCGCGATCTGTTTCGCATCCGAGTTCGAGAACGCGAGCGGCTTTTCAACCATCACGTGGATGCCGCGCGGCGCGCACGCCTCGACCGCGGGCAGATGATCCTTGATCGAACTCATCACGCTCACGGCTTCTGGCTTCGTCTCGTCGAGCATCTTCTCGATCGAGTCATACCGCAGCGCCGAGTCGATCTTGTACTTCGCGCTCAACCGATCGAAGAGCGCCGTGTTCGGTTCGTAGATTCCCACAATCTTGATGTCTTGGCGCTGCGAAGCCTGCCACAGCAAACCTTCCACATGCCCGTGAACAAATCCGATGATGCCGATGCGGAGCGGGCCTGTGTTCGTGGAGTACTTCACCGGCCCATTCTCCGGCACCAACTCAGCCATTGGAACTTGCGAGAAAGCAATGAAAGAAACCAGCAGCAGCAGCAGAAATCTGTGGATCATGCGGCAGAAGCGTAACTCCGCAAACCCCTCGTTTCCGACTCCGCTCTTGGAACCGGCCACATAAAATAATCCGCTGCTCCGCCGCGGACGACTCCCGTTTTTCTCGCCAAGCTAAAGGAGCCCGCATGCTCAGCCATTCGCTCGATACGAGTTCGGGAATCCTGTATCTCCGCCCCGGCGCGCCGCTCGAAAAGGAAGACTTCAAAAAGCTCGCTCGGGAGGTCGATCCGCTCATCGAAAAGCGCGGCAGCCTCGCCGGTATCCTGATCGAAGCGCCGGAATTCCCCGGCTGGGAAAGCTTCGGCGCGCTCGCGGCACACCTGCGCTTCGTCCGCGATCACCACGAGCACGTGAAGAAGATCGCCGTGGTGACGGATTCGTCACTGGGCGCGTTCGCCGAGCGAATCGCGTCGCACTTTGTGGCCGCAACGATCCGGCATTTTCCCGCGGGCAGTGCCGCGGAAGCCGAACGCTGGATCACGTCGTGATCGGCCGCGCTCTGGTTTTCGTGGTTGGCTCGAGCGATCAATCGCGTTTCTTCATCAGCCTTCGACGCTGAACGGACCGGAGCCCGGCTCGCCTTCCGGCAGGGAATCAGCAACAGCGCGTTCGACACCGGCTTTCTCTGCCGCCACTTTTTCCATCAACAGCACCCAGGTTTCGCGCTCGTATTCGAGCAGGCCGATGACCTCGTCGAATTTCTCGACGCTCTTCTCAAAGCTCGCCTCGGTCAGCCGGACGTAGAAAAACGTGTAGAGCGATCGAACACGCTCGGCAAGATCGGGGTTCGGCGCGCTCTGCACGCCGGTGATCAACTCGACGATGATGTTGCGGGCGTTGTCGGTGCCGCTGAACACCTGCTCGAAATTACGCGCAAGCAAGCCCTCCCTGGCCTGCATCACGAATTTGATCGCTCCCTCGAGCAGAAGAAGGCGGAGTTCTTCGCGCGAGGCCGTCATGACCCGCGTCCGCAAATACGAATTGGCGCTGTGGGTGGCGACGCTCATTGGTCCGACTTCATCGTCTCCCGACGGATTGGACTTCAATCCGTCCGCATTTCTACTTGTTCAAACCCGAGAGCGCGGTCTGCTGCTGCTGCAACTGGCCGATTGCCTGCTCCATCCGGAGGAACTGGGCCTGGAGAACCGTTCGTTTGGCGGCCAATTGGCGGTCGATCGCCGCGATCCGCGTGTTCTGCGCGGTGACCTGTTCATCCAGTGTCTTTTTCCGCAGCGTGAGCGTGCCGCTGATCGAATCCAGCATGCTCTTCGTGAATTCCTCGAGTTTGCCGGCAAGACCAAGCTGCGTGAACGTGAGTTTGCCGCTGGTGTCCTTCACCGTGATGTTGTCGTTTCCGTTGACCGTGCTCGTCCCCGAGTTCGGGTCGACCACGCGTGCCGACACGAGCGCCTTGACCGACGCGGGGTCTTCCGCCATCGCGGCACGGAACGCGTCTTTGTCAAAGGTCACTGTGCCGCCGGTTCCGATCTTGAATCCGACCTGCGCGAGCGACTGATACTTCCCGCTGACACCCTGGGGTGAACTCTGGATCAGGCTGAATAACTGGCTGCGCACGTTGAGCGCCGTCGCGTCACCGAGCAGCGGTCCTGCCTTTTTCGTGTCGGTGTCGTAGCCGCTCTGCGAGTTGATGCTGGTGACGACGGAATTGAACGCGTCGGCCATGTCGCCGAGCGCCTTCTCGAGTCCGGCGCTGTCGCGCTGCACGCTGACGTTGACAAGGCTGGTGCTGGTGCCCTTGAGATCGATCTTCACGCCGGAGACGACGTTGTCGAGCGTGTTGCTCGAGCTGGTGAGCAGGACCGATTTCGCGAGGTCCGTGCCGCCATAGAACACCCGTGCGTTCTCGCCCGCGTCGAGGGTCTTGAGCCCGAGATCGAGCGCCGACGAATCGACAACGAACCGCCCGTCACGCCCCGAAGTGCTGCTGAACAGGCTCAGCTGGTACGGCGTCGCGCCCGAACCTGTCTGCACGATCGCGGCCTTGACGCTGCCGCCCGAGGCGTTGATCTTGTCCACGAGACTCTGGAGCGTGTCGGTCGCGGTGAGCGTGATCTTCTTGCGACTCGTGCCGTCGATCTTGTTGTCTGCGCCCGTTCCGCTCGCGGTTCCCGCGATCGACAGGTCTTTCGCGAGGGTGCCCTTGGTATCTTCGATCTTGATCTTGGAGAGCCCGGTGCCGGATGCCGCGGTGTCGGTGATCAGGATTCCGTCGCCCGTGGAGTTGATCGAGGCTTTGATCGCAAGATTCGAGCTGTTGATCTGCGCGATGAGATCACCGACGGACTTGTTGATCGTGGGGTCGTACGAGACGGTCGCGACGGCGCCGGTCGCATCGGTGATGCGCATCGTTCCGGCGGAGAGAGTGCCGCCCGGTACCAGCGTCGTCAGCAGGGTTCCCGTGCCGATCACGGCGCGACCAAGATCAGATCCATTGACGATGCCGCTCGCGACGGCGCCCGCCGAGATTCCAAGCGACGCCGCCGTGTCCGCGCCGGGGGTGCCGCCAATGGTCAGCCCGCCGCCGCCCCCGACGAGGTCTTTGACGACGAGGCCGAGCCCGTTTTCGCTTAGTCCGACCGATACGCGCTTCTGACCGCCGGAGATCGACGCCGTTTCGATCTGCGCCGCGATCTCGCTCAGCGTCGCGCCCTTATCGATCGTGACGCTGAAACTCGAGAGGTCGCCGAGAATGAAGTCGATATTGCCGTCGCCCGAGATCCCTGTACCTCCGTTGAGGCTCGAGCCGAGCGCCGAGTTGATGCCGCTGGCGATGCGCGTACCCGTCAGCGTTCCGGTCGCGCTGCCGAGCAAACCGAGATCGCGCGCCGCGGTGCCGCTGGCGACCTCGGAACCGGTGATCGTGCCGCCGAGCGAGTCGACGATCTTCAGCCGCTTTCCATCGGAGTCAATCGACGCGGCGATACCGGTCAGCCCCTTGGCGGCGAACGCGTCGTTGATGCGTTTGAGCGCGCCGCCCAGCGTTGAAACGGGCCCTTCGAGCACGGTATCGGCGGGCTTCACCTCGCCGAGGTTGACGTTCACCAGCGTGACGGATCCGCCGCGATCGACCTTCAGCGTCACATCCGAGCGGCCCGGCCCGGAGGAATTCGAGAGATTGATCCCGCGCCCGTCGTTGAGCGAAGCGAGGAGCGTGTTGCTCGAGATGCTCCGCAGTGAAGAACCGGTGATCGTTCCGGTCCCCTGACCGAGAATGCCCAGGCTCGCGGCGGTCGTGCCGGAGGACTCGGCGACTCTCAACTGGCCCACGCCGGCGGCGCCGTCGGTCAACACGAGCTTGTCATCCACGACCTTTGCCGTCACCTTCGCATTGCCGTTGTTGTTGATCGCGTCGAGCACGTCGCTGACGTAGGCGGCTTTGCTGAGATCGATGGTTGCGCTGGATCCGGCGGAATCGGTCAGAACGATCTTGCCGCGATTGATCCCGGCGCCGTCGTTCAGATCGGCGAGGGCCGTGTCCCCGTCGAGCCTCGACTTCGCAGAAACCAGCGAGATGGTCCCCGCGCCCACGGCCGTCGAAGTCTTGTCGGCAAAGCCGCGGCTGAGCAACTGCTGCGAACTCACCAGCCGATCGACGAGAAACGAATAGGTTCCCGCGGCGGCGGTGACGCTCGCGCTCGCCCCGATCACCTTGTCGTCGCTCGATGTCGCCGCGTTGTTGTCGAATGGGTTGGCGGTCCGGAACTTTTCAACCGCGGTGCGCAGGGCGGAGAGCCTCGAATTGATTCCGAGGATCGCGGCGGTCTGCGACTGGAGCTGCGCAACCCGCTGCTGGATGATGGTCTTGGGCTGCGCATCAATGGCCAGCAACTGGCTGATAATCGAGCCGCTGTCGATTCCGCTGAAAATGCCGACGCCACTGGTGATCGTGCCCATTTCGACTCCCTTCCGCGCGGAGCGCCGCGAGCGCGCTCTTCCTCTGAATATCGACCGATTCCGGACCGATTCCGACCCGAACCGGGCTTTCGAACCCGCGGCGCAATCGCGCAGATGTTGCCGACCGCGGCGCGCGAAAAGGCCCTTCCTCGCGAAAGGTCGCAAACCACGTTCCATGTCGAAGAATCCCGCCCACAAAGACCGAACAAACTTTCGCCGATGTCCGATCCTTACCGGAACTTACGATCCCGAGATTCGGCGTGAGCGATTGGTCACGTGCGCGGATGTACTGTCGCGGTTTGCTTCACTATGACACCTCCCCCAAGCATTCGATTGGCCGTCGCGATCCTGAGCTCTCTTGTTCTCTTGAGCGTGCTCGCCACGGTCGGCGCCGCCATCTTCATGGCTCCCCAGGTTTCGTGGGCGCTCATTGGGTTTGAGTGCTTGACTCTGCTGGCAGCCCTCTTCGGTCTCGCGGCGGCGGCCGGCCGATTCAGCGACGGTCCCGGGCTCGCGCTCGCGTGCGTCGCGGGCACGGTTCTCGCCGGCTCGATGTTCGGCTATCTGGGCACAACCGGCCAGATCGGCGATTGGAAGATGCACTCCTGGCTGATCGGACGTGTGACGGTCGCCGGTCTGCTCGGCGTGCTCGCGGCGTGGGCGGTGCTGCGTCGCACGCGCGGCGCGCTCGCGCTCGCGCTTCGCGGCGCGGTCTACACCGGCGCCGCGATCGGATTCGTCGGCATTCTCTCGCTTTTCGGCGGGGAGATTCGGCCGGCGGGCGGTGGCGGCAAGTTTGTCGGACATGCCGCGTGCGCGATTGCTGTGCTCGGCGCGATCCCGGCCTGCGTGCTTTTCGCCCTGATCACCATGGGCACCAAGAGCAAGCCCGACGACACGATCCCGAAGTGGATGCGTCTGTTCGGCCAGCTCTCTTATCCGATCGTTGCAGGCGCCCTGCTGTTTGTGACCGCGGGTCACATGACGACGACCCTGACCGGCCCGCACGAGGTCGCGCGGCTCTCGCTGCTCACGGCGCTCGCGATGGTGCTCACCGGTCTGCTGTGCGCCGGAATCCACACCATCGTGCAGGCGTTCGCGTCGTGCTCGCTGCCCGACCCCGATGCTCCGGCATTCACGCCGACGCAGGGTGCCACATCGTCTTGAAGTCGATGAGCGGTTCGATCCGCCACGGGCTGTGCGCATCCGATGTATCGAGCCAGTCGGGAACCGTGCGCACGACCACACGCTTGATGTTCTCCGCTGCGCCCATTTTCAGCGTGCTCGTCTCTTCCACGGTCATGTTCGCGGCGTGAATCGCATCGATATCCCGGTGCGCCGCGATGATCGGCAGCAACTCAGAACGCACACCCGTCAGAATGTTGAGTACGCCGCCGGGCACATCGCCGGTCGCACACGCTTCCGCAAAGACCGCGGCAGGAACCGGATTCTTCTCGCTCGCGAGCGCAACCACCGAATTACCCGCGCAAAGCGCTGGCGCAATCAGAGAAACAAAGGCGAGCAAGGGCGCTTCATCGGGCGCGAGCACCGCGACAACGCCGGAAGGCTCGGGCGCCGTGAAGTTGTAATACGGTCCCGCGACCGGGTTGTTGCAGCCGAGCACCTGCGCGTACTTGTCCGCCCAACCGGCGAAACAGATCAGCCGATCGATCGATGCGAGCACTTCTTCTTCTGCGCCGATGCCCTTCGCGCTCTTCTTCTTCGTGCCGACAGCCTCGATCGCCTCGACGAGCTCTCGCTTCTTGCCTTCGAGCATCTCCGCGATGCGGTACAGAATCTGCCCGCGGAGATACGCCGTCGCGCCCGCCCAACCCGGCTGCGCCTTGCGCGCCGCCTCGACCGCCTCGCGCAAATCCTTTCGGCTCGCCTTGCACAGATGCGCGAAGACGCTTCCCTTCCTACCCCCGCCCCCACCCGACTCAACAATCATCGTGCGCCCCGATTCGGTGCGCGGGAATTTGCCGTCGATATAGAGTTTGTACGTCTTGAGGACATCGAGCCGGTTACTCATGGCGTCTGCTCCGTGCCCAGATCGTATTCAAACTCCACATCGTCGCGCATCGGAATCCCGTACGCCCCGATCGCCGGGATTTCGGGCTTCTCGCGACGGGCGTCGTCCATGGCTCCGGGATAGATGCGGACAAATCGCCAGCCCCGGCGCTGATAGAGCCGCATCGCATCCAGATTGTCGTTGCTCGTCGTCAGCACCAGCTTCGAGCACCGAGCCTCGCGCGCGCTTTGCATGAACTCCGCCAGCAACACCGACCCTACACCGCCCCGGGTCGCCTGCGATGCCAGCGCCACAAGTTCGCATTCCGCCCCCGGTCGCATTTCCGTGTGAATCGCGATGCCCACGCGCGCATCACCCCGCCAAGCGACAAGCCCCGGAAGCACCATCGTGTCGATCCACTTCCGCCGCGAACTGACGGTCGGACTCGCAAAATGTTCCGTCAAAAACCCACGCTGCCATGCGCGATCTTCCTCGACGATTCCTCGCACGTTCAACTGCACGCAAGCCTGACTCTCGCCCGATCCGCCGGTCATGCCCAATTGTTGCTGCTCTCTGCATCCGCATTCAGATTTCGGGTTCCCCGCGCATTCACCCGAATCTTCCATCCCTCCGCGAAACTCTGCCAGCTCTGCGCCTCCGCGTTCTCTCTCTTCCGCGCTATCCTCAAACGCCAGCAATTCGGAGTGCTTCCCGTGCCGAAGAAAAACATCGCATCCGTCGACGTCAAAAACAAGAAAGTCCTCGTCCGCGTCGACTTCAACATCCCCATCGAAGACGGACATATCACCGACGATCGGCGCATCCGTGCCGCGCTCCCGACCATCAAGTCGGTTCTCGACCGCGGCGGCAGCACGATCCTCATGTCTCACCTCGGCCGCCCCGAAGGCAAGGGCTTCGAAGCCGAATACTCGCTCGCACCCGTCGCCAAGCGCCTTTCCGAACTCTTGAGCAAGCCCGTCGCGTTCCCATCGAACGACTGCGTCGATGACAAGGCTGCCGCGGCAGTCAAATCGATGAAGCCCGGCGATGTCGTGCTCCTCGACAACCTCCGTTTCCACAAGGCTGAAAAGAAGGGCGACCCGGCGTTCGCCGCCAAACTCGCCGCCTACGCCGACGTCTACGTCAATGATGCTTTCGGCACCTGCCACCGCCCCGAGGCCTCGATGGTCGCCGTGCCGCAGGCCCTGGGCTCAAAGCCCAAGGTCGTCGGCTTCCTCGTCGAGAAAGAGATCAAATACCTCGACGGCGTTCTCGCTTCTCCGGCCAAGCCCTTCGTTGTCGTCTTGGGCGGCGCCAAGGTCAGCGACAAGATGCCCGCAATCGAACGTCTCCTTCCCATGGCGAGCGCCGTCATCGTCGGCGGCGCGATGGCCTACACCTTCCTCAAGGCCAAAGGCGTGAAGGTCGGCAAGAGCCGCGTCGAAGAAGACAAGCTCAGCGAAGCCCAGCGCGCCATTGAGCTCGCGACCAAGACCGGCGCGGCGCTCCACCTCCCCACCGATCACATCTGCGCGACCGAGTTCAACGAGAACGCCTCCGACATCAAGACTTTCACCAACGAAACCGGCATTGGCGAGAACTACATGGGCCTCGACATCGGCCCCAAAACGCAAGCCACGTACGCCGACATCCTCAAGAAGGCCAAGACCGTCGTCTGGAACGGGCCCATGGGCGTCTTCGAATGGCCCAAGTTCGCCGGCGGCACAAAGGCCGTGGCGCTCGCCATCGTCGAAGCCACCGCCAAGAACGGCTGCACCAGCATCGTCGGCGGCGGCGACTCTGCCGCGGCAGTTGAGCAGTTCGATCTCGCGGAAAAGTTCAGCCACGTCTCCACCGGCGGCGGTGCGTCACTCGAAATGCTCGAGGGCAAGAAGTTTGAGAGCGTGGCGGTTTTGGACGAGGCGTGAGGTCCAATCGAACGGGTCGCCGCTATTTCATTAGATCGGATCTCTTCAACAACGGTGATCTAACAGGCTGTTGAAATTCTGATTGTGCCTACTGCGCCGACGCATTGCAGACAACTTTCTGGCCCTCAGACCCGGGTCGCGAGGGTAGATGGCGGTTCGAAATTGCGACTGGTTGGAGTTTTTCAACAGCCTGCTAAGAGTTTCGGCGAGGCCGGAAATGCCCGAAAGTGCGGCAAGTTGCCCTTGGTGCTTCTACGACATCGACGGACTCGCTCCGGACGCGCGTTGTCCCGAGTGCGGTGGAAAGGCCGATGGGGCGGCGCGCGTACGGGCTTCGGCGAGCCGCCGAAAAATGACGACGGCAGGCTATTTCTGGGTTTTCCTAATCGCGGCCGCATCGATCGCGCTGACTTGGCCAGGTGATTCCACACCTTGGGTTCTCGCAGGATTGACAACTTCGGCCCTCGGAGGTCTGCTTGCGATGTTGGCGTTCAAACCTTCGCCGTCCGTCCGCTTCGAAACGCGATCGTTCTGGGCAGGACCGATTTGCGGCATGGCTGCGCATATTTTCCTTTTGTCCGCCATCACTTTGGTGCGCGCAATCGGGCAAGCGATTGCCGAGGTGTTACATCCACACTTAGACCTGCAATGGAAAACAATCGTGATTTTCGGTGGATCGGCGATGACGTCCGTACTCAGTTTGATGAGCATTCTTTGGCTGTGCAAGCCTCGGACGGGAACGATTCCGCCTTCCTGAGTCGGTCTATGCGCGGCAATCTCGTCGATGTGCAGCAGGTTGTCCGCGACCCCTGGCTCCATTCTCGCCATGAGCGCGCCGGTCATCTCTTTACTTTCGAGCGCGAACTGATTCGCGCGAAGGAAATCTGCCCTTGTCAGCACATTGGCCCGACCAGAAAATTGCCCACCGAACCGGATCTATCTGGATTGCTTCCCAACCATCTCTGTTTGCAGCTTCCCGACATATCTGTACGTATTCATGAGGACGCCCGTCGGTGTCGTCTTCGTGCTCACAAGCTCAAGCCCCTGCGGCCCTCCACTCTCTGAAAAACATCGTTTGCCCCCGCCCAACAAGATCGGATAGACGAACAGCACGACCTCTTCGACAAGCCCCGCTTCGAGCAGCACCGAAGTCAGCGTCGAACTCCCCCACACAATCAGATCCGGCCCTTCTTTCGACTTCACACGCCCCGCGCCCGCAACGATGTCCGCGCCGAGTCCCTCGGCCGGACCCCACGCAAGACTCTCCGGCCGGTGCGTCGCGACATATTTCGTCGCGCCGTTGATCCGATCCGCAAACAGGCCTCCCTTGATCTTCGGCCAGTATCCCGCCCACAAGTCGTACGTGCGCCGGCCGAGCAGCAGATCGAATTTCTCTCCCTGTGCCGCGGCAACGGCTTCCGCGCCGCCCGCACTCCGATACGGCGCGGTCCATCCGCCGTGCACGTACTCCTTGTCATCATCCGGTCCGCCCGGCGCGATCACGCCGTCCACCGAAATGTGCTCGAGGATCCTGATCTTCCTCATGCGCCGTTCCCTTCGATGCACCCATCAATCGCTTCGGCGGGACGCTCTCGCCGGCGCACTCACCTCGGCCACATCCACGCGAAGATCGCGCCCGTGATCAGCCCGAAGACGATTCCATCGATCCAGTCCATCGCCATCGCACGCCGCTTTTTTTGAAACCACACATCGTGCGGAAAAGTCGCGAAGCAATACGCCAGGATCCCGGCCGTCCCCGCGATCTGAAAAACCTTTCCAACGCTCGCGCCCCGACCGAGCGACTCCCACGTCAGATACGCAATCGCCGCGCTCGTCACCAGATAAAACAAGAATGTCAGAAGCATGTTCAAGCCCATGTTCGTCGGCGCCCACACACGAAGCAGGCCCTGCGGATGCCTGTCGTAGAGCGCTTTGAGCGCATCCATCCGCTCCTCCCGCGGCAGCGCATCGTGCTGACAAAAATCCGGAAACCCATAATTCCCCGGCCGGATGTTCAGCCGCGTGATCGTGTCCATGAACTCCTGCTCGCGCCCATCCGGAATCGCGTCGCGATCCTTCTTGTGGTGCCCGATCGCCATCCACGCGATGAAGCTGGCGATCCAAACCCCGACGCCCGAAACAAGAATCGGAAGCCACAGGTGCGTGAGAGAATCCATGTGGGTCTCCTCTGAAGACCGGCGGCATCGCAAGCAATGCCGCGTGCACTTTGCGATCACGGTGATCACTCCGATCTCCGCGATGACCGAATCATCGTACAGCATCGCCGGGAAAACTCGCCAGGACAGCAGATTCCCCGACATCAGTCGACCTTCAAACTCAGCCGCGCCCGCGGCGAAGTAGACTTCCGCGGCTTCAATCTTCCGGACAAACCGCATGTCTAGTCCCGTTCCCTCCCCAGATCCGCTCCGCGCGTTCTTACGCAAGCGTCTCTCTCTCGAGCGACTCCAGCGCATTGCAAGCGCCGACTACGGCAGAGATGCCGGCTCGATTGCCGCGGAGTTCAAGCACAACCTCGATACAGGAAAGTACGCCTACGCGGGTGATGGCAATCCGTACGAATGCGCGCTCTTGCAGACTCACGACGAGACTCCAGATCGCCCACTCAACGAACTTTTTGGCGCATGGTGGCTCGGCACATTCTGTTCTGAACCAGAACATTTCGTGCTCATCGACAATCTGGTCCCAAGCGGCGTTGGCTCCCTGCTCTACATGCTCGTTCGAGGCAGCGCCGAGCTCGGACCGGAGTCAGCCCTAGCCGCGCAAGCCGCACTCCCATTTGTAAAGTTCTTGCACGCACGAACCCCATTCGCGGATGAAGCTGCATTTGCCGAAGCAATCGGTGCTCTGGAAACGATCGAACGTTTCGGCTCCGCCGGCTCCGATGCGTGGCAGTTCCAAGTGTTCATGAAGAAATTTGACAAGGAATGAAGAGCAACCGCGTGCTCGCCTGCACCGGACTCTGGCAGCCGGTCCAGCTTGTCCGATGCGCCACGTTCCTCCATTTTCGCCCATGACATGGGCGCCCGGCCTTTGCCAGAGGCGCAGCCTCTGGTCAAGCTCTCTCCATCCCATCTCCGCCCGTGAAACGGGCGCGCGTACCTCCACTCTCGCACCCACGCAATAAACTCCCCTCATGCCCACCACGACCTCTCCCACCTCCCCCACCATCAAACAACTCCTCGCCGAACTCGAATCCAAAGGCGAAGAAGCCCGGCGCAAACACAACGCCAAGAACGGCGCGCCCAAGAACCAGTTCGGCGTGAAGCACGGCGACATCCGCGCCATCGCCAAGAAGATCAAGGCGAAGCCCGACGAGAAGCATGCGCTCGCGCTCGAACTCTGGAAAACCGGCAACGTTGACGCTCAGTTCCTTGCGTGTCTGCTTCTCAATCCCAAGTCGCTCTCCGCTTCGGAAGTGGACACTCTCACCCGGGCCACGACCTTCGCCCACGTCGCCGATTGGTTCAACTCCTACATCGTCGCGCAGCACGCGGACAAGGACGCGCTGCGAAAGAAGTGGATGAAGGACAAAAGCCCGCGCAATCCCTGGGCCGCGCGCGCCGGTTGGCACTTCACCGCCAGCGCCATCAACAAGGGAACGAGCGAAGACGACCCCGAGGCCTTGCTCAAACGCATCGACAAAGAACTCGCCAAGGCCAAGCCCGAAATCCAGTGGACCATGAACAACACGCTCGCCGCCATCGGCATCAAGCACGCCAACCTCCGCAAATGCGCTGTTGCCATCGGCGAAAGAGTCAGTCTCTACAAAGATTGGCCCGTCTCCAAGGGTTGCATCATCCCCTACGTGCCGGTGTGGGTCGATGCGATGGTGAAGCGAAAGAAGTGAGCAGCAATGCCGCACACGATCGCGCGCTTCTGCGCGGGCGGATGTTCCTGGAGTCGAAGAGTTTGCCTTGCACCACGTTTGTGCTTCCCCGCATACTAAACAGGTGATTGCTCGCTCCCCAACTGCCTCGATCACAGACTTACCAACCGGCCGAATGTAACATCCGCGGCGTGAACTGCACCGAGTGCGGCTACAACCTCGACGGAGTCCCGTCAACTCCATATTGCCCCGAGTGCGGCGCCGGACGCAATGCCGCGGCAATTCTCGAGGCCAAACAAAGACGCGACTCTCTCGCCGAACTCGCCCTTTGGGGCAGTGCCGCGCTCGGAATCGTCGCCACATTCTCTGCATTCATTTTGCCGTTCGCGCCGTGGCTCGTCCTCTTCGCGGGTATTCTCGCCAACCTCGTCCTCGCTGTTCTCATCGAGCGCGCCGGAAAGCTCGCACGCGAACACAGCAGCGCCATCTTCCGTTTCGTCCGCTCCGCCGGAGTCTGCGTTTTCCGCATCGCCGCGATGTGGTTTATCTGCGGCATGAGCGGCGCGATCCTCCGAATCGCGTGGGACTTCTTTCATTCGTACTGAGCAACAGATTTCGGGATTCAGCGAACACTCGAACTCATCCGTCCGGCGTGTCCAACAACGACTGCAGCCTCTTGGCCATCTCGCCGGGCAATCTCGAAATCCATGCCGCATCCACCAGCCCGACTCCGATGAGGTCGCGCAGATGAGTTCGATCCTTGTCGCGAAATGCAGTCAGCTTGATGCGCACCAAGGCCTCGAGATTGATCACCCGAAAATCACCAAGATCGGTAGATTCCTCCACGCCCGGATTCGGCGCGGGTTCCCCGGCTCGCACGATTTCGTTCGCAAAAACCAAGTGCACCGCATCGCGTGGACTCGATGCACCCTGATCCAAAAACAGTTCAAGACCCGCTGCCCGCCGATATGTGAAACCCGCGGCTTCAAGACTCGCCTTCACACGATTGAAATCACTGCGCCGAACAAGCAGATCAACATCCTGCGTGTTTCGCACGGCGGCCTGATCCACGGTAGCAACCCAAGTTGCGACCGCATTGCCGCCAACGACCGCGTAATCGATGTTCGCCGCGCGCAGCGTCGCACAAGCTTTGAGAAGTCGATTTCGAACCTGTTCCACCGCGTCCACCATCCGCTGAAGGAGGAAAGAAGAATGAGGAAGCGACGTCGTCACGCTGAATCATATGAAACAATTCCAGCCTGCGGAACAGATCACGCCCTCCCGAACAGCCGCTCCAATTCCCTGATCGTCAGCCGCACCGTCGTCGGCCGTCCGTGCGGGCAGTTGCTCGACCGCTCCACCGCTTCGCGCAGGCGCAGCAATTCATCGAGTTCCAGATCCGAAAGGTGATCCCCCGCCTTGATCGCCGCCTTGCACGCCATCATGTCGAGCACATCGCGGAGCAGACGCTCGTTCGATGTCGGGTTTGGGATGTCGGATGTCGGATGGGAAGGCGCCGCTGCTTTCGCCGACGGGCGCTCGTCACCTTCCTCGTTTTCATCCGTCAGCGAGAACAAATCCGCCATGAACTCGATCGGATCGACATTCCGCGAGAAGAGAAAACTCGGGAACGACCGCACCGCGATCGATCGCGGCCCCGCCGGCTCGGCGTCTACGCCGATGCGCTCGAGCAAGGGCTTCATCTCTTCCAGCCGGCCGAGTTGGTCCGCCGTCGCGTCGATCAGCGCCGGAGTCAGCAGCGTCTGCGATTCCAGGTTTCCCCGTCCCACCCGAGCGAGCAGCGCCTCGAACATCACCCGCTCATGCAGCGCATGCTGATCGACGATCACAACCCCCTGATCGTCCTGCGTCACGACGTACGAGTTGTGCACCTGCAGAATGCGATCCACGCGCTTGGGCGAATAGACCTCACCTTCCGGCGCGGAAGTCGAACTCGCGTGCGCAGCTTGCCCATTTGCCTGCGCATCCAACGGCGCATCGGACTGCGCGCCGTTGCCATCCGCCGCCGCGACAGCGGGGGCGCTCTGCGGAATGGTCCTCAGCGGGAACGTGAGCTGATCGACGCCCGGCGTAAACCGCCGCAGGTATTCGACAAATGCCTCGGTCTGCGCCGGTCCGTTCGTTTGGTTTGTCAGGTGCGCCGGTTGCTGAAACGGCGAGGGCATGATCGCGGTCGGGTGCTTCACCTCGAACGCGGCTGGCGCATTCCCGCCTCCCCCGCTTCCAGCCCCACTTCCACCAAAGAACGTCGGCGTGAGGTCCGCCGCCTTGAGCGCGCGGGAGATCGCGTGGTACACGACCGAGTGCACGAGGCTCGAATCGCGAAAGCGCACCTCGGCCTTGGTCGGGTGCACGTTCACATCGACCGCTTCGGGCGAGAGTTCGAGCATCAGCACGGCGGTCGGAAACCGCGAGGGCTCGATCAATCCGCGATACGCCTGCATGATCGCGTGCTGCACGGTTCGGTCGCGCACCGCGCGGCCGTTCACAAACACATGCTGGCTCTTGTTCGTCGCTCTCGCAATCGACGGAGTTCCAACCAGGCCCCAAAGCGACACCCCGCGCGAATCATGCTGATCCGACTGCACGACCAGCATCTCCGGCTCGAGTTCGCTCCCGAGCAGCGCAAGCGCACGTTCCTGCGGCGACTGATTCGGGGCCAGATCGAACACCATCTTTCCGTCGATACGGAGCACAAACCCGATCAGCGGATGCGCGAGCGCGATCGCCGTGAGCGTGTCGGCGCAGCGTCCCTGTTCGGTGCCGACCGTCTTCAGGAACTTGCGTCGTGCCGGTGTGTTGAAGAACAGATTCCGCACGCTCAGTGTCGTGCCGACCGGCGACGATGCGGGCGCAATCGGCTCGCGCGCTTCGCCCTCGCTCTTCAGTTCAAACGCTTCGTTCGAATCGGGCGTGCGCGAGCGGAGCGTCAGCCGCGAGACCGACGCGATCGATGCGAGGGCTTCGCCCCGAAACCCGAGCGTCGCGATCCGGTCGAGGTCTTCGAGCGTCCCGACTTTGCTCGTTGCATGCGGCGCGAGCGCGAGGGGCAGATCGTCTTTCGCGATGCCGCCGCCGTCGTCCGAAACGCGAACAAGCTCAATACCGCCCTGTTCGAGTTCAACTTCGATGCGCGTCGCGCCGGCGTCAATCGAGTTCTCGACCAGCTCTTTCACGACGCTCGCCGGGCGCTCCACAACCTCGCCCGCGGCAATCTGGCTCGCAACAAGAGGAGAAAGCGTCCGAATTGGGCGGGAAGCAGTCGCGGTCACGTTCCCATCGTAGTGAAAGGACCGGGCGAACGCGGAGAGGCAAAGTTTGGCGGAGTTGCGCGGAGAAAATGCCGCGGAACGGAGCATGGCAGAATTGATGCAACTCCCGATGGGCTCCGTGAGCAATCGCACGTTTCTTTCGCGAACATCCGCTTTCCCTCTACTCCATTCCCCTCCGCGAAACTCCGCTTTCTCCGCTCCTCCGCGTTCTCCCGTCTTTCACCGGCTTCGATTACTCTACTGCCATGACCATCTTCTCCAAAATCATCAAAGGCGAAATTCCCTCGCACAAGGTGTACGAAGACGACAAAGTCTTCGCGTTTCTCGACATCGGCCCGCTCAGCACCGGCCACACGCTCGTGATTCCCAAGGAAGCGGTCCCGACTCTCGATCGCCTGAGCGACGAATCTGCCGCGGCAATCGGTCGCGTGCTGCCACGCCTCTGCCGCGCCGTGATGAAGGCGACGGGCGCGAGCGACTACAACGTGCTGCAGAATAACGGCGCGAGCGCGCACCAGGTGGTGATGCACGTCCACTTCCACATCATCCCGAAGTTCGAGAACGAAGGACTCGGAATCGGCTGGAAGAGCAAATCGTTCGATCACGGCGCCGGCGCGGAACTCGCAAGGAAAATCGCCGGTTCAATCGATCGCTAGGCGTGCTCGTCGTGCACAAGCGCCGTCGTCAGCGACGGCAACTGCACGATTCCCTCCTTGGTTTCGATCTCGATATGGCTCGTCGGCTGGATCGAACGAACAAGCCCTTCGTAGCGCTTGCCCGCCTGGATCATGGTGCGGCGCGAGCCGACGAGAATGTCGAGCGCCGACCACTTCGCGCTGATCAATTCCGCGGACATCCGCAGCGCCTTCTGCATCTCCGCGATGAGCCTGAGCAAAACATCGAGTCGCGAGTCAGCCGAACCGAGTTGCCGAAGCGAAACCGCGCGCCCGGCAAGGGTCGCGGGAAAGTCGTCCGCATCGTGGCGCACATTGATGCCAAAGCCGACAAGCACAACTTTCCCCTGTTTTTCAACCAGGATGCCCGCGACTTTCCGCTGCTCGCCTTCCCGCTCGACCACGTCGTTCGGCCAACGCAGGCCGAGCACGCACGACTCCGCTATCGCCGGCGCACATGCACCGTGCGCCGCGAGCCCCGCGACCATCGAGAGCCTCGGCGGCGACAAGTCCGAACCGACGAGCGCGATGGTGGTCGCAAGACCAAGCCCGCGATCGGGCGCAGAATGCAGCGAGTCGTCGGGTGCGGAACCCTGAATCCAAACACGACCGAGCCGACCGCGCCCCGCGGTCTGGCGATCGGCGATGACGAGCGTGCCCCCGCTGTTGCCGGCGGCGGCACGCGCTGCTTCCTGCGTCGATCCCGTCTCGCGAAGAACGACGACACGCTGAATAAATGAAATCTCACGCGAGCGAATAAAGGATTCGATGGCGTCCTGCCAGGATTCGAGCGGAGGTTCCGTCATGGCGGATGAACAATGCTGAACGAATCAGGAAAAGTCAAGGCCGAGATCGATAATCGGCGCACTGTGCGTCAGGGCGCCGACGCTAATGCGGTCTACGCCTGCGCGGGCAACATCCGCGATCGTGCGAATGCTGATTCCGCCGGAAGCTTCGAGCGCGACTTGCGGTGCGAGTTCATCGCGCCAGCGCACGGCCATTTCGAGTGTCTTCGGCGCCATGTTATCGAGCAGGATGATGTCCGCGGCAGGACGATTGGCGATGCGCGCAAAGAGAACTTGCTCGAGCTGCGCGAGGGAATCGACTTCGATCTCGAAGAATCGCGGCCGGGGCTTGAGCTTGCTCGCTCTGCGTGCGGCGCGTTCCGTCCATTCGGTGAGTTCTTTGAGAGCTACGCCTGTGATGTGATTGTCTTTGATGAGCACGGCGTCGTAGAGACCGATGCGATGGCAATAGCCGCCACCGCAGCGCACCGCGTATTTCTCGAGGACGCGAAGGCCCGGGGTGGTCTTGCGGGTGTCGAGCAGCTTTGCGCGAACCGGCCCTTTGGAGCGCATCGCGCGGTCGTACTCGTGCGTGACGGTCGCGATACCTGCGAGGCGCGAGAGAAGATTGAGGAGCGTGCGCTCGAATGTAAGAATGTCCCGCGCGGGTCCTTCGAGCGTTCCCAGGGTCTGCCCCCGCTTGAACGCGGAGCCGTCGGCGACTCCCTTCGCCGCGCGGAACCGGATGCGCCTCGAAAACGCCTTCGCGAGAAACGGAATGCAGGCCAGACCGGCGATCACTCCCGGCTCGCGGGCACGGATGAACGCGCGCGCCCGTCCGGCGGAATCCGACGCGACGCGGCTCGTCACGTCGCGCGGTTTGCCCCGCTTGCCGAGATCTTCATCGCGCGCGATCGCGGCAAGGCGGCGCGTCGCCTCGGGCGCACCGAGCGCACGGAAAAGCGCCGGAAGAGAGAGCGTGTTGAAATCGCGGCTCACGCCCGAGCGTACGCCAAGTCCCGGCGCGCGACGCCCGGGGACGCGACTAAACTCGCTTGGGAAACTACGAAGGAGTTCTGCGAATGGGTCTTTTGAGCGGAAAAGTCGGGCTGATCATCGGTGTCGCGAACGAGCGTTCCTACGCGTGGCATATCGCCAAGAGCTTGTCCGAGCACGGTGCTACATGCGCTTTCACGCACCTTCCCGGAGAGAAAAACGAACGGCGCACCCGGCGCGCACTCGAGTCGCTCAATTTGCAGGATTCTTGGTGCTTCCCGCTCGAAGCCTCGAGCGACGAACAGATCGACGCGGCGTTCAGCGCCTACAGCGAGAAGTTCGACAAGATGAACTTCCTGATCCACTCGATCGCGTTCGCCGATCGCGAGTATCTCCAGCACGGCAAGTTCATAACGACCCCCCGCGCAGCCTATCTCTCGGCGATCGACATCTCGGCGTACACCCTCCTCGGATTCGCCCGGCGTGCGCACCCCATCATGCAGCGCTCCGGGGGCGGCAGCATCCTGTGTATGAGCTACTACGGCGCGGAAAAGGTGGTTCCGGGGTACAACGTCATGGGGGTCGCGAAATCGGCGCTCGAATCGACCGCACGCTACCTCGCGGCGGAACTCGGCGCGGACAAGATCCGCGTCAACAGCATCTCCGGCGGGTTCCTCCGCACGCTCGCGAGCAGTGCCGTCGCGGGGACCGACTCGATTTCCGAACACAACGCGGAGCGATCTCCCCTCCGGCGCAATGTCGAGGGCGCGGATGTCGGAAATACCGCGACGTTTCTCGTCAGCGATCTCGCGGCGGGGATCACCGGCGAAACTATCTACGTCGATTGCGGTGTGAACACGATCGGGGTATGAAGGGATTCCGGATTTCGGATTTCGGAATTTGCAATTCAACGGTCTTCGCTGGACGTGCCATCAACACACGGCGTCCGAAAAACGGCAGCTTGACGGCGATTGCGGGACGTTTTCATTTGCAATTCGGCCAGTGCGTCGGGGAAATTTCGGGCCGGAAGGTCTGGATTTTCCGATGCTTAGAGCATGAGCGCGGTTCCCTCGGCCATCGCATCCGCGATCGCGAATATCCAGCAAACGGACAAAGTCGCACCGCGCCCGCAACCCGAGCCGCCAAAAAAGGGGCGCGAGATCCGGCGCGAAGCGATCGATCGCGTCGAGATTGTGGATGCCGCGGAAGCGGTCGATGCGGTGAAGGGGCTCGCCCCGAACGATCAGGAAGATGCGCGCGAAGATCACCAGGAACGGACCGAGCCTCAAAGAACACCGGCGAAGCCGCGGCTTGATATTGAGGGCTAGAGGGCGCGATCCAATTTGCGCGTGGCAATCAACCCCGGAAGAACTGAGCGATCGCGTGAAGGGTCGTTTGGCGACCGACGGTCGCAATCGACTCGGTGAGCGGGATGTTCTTGGGGCAGACCTTGACGCAGTTCTGCGCGTTGCCGCAGTCGTTGATGCCGCCTTCGCCCATCAGCGCATCGAGCCGCTCGCCTTTGAGTTCCTTGCCTATGGGGTGCTCATTGAAGAGGCGCGCCTGGCTGATCGCATGCGCGCCGACGAATGAGGTGTCCCACTTCGAGGCATCTTCTTCGAGATTGAACTGGGGGCAGGCTTCGAGGCAACAGCCGCAGGACATGCAGGTTGAGAGCACGTAGTGCGTTGCCTGCGAGGCGGGAGTTTCCTTCGGACCCGAACCGAGGTGGTAAGTCCCATCGATCGGAACCCACGCCTTGACGCGCGCGAGGTTGTGAAAGAGGCGCGAGCGGTCGACCCACAGATCACGCACCACAGGAAACTTCGTCATCGGCTCCAGCGTGATGACGTCGCCGTCGCCCGGCGCGTACTCATCGATCAGGCACGAGCACGATTGGCGCACCTTGCCGTTGATAACCATGGTGCAGGCGCCGCAGACTTCTTCGAGGCAACCGGCATCCCACACGACCGGCGTGACGGACTTGCCGTCGGAGGTAACAGGATTCGCGGCGATCTGTTGCAGGCACGAGATCACGTTCGCGTTCTTGGGAACCTGCACCTTGAAATCTTCCCAGCGGCTGGGCTTGCCGGGCCCGTCGCAGCGCTTGATGCGGAAGATGACCGTGCGATCGGGTGTCGCGGCGCGGCGGAGGGGAGAGTGGGAAGCGACTGAGGTCATGCGTACTTCTTCCAAAACTGAGCGGCGGGAAGATACGTATGACGCTTCCCGTGAACCTGTTCAACGAGTCCTTTGAACGCCGAGCGAAGATGCTTCGGGAGCTTTGCCGCAAAGTCTTTTTTCAGCGGAACAACACGGATCAATTCGACCACATCGGCGATGTCCTTCGCTCGATGAATGGCTTCGAGCCCGACGGTCAATTTACCCCGAACAAGATCGGAAAGGCTGATCACCTTGATTCCCTTGATCGTGCTGATCCTCTTCGGTGGACCGCCCGGAGAGTCGTCGGCAACCATGTGCACCGGTACGCCGTCCACGACGTGTTCGCGGCGTTTGGCGTTCCACTTGAAACCGGCTCCAGCATCGCTTCTTGTGTGGCACGGAAATCGCTTGAGTAGATTTCGATGTCGCGCGTCGTGCGGCCGGTTCCATGCAGGATTGCCGCAATGCCGCCAACAATCGGACAACCGGTTGCGTCGGTCACCTTGCGAGCACGATCGAGCATCTGCTCAAAGCCGGGAACCATGCCGCCCGAGTGCGGGTGCGGATCATCGGGATGTGGAAGTCGAGGAGCCATTGTGAGATTGCGTTATGAAGCAGCGGTCGCGAGCGAGGGCGCGGCCGGCGCCTTGGGTGATGCCTCCTTCTTTCCGTAGGTCCGCGCGGTCGGGAGAATGAGCGACTCATCGATCGGGACGAACTCGACCGTCGTCGTGCCGCCGGCGTGGCGTGCGAGCGTGCTCTTCATGAAGTTTGCATCGTCGCGACTGGTGTAGTCGCTGCGATAGTGGGCGCCGCGGCTCTCCCTGCGTTCGAGCGCGCCGAGCGCGATGGCTTCGGCGAGCACGAGCATGTCGCCGACCGAACGGGTGTACCCGAAAGACTGATTGGTCCAACTCGCACCATCGCCGAGTCGGACCTTGCCGAAGCGATCCTTCAGTTCGGCGAGTTTGGCGAGGCACTGCTTGAGCCGCTGCTCGGTGCGCACGACCGTGCACGCGGCGGTCATCTCGTCTCCGAGTTCCTTGCCGATGTGGTACGGATTCGTCGCGATTTCGGAGTTGCCGGGTTTCGCACCGTCGACGAGGTGCTTCATCTTCGCGGCCTCCTGATTGACAACCGCATCGAAGGAGTCGGCGGGCAGACCCGAAGCCGGGTTCTTGCCGGGAGCTTCGTTCTTGATGAAGTTGAGGACCGAGACGCCGCAGAAGAGACCGTCGAAGATGCACGAGAGCAGCGCGTTGGCGCCGAGACGGTTGGCGCCGTGGTACGCAAAGTTCACTTCGCCGAACGCGTAGAGCCCGGGCACGTTGGTCATCGAGTTGTTGATCGCGCCGGACTGCATGCCCTGCCCGACTTTGGAATCGATCGGAGAAGCAGCACCGCTCTTGTGCTTGGCGAGCGGAGTCTGGGGGTTGTACGAACCCTTGGTGTACGTCGTCCACAAACCGCCCATCGAATAGTGAACCGCGGGAAAGATCTTCATGGGTGTGAAGCGCGGGTCTTCGCCGACGAACTTTTCGTAGATCTCGAGGATGCCGCCGAGCTTGCGGGTGAGATAGTCCGGGTCCTTGTGCGTGAGATCGAGGTAGACCTGGTTCTCTCCGTAGACACCCATGCCGTGGTTGACACAGATGTCGAAGATCTCGCGCGTCGCGATGTCGCGCGGCACGATGTTGCCGTAAGCCGGGTACTTCTCTTCGAGAAAGTAGAAGCGCTCGCTCTCGGGGATGTCCTTCGGCGCACGGGAGTCTTTTGGTTTGCGCGGCACCCAGACTCGGCCTCCCTCGCCTCGCGCGCTCTCGCTCATGAGGCGGAGTTTGTCGGCGCCCGGGATCGCGGTCGGGTGGACCTGGATCATCTCTGGGTTGCCGTACCACACTCCCGCGCGGAAGCAGCGTGCCGCGGCGGCGCCGGTGCAAATGATGCTGTTGGTGCTCTTGCCGAACACAAGCCCGCAGCCGCCGGTCGCCATCACCACGGCGTCGGCGCGGAAGGAGCGGATCTGCATCGTGCGCATGTCCTGAGCGACGATGCCGACGCAGCGCCCTTCGTGCAGCACCGGCCAGAGGAATTCCCAGAATTCGTACTTCGTGACCTTGCCTTCGGACTCGTAGCGGCGCACCTGTTCATCGAGCGCGTAGATGAGCTGCTGGCCGGTTGTCGCGCCCGAAAAGTGCGTGCGCTTGAAGAGCGAGCCGCCGAAGAGGCGAAGATCGCGGTTTCCTTCGCCGGTGCGGTTGAAGGGAACCCCCATGCGATCAAGCAGATCGATGATGCGCGGAGCCGAGTTGGCCATCTCGAGCACCGGGTGCTGATCGGCCAGAAAGTCGCCTCCGTAGATCGTTTCGTCGAAGTGTTCGTATTCGGAGTAACCCTGCTGACGCGCGACCTCGTTGCAGGCGTTGATGCCGCCCTGAGCGCACACAGAGTGAGACCGCTTCACGGGAACAACGGAGAAGAGATCAACCGGCGTGCCCGCTTCGGCAATGCGTGCCGCGGCGGACAACCCCGCCAATCCACCCCCGACGACGATGACGCGATGCTCGGACAATGGAACCTCTCTATTGGGCCGCTGTGCTCGCCGAAGTGACTTCGAGAGAACCGGCGCTTGGATGCACCATTCCCACTCGTTCTTCCATTTGACGCAGCTTCGCGGGATCCGCGGTCGCAAAGGTCAGGATGGAAACCCAACCCATGACCATGAGGACCGCGCCGAGGCCGGCGCAGGCGTAACCCCAGCGACGCTGCGCGGGAACGGAAATCGTGAGACCCCAAGTGATTGCCGCGGTCCACAAGCCGTTTGCGAAGTGGAAGACCAGGAGCGTCACGCCGATGAAGTAACCGAGCGAAACGATAAGACCGGCGAGCGTGATCCCTTCGCTCGCTCCGCGAAGAACCTGGGCGAGCGTGGACGCCGCGAACTCGTGCGACCAGACTGTGCCGCCGGGAACGAGAAACGTCCAACCCCATCGCAGAGTTGCGACGTGATAGAAGATAAAGAGGATTCCGAGGTAGCCGCTGATGCGCTGGAGGCGATAGCGGTAGTTCGCCTGGTATGCGTAACGGTGCGTGTTGGCCGAGCCGGACATCGCGTAGTAGAAGCCGAGCACGGAGTGAAAGATGATCGCGCCCCAGAGTGCGATCTCGATCAGAACAAGATTGGGAACCTGCGTGTTGATCCAGCGGACTTCGCGCCAGAAATACTCGCCGCCCCGGACCCACCATGGTGCGTTTGCCGCGACTTCGCCGCCTTCGCGCAGGACGAGCGCACCCCACGCGGCGGAAGAGTTCGTGAGCAGGTGGTTGATGAGAAAAACGCCGATCGGCACAATGCCGGAGAATGAATGAAGCCGCCGGAGCAGGAAGTAGTGCCGCTCGAAGAAGCCGGTCTTTTGAGAAGGCGGAGGGTTGGTCACGAAGCGCATCCCGGAGACGCCGGAATCCGCGCAAAGTGGCGCGAAATCGCGACGAATCGCATCGTAGCGGCGCGCCGTCGGTCATCCACTTTTTCACGCGACAAATCAGGGCGGGAGCGGCACGCTTCCCGTTGCGCCGATAATCCCCGGTGAGCCGGATCCGACGCCCGCAGCGCCGGGCTTGATCTTGCCCTCGGCAATTGCTTTGTTCACGTAATTGGAAATCTCGACGTACTCCATGCGGAGTTCGTGCAGCGCGCGGCTGAGCAGTTTGGACTCGGTCTCAGAAAGGTTGCCTTTGGTTTTCTCTTCGAGTGCCGCGAGCATGTCGATGTGCAGCTTGGCGTATTCCGGCGCGACGATGGCGCGACCGGACTGCGGATCGGGAACCGCACCGAGGTACATCAGCGTCTGGCTCACGAGGAGCGAGATGAGATCCTGGATGCCGACAGGGCCTTCTTCGCGCGGCGCGCCGGGTCCGCCCACATCGGTCTTCGCCTGCTGCTGAGCCTTTTTGGCGGACTCTGCCGCCGCGAGCTTTTCCTTCTCGGCCTGAGCCTGGCTCTTCCAATCCGTATCGATGATAATCTTGGGAGCCTCGCCTCCGCCCGCCCCACCACTTGATCCCCCACTTGAACCGGAAGGGCCTGCGTTCGACATGAAAACCTCTCGTGATCGCGCAAGGGATTGTGCAACGCCGCAGTTGAATGCTAAGGCGGCGGTCGGCGTGATTCTCGCCTCCGTGAGCCTGTGGGGTTGTTCGTCCGGCAACGTGGCGACAGCGGTCAGGCCCGCGACCAAGTCCATCACGGCGGCGGAGTTTCAGGCTCCCGCGGCGGCGGCCGGGCCCCAACCCGCGAGCGGCAAGGACGAAGCAGTACCGACGGCGGCCCGGCCCCTGCGGACGGGGCCGGTCTCCGCGAGCGAGGGACTTCTCGATGTTTCGGCCGAGCCGGGCGAACCGACGCTCAACGCGCGCATGCCCGAGCCGGTCGGTCGCCCGGTCTTTGTGGACGCGAAGGTCGGCGACGTGAACAACCGCGCGATCTACGCCTCGGCGTTTCTCAACGACATGATCGATCGCCTCAAAGCCAAGTACGAAGAGATGTACAAGGCGAACCCCAAGTTGGCGAAGAAGGCGTGGAGGCAGTTTGCGCGCACGCAGATTCAGCAGAAACTCGACGCGATCATCGAAGATGAAGTGCTGCGGGCCGAGGCGCTGAATCAGTTGCAGCCCGAACAGAAAGCGGGGTTCTTCAACTGGCTTCAGTCGGTGCGGAGCGAAGTTGTCGCTGAGAACCGGGGCATCGAGGCGGCGGCGAACGAGAATCTTTCAGCGCAGAATGGGACATCTCTCGATCAGACGATGAAGAACCGCGAGCAGCAGGAGCTCATCAGATTCATTCTGCAGACCAGAATCTACAGCCGCGCCAACGTGAGCTGGCGCGACATTCAGATCGCGTACGAGAAGAACTACGACATGTTCAATCCGGCGCCGATCGCATCGTTCCTCATTTTCACCGTTTCGGAAAGAGATACGAAGGAAATCGACCGCATCCGCGGCCTGCTCGCGTCGGGAACGACCTTTGATGAGATTGCAGAAGAAAAGACCGCCTACATGGATGAGCAGGATCGCCTGCTCAACCGTCCGTTCGAGGGCGACTATTCGAAAGCGGACCTGCTCGGCCCGAAGGAGCTGAACGAAGAAGTGCGCAAACTGAAGCCGGGCGAATGGGTGGGACCGATTTCATTCCGGGGAAGCGCCTACTGGATCAAGCTCGAGCGGATTTGGAAGGTATCGGAAGACCTGTACGCGGCACAGTTGTTTCTCGAGAACCGACTGGCGCAGGGAAAGAACGATTACGAGAAGTACAAGTTCGTCGATCGCCTGAAGAAGCGGGCAAGCTTCACGGATGTGGACGTGATGACCGATCGATTGCTCGCCCTCGCGGAAGATCGTGTCTTCGGAATCGATTCGCAATCCAACTAGTTGAGATGGGTGAGGGCATGAGAGGAACGCTGCGAGCAATCGGGCGGTTTTTGGGCAGGTCGGACTACGACTCGGCGTTTGTTGGTCGCCGTGGCGAGGCGGCCGCGGCGCGGTATGCCAAGAGGCGCGGGCTACGCGTGCTCGATCGGAACGTGCGGCTTTCGAAAGGCGAGATCGATCTTGTGTGCGAGCCGGACGACGAGTCGCTTCTGATACTGATCGAGGTCAAGGCGCGCGCGGTGAAGAGCGGATGGGAGGCGCCGTTTCTCCCGGCGGAAGAGGCCGTCGACCAGGAAAAACGCGAGCGGCTCGTGGAATTGGCGCTCGAACTGAAGCGCCGGCACCGGCGGCTCGATCGACCTGTACGAATCGATGTCGCCGGCGTGGACCTGTTCGACCCCGGGACGTGGCGCGAGCGCGTGCGGCTGAGGTATTTTGAGAACGTGGTGAGGATGTGATGGGGATGCGGAATGCGGAATTGATTCTGGCGGTACAAGCCGCAATCGATTGGCGCGGAAACCCATGAAGTGGGAATGGCAACGAAATGGCGACGGGCGTTTCGGTGGGTCGCGGGGATCGCGGCGGGGCTCGCGCTCTTTGTTTCTCTTTGGATGTTGAAAGTGGCGTGGAGGTCGCCGGCACGATATCAACCGGACGCGGCGACGCGGCTCGTGGTTCCCATCATGAGTGCGGTCGAGTACGACAGGGTTTTGCCGTCGCACGCGCGGCCGTTTGTCTTTCGCGCTCGCGTCGCCGGGGGCGAGGCGCTTGTGTTCGGTGCGGAGCACACGAAGGACCCGGAGTGCAAGCAGATCGCCGAAATGCGTCGGCTCTTTAAGGAGTTCTCACCCACGGTTGTCTTGGTCGAAGGCCGCCCCGGCTCGCCGATCGCGGGGCTGGGCGATCCGGTCCGACAATTTGGTGAGGCGGGCATGGCGCTGTCGTTGGCGCGGTCTTCGGGAATCCCCACCTGGTCGTGGGAACCGACGCGCGATGACGAGACGAGCGCCATGCTGAATCGGTTTCCGAAAGAACGAGTCGCGCTCTTCTACATTCTGCGGCCGTACGTCAGCGACCTGCGGCACGGCAAGCCGGCGGATCCGGATGCGGCGCTCGAGAGCAATCGGGCGAGTCGCGTGCGTTGGCGGGGATTGGAGAACTCGTTCGCGAGCGTACGAGAGATCGATCGCGTCTGGGCGCGAGATTTCCGCGGCTTGCCCGATTGGCGCGACACGAGCGACGAGTTCGGCTGGCCGGGGTACCTTTCGGAGATCGCGGAGGCCAGCCGCGACGTGCGGACAGAGCAGATGGCCCGGTGCGTGCTCGATCTGTGCGCGAAGGGCGAGCGGGTATTGGTCGTGTGCGGCTCAAGCCACGCGGTCCGAGCGAAGTCGGCGATCGACGGTGGCGGATAGCCGATTGCGGGGCGACGGGCTTTGGGTCGCAACTTTGGTCGCAACTTGGGTCGCGCTACGGGGTTGCCGAGGCCGCGCTTCGGAGCGCGCCGCGGAACCTGGCTTCCGCTTCGGTTTCCCGCGAGATTCCCGGATCGGGATGGAGCGGCATTATGAGGCTGAACATGCTGCCGCGCCCGATGTCGCTGACGATCTGGATCTCGCCCTGCAGCACGCCCGCGAGTTCCTTGCAGATGGCAAGACCGAGGCCGGTGCCGGTGTGCTCGCGCGCGTGTCCACCGGAGAGTTGCTGGAACTTGTCGAAGATGCGGGCCTGATCTTCGGGGGCAATGCCCGGGCCGTTGTCGATCACACTGACTCGGACGCGATCCGCCGGTGATTCTTCCGTATCAGGCCGTGCGCCGATCAGCCGCTCGGCGCGCAGGGTGATCTCGCCCTTGTGGCCGCCCGGCGAACCGGCGCCGGGCGTGAACTTTACGGCGTTGGAAAGGAAGTTGAAGATCACCTGGCGGAATTTCTTGACGTCGGTCTCGACGAGCGGCAGGTCGGGCGCGATTTCGAGATTCACCTTGACGTCTTTCTGGGAAGCGAGCGGGAAGATGAGGCCGGCGAGCGCTTCGCAGGTCGTCTGCAGGTTCATTTTTTCGATGCGGAGTTCGTAGCGGCCGGCTTCGATCTTCGCCATCTCGAGCAGACCGTTGATCATTTCGAGCAGGTCTCGCGCCGCGTTGTGAATGTTCTCGAGAAAACGAAGGCGCTTGGAGAGCCGCGTCGAGTCGTCGCCGGCGGCGAGTTCGGCCTGCGCCACTTCGATAAGCAGGTCGGCGAAACCGATGATGGCGTTGAGAGGCGTGCGCAGCTCATGGCTGACATTGGCGAGGAAATCGCCCTTGAGCTTCGCGGCTTCGTAGAGCGCCGAGTTGGACTGCGTGAGCTCATCCACTTTCAGGTTCATCGCGGCGTTGAGTGCGCGGAGCTCGACCTGGCGGTTCTCGAGGTCGTGCAGCATCAGATTGAACGTGTCGGCGAGTTCTTCGAATTCGTCGCCGGTGGTGATTTCGGACCGGATGGTGAGATCGCCCTCGCGGACGCGCTCGGCCGTCGTCTTAAGCGTGCGCACCGGCTGGAGGATGAGGTGGTGCGTGATGAGATAGAACATCAGCACAGCAAAGGCGGAAACAAACAGCCCGGCCGAAAACAAATACGCCGTGTTAATCAGCAGAAGCCGAATCGGCTCGTGGCTCGAGCGATCGAGCAGCACCAGCCCGATGAGCTTCTGCGTTCCTTCGATGTCGGCCCGCACAGCCTTGGCGTAGCGGTACTCGCGCATCGTTCCGGCCCAGCGCGCCTGCTGGAAATCCTGGCGCGCCGGGTCCGATTCGAGGGCCGCGATCGCGCGCGCGACGAAGCGGTCGTTCGCGCCGATCGAGCTCGCTTCCGACAGTCCGATGCGCTTCGCGGGGACGCCGGCGTATCCCTCTGTGCCTGGTTTCGGGTATTCGTCCTTGGCGACAAACCGCAGCGGCTGGCGCGGGCGGGACGTCAGCACCGAGGGATCGAACAGGCCGAACGACGCCGCTTTGACCTGACGCTCGGCCTGCTCCCAGTGGTCGACCATCTGGCGCGAAAGCTCCAGCTGCCCTTCGTCGACCAGCGAGTTCATCCGAAAGAACGGGAAAACCAGCGCCGCGAGAACGATCGCGGCAACGGCGCCGCCGAACAGGAGAAGGCACTTATTGGCGAGCGAGATGCCGCGAAACACGCGGGAAGAGTACGGAGGAGAGAAGTGGCAGAGTGGCAAGGTGGCAGAGTGGCAAGGTGGCGGAGTGGCGAAGGGGCAAAGCGAAGACAATCCGTGCGGTCCCACCTCCCCTCGTGCTCGCCTGCTCACCTCCAGACTGGTTGGCCCCCGCTCTCGAGCAAACCGGCAGGGGAGCCCGATGCTTCTCACGGCCGGCGTTCCTGCTCATACTCTTGTGCTTCATGGCTTCGAAGCGCGTGTATATCGAAACATTTGGCTGCCAGATGAACGAGCTCGATTCGGAGCTGGTCACGGGGCAGCTGCGCGCGCTCGGATATCGGATGACGCCGGACGCCGCGGACGCGGAGGTCGTTCTGTACAACACCTGCTCGGTTCGCGAGCTTGCGGAACAGAAGGTGTGGTCGCGCCTGGGTGAAATGACGCTGCGAAAGAAGGCCGATCCCTCTCTCGTGGTTGGCGTCCTTGGTTGCTTAGCGGAACGCGACGGCGAGGCGCTTGTGAGGCGCATGCCGGTGGTCGACGTGCTGGTCGGCCCGGCCGAACTCGACAAGCTGCCGGCCCTTCTTGACAATGCGGTGCGCACCAACGGCTCGCTGGCTGCTAACCCGATTCCGGATCAGAATTCGCCGGGCGAGCACCGGGTGGTTTCGGCGCGGCAGATCGCGCTGCAGGGGAGCGCTTCGCGCCGGAGCGGCACGCTTGCCGCGGCGGAGGATTCGCTCGAGATGCTGGATCTTTCGCGCGCGGTGTCTCCCATTGACGAGATCGGTTCGAAAGGGCGGAGCGCGTACGTACGCATCACGCGCGGGTGCAACAAGTTCTGCACATATTGCGTGGTTCCCTTTACGCGCGGGGCCGAAATTCACCGGCCTCCCGAGCACATCATCGACGAGTGCAAGCGCCTTGCGGACGCGGGCGTCATCGAGATCACGCTTCTCGGTCAGACCGTAAACCACTATCGCTTTGAGCACGGCGCGGCGGTAACAGTGAACGGGCTGATTCAGCCTCAGAAAGGACGGAGTTTCACGGGAGGACATCGGCGCGATCCCTTCGCAGGGGATTCCACAACGACGTTCGCCGATTTGCTTTCGCGGATCCACGAGGAGGTGCCCGCGATCCGCAGGCTCCGCTTCGTCACGAGCTATCCACGCGATTTCGGCGATGATGTGCTGGAAGTGATCCGCGATCACCCGCGGATCTGCCGCTACTTGCACGTTCCGGCGCAAACTGGTTCCGACCGCATTCTCAAGCTCATGAATCGCGGCTACACGGTGGGCGAGTACCTGGAGTTTGTGGACCGGGCGCGCTCGTACCTGCACGAGCCCGACAAGGGCCGGCCGCTCGGGATCTCCGGCGATTTCATCGTGGGTTTCCCGACCGAGACCGAAGAGGATTTTGTCGCGACGACGCGGCTGATGGAGCGTGCGCGGTACAAAAACAGCTTCATTTTCAAATACTCACCCCGGCCGGGGACGACAGCGTTCGACAAGCTGCCGGATGACGTTCCGGAGACGGTCAAGCGCCGCAGGAACACCGAATTGCTCGCTCTTCAGAACCGCATCGCGGAAGACGTGGCTCGCGAGAACATCGGGAGCACGCTCGAGATTTTCGTGGAGGGGCCGAGCCAGCGCGAGGAAAAGAAGCGGCGTCGCGCGGAGAAGCCCAAGTCGCTCATCTCGCTGACAATCGGAGGGGAAGATCGGGAGTCGAGCGGCCCGGGCGCGTGCGGCGATGGCTGCGGATGTTCGAGCGTCGGGGAGCTCGAAGCAGCTTCGGAGGAAACGAACGCGCCGGCGCAATACTGCGGCAGAACTGACACCGACCTGATCGTGTTCTTTGACCGTGAACCGGACGCGAGCGATCCGACCGGGAGTTTCGTGAACGTGCGCATTGACCGCGTGCGATCGCTTTCCCTTTTCGGAAGCGTGCTGTAAGAAACCGCGGGATTTGCTCCCGTGCCCTCAGAATTCGCGGCATTGCGGAGAACTTGGAAACGCTCTCGGGTTCGAGGCGGTCATCGCTGTCTAGCCCGCGACGGGCGACTTCACTTTCTGGCCGTGTCGGCTCCCACGCAGATCCGGACCCGAAGTCAGGTAGTTCGCCAGGTTTTCGAGGTAGAAAGACCAGCCGTCGTGGTGCTTGCCTGCCCAATCCTGGCCGCTTGTGTCGGTCGGCCAGCCGGAGTGGACGAGTTTGACCATCGTGCCGCCACCCTCTGGCGTGAGCGTAATCGTGACAACCGTGCTCTGGATGTCGCCCAACCCGAGATTCTGTGAAGGATCTCCCTTCCACTCGAAAACGACTTTGCGATCGTGCTCGATCTCGAGATAGCGTCCGAAGCGGTCGTGATCGCGCGAGTGGTCGGTCGCGGATCGCCATCGCATTTTGTACATGCCGCCCTTGTGCGGCTGGGTCTCCACATCGGAGAAGAGCCAGCGCTCGAGTTCGGTCGCGACCGTGAGCGCCCGGAAGATGCGCGCCGGCGAAGCGGGAATAAACCGTTGGACGACAACCTCCGGGCCGCGATTCATTTCTGGCTGATTCATGGATGATGGTCCTTTCGTGCGGGGGCGTGCGAGACGCGCGCCGGATGCGTGGAGTGCGCCGGACCTGTGACGTGCGAAGCCAGCGCATCGAGCTTGGTTTCCCAGAACGCGCGATAGTGATCGATCCAGGCGCCGGCGGCGTGGAGCGAGGCTCCCTCTAAAGAGAGGATGCGCTGCCTGCCCCGCTTCTCGCGTTTGACGATTCCGGCGCGTTCGAGCACGGCGACGTGCTTGGTCACTCCCTGGAGCGACATGTGGAGCGGCTTGGTGAGATCGCTGGGCGTGCACGGGTTCTGGGCGAGTCGCCGGACAATCCAGCGGCGTCCCGGGTCCGAGAGCGCGTCAAACACGTGGGAAAGGCGGCGTTCTGAAATATCAACCATTTGGTTGAGTTTACCCCTCCATTTGTTTTAGTCAACCAACGAGTTGATTTTCGTACGAACGGGCCTGAAAAGGCCGCAGGAAAGTCCCCGGCGGGCGAGTCGGCAAAATCGGAGTTTTTTTCCGCGCTTTGGTGGCATCGTCCGGATTCCTGAGGCATGTTCGAAGTGGAGCGACCGTATTGCGCGGTCGCGGGTGTCGGATCGCTTTGTGCGCGGAGTTGGCGCGGGCGGTCTGTCATGGAATTCGGGAAGAGAGGTTCGCTGTGAAGAAGGTAATTCAGATTTCGGCCGCTCTGGCGGCGTTTGCGGTCGCGGGAGCGGCGCAGGCCGGTCTGGCATTCTCATTCGCTGACCCCGGCTTGGGCATCCGCCCGGTGACGAACGTCGCCAACGGCGGAGGCGCGGGCATCGGGCTCATTTCGTACAACATGGCTGTGCCGATTTCGTTCATCGTGGACGGCCTGTCTGAGCCCACGCCGTTCCAGCAGACATTCAACAACGCCCACCTCGAGCTGAATCTTCTGATCAGCCCCGCGGTGACCGTCGGCGGCGTGACCACCGCCAACGTCGCGGGCTACTTCATTGTGACCGATTCGGGCGGCGGCATGATCGTCCGCGGCGACTCGGCCTCCGGCTCGTTCGTCCGCGTCGGCGGTACCAACTCGATTCTGTTCTCGGATCAGACCGGTTTCGCCTACACATTCGGCGCTTCGCTCATCGCTCTCCTTGATCCGGGTCGCACCCCCGCGAACCCGCAGGAAGCGGTGTTCACGCTGACCAATATTCTGACCGCTGGCGGCGCGCCGCTGTTTGACCCGATCACGAAGATCTTCAATGACTTCTCGGCGAACAGCTCGTTCACCGGCAACACGGAAACCGTGCCGACTCCGGGCTCTCTCGCCCTCCTCGGCCTCGGTGGCCTGATCGCCGCCCGTCGCCGTCGCTGATCTCCAGCGCACACGTGGTGTAGAGACAGCGTTCCGAAACTTCCGACGAGCCGTCCGAAATCCGGACGGCTCGTTTTTCGTTTTGGGATTAACCGTTTCTGGTTGTTCACCCTGCTCTCAGTTGAAAGCCCTCCCCATCCATCGGCTGAAATCACTGTTCTTTTTCTTCGAACTTTTCGCGGGCCCGTCGCTTGGCCGCTAGGAGGGAATCGCCCCCGGGGGAGGGCGAAGTCTCCGCTCCGGATTCTTTCCGGCTGGACGCTTCGATCGGGGCGGTGGCCGCCATCCGTTCCGCACGGCGCCGATCGCGAGCGGCAGCGGCAAGACGCGACGCATCCTCGGAAGAAAGCTGAACACCCCGGTAGCCCTCTTCCGGGTCGCTGAGAGCCTCCACAGTCTTGAGCTTCGCAAGGCTCGCGACGTTTGAGCTCGTCATTGCGGATTGATGATCGCCCAACCAACGGTCCCATGCGATCCGGCGGGCCGCCAGATCCAAAAGAAAGAGCGGCGGAATCCATGCGAGAAGAATCGGCCAGAGGGGAGATTGGGAACGTCGCGGCGGAATGCCGTTGCGATCAAAGAACGAGTTCGGCCTGGCGTCGTCAAGCGATCGGGGCGGTATACCGGAAATCGAAGCAAGGCCCGCCAGCCACTCGTCATTGGAAGCGAGATCTCGCCATTCACGACCCGCAAACAGTGACGCGCCGGCGATGATCGGTGTTGCGGCGGTTCCCTCGGGCAGGATCGGCCGTATGACCGCGATGTAGGCGCCTTCGTCCGATACGTGTGTGCGGGACTCAAAAACGCCGGGCGCAATTTCGGACAGCCGCACCGGAATCTGTGCACCGGTCGGAGAAAAGATTGTGGCGCCGAGCGACGTCGCGCCGTCCGAAACGGTCGGGCTGCGTTCCGCGCGGATGACCAATCGATCGCCGACGACTTCGGCGCGAGCGCTGTACGGACTGCTCGACTGACTCCGGCTCAGGAATCGGGCGAGTTGCGTCCACATCCGCCGGTAGCCCGGCCAATCGAGCCAGTTGTTTGCCCAATGACCCGCGTCCGAAGTGAATGCCGCCACTTGACCAAGTTCGACCCGCCAGTGACTCAATACCGGCTCCCCGGTCGGAGAGACGATCGCGTTGACAACCGTCGGATCCGGCCTGGGCTGGGTGAGGCAGAGCCCGAGCAGATCTGGCGGAGCGTCAACGCCGATCGTCGCCGGTGAACCGGACGGCAGCACGACCGGGCGGAACGGCTCTTCGCGAATCAGCGGCGAGCGAATGACTTTCACCGCTCGCATGAAGATCCGGGGAAGAACCGACGGATTCGTCACTTGGTAGTACTTTCCCTCTCCCAGGCGCGCGATTTCCTCGAGACCTGATGCGTCGGCGTCATCGCCGATTGCGATGGTCGAAACGCGAACGTCCTGCTTGGAAAGGGAGCGAGCGATGTCGGGCAGGCTGTCGCGGTCCTGCGAAACGCCGTCGGTGAGCACGATGATGTTCTTGTTCTTTGCTTTGACCGAAAGGAGCTGGTTGCCCGCTTCAACAAGCGCCGGGCCGAGGTTTGTTCCGCCTCCGGGACCGATCGACAGAATCGCGCTCGCCGTAGAGGCCGGATCCGAGTTCGGCGCCAGCGGCTGAACAACGTCGTAGCTGCTGTTGAATGCGATGACACCGACAAGGTCTCTTCGATCGAGCGCGCCCAGCGCCATTGCGGCGGATTGATTCGCGATCTCCTGCTGACTGCGCGACGAGCCCATGACCGATCGGCGCATCGAACCCGAATTGTCGAGAACGAAGACAACCGCCGACTCCGGTTCGACCAGTCGCTCGGGCAGGTCCAGAAGCACGGGCAGAACGGGCTCGATCGGCGTGTTGCGCCAGCCACCGGCGCCGAACGAATTCGGCCCCCCCACCATGACAAGTCCGATTCCCATTTCGCGCACGGCGCCGGCAAGCAGCCGCTGCGTCGGCTCGGGCAAATCCTCAGCGCCGACATCTTCGAGAATCACCAGGTCGTAGTTCTGAAGAGTCAGCGGATCCGAAGGCACCAGGCGCGCCGGAAGCACTTCCACCTTCAACCCGTCGTCCTTGAGAGTGCGTGCGAGTGGAGACGGCTCGCCCGACGATCCCTCCACGATCAGGACCGAACCGGCACCCGGAGTGAGGGTGAACGCCGTCGCGGCGTTGTTCTCCGCCAGCGTGTCGCCGGCCGGCTTCCCGTCGGCGCCGGTCTGTGGCTCGAAAACCGCGCGGAAGCGGTGCACGCGCCCCGGCCCGAGCGGCACCTCGATTGTCCTGACGTTTTCACCGGCTTGAAGTTCGACCTGCTGGGCGTGAAGCTCCTGCTCGCGCGCATCGGACGAGACAACACGCATGGTCCCGAAGGCATCGCCGGTGCTGAAGAGCGTCACGCGCAGCCGCACGCTCGAATCGGCGGGGGCCAGAGACGGCGCATCGACATTCGAGATGTAGACCTCGTTCTCCAGCTTGTATTTGAGAGGAACGACGTCGACAGGAACCGGGCGAGCCGAAGATTCGAATTCGCGAACGCCGCTTAGGGCGCTGCCCCGGGTCTCGTTGCCGTCTGTGAACAGTATCAACCTGCCCGCGGCATCCGGAGGAAGAATCGCGCGGGCAAGCCGGAGCGCCGACTCGATGTCCGTTCCCTCCGCGCCGGGAGCATCGAACGAGAACTCGCCGATTCTGGCGGCAGTTGGAGCCGTCGTTGTGATTGCTCGACCGTCAAACACAACGACGCCTAGAAGATCGTCGGGCCCCCTCGAATCCGTCGCACCCCGTATGTAATCCGCGACCCGAGTGGAGAAGTCGAGACCGGAGAGCGCCCCGAATCGGCGAACGGAATCGGAGACATCGACGACCGCGACCGCCGCGAGCTTGTCCGTTGTTCGCACGAGCGCGATCCCCGACACACACGCGCCGATGAGCAGGATGAGGGCGGCGCGGATGACGGCAGCGACAATCCGGCGCGGACGACTCATGACGCCGAAACCGCGCGCTGTCGCGCCCATGATCAGAGCGCCGAGACCAAAGACCGCGAGCAGCCAGGGGCGCTCGACCGCGATTCCGATCGTGTCAAGCCAGCGGTCGAAGGCCGATGCGAGCAGCACGGGGCAATCTGCGCCGAGCATCACTTGTTGGCTCCCGATCCCTGAGCCGACTCGGCGTATCGCTTAAACACTCGACGGACCAAGTCGGAATACTGAGGCGGAATGGTCTGCTGCTCGATTGCTTGACGCGCACTTTCGGTCGCGCGTCGGATCGGTTCCTGCGGGATCGCTCCCGGCGGCGCGGCGCCTCCGGACTTGGGTTCGCTCAGCCATTCCGCGATGGTGCGTTCAGCGGGTCGCGAGTCGTTGAGCGGCTTGGATTCGAGATCTGGCGCCGGCGGGCGAGCGTCGAAAGTCTGTGTCGGCCCGCGCCAAGGGGCCGGAGAACTCCCGGGATCGGCGCGATCTGAGTCCGCGAGGCGCTTCGCCAGGTCCTGCAGTCGGGCACGCTCTTCCGGCGAAGCGTTCTCGAGCATTTGTTCGGCGCGATCACGCATGCCTCGCGCGGTTTCGCGCTGCTGCTGCGCGTCGCCGCGCTGTTTCGACAAATCCCTCAATTCCTGTGCGAGCCTCTGCGCGCCTCCGTTCGGGCCCGAGTCAGGCCGCGGGGTGGACGCGCCGCCCTGCGAGTCTCCCGGTTTCTGCCGAGGAGTCGCGCCGGGATCGGTCGGACTTTGTGCATCAGAAGTTTGCCCAGCGCCGGGCTGCTGGATCGGTTTCGATGGGCCGGGCTGATTCTGGCTCTGATTCGCATCGCTCTTCGACGATTGGCCTTCGTTTTCCGGCGCTTCCGTGGGTTGGCGCTGTTGCGAACCGCTCGGGGAGTTCTGGCCCGACTCGCCGGGCTTCTTGCTTCGCTCGGAAGATTGCGACCTTTGATCCGGAGCGGAACCCGGGCGCGGCTCCTGCTTTTGCTTGCCGCTTTGACCGGGTTGATCCGCACCCGGTTGTTGAGGCGGCTGCTGTCCGGAGTTGTCGGGTTGCCGAGCCGGTTGATCGCCTCGGCTTTGACCCGATTGCGCGTTCGAATCCTGCGAACCCGGCTGATTGGAAGAATCGGGCTTCTTCGATTGTTCCGCGCCCGAAGGTTGATCGGTTTTCTCTGCTCCTCCGCCGGTATTCTCCGGATTCTCTTTCTTCTGTTGCCCACCGGAAGCCGAATCGGAACCCTGCCGCTCGCTCGATTGATCCTTCGAACTCTGATCGCTCTTGGGCTGATCCTCACCTTGAGAACCGCTCTGCTTTTGCTCGCTCGGATTTGGCGGAGGTTCGCTTGGCGGCCGCTTCAGGTCGTTTGCCGCGTCCTTCGCGGCTTCCTGCAAGCGCTCTTGTACCGATTGCGTCGGACGCTGTCCATCGGCGGCGGCAGTTCGGTCTTCCGAATCGGTCTGTGTCCCGGAATCGAGATTCTTTGAAATCTGTTCGAGTTCACGAGCGGCCTGCTCGCGCTCCGTGGATCCGGCCGAGCGCTCGAGCCGCTCGAGTTCTTCCGCCGCGGAATCAAGATCTCCGTTCCGCAAAGCCTCGGCAAGACGCGAGCCAGACTGCGATGCGGCTTGCCGCGATCGGGCAGCGGCGCGAGCAAGCGCCCGGCGTGCTTCCTCGATGCTCGCTTCGCTCTGGCGCGCCTTCTTCTCGGTTTCTTCCGCGTGGCGGCTCAACTCTTCGGCGGTTCGAACTCTGGCATCGTGGGGCGTGAGCTGGCCCGCCGCGAGCTCCTGCTCAATTTCGGAGAGTTTTTCGTCGAGCGGCCTTTCCATTTGCTCGGGCTCGGAAGGCTTGGGCGATTCCTCGACCATCTTGGCGACTTCACGGATTTCGGCGGTCGCCTCGCGCACTTCCTGCTCGCGCTTTTTCGCCTGCATCGCGGCGTGCTGCGCCCGATCGGGTATCCACACGGAGCATGCGAAAGCGGCCGCGGCGACCGCGGGCCAGATCAACCAGGCGTTCCCGAACCGCACTCGCACCGCCCGATCGGCTTGTGCAGATTCGGCGAAGCGTTCTGCGCGGGCGGCGAGTTCCGCGACGAAGGGGCGCTCGTGCTCGAGATGCGAACCTCGAAGTTCGAGCGCCGAGCCAAGCGTGTCCTTGAAACCGAGCGCTCGATCAAGCTCGCGTGCCGCGCGTTCGTTTGACCAGCCTTGGCGAACCGCCAGCACGAACGCCGCAACGACGGCGACGACAGCGACCACAACATAACCCCACCACGGGATCAGCGGGAAGGGTGTGAACTTTGCCGCGAGCACGCACACAACGGAGAAAACCGACGCGGCGAGCAGAAACACGCCCGCGGTCGAGAGGAAATCGGCGACGAGGCGACGCCTCGCCACCTGCGCGGCGCTCTTGAATGTCTTGTCCATCGCGAAGGCGGATTCGCGTTGCATTCCGCAAGATGGTACGAACGGAAGGGGAAGCGAGATCGGATTCCGCAAAGGTCTGTTCCCGGTTTCCTGATTGCGGAGACTGGCAATCGAACGCGGGCCTCACGTATTGGCTACCTTGTTGGAGTTGTCTGAATCATCGATTTCAATCCATGCCGCGCTGGCGGACCTGGCGAAGGGACGCGGGCTGTCCGCCCTCGCTTCTGAGGAAGTGTTCGAACAGCTTCTGCTGGGCAATCTGGACGCTGGACAGATCGCGAGCCTTCTCTCGCTGATCGAAGCGAAGGGCGCGAGCGCCGATGAATTGGTGGGTGCGGCCACCTCGATGCGCCGACATGTGACACCGGTCCCATTGAATGAAGAAATTCGAGCACGGGTGATCGACACGTGCGGAACGGGCGGTGCGCCGAAACTGTTTAACGTCTCGACGATCGCCGCCCTCGTTGCCGCGGGCGCGGGCGCCAAAGTGGTGAAGCACGGCAACCGCAGCCGGACCGGTCGTGGCTCAGCTGAGATCATGCAGGCGCTCGGGGTCAACGTCGAGGCTTCGCCAGAAGTTCAGGCAAAGTGCGTTGAGCAGGCCGGGCTCTGCTTTTGCTTTGCGATTCATCACCACCCCGCGACACGCGCTGCGGCTCCGGTGCGAAAGTCTCTCGGCTTCCCCACGATCTTCAATCTGCTGGGGCCACTGACAAACCCGGGCCGAGCGACGAGGCAACTCCTGGGAGTGTCTCGCACCGAGCACGTGCGAATCGTCGCCGAAGCGCTGTCGAGGCTCGGATGCACGCGTGCAATGGTCGTGCACGCGGACGACGGCTTTGATGAGCTCTCGACAACCTCATCGAATCTCGTGGCGCACGTTGAAGGGGAATCGGTGCGGACGGTGACAATTCATCCGGAGCAATTCGGCTTGTCGCGCTCGACGCGCGAAGCGCTCCAGGCCGATTCGCTCGAGGAAGCGGTTGGGATCGCGCGGGACGTGCTGCACGGAAAAGTCGGAGCAAAAGGCGACATGGTGCTACTGAATGCGGGTGCAGCGATGTATGTTTCGGGTGAGGCGAACGATCTGCGCGAGGGAATCGGATTGGCCCGGGCAGCGGTCGACACAGGGAGAGCGCTGGGGCGGCTGGACGCGTTGAGGGCGGCGTCGCACCACGCCGAATCGTCCAATTAGGCACTCATTTCGCGTTCCGCAGCGCCCCGGCGATCGCGTCTCGCGCAGTATTCCTCACGGCGTCGTCGGTGTCCGACGCAGCGATGACATAAGCCACGGGCGCCTTGGCCACATCAGGCTTTCCGCTGGAATCGACCTGCGGGCGGAGCCAGACCACCAGGTCCATACCCTTTTCTCCCGCCCACTGCGCGAGACGATCTCTGAATTCATTCGACGCGACCTCGACTCCGGAGACGGCGACGCGAGCTTCCGCCAGCCGATCGATCGTCTCCTGATCGCCTTCCTTCGCTTCGGGGGTATCGCCGCAGAGTTCAAACCCGCTCTTGCGGAGACCGTTCACAACCGAATCCACGCGGGAGCGGGCTTCGGCCGAGAGCGGCGCGGGGAAGTCGCTCACAAACAGCGCCTTGGCTTCGACGTCGAGAACTGGAGTAGCCTCGACCACGGGGACTGTCTTGCTCCTCTTCGAGCGCTTGGTGGTGACCGCCTTGTCGCCCGCCGACTGCGACGCAAAGCGAATCGTTTCCATCGCCCCGTCGCGGGTTGCAGAGGGAACCGACGCGATCGCCTGGGTGACCTGCGTGCTGGAACTCGAAACGGAACTGCGCGAGTTTGTTCCGCGCACCATCATAAAGATAAAGAACGCGCCGCCGATCGCGATCAGCGTGCTCACGAACGAGCCCGCGCCGGGCTTGTTGGAATAGCGGCCGGCCGCCTTCGACGCCGCCCAGGCGCCGCGCCGCGACTTCATTTTTTCACGCTTGGTCTGGATCCTCGCGCGCGCGGCATCGATCTGCTCGCGGGCGCTGCGGAGATGCGCCGCTCCGCGCGGAGAACGCGCCGCGCCGGCGAGACCCGCTGCGGCGAACGCGCCGTCGACGGCCCGTTCGACTTTCTCGCTGACGTTCCGAACCGTCCCTTCCCAGCCGCCAAACGGCGGACGACTACTTGCTGCCGCGTCCGGAACTTCGGGAACCACGACATGTTCGCCCGTCCACCAATTGAGCAAGCGGATATCCGGACGACCCGCGCGTGCCGGTTTGGCGGCAGGCCCGACGGGCGACGCATACGCCGCGGCAAACGGCGCTGCCGCAGCTGCGGCCCCGGCCATCGCCGGCTCGGGCATTCTCGGCGGCACTTCGAGCGGCTCGCCCCGCATGCTTGGCAGATCGATCGGCTTGAGCGCGAATGCATCGGGCGCGCTTTGCACCACGATCAGGTCGGCGAGCATCTGGGCCGCGGATGTATACCGCTTGTCGTAGTCCGCCATCGCGCGGCGGATGATCCACTTGACAGCCTCCGGGCAGCGGCGCGTGATCTGGCTGAGCACGCCGTGGGCCGGGAAGCTGTTTTCCATCGCGGCAAAGAGCACCGCACCTGCCGCGTACACGTCAAACTTGGCGCCATCTACTTCCTGGACCTTCACGCCACGCAGCGCCAGACGCACGAGTTCCGGATCACGGAAATACTCGGTGCCATGGGTCGTGAGCGTCATCGCGCTGCGGAGCGGAGTGACGAGGCCGAAATCGACAAGGTGTGCGCGCGGCACGCCTCCAAGTTGCTCGACGATGATGTTTTCCGGCTTGACGTCCTTGTGCCACAGGCCGCCCTGGTGGTATTGATCGAGTGTCGAAACAAGATCGGAGACATAACCGAGCGTGCTTCGCAGGTGACGGTCATCGAGCCCCTGCAGGCTGGGATCGCTCTGCGCGTGCATCTGCTGGATGACGACGTTGAACGTCTGCCCGGGCACATAGCGCATCACGTAATAGAACTTGGCGGGGCTCAACTCGTGATCGAGCACCAGGCCGAGCTTCTTCGCGGCCTCAAGGGCCCGCGATTCACGCACGATGTTGGGAAGGTTGGAGCCGTCTTCGACCGGGAAGTTCTTGATGACCACCTGATCCACATTCCGGAATCCGGCACGCTCGAACGAAGCGCGCTTGATCGGGTCAGGCTCGGCGATATAGAGCTTGGAGCCGGAACCGCCCGTCGGCAGCGACCCGACGATCTTGTATCCCTCGAATTGTCCGGCGCGCCCGCGCGACGGCTTGTCGGAAGTCGGCGCCTGAGCGACCGCCTGCGGAAAACGCTGCTCGATTCCTTCAACGAGCCCGCCCAAACCGAGCAGGCGCGCCGGATGGCCGAGGCAGACGCGATACAGACAAGCGCCCGCGATTGCGAGTTCACCCTTGACCGAGTTCGCGAAATGGGCAGATGCCGACCAGCGTCCGATGATGATGTTGAGCACCACCAGCGGCGCGAACAGGATCATCGCGAGAATCGCGCCGACCGTGCGGACGATGTCCGAAAGCATGCCGACGACAAAGTGGAAGATCCGCGCGATGATCCAGGCAAGACCTTTGAAGATCGGAACGATCAGGTGGGTGATGAGAAGCACCGCGATCGCGACCGCGAGGATCACTCCGACGATGCCGAGAATTCCGATTCCGATTCCGCTTGCGCTCATCGTGCACCTCGAGAGACCGGATGGGAGGGAAATCCTCCCTTCCCCCAACCCCCTCCCTCGGGGAGGGGGCTTTAGAACCCGACGGTCTGGGCCCTTCGGAGCTCCATCTGCCGGTGATAAATCTCGGCAATGGAATCATCGAAGAGCGCGTCGTCTTCCGGCCCAGGAGTTATCTTGGGATTCAGGTCCAGCCCGTTTCGGTGGGCCTCGGTCAATTCCTCCTGTGTGAACGAATAGGTCATGATGACCTCACCCAGTCGGCGCCGGAGCACATCCCGGACCTTGGCTAACCGGCGGCTGACCGTGGGTTCACTGATCCCCAGTGCCTCGGCGACTTCCTTGCCCGGCTTGCACTCGAGCACACGCATGGAATAAATCGCAAAGTCGGTGAAATCGCTCTCTTTTTGAACCATTCGGATCGCGGCTTCGACCTTGGCGCGAAAGACCGCGGTCTCGTAGACCTCGTCGGCGCCGAGCGCCGATCGCGCCGCGGCCATCCACGATTCGTCGAATTCGCCGGTCTTTTTGCCGCTGCCGCGTTTGAGTGCGCCGCGCCGGTCCATCTCGTCTCCCAGGACGTGCTTGGCGATGGCGAGCAGCCAGGTCGAGAACCGAGCACCCTTGCGAGGGTCGTAGCGGTCGATGGAGTCGGAGAGTGCCGCGAGGGTTTCCTGTGACAAATCCTTGACGGTTTCCGGGCCGATCCGGCCCTTGCCCCACTTCATGAGCTGGGCGCGGATAACGGGGCCGAAAGTCTCCCACAACTCGAACCACGCGGCCTGGTCGTTGGCGCGCAGGCGATTCACGAAGCTGGTTGTAAGGGAATTCAGCATCGGAAATAGCCTCTCGGGGCAAGAACAGGCTCGCGGCGTATCGGTGTATTTTATCAGGCGATTCGGCAAAATCGCTGGGGATTCCCGTGAAGTTGGAAATCTCAACAAAGCGTGAAATCCGCGCGAATCACTTCCCAATGAGTTGTTGCGGGACCTAGTCCCGTCCGGCCTGCAGGGGAAAACACAGGCCGGGGCACCAAACCCCACACCCCACTCAAGGGAGGCTCGGCCATGTGCTTCGTCAAAGGACTTGTTCGCTACGGTTTGATCGCCGGTCTTGTTGCCGGGGCCGGCCTCGTGATCGCTGGTCCGGATCGCGCTCTCGCGCTCGTCACCCAGACCCGTGACTCGATCAACTGCCAGATTGATAAGCATGTGAAGGACCCCGTGGCCCTTCGTGCCCAGCTTCGCAAGCTCGAAGCGCAGTACCCCGCCCGCATCGCGGATGTCCGGGGCGATCTCGCGGAGCTTCGCACCCAGATCAGCCAGCTCAATCGCGATCACGATGTGAATCAGCGGGCGATGGAACTCGCCTCGGCCGATCTCACTTCGCTCAAGGGCATGCTCGCCAAGGCCGAGTCGCTTCGTTCGACCACGAACGGCATGCTCACTTCCGGTAATGATTCGAGTGCCCCGGTTTTCGCCGTGCGATTCGCGGGTGAGACGCTGGGCATCGATCAGGCTTATGCAAAAGTGAACACCGTCGAGCAGCATGCCGCGGCATTCGGCCAGCGTGTCTCCGACATCGACCGCGATCTCGGCTATCTCTCGCAGCAGGAAGGCCGCCTTTCCACGCTGCTCGACCAGCTCGAGACCGAGCAGTCGCAGTTCCAGAGCCAGCTCTGGCAGCTCGATCGCCAGGTTGATGCCATCGCCCGCAACGACCGCATGATCGACATGATGTCGAAGCGTCAGGCGACGATCGACAAGCACAGCCGCTACCGGGCCGAGAGCCTCGATCAGGTGAACGCCCGCGTGTCGGACATCCGCGCCCGTCAGGAAGCGCAGCTCGAAGCGCTCTCCCGGACGACCACGGAAAACGGATATGAAAACCGCGCCCGGATCGACCTCGATGCCCGAGCCGGCGCGGTCAGGTTCACTGCTCCCGTGAAGGCCAAGCCCTCGGTGATCGAGGTCAAGCCCGAGGATGTGAAGACGCCGCCCGCGTCCAGCGGCAACTCCGCAAACTCCGGCGCCAGCCCCTCAAGCTTCGCCCTGAACGGCCACTGAGCCCGCCGGACGAATCTCAGCGCCGGAAACACCCTTTGCCCCCCGCCTCGTGCGGGGGGCATTGCTTTGGGTCCATGGGCTTGGCAAAGGGTCGAATCGGGTGGCGACAACGCGCGACGAGTGCCGATAATATGTGCTAGATTACGAGCCCCCAGAGAGGTCCAGAACACGGTCGAACAGGGGGGGGCCGGGGCAGGATGCACCGGCTGCTACGTGCTCTTCCTGCCACCTACCACAACGGTCATTTTCACGCCGGAGGCGAAGTTCAGGTGCCAATCTTTGATCGACTACTCGGCCTCTTCAGCGTGGACATGGGCATTGACCTTGGCACGTGCAACACACTCGTTGCGGTGCGCGGTCAGGGAATCGTGTTGAACGAGCCGAGCGTTGTCGCCGTCATTAAGGGAACAAATAAGCTCCTGCGCGGCGACGCTGTCGGCTGGCGCGCCAAGGAAATGCTCGGCAAGACGCCCGGGGGCATCACGGCCGTGCGCCCGCTGAAGGATGGCGTGATCAGCGACTTTGAAATCACCGAGGCGATGCTCGGCTACTTCATCAAAAAGGTGAACGGCAAGAGCAAAATCTTCGGGCCGCGCGTCGTCATCTCGATTCCTTCGGGAATCACCGAAGTCGAGAAGCAAGCCGTGCTTCAGTCGGCGGAGAACGCGGGGGCGCGGCGCATCTTCCTCATCGAAGAACCGCTCGCCGCGGCGATCGGCGCCGGGCTTCCGTTCACGGAAGCGACCGGCACGATGATCGTGGATATCGGAGGCGGCACGACCGAGGTCGCCATCCTCTCGCTGGGCGGGCTCACGACGTGCGAATCCGTGCGCGTCGCCGGCGACGACATGGACGAAGCGATCATCAACCACATGAAGCGCACCTACAACATGATGATCGGTGAGCAGACCGCGGAGCGGATCAAGATCGAGATCGGCAGCGCCTCGCCAACGGGCCCGGAATCGACGATGGAGGTGCGCGGACGCGACATGATCAGCGGCCTGCCGCGCAAGACTGTCGTGACCACCGAAGAAATCCGCGAATCGCTGCAGGAGCCGGTGACGGCGATTATCGAAGCGGTAACGCGAACCCTCGAGAAGGCCGAGCCGGAACTCGCGGCGGACCTCGTCGACAACGGAATCACCATGGCGGGAGGTGGTTCGCTCTTGCGCGGCCTGCCACAGGTCGTTCAGAAAGCGACCGGCCTTGACACCAGGCTTGCGGAAGATCCCCTGACGTGCGTAGCTCGTGGCACGGCCGTGTTCCTCGAACACATGGACGAATGGAAGGACGCGCTCGAAGACAACATGGCGCGATGAGGCGACTGTGTTGGGAATGAACTCGGACGCCGAAACGGAATTCGGCGCAGCACCACTCGGAGATCTTGACAGGGAGAATGTCGAGGCTGCCGCAACAAACCGGGCCGGGTCGCCTGTTGTTTCCGGGCGTGGTGGTCTTTCTGATCGTAATGAGTCTGTCGCCGTTGAAGTGGGTCCGGTGGGTCGAGCCGTTTGGAAACATCACGACCGCCGTGCTTACGCCGGGCAGCGCCGTCGTCTCGATCGGTTCACGCTGGTTGTTGCCCAAGCGCAAACAGGAAGGCCAGACCGATCTTGAGAAGACTCTTCTCGAAGAAGTCGAGCACTACAAGACGCTCTACCTGCGAGGGAAGCAGCAGACCGAAAAGCTCCAGCGCCAGATCGAAGAATTGCAGCGCGGCCAGGCGATCTACACAGAACTCCCGGTTCGCCAGATGCTCGTGCCGGTCGTGGGAACCTCATCCGATCTTTCGAGCGGGCTTCTTCGGATTCGCGGGGGCGAATCACTGGGAATCACCTCGGAAAACACGGTCGCCGTCGCTGGCGGCTTGCAGATCGTCGGCCGGCTGTCGGATGTGACCGGAGCGACCTCGCTCGTGCAGCCGATCACAAGCAAGGCGGCCGGAAAGATCGCGGGGAAGCTGATGGTGGATGAGCCCAACGGGGTCGGCTTGTTGTGCCTGCTCGAACCGCTGGGTGACGGACGGCTGCGCGGCCAGGTCGAATCGCCCGCATCCGGGGCTCAGGCGCCCGCGCCCGAGGCAGGGCAAACCGTTCGGCTGTCCGACGATCGGTGGCCGGCGAGTTCGCAGATGTTCATTCTCGGCAAGGTCGAGAGCGTGGAACAGGATCCGGCGAGCCCGCTACGAACGGTGATCACCGTGGTACCCACCGTCAATATCGAGCGTTTGAGCGAAGTCACGCTTCGCATCACGGATTTGTCGGCGCCTTTGACGACGGGAGGGAAGCGATGAATCCGATTGCCGTTTTCGTCGCCGGATATGTCGCCTTCTCCCTCGAACTCGGGCTTCGAAACGCTCTCGCGATCGGAACCGGCGGCGCGGCGCCGAGCTTCGTGTTCGTGCTGTGCATGATTCTGGCGATCGGGTCGCCACCGGGCCAGGTTCTTTGGACATCGCTCATTTTTGGGCTGATCACCGATCTGACCTGGCCCCACGAGATGAAGGGCGGCGCCGACACCGTCATCGTGGTCGGTCCGTACGCGCTCGGATACCTGATCGCGGGACAGTTTGTGCTTCTGCTTCGCTCGCAGATGATCAAGCGCAATCCGTTGTCGCTCGCGTTCCTGTGTCTGGTTGGATTCGCCGTGGCGCAGATCGTCGTTGTCGCGCTCTACACGTTTCGGTCGGGTTACACCCCGCAAATCGTGTGGGAGCCGACGCATCAGTTGATTTCACGGCTGTTCGGCGCGCTCTACACCGGCGCGCTCGGGCTCCTGGTCGGTCTGGCGGCGGGGCCCATTTCCGCGGCGCTTGGCCTGCACCAACCCGCGCAGCGCCGGTATTCTCGGCCGATTTATTGAACGGATTCCATGACGCGGGAGAGTGAGAGTTCGCTCGTCGATTCCGCGAAGTCGGCGATCTCCTTTGGAAATGCGCTCCGCGGCAACGAATGCCCCACCGCGATCACACGCATCCCGGCGGCAAGAGCCGCGCGAGAACCGGTCGGCGTGTCTTCGAGAGCGACGCATCGGGACGGATGTTCGCCCGCGGCTGATGCGGCCTTCAGATACCCCTCCGGGTTGGGCTTGCTGTGTTTCACCTCATCCGCGCTGACGATCGCACGAAACGAATGGGCGATGTCGAGTGATCGCAGCACCATTTCGATTTCGGGCCGGATCGCACCGGAGCAAACGAACATGGGAATGGCGGCGGTCGCAGCAGCGTAGATCAGCTCAAGCGTCCCGGGAAACGCTTTCGCCTCGCCCCGCTCGATCATCTCGTGCACCAACCGCTTCTTTTGGGTGAAGAACGCGGAATGCTCGGCGGGAGACGGCGTTTTGCTGTTGAGCGCGAAGAGCACGGGCAGGCAATCGCGATCGGCAAGCCCAATCAACCGAGTCATGTACTGTTCGTGCGTGAACGACATGCCGCGCTCGGTGGCGCAGCGGAGCAGCGCGGCCTCGTGAAGCGGCTCGGTATCCACGATCACGCCATCGAAGTCGAAAATGATCGCGGGCAAGCGAGCTCCTTCCTCAGGAGTGTAGAAGGGGGATCGGTTCGCGCCGTCGCTACACTGTGCCGCGATGACGCCAGCGATTCTCTTTGATGATGGTGGTGGCAGGCTTGCGCCGCTGACGGACCTGCGCGCGAGTTTCGATGTGCGCACCGGCGCGCTCTCAACGCTCGACCGGATGAAACTCGCGCTCGATCTCGAGGTGATTGCGCTTCGAACGCCGGAGTTTCTTGCGGCCCTGACGCGCGAACGCCATCCCGCAGCGACGGTGAATTCGTGGCCGGGGAATGGTTCCGGCCCGATTCTTTTGATCAACGGCCGTTGCCCGATCAGTTACGAGCCGATCGCGAATCTCGAAGTCGGCCAATCGGTGATCGAAGAAAGCTCGGGGGACGTGGTCGCGGCGATGATTTCCGCCGAAGCCGCTCGAGGATTCATGCAATCGGGGCGGATCGAAGCGAGTCCGGCCGCGAAGCTGCCGGGAATCGCCCTGCTGAGCCGCCCGTGGCACGTCCGCACGTTCCGCGATGACTGCATTGCCAGCGATCTTGAATTGCTCGGCGATGCGGAGCCGCCCGAAGTGCCGCCGGGAGTCACGGTCTTCGGCGAACACGGGCTGACGGTCGATCCGAGCGCGAAGATCTATCCGGGCGTGATCATCGATCTCGAGCACGGGCCGGTCGCTGTCGGTCAGCATGTGACGATCAGACCCGGCGCGACGCTGATCGGGCCTTGCGCTTTCCTCCCTCACTGCACGGTGCTGGACAAGGCGCTCATCAAGGGAAATACCGCAATCGGGCCGCACTGCAAAGTGGCGGGCGAGGTCGGCGGCACGATTTTTCAGGGGTACAGCAACAAGGGACACGACGGGCATCTCGGCGATTCCTACATCGGAGAGTGGGTCAATCTCGGCGCCGGAACCACGAACAGCAATTTGCTGAACACCTACGGCGAGGTAATCTGTGCCGCAGCGCCAGGTATGAGCAACGAGAAGACAGGGCAGCAGTTTCTCGGCGCGATCATCGGCGACCATGTAAAGACGGCGATCTGCACACGCATCATGACGGGCGCCGTGCTGCACTCGGGCAGCATGTTCGCGCAGACCGCTGCGGTCGCGGGTTGCATCACCGGCTTTGTGTGGTCGACCGATACCGGAAGACGACCGTTCCGATTTGAGAAGTTTCTGGAAGTTGCGAGAGCGGCGATGAAGCGAAGAAAACTGGAACCGAGTGATGCGATGATTGAGCGGCTCCGGGATTTGCATGAGCAGGCAACCCGATGACCAGCACGCAACCCATCGTTCGACAGGAGAACCCCAAGGCGTATGTCGTGATTCGCCTGTTGCTGGATCGCTCTGGACCGCTCAATTCGGCACACGCAGACTGGTATATCAAGGCGATTCGGGTATTTCCCGATTTCGAATCAGCCTCGAATGACGCGGCGCATTTGAATGCTCTGAATGGCGCGAAGGGGAGCTTTTACTTCGTATCAAAGGCCAACGACGCTGAGGCTACGCAAGATCGCCGATAGCCGTCGCGCGCTATTATGTTTTATCGCAGCGATAAAACATTTGGAGAACGCCATGTTTCAACCCCCCGACATCCGACCGCTCACCGAGTTTCAGCGCGAAGCCAAAGCTCACATTGCCCGGCTGAAAAAAACGGGCAAGCCGGAAATCTTGACCGTCAACGGTCGGGCGGCGGTCGTCGTGCAGGATGCCTCGTCCTATCAAAAACTGAGAGAGCTGGCCGATCGGGCGCGCGACATCGCGGCAATCGAGTCTGCCCTCGCCGACGTGAAAGCCGGCAAAGTTCAGGACTTCGAGTCGTTCGCGTCCGACAGCAGGAAGGCTCTCCAAAGGCTGCCGAAGAAAAGGAAATCGGCCTGAGGCATGCAGCGGTTTCGGCTCAAAATCACATCGCGTGCGCAGCGTGATTTGCTGCAGATACGCGATTTCATCGCGGCAGAAGCCCCTGAAACGGCACTGGAATACTACGACGCATTTCTGGACCGAATCCGCGAACTAGGTGTCTTCCCCCGTCGCTATCCGATCGAAACAGGCATCGGGCACCGCGGAAAAGAGATTCGTTCGCGTCCCATCGGCAACTATCGAATCATTTATTCCGTCGGCAAAGGATCAGTCCATATTCTCACCGTGCTGCACGGAGCCCGAGATCGGCGATCGGGCGAGAGGTCGTGATTTCCGCTTCAACCGGCAATTCAATGGCCACCGTTTCAAACCCATCGACTGTCCCCACGCTCTACCTCATCGACGGCTACGCGCAGTTCTTCCGTGCTTACCACGCTATCCGCACGCCGATGACCAGTCCTGTCACGAAAGAACCCACGAATATGACGTTCGGGTTTGTCGGCATGCTGCTCAAGCTGCTGCGGGGCGAAGGAAAGTTGGGAGGCCCGCCGGACTATGTCGCCGTGGCGCTCGATGTCTCGGGCGACAAAGAGACGTTTCGTTCGGAGTTGTACCCGGAGTACAAGGCAACTCGTCCGCCCCCGCCGCAGGACTTGTTACCGCAGGTGGAGCGAGCGCTCGCGATCCTGAGAGAACTCGGGATTCCCACAGTCGGCGCCGAGGGCTTCGAGGCCGATGACGCGATCGCGACGATTGTTTCGAGATTGCAGCGTGAGCACCCCGGGCTTCGCGTGCGAATCGTCAGCAAGGATAAGGATCTGAAGCAACTGCTCGCATCGAGCGTCGAGCTGTATGACGTTCACACCGACCTGAAGATCGGCGTCGAAGAACTCAAGGCCGAAATGGGGCTCGACCCGGGCCAGATCATCGACTACCTCGCGCTGATGGGCGACACGGTGGACAATGTCCCGGGCGTCGAGGGTGTCGGCGAGAAAACTTCCGCCGCGCTGATTTCGGAGCATGGAAGCCTCGACAAGCTCATCGCCGCCGCAGGCACAATCAAGGGAAAACGAGGTGAGAAGATCCGTGAGGCGATTCCCAACCTCGCGCTCTCGAAGCAGCTTGTCACGCTCAGGCACGATGCACCGGTCGAGCTCGATCTGAAGCTCGCCGCGGCAAAGAGTTTCAAACTCGATCGGCTCATCCCGATCCTGAAGGAGCTTGGGTTCAATCGATACCAGGAGGACGTGCGTGCGCTGATGCTCGCGCGGGGCGAGACACTCCCCGCGGGATTGCCGAGCCCGATGCCGGATGCACTCTCGCGATCGGCCGTCGCGGAACCGAAACCCAATCGAGAAAACAAGCCCACGCCGGGCGGGCTGTTCGACGGCGGACTCTTTGCGGCACTCGAAACCCCGAAGGCCATTTCGAACCCCGGCGGCGAATACCGGTGCATCAAGTCCAGAAAAGAATTGGATGCACTGGTCAAAGAGTTGAAGGCGGCGCCGGTCATCGCGATCGATACAGAGACAACCAACGTCTCTCCCACGCGCGCCGACCTCTGCGGCATCAGCGTGAGCACGAAAGTCGGAACCGGCGCATACATTCCGGTGCGATCTCCCGACTGCGGCTCGCACCTGGACGAGGCAACGGTTCTTGCGGCACTTAAGCCGATTTTCGAAGACGAGCAGAAGCCAAAGGTCGGCCACAATCTCAAGTACGACATGATCGTGCTGCGGCGCGCGGGGGTGATGCTGAAGGGATTCGCAGCGCCCGCGAAGGATGGCGACGCGCTCGCCGCGGGCGACACGATGGTCGCGAGCTATTTGATTGACGCTTCGCGCTCATCGCACGCGCTCGAGCCGCTGGGTTTGGCGCTGCTGGGTCGCACAAAGTCCTCCATTTCTGAATTGATCGGGAGCGGCAAGGACCAGAGGCAGTTCGACACGGTCCCGGTTGATCTCGCCACGCCGTATGCAGCGGGCGATGCGGACCTGACGCTCGCGCTGATGCAGGTCATGCTGCCTCAGCTTCGAGCGATGGGTCTGATGAGCCTGTTCTACGACCTCGAGATGCCGCTGGTCGAGGTGCTCGCGGAGCTTGAATTCAACGGGATTCAGGTCGATGGTGATGAGCTCGATCGTCAGCGCTCGCGGTTGCAATCGAAGCTGAAGCAGATTCTGGATTCGCTTGAATCGGAAGCAAAGAAGGCGCTGGGACGCACTTTCGACCCCGACTCTCCGAAGCAGCTTTCTGCGGCGCTCTTCAATCGGCCCGACGACAACACGCCGGGTCTTGGCATCAAGCCGATCAAAAAGACCAAGACCGGCTTTTCGACCGACGCCGAGGTTCTCGAAAAACTCGGCGAAGACGCGACGCTGACGACCCCCATCCCCAAGCTGATTCTTGAGTACCGCCAGCTCTCCAAGTTGGTTTCGACGTATCTGGTTGCGCTCAAGGAAGAGATCAACCCGAAGACAGGCCGGGTGCACACCAGCTTCAACCAAACCGTGGCGGCCACGGGCCGCCTCGCGAGCAGCGACCCGAACCTTCAGAACATTCCGATCCGAACCGAAATCGGGCGTGAGATCCGCAAAGCGTTTATCGCGGCGCCGGGTCACTTGCTCGTCACGGCGGACTACTCACAGATCGAACTGCGCTTGCTTGCGCACCTGTCGAACGATCCAGCGCTCACGCAGGCATTTCATGAGGGCGCGGACATCCACACCGCAGTCGCGGCTCAAGTCCACCACATTCCGCTCGATCAGGTGACGAAGGAACAGCGCTCGGGCGCGAAGATGGTGAACTTCGGGATTGTGTACGGCGTGACCCCGTACGGCCTTGCCCGGCGCCTCAACATCGGCAACGACGAGGCGGCGGAAATCATCAACGGATACAAGAAGCGGTTCGCCGGCATAACAACTTTCCTTGAAGAGTGCGTGCAACAGGCCAAACGCTACGGCTACGTCGAGACGATCATGCACCGGCGTCGGCCGATCCTCGATATCGAGAGCAATGTGCCCGCGCGCCGGGCTTTCGCGGAACGCATCGCGATCAACAGCGTCGTCCAAGGGTCCGCGGCGGACCTCATCAAGCTCGCGATGGTCAATATCCAGCGTGTCATCGACGATGGCGAGGCCCCGAAGGGGCTGAAGATGCTCCTCCAGATCCATGACGAACTGGTGTTTGAAGTGCCAACGGAATCGGCGGACGCCGCGAAGAAACTTGTTGTGGACAAGATGGAACACGCGATGACTTTGAGCGTGCCACTGGGGGTTGATGCGCACACGGGAAAGAATTGGTTTGAGGGGAAGTAACCCCACATTGCTTACACTTGGTCAGTGACCGAAACCGCCACGCAAATCTGGACGACCCGCCGCCTGCTGGCCTGGATGAACGAGGCGTTCATGCATAACGGTCTGGATTCGCCGCGGCTCATGGCGGAGATGATCCTCAGCCACGTGCTTGGGTGCCAGCGCTTGCGGCTCTACATGGAGCCCGATCGCCCTGCGACGGAACTCGAGCGGAACAACTTGCGCGATCTGGTTTCCCGCGCGCTCAAGCACGAACCTGTGCAGTATCTCGTCGGAGAAGCGTGGTTTTTCGGGCTTCCGTTCAGTGTGGATAAGCGCGTGCTGATTCCACGCCCGGCGACGCAGACAATCGTGGAATATGTGCTCCAGCACGCCCGAAACACGCCGGGATTCGGCGGCGCCTCGGGCGACGGGGTGCTGCTCGCCGACATTTGCACCGGTTCCGGCTGCATCGCGACTTCGCTGCTCTATTCCATGAAGATGGCTCGCGCGATCGCCACCGACATCTCGGCCGATGCGCTCGAGGTCGCACGGCTCAACGCCATTCGGCACGGAGTCATCGATCGCATCGAGTTGCTGGAGGGAGACCTGACCGCCCCGCTGCTCGCCCATCCTGCCGCCGGCGCACACGAATCGCTGCACTACATCGTCAGCAACCCGCCGTATATCCCCGACGATGAATGGGAAGCGGTCGCGCCGAACGTGAAAGATCACGAACCGCACGGCGCATTGCGAGGCGGTGCCGACGGCCTCGGTTTTCTGAGGCGGCTGCTCGAGAGCGCCCCGCCACTGCTCAAGCCCGGCGGAATGCTGCTCATCGAGATCGCCGAGTCACGCTTCCGGCAAGCCGAAGAACTGGCAGCGGCAAATCCGCTTCTCGATGCCGTTCGAGTTCTCAACGATCTCGAGAACAAGCCGCGCGTTGTTGTTGCGACGCGAAAGTGAGCGAGCGTACCTTTATCGATTGACTGTATCGAAGCGCATCGCGATCGCCACTTGCCGCGGAAACACTCTCGCGGAGCGTGCCGATGCGCCGCTTGTCGCCGCGTTGCGAGCGGTCGGTATTGAAGCCTTGCGCGTGGCGTGGGACGACCCGAGTGCGAATTGGACCGAATTCTCCGGGGTGCTGATCCGTTCGACCTGGGACTGGCACGAGACTCCGGCAAACTTCATCCGGTGGGTCCAGTCCACCGCCGCACGAACGAACGTCTGGAACGATGCCGAGCTTGTTCTCTGGTCCCTTGACAAGCGATCGCTCATCGAACTGGAATCGCGCGGCATACCCAGCATTCCCACGATTGCCTTGCCGTCGCAGGATGAACTCGACCGATTCTCGAGCCCATGGGACGATTGGATTCTCAAGCCGGCATTTGGGGCTACCGCGTATCGCACAACGCGCATTCAAAGCCGGCAGGATCTCGAAGCCTGGAGAAGTGAAAACGCCGGATTCCGCGGCCCGCTGGTTGCGCAGCAATTCCAACCGTCGGTGCTGAGCGAAGGAGAATTGTCCCTCGTCTTCATCGACGGTGGGCTTTCCCACACGGTGCGCAAGCGAACCAAGTCCGGAGACTTTCGAGTGCAAGCCGAATTCGGAGGCTCGACCACACTCGCGGAGTGCCCGCGCGAAGAATCTCATTTGGCGACAGCACTTCTTGCAACATTGCCGGCGCGGCCGGTGTTCTGCCGCGTCGATGTCGTTCGTGACGCGATCGGTCAACCCCGCACCATCGAATGCGAGCTTGCGGAACCGGAGCTCTTCTTCGACCACAAGCCGGAAGCGGCCATCGCCTTGGCACGAGCCGTTCGACGGCGGCTTTTAGGCGAATCCTGACACTATTCCCAATGTATGGTGACACGTCATCCGATGCGGCCTTCAATTCTGTGATCCGAGGCTGGTGAGTTACGGAGGGCTTGAACATGGCAGTGTTCGCCGACAAGGTCCAGATGCAAAACCGCCTCTTCGCCGAGCTCTCGAGCATGTTCGGCAAGGAAGTGCCTCTCTACGACAAGGCGTTGCTCGTCAACAAAGTGTGCAACACATGCGTCTGCTCGCTGCTCGGAAAGAAATACCCGGGGTTTTCCATCTCCGAAGCGCAGCTCGAAAAAACCAGCGGCGAGCGCCACGGCGCGATCCGCATCGGTCGGCCGGACGAATACCGCTGGATCGCGCGGTTCTTCCACCAGTTCGCGATGGAGCCGCACAATTTCTACGACATGGCAAACGTCGGCGCCAAGAGCCAGCCGATCATCGCCACCGCATTCCGCTCGGTGCTCAACCCCGAGCACCGCGTCTTCACGTCGCTCTTGCTCACCGATTACTTCGACGAGCAGACGCGCTCACGCATCGAGAAGCTTCTTGCGACGCGCAACGTTTTTTCCGATCGCGCAAAGCAGCTCATCGAAAAAGGCGAGAAGCAAGGCGGGCTCGACGACAACGATGCGAATGAATTGATCCGCGAGGCGACGCAGCGCATCTTCAAGTGGACAGGCAAGGCTCGCGACTACCGACTCTACAAGGACCTCTGCGACGCGGGATTCAAGATTGCCGCGGACATCGCGTGCTTCGAATCACACCACCTCAATCACCTCACACCCAACACGTTCTCAATGGACCTGTACACGGCGGCAATGAAGTTCTGCATGGGTGAATTGCCGGAGTCAGATTTCCGCAAGCGCGCGACGACGACGCTATCGCGCCTTCGGAAGTTCGCCGACCGTGATTTCATGAAGCTGCACTTCAAACACCTGACGCGCGAACAGATCGATGCGCTGCCGATGGCGGAGGCGAACGCCGGAGATGTTGCTTCACTCGTCGAATCGCTGACGAAGCGCCTATCCGAGCCTGATCTTCAGCTTTCGAAACTTAAACACGCCGGATTCAAAGACTTCACGGAAGGGCCGAGCCAGGACACACCGGTCCTGCTGCGCCAGGATGCCTACAAGGCGCTGACCGAGCGGGTGACATTCACGAATCCGGACGGCACCGTCGTCGACACTACGCACACCGCGCGCTTCGGCGAGATCGAACAGCGCTTCTACGCCACGACGCCCGCCGGACGCGATCTGTACGACAAGTGCCTCACGCAGAACGACGCGCAGCGCGACAAAGACCCTTCGATCGTCAAAAGGGATTTCGCGGCATACGAATCGCAATCAGCGGGAGCGTTCGCTCCGTTCCCAAAGACGCTGCGCGAACTCGCTGAGAAAAATATTGTGTATGGCCGATTCGCGCCGACCGCGAAGGGACTTGCGGCGAACGGCTCCGTGCAATCGACCGACATGCGCGACCTCGTTTCGCAGGGTTTCGCGCAGATCGAAGGGCTCCGATACGAGGACTTTCTTCCGGTGAGCGCCGCCGGGATTTTCGCCTCTAACCTCAATCAATACGGCACCAAGGCGACTGCCGCGGAGCGTCCGGTCTACACCAAGGCACGCCTCGAAGAAATCATGGGGCGCAAGATCATCGAGTCTGACGCCGTTTATCAGGGAATTCAGGCCCGCTCGATGCTCGATACATATGACCGGCTCGGCCTGCTCGGGAAGATCCCGCCCGCGCAGCGGACCGAACTTGAGTCGCAGGCTGCCGCGGTACCGGAGTGATCTGAAGATTCGGCTCGCCGAGTCGCAGCGTTTTTCATCACGGGCCGATGCGCTACTTGTTTTTCAGGGCTTTTTTGACAGTCTCAACAAGCTGCTCGATCTGAAAGGGCTTGAAGAGCACGCTCTGCAGACCTTCCTGGCTTGCGCGCACAATCGAATGGTGCGGGTCATACCCGAAACCGGTCATCAGGATCACCGGAAGATCGGCGCGATATTTCTTCGCGGCCGCGAACACCTCGTAGCCGTTGTGATCCGGCATGCGGATGTCGCTCACGACAAGGTCGTACGGAACTTCCTGTTCGATCGAGGCGGTTTCGAGCGCCCTGATCGCTTCGGTGCCGCCGTTGCACACCGTCACTCGCGCGCCGCGGTTGCGCAGCACGCTGCCGATGATCTGCCGGATCTTCGGCTGATCGTCCGCGATGAGCACACGCCGGCCCTGCAGGATCGGGTCGAGCGCCCGATTCTCCATCGCCTTCTCGACGCCCAGCAGCGACTGCGGCCCGCTTGCGACATCGCGCACGCGCGAGCGGATCGCCTCCACGTCTCGAAGAATCCGGCCAACATGCGCGCTCGTCGTCGGGTCGTCCGCGACCACTTGCTGCAGGAATTCGACCTGCTGCACAATGTCGGCCAGCGGCTCGGCGAGCTCGCCCTCAACGCGCCCGCTCACGGAAAGATTGGTCGTGGTGCGCTCCACGACCAGGTTTTCCTGCATGTGAACGGCCATCGCGATGTAGCGAGCAAAGATCTCGGCGAGCTGGCGATCGTCATCATCGAATGCCGCTTCATTCTGGCTCTCGACGTTGAGGATTCCGATGACCTTGTCGTGCAATCGCAGCGGAACGGTGAGGCTCGATCGCGCCCCGTGCAGCCCCGGCAGAAAAAGATCGTCCTTGCTGGTATCGTCGCAGAGATAGCTCTTGCCGGTCGCCGCGACGTAGCCGCTGATGCCGTTTCCTTCGGGCTTGGCGAAAATATCGAACGCCTCGTACTCGCTCGGAAGATTTACTTTGATCACAAGTTCCAGTCGGCCCGAGCGCGCATCGAGCAGCCGGATCGCGAAGTGATCAAAACGCAGAAGGTCGCGCGAAAACCGCACGACCTTATCCTCCAGCACTTTCAATCGTTCCGCGGCATTGAGCTTTCGAACCGCATCGGCGTCGAGCGTAAAAAGCTCCGCTCCCGCCCGATCAATGGCGTCCATTCGAAGTCGAACGCGGTTCGTCGAAGTGACGTCGCGGACGACGACCGCGACAAGTTGCTCCGGTTCGGTTCCCGGCGCCGGCTTGGGCAACCCGGGGAAATCGGGCGCGACCAGCGAAATCAGCACCTCGTAGTAACGGGCTCCGTCCGCGGAAGTCAACTCGAGTTTCTGGCTCGGATCGGCGGTGTGCTTCGACTTGTTCGATTTCGCCAACGCAAGCCCCAGCCTTTGATGCTCGATCAGTTCGGTTCCGACTTCCTTCGCGGCTACATCGAGCAATTCGGTCGTGCGCTCGTCATTGGCAAGGTACAGCTCGTTCGCCCAGACGCGCTCCCCGCTCTTTTGGTACAGCGCAACGCCTTCCCCGATGGCGTTGAGTAGAGACAACGACCAAGCCGGCGCCTGAACGCCTCCGACCTTTGCGACATCCTGCTTCTCACCTGCAACCAACGGGCGAACCCCCTGAGGTTGATCCCCGCCCGGAGGAGCGTGATCAACGGAACCGATCGTCACCTCGAACAGACCCTGGAGACGATTCTTCAATCGTGAAGCATCGGCGCCTTCGCCGGAGTGAACCACGAGTTTTGGCCGGTCATCGGACATCCGGGCCAATAGCCTGTTCGAGGAAACTTGCGAACACGTTGCGACCGAGTGTAGCGAAGCACGTAAATCACATCGGACCGTTTCCGGTGCGAAAACTCGCCTTTTCGCGCCGATCCTCCACCGGCGACAATGCAAGACTGACGCAATATCCGCCCGGTGCCAGTTTTTGGCGCCGGAGATCGCTCGACGGCGGAACTTCTCCTGATATCGTCTCAGGCCATCTTGCCGCTTCAACCGTCCGAGAATGCCTCCACCATGCTCGAAGTCCGTGATATCCACAAGTGGTACGGTCCGTTTCATGCGGTGCGGGGTGTTTCATTCAGCGCCCGAAGGGGTGAAGTGGTCGGCCTGCTCGGTCCGAATGGTGCCGGAAAAACGACCACGATCCGAATGATCACGGGAGTGTTTCCGCCCTCAAAAGGCGCCATCGAAATTGATGGGCTCTCGATCATCGCCCAGCCTGAACAAAGCCGCAGCCTGATCGGGTATCTGCCCGAGTCCGCACCCCTGTATCCGGAGATGAGCGTCACGGGATACCTCCACTATCGGGCAAACCTCTTTTCGATTTCGGGTTCGAAGCAGCCGGAGGCGATCGAGCGCGCTCTGTCATTGACCTCACTGGGCGAGGTTCGGCGCAAGCGGATCGGCGCCCTTTCCAAGGGGTTTCGACAGCGTGTCGGCCTCGCCGCCGCGGCACTTCACCAACCAAGCCTCCTCGTGCTCGATGAACCCGCGAACGGTCTCGACCCGACGCAGATCCGCCAGATGCGAGAAACCGTCCGTTCGCTCGCGAAAGACTCCTGCGTGCTGCTGAGTTCGCACATTCTGAGCGAAGTCGAACTCACCTGCGACCGTGTGGTTGTGATCGCCTCGGGGCGGGTTCTCGCCGATGGCACCCCCGCCGAACTTCGCCAAAGACACGCGCCAGAAGGCGCGATTCTGATCGAGGTGACGGAAGCCGAGGCCACCGCAGCGACAATCGAAGCACGTTCGACGCCCGGCGTGCTCGAAGTCGAATCAGGCACAGTTGAAGACGGGTGGCGAACGCTGCGTGTGCGGATGCGCCCGTCCAAGGATCTGTGCATGAAGGATCAACTCGCGGCGATCGCTCGATCGCTTCACAGGGTTGGAGTCGTCCCCCGCGTGATTACCCCCGATGCGCCCGGGTTGGAGCGTGTCTTCCATTCACTGCTCGAGTCGGCCGCCGAAGGCTCCGGGGCCGCGGCATGAGCGCCACGCTTTCCATCGCGCGGCGGGAGCTCTCGTCATACTTCCGTCTGCCCGTCGGCTGGTTCACCGTCGCGCTCTTTCTGTTTCTCTGCGGGTGCGTCTTCGGGCTTGTGGTCCTGGCGCCGGGACGGGTTGCCAGCCTGCGCGCCTTCTTCGGCGGCGCGGGCTGGATGCTCATCCCGGTCGTGCCCGCGATCAGCATGAGACTTTTTAGCGAAGAGATTCGGAGCGGAACGATCGAGCCACTCATCACCGCGCCGGTCCGAGAGTTTTCCATCGTGCTCGGCAAATTCGCGGGAGCCTGCGTCATGCTCGCGCTCATGCTGCTGCCGACCCTGCTGTACGCAGCGGTACTCGCACGCGTTTCGCCCCGTCCGCCCGAGATTGGGCCGCTGGTCGCCGGGTATCTCAGTCTTCTGCTTCCGGGGGTCTTCTACCTCTCGATCGGCACGCTTTGCTCGGCCCTGACCAACAACCAGACCCTGGCGTTTCTCGCAACACTCTTCGTGCTTCTCACGCTGATGCTCGCGTCCGCGCTCGGACCCGCGATCGCGCCGGCGTCGCTCCAACCCGCGCTCGCGTGGATTTCATTCGATTCGCGCATCCAGGACTTTGCCAAAGGGGTCATCGATATCCGGCACATCGTCTTCTTTCTCGCCGCAAGCGTGCTTCCGATTCTGCTCGCGGGAATCACGCTTCGCGCCCGGAGGCTCGGCTGATGCGTCGGCTCTCCTTCTGGCTCTGGACCATGATCGGCCTTTGCGCCGCGATCGCCTCGATCGCGATGGCGAACATCGTCGCTTCCCGCTTGGCGCCTCGCTTTGATGTCACCGCTTCCGGCGAGCATCGACTCAGTCCACGCGCGCAGGCCGTGCTCAATCGGCTCTCGGCGCCGGCGCGACTGATCGTCGCGGCAGACTTTCAGCACGTGAGCCCCGAAGCGATCCGTGATACCAACGACGTGCTCGATCGCTTCACCCGAACCGGCAAGCTCGAACTCTCGCTTATTGACCTCGGCGCCGCTTCCGGCCAGCAGCAGTTTCACGATGTCCTTGCCGATCTCATCGCACGCGACAAGTCGGAACTTGATGTGCAATCCTCCGCGATTCGGTCGGCGGCGAATTCCGCATCGGAGCTCGCGAACTGGGCGCAGACCTCGCTTTCAAAGTCCCTTGACGAACTGCGGGCGGCGCTTCCAACCGGCGGCTCCGCCTCTGCGCAGCAGGCGAGGTCGGCGCTCGAACAGCGCGCCGCCGCCGCGCGAATCGCCGGACGAGATTTGAGTGCGGCGATCACCAAGATCGAAGAACCACTTGCAGGCAAGATCGGCGAACTCGATCTACCGGCCACGGACAGAGCCGCGGAGTTTCTGCGACGCGACCTGCGACTCGCGTCGGATCAGATCAGCCAGATCGTCGGAGAGGTGCGCCGATTGTCGCGCCTGACCGAATTGGGAGACGAATTCGGTCGCCGCGCCGCAATCGCTGCGGACTCCATCGCGCAGCAGCGCGATCGGCTCGCCGTTCTCGCGGAATCTCTCACTCGGATGCCCCGCCCCGGCGTGCTCCGCGTCGCCTCGGCATTGCGTCAATCCGCCGCGGCGATCATCGTCCCGCCAGTCGGCAACCGTCTCACAGCGATCCCGCTCGATGAACTTTTCCCCGCGCGCGAGATCGTGCTCTCGGCGGGTGCTCGCGCCGACAACCGCCGACGCGTCGAAGAGTTTCTCACCGCATCCCTTGCATCAACGCTGCTCGAAAAACCGCCCATCGCGGTCTTTGTGCACGCGGAAGAGAGGCCGTACGTCACCGAGGCCCCTTTTCTGGAACGCCTTCGCGATGGCCTGTTGATGAAGGGAATCGACATCGTCGAGTGGGATGTGTTGCTCGAGCCCGAGCCCTCCGGTCTGACCCGGCTCGACCCCGCACGCGCGCGGCCCGCCGTGTTCGTCGTCCTTCCGCCGGATTCGACAACCGCCGCGAGGCCGGGAGAGCAGCGCGGCGGAATCGAACGATCGCAGCGCCTCGGCGCCGCGTTCGAAAAACTGGCGAATGAACACCAGAACATCCTGCTCAATCTCAACCCATCGATTCAGCGCACCTACGGCGATTCAGATCCTTTCAGCCCGGTGCTGCGACACTTCGGGCTCGAGAGCGCCGCGGGAAAGCCGCTGTTCACCGAGCGGTTCGATCAAGGGAAGCGCGAAATCGAAACCGATCGCACCGTGATCGCGCAGGATGAGGGGGACGCGAAGTCTTCAAACCCGGTGCTGGGCGCGATCCGCGGTCTTCCAACTTATTTGCCTTGGCCCATCGGTCTGAACTCTCTTCCGGACGCACCGGCGACGTCCGTCCCATTGCTGAGAATCCCGGAAAGCGAGAACACATGGGGAGAATCGAGTTGGCTGCTCATCTGGCAAACACCGCGTGCCCAGCGTGCCGCGCTTGCGGGACCGCCGAAATTCGATCCGGGAAAGGACGATCGTGGCCCGTGGACTGTCGCCATCGCGTCGGAAATCCCCGCGACTTCCGCTTCACCGGCGCAGCGTCTGCTCGCCGTCGGTTCGACAGGTTGGTTCTTTGACTCGCTCACACAGCCGGGCGTGCAAGTGGACGGGCGCGTTGTCTCTCCTTTTCCCGGCAACCAGGAACTTTTCGATTCAGCGCTTTACTGGCTCAGCTTTGCCGACGAATTGATCGCCCAAAGCCCGCAGGCCAATTCCATTCCTCTCATCGGCAGCATCAATCCGGTTCGGCTGCTCTGGCTGCGGCTGATCATCGTCCTCGGCCTGCCGCTCTGCGTGCTTGCGCTCGGCGTCGTTCATCGCGCGATTTTCGGCTGAGGATCCCGTCGAGTTCCGCCGAAACAGCAAGTGCAGTCCGCATCGAGAACACACCCAGTCCCGATGACCGTGCGGCTTGGTCTCGCCACCGCAGGAAGAGCAGGGAAGCGAGTCGCCCTCGGCGAAAGCGTGTCGCGCGCCGCACTCCGGGCATACGAGCAGCCCGCGATCGGGCTCGAGCCCGAGCAAGCTGTACCCACACTTGCGGCAGGCGCCCTCACGCCGCACCGGAAGGCACGCGATGTACGTCCCGATGACGCCCACAATAACGCCGAACGGCGCGAGCAGAATCATGAGCGAATCGGTGCGCTCGATTCCAAGCAGACCGCCAACCCACAGGTAGAACCGCGCCACAAACCACACCCCCAGAACGCCCAGCCCGACGGCAGCAAATCCGAGCCAACGTCGCCGCCAAGCGAGCGCAGCCCACCAGACAAACGCGGCATAAACCACAAAGAGCATCACGGGGACGATTCCTCGATTCGGCCCACCCAAACCCACAAAATGCTACGTCGCGGGTAGGCAGACAGATTCACCGTCGCTCCGGACCGGTCAGCGACCGGCCTTGAAGAACGTCCGGAGCGAGTCGTAGATGTCGTCCCGGCCGTTCACCTTGCTGGTGATGAGCCGCGGACCGAGTTCGTCGGCCAGCCCGTCCTTGAACGCTTCGTTCAGAACGTTGATGAAGCTTCCGCTTCCGTACGCGCTCGTCACTTGGCAGTACCCGAACATGTTGCAGATCGGAAGGAGTTGTTCCTCCAGTATCTTCACGCAGAGCCGGTTGTCGGCGTCGGAGCTGTTGTCACCGTCGGAAAAATGAAACAGGTACGTGTTCCAGTCGCCCGGGTCGTAGTGCGTTTCGAGCAATTCCTTGCACGCGTAGAACGCGCTGCTGATCCGCGTGCCTCCGTCTTCGCGAACGCTGAAGAAGGTCTTGCGATCCACTTCCTGGGCTCGAACATCGTGAACGATGAAGCGGCTCTCGACACCCTCGTAGTTCCGTCTCAGCCAGGTGTCGATCCAGAAGGCTTCGAGGCGGACGAGTTCCTTCTGCTCATCGCCCATGGAGCCCGAAACATCCATCATGTACACGATGAGCGCGTTGCTCTGAGGCTTTTTGATTTCGTTCCAACTGCGAAAGCGCAGGTCGTTGCGTATCGGAACGATCACGGGATTCTTCGAGTCGTACGTGCCGAGCGAAATCTGACGCTTGAGAGCTTCGCGATACGTGCGCTTGAAGTGTCGCAAGGCCGCCGGTCCGACCGGGCGGATGCCCGAATACTTGTCACGGATGGTCGTCACGCGGTGCTCGCCTCGCGGCTTGATGCGGGGGAGTTTCAACTCTTCGGCGAGTATGTCCGCGAGCTCCTCCATCGAGACGTCCACCTCGAGAATGTGCTTGCCTTCCTGCTCACCCCCCTGTCCTTGCTGCCCGCCGACCGACTGACCTTCCTGTCCTTCGCCCATCCCCACGCCGCCGGAGTTGTCGCCGTATCGAAACGTCGGGATGTCGATGTCGTGAACCGGAATCGACACGAACCGCTTTCCCTCGCGCCCGATCAGTTCACCGCGCGAGAGAAACTTCCTCAGGTCGCGCCGGATCTTGCCCTGCACGATCTGCCGGAAGCGCTGATGGTCTTGTTCGATCTTGCTGACCATGCCCCCACCATACTCCCCCACAAAAAGCCGGGGAAAGAATCCGATGAGCGGACGCTCACGCGGAATGACACTCGCGAAGCTCCCTCGCCAATCCATGCGCACATTCGTGACGTGCGGATGCAACCTCCGCGATTTCTACGCCTATCGACCGATCCGGGATCATCGGCCGAAAGCGATTTCAAGTTCGAAGCGCCTCGAAAGCATTCAGCGTTTCTTGCGCCTTGAGCCGCCCATAACGCCGCGTCAGCCACCACAGGCTCAGCAAACCCACCGGCAGCGCGACAACCACCTCGCAAGCACGATTCAGCAATTCCGCGGACACGCCGAATGCGAGCGGCACCGCGGAGTCTTTGCCGTACCACACGGGCAGGCTCTGTGCCGCCAGCCCCACCATCCATTCTCGGACGCCCAATCCGTTCCCCGCGATCGGAATCAGCGACGCAGATTGGCTCACGCTTGCAATCGCGGCGCTTGTGCTCGCGCCCTGCGGCTGCCCCGCGACTCCGAAGAGCAGCCAGTAGCGCACCGCCCACACGAGCGAATCCGCGTAGCGGAATGCAAAGGCGGCGCTGTATCTCCATCCGTTCGTCAATGCCCCGCGCCGCGGAATCAACAGCCCGAGCAGCGCCGCCGCCAGAGGCGATGCGATCAGCCCGACTTTTCCAGGCTCGCTCCAGTTCCGCTCCGCCGCGATCGATGCGAGTGTCGCCTGCAGCACAAAGCAGCAAAGACCGACAACGATCGATTGCACGACCACGACGAGCGACCAGCGCACGTCGATCCGGTTCACGCTCTTGTGATATGCCACCCGACCCGCGACTCCCGGCTTGAGCGGAAGGTAATTCAAGAGCCATGCGCCGCCAAGCAGGGCGAGCATCTCAACGCACGTGACGCGGCCGAATCGCAGGGTCAGCACCCAGAAACTCAGGGAAGCGAGCGTCAGGCAGACAAGCGGCAAGAGAACCAGCAATGCCAATTCGACGGGGCGTTCCGCGGCACGGGCGAACGCCCGCAGGCCGGCGGCGTTGCCGCGCAGCGCCGCCGCGATCGCGACGCCGAAGAGGCAAGCCCCGATTGCAAAGAGCAAAAGTCGCAGCGCAACGCGACGCTTGGTCGGCGCTGCAAGCGCGCCTCGGTCGGCGTTCACTTGTTCGCCCCGACGGCGCCTCCACTCGATGCGTTCGTGCGGCGTGCCGGGTCGAGCGCTTCATCAAGATTGTCGCTCAACGTCGCGTAGCAGTTTGCCCCCTCCGCAAGCCGGTCTGCCTGCAGTTTCGCGACCAGCTTCACCCGCTCGTCGGGCGACTCGAGAGCCGCTTTGAGTGCCGGCGCATCCGCCGTTGAGCAGCGCGTGAGCAACGCGATCGGAAGCACGGCCGGGTCTTTCTCCTCCAGAACGACCGCGTCAAAATCGCTGAATTCGGGCGATTGCCTCATGGTGGGAACGATCGCCGCGAGTGCGGCACGTCCGTTGGCAGAAAGCGTCGGATAGCGTTTCGCGAGCGCTTGCGCCATTGTCTGCTTATCAACAGGTGAAACTCTTCGCGAGTTGAACGCCTCACCGAGAACGAGCGTACGGGCCGCGGCGCCAAGCCGGACTACCGCTCCCTCGGTGGCGCTCTCCGCTTCCGCGGCGAAGTCCGCGGCGCCGAGTGTCGATTCGCGGAGCGTCGTGCGCACAATGATGGGCAGGTCCGACTGCACACACCCGGGGCCGGGGTCGATCGTGCCCCGAGGCCCCGTCACAAAGCCCTGAACCACGCGATACTTCGCGCGGATGACTTGCGAGGCGATGTCCTCACAAAACCAGCCCGCGAAGCCCGGATCCGCCCAAACCACAGCCTCGAGCGTTTCGCCCGGCATCAGACGAAGGCGCCGATCGAGATCGATGACTTCCGGCTTCGAGAACCTGCGGACATCCGCTTCCTTGAGATCAAGACTTGGTGCAAAAAGGAATCGGCTGTTGAGCGGACGATTTGCGCCCAGCCCCATGGGCGCCGCCCCCAGATTGCGGATGCTCACCTTGACCAGCATCGGGGAAAGCGGTTCCTGCGTGGTCGAGAGCGGATCGGCCGTCACCCCGACAAACGTGCGCGGCTGCTCCACGATGTCCTCGATCCAGCGCGGCACTCCGGCCGCCAGCTTTTCGAGCTCTTCGGTCTTGGGAAAGAGCGGCACGCGCCTTCCCATCATCTTGTCGATCAGCGTGACCGCGACGCCCGCCTGTGGCGTGAACGGCGCAAACTGGACAATCCGCCGGTACGCCGCCGCGGCCTCGGCCCTCTGCGCGAGCGCTTCGTACGCCCGCCCCTTCGCCAGTTCGGCGTAAAGGATCGCCTCGTTCACCTCAGGACTGACGCTGCCGGCATCGATGCCAAGCCCCTTCAGCCCTTCGAGCGCTTCGGTCGGATTCCCTTCCTGCAGTTTCATCAGGGCCGCGATGACTTGCGGTCGGATGTCGCTCTCGGGCAGCGGCGGATCGAGATCCTTCAGCCCATCTTCCACCTGCTTGAGCTGCACCCCCGTCAACGCCCGCAGAAGCGCCAGGTCGACCTTGGAGTCGCGCGCGATCCGCATCGCGTCTTCCTTGCTGATTTCCTTCGGACGCTTTTCGTCATCCGGAGACTCTTGAAGCATCTTCGCGACCGTCAATTCCAATTCGGAAAGCGAGGTTTCCAGGCCGTCGGTGTTTCCCTCACCGAAAGACGCGAGCGCCCGAATCTGCTCCGCGATCCGCGGGAGCCGCACAGACATCGGATCGAGGATCTCCTCGCCCGGCACGTTCATGATCTTCTGCTGATCCGCTTGCTGACGCGCGAAATGACGCTCGGTATTCAGGGACTTGTCGAGATCTTCTCGAACCGCCTTGGGACCCGATACCTCCCAGGCAAGAATCAACCGCTGCATATCCTGCTCGGCGCCGATCTGCGCGCCCGCGGCGATGAGGATCTTCTCTCCGATCCGGAACATCCGATTCGCCCCGACGAAGGCGCCGTTTCGCGCAAGCTCCTCCGTCATATTCATGTAGATTGCAGGATCAAGCGGATCGCTGTAGAGCAGGTTGCTCATCAACTCGAAGCGTCCGACCGGATCATTTACAGACGACGAGAAAAAAGTTTCGGTGACGAGCGCCGCCTCCTTGTTGGTGGGGTCGAGGGCCGTCGCCTGCTTGAGCTTTTCCGCGAATTTGTCCTCGTTGCTCCGCTCGCGATAGAGCAGAGCCGCATCGAGCGCCAATCTGCTGCGGATCGCCGGATCGATGGATCTTCCATCCGGACCGAGGAATCGCTCATAGGCCGCAAGCCGGGATTCCACCGTTTGCAGACGTCCGATGCTCGCCGAAATGAGCCGGAGCTGCGCGACCGTGTCCTTCGGATCGAGTCTGAGCAAGTCCTTTGTCGCCGTGACGGCCGCGTCTTCGTCGCCCGCGTTCCACTGGCTTTCGATTTTTCGCCGGATCATGTCCGCGTCGTCGGGCCGGATGCTGCAGGCGAGGTCCAAAAGGATCGATGCAAGCTTGTAATCTCTCGCACTCGGGGAACCGGTCAACCGCAAGTCCATCATGGCGAGGCGTTCGAGCGACCGGGCCGCAAAGTCGTCTACCGACCAAGCCGGGACTCCGCTCGCGCCGGGAATCCCGGTTGTGGTCAGCCCGGGCGAAGCCGGTGCCGGAGTGGTTGCCTGCTGCGCGCTGGCGGAAACGACTAACACGGTGCTCGCGACCGCAATCGACAAGGGCACGAGAAGTGCGCCGAATCCGTTGCCGTTCCAGAGACGATTGAACTGTTTGAGCAAGCTTCCGCCTCCATGCCTCTTTCGTTCACCCAATCCATCTGGTTCGAACGTTCGCTCCTTACCAGAGCCCCCGGACGAACCCCGCCACCGAAACCAGCAGCCCGAGAAAGACTGCTCCCTCAGCCAAGGCGATCAAACGCCGATCCGCGTACGGAAACCATCGGTCCGCAACCGCCGCCATAAACACGAACTGGCCCGCGCAGGTCGCGATGAGGCCGATCCACAGGCCGTGTGCACGCATCCATTGTCCGGAAACCGGACCGCAGAGCGCGACCAAGCCCGACACCGCCAGCAGTGCCGACCAGAGGGTAAACAAGACTGTCCGAGTCCACAACGCCGCTGCGGGTGAAGTCATCCGTGGCACTCCTGCCAAGTCCCATTCCGCGAGAGGCTAGGCAGACAAAAACCCGATCAACCGAGCGCCATGGTCATCAGGAATTCGGCGTTGGTCTTCACTTTCTTCAAGCGCCCCTTCAGCAATTCCATCGCCTCGACGACGTTCATGTCGCTCAGCACCTTGCGGAGGCGGTGAACCAGCTCCAGTTCCTTGCCGTCGAGCAGCAGTTCCTCGCGCCGGGTTCCCGACGCGGCAACGTCGATCGCCGGCCAGATGCGCTTTTCCACGAGCTTGCGGTCGAGGTGAAGTTCGCTGTTGCCGGTTCCCTTGAACTCTTCGAAGATGACTTCGTCCATCTTCGAACCGGTATCAACGAGCGCCGTGCCGATGATCGTCAGCGATCCGCCCCGTTCGATGTAGCGGGCGGCGCCGAAGAACTTCTTGGGGCGCTGCAGCGCGTTGCTGTCGAGACCGCCGGTCATGATCTTGCCCGAGTGCGGCATCTCGGCGTTGTACGCGCGTGCCATGCGCGTGATCGAGTCGAGCAGGATGACCACATCCTCGCCGAACTCCACCATGCGCTTGGCTTTTTCGATCACCATCTCGCACACCTGCACGTGGCGGTGGCTCTGTTCATCGAACGTGCTCGCGACCACTTCCACGTTCTTCGCGGCGCAGTGGCGCTTGAAGTCGGTCACTTCTTCCGGGCGCTCGTCCACCAGCAGGACGATGATCTTCACATCCGGATAGTTCTTCGTGATCGCCTTGGTCATCTTCTGCATCAGCACGGTCTTGCCCGTGCGGGGAGGCGCGACGATCAACGCGCGCTGGCCCTTGCCCACCGGCGCGACCAAGTCCATCACGCGGCACTCGATCTCGTCCGGCGTGGTTTCCAGCACATAGCGCTTCTCGGGATGCAGAGGTGTCAGATCCTCGAAGTTCACGATGTTTGCGATCGCCTTCGGGTCCTTGCCGTTCACGCTCTCGACGCGCAGCAGCGCGAAGTAGCGTTCGCTCTCCTTGGGCGGTCGCACCATGCCGCGAACGGTCATGCCCCGCCGCAGTCCGAGCCGCCGGATCACGCCCGGGCTGACGTAAATGTCGTCCGGTCCGGGCAGATAGCTCTGCTCGGGGCTGCGCAGGAATCCGAAACCGTCCGGCATGATCTCGAGCGTTCCCTCACCGAACATCAGGCCTTGCTTGGCGGCACGCGCCTTGAGGATCTTAAAGATCAGATCCTGCTTGGTCAGCTGATGGAATTCCGTCAGCCCTTCCTTCTCGGCGACCCTGAACAGGTCGTCGATTTCCTTCAGTTGGAGCTCGTTGATGCTGATGGCGTTCTTGAGTGCCGCGGGATCGGCGCTCTTGGCGATGCGCTCGAGTTCGATTCCTTCGCGTTCGAGTTCCTCATCGCTGGGCAGATCGCCCAGGTTCATGCGCTGATAGCCGCCACCGGAGGGCGCGAATCCGCCGCTGGGCTGGCCGCCCTGCTGGAAACCGCCGCCCGGTCCGCCGGGTCCAAAGCCCATGCCGCCCCGACGCTTCTTTCGCTTCCGACGTCCGCCTCGATCGTTCCAGCCTCCGCCCCCACCCCCACCACCCGGATAGTTTCCGCCGTAATTCGGATAGCCGCGATCACTCTGCGGCTGTCCTCCCGGCATCTGACCGCCCGGAGTCTGGCCACCCTGCGAAGACGGGCCGTTCGGACTTCCTTGAGACTGATTGCTTGACTGCTGCGCCGGGGGGCCGAAACCTCCGCCGGAGTTTCCGCTCGAAGCCGAAGCGGAGCCGTGGTTGCCCTGCTGCGAAGATCCGCTCCCGTGCGACGAAGAGGGCGGCGCGGAGGGCGCCTTTGGCGCAGGAGGCACATCTTCATAGCGCGGAGTCACGGGCCGATCGGAGCGCGGCGCGGGGCGCTCCGCATGCGTGTCCGGCTTTGGTTCCGCGACTGCGGCCGCGCTCTTCTTGCTGTCCCGTCGCGGGCCGACCGGTCGGAACTTGGAACCGGAACGTTCGGTTTTCGCGTCGTTCTTTGAAGAATCGCCAGATGACTTCGCCATGAATCAGGAAACTCCGGATGTTGTGCTGTGCGCGCCCGCATCGGACGCAAAGGAATGCCAGGTTGTGATTTGGATGCGCTCGACGGTTGGAGCGGAAAGGAGCGGGCGCGTCGGAAGAGTTCGCGCCGGAAAAAAGGGGCGTGCCGCCGTCACTTTCGAATCGCCTGATCCGCCTGCGTCCAAAACGCACACGCAAGCCGCCGGGCGAAACAACTTGAAAGCAGCAGGAAAGTCCGGTCAGACCCGCAGGTCCACAACCCGCGTCACCGGCACATGAGTATAGCCGAGCAAGCAAGCTCCTGACAAGCGTTACGAACGCGGGGTAATCAAGGGTCTGGCGGATTGGATATTCCGGATCAGATTTGCGACATTTTCCCCAAGATTCGCGAGGTTTCCGTCGTTCGTGACAACGTAATCACTTCGGCTTCTCTTTGATTCAAGAGGCATCTGCGCCGATTCGCGCCGAGAGAGCTCCGCATCATCCCAGCCGCGGTCCCGCACCCGCTCGAGCCGTTGCTCGCGCGGTGCATCCACAAACACGACCGCGTCGCACTCCTCGTCCACACCGGCTTCGAGAAGCAGGGGCGCATCGATGACAATGAAGCGGACGCCCCTCGCGGCGGCAGCCTCAATCTCTCTACGCCTGCCCTCGCGCAGCTTCGGATGAACAAACGACTCCAGCTTTCGGCGCTGCGCGGGATCGGAAAAGACGATGTCGGCGACGCGCTTGCGATCAACTTTCCCATCGCGGAGGATTTCCGGCCCCCACCACGAGGCGAGCGTGTTGCGTGCTTCGGGGGTCTCGAGCACCGCCTTCGCGCGCGAATCCGAATCAAGGATGAGCGCGCCACGCGACTCGAACTCTTTGGCAACGGCGCTCTTGCCGGCACCGATGCCGCCGACGAGACCAAGGACGATCGGGCGCGATTCGTGACTTTCGGTTGTCCCGGATTCCTTGGTCTTGGGTACTTCAGCATCCTCGGTCGAATCGTCATCCAATCCCGCTTCACCTGGGCTTGCGCCGAGCGCTCTTCGAACCGAAGCGAGCACGTCGTGCGGGCTGTCGACCATGCTCCAGATGACCTCGACGCCCCCCGTGCCGGCGGATGCGATGCCGATGGTGCCGACCCCCGCGAGACGTTCGAGCAGCGATCGCGAAAGAAATGTGTTCTGCACGCGCGAGAGCGCGATCTCGACGCCGAAACGCGAGAAAACGCCGACCGTCGAGCGGGCGCGCTCGTTCGTCAGTTCATACCGCGCGCACGCGACCCAGATCGCCTGCCACACGACGCGCAAGATCAGCAATCCGAGCAGAATTGAAAGCCCGATCGAGCGATTCTGTGTCGGCGGCACAAACCACCAGAGCAGCGCAAAGCCCAAAACCAGCACGACAATCGAGCGAATCGGCTGCAGAACGATGGACGCAAGGGAAGGACGGATCTGCAAGATCGTGCGTTCACCGGGGTTGGATTGGAACGTCGTCATCCGATTCGGGTTGTTACCGCCCGATCGCTTCGGGCTTGAGAACGCCGATGTACGGCAGGTTTCGATAGAAGCCGTCGTAATCGAGCCCGTACCCGACAACGAACTCATTTGGAATATCGAAGCCGACGTAGTGCGCTTTCACCTCGCGCTTGCGAACTTCCGGCGGCTTCTTGAGCAGCACGCAGATCCGGATGCTCGCGGGCTTCTGCGCTCGGATCAGGTCGTCGATCAGCCCGAGCGTCTGTCCGCTGTCGAGAATGTCGTCCACGATCACGACGTGCTTGCCGCCAAGGTCCTTCGGCAGTTCGCCCGCAAGTTTCGCGCCCTTGCTCTCGACGCTCGCGCCCGGGTAACTCGAAACCGCGACGACGCGCAGCGACAACTTCAGAGTCAGTTCGCGGATGAGATCGGCCGTGAAGACGAGCGCGCCGGTGAGGATCGGTACAAAGACGATGCGCCCGTGACCGTCCGGATCGTTCTCGCGTTTGAGTTCTTCCTGCAGGTCTTTGGCGAGTTCACGCCCGAGGTCGTGAACGCGCAGCGCGATCTGCGTGCGATCGATCAGAACACTTTCGACATCTGCCACCATGCAAAGAAGGTATCACGGCGCGGGCGGCCTTCGGCGAGCTAGTGCGAGCCGCACCCGTGCGGCTTGCCGCAGGCGCAGCCGCCTCCGGAACGAACACCGAGCGGGATCGAGCCGGCCTGGGCCTTGGCGGCAAACGTCGAGAACTTGCGGACGAAGCGACGGCCCTTCCCTTCAGGGTCCGAGACCGGCTTGTCGGCGTCGGACATCGGCCTCATCAGTTCGAGAACGGTTCCGTCGGCCTCGCAGACATACTCGTAGAGGGGCATTGGTGATTTCCTCGTTTCTCTACTACATTCATACGCTGCATCGCTCGGGGTCAGTTTTCCAAGCAACAGGATCGCTCCATGCCCAAATGCCCGTCATGCTCGCTCGAAGTGCCGCCGGCCGCGAAGTTCTGCCCCTCGTGCGGGGGCTCGATGGTTCCCGGCGCCAGCCAGAAATCGGGGAGCGAGGATGCTCAGGACATGCTGCAGACGGCGGTTTCCATGCCGCCGATCTCGCCCGTGACGCAGCGCCCCGCCGACCAGGCCGCGGCAACCCGCCCCGCGAATCCCACGTTGCCTCCCACCCAGCCCGGAATGTCGGTACCACCCGGAGTCGGCTCGGCTCCGTCGATGGTCGGACAGGAAAACCCAATGCGCGGAGCTGTTCCGCCGCGTGACGAGCGGATGGCTCAAACCGTGCCGAGCCCCACGCACGGTTCGTCCCCGCCGGGTTCGAGCACGCCGATGGCAGCGGTTTCCGCGATTGCGATGCCGGTGTCGGAAGTCGCCGCCGCTCCGATTCCGGTCCCCGCCGGCGGAGCGGGCTCGGTCCGCGCCACATCGGGAACTTCGATCTTCGCTGGCGCCGAACTCGGGCGCTTCGTTCCGGGCACGGTCTTCGGCCAGCGCTACCGGATCATCGGCCGGCTGGGCAAGGGCGGCATGGGCGACGTGTATCGCGCCGATGACATCAAGCTCGGCCAGCCGTGCGCGATGAAGTTTCTGCCCGAACAGCTCGGTCAGGATCGCGCGGCGCTGATCCGCCTGTTCAACGAAGTGAAGATCGCGCGCGCGGTGAGCCACCCGAATGTGTGCCGCGTGTACGACCTGGGCGAAGAAGGCGCGCAGCACTTCATCTCGATGGAATATGTGGACGGCGAAGACCTGTCGAGCCTGCTTCGCCGAATCGGAAGATTGCCCGGCGACAAGGCTCTGCAGATCGCGCGGCAACTCGCGGCCGGCCTCGCGGCGGCGCACGAGAAAGGCGTGCTCCACCGCGATCTCAAGCCAGCGAACGTGATGGTCGACGGGCGCGGCCACGTCCGCATCATGGACTTCGGCCTCGCGGGGCTCGCGGAAGAACTCAAGGGCGATACCGGGCGCGCGGGAACACCGGCGTACATGGCGCCCGAGCAACTCGCGGGGCGAGGCGTCACCGCGAAGAGCGACGTCTACGCGATCGGGCTTCTTTTCTACGAGATCTTCAGCGGCAAGCCGGTCTTCCGGCCCGAGTCGATGCAGGACCTCGCGCGGATGCACAAGCAGCCGATCCCGGCGCTCTCCTCGGTCGTGCCGGATGTCGATCCGGGCGTCGAGAAGGTGATCATGAAGTGCCTCGAGCGCGATCCGGATCTGCGTCCGGCTTCGGCGCTCACCGTCGCGAACCTGCTCGGGGGCGATGCGCTCACGGCGGCCCTCGCGGCGGGCGAGACCCCGAGCCCGGAACTCGTCGCGGCATCGGGCTCGCGCGGCGCGCTCACACCCGCGATCGCCGCGGCACTCGTGCTCTCGTGCGTGCTGGCGATCTTCGGCGCCGCTTCGTTGAATACCAAGGTGAAGCTCTTCGCCACGCAGCGCATGGAGTACGCGCCGCTCACGCTCGCCGACAAGGCGCGCGACGCGCTCAAGCAACTCGGCCACAGCAACCGAGGCGTGGACAGCGTGTTCGGGATCGAAGAGATCCGCGTCGAAACTCCCGAGGGTCAATCGCCCGTTCGCCCGACGATGCGATTCTGGTATCGGGAGAGCGATCGGCCGTTCCCGCCCGGTGCGGGCGGAATCGTCAGCCGGCTCGATCCCCCGCCCGCGGCATCGGGCGAGCGCGACGTCCTCATGGATCTCAAAGGCAACGTGATCGAAGTCACGGCGCCGATCGCCACGGGCTCGCTGACGTCGGCTTCGGCTTCGCCGGCGGCGCTCCCCGAGCAGGAACTCTCAAGAATTGTGAAGTTGACGGATGCGGCGCCGGACAAGTTGCGCGCGATCGACTCCGCGGACTTCGTGCCTGCTTCGTTTTCAACCGGTCGATACTCGTACGAAGGACAGCGGGCTTCGGCCAGCCGCGCGTCCGCCAGTTCTCCGGTTCGCGTCGATGTCGCGACGGTCGGAAATGCTGTGACGTATCTCTCGGTGCGCGATGGAACCGCACCGCTGGTGGCGCCCGAGGCGAAGAAGCTTGAATCAGCCGGCGACTCGAATTGGATCGTCGCGGCAACAGTTGGTCTCGTCTTGCTCGCGGTGCACGGCGTCCTGATCTGGATGGCGGTGTGGAGCCTGCGTCAGGGCAAGGCCGACCGCAAGGGCGCGACAAGGCTGGCGATCGCGACGTTTGCCATTCAATCGCTCGTTTGGCTGTGCCGGGCTCACTTCTCGAGCGATCCCGAAACTGTCCCCGACACCGTGATCCCGGCGCTCTCGTTCGCGGCATGGCTTTCGGTGATCGTTTGGATGCTCTATGTCGGGCTGGAACCGATCATCCGCAAGCGCTGGCCGACCAGCCTGGTGAGCTGGAGCCGGTTGCTCACCGGACAATGGCGCGACCCGCGCGTCGGGCGCGATCTTCTCATCGGCGTGCTCACCGGGACGGTATGGGTTCTCGCGGTGCAGGGGCTCGCCTATTGGCAGAGCACACCGGCGGCGCCCGCGGCACTACCGATCAACGAACTCACGCTGCTCGGACCGCTGCCGGCGCTCTCAGTGGTTTTCTCATCGCTCGTCGCCGCGATCCTGCTGACGCTGTCACTGACGTTCTTGTGCACGCTGCCGAGATTCCTGCTCGGGAATCATGCCGCGGCGAGCGCGGCGGTCTTCGGCCTTCTCGCGGTGTTCTTCGCGTGGACGATGATGGTGCAGACCGGAACCGGCGGTTCACCGGTTGTCGGCGTCGCGGGCCTGCTGGCGGGGGCGATCGCCGGGCTCGTGCTGACGAGGCTCGGTCTGCTCACGCTGCTTTCCGCGTTCTTCATCGCCGGGGTACTCGGCAGTTTCCCTCTTTCCCTCGTCGGCGGATGGACCATCGCGGCATCGCTCGCGGCGATCGGGATTGCGATCGCGGTGGCGCTCTACGGCGCGTACGCCAGCCTCGGGCTGCATCTGCCGCGGGCAAGAGCGGTGTGAGTAGCGTTCCGTCATAGCGCCTTTGGCGTTCGGCGCTTTGTCCAGCGTCCTGATTCATGGGTCATTCGTCGGTGTAGCCCGGTGACGCAGGACTCAGGGCTCAGGACATTTCAGAACGCGAACACAGTGTCGAGCAATCGCGGGATCCAGCCCTTGTTGGTGGAGTCGCGCACGTCGCCCTCGTTGTGCATGCTCACGATCAGATCGGCGAGCTGGCTCGAGAGGACCGTGTTACTCGTCGTAACATCCGCCGTGCGGACATTTCCGGTCAGCACGATCGTAGTGACTTCATTGTCCTTGGTCACGGTCTTCTTGGCTTCGAGAACGAGCACGCCGTTCGGCTTGATGTCGATGATCGTCGCGGTGATCTTCGCGGCGAGCTTGTCCGCGCGGTCATAACTGCCTTGCGCTTTCCACTTGGGGTTGGCGTTGAGATCGACCTGCGCGATCGGGCTGCGGGGCGAAGTCTGGAGTCGCAACCCGTACAACTGCGTCAGGTCGATGAAATGCTCGAGCGAGGCGTTGAAATTGAGCTTCTTTTCCTGATCGGCATCGGCGGTGGTCGTGCTGGTGCTTTGTTCATCGATCAAGATTGTGATGAGGTCGTTCTTCACGTAGCTCTTGGGCTTGGGGGCCGTGACATAGAACAGGCTGAAATCCTGAAGCGGCTGCGCACTCGCGGTGGCCGAAGATTCGGGAGGGGGTGCCGCGGCGTACAACGGAGCGGCAGACGCCTGCCCGCTCGCGGACGCAACGGGCTGCGTCGGGGACATGGGCTGCCCTGCGCGCTGTTCGTCGCGTAGCAGACTCTGCGCGCTCGCGGTCGTGCTCAGGCACGCCATCAGACTCAAGCTCATTACGGCGCTACGCATGGGATCGCCTTTCTCGCGGCATCAGGGCTCATCGAACGGCAGGAATTTCATTTTGCGAACGGGCTTTTTGGGATCTTTCGAAGCGGCCTCAACAACAAAAGTGCCGTCGGGCCTGGTGGTCACGCGCTGCACCGTGACGGCGCCGACACTCGCCTGATCGGAGGCCTTGATCGGCTTTGGAGCGGCCGCAAAGTGTGCGGACACCGGCGCCGCGCTCGCCACGGGCTTGTTCTGAAAAACATGGTCGTCGGTTTCCTCGGCGTTGATCACGGCCTGTCCCGGCGCCACGACCCGCGCCGTCACGCGACTCTTCGAATTGCTCAGAGGCGAAAACTCGATCATCTCGTTCTCGCGCCCGCTTGCCAAAGCGCGCGCCTTGGTGTTCATGACGATCGAACCGGAGAGGCACGCAAGGTTCACGATGTCGCCGCGCTTCACCAGGATCGCGGGCTCGATATCGCTCTCGAGGAAAAGTTCTCCCGGCTGGAGCCGATTCTTGACGACGCTGCCCACCACCGAGGACTCCGCCGCGAGCCGCTCGCCGGGAGTCGTCCATCGGTTTTCGCTAAAAATGAATTCCCCGGTCACGATGTCGCCGCGGTGGAGCGCGCGGGTTGCGCCCACGACGTGGAGTTTCTGTTCGACACGCACCTTTGCGGTCCCCGCGGCAACGACGCGCTCGCCCTCGAAAACGCGGATCATCACGGGGACCATTGCACCAAGCCCGGTCGGCTGGATATCGAGCGTCCGCCCGATCGACGGTGTATCGAGCAGCGCGTTGTCCGAGTCGGCGAACGCGACGCGAACTTCGCGTGGATCGGCTTTGAGAAAACTTGCAAGCCGCGAAGCGATCGCGCTGCGCAGAGATTCTGCTTTCAGATCCGCGACGACCTGCCAGATCGGACCGGCGGGTGCCTTGACCACGGGAGCGGGCGCAGCCTCAGGGGCAGCGTCGACGGCGGGCGCCTCTTTCTTTTCCGTGATGAAACGGATCGAGCACGAGTCGCCGCTGAGCGCGATCCTGCCCCAGCGGATGTCGCTCTTGGCGCCGTTGAGCGCGGCACGGAGATCATCGACCGAAATCTCGACTTGCGAGACCTTGGCGTCTTTGGTTTGCTCGAAGACGACGAGATCGCCGAGCGCGACCGCTTCGGGCCCGTCGAGCACCGCGACATCGCGGAGCGAAACGGGAATCGAGGCCCGTGCGGACGAACGCAGCTCGATCGTGTCCGCGCGCAGCACGCCCGGCGCGCCGAGCGCCGCGACGAGCAGGCCGAACATGGAAACCAAGCGATTCACTCGCGCTCCTATTCAGCCACCGATCAGCGGCGCAACTGCGAAACCGTGCGGAGCGAATCGTCCGCGGCGCGAATGACCTGGCTGTTGAACTCGAACGCGCGCTGCGTTCGGATCAGATCGATCATCTCGCGCGTCGGATCCACGTTCGAGTTTTCGAGAAAGCCCTGTCGGATCTGCCCGCGCTGATCGGTCCCCGGCTCTCCCGTGACAGGCGGGCCGGAGCCGTTGGTCTCTGTGTACAGATTCTCGCCGATCTGGAGCAGGCCGCCGGGATTCGGGAACGTGGCGAGCTGGATCTGTCCCTGGAGCTGCGGCTGCGTGCTGCCGGCGATGGTCGCGTAGACGCGTCCGGAATTGTCGATGGAAATGGCGGTGGCGTTCGGATCGATCGTGATCACCGGTTCCAGGCGGCGGCCCTGGTTGTTCGCCATCACGATTTCGCGATCGGCATTGAGCGCGAAGTTCCCGGCGCGCGTGTACGCCGTGTTGCCGAGGCTCGGCTCGACCTGAACCTGGAAGAAACCGAAACCATCAATCTGCATGTCGAGCGGGCGGCCGGTCTGAAGTGGTGCGCCCTCGGTGAAGTCAAGTTGCGTGCTGGAGACTTTGACGCCGAGACCGACCTGGATTCCGGTGGGCGACTTGTCACCGATCGCGTTTTCGACGCCGGGCTGCTGCTTGTGAAGGTAAAGCAGATCTTCGAAGTTCGTGCGGCTGGCTTTAAAACCCACCGTATTCATGTTCGCGAGGTTGTTGGCCGTCACGTCCAACGCCGTATTGAGCGCGGAAAGTGCCGTTGCCGACGATTGCAGAGCGACCATTGCCATAGTGCGGGACAGAACGCGAACGGCGTGCCGGAGGAAAGGGCCAAATGGCCAAATGATCAAAGAGCCAAAGAGAAACTGCCTGCCCGCTTGCGCAGGAAGACCATTGCCTTTCTTTGGCAATTTGGTCATTTGGCTCTTTGGCTATTTCCTCAAGCCAACCGCCCGAACGTGTTGATCGCGCGATCGAGCATGCGATCCTGCGCCTGGATGATGCTCATGTTCGAGTCTACATCGCGCGACGCGTCCTGGATTTTCAGCATCGTCTGAATCTCGTTCACGCCGGATTCCTCGAGGACTCCCTGCTTGATGAGCCCCTCGCCGCGATTCATGCGGTTGACCTGCGCCGCGGGAGCCTGGAGAACGCTTCCGCCCCGCTTGGTAATCGTGTTCTGGTCTTTGGCGTTGAAAATCCCGATCGAGTCAATCTCGGTGCCGTTGATGCTGATTCGCCCATCGGACGAGATCTGCATATCGCCCTGAGGCAGAATGATCGGGCGCTGCACGCGGTTGAGCACCGGCGCGCCGCTGTTTACGTGGATTAACCTGCCCTCGACGCCCCGCGCAAACCTGCCGTCGCGCGTCAGTAGAGCATTCCGGCCGGTGTCCTTCGGTCCGCCTTGCAATTGAAAGAACCCTTCGCCTTCGATCGCGAGGTCGAACGGTCGATTCGTGATTTTCGTGCCGCCTTGGGCAAGATTCACTTTGGTCGGGGCGGCGAGCACGCCCGCTCCGAGCCGCTCGAGCATGGCGTCGGAGGGCATGAACGGAAGATTGTCTTCCTGACGCACGGCGGAGCGCTGCATCAGCACGGGGATGTCGGGCTTGAAGCCGACGGAATCCATGTTCGCCAGGTTGTTGGCCTGCACATCTTGCCGGTAGAGCGACGTGAGCAGGCCGGAACTGGAAATCTGGATGCCGTAGTTCATGTTTTCCGGGCGTCTCCGACGCCCCCGAAACGGGAGATCGCAAAGCGCATGCCGAGCGAAACAGCTGCTCGCCGCCGGCCAACAGCCAGCACCCACGCTTCCACCCGTACCAGAATCCACATTCCACAAATCCAAGCCCCGTACGGGGTTGAGGGTCCGGCGCGAGTTTGGTAGCGTGTTACCCACAAAGGAAGCCACTATGAATCACCTCGAGTTTGCGGCAGTTTCGGGTTGCTTGTCTTCGCTCGTGCTCGGCGGATGCCAGACGAGCGCTCCCGCCCGGCCGATTGTGCAGGCCGCGACCGCGCAAGAAAAGCAGGCAACTCTCGACAAAGTGAAGTCGCTGCAAGGGACGTGGAACCACGTCAACAACGAAGGCGAGTCGCATGGCCAGACCGTCTTTTCAGTCGGAAGCGGAGGCAGCACCGTTCGCGAAGTCATGTTCCCCGGCACCAATCACGAGATGACGAACATGTATTGCATGGATGGTCAGGCCCTAATCTGCACGCACTACTGCGCGATGGGCAACCAGCCGCGCATGGCCGCCGATGCATCGCAGGCGCCATCGAACGACACGCTCGTGTTCAAGTTTGTCAGCGTCAGCAACCTGCGCTCACCAACCGAGGAATACATGGGCGAGATGTGGCTCACGTTCAAAGACCCAAACACGATCCAGCAGCGCTGGAAAGCGTTTAAGGGAAACGATGTGAAAAGCGACATGGTGTTCACGCTGACCAGGGTGCAGTGAGAGCAGTAGAGCAGAAGAGCAGAAGAGCAGCAAACTGCCGTTCTGCAGTCCGTGGGGCTCTGCCAATCTCCCGACTTACAGACCTTTCAGCGCGCCTGTCCTACGTGCGTTGAAATAGCGGGTGAGTGAATCCTCGATGATCGCATAGGCCGCTTCGGCGGGCATCACCTCATCGACCATGACGTCCTTGCCCTCGAGCATCTTGTAATCCTCGAAGAACCGCTTCAGCATCTTGAAAATGTGGCGCGGGAAATCGCTGGCCTTCTGGAACTCGCTGTAGATCGGGTCCTGCTGCATGACGGCGATGATTTTGTGATCCGGATCACCCTGATCAACCATCGACATGAGCCCGACAGCGCGGGCATCGCAGATCGTCAGCGGCGGGATGCTCTCGGTGCTGTAGACAAGCACATCGAGGGGGTCGTCGTCCTCGGCGAGGGTCTGCGGAATGAAACCGTAATTCGCCGGGTAGTACACGGCGCTCGAGAGCACGCGATCGACGCGGAGCAGGCCCGAACCCTTGTCGACTTCAAACTTGAGATTGCCGCCACGCGGAATCTCGATCACCGATCGGAAGTGACCGGGGAGGTCGAGTCCTTCGATGCCGGGCGTCACGTCATGCCAGGGGTGGATCATGGGCGGAGGATATGTGCGGGCCGAACAGGAAAGGCGGGTGAGAATGCGGAGTCGCGGGGCTGCGGAGTTTCGCGGAGAGAATTCGAAAGGGTTTTCAACTCAAGGGGCTCGAAGAACTCAAAGCAGGATCGAGGTGTAGCAGAAGGGGAAGCCGGCGCAATCGACACCGCGCTTCCTTGATCGCTCCACGTCTTTGCCGTCTCCTTCATTGGACCGCCTCCGCGTCACTCCGCAAACTCCGATCTCCGCGTTCTCTTCCCACTGATAAACTTTCACCATGATGAAACCAATGACGATCGCTCTCTTGGCCGGTCTTTGCACGATCGCGGCACCTTCTTTCACGCCCGCGATCGCCGCGGCACCGACGCTCGTGACCGCGACCCCCGCGCTCACCATCGACGACGCCGTCGCCAAGGCGAACAAGTCGATCGAGAAGATCGTCGCGATCCCGTCGAAGGACCGCACCTTCGACAACACCGTCGGCGCGATCGACGACCTGCTCGCGACGTTCGAGCAGGACACGAGCATACTGATCTTCCTCAGCAACGTGCACCCGGACGCATCGGTGCGCGATGCCTCGCAGGTCGCGGAGCAGAAAGCCGGCGACTTCCTGGTTGATCTCGGAAAGCGCGAAGATTTGTACAAAGCCGTCAAGGATTTCGTCGCCAATCACTCTTCCGAAGTCGCCTCGCTCGCCGGGGAGAAGAAGCGCTTTCTTGATTTCACGCTCCGCGACTACCGGCGCGCCGGCATGGAACTCGACCCCGCGAAGCGCGCGCGGCTGACCGAAGTGCAGAAAGAACTCACGCGCCTCGGCATCGAGTTCAGCAAGAACATCGCCGAGGATTCGCCCGTCGTGCTGCTCACGGCAACCGAACTCAAGGGCGCACCGGAAAGTCTCCTCAAGACCTTCCCCCAAAACGACGGCGTTTATGTCGTCGGACTCACCAACCCGAGCTACACGCCCCTAATGGAAAACTGCTCGGATGAGACCACACGCCAGAAACTCTGGATGGCGTGGAAACGCCGCGGCGGCAAGAAGAACATCACCGTCCTCGAGAACGCGATCAAGCTCTACGCGGAGCAGGCACAGATCCTCGGCTATCAGCACTGCGCCGATTTCATGACCGAGACGCGCATGGCGAAGAACTACGCCAACGTCCAGAAGTTCTACGCGGAGTTGAAGCCGCTGGTGCGCAAGAAGGCCGAGGCCGACATGGCCGAATTCACCGCGTTCAAGCGAGAACTCACCAAGAACCCCAAGACCGAATTGATGCCGTGGGATTTCCAGTACATCAAGAACGAATTGACCAAGAGCAAGTACGCCGTGGACGGAGAAAAGGTCCGCGAGTACTTCCCGATGGACAAGGTCATCGAAGGCTTGTTCAACACCACGCAGTCGCTCTACGGGCTCGAATACCGCGATGTCACGAAGACAAAGGGCGGCACCTCTTCGCGCCCGCTCTGGCACGAGGACGTGAAACTCTTCGAGGTCTACGACAAGGCGCCGGGCCCCAATCAGGGCAAAATGATCGGCGAGTTCTATCTCGACCTCTACCCGCGCGACAATAAGTACACGCACTTTGCGCAGTGGTCGCTCGTGAATCACAAGGCTTGGAACGATGGAAAGGTGACTCTCCCGCTCGCCGCGCTCGTTTGCAACTTCAGCAAGCCAGAAGACGGAAAGCCGAGCCTGCTCGGTCACGAAGAAGTCGAAACTTTCTTCCACGAATTCGGCCACTGCCTGCACACGATCGTGAGCACGGCGCAGATGAACCGCTTCGCCGGCACCAACACCGAACTCGACTTTGTCGAGGCGCCGAGCCAGATGTTCGAGAACTGGGTGTGGGACGCGGACGTGCTCAACACATTCGCGAAGCACTACAAGACGGGCGAGCCGTTGCCTAAGCCGCTGCTCGACGGCATGATCGCGGCAAAGAACCTCGGCAGCGGCCTCGACGCCGAGAACCAGTTCTACTACGGCATGACCGATCTCGCGTACGAAACGACCAAGGACGGCAAGGTCGACACCACGCAGGTCGCGATCGATCTCTATCCGCAGGTCACCTGCTACAACTTCAAGCCGGACGCGACGTTTTATCAGGCGAGCTTCGGTCACCTGATGGGCTACACCGCCGGCTACTACTCGTACATGTGGTCGAAGGTCTTTGCCGCGGACATGGCGCAGCGCTTCAAAGAACTGGGCATGCTCAATCCCGAAGCCGGCATGTACTACCGCAACAAGATCATCAGCCAGGGCGGCACGCGCGACGCCTCCGAACTGCTGAAGGACTACCTCGGCCGCGAACCGAAACTCGACTCGTTCCTCGAGCAGCTCGGCATGAGCGAGTGATCGGCACCGCACCCCAAGGGGTTCTAGCCTTCTTGCATGCTCAAGCTTTCGTACGCGAACTGTCTTTCCGATCGCGTCGGCGAACACGGCCTTGATCCGGCGCATCTCGCGCCGGGTGGAGAGCAGGCCGAGGCGATCGCGGCGCACACGCGCCGGCTCGCTTCCACTCGAGGCAAGGGCATGGAGCACTGGCGCGAGCTGCCGTTTGAGCCGGCACGTTCGCAGCACGTACTGGCCGTGAAATCGCTCGCCGAACGCTGCCGGAGCAAGTTCGGCACACTCATGGTTCTGGGAATCGGAGGCAGCGCGCTCGGCAATATCGCGCTCCACACGGCGCTCACGCCCCCCACCTACAACCTGCTCGAAGCCGCCAAACGCAGCGGCCCGCGCCTCTTCGTCGTGGACAACGTCGATCCTTCGCACTTCGGCGATATTCTCGAATTCTGCCGCTCGCAGCCGGGCGGGTTGCAGCGGACGCTCTTCAATGTCATCAGCAAGTCCGGCGAGACGGCGGAGACCGCGGCGCAGTTCATGGTCGTGCGCGAGGCGCTACGCCAGGCGCTCGGCACGAACTACGCTCCGAACATCGTCGCGATCACCGACCCAGCCGTCGGAACGATGAGGCAGATCTGCGAGAACGAGGGATACCAGACGCTCGCCGTTCCGGACGGTGTCGGGGGGCGCTTCAGCGTGCTCAGCCCGGTCGGCCTCTTCTCGGCCGCGATGTGCGGCATCGACATCGATTCGCTGCTCACCGGCGCCGCGGATATGGACAAGTGCTGCTCGCGCGACGATCTCTCGACCAATCCCGCCGCGATGCTCGCGACGCTGCTGGTGGAACTCGGTCACACCAAGGGCAAGATCAATCACGTGCTCATGCCCTATTCCAACGCTCTCTACTCCTTCGCGGACTGGTTCCGCCAGTTGTGGGCGGAATCGCTCGGCAAACGCGTGAGCCGCACCGGCCAGACCGTGTTCGCGGGTTTTACGCCGATCAAGGCGCTCGGCACGACCGATCAGCACAGCCAGATGCAGCTCTTTCGCGAAGGACCGAACGACAAGGTGATCGGGATCGTCGAGGTCGAGCACTTCGACGAGCACCCGCGCGGCGTTCACGGCGATGTGCGCATCCCATCGGGTCTGGGCGATTCGGCGCTCGAATACCTGGAGAACCGCACGATGTCGGAGCTACTCCACGCCGAAAAGCGGGCGACGGAGTACGCGCTCGTCGAGAGCCAGAGGCCGAATTTCACCCTTTCATTCCCGAAACTCGACGCGTACCACGTCGGTCAGTTCATCGCGCTCTGGGAAATCACGACGGCGTATGCCGGGCTGCTCCTCAACATCGACGCTTACGACCAACCGGCGGTCGAGCTTGGCAAGCAGGCGACCTTCGGACTGATGGGCAAGCGGGGATTCGAGAACTTCAGGGCGAAAGTCGATTCTGTTCTGAGCGCGAGCACGCGCGTGATCGCGGAGTGATTCTGGTTTGGCCCGCTGTTCCCGACCCGGCACGCCGGTTGCGTCTAGCCGGTCGATGCTCCGCCTTTCTGCCATCCTGTTCGGGATTGTGCTCGCGCTTGCGGCCTCCCCCCTTGCGTTCGCCAGCAAGGTCTCCGACCTGACCCGCATCCGCGGCCAGGGCGAGTTCAAGCTTCGCGGGCTCGGACTCGTCGTCGGTCTCAACGGCACGGGCGATAGCGGCAAGGACCTCGTCCTCGCTCGTCCGCTCGCAAAGCTGCTCGAATCTGAAGGCAATTCGCCGGGACAGATTACCGAACTCATGGGCGCGAAGGCGGTTGCCGTCGTGTGGGTTGATGTCACGATACCGGAGGTCGGCGGACGGGCGGACGACAAGTTCGACGCGTACGTTTCCGCCGCGTACGGCGCGCAGAGCCTTCGCGGCGGGCGTCTGGTTCTCTCGCCTCTGCGGGGCCCTTTGCCCAACAGCCCCATTTACGCCTTTGCAAGCGGATCGGTCGAACTGTCGGACCCGTCGCTCGGCGCAAGCGGAAAGGTCCGCGCCGGTGCGCAGCTGTTGCGCGATGTCGCCGGGCCGGTCGTGGGCGACTCGTTCGATCTGTATATCTCGCCGTACTTCAGCGGGTGGGCCTCCGCCCAGAAGATCGCGACCTGCATCAACAGCGATGCCGGCCCGGGACCGCTCGTCCAAGGCATGGATTCGAGCATCCGCGTGAGCGCAAACGTCGCGACCGTGCTGGATGATCGAACGATCCGGGTGGTCATTCCAGAGGCGGAGCGCCCGGACAAAGCGGGATTTGTTGCCGCGGTGCTCTCGGCAAGCGTGCGCGTCGCGGAACTGGATCTTCCTGCGCAGGTCATCGTAAATCAGCGCAGCGGCGTGATCATCATCACCGGCGATGTCGAGATCAGCCCCGGCCTGGTCACTCACAAAGATCTTGTGATCAACACCACCGTGCCGACACCAATTGGTACGCCCCAGAATCCCCTGACGACCACCACGCACTTCGCCGAACTCCGCACTCGCCCGCGTGCCAGCGATAACGCCCGCCTCGCCGATCTCATGTCCGCGATGAAGCAGCTCGATGTCTCTGTCACCGACCAGATCGAAATCCTGCAGATGCTCTACAAGACCGGGCGCCTGCACGCCAAGATGATCGTGGACTAGTCGCAAGTCTCTTTCGAATATGGACATAAGCGGACTCAACTTCCGATCGGCTCTGAACCCGCTCGACGCGCTCCCGCACGTGCCAAACGCGCAAAATCAGCTCGAATTCACCGAGATCCTCGGCAAGCAGACCAGCCGCCAGATCGGCAAGGCCGACGAAGCCAAAATCCGTGAGGCCGCGGAAAACTTTGTCGCGATGGCCCTCGTGCAGCCCGTATTCAAGCAGATGCGAGCCTCCAACCACGCCGAAGCGCCCTTCGGGCCCAACAAGGCCGAGCAGCAATTCCAGTCGCTGGTCGATGCCCGGGTGGCGCGCCACATCGTTCACAAGACAAACTGGCCCGTCGTCGAGCGAGTGGCACAGAACATGCTGAAGAAGGCCGGACTCGCGCCGGCAACCTGATGGCGCGCTCCCGCGAGAGCGACCATGCCCCCCACCCTCACCCCAACCCCCACCCCCACACTCACCCTTCACCAGACCTTCAACACGCTTCCCCAATCGCCCGCGCTGCACGACGATTTGCGCGACATCTTGACCGAGTTCATCGCCCAGCACGAGGCGCTGCTCCAGCAAACAACCGAGCATCACGAGGCCATCCGCCAGGCCGATCCGCTCCGATGCGATCGCGTCATGCACGCGCAGCGCGCCACCCTCTCACGTATCGCCGAACTCGAGTCACAGCGCCAATCGCTGGTCAAGCGGGCGCAGAGCGAAATCCGTCCCGCGCCCGCCTCGCTCGCGCGGCTCTCCGACCTTGCACGATGCGCTCCCGAATCCGTCCGCGGCAATCTCGTCGAACTCGCCGATCGCCTCAAGTCGCTCGTCGCACGAGTCCAGGAAGAACAAAACGTGGTGCGCGTCGTCAGCCGCGTACTGCTTGCGCACATGGAGGGGCTGATGAAACAGGTCGCTCGGTCGCTCAGCCACGCCGGAACCTACGCAAAGTCGGGCGCCGTCGGCGCGGGCGCCCCGATCGTCACGAGCCTGGATGTTCGTTTGTGAATCCGGTGATGCGCTTCGGGATCAAGCGTTCTGCGTCCTCGAGTCCTCGGTCCTGAGTCAGAAAGCAAAGCGTGTGCTGTGACGCAGGACTTGGGACCCAAAGGACGAAGGACCTTTTTCGGATCGGACTAAGGAAGATTCATGAGTCTCACCGCCGCCATGCTGATCGGACGCTCGGCTCTCACCGCGAGCCAGCTCGGCATCCAGGTCGCCGGCAACAACATCGCCAACGTCAGCACGCCCGGCTACAGCCGCCAGGTCGCCTCGTTCCTTCCTGTCGGCGACGGCGGCACGACCGCGGGCACGCAGTCCGGGCGAGGCGTCAGCGTGCGCGATGTCCGCCGCCAAATCGATGCGGCGCTCCAGAACAGACTTTGGAACGGCGCCGCCGATGAGTCGGCTTCGGCCCAGCAATACCAGACTCTCAGCGCGATCGAAGCCACGCTCGGCGAACTCACCAACAATGATTTCTCCTCGCGTTTGCAGGGCTTTTTCAACATCTGGTCCGAGCGCGCCAACCTCTCCAAGAGCAGCAGCGTCGTCGTGCAGCAGGCCGGCCAGATCACCGATTACCTGCGCAAGATCCAGAAAGACCTCGGCACGATCCAGTCGCAGATCGACTCGCAGCTCAAATCCGGCGTGGAGCGCGCCGATCAACTGCTCTCGACCATCGCGAATCTCAATGTCCGGATCTCCACCAGCGAGGGCGGACAGGGGCTTGCAAATTCCCTCCGCGATCAGCGCGATCAGGTCATCAGCGAGCTCTCCAAGCTCGTCGATATCACCTCGGTCGATCAGCCCGACGGCTCCACCAACATCCTGATCGGCAGCACGCCCGTCGTGCTCGCCGGGCAATCACGGGGCATGCGCTTCGACATGACCGAGGTCAACGGAAACCTCGAAGTCAGCGTCAAGGCCAAGGACAACAGCGAATTTCTCGACATGCAGTCCGGCCAACTCGGCGCGCTGCTCAGCGATCGACGCCAGAGTGTCGGGCAGACTTCCGCGGCACTCAACTCGATCGCGAGCCAGTTGATCTTCGAAGTGAACAAGCTGCACTCGACAGGCACGAACAAGGACGGATTGACCGCCGCGGCGGGCACGCTCTCGTTCGCGACGGCCGACCGGACGCGCTCGCTCAACGATGTCTACAACACCGCGACGTCGAATCTGCCGTTTCAGGCAAAGAGCGGCGGCTTCTATGTAACCGTCAAGCAAGCCGGCACAAGCGCGACGCAGACGGTGCGAGTCAACGTCGATCTCGACGGTGTGGACAACACGGGCGCACCAGGATTCTCGAACGACACCTCCGCAGAGGACATCCGCGCGGCGCTCGGCGCGATCCCAGGCTTGACCGCATCATTCGACGCCGAGGGCAAACTCCAGGTGGGCGCGCAGAGCGGGTTTTCATTCAGTTTCAGCGATGATTCGAGCGGGGCGCTCGCACTCCTGGGCGTCAATAGTTTCTTCACGGGTACCAACGCGAGCAACATCGCCGTGCGCAGCGACCTGGTGTCCGACCCCAACAAACTGCAGGTCGGACGCATCGTGGACGGGTCGTTCGTCGAAAACGGAACCGCGCTCGAACTCTCGAAACTGCAGAATCAGGCCCTGGCGGCATTGAACGGCCGGACCATCGGCGCCACATGGGCTGACACCGTACAGGGGATCGGCGTCGCGACCGCCGCGGCAAAGACGACATCTGCCGCGGCGACTTCCGTTCGCGCCAGCCTCGATGCGCAGCGCGCGAGCATCAGCGGCGTCTCGATCGACGAGGAATCGCTCAATCTGCTGAACTTTCAGCGCCAATATCAGGCCGGCGCCCGGCTCATCGATATCTCGAATCAGTTGCTGACGAGCCTGATGCAGATCGTGTAGAAATATCGGATTTCGGATATCGGATCGCGGATAGAGAATCTCCGAGAGCCTTGTTAGTCGAGCTTCTTTCTTGCGGTTCGAGCCGAGGCGGCCACAATGGCCAGGATCTCATTGCACTCTTGCAAAAGTTGATGCAGACGCGCCGACTTGACAATCTTCGCCTCAATCAGCATTTCCATCCAGTATGCGCTCTCATCGGCCTCCTCTTCAACCGTGCCGAGCTTGTGGATGAAATCGCGACGCGACTTCGCTCGCTGTGCCGCTCTGTAGTTTGCCCCGACAGAAGTACCCGAACGCAAGAGCTGTCGCCCAATTACTTCCGACGTGCGAGTCGCAGGAAGTGATTCGGCCAACTTGATGACTCGTAACGAGAACGCGCGCGTGCGTTCATTTGCCCTGAATTCATTCCCCCAACGTAGCAAATCTCGAGTTTGACACCCCATCTCAATATCCGCCATCCGCTATTCGTCTGGCCCGCCCCTTGCGTAGTGCCCGCACTGGATGACCTATTTCCCGTCGAATATCGCCCGCGTTCCGAACATGCTCCTGAGCAACTTGACGCTCGGGAACATCAACCGCACGCAGGTTGCGCTGCTCGACGTGCAGAATCAGCTCTCGACCGGCAAAGAAATCATGCGCCCGAGCGACGATCCGGTCCGCTACGCCGGGATCCAGGCGATCGCGCGGCGGACCGAGCAGGGCGTGCAGATTCAGCGAAATCTCAGCAACGCCAGCGCCGCCATCGGTCAGCTCGACAGCGCGCTCTCCGAAGTTTCCGATGTCGCGCTCCAGGCAAAGCAGATCGCTCTCGCCCAGATCAACGCGACATCATCCGCCACCGAGCGCGCCGGCCAGGCAACGGTGGTGAATCAGCTCATCTCCGGCCTGCTCAAAACCGCCAATCGCCAGGGCGTCAGCGGCTACGTCTTCGGTGGCAGCACGCCCGGCACCGCGCCGATGGTCGAGATGAACGGCGGATTCCGCTATGTTGGGCAAGGCAACGGACTTCTCGCCGATCTCGGTTTCGCCGATTCCGTGCCGATCACGCTCGGCCCATCGAGCGCCTTCGGTGCGACCTCGGCCCGAGTGAAGTCGTCGGTGGACCTTAACCCGAATCTCACGGGCTCGACGCGCCTGAAAGACCTGAACGGCGCGCGTGGTCTTGGCGTCACGCTGGGCCCGGTGCAATTCGCGTTCAACGGCGGTCCGGTCGCGACGGTGGACCTCACCGGCGCCGACACCGTGCAGGATGTCGTGACCAAACTCTCCAATGCGATCCGGAAATACGAGACCGACAACAGCGTCACGGTGCTCGCCGGCGCGGGCGTGACGACAAGCGGCGGATCGCTCCAGGTCAACGTCGCTCCGGGCGGTTCGCTCGTCTTCACCGATGTCGGGTCTGCCGTCACGGCGCAGGACCTTGGCCTGTCTGCCGCGGCATTCACACCGAGCAACGCCAATAGCTCGAATCTCGACGCCAAACTAACGTGGACGACGCCTGTTTCGGCGCTCGCGGGCGTGACCGGCTCACTCGGCAGCATCAAAGTCAACAACATGGGACGGGCGGCGACCGTTGACCTCTCCGGTGCGACGACGCTCGAAGACATCAAGAGCGCGATCGAATCGCTGAACATGGGTCTGCGCGTCGAAATCAATTCGAGCGCGACGGGCATAGACATCGTGAACGAAGTCGCCTCCGGCGCCTCGCAGTCGATGTCGATCGAAGAAGTCGCCGGCAACAACTCGACCGCGACGCGCCTGGGCATCCGCACCTTCGCGGCATCGACGCTTCTCAAGGACTTCAACAACGGCAAGGGTGTCCAGGTCGTGGACGGCGTGATCAATCCCGTCACCAGCACCGCCGACCCCGAACTCAACTACGACTTCAAGATCACGGTCGGAAACGCCGTGCCCGGAGCGGTTGTCAAGGTCGATCTTCGTCCCCAGGATGTCGTCAGCGTGCAGACGGTGCTCGCCCGGATCAACTCGGAGATCGAATCCCAGCTTCCCGCGCAAGGATTGCTTGCCACGGATGTTGTCGCGCAACTCGCGGACGGCGCCAACGGGATCAACCTCGTCCAGAACGGTTCGTTCGGGCAGGCGCTGACGGTTACGCAGGCCAACAACTCGACCGCCCCCGGACAGCTCGGCCTGTTGGGCGGCACTTACAACGCGAGCACCAGCACTTTCGCGGGCACCGACACGGCGAAAGTGCGTGTCGACAGCCTGATGAGCTATCTGATCGATCTTCGCGAGGCGCTCACAGCCAACGACGTGAGTGGCATCCAGCTTGCTGGAGAGAACATCGACCGGGTGAACAACGCGGTTGCTGAGACCCGCGGCATGGTGGGCGGATTCGCCCAGCGCGTCACGTTTGCTCAGCAGGTTGAGGACGACCGCAGCGCCGTCGACACGAAAGTGCGTTCGGAACTCGAAGATGTTGATTTTGCCAGTGCCGCCTCCCGTTTCAGCCTTCTTCAGACCCAGCTCAACGCAAGCCTTCAGACAACCGCTCGCATTCAGTCAACAAGTCTGCTCGATTTCCTGAGCTAGCTGCGCCGGACTCCGGTTGAAAAACCGGAAGAACGGATTGGATCGACGGACCCGTCCCGCCTCGGCCGCGGGAACTCTCGGGTGACAGGACGTCGCCGGCCAGGGAGGCCGGGCGCGATCCGGGGATCGAAGGCCGATTTCGCGGGAGCGCGACGATGGAAGTTCGCACCAGCAGATTCGGGACGGTGAATATCGCGGATGATCGGGTGATCAGCTTCCAGAAGGGGCTGCTCGGCTTCGCGGACTGCAAGCGCTTCTGCCTGCTCGAGCCGGCGGAGGACGCTTGCTTCTTTTGGCTGCAGTCGCTCGAAGATCCGGACCTGGCCTTTGTGGTCACGGATCCGATGATCTTCGTACCGGAGTATTCCGTGCCGATCCGGCCGGAGCAGATGGCCGAACTCGGCCTGGCGAAGCTCGACGATGCGCAGGTTTTTGTCGTCGTCAACAAGATCGATCGCCAGTTGACGGGCAACCTTCAGGGCCCGCTCGTCATCAACACACTGAACAGAACGGGCGAGCAAGTGGTGCTCGCCGAAAAGCGTTGGACGGTCCGGCATCCGCTCATGACGGTCGGTGCCGCGGCACCCGTCCGCAAAGCCATGTCGGCCTGAATCGAGGATCGAATCAGCCATCGGGCGACGGATCGCCGGACGGCAACTTATGCGAAAGCGCGGCACAACATCACTGCGAGCTACGGGGCGGATTCTCCGCCCGGATTCGCCGCGCTCTTCCCTGTTCCTTCACACTCAACCGAGCTCCATAGACGGCAAGGAGGCTCTTCATGCTGGTGCTCTCGCGTCAGCGCGACGAAACGATCATGATCGGGGACGAAATCGAGATCACCGTGGTGGATATCCGCGGCGACAAGGTTCGTCTGGGCATCACGGCCCCCACCCGGATCGCGGTACATCGCAAGGAAGTTTACGAGGCGATCAAGGCGGAGAACAAGCAAGCAGCCCGAGCGATCTCGCCCGGTGCCGCGATCGCTTCGATCGATCCTTCGATCTCACCCGGACCCGCAAAGACAATCAATACGTCGAAGACCGCACGCCTGGCGGCCGGACCCGCGCGTGCGCCGGACTTGACGCTCACGGAACAAGCGGCCATTCCCCGAAGGGCCGAACCGCGGACCGCCTGAGCAATCCACTTCACCCCATTCACCGTTCACGAAACCAGTCAGAACTCACCGGCAACGCTGACGCACTTCGAGACACCAGTCAGATCGCCGCTCGCAATCACGGAGGATTGCCATGGCCCGGATAAATACGAACATCCCGAGTGTGCTGGCGCAGAGGAACCTGCGCAGCATCCAGTCCGAATTACAGACGCGCTTCGAGCGCCTCTCCACCGGGCTGCGGATCAACCGCGGAGCCGATGACCCGGCGGGGCTCATCATCTCCGAGCGCCTGCGCTCCAACATCTCCGGAGTGAACCAGGGCATCAGCAACTCGGACCGAGCCGCGAACGTGATCGCGACGACCGAGGCCTCGCTCTCGGAAGTGAGCGATCTGCTCAATTCGATCAAGTCGCTGATCGTCGAGAGCGCCAACACCGGGGCGAACTCCGACGCGGAACGAACCGCGAATCAGCTTCAGATCGACTCCGCCATCGCGAGCATCACGCGCATCAGCGATACCGCCAGCTTCGGCTCGCTCAAACTGCTGAACGGAAGCCTCGACTACAACCTCTCCGGCATCAACCCCAACGACGTCGTGCAGGCAAAGGTCTGGAACGCTTCGTTCATCAATCAGTCCACCTACAACGTGAAGGTCAACGTCGTTGCTTCTGCGCAGACCGGCGCACTCTATTTCCAGCCGCCGTCCGCTGCCGGAACGATCCTCAGTTCGACGACTCTGCAGATCGCGGGCGTCCGGGGCGTGCAGACCATCACCGTCACCAGCAATTCTTCGCTGACGAGCGTCGTTGACGCTGTCAACAACCTCACCAGCCTGACCGGCATTCGCGCCTCGCTGATCAACAACGATCCGACCAGCGGCATGGTCTTCTCCTCCGTGGACTATGGCAGCAACGCCTTTGTCTCGGTCAAGCGACTCCAGGGCCCGGCGCTCGCGGCCGACGCGTTCAGCAACAATCTCTACAAAGTCGTCAACAACCTGCCCGCGCCCTCGGGTTCGCCCTTCGGCTGGTCCACACTTATCAGCAACGGAACGGTTTCCGTCGCGCAGCGCGACGAGGGACAGAACGTGCAGGCGCTGGTCAACGGTGCCCTCGCCACCGGCGACGGCCTCAAGATCAAGGTGAATTCCCCGAACCTCTCGATGGACATGCAGTTGTCCGCCTTGTTCGCGACAACGATCACCGGTACGCCCAGCAACTTCGACATCACGGGCGGCGGCTCGCTCTTCCAGCTCGGACCGGATGTGTCGGCTTCTCAGCAGGCCAGTTTCGCAACGCAGAGCGTCGCGGCTTCGAACCTCGGCGGCGTGCTCGTCGGCAGCACGATGCAGTTCCTCAGTTCGCTCGTGACCGGCGGCACCAACTCCATCGACGCAAGCCTCAAGAGCAAGGACTTCACGACCGCGAGCAACATCCTGGAGCGCGCGATCGACGAAGTGAGCATCCTGCGTGGACGGCTCGGCGCTTTCCAGCGAAACGTCCTTGAACCCAACACACGTTCGCTCAACAGCGCACTCGAGAATCTCACCGCGAGCAGCTCCGCGATCCGCGACGCCGACTTTGCCGCGGAAACCAGCGCACTGACTCGCGCCCAGATCCTGAGCCAGTCCGGCACGACGGTGCTGCAACTCGCAAACGCGTCCAGCCAGTCCGTTCTCCAGCTCCTCCAAGGCTAAGGGATCGGGACTAAAGCGATTCGAGAGGATTTGATGTAAGTTCCGCCCACCGTTATCAGGAATTCCTCCCGCCCCGGCACGAATCGCCGGGGCGTTTTCTTTTTCTCGGACGGTTCGGTATTCCGCCGTCCCTTCCCAGTCCGCACAGACGGACCTGCCGGATTACTTTGAAGCGCCGCCCATAAATCGCCGCCCCGGTGCGCCCGATGAGCATGTGCGATCGCGTGTTTTCGGATGGTCCGGAGGTGCGCATCGGCCCCGCAACGGATTCGGGGCACCGGCCTTCTGCGTGTGCGGGGCCGGGAACACAAGGTCCGCGTCGCCGCGTGATGCGGAAACGGACCTTGGCGCGATCGGACCCGGGTCACGCCGGTCTCCCGAACGCGTGAAAGCAGGGAGGTTCGTCGCTCATGGGCCGCATCAATACCAACGTCCAATCTCTGATCGCCCAGCGCGTGCTCGGCCAGAACCAGCAGTCGCTGAGCAGCTCGCTCCAACGCCTGTCCACAGGCCTTCGCATCAACAGCGGCAAGGACGACCCTGCGGGCCTTATCGCCAGCAACAACCTCGGCGCCGAGATCGCGAGCAAGAACGCCGCGGTCGCGAACGCCAACCGCGCCGATCAGGTGGTAAACATCGCCGCCGGCGGCCTGTCCGAAGTTTCGGGCCTGCTGACCCAGTTGCAGGGCCTGATCACGGCCACCTCTTCTTCCGCCGGTATTTCCGATGCGGAGCGCTCGGCCAACCAGCTCCAGATCGACTCGATCCTCCAGACGATCGATCGCATCTCGACCAGCACCTCGTTCCAGGGCATCAAGCTCCTGAACGGCAATTTCGACTTCAAAACGTCGGGAGTCGCCTCGGGCGTCGCCGACTACAAGATTAATGCCGCCAAGTTCGCCAGCAGCGCCAACGTCGACGTGCTCGTAACGGGCTCGGCGCAGCAGGGCGGGATGTTCCTCTCGTTCGGCGCCGCTTCGATCGATACGGGCACCGGCAGCCAGTTCACCATCGAAGTCGGCGGCGCCTCCGGCAGCCGTCAGCTCACGTTCAGCAGCTCCACGAGCCTGACCAACATTGCCTCTGCGATCAACAGCTTCACCAGCATCACCGGCGTCAATGCCACGGTTTCGGGAACGGGCATCAAGCTCAACTCGACCGACTTCGGCAGCGCCAACTACGTCAGCCTCCGCGTCGTCAACGCCGGCAGCATCGCCAGCAGCGGTCAAGAGGGTGTCTACGACCTGCAGTCCAACGACACCAATTCCGCTTCGACCACCAAGCGCAGCACTTTTGGTGGCGTGACCAACACGATCACCAACAAGGGCAAGGACATGCAGGCGACGATCAATGGCGTCGCCGCCATCACGAACGGCAAGACCGCCCGCATCAACACCGACTTCCTCGATGTTGAAACGACGCTCACGACGACGCAGTCGCAGACGCTCGGCGCCGTCGGCTCGCACGCCTTCTCCATCATCGGAGGCGGCGCAACATTTACGCTCGCCGGCAACGTCGATATCTCCGGCAAGGTCTCGATCGGCATCCAGTCGGTCGGAACGACCTCGCTGGGCAATCAGGTGGTTGGATACCTGAGCCAGCTCGCCAGCGGACAGGCTTCCAACGTCGTGACCGGCAGCACCGAGAACGCTCAGAAAATCGTTGGCGCCGCGATCGAACAAATCAGCTCGCTCTCCGGTCGACTCGGCGCGTTCCAGTCCAACACGGTCGGGGCCACCATCCGAAGCCTCGGCGTGGCGGTTGAGAACGCGACGGCAGCTCAGTCGATCATCCGGGATGCGGACTTCGCGGCGGAAACCGCGGGCCTCACCCGCTCGCAGATCCTCGTGAACGCCTCGACCAACGTGCTCGGTCTTGCCAACCAGGCCCCGCAGTCCGTGCTGCAGCTGCTCGGCTAATTCTGACCTGATTTGATCAGCTCGTCCCAAGTGCCGGCCCCGGAATCGAACTTCCGGGGCCGGTTTCATTTGCGCAACGCGCAGATGTTGCGCCGAGTTTTTTCACCGTTTTTATGAGACGGCTCAAAGCGCTTTCCGGACGCGCCGATCCCCCGTGTGCGTCAACGCCCGGAAACCTCCGAGCCTGACGCAAAGCCTGTACGGATACGGGCTTTGAGTGCCGGGTTTGACACTCGGTCACGGGTCGGGATTCTGGGGAAGTTTGCCATGAGCCGCATCAACTCAAACGTTCAGTCTCTGATCGCCCAGCGGGTGTTGCAACAGAACCAGCATTCGCTGTCCACATCGCTCGAGCGGCTCAGCACCGGCCTGAGGATCAGCCGCGGCAAGGACGACCCCGCCGGCCTGATCGCTTCCGAGAACCTTCGCGCCGAGATTCAATCCACCAACCAGGCCGTGGCCAACGCAAACCGCGCCGATCAGGTGGTCAACATCGCCGAGGGGGGCTTGCAGGAAGTCAGCTCGCTGCTGACCGAGCTGCAGGGGCTCATCACCAGCTCCTCGTCCTCCGCCGGCATCTCCGACGCGGAGCGCCAGGCCAACCAGTTGCAGGTCGATTCGATCCTGCAGACCATCGACCGCATTTCGTCCGCCACAAGTTTCCAGGGCGTCAAGCTGCTGAACGGCAGCTTCGATTTCCGGACCAGCAACGTCGCAAGCGGGATCGCGGACTTCCGCATCAACGCCGCGAAATACTCCGGTGGTTCGCTCCACACTGACATCCTCGTGACAGGATCTGCGCAGCAGGCCGGCTTTTACCTCTCCTTCGGCGCGACTTCTATTGATACAGCGGCCAACAGCCAGTTTACGATCGAGGTCGGCGGAGTTTTCGGAACACGTCAACTCACGTTCAGTTCCTCGACGTCGCTCACCAATATCGCTGCGGCAATCAACAGCTTTGCGTCTGTGACCGGAACCCGGGCGACGGCCTCGGGAACCGGAATCAAGCTCTTCAGCAGCGAGTTCGGCTCGTCGCAGTACACCTCGATCAAGGTTGTCCGCTCGGCCGGAATCGCCAGCAGCAGCCAAGAAGGCATCTACGACCTCAACGCCACCGACACGAATTCGGCCAGTACGACCCTACGCAGCACCTTCGCGAATGCGATCAACACTCTGACCGACAAGGGTCAGGATCTGCAGGCGACAATCAACGGGATTATCGCCACCGCGCACGGAAAGAATGCTCGCATCAACACCGACTTCCTGGACGTTGAAGCGACGCTTACCACGACCCAGGCACAGACGCTGGGCGCCGTGGGCACTTCCCACGCATTCACCATCACCGGGGGCGGCGCCGATTTCCAGCTCAGCGGGCAAGTCAATATCGCCGGGCGGGTGTCGATCGGCATTCAGACCGTCAACACCGCCCAGTTGGGCAATTCGACCTCGGGCTTCGTGAATTCGCTCGCCTCGGGTCAATCGAACAACCTGGTCAACGGCAATTCGGAACAGGCACAGCAGGTGGTCAACAAGGCGATCGAACAGATCTCTTCGCTGAGAGGCCGCCTGGGCGCGTTCCAGTCGAACACTGTGGGCTCGACGATTCGAAGCCTGAGCGTCTCGGTCGAGAACACGACCGCGGCCGAGTCCGCGATCCGCGACGCCGATTTCGCCGCGGAGACCGCCGGATTGACCCGGGCGCAGATTCTGGTGAACGCTAGCACCAATGTGCTTGGTCTTGCGAATCAGGCGCCGCAATCGGTTCTGCAGCTCCTCGGCTAAAGAATCAGACCAAAGCCGAGTCCCAAAACGACCAAAGGCCCGCGTTCATCGCGGGCCTTTTTCGTTGGTACCGAGAACCGCTCGCGCCGACCCGCGCAGGGCGCACAAACCAACCCGTTTGGCATGAGGATCGGCTCAGGAACTTGGCGCGTTGGTCAAGTCTCCCGATTGTCCAGTCTGGCCCCCCCGAGCCATGCGTGACGGCGAGGGGGCGGAGGCGGCGCGGATCGGTTCTGCGCCTCGGCGCCTAGGCGGTTTTCCGCAGAGGCGAGTCGTGCCGGGCCGTTCGCCCGGCGCGGGAAGGGGTAGGCGCTGCGGCGTCCGATCGACCCGCGTGCGGGACGAATCACGGAGGAATCGATTCCATGGGACGGATTAATACAAACGTTCAGTCGCTGATTGCTCAGCGGGTGCTCGGCCAAAACCAGACAGGCCTGTCCACCTCGCTCGAGCGACTCTCGACGGGTCTTCGCATCAACAGCGGCAAGGATGATCCTGCCGGCTTGATCGCGAGCAACAACCTCAGCGCCGAAATCGCGGGCAAGAACGCCGCGGTCGCGAACGCCAACCGCGCCGACCAGGTGGTGAACATTGCCGCTGGCGGCATCACCGAGGTGTCGAGCCTTTTGACGCAGCTGCAGGGTCTGGTCACGGCCAGCTCCAGCGCCGCGGGCATCTCCGAGTCAGAAAAGCAGGCGAACCAGCTTCAGATCGACTCGATTCTCCAGACCATCGACCGCATCTCGAGCAGCACGTCCTTTCAGGGTGTGCGCCTCCTGAACGGCAACTTTGATTTCAAGACATCCGCCGTCGCTTCGGGCGTGTCGGACTACAAGATCAACGCCGCGAAGTTCAACGGCAGCACGAACGTGGACGTTCTCGTCACCGCATCGGCGCACAAAGGCGGTATGTTCCTGTCGTTCGGCGCTTCGTCGATCGACACGGGCACGGGCAGCCAGTTCACCATCGAAGTCGGTGGTGCGGCGGGCACGCGTCAGCTCACGTTCAGCAGCTCGACGAGCCTGACCAACATCGCCGCGGCGATTAACAGCTTCACGAGCATCACCGGCGCGAAAGCGACCGTCTCGGGCACGGGCATCCGTCTCGACGCGACCGACTTCGGCAGCGCGAACTACGCCAGCCTCCGCGTCGTCGACGCCGGCAACATCGCCAACAGCGGTCAGGAAGGCGTGTACGCTCTGAATTCGACCAACGACGCCGTCGCCAACACGACTCGCGTCAGCACCTTCGCCAACGCGAGCAACACCATCACCAAGAAGGGTGCCGACGTCACCGCGACGATCAACGGCATCTCCACCACCGCGACCGGTAAGACGGCCCGCGTGAACACCGACTTCCTCGACGTCGAAGTGACGCTGAGCGACACCCAGTCTCAGACGCTGGGCGCGGTCGGAAGCCACGCGTTCTCGATCATCGGCGGCGGCGCTTCGTTCCAGCTCAACGGCAACGTGGACATCGGCGGCAAGGTGTCGATCGGCATCCAGTCGGTCGAGACCACCAAGCTCGGCACGCAGGCTCTTGGCTACCTGAACAGCCTCGCCTCGGGCAAGGCCAACAACGTGGTCAGCGGCAGCACCGACAACGCTCAGAAGGTCATCGCCGCGGCGATCCTTCAGACCTCGTCGCTCGCCGGCCGCTTGGGCGCCTTCCAGTCGAACACGATCGGTTCGACGGTCCGCAGCCTGGGCGTGGCCGTGGAAAACTCGACTGCAGCTCAGTCGATCATCCGCGACGCCGACTTCGCGAGTGAGACGGCGAAACTAACCCGCAACCAGATCCTGGTCAATGCCTCGACCAACATTCTGGGTGTCGCGAACCAGTCGCCTCAGGCCGCTCTTCAGCTCCTCGGCTAAGCCGAAGACCTGAGAGAAACGAGAATCACGCGGCCCCGGGCGTACTCCGCCCGGGGTTTTTTCTTGCGCGATGTTGTGTTCACGCCGGATTCGATATTCTGACGATCTTCAGGACCAGATGGGACGCCGGCACGGCCAACTCGGATCTGAATTTCGTGAAGCGAAGGAAGCCAGACCGCGCGCTCGAAAGAAAGCGCCCAGTGCGGAATTGCCGCGCGAGCTCGACGCGGCACGCGACAACTTTCTCGTGTATTTGCGCATCGAGCGCGGCATGAGCCGCGCCACGCTCGAGGCATACGGACGCGACCTGGGCGAACTCCTGACCGAGCTTGCAGCGAGAGGCGTCGGGACTGTTCGCGCGATCACCACCCAGCATCTCATCGATCACCTCGCGAGGCTCAAGTCTGAACGCAAGATGGAGGGTTCTTCGGTTTCTCGCCACCTCGCGACCATCCGTGTGTTCTTCCGCTGGCTTCACGCCAACGCCCGGATCGATCGCAATCCGTCCGACTCGCTCGATCCCCCCACCCGCTGGAAGAGACTGCCCGAGTGCCTCTCGATTCAGCAGGTGCGTTCGTTGATCGAATCGCCGCGGCCGCCGAAAGAAGTTGACGGCTCGCCTCCGCTATGGCTGCGCGATCGCGCCATTCTCGAGATGCTGTACAGCAGCGGGCTGCGCGCAACCGAGATTTCCACCATCACGCTGCGATCAGTGGATCCCGCGATCGGCGGCGTGCTCGTCACCGGAAAAGGCAATAAGCAGCGGCTCGTGCCGATCGGAATGCCGGCGCGTCGCGTGCTCGATGAGTACTTGAAGGAGTGTCGGCCGAAGTTGCTGCAACCAGACGGGCGCGACAAAGGGCGCGTTTTTCTCTCCCGTTCCGGCGGCCCCATCGAGCGCGTCGCGCTCTGGCAGATCGTTCGCAAACACGCGGCGGCGGCAGGTCTCCGCGATGTTCATCCGCACATGCTCCGGCACAGTTTCGCGACGCACATGCTCGTCGGCGGCGCCGACCTCCGCGTGCTGCAGGAGATGCTCGGCCACGCCGACATCGCGACGACACAGATATACACGCACGTCGATCGATCGCACCTCAAAGTGGTGCACGCCAAGTTCCACCCGCGCGAACGCTCGGCGCGACCGGCCGACTCCGGATCGCCGCGTTCACGCTCGGCCTCGTAGCACTCCCTCGCATGTCGCAAGAGTCGCGGCAGGCCGTACGGGCCACTTCGATACTGTGATCTCGGAGTTAGATCGGCCGGCGCAGCGGATCAGTCCCGGTCGGACGCAGCGGCTCATCGCCGTCGCGCGAACGTTTGCGGCCGGCGAGCTTCTCGAGTTCGGCCATGGCCCGATCCGCTTCGTTGTCACCCGCAATTCGGATCGGCGAAACCAAAGGAGCGGATCCGATCCGCTGGAGATCCCCCGCTGATCGCCCCGCATACAAGCTTCCCGCTCCGTACTCCTGAACCGCGGCGATCTCCGCCTCGATCACCGGATCAATCGTCGCCTTCACGATTCCGGCGGAAACACCGACGCTCAGGCTGAACACAGCCCAGACGAGCAAGCCGATGAGCGCCACGGGAAAGATCGCATGAATAGTCAGCGTGAGCAGCTCGCTCGCGGAGCCGGCCGCCACTGCGCTGCTCGCGTTGATCAGCGGCTGATACCCGCAGAAGACTCCCCAGATTGGCGTCGCGGGAATGGCGCTTGACCATGGAAGCGCGATCAGAAAGAGCGCTGTTGTGATGTTGGCTGCACGCACCGCGCGCTGCATGCCGACCACGCCGGCGCCCGCGGCGATCGCGGTCGCCATCCAGCATTGCGCAACCAGCACCGCGAGCGCGACGACGCCGACGCCCGAGGCTGTATTCGACACGGCGGCCAGTACGCCGTCTGCTTTCCCGGTCGTGCGGGATTCCGAAACATCGGTATCGAGCGTTGCCGGATCTATCGGCTTGCGAGGTCCGGCTTCGACCACGACCAGATTCTCATGGGAGGTCGCCTGCTCGCGCGTGGCTGCTTCGAATCGAATGTCGGTGTAGTGGACACACGCGAAGACCAGCGATTGCGCAACGATCGCACATGCCACGACTAGCGCCGAGAAGACCGCACCGCGCCGGAGCGCGAGCAAAGCTGGTGAGGCGTTGATGTAGGCGCCAGGAGTTGGCCGGGGCACGTTCAGGCTCCCATAAGTGCTTGCATTTTGAACCCTTGCGTCCTATCGACGGGTTGTTAAGACGGCTGGAGCGATTGTGCCGTGTATCCGGAACAAATTGCCCAGAATTGCGATCCCGGGTCGCCACCGCTATGCTTTCAAAGTATCCTGAAAGTTTCGAAGCTTCGCCCATGAGCAACCTCTACACCCCGCCCCCGCTCGTTCCTCACGCCGACCCTCTCGACGCGGGGTTTCTGACCGCGGTTGCTTCTGGGACAGCCAGGCTCGGCCCGGACCAGGCTCTCGAGCTCTTCCGGCGCTCGCCATTGGCCATGCTCGGGCGCTACGCCGACGCGAGTTGCCGGCGTCTCCACGGCGACTCTTTCCGGACGTATGTGATTGACCGGAACATCAATTACACAAACGTCTGCAACGCCAAATGCACGTTCTGCGCGTTCCGCCGCGACGGACACGAGGCCGATGCGTACACGCTTGAGTATGAGGTGCTTCTCCAGAAAGTCGGCGAATTGTCCGCCATCGGCGGCACCCAGATCCTGATGCAAGGAGGCATGAACCCCGATTTGCCATTCGACTGGTACCTCGATCTGCTCTACGCGATCAAGGAACGCTACCCGCACATCCACGTGCACGGATTCAGCCCGCCCGAATTCATCGAGTTTGTTCACTTCTTTGATCCGCCCGGCAAGAACCTGGAGGAGAAGATCCGCTGGGTCATGGTCCGACTGCGTGATGCCGGCCTCGACAGCGTTCCGGGAGGCGGCGGCGAAATCTTCGCGAATCCGGTGCGTCGCAAGATCGGGCTAGGAAAGTGCGACGCGGAGAGTTGGCTCACGGTGATGTATGTGGCGCACTCGCTCGGCATGTTCACGAGCGCGACGATGATGTTCGGACACATCGAGGGATACGCCGACCGCATCCATCACATAATGCTGGTGCGTGAGTGGCAGGATCGCGCACTGCGGGAATTCGGCGGCGAATTGGCCAAACCCGATTCCTCGATCGACACGCCGGCGCCGCAGATCCATTCGAAGTACGCGAACGGATGGCGCCGCCCCGAACGCCGGAGGGCAAGCGCCGGCGGCGGGCACTACAAGGCGTTTATTTCGTGGCCGTTCCAGCGCGAGAACACGCCATTGGGTCGCGTAAGAGACTGGGGAGTGAACGAAGCCGAACTCAAATCCGAGTTCCCCGGCGACCTTCTCGCTCGCGCGTTTGAGTGGGGCAAGAACGCGGATGTGGATCACAAGTCGGTTCAGGGCGCGGAAGAATTCGGCCGACGCGTGCGCATGAGCGGCAGCACCGACTACCTGCGCACGCAGGCGCTCAGCCGCCTGATGCTCGACAACATTTATTCGATCGGTAGTTCGTGGGTCACCATGGGCCCGCACATCGGGCAAGTCGCGCTCTCGTACGGCGCGAACGACATGGGCAGCGTGATGATGGAAGAAAACGTGGTCAGCAGCGCCGGCACGACCTATTGCCTCGATGAGGCGGTGCTCTGTCGCCTGATCCGCGGGGCAGGCTTCATTCCGGCGCAGCGCGACAATGTGTACGACATGCTGCGCGTGCACTCATCCGCGAGCGCACCGGATCTTTCGGTTACCGACTGGTCCATGCATCGCGCACGAAAAATGCACCAGGAAGCCCCGCGCGAGAAAAAGGTGGCGCTCCAGGTTCAGGTCAAATCCCGCTCGGGCGAACTCGAACCCGCCCGCTAGCAGGCTGTTGAAAAACTCCAACCAGTCGCAATTTCGAACCGCCATCTACCCTCGCGACCCGGGTCTGAGGGCCAGAAAGTTGTCTGCAATGCGTCGGCGCAGTAGGCACAATCAGAATTTCAACAGCCTGCTAGAGCAGATCGCCTTCGGGTATAGAGGCCGCAGAATTCGGTGCGCCTGGCGATGTCGTGCGCAATCGCCCTTCGCTGCACTCGGGCTCGTAGGGTAAGGTTCCGATCGTTTGCATGCGCCCTTCAAAATCGCTACACGTGAAGCGATTTCGCTCTAGCGGCGACGGCGAATTGCGCAAAGCCCACTCAATCCGATCAGCGTCAACGCGGCCGGCGCCGGGATTTCGGCCATCTCGATGTAGCTCGTTCCGTTCACATCCGCGATCGAAAAATCCACTTGCGAGGCGCGGACACCCATCTCGGGCGCAAACCCGGTGAGAACCATCTCGTTGTGGAACCAGTTGTAGAGCGACGCCACATCGCCCGCCTCCAGCCACGACTGCACGGTTGATTCTGATGTTGCGAAAATGCTGCTCCACTCACTGAAGCCCGGAATGAACGCCGAATCGAGCATTGTCACCGAGACGCCCCCGTCGTCGTAGACGCCGATCACGGTGTAGCGTGCCGCACCGATCGGGTCGTCGAAAATACCGAGCGATACATCCTGAGCAATCGAAGTGGAAACACTGACTGTGTTTATGCTGTTCTTGGCCGCGTCGGTCAGCGCCCAGCCTCCGAGCGCTTCGTGCTGCACCGGCGCCCCGGACTCCTGAAACCAAGCGAGCAGATAGACATGGCTCAGGTTGTTCGCCGCGGGTGAAGCATCACCCTGGAGTCGCAACTGAATCGCGGAAGAGCCCGCGAGCGCGGAAGCCGAGGCAGCGAACGCGGCGGCAAGCGGAAGAGTTTTCATGGTGAGTCTCCGAACTTAAACGGGGAAGAGGGCGAGCGCTGGAAGAGGTACAAACGACAAAACGCCGCGGCTGCGGCGCTGCTCACTCTGCCCCGATCAACTATGACTCACGATTCCCGGCGTCGCCTACCAATCCCCGCGTTGCAGGCGATCGGAGCAGCCTGGCACGCCAAAACTGCGCTTCAACTCATTGCGGAAGAATCACTTGCGGAACAGCAAGTCCGCGATCTGAATCGCGTTGAGCGCTGCCCCTTTGCGGAGCTGATCGCCCGAAAGAAAAAGGCAGTGATGACGCGTCCGGCCCTGTGCATCCCGGTTCGATCCCGGATCGGCGCGCAACCGACCGACAAAGACCGTGTCCGTACCAGATGCCTGCAGCGGTGTCGGGAACTTGTTTGCTTTCCGATCATCGATGAGGCAAACACCCCTGGCGCCCTCGAACGCCGCTCGAACTTCGCCTTCCGAAGCGGGCGAGGAAAGGGTCACGGCGACCGATTCGGAATGGGCGCGAATGACGGGCACACGCACGCACATCGGCGAGACCTCCACGTCTGGATCGTTCCAGATGCGCCGAGTCTCGCCGATCATTTTCTTTTCTTCGCCATTCAGGCCCGTCGCCTCATCCATGGTGGAGTTGTGGCTAAACACGTTGAACGCGCACGGCTCTGCAAACACCTTGGCTTGCGGCGCGCGGCCGGCAAGCATGTCCGCGGCCTGAGTCTGGAGTTCGACGATTGCCGCGGCGCCAGCGCCCGACACAGCCTGATACGTCGAAACGACGATGCGCTCGATCCCGAATCTCCGGCGAATCGGTTCGAGCGCGACCAGCATGAGAATCGTCGAGCAGTTCGGGTTGGCGACGAGCGCCGGCTGCGACGCCCGGACGACTTCCTCACCGTTCACTTCGGGCACCACCAGCGGCACGCCGGGATCCGCGCGAAAGGCCGAGGAATTGTCCACGACTGCACATCCCGCGGCACGCGCGATCGGCGCCAAAGCACGGGCCGTATCCGACGTCGCACAGAACAGAGCAACCCTTGAACCGGCAAAGCTCGCCGGCCCTGCTTCCGTCACGGTCAGGTTTCCGCCGGAATACGGAATGGACGAACCAGCGGAGCGCGCCGACGCAACGGCGCGAATCTGCTTCGCCGGATGATTTCGCGACTCAAGAATCGAGAGAGCCTCGCGCCCGACCGCGCCGGTCGCCCCCACCACAACGATCGGACAATCGGACGGAATCATGAGACCACCTCGACGACAGATTGAATCGGGACGACAATTTCGGGAACTTCCGCTGTCTCGTATCGCGCCTTCACGGTCGATTTGATCGCGACCGCTTCGATCGCTTTCGGCTCGCGTTGCCTGCCGATCCCCGCTTCCCGCAGCGCGCAGTCGAGGTCCTGGATGAGATCGTCGATGTGCTCGATGCCGATGGAAAGCCGCACCAGATCGCGCGGCAGCGCGTGACGCTCCCGTTCACTCTCCGGAACACTCGCGTGCGACATGTAGAACGGCAAGCTGGCCGACGACGAAACCGTGCCAAAGCTCACGCGGATCGCGAATAACTTCAACGCCTCGACAATCCGACGCGAAGTTTCGACCGACCCTGTCTCGAAGCACACCAGAGCTCCGCCCCCCGCGTGCTTGGACGTGCACTGATTCGCGAGAATGTCTCGCCCCGAATGCGACGCCAGCGTCGGGTAGCGAACCTGCTGCAATCCGGCAACGCCCGCCAGGTGCTCCGCGATTTTCCTCGCGTTTTCCTGCTGACGCTCGAGCCTGAGCGCGAGCGTGCGCAGGCCTCGTTCGAGGTTGTAGCAGTCAAAGGGCGCGAGCGCGCTCCCTTCACCGTTCTGAGTGCGATAGAGGTGGTCGGCCAGATCGTCGCGGTTCACCGCGACAACGCCGGCAGTCACATCGCTGTGCCCGCCGATGTACTTGGTGGCGGAGTGGATCACGATGTCCACGCCCAGATCGAGCGGACGGAGATTCAGCGGCGTGAGCAGCGTATTGTCCGCCGCGGTCAGGATTCCTCTCCGCCGCGCCGCTTCCGCGATGGCTCGAACGTCGTAGATTGTGAGCATCGGGTTGCCGACCGGCTCGAAGTAGATGAGCTTGGTTTCGAGTGACGCCGCGGCGAGAAAACGGTCCACGTTCGAAGCATTGCAATAGCGAACGTCGACGCCGCGATCCGGCAGAATCGTCGAGAAAATGCGCTGCGTTCCGCCGTAGAGATCGTTCGCGGCGAGAATCTCCTCTCCGGGCTTGAGGAAACGAGTCACCGCGGCGATCGCAGCGACTCCGCTGGAAAACGCGAACGCCCGCTTGGCGCCCTCGAGTTCGGCGAGCTGCGATTCAAGAACCTGCCGCGTCGGATTTCCGCTGCGGGAGTAGTCGAATTCGCCGAACTCCGTCGCGGATTCCTGTTCAAACGTGGCGGACAGGTAGATCGGTGTCACGGTCGGCTTGTGCTGCAAGCCGTCCGTGGCCGGATGTACGAGCTTGGTGTGAATGTGCAGCGTCACCGATTGACTCCCGGACGCGGCGCCGGCAGCGGCGCGCCGCCCAGTGCGGGTGCGGCTTCGCGTTGAGGCCCTTGCGCGAACCTCGCGGCAACGCCGTGCGCTCTGGCGTGTGTACGAACACGGTCGTGCACATCTTCCGGGTCGAAACGTTCCCCGGCGATTTCGAGCAAATCGGCGAAGACCGATTCGGCGGTCGGCCAGCGGCCGGCACCGCGCCCGTTCACCACGATCTGGCGTTCGTCGGCAAGACGCACGATCGCCGCGTTCTGTTCGTTGCGAAGCTGCGCAAAGCAGCCCGAGAGCGGGACCTCTTCCGGCCGCACGAGAGCACGCACGACGCCCGAACCTTCGTTCCGAAGAGTTGCGACCAGGCGGATGGCATTCCCCTGGGCCCGCGCGGCCGCGACCGCTTCCGCGTTGATCGATCGAATGCCGGTGCGTTCGATCTTCTCGACCGGCAACGAGACACCGAACCCAACCGCGGCAAGAACCGCGAGTTTGTTCGCGACGTCAAGGCCATCGAGATCTGCGGATGGATCGGCTTCTGCAAATCCCGCGGCCTGCGCCTCGCGAACCGCTTCGTCAAAGGAAACGCCGTTCTCAAGCCGGCCGAGGATGAAATTAGTGGTTCCGTTCAGCACGCCGCGAAGCTCGGCGACCTCGCCCGATTCGCGGGCGCGACGGATCGCTTCGATCACGGGCACTCCCCCGCCGACGCTCGCGCTGTACCGGAGCGACACTCCGTGCTTTCGCGCACGCTCGTGCAGCTCGGCGCCGAACGCGGCGATGACGGCCTTGTTCGCGGTGACAACGTGCTTGCCTGCGCCGAGCGCCTGGAGGATGAGCTCGCGCGCGGGATGCAATCCGCCGATCGATTCGACGACGACGTCGGCTTGTGATGCGAGCACGGCGTTGAGATCGCTCGTCAACAGCGGCGATGGCACGCCGCTCGATGCGTGCTTGCTCAGCGTGCGCACGCCGACCGACACGACTTCGAACAGCTTGGGCAATTGCGCGAGATGGCGGTAAACGCCGAGTCCAACGGTGCCGAGCCCGAGCAGCGCAACCCGCACCGGCTTGGGAGTTCCGATGCCCTTCGCGAATTGTGACGGTTCGGGCCCGATGACGGTGCCGACCGGGTGGCCGATGCCGCCGATTCCGATCGAGAGGTGGTGATCGCGTGCGAACCGAACGGCCTTGTGCTGGGCAACGCCTTCAACCAGCGAGAGCACGTCTTCGTATGACACTTTCCGATACCTGCGCGCGGTGGACGCGTGCTCGGCAGGATCGCGGTCGTAAAGACCATCGACATCCTTCACGAGCACACAATCGCAACCGAGACCGGCAGCGATGAACAGCGCCGAGAAATCCGAGCCGCCTCGACCCAGCAGCGAAGTGCGACCGAGCGCATCGCGCCCGATGAAACCCGGCACAACGAGCACCGGTCGATCGTCGAGTGCCGCGCGGATCGCATCGACGTTCAGGCTTTCCGGCTTGGCATCGAGCAGCGGCCCGCTGGTCTTGAGCCCGAGCGCGCCCGGATCGATCGCGTTCGCCGGAATACCCGCGCGATCGAGCGCGAGAGTCAACAGCGCCTGCGTCTGCGCTTCGCCCGTCGCGGCGAGTGCCGCGATGCCGCCGGCATCGCACGAATCGCCGAACGTCTTCGCGTGCACGAGCAACTTGTCCGTCGTCGGGCCCATCGCGGAAACAACCGCGATCACTTTCTGGCCGCGGCGGAGATAGCGATACACCTCGTGGATCGCGAGTGAAAGCGACTCTTCGTTCGGCAGAACGGAACTTCCAAACTTCAGAACGACGACGTCGTCGTTGTGAGCGGGCTGGGCATTGGGCTGGGCGGACATGACGAACTCCAGATCAAAAGCGGGTACGCGGATCACGCGTGGGCCGCGGAAAGAAGCGGGGAGAAAACGAACGCAAGTTGGGTTCAGGCAAGTTGACGCGCGCGACCGCGCGTCGTGACCGTCGTCGTCGTGGTGCGCGTCGTCGTGCTCTGAATCACGACTTGATCGAGCGCCTGCTCGAGATCGGCGATGATGTCCGCCGGATCTTCGAGGCCGACCGAGAGACGAATCAGTCCGTCGGTGATGCCGGTGCGCTCACGCTGCTCGCGCGGCACATCCCCGTGCGTCATCGATGCGGGGTGAGTGATCAACGTCTCGGCCGAGCCGAGGTTCTCCGCGAGAGTGCAGAGTTGGACGTTGTTCATCACGGTCACACCAGAATCTACACTGCCGCCCTCACCGGACGCAACCTCAAACGCAACGATTCCCCCGAAGAACACTTCGGAATCGGCGTTTTTCGTCGTTCTCTTCGCTCCGTGTTGCGATCGGATCTGTCGCAGGGCCAGCTCGTGCTGCGGAAACTCCGATAACCCGGGGTAGAACACCCGTGTAACCTTTGGGTGACTCAGGAGGTAACGAGCGACTTCCAACGCGCTGCGGGAGTGCTGGCGAATCCGCAGCGGCAAGGTCTTCAGGCCCTTGAGCGTGAGCCACGCATCGAACGGCGCCTGGATCGTTCCGAGCGACTTGCGAAAGAGCCGCAGCCGATCGAGCAGCGCCGAATCGCGCGTCGAGATCGAGCCCCCCACGGTTGCATTGTGGCCTTCGATGTACTTGGTTGTTGAATACACCGCGATGTCCGCGCCCCGGTCGAGCGGCCGGAAAAGCACCGGCGTCAGAAACGTGTTATCGACAGCGAGCGGGATGCCGCGCTCTTTCGCGATCCGCGCGATCGCTTCGACATCCGCGAGTTTCAGCGTTGGGTTCGCGGGCGTCTCGACAAAGACAAGCTTCGTGCGCGGCGTGATCGCGGCCTCGACCGCTCGCGAATCGGAAGTATCAACAAAGGAAGCCGCCACACCCAGCGGCTCAAGCACCAGGTTCAGCAATCGAACCGTGCCGCCGTACACAACGTCTGAGACCACTGCATGATCGCCCGACTTCAGCAGCGAAAGAAACAGCGTCGTGATCGCGGCAAGTCCGGTCGAAAAACAGACCGCGGGCGGCGTATTTTCCAGCGCACCGAGCGCTTCTTCGAGCGCCGAAACCGTCGGGTTGCTCGCCCGCGAATACGTGTGCCCCTTGTGCACGCCGACCGCTTCTTGCGCGTACGTCGTCGATTGAAAAATCGGGGTCAGTATCGCGCCCGTGCTCGGATCGGGCTTCCGTCCTCCCCGCAGCGCCACCGTGTCGATTCCGGCATGGGCGGGAAGCGCGAAAGTCTTTTCGCATGTTCGACTGGGCTCGGCGCGGTGTGCCGCGGCGGAGCGTGTTTCGAACGTTTCGGACTCTTGGTTCTGGATGCGACGTGACATTGCCGTGAACTCCACGGCACCAAGTCTGCATGAGCCAAAGGGCGGAGCGAAATCGGCGCAAGCCTTCTTCGCTTTTTGCAGGATGAAGGGCCAATCCCATCATCCGCCGCATCGTTCCCCGGGAGCAATCTTTCGACTGAACCCAAGGCTGGCTCCGGCACCGCGACTGTTGTTCAGCTCGGTTGCCGCCCGGGAATATGCCTTCCCGGGACTCTTGATGCTGGGCAAAGTGTATCGAAGTTCCCGGGGTTGTCAAGTCTTTGTTTATTCTGCATCCATGCCCGCTGCTGATCAACCCGCGCCACTCTCACCCGCCATTTCGTGGCTCGGCGACGGCGCACTCCGCCTGCAGTTCGGCGAATCGAACACGCCGGAAGTGCGTCAAGCCGTGCTTCGGGGCTGTCGCGCTCTGGAGGACGCGACGATCGACTACCCGTTTAGCATCACGCCGGCGTACACCACGATCTTGGTGCGGTTTGATCCCTTCGAATTTCGAGATGTGGAACCCGTGATCCGCTCGGTGCTCGCCGGATCAACGGACGAAGGCACTCCGCCCGATGTGAAGACGATCGAAATCCCAGTCTGCTACGAACCGAAGTTCGCGCCGGATCTCGAATCGGTTGCAGCTCACTGCGGGCTCATGTCTAGCCAAGTGGTTCAACTCCATTCAGGCGCGCATTACGAAGTCGCGTTTATCGGATTCACACCCGGCTTTCCATATCTCAGTGGATTGCCGCACCAACTCGCGACGCCGCGGCTGCCGAGCCCGCGCGTGCGAGTTCCGATCGGCAGCGTCGGCATCGCCGGAGAACAAACCGGAATCTATCCGCACGCGACGCCCGGCGGTTGGCGCCTCATCGGTCGAACACCGTTGTTTCTTTTCGATGCCTCGCGCAGCGACCCCTCGCTCCTGGAAATGACGGATCGAGTTCGCTTCGTTCCGATCACCGAACGCGAATTCGATTCGATCGCGAACAACCCTGGAAGGGATCGTTAGTTGCCGCGCATCACGATCATCGAACCCGGGATGCTGACGACCGTGCAGGCGCTCGGATTCCCTCATTTCACGAGCATCGGCGTTCCCGAGGGAGGCGCGGCCGACCAACTCTCACTCACCGTCGGCAACCGACTCTTGCAAAACTGGGATCACGACGCAGGCCTCGAGTTCACGCTGACCGGCGGAAGGCTGCAATTCGATTCCGATACTTCGATTGTCATCTCCGGTGGCGAAACGACGGCTCAGCTCGAAGGCGCGCAATCGCGCGAGCTTGGAATGTGGAACCCACATCAGATCCGGGCCGGCGACATCGTCCGCATCGGACCAATCCGGCGCGGCTGCCGGGTCTACCTCTGCGTTGCGGGCGGCCTCATGGTCCCGGATTGTCTCTTCGGCGCTTCAACCAACTTGAGCGCGGGCTTTGGAGGGCTGGGCGGTCGCTCGCTGCGCGCGGGCGACTTCCTCGAATTCGATGCCGCGGCGGCGCGGGAGCCCCTTCGAGTCTTCGATGCCCACAAATTCGGCGTGGACTTGCTCGAGCGGCGTGTGCTGCGCGCGGTCGAGTCGCCGCTCGCGCACCGCTTTGATCCGGACGCCGCGGACTTGTTCTGGCGTTCGGAGTTCACCGTTTCCAATCAATCCAACCGCGCGGGGATTCGGCTCGAAGGCCCGGCGATCCCGAGCTTGTGCGCCGGCCGCATGCTGAGCGAAGGCATGGCCCCGGGCGCGATCGAAGTCCCAGAAAGCGGACAACCAATCGTTCTTGGGGTTGAACACCCCACCACCGGCGGCTATCCGGTCCTCGCGTGCGTCGCCTCCGTTGATCTGCCGATTCTCGGGCAACTCCGGCCGCGCGAGAAGGTACGCTTCGAACCGGTTTCTGTGAAGGAGGCGCACCGTCTTCTTCGGCTCCGCAACTCGCAACTGCGCGAACTGCCCAAGCGAGAAGTTCCGATTCGCTGATCCACGATGCCAACCGAGACACCAACTGCCGGGCCTTTCCACTGGTGGACCAGCGCCACACCGGAGGCTCGCAAAGCGCTTGTTGCGGGCGGCGCGGGGTGGATGCTCGACGGCATGGACGTAATGCTCTATGCGCTCGCGCTCACCACAATCAAAAAAGAATTCGGTCTCTCAGCAACCCAGAGCGGATTGATCGCTTCGTCGACTCTTCTCGCCTCCGCCTTCGGCGGCATGTTTTTCGGCGTCGTCGCCGATCGGATTGGCCGTGTCCGCGCGCTCTCGATTTCGATATTGCTCTACTCTGTTTGTACGGCGATGTGTGCTACTGCGCACAGCCTCGAAGCTCTCATCTTCTGGCGCCTCCTTGTCGGGATCGGGATGGGCGGAGAGTGGGCGGCCGGTTCGGTGCTCATCGCCGAAACCTGGGACCCGAAACAGCGCGGCCGCGCGATCGGCGTCATGCAATCCGGCTGGGCGATCGGCTACATCATCGCGGCGTTGCTCGCCGGGTTCATCATCCCGAAGTGGGATTGGCGCCCTCTTTTCGTTGTCGGTGCGGCGCCGGCGCTGATTGTTCTCTGGATTCGTCACAGCGTGCCCGAATCAAGAGCGTGGCTCGAGTCTTCCGCCGAGCGACCCGGCCTTCAAGAAACCTTTCGTACGCTTGCACGTTCCCCTTACCGCTCGCGCGTGTTCACCGCCTGCCTGCTCACGACCTCGCTCATGTGCGCGTTCTGGGGTCTGTTCACCTGGATTCCCGGGTTTCTCGCTCTGCCGCCGGAGAAAGGCGGCGCGGGAATCGAATTTCTTCAATCCACCGCATGGATCGTCACGATCCAACTCGGCGCGTTTCTCGGTTACTTCAGCTTCGGATTCCTTGCGGAGCGCTTTGGCCGCCGTGCGATCTTCGTCGCGTTCACCGTCGGCGCTGCGGTTTCCACGCCGATCTTCGGCTTGAGCTCGGGAAACAAGTGGCTGCTGTTCTCGATCGGACCGATCGTCGGATACTTCGGCCACGGATTCTTCAGCGTCTTCGGCTCGCTGCTCGCCGAGCTTTTTCCCGCGCGCGTGCGAGCAACAGCCCAGGGGCTCTGCTACAACTTCGGGCGTGGTGTCAGCGCGATCGCTCCCGCCGTCGTTGGAGCCCTCTCGATGAGCCTTGGACTCGGAGTCGCGCTCGCCTTTCTCGGCCTCCTCTTCCTTGCCGGAGCCATCATCTTCTTTTTCCTGCCCGATACACAGGGCGAAGCTCTCGAATGAAACCGATCGACCTCAACTGCGATCTGGGTGAGGGCGTCGTCGATCCTTCGATCGAAACTGCACTTCTCGATTCGGTCACATCGGCGAACATCGCCTGCGGCGGACACGCCGGAGATGTCTCCACCATTCGCCGCCTCGCCCTCGCGTGCGCTGCGAGAGGAACCGGGATCGGTGCGCATCCCTCGTACCCCGATCGCAAGGGATTCGGGCGCGAATCACTCGCCCTGACCGCCGCGGAAATCGAAAAGTCGGTCCTTTCGCAGTTGCAGGTCTTTGCATCCGTCGTCGAAGGCGTCCCGGGCGCGCGGATCGCGCACATCAAGCCGCACGGCGCTCTCTATCACGACGCGATGCAGAATCTCGACATTGCCGACGCCATCGCGCGTGCCGCGCGCGGGGTCGCGCCGGCCGCCGTGCTGGTCGGACAAGCCGGCTTGCGCGGGCTCGAGCGTTGGAAGGAATCGGGGTTTCGGGTCGCGCGCGAAGCCTTCGCCGATCGGAAATACGAGCCCGATGGAACGCTCCGGTCGCGAAAACTTCCCGGAGCGCTTCTCCAATCTCCCTCCGAAGCCGCGGCACAAGCTGTCATGATCGCGCGCGAAGGACGGGCGTTCGCCTCTGATGGTTCAAGCGTCTGGATCGATGCCGAGACGATCTGCCTGCACTCTGATACACCCGGCGCGGTCGATTTCGCCGCCGCCGTGCGCCGCGCCCTCATGTCGGCGAGTGTCCAGGTCTGCCGCATGGGCGCGGCATGACCAGAACATCGCCCGACACATGGAAACATGCTCGAAGAGGTTTCCGCATCTGCCTTTGCCGGGCTCCGGTAAGATGAAGGGCGGAGGCGACGTGTCAGCTCACACAAATCTCATTCGGTCCCATGTCGGTGATTCTCGCGAACGCGTGCGTCCCTTCATCGGTGCGCTCGGGTTGCTGCTTGCTGTCGGCGCGATTGTTCTGTACGCACAAGCCGGTCCGAACGCCGGACCGGCCGGATTCGGACCCACCATCGAAAACAAGGCACTCGCGCCCTCACCGGCGCCGCCCGGCATGGTCTGGATCCCCGGCGGCGAATTCTCGATGGGAACCGACGACCCGACTCCGCTCGTCTGTGGTGGGCCGGATTCCATGCCCGATGCGCGCCCCGTCCATCGCGTCTATGTCGACGGATTCTGGATGGACATCACCGAAGTCACCAACGCCCAGTTTGCAGAGTTCGTGAAGGCGACCGGCTACTTGACGATCGCCGAGATCGCCCCAACGAAAGAAGAATTCCCGACCGCACCGCCGGAAAACCTGAAGGCGGGTTCGACGGTCTTTACTCCGACAGATAAGCCCGTTCCGCTGAACAATCACTATCGGTGGTGGCGGTACGAGCACGGCGCCAACTGGCGCCACCCCGATGGCCCGTCATCATCGATCGAAGGGAAAGACGACTACCCCGTCGTCCACATCGCATATCCCGATGCGGTCGCCTACTGCAAGTGGGCGGGCAAGAGATTGCCCACCGAAGCCGAATGGGAATTCGCCGCACGAGGCGGACACGCGGGCGATGTTTATTCGTGGGGAAATGAACTCCACCCCGATGGCAAGTTCATGACGAACACCTATCAGGGCACCTTTCCGATGAAGGACACCGGCGAGGACGGATTCGCCGGGATCGCGCCCGTGAAGCAGTTTCCCCCGAACAACTACGGGCTCTACGACGTTGCGGGTAATGTGTGGGAGTGGTGCAGCGACTGGTATCGCCCCGACACGTACGCGCGCCAAGTTGCCGCGGCCGGCGGACCCAATGCGGTGATCAAGAACCCAAAGGGCCCGACAACTCCCTACGACCCCGCCGAGCCGGACGAAAAGAAACGCGTTCATAAAGGCGGCTCGTTCTTGTGCACCGATCAATATTGCACGCGCTACATGGTCGGCACACGCGGCAAAGGCGAAGAAAAAACCGGGAGCAATCACGTCGGTTTCCGGTGTGTGAAGGAAGCGGCGCCGGCTGCGCCCAAGCAATAGCCGACAATCTCTTGCGAGTTACCAAGATGAGCAAGCTTTTTCGAGCCGCAAAGACTGTCTTGACGATCGCGCTCGGCGCGAGCGCGTTCCTGCCGGCCCCGGTTGCCGAGCCGCCATCGCAACCCGCACTGCCCGCGAATCACTACACGCTTGTCCGCTGCGGCACTTTGCTCGCGGTTCCCGGTCAGCCGCCAAAGAAGAATCAAACTGTTGTCATCCGCAACGGCGTCATCGACTCCATCCGCGACGGCTTCGATGGTCCTGATGTTAGCGCCGAGAAGGCGGCAGCCATCGTGGAAGAAGTCGACCTGCGTGATCAGTTCGTGCTGCCCGGCCTGATCGATTGCCATGTGCATCTGACGATGGAATTCGATCCAGGTGTGAGAATGCGCGAGGTGACTGATTCGGATGCGATGGTGGCGCTGCACGCCGCGGCATACGCGCGGAAGGATCTTGAAGCGGGCTTCACCACAGTGCGGGATCTCGGTGCGGGGCGCGCGAACGCGATCCTCGCGCTGCGCGATGCGATCAGGGAGGGTTACGTCGCGGGACCGCGCGTCATCTGTGCCGGACACGCGATCAGCATCACCGGCGGGCACGGCGACGGCACGACCGGTATGCGACAGGAACTCTTCGGACCGCAAACACCCGAAAACGGGATCGCGGACGGCCCGGACGAATGCATGAAGGCGGTCCGCTATCAGATCAAGCTCGGCGCGGATGTGATCAAGGTCACCGCGACCGGCGGCGTGCTCTCAGCCGCCAATGCCGGTATAGCACAGCAGGAATTCGACGAGGAACTCGAAGCGATCGTCAAGACGGCGCACTCGCTGAAACGGAAAGTCGCGGCGCACGCGCACGGGACCGACGGCATCAACGCTGCGATCAAGGCCGGGGTCGATTCGATCGAACACGGAACCTATCTCGACGACAGCTCCATCGCGCTGTTCAAAGACCACAGTTGCTATCACGTACCGACTCTTCTCGCCATCGCGACCGTTGTCGAGAACTCCGAAAAACCGGGGTACTACCTTCCGCAGGTCGCGGAAAAGGCGCGCCAGGTCGGCCCGCGAGCACAAGAAATGTTCCGCAAGAGTCATGAGGCCGGCGTGAAAATCGCATTCGGAACCGACACCGGCGTCAGCCCGCACGGTCAGAACGCTCGAGAGTTCGCGCTGATGGTCAAAGGCGGCATGACGCCGACCGAAGCGATCCGAGCGGCGACCATCGTCGCATCGGAACTGCTCGGCCTCGAAAGAGAAATCGGCACGATCGAGCCGGGCAAGGCCGGCGATCTCATCTCCGTAAGCGGAGATCCGACGCGCGACGTGACGGAACTCGAACGCGTGAGGTGCGTGATCCAGGGAGGAAGGCGAGTCCCTGTTCCCTCGTGGCATTAAGAGCTAGTTTGAGGAATTGCGATTCTGCGCGGATGCGTTAGGCTGGAATCACCGTGGAGAGGTATCGTCGCCATCAGCGCTTCGCCGCCTTTACGCTCATCGAGCTTCTCGTCGTCATCGCTCTGATCGGAATCCTGATCGGGATTCTCCTCCCCGCGCTCAAGAGTGCCCGCGCATCGGCTCGGGCCGCGGCCTGCCTCGCGAATCAGCGTTCGATCGCGCTCGCCATGAACATGTACGCCGACGATTCGAAACGCATTGTGCCGCGCGAGTGTGGAACGGCGGATCTTTCTTTTCCGGCGGTTCCGCTCGATTCGACGCCCACGCTTTCCGCGGCGGAGCGGGTCACAATTTCATGGGCTTTCAATCTTCGCCCATACCTCGATCCAAGAGCGACGACACGGGACAAGACCGGCGGCGTCAACGACGATCGTTTCGCGAGCGCGACCTACTACCGCGATCCCGCCCGACCGAAAGATCGCCACCCCTTGCACTTCGTGGACAACGGCTTCCGATTTCGCGCTCCCGGCGAAGTCAACGGAACAAAGTCTCCTTCTCCGCTCGATATGGTCCACAATCCCTCGGGCACACTCTACCTGACTTGTTTCAACGACGATCGCGACGAACTGCGCGCCAACAACTGGCTTGTCGGAGACCCGAGCACGCTTCAGATCTCACAGTTCTACGACCTGTGGGGCGAAACGCACCTGAAAGGTGTGTTGGCCGGCCCGGCGGATGATCCGATCAATGCGCAGCGCATCGCGCCCGCCCGGCACAACGGCTCGAGCAACGCCGCGTTCTTCGACGGGCACGCCGCGGCATTGACAACCGATCGCGCCTCCGACCTCGCCATGTGGGACGACGGCGACTATCGGTAGACGAATGAACATTCCGGAGTGTCTTCGTGTCTGCTTGCCCGGCATGCTTGTTTCCGGTGTGGATGCCTGGGACAATCAAGCGGGCGAGACCGACTCCGAATCGTGCAAATCGTTCTGGTATGTTTGACTGAGTCTCGCGCCACTGTGGGGCGCCGCTTCCGGAGGTTCGATGAAGATTCTTGTGATCGATGTCGGCGGGACGCACGTCAAAGTACTTGTGAGCGGAGCGAAGGAACACCGGCAATTCTCCTCCGGCAAGTCCATGACGCCTCGAAAAATGGTCGCGGGAGTGAAAAAGCTCACACGTGATTGGAAGTACGACGCGATTTCGATTGGTTTTCCCGGCCCCGTCTTCGACGGGCATGTTTTTTCGGAGCCCATGAATCTCGGGAAGGGCTGGATCGGGTTCGACTTCGCGAAAGCATTTGGCAAAAAGGTTCAGGTCGTCAATGATGCCGCGATGCAGGCGCTCGGGAGTTACAAAGGGGGCCGAATGCTTTTCCTGGGCCTGGGCACGGGCCTTGGCACGGCGATGATCGTCAATGGCGTGCTCGCGCCGATGGAACTCGCCCACCTGCCCTACAAGAAAATGACCTTTGAGGACTATGTCGGCATCCGCGGATTGAAGAAGTACGGCGAAAAAAAGTGGAAGCGCCACGTGATCGATGTGATCGAGCGGCTCATCGCGGCGCTCGAACCGAACGATGTCGTGATCGGGGGAGGAAACGTCAAGCGTCTCGATGTGCTGCCGCGGCTCTGCCGCCCCGGCGACAACGCCAACGCGTTCATCGGAGGGTTTCGGCTCTGGGACAAACCATCGCAGCGCGCTCGGCCGGCAGCAAATCGGCACTGACGCGCGACTGAGAAACCTGTCATACTGAATCGAAAGTCTGGCCGCAAACAGGAGCAACCAATGCAACTCGGAATGATCGGACTCGGCCGCATGGGCGCCAACATGGTGCGCCGCCTGATCAAAGGCGGCCATCAGTGCGTGGTCTTCGACATGTCCGCCAAGGCGGTGCAGGACCTCGAGAAGGAAAAGGCGGTCGGTAGCGCCTCGATCGCCGAGTTTGTCAAGAAGCTCGACAAGCCGCGCTCCGTCTGGCTCATGGTGCCCGCCGCCGTCGTGGACAAGTCCATCGCATCGCTGCTCCCCCACCTCGAACCCGGTGACACCATCATCGACGGCGGCAATTCGTACTACATCGACGATATCCGGCGCTCGAAGGAACTCGAGCCCAAGAAGATCAATTACCTCGATGTCGGTACCAGCGGCGGCGTCTGGGGGCTTGAGCGCGGCTACTGCATGATGATCGGCGGACCGACCGACGCCGTGAAGAGACTCGATCCGATCTTCAAGACGCTCGCCCCGGGAGTCGGCTCGATCGGCCGCACACCCGGCCGCGAAAAGATGGGTGGCACGTCCGAGGAGGGATATCTGCACTGCGGCCCGAGCGGCGCCGGCCACTTTGTGAAAATGGTGCACAACGGAATCGAGTACGGCATCATGGCCGCGTACGCCGAGGGATTCGGCATTCTTCGTGCGGCGAACGTCGGCAAGAAAGATCACGCGGTCGACGCCGAAACGACTCCGCTCCGAGATCCCGAGCACTATCAGTACGACCTGAATCTGCCCGATGTCGCCGAAGTCTGGCGCCGAGGCAGCGTCATCGCTTCGTGGCTGCTCGATCTCACCTCTTCCGCGCTCGCCAAGGACGCCAACCTGGCCAATTTCACAGGAAAGGTCTCCGACTCGGGGGAAGGAAGATGGACGATCAAGGCCGCGATCGACGAGGCCGTTCCGGCGCACGTGCTCACGGCCTCGCTCTACGAGCGCTTCTCGTCGCGAGGTGAAGCGGTGTTCGCGGACAAGCTGATGTCCGCGATGCGTCTCGAATTCGGCGGACACCAGGAAAAGGGCGCTCACTAGTCCGGCCTCACACTCCAGCAGTCCGCTCTCACTCATTCACTCAACCCTCGGAGTCGTCCATGAATGTTGAACGTTCCGATGCGCTGGTGTTCTATGGAGCGACCGGCGATCTTGCATACAAGAAGATCTTTCCCGCCCTTTCGTCGATGGTTCGACGCGGCAGTCTCAACGTCCCCGTGATCGGAGTCGCGAAAGCCGGCTGGAATCTCGATCAACTCAAGGCCCGCGCCAAGGACAGCATCGAAAAGCACGGCGAGTTCGACGCAAAGGTCTTCGACAAGCTGTGCGCCCTCCTCCGCTATGTCGACGGAGATTACCGCGAGGTCGGTACCTACGCGGCCCTGAAGCGTGAGCTCGGGAGCGCCAAGTTTCCGGCGCACTATCTTGCAATTCCGCCGGTTCTGTTCGCAACGGTCGTCGAACAGCTCTCCAAAACCGGGTGCGCCGATTGCGGCCGTGTGATCGTCGAGAAACCCTTCGGAACCGACCTCGAATCGGCCCAAAAACTCAACGCGATCCTTCTGAACGTCTTCAACGAGAAATCCATTTTCCGTATCGATCACTACCTCGGCAAGCGTCCCGTTCACAACATGCTCTTCTCGCGGTTCGCGAACTCGCTCTTCGAGCCGTTCTGGAATCGAACCTACATCGACAGCGTTCAGATCACCATGGCGGAGAATTTCGGCGTACAGGGGCGCGGCGCGTTCTATGACCAGACCGGCGCCATCCGGGACGTGATGCAGAATCACCTCTTCCAGATCATGGTCAATCTCGCGATGGAGCCGCCGGTTCGGACCGACAGCGAATCGATCCGCGATGAGAAAATCAAGATCCTTCGCGCGATCCCGACGCTCACGCCGCAGGATGTTCTGCGCGGCCAGTTCAAGGGCTACACCTCTGAACCCGGAGTCGCGCCGAATTCGATCGTCGAAACTTTCGGCATCCTCCGCCTCGAAGTCGATTCCTGGCGCTGGCGAGGTGTCCCGTTCTTCCTGCGCACCGGAAAGAACCTTCCGGTCACATGCACGGAACTGCTTGTCCGCCTCAAGCAGCCCCCCACCATGTACTCCGACTACGACCTTGCCTGCAACACGATCCGGATGCGCATCAGCCCGGACATGACCATCGCCATCGGCGCGAACGGGCTCTCCCCCGATGAAAAATCAGCGACCAGGTCCGAAATGGTCGCGACTCGACATAGCAAGCCCGAAGACATGGACGCCTACGAACGCGTGCTCGGCGATGCCATGCTCGGCGATTCGACGCTCTTCGCACGCGAGGACTCTGTTGAGGAAGCGTGGAGGATCGTCGACCCGATTATCAAGTCGGCGCCGCCGGCGCAGATCTATCAACCCGGAACCTGGGGGCCGCCCTCGGTGCCCCCGCGGCTTGTCCCGGGCGGCGGGTGGAACGATCCGGTGGTGAGCGCCTCTTGACATCAACTCAACCCAGCATGGCACTCCCATCCATCTTCGACACCGCCGAAGGCGCCCGACTGAAGCTCTCGAGCGCCAAAATGGGCCACTGGAATCGCTGGGGACCGTTTGTATCCGATCGCGCGTGGGGAACCGTGCGCGAAGACTACAGCCCCGATGGGAGCGCGTGGGACTACTTCCCGCACGACCACGCACGCTCCCGCGCGTATCGGTGGAACGAAGACGGGCTAGCCGGCATCTGCGACCGCCATCAATATGTCTGCTTCGCCCTCTCCCTCTGGAACGGCAAAGACCCGATTCTCAAGGAGCGCCCGTTCGGATTGACGGGATCCGAAGGAAATCACGGAGAGGACGTCAAGGAATACTACTACTACCTCGACAGCACGCCGACGCATTCCTACATGCGCTTCGTTTACAAATACCCCCAGGCGGAATTCCCATACAGCCAGCTTGTCGAGGAAAACAGGAGACGTGATCGCACCCAGCCCGAGTACGAGCTTGTCGATACCGGAGTCTTCGACAAGGGCAAGTACTTCGATGTGCAGGTCGAATACGCGAAAGCCGCAGCAGAAGACCTGCTCGTGCGCATCACCGTCACGAATCACGGCCCGGATACCGCGCCGATTCAGGTCTTGCCAACGATCTGGTTCCGGAATTTCTGGACATGGGGCTGGGACTCGCGAAAGCCCTCTCTCGAAAAATCCGGCGAGCGGACGATTTCCGCCAGTCACTGGGAATTGGGCGAGTATTCCCTCCACTGCGAAGACGCGGACGAACTGCTCTTCACGGAGAACGAGACGAATTTCGAACGCATCTTCGGATTCAAGTCCGCAAACCTTTATGCGAAGGATGCCTTTCACGAGTACGTGATCCATAATCGCAAGCAGGCCGTGAACCCCGAAAGTCGTGGAACGAAGGCCGCCGCCCGCTATTCCCGCGCGATTCCTTCCGGCAAGCAAGTCGTGATCAGGCTTCGGCTCCGCGCCAAGTCGGTTCAACTCGGAGCCGATGCCTTCGCGACATTTGACGAGGACTTCGCCAGACGCATCGCCGAAGCCGATGAGTTCTACAACGCTGCGATTCCGAGCGCGCTCGACGCAGATTCGCGGATGATCGCCCGCCAGGCTTTCGGCGGCATGCTCTGGTCGAAACAGTACTATCACTTCGTTGTTCAGGACTGGCTCTACGGAGATCCCGGCCAGCCCGCGCCGCCGGCGCCGCGACTCGCGGGCAGGAATCATGACTGGACTCATCTGTTCGCGCGCGACGTGATCTCGATGCCCGACAAGTGGGAATTCCCTTGGTTCGCATCATGGGATCTCGGATTTCACTGCATCGCGCTCGCACACATCGACCCGAACTTCGCCAAAGAGCAGCTGCTGCTGATGCTCCGCGAGTGGTACATGCACCCCAGCGGGCAAATCCCCGCGTATGAGTGGGATTTCAACAGCGTAAATCCGCCGATCTTCCCGCTCATCGCTCGCGGCGTGTTCGAGATCGACGGGGAGCGCACCGGAAAACCGGACTACGCGTTTCTCGAGCGCGTCTTCCAGAAGCTGCTTCTCAATTTCACCTGGTGGGTCAACCGCAAAGACTCGCAGGGAAACAACATCTTCCACGGCGGCTTTCTCGGGATGGACAACATCAGCGCGTTCGATCGCGATCGCCTGCCGCGCGGATACATGCTGGGCCAGGCGGACGGAACAAGCTGGATGGCCGCGTTCGCCAAGAGCATGCTCTCAACCGCGCTCGTTCTTGCCGAGCGCAATCCGATCTACGAGGACCTCGCGAGCAAATTCTGGGAGCACTTTGTCTACATCGCCAACGCGATGAACAGCGTCACGTCGCCGCAGAATTCGTTTTGGGATCCCGACGATGGGTTCTTCTATGACCATCTCACTTCTCCCGATGGCCATAGACAGCCGGTTCGAGCTCGCACGATGGTCGGCTTCGTGCCGCTCTTCGGCGCCTCGACGGTGAGCGTGGACACGTTCAAGCGCTTTCCGGGATTCCAACGGCGGCGCCAGTGGTTCATCGATCACCGGCCCGATCTGGTGCAGAGCGTGCAGCCCATGGTTTCGCCGGGTCCGACCGGCAGATTGATCATGGGAATGGTGCGCGAGGATCAGCTGCGCCGGCTGCTTTCCTGCATGCTGGACGAGAACGAATTTCTTTCTCCCTACGGCATCCGCGCCGTTTCGAAGTATCACGAGGCGAACCCGCTCGTGCTTCACCTGAACGGCGAAACCTATCGGCTCGACTACGAGCCCGGCGAATCACGCACCGATTTGTTCGGGGGCAACTCCAACTGGCGCGGCCCGATCTGGATGCCCGTCAATCTGCTCATTCTTCTCGCGCTGAAGCAGTTCCATGCCTACTACGGAGACACGCTCAAGGTCGAATGCCCCACCGGCTCCGGCAATCTCATGAACCTCTCCGAAGTTTCCGAAGAATTGACGCGGCGACTGTGTTCGATTTTCCGGCGCGACGACCGCGGTCGCCGGGCGGTGTTCGGCGAGAACGATATTTTCCAGAGCAAGTCAGACTGGCGTGATCTCATTCCGTTTCACGAATACTTTCATGGCGACACGGGCCGTGGCTGCGGCGCGAGCCATCAGACCGGCTGGACCGGCCTGATCGCGCAGCTGCTCATCGGAATGCCGCACGCGGGGAGAAGCAGCCTCGACACGCACTAGTTTTTTGCTCGAATTCAATGAGGCAGTGTCGGCTCATCTTGACATTCATGGTTCAATAGAGTTGGGCGATCCGGAGGACGGCTGCTGACAGGCGGTCTGTTCGGATTGAAGATCTCTGCAGGACCAATCGATCCGGGGTGGGCGACTCACACCGCCACGAGAACCTGGAGAATCATAATGCCGAAAGGATCCGTACTCGCCGCCTCATTCGCTGCATTGTCCGGTTGCGCCCTCTTTTCTCTGGCCGGCGCGCCGTCTGACGTCGTTCGGAATTCTCCGGCGCCCTTTCTCTTCGCGTTTGGTCAGCCCGACCCGGGGTTGCAGTTTCCGCTGGCGCCGCCGCCCGCGACGCGAATTCTCGTGCGCTTCGAACCCGCCGGCGCGCGCGGACAGGAAGCAGCTATCGCTCTCGCCGCGGGCGCTATCCGGGTGGACCGGAGTTTCACGCTCGTTCCCGGCCTGTACTCCTTTGATGTGCCGCCGGCCCAGATCAATGAAGTCCTTGCGAAACTGCGTGGCAACCCGATCGTTCGCTACGCAGAACCAAGCGGACGCGTGCGAATCGCGACTCAGACCACGCCATGGGGAGTGACTCATGTTCACGCGCCGGAGTTCTGGAACTCGTACGGGAAGGGCGCGGGAGTGAAAGTCGCCGTGCTCGACACCGGATTCGACTTTGGGCACCCGGACCTCCCTGTGCCGGTCGCTTCGATGAGTTTCATCGCCGGAGAAACCGCCGGCGACGTGAACTCGCACGGCTCGCATGTCACCGGCACGATACTCGCTCTCGATAACGACGTCGGCGTTGTTGGTGTCGCGCCCGAGTTGTCCCTCGTCGTTGCAAAGGTCATCGATGACAGCGGGTTTGGCGACTGGCCCGAGATCATCGCGGGTGTCGAGTGGGCTGTCGCGCAGGGGGCCAAAGTACTCAACATGAGTTTCAGCGGCAGCGATTACTCACAAGCTATGCAGGATGCCATGAACGCGGCCTTCGCCGCGGGAGTTCTTCCAGTCGCGGCGGCCGGCAACGAGTTCACCAATATTCCGCGCTATCCCGCGAGCATGAACAATGTCATGAGCGTGGCGGCCATTGATGACAACGACAATCCGGCGTGGTTCTCGAACTATGGCCCGACGATCAGCGTCGCCGCGCCCGGAGTCGAAGTGGAATCGACCGTCCCGCTCGGAGGCTGGGAGATCCAGTGGGCGTTTCAAACGCGCCCGGCGAAACACGTCCCCGGCTCTCAGTCCAATCCGAGATATGGCCGCATGATCTATTGCGAATACGGCTGGTTCTACTGGACTTTCCCGAGCGAAGCCGCAGGAAACATCGCACACATTCGCGACAGTCTGATCTTCCCTGTGGACTACGTGATCGAGAATGCGTGGGACGCCGGTGCGATCGCCGTGGTACTCTCGAGTGATCTCGAGTCGGGCTATCAGCCGGCCGTGACCTACGACCACTTCCGTCCGGTCTGGTACGTCGATAAGTCTGTCGGGGATGAATTGATTCTGAACGACGGGGTCAACGCGTCCGTTGTCCCTTCCGCCGCCGGGCACGGATTCGATACTTACGACGGAACCTCGATGGCCTGTCCGCACGTTGTCGGCGCCGCGGGAATTCTCTTTGCCGAATTCGTCCCGAGCGCCGGCCTGCCGGCACTCCCGCCGCAAACGGTCCGATGGGTGCTCGAGCGAACGGCCGATCAGCCCGGGCCTGGTCCGCGCAACGATCTGTACGGATATGGAATCATCAACTTGAAGCGTGCGGGCGATTACCTGCACGGCCGGGTCCTGTGCGCGGGCGATCTGAACGGCGATTCTCTTGTTGAAGATTCAGATTTTGAAATCTTCATCCAGGCGTACAACGAGCTCATCGCGCCGGGCGGCCCGTACACGGGAGCCGACTTCAACGGCGACGGGTTCACCGACGACGAGGACTTCCAGTACTTCGTGCAGTCCTACGACCAACTGTTGTGCTCGTAGCCATCGTCTCGTTGGGCTTCCCGGCGAAATTTGCTTTGGCCGCATTTCGCCAACCTGTTATAACTCGAAGTTGTGACACACAACAACCACCCCGACGTATTTTCCTCTTTTCGAATCTGTCGCATCCGCTGTCTGATCTGTTCGGTCGGCATCGCGCTGTCAAGCTCCGCTCTTGCGCGGCAGGACTTCGCGCCGGATCGCGCGTTCTCACCCGACTCAGGCACGTTGAGTTTGCGAACCGGATCTGTGCGGACTGGATCGCTCCCAGGCATGCTGGGTCGCGACGGCGGAGCGCTCCGGGCTCCCGCGAAGTCCGGCTCGCGATACGTGCTTCAGCTGAATGGGACGCTCAACGACCACCAGCGCGCTTTGCTCGCACAAACCGGCGCGCGGCTCGGCGACTACCTTCCCGCGAACGCCTATCTCGCGGATCTTTCGCGAGCGGATCTCGACGCGATTGCGGCGCTCGGCTTCGTGCGCTGGGCGGGCGAATGGCGGCCGGAATGGAAGATCGAGCCCCAAATCGGCTCGCGCGCCTTTTCCTCCGAAGAGCGAAAGGCGATCGCCTCCGCCGGAGAGGTTCTCGTGCAGGCGTACCTGTTCGACGGCGTTCCGGCCGACGTAGCGAAACGCGAGATCGAGAGTTTCACAGGCGCGACGGTCGAAGATTCCGTCCGGATTGGCGGAATGGAAACACTTGCCGTGCGTATTCCGCTCGCCAACGTTCGGGAGCTATCCAACGCCGACTCGATCCGTTTCGTCGAGGAACTGCCCGAGTTCACAGAGCGCAGCAACACCAATACACGCTGGATCGTGCAAAGCAACATCAGCAACAGCACGCCGCTCTATGACGCCGGAATCCACGGTGAAGGGCAGATCATCGGCATCATGGACGGGGGATTTCAGCCCGCGCACTGCTCCTTCTCCGATCCCGCGCTCGCCATTACCACGGGAAACACGCCCGGCGTCTTCCCCACGCATCGAAAAGTGGCCGCATACAACGTGCCCCTTGTTTCGAGCTCCCACGGCACGCACGTCGCAGGGACCGCGATGGGCAACCAGTCGGGCGAAGTCAACGACAACACGAGAGGCATCGCGTACAACGCCAGGGTCTGCTTCCGCACGTACTCCACGCCGGTGTCGGCTTTCCCGATCGACGTGCACCTGACGACGCACGCCAATCAGGGCGCGACCGTTCACACAAACAGCTGGGGCGATGACGGAACAACCGCGTACAACGCGATCTGCCGCGCGATCGACTTGTTCAGCTACGACCACGAGGACAACTTGGTCTGCTTCGCATCGACGAATCTTTCCGCATTGAAGAACCCCGAAAACGCCAAGAGCGTGCTCGCGGTCGGCAAGTCCGGCGGCTCCGGATCCCAGACCGGATCGTGCAGCACGCTGTCCGGGCCGACCGCGGACGGACGGCGCAAGCCCGAGGTTTTCGCGCCCGGGTGCAGCACGATCTCGGCCAGCTCGAGCACTTCGTGCGGCACGACAACCATGACCGGTACTTCGATGGCCTCGCCCGCCGTTGCGGGCGCCGCTTCACTGATCCGGCAGTACTTCACCGATGGGTTCTATCCGACGGGCGCGAAGGTTCCCTCAAACTCACTCGTCCCCTCCGGCGCGCTGCTCCGCGCGATGCTGACCAATTCGTCGGTGGATATGACCGCGTATCCATCGCCCAACCAGGTTCCGCCCAACAGATACGAGGGGTTCGGCCGCATTCTGCTCGACAACGCCGTCTACCTCGCGGGTGACGCACGCAAGCTTCTCGTCAAGGACATCCGCAATACCTCCGGATCGGCGCTCACGACGTCTTCTGTTTCGACGACAAATTTCCGAGTGCAAGGCAGCGGCCAATCGCTGCGTGTCACGATGGCTTTCTCCGATGCGCCCGCCACGATTCCGACTTCCTTTGCTCCCGTGAACGACATCAATCTGCGAGTGATCGACCCCTTCGGAAATGTCTACCTGGGCAACGTGATCAATGCCACCACCGGGCTAAGCCAGACGGGCGGCGGCGCCGACGCAATCAACAGCATCGAACTCGTCGTGCTGAATTCCCCCGCCACCGGGAATTGGCGCGCAGAGGTTGTCGGGGCTGCGGTCAATGTGGGAACCCAGGGATTCGGCCTCGTGATCACCGGAGATGTCGCCTCGTTCAACGCTTGCCCGGCGGATCTCAACGGCGACCAGGTTGTGGACGATTTCGACTTCGCCATCTTTGCCCTCGCCTACGACATGTTTGATTGCTCCGCCCCGTCGATGCCGCCCTCTTGCCCGTCGGACATTACAGCAGACGGATTCGTGGACGACAGCGACTTCGTGGCGTTCGCAACGGCGTACGACGCGTTCCTTTGTCCGTAAGCAGAAATCCGGGGAATGTCGGCGAACGCGCTGAATTGTGAGTTTTGCTTGTAATAACACGCCCGGACGTGCGTTCAGTGTTCTTCCAGCGCTCGCGTACTTCGGGTAGAATCGCAAGTCCTGCCGGGGCTTGCTTTTCTCCCGGAAATCATGATTCCGGCCGCTTTGTGTCTTGCCTCTTTTTCCGTAGTCGCGCCGCGGCGCACCGGCATGACCTTCGCCGGCAGACAGAGGAACCACCAACGATGTCATCACTCTCGACTCGATCACGACTACTTTGTGCCGCAGGCGTATTCGCCCTGATCACCTCGGCCGATGGCGCGATCAGAGTCGTCACGTACAACACGTCATGCTCTGGCAAGAGCATCGTGGCTCCGGTCTCCGGATTCGACATCCTCATGCAGGGAATCGGCAACCATCACCTTGCGGGCAACGCGCAGCCGATCGATGTGCTCTCGCTTCAAGAGCTCGATGGTGTGCAGTTCTATCTCGGCAACTCCGCATCGCTGCCCTTCATCGTCGATCAACTCAATGCGATTTACGGCGCCGGCACATATGCCGCCGACCAAACCAAGGACCCCACCACCGGCGGAACGGGGGGAGGCCCGAACGGGCTCGTGTACAACACGAACACAATCCAGGTCATCAACGCCAAGGTCGTCGGAACAGCAAGCGGCTCCGGCGCGGCACGCGCCCCGATGCGCTATCAGCTTCGGCCCGTCGGATACGGATCCGAGGCAGATTTCTACATCTACGTCAGTCACTACAAAGCCTCAAGCGATTCCACGAGCAAGAACCGGCGGAATATCGAGTCCACCACCATCCGGCAGGACGCCGACGCGCTCGGGCCTGCGGCTCACATCATCTATTCCGGCGATTTCAATTTCACGAGCGGACGCTCGGAAACGGCCTATCAGACGCTCTTTGCGGCTGGACCGGGCCAGGCGAATGACCCGGCGAATCCTTCAAATACATGGACCAACTCCAGCAGTTTTCGCTCGCTGATGACATTTTCCTCGACGTCGTGCAACATCCGCTTCGACTTCCAGTTCGTGACCGGCGCCGTGCTCAACCAATACGGGTTTCAGATCATTCCCGGCACATACAGCGTCTTCGGCAACAACGGAAGCACATCGTTCGGAAGCAGCGTCAATTCGCCCTTGAACTCCGACCTCGCCGATCTCTCCAACCGCACTCAGATTCTGAGTCTGCTCACGTCCGTCTCGGATCACCTTCCGGTCGTCGCGGATTATGCAATTGTCCTCGCCCCCTGCGCCGGCGATCTCAACAACGATCGCGCCGTTGATGATTCCGACTTCGTTATGTTCGCTTCGGCGTACGACGCCCTGATTTGCCCCGAGGCGCCGGCGGCGTGTCCCGCCGATCTCAACGGCGACGGCTACGTCGACGACGCCGACTTTGTGATCTTCGCCGCGGCGTATGACGCGCTTGTTTGTCCGTGATCGCCTTTTCTTCGCGCAGAAAAAATGGTCGCCGGCAGCGACCATTCCCGTTCTTCAGAATCTGAGTCGGTGCCCGTCAGGCGGCACTTGGCCGGTCATCCCCGGCGCTCCCGAGGAGTTCCTTCAGCCGGTCCATCTGCCGCTGAGCACGCTCAACAGCATTCTCGGCCATGGCCGATGCGCTCTCGACTCGCCCGGCGAATCGATACACCGGCGCACCCTCCCGCCAACGAGATGCAGCGCTTCCGTCTCCCCACGATTGCCGCGGGAAAGGAATGGGATCGAGTGCTTCTCTTAACTGGGCAGGGTGAAATTTGAGTGTCGGCATGATTCGAGTCCGTTCGAAAAGAGCCTGCGGCTCCGAGTCCCAGAATTGCCTGCCCTTCCATGAGCAGGCCTCCGCATCCGACCCACCCGCACCCGCCGCCTTCCAGGCAGCCCCTAATCGTCGTCCGTTCCGGCCCCCGGCCTTAGTTCCGGCGTTCCGAGGAGTCCAAAGTGAGGGTTCCGGACCGGCCCAATCCATTTCGGTCGCATGCTTGGCCTGATTCTCCCAGTCGGTTGAATTGGACCGAAGGACACGACTTCCCGTTTATCGGCCGCGCGGCCCGATTCGGATTCAATCGGAATGCCTAAAATAATCCGAACTCACTGCGCCGGTGCGACCACATGCTCGGAACCCGTCTTGGGTTCGGTTCCGGCGCGAAGCCTCGCGATGTTGCTTCGGTGGCGGTAGATCATGAACGACGAAATGACCGCTGTCAGCGCGGCGACGGACAGCCCCGCGCTGATTGCGGGTGACTTGTCCATGTCGTCCGGCCGGAGGAAAAGCGTGACGCCCGTTTGAATCAGCACGAACACCGGGAGGCCGGCTGTCGCGCAGATGGAAGCCAGGCTCACGTAGCGCCACAACTTCAGAACGACGATGAAGACTCCGAGTGCGGCGATGCCGGAAAAAGTCAAAATCGGAAAGAAGCCAAGGAGCGAACCGAGCGCTGTCGCCACGCCCTTTCCCCCTTTGAATCCCAGCCACGGAGTAAACATGTGGCCAAAAACCGCCGCGGCAAGCGCGGCGCACCAGAACAGCGCCTGGTCGAGTGGCGGAGACCAGCGTCCTGCGATTCCTGAAACGACTCCGGCACCGAGCACCGGCCCAAAGCCTTTGAAGAAATCGCCTGAAAAACAAAGAAGCCAAGCCCGCCGGCCGAAGACGCGACCGACATTGGTCGCGCCGATATTTCCTGAGCCGAGCTTTCGAATATCAACGCCGCGTGCCCGGCCGATGATGTACCCCGTCGGAAAAGAACCGCAGAGAAACGCGAAGCACACTGCGATAAACCATTGAACGGGCGTCACGCCGAAAGAGTACCTTGGAATCCCCATCCCGTCCGAATTGCGGCGCGAATCCAATGAGTAAACTATCCGGCGATTTGCAGAAGGAGAAAGCATGAATTCTGGCAACCCCGCGCTTCGATCCGGCGTCTTCAATCGTCCAGTCGATGCGCCGCGATGGGACGACCTGAGCGCAACATCAGTTCCCGGAGCCATGACCGTCCGCGGCACCGCGATCAAGGCCGGATTCCTGCTCGCCATTTGCGCCACGAGTTCGATCTTCGCGTGGCTCAAGTTCGAACCGATGTACCAGGCGGGCAATGTCGGTGGGATCATCCCTTGGATAATGGGCGGCGGGATCGGCGGGCTCGTGCTCGCGCTGATCATCAGTTTCAAACCGACCACGGCGCCATTTCTCGGTCCGATCTACGCCGCCGTTGAAGGGCTGTTCATCGCCGGGATTTCGCTGTTCCTCGTTGCCCAGGCGGGCGCGAAATCCGCGGGCTCGGGCGCTGCCGCGCTCAATGTCGGCATGATTTTTCAGGCGGCGTCTCTGACATTCGGGATCGCCGGGGCCGCACTCCTCGCATACGCAACGGGTTTCGTTCGATTGAGCCCAGCCGCAGTGAAGATGGTTGTCGTCGCCACGGGCGGCGTTGCGGTCTACGCCGTTGCGCTCATGCTCATGAACGGTGTCTTCGGCATGGGGCTGCCGAATCTCTGGTCGAGCGCCTCCCCACTCGGAATCGGCTTCTCTCTCTTTGTGATCGTCCTCGCGTCGTTCAATCTCGTGCTCGACTACCAGGTCATCGACGAAGGAGCCAAGGCCGGCGCGCCCAAGTACATGGAGTGGTACGGCGCATTCGCCCTGACCGTCACGCTCGTCTGGCTCTACATCGAAATCCTTCGCCTGCTCTCGAAGATGAATCGCCGCGATTGATTCGCGCAGGAATCGAGGTCTTCGTGCGATTCGCGGCCGTGCTCATTCTCCTGTTTGCGCTTCAGGCTTGCGATCAATCGAAACCTGAGACGCGTCCTTCCAACCCATCGCAACAGGCAAGTGGACGACCCGCGCCCGCTTTCCTGCCATCGCGAAACGGCTTTTCGTTCGCGAACAATTTTCCCGGAGCGCCGCTTCCAACTTTTCTCGCCGCGAGCGCCCCGAGCAGCCGGAAGTACGCCTTTGGATTGTGCGGCGGGATGTCCGCCGCCTCTGCCGACTACTTCCTCGCGGGGCTTGTGCCGCCGAGGGAAGCGTCGCTTCCTGAACGCGGCAGCGCGCTGTACGAGTATCTCTTCTTGCGGCAAGCCCAGTCGTTCGGGCCCGGCTTGGCGACGGCGCTGCGCTTTGCAGAGTGGACCGCCAAGACCGATTCGGAACTTGGCTCGCTTTCGTACCCGGAAGTCGAGAAACTCGCCGCGTCACTCAGGGAGCACGCTGTCGTGCCGATCGGTCTGATCATCGCGAGGCCCGGTGGTCCGCGCGGCGCGCGCAACGTTTCGGACAATCATCAGGTGCTGGCCTATCAAATCCAGAAAGACGAGCACGTCGCCACGGTCAGGATCTACGACCCGAACTACCCCAAAGACGACGGCGTGGTTCTGGTGCTCGGGCTTTCGAACCGCGATCAGCCGCTGGGGTTTCGGAATCGTCCAACAAGGCGGTCAACCCCGATCCGAGCGGTGTTCGTTCTGCCCTATGAACCGGCTGTCCCCCCGGCGGTTGTGAATTCCTCGCCGGCTCCGCAATAGCGCACGACCAAAGCCGTTTCACCTGTGCCGCTCGCGGTACCCGACGTCGGGACGAGGCCCCGCGATGCGCTCTGGAATTGCCCGGTGTTTTTTCGGGCATGGCATGACGGAGGTTTCGCATGCAACCGGTTCGACATTGTCTCGCGTCCGCGCTCGTTGTCTTCACTGCGGTCGTCGCCGCCGCCTCAATCGCCGCGGGCGTGCGCACGAACACACCTCCCGATTCAGCTTCCGGCACAGCGCCCGCCGTTCCCAGTCCCGGACACGTTCTCGGAAGGGTGTCGAGCGCTGATCCAGCGGCCGAACTTCGGGGCGTCGTGGTCACGCTTGTTCGAGATCACCAGGCGGTTGGTCGCACCGTCACGAACAGCGATGGCAAATTCGCTTTCCCGAATGTCCGTCCCGGTCCGTTCACGATCGTGGCGGAAAAGCGCGGCGTGGGAGTCGGACGACAGGCGGGCGGCGTAAAGCCGGGAGAGACCGTGCGCGTCGCGATCGAACTCAAGAAGCCCTCCTGATTCAGTGAAAGAAATTCTACAGCGAATCTCGCTCCTCGGAGATTCGCTTGACGACGGCGGCGGAACCAGGCCTCGGTTCCGTCGCCTTTTCTCTGCATCCGCTTCAGCCCGCCGCGAACACCCCGGTTCGCGAAGACTCGCCGTCGCTTTGCGCTGCCTGAATCTGCGCGCCGATCCGCTTGAGGCTTGTAGCTGTCAGCTTCTCGTACTTTCGCAGATACTCCATCACGACAATGACGAAGGTGGCGTGGCTCCACGTGAGCGGGCTGACGGAAATTGCTTCTCCGCTGTAGGGGTTGAACTGTTCTGCGAGCACCCCGGACTTCTCGGCCCGCTTCTCGGTCCATTCGAGCAGAGGCAGAGCTTGATGCAATTCTTCGAGCGTCCCAGCTCGCTCGATCAGGTATTGCGCCTGCCAAAGCGTGCAGATGACCCACGGATTGCCGGGGACGGCGTCGGTGTGATCGCGCTCCACCTGGTGGTAATAGTCGCGCTCGTACCGCGCGCACCCGCCGACATCGGTCTTCACCCAGAGGCGCGACCAGAGCCCCTTCATCTCCAGTTCCACCATCTCGTCGCTCGCCTCGAGGGCTCCGAACGCAAAGAGCGCGTAGTTCGCGCTGTCGCTGGTCATGTCGAGGCGGTACGTGCCGTCGGGCAGCGGAATCGCCATGCGGGCAAACCGCTTCTTTTCCGGATTCCACAGGAACCGCTTCAGCGCCGTGCGCATGCGATCGGCGGCCTCCCGGTATATCGCGGCACGGTCTTCGTCGCCGAAGTCGAGCGCGAACTGCGACGCGGCGTAGAGCGCCCCGATCGTCGCGCTCACAGTGAAAGTGTGAATACCCCGGCGTTCCTCCCAAAGATCCCAGCTTTGCTGAGGGAGCCCGTTCGCGTCGCGGTACTTGAGCATCCAGTCCGCAGGCCGAACGACGAGCAGGTTGTACAGCGGCTTGACGAATTCAACATCGCGGAACGCGGCGAAGTGTTTGCGAAGCGCCCAGAGCACGAGCGCGGTCTCGTCCTGCTGGATCGGAAGGATCTTCTGCCCTTCGATCATCCAAGGGTGCCACGAGCTGGCGAGCTCGCCGGTCGGGGTGTACTTGTGCAGGAAGTAGCCGCTGTCCTCGATCGCGTCGCCGCAGAACCGGAAGAAATGGCGTGAAAGCTCGCTCTGCCCGCAGAGCGCCAGCGCATACGCGACCAGCGCGCCGTCGCGGGGCCAGCAGTATGAATAATGGTCGCCGCCGAACTGCGTGATGTCGCTGTCGTTCGCCGCGATGATCGCGCCGCCGTTGTCGATCTGCGTTCGCAAAACGAGCTGGCTGCGGAAAAACAAGTCTCGCACTTTCTCCGGAACAGGCGAGAGATCGATCGGTTCCTTGCGGCACCAAAGGCGCCAATACGCCTGGGTGCGCGAGATGTGTCGATCCGGCCCCTTCTCATTCACGCGCCGGTTGAGATCTCGAACCTGGTCGTAGCTGCGGCCGCAGGCGAGCCAGCTCGAAACGTAACTCTCGCCGTTGGGCTCGATGTCGAGGTTAAACCCGATCGTCGCATCGACCGAACCCTGGCTGATCGCGTTGCGCCCGAGTTGCCCGTCCTCCGCGTCGCGCCAAGTTCCTTCGGCGCCCCCGAGACGTTTCGTGCCGATCGCCCAGTTGTCGATGCCGCACTTGTTCTGATCGCACGCGTTGAACAGGAAATAGATGTCGTCCTTGTACAGCACCAAGCTGCTGGTGGCCGGGTCGTAGTTGGCGGTGTCTCCGACCGACGAGCCCCGGATCGACATATCCCAGTGGTAAAAGAGCCGGACATCGCGCCGTCTGCCCAGAAGATCCCTGACGAGCGCCCGCCGGAAATAGACCGGCTCGTGGAAGTCCACGCAGTCGCTGCAGGTGACTTCAAGTCCGAGTTCCGCGTTGGTCAAGCGAACGTGTGTGACCAACGTGTCCTTTTCATACCGCAGTTCCCGACGCCAAGATGAATCCTCGATCCAAGCGAACTTCCCGTCCGCCCAGACACCGAACCGCTGCACATGGCCATCGGTGTGGTTGAAGCGACCCACGTTGGGGTAGTAGACGTCCCGCACCCGGTACAGGTAGTCGAACGTCACGAGCACGTCACCATTACCAACTGGGATATCTCGGGGCATGAACTGGCGCCGGTTCGGGGAACAAAGTTTCCGGGCGTTCGCACCCGGACCACCCCGATAGTTGCATCGAGCCGAAGGTTACGACTGTTCACGTCTGGGGCGGGTTCCGATACCCGTTAGCGCATTTTTGACGCCGGATGAGGTGAACGTGGCGCAGATACCGCGCGGCCCGGCTCGGCTCATCACGCCGCAAGCGCGGCGGATTCGAGCTGCGGATCCACGGTTTGGGTCACAGTCATGGTCATGCCGCCCATCGCGGCCACTCGCTCCTTGACCTCTCCGATAAACGTGATTCGCAGTCCGAAGTTCTCGCCCACCTTGACCGCGACACCCCGGCCGACCCGCTTGTTGTTGACGAGAAGGTCCAGCTCCGCGTCCGCGTTCTTTGGCAGCTCGATGATCGCCCCAGGAACGAGCGAGACAATCTCCTCCACCTTGAGCGGGCGTTCGCCCAGCCGGACGACCAGCGGCACTTCCAGCCGCAGGATCTGCTGAAGGTTGTTGCTCCGTTCGGTGCTCATACTTCTCCGGGCGCATCATCGGCCGGAAGCGGCCGCGCGATCACCCGGAACGCAAGAGCCGTGCCTGAATCGCCAGTACCCGAGACCCGGCGATTCACGTCCGCCCGTTACCGACTCGACGAAACGCGGCAATAGCACGAAACTGTCAGCGGAATGTCCGATCGAGCCCACGCTTTTCGGGCCGCCGCGAGCGTCGTCGCGTGCTCCGCCTTTCTGCCCGTGCGCTCGTAGCACTCGGCAAGCCCAAAGAGCGCCCATCCGTTGCCCGGATGATCCTTCAGGTCGGCGACATACACAGCTTCTGCTTCTTCCACACGCCCACGTTCCAGAAGGAGAGCGCCGAGCGCGTGACGGGGCGGCTGCATCCAACCCCAGGGTTCGTCGTAGCTGAGCGCATCGTTCTTCGCGACGGCGTCGCGCAAAAGCTCGAAGGCGCGATCGTCATTCCCGGCGCGGTACTCGATTTCTCCTTCGAGCATCGCCTCGCCGATCAGTATCACCGTTGCGGCTTCGTTATTTCCGATGAACGCATCCGGGGGAATGGTTGCTTTCGCGGCCAGAAACGCCTCGCGCTCCGCCCTTGCTTCTTCGACTTTGCCGCGCGTGGCCAGTGCGATGCCCCGTGCGTAGTGATGAGTCGCCGTTGTGATCGGTCTGCCCGGGGGCGGAGCCGGCTCGGCAAGAATCTCGTCCCACATTCCGAAGCGAACCATCGCGTGATAGGGCGCGCCCAGGAAACCCTCGAGCATCAACGGGTACTGCTCGATCGCATCCGGAGGCAGCGTCGCCACGACTCCCCTCGCCGCTTCGATGGCGACCTCTTTTTGGCCGTCGAACATCGCGGCGTATTGCAGAAAGTGATAGTTGTGCGCGCGGTATAACGCGAAAAAGCCGCCGTCACCCACCGCTTCGATGCGGACCAGATCGGCCTTGATCGCATTCTGATTCGCTTCGACCGCCTGCTCGTACCGCCCACGCCGGATATCGATGTGGGAGGGCATGTGAACGAGGTGAGGTGCGCCGAGTGAATCGTTCCGCAGCCGGTTTGCAGCACCATCCGCTTTGCCCGGCGACTTCGACGCTTCCATCGTGTGGATGTAGTCATGGCTGGCCCCGATGTGCTCAGGGTGTTTGACGAGCACGTCTTCGAGCACACCCACGAGCTCGACGGTCACCGGGCTCGGCTCGCCCGCCGGGGTCCAGAGTTTCCAGGCGTAAAGGTCCATGAGGCTTTCCGCAAAAATGGCACCGACGTCGGCATCTTCGGGGTGCTTGCGTCGCACCTCTCGCATCGCCTCCGCGTAGCTCTCATCGAGTTTCCTTCGGTCATCCGGCGCGGGGTATTCGTATCGGACCGCCATTGCATCGATCAGATCGCATTCGACCGGCGAGCAGCCGTGCCGAAGCTGCTTCGCCTTCGTGATGGCATCGTGCGCGGTTTTCGAGTGCTGCTCGTCCATCATCATGTTGTTGATGTTCGGACCCGAGGCGTACGCGATACCCCAGTACGCCATCGCGCAGTTCGGATCGTGCTCGAGAGCTCTTCGGAACGCCACTTCGGCCTGCTCGTGATCGAACGCGTAGCAGAGAAACAGTCCTCGATCGAACCATTCCTGGGCTTGAGGCGAGTCGGTCGTGACTTTGCGCGTCATCCCCGCGCGCTGCGCAGACGCGGACGGTGCGATGTCCTTTTCCGGTGCCGCGCAGCCTCCGAAAAGGGCACCGATCAACGCCGAAAGAACGACCGCACAAGTGGTGGTACGCATCCGGGGCTCCTTGCCAGTTATTTGTTCGATCCGCGTGCCCGAAAATCGGAATGCATTTAGCCTTGGTAGGCGCCGAAGATCAAGGTGACGTTGTGTCCGCCAAAGCCGAATGTATTGTTCATCACGTACTTCACACGCCGCTCTCGGGCGTGATGGGCAACGAGATCAAGATCGAATCCTTCGTCCGGATTCTCGAGATTGATGGTCGGGGCGATGACGCCGTCGTTCACCGCGTGCATGCAAGCAATTAATTCAACCGCGCCCGAGGCGCCGAGGCAATGGCCGTGCATGCTCTTGGTGCTGCTCATCAGCAGTTTGCCGCCAGCGCTTTTGCGGGCGTGATCGCCGAAAACGTTGAGCACGGCCGCGACCTCCGCCTTGTCGCCCAAGGGCGTGCTGGTGCCGTGAGCGTTCACATAGCCGATGTCGGAAAGATTGAGCTTTGCGTCTTTCAACGCCATGCGCATCGAACGCGCCGCCCCGTGGCCTTCCGCGTCCGGCGCGGTGATGTGGCCGGCATCACTCGAATTTCCGGTGCCGATCAGTTCGCCGTAGATATTGGCGCCGCGCTTCTGTGCGTGCTCCTCGCTTTCGAGCACGAACATCGCGGCACCCTCGGAGAGGACAAAGCCGTCGCGGTCTTTGTCGAACGGGCGGCTGGCTTTCTCCGGAGCTTCGTTCCGGGTCGAAAGCGCCTTCATCACCATAAACGCGCCCATGCACAGCGGGCTGACCGCGGCTTCGCTTCCGCCGGCAACCATGACGTCGGCCCACCCGCGCTGGATCATGTGTGCCGCGTCGGCGATCGCGTGCCCGCTGCTCGCGCAGGCCGTCGCGTGCGCCGCCGCCGGACCCTTGAGGCCGAATCGGATCGAGATGTTTCCGGTGGTCGCGTTGACCATCAGGCGGGGGACCGTGAACGGACTGAGGCGGTCGGGCCCCCGATCGACAAGGGTGTACATCCCGTCTTCGATCGTCGTGATACCACCGATGCCCGACCCGACTACGACGCCGCACAATTCGGGGTTCTCTCGAGCGAAATCGATCCCCGAATCGCGCACGGCTTCGACCGCCGCGGCGACGCCGAGTTGCGTCACGCGATCGAGCCGCTTGGCCTCGCGGAACTCCATCACCGCGGTCGGTCCGCCGCACGGGTCCCAGCCTTGCACTTCTCCAGCGATTGTGACAGCCCACGACTTGTAGCGCTGAAAGAATTCGGACTCGACCCGCCGAATCCCGCTCCGGCCTTCACGCATGCCCGACCAAGTGGTCGCGGCGTCGTGCCCAAGATTGGTCACGGCGCCTCTTCCTGTTACGACCACGCGACGACTTGAGCTTCCTGCCAACATCGAAGCGGGGTGTCCTTCCGAAGGGGGTTAGGTCCGGCGTCTGAAAATCCGGCAATGGGCGACTTACTTCGTCGCGGCGTCACGAGCCTGCTTGATGAAGTCGATGGCCTCGCCGACCGTCTTGATCTTTTCGGCGTGCTCATCCGGAATCTCGGTTTCGAATTCGTCCTCGAATTCCATCACCAATTCGACGGTGTCGAGGCTGTCGGCGTTCAGATCATCGACGAAGCGGGTGCCCCGAGTGATCTTCGCCTTGTCCGCGCCCATCTGCTCGGCGACGATCTCGATGACCTTTGCTTCGATCTCTTGGTCGGTCACAAGCATTCTCCTGAAAGAACGGACGTTCCCGGTTTCAGGTCTTCCCGGCAACGCCCACGCGCACGCCTTGGTGGAAGACCGGCCCGCAGCCGCCGATCTCAAACTCGTGGGGGCATTCTACTCGCATCCCTGCGCCCTGCCAAGTTCGGGTTTCTTCCGCCGGAAACGCCCGCGTTTGGGCCCACTAAGTTCGCGGACGTCGCCCCGATCCTCCGTTTCTCGGGCTGCGAAGGCAGCCTTTGCGCTCAAACCGACGCGAATCGGCGAATCGATCCGTTTGCGCCAGCGCTCTGCATCGTCAACAACGGTTTTGCAGAACTGCCCGCCCCCGCACCCGTATCGGTGAGTCGATACTCCGAGCGGTCGATTGTCCGGTGTGCGTCTGTTTCCCGCCGGTGGTGGCGTGAAGCGCCGCCATGTTCGTCGGCGTTCCGCCGATCGCGAGGGGTGTGTTTCTATGCCGACCATGCCGCGTGAGCCCGAGGCCTTTGCCGAGGCCGTCGCTTCCATGCTCCGCAAACTTCAGCCTGAATACGCGATCGATCTCGTCGGTCCTCGTGAATTGCTCGTCAACGGGCGCCGCCTCGATCTCGAAAACCTCTACCGGATGGTCAATCACGAGCCGGTGCGAGGAACTGAGATCGTCGAGCACTATCTCGACCAGCTTTTCGCCGGCGACTCGATGCAGTTGACGAGCATGTCGCTGGACTTCGCTCGCCCGCGGATCATGCCGCGCATCCAGCCGGTTTCCATTTTCCGACACCTCTCCCGCGAGCAGGTCGCGCACGTTCCGTTCGTGAACAACACGGTCATCGTCTTCGTGACCGACCTGCCGCAGATGACCGTCAGTATCACAACCGAACAGCTCGTCCGCTGGAAGCTCTCGCCCGACGAACTCGAGCAGATCAGCCGCGAGAATCTCGAGGGCTACGCGCCAGAACTCGAAATCCAGGTTGTTGAATCGAAGGAAGGCGGCAAGGCGGCGATTATGAGCCAGCACGACGGGTACGACGCGGCACGCCTGCTCTTGGGCGGTTTGCACGATCGGCTCGCGGCACAACTCGGCGGCGATTTCTACGTCGCAACCCCCGCGCGCGACATGTTTGTCGCGATTTCGCCGGGCCCCGACCCGTTCATCAAGCGTCTGCGCACGCGGGTCGAGCACGATTACAAGCGCCTGCCCTATCCGATCAGCCCGGACTTCTTCTACGTAACGCGGGACGGCGTTGCAGGAACGGTCGAAGATCTGCCGGAAGCAGAAGCGGCGTAGCTCTTGGAAAGGTGTGCCCAAACAACGGCTCATGGCAATGAAGAATTCTTCATATTGCCTGCGGCCGGCACACAAGTATGAAACGCGATGGCGGTGCGTTGCGAGCAGCAATCTCGTGCGCTCCGTTCCCTTGTGCGGCGCGCCGACTGAGCACCGGCCGCTGCGACATGTCACACCGAAAATGTGCCTCGGAGGGCATAGCTCTTCACGCTCTTTGCACTTGCAATTTGCTCGCAATCTCCCGACAATTGGGATCGGCTTGGGGGTAGCAAGGAGCATCCAGTGCAAGCGCAATGCTTTGTGGTCGGAGCCACTTTGTGGCTCTCAATGTCGGCAATGGGTCAGGTTCAGTACTTGACGCAGACACGGTCGATCAAGGCGCAATCCGCGGGATTGCCTGCGCAGACTGCTGCGGCGAGCGACTTTGGATTGTTTTACGCCAGCCTGCAATCGATCGGAACACCCGAGACACAGTCGACCGGCCAGGCATTCGCGGGTCAAACTTCCGTACTTGGGCCAATGCAGTTGCGCTGCTCGGGGTCCGCGAACCCGGGCAAGAGCGTCGGCTACTACTCGGGATATGGCACGGCTTTTTCAAAGCACAATGTAACTTTTTCGGTGCCGGTCGATATGCCCGTGAATTTCATTTCGAGCGCCTCGTATGCAAATGTCGGCCTCACCGGTCCCGGGGTGAGCTTTATGCACTACACGGGTAACGCAAACGAAAACGGAACTCTGCTCGCCGGTCAAACCTACACGGTTTACGGGGAGACGTACGGCGAGATCCAATTCGGCAACGCGCTACCCGGAAGCTTCTCGTACATCCTCACGCTCGGCGTCCCACCCGCTGCGCCTGCTTCGGGTTTCGCGTCACCCGGATCCGCTGTGTGCCCGGGAGCTCCCGTTGTGCTTTCGGTTCCGCAACCGCCAGCGGGTCATGTGATTGACTGGTACTACAACGAAGTTCTCATCGGCACGGGAGCACAAATCACCGTGCATCCCCCAAATGTTTTCAGCCCCGCCTATCTCGCGCAAACGAGGCGTCTTGTCGATGGGGCTGTATCGATCAACAGGTGGGCGGTGACTGTGTCGGTGAACAACGCCTCGACGCCTTATGCGGTTCAGGTCAACCGCAACAACTTGTGCCAGTATGACAACGGGACAATTCAACTGAATGCCGGGGTCCAATACAGCGGAACGTTTGAGTGGAGCGCCGGGAGCTGCGATGGTCCAGCCATCGCAACAGGGTTTAACGTCACGATACCCGCTCCAAAGGTGACGACGACGTACTACGTTCGGATAAGGAACAGCTGCCTTACGGGAGCTTGCACCTCCGGTACCGTGTACGTGCGCCAATGCCCCGGTGACTTCACGTGCGATGGATTTGTCTTGGACAACGACTTCGTGGCCTTCGCGGCGGGATATGACGTCTTAGTCTGTTCGGCCCCGGAAATGCCGAGCGGTTGTCCCGCGGATCTCAATGCGGACGGACTAGTCGACGACGCGGACTTCGTCCTCTTTGCTTCCGCGTACAGCACGCTCGTCTGCCCGTAGCCGACCGCGCCGTTGTCGGGAAATAGGTTCACGGGCGACTCACAGGCGACTCGTGGGCAACGCGCGGGCGACCGCCCTTTTTGTTTCGTCGTGCACACTCTCGTTCCGCGAGCGTGTTACTCTCCCGCCAAGGGAGATTGCATGGCTCGCTTGAATCTTCGCACGCTCGGTCGCAATTCGGTCCGCCTCTTTGCTCCGGTTGCGATTGCACTGAGTCTCGGCGCCTGCGTCACGCGCCCCGACGCCAACGACACCGACAGCGACTACTACAAGTGGTACGTGCACTGCCGATTGCACGACAAGCCCTGGTGCCTCGGGCCGTTCCGGCGTGAGCAAGATGCCGATCAGGCGGGCTGGGAACACGAGTTCTGGATCCACATGGGAGAACAGACGACCCGCGTCGATCACGAGCCATGTTCAAGCCCGTAACCAGACGGGATCACAAGCCACCGATTCCCAAGGCAGCCGGCGGCTCGCGTGAGTCGAGCACTCGGGTCACGTTCTCGGTGCCGACGGCGGGCGGAATCTCCGCCGGCAGCTCCCGCAGTTTTCGCATTGATGCCAGACCAACATATGCCGCGCCCGATTGATCTCCCGCGTCTGTCGGCCGGCCGCGAACAGAAATTCCCCACAATCCCACTGCGGCGCACATCGCAACCAAAAACGCGGCCGATGCGCGTCCCACCAATACCCGTCGCCGGCGCACGCGAACGGCTCGAAGAAAGCGCGCGGGCGTCTCGGATTCCGGTGCCCCGCTCTCGCGCGTGAGCCTCGCTTCCAGAAGGGTGAAATTGTCATCCATGGCCGGTACCTCTCAGCGACAACACACGGTCCTCGACGCGGGCGGATTCTCGCAGCGACTCGATCGCGGAACGGTATCGCGCCGCCGCCGTATTCGGATTGATCCCGAGCGACAGCGCCAATTGCTCGAATGACAATCCCGCGATCAATTTCAGGACAATGACTTCGCGGAACCGCCGGGGAAGATTGTCCACCGCACCCCAGATCCCGCCGGCGTCGGCAGCAATTTCATTGACGGCCACGCGCGGCTCCCGATCACGCACGCGGCGGCGTTTCTCCGCGCGCAAGAAATTCGCGGCTTCGCGGCGCACCAGCGTCGTCAGCCAGGCCTGCACGTGCTCGACCCGACTCAGCCGCCACGTCGAAACCTCCAGAATCCGGCATAGCGCGGACTGCACGACATCGCCGGCGGCACTCGCACCGACGATCGCCCTCGCGAGCGCCGTCAGCCCCGGGCCATGGCGCGACCAAAGCTCGCGAGCGCAGTCGTCGCGTCCGCGAGCAATTCCAACCAGAAGTTGGCGGTCGTCGGAATGCACTATTTGCCCGCCGGGCTTTGCAGTGCGGCGATCGCTTTCGCCAGTGCTTCCTTGTACCTGCGTTCCGACGCCCGGAGCGCTTCAAGGCCGGGCATCATCATCTTCGAAAGCGTCCCCCACTCGCCGGACTGTGAACGTTCAAAGAATTTCGCTGCGTCGGCATCGCTGGTCGTTCCCTTGGCCGCGATCGCGAAGGCGTCGTACGCCGAACCGAGTTGCCCGATTTGTTTCCGCACTTCTTCGTCGGTCAGAGACAAGTCGGAGCCGGGGCCGCCTTCTTCGATCAATTGGGGCTTGATCCGCTGCCAGGCACCCGGTGCCGCGGATTCCTTTTCGAGCCATGCGATGATGCTCCGGCGCTCCACCGAGATCGCGTCCTGGTAATGGATCGGATCAGGCGTGTCGAGCGCTTGCAACGCCGCGATCAGTTCTCGGCGCTTCGCTTCCGAAAGATTCGGGCTCGATGCGACCGCGACTGCTTCGTGAAATGCCGGCTGCTGCACCGCGGCGCCGACAAGAACACTGATGAGCCACGAATCCTGCTGCAAGTGGCTCCCCAGCCTCAGCATCTGCATCACCCGGTCGGCCGCTTTGTCGGCGTCGCCATTCTTGAGATTGATTCGCGCATCAAGCCGGAGTGCACGCGCGAGTTGACGCATCTGGGCAAGCTGCGGCAGCAAAGTGCCCACCCCCGCTTCGTAGTTGCTCTCGAAATTGCACTTCGACATCGTGGTTCCGTCGACAGTCCATTGCAGCACTTGGTCGAAGTTCTGCTTCGCTGCGTCGTTGAACTCGGTCGTCATCTTGGCCGGATCGATCGAAGTCCCCAGTTTCTCCCAGTCGATCGCTTTCAGCTCTTCGCCCATCTCCGGCGTGAGGTACGAGACAGCGATCAGGTAGCGGATCGCTGCGTTCCGCTGCGCGGGCGCGACGTAGTTCGCGGGCATCGGTTCCGCGGCATACGCCGGAAGTGTGGCCAGCAAAGCACCGCTGCCGAGCAGCGTGCCCGAGGCAAGAGCGACCAGAGAACGATGAATCTTCACGAGGCGTACTCCTTGCTTGTGAGATGCCGCGTCCGACAAGGCCGCGGTTCCCACCGACAACAAGACACCGCGAATCAACCTCTTTGTGCCCCGAAGAAAAAAAAAAACGCCGGGATCTCCCGGCGTCTCGCAGTCAATCTTTGAATTCTTCCGTCACGATCATGCTGGATTCGGCATCGCGCCAGGGGGGAGGTCGGATGTCGTCTCCGGCGGCATCGCCGAAGGCGTATCGGTTTTTCTGCGGGCCGCCTCGGCACGAAGCAAGTCGGCCACGGTCGGCTTGGCGAGTTCTTCGCCCCGCATCAAACGGTGCACATCGTCCGCGCTCAGCGTCTCGTACTTGATGAGCGCATCCGCGACGTGCACAACCTTGTCCCAGTTTTCTTCGAGAAGCCGTTGCGCGTCGGCGTACGCCTCGTCAACCATGCGGCGCACCTCGTCGTCGATATCCTTCGCGGTTTCTTCCGAGTACGTTTTTTCGGGCATGAAATACTCGCGCGTGTCCATGCCCGCGTAGCGCACGAAGCCGAGCTTGCGGCTCATGCCCCACTCGACGATCATGGTCCGCGCAAGGCTTGTCACCTGCGTGATGTCCATGGAGGCGCCGCTCGAGGCATCGTTCATTGCCTTCTGCTCGGCGATGCGCCCGCCGCAGAGCACCCGCATCGTGGCGTTGAGCCACTTGATGCCGTACCCCATCCGGTCTTTCTCGGGAAGACTGAATGTCGCGCCGCCGGCGCCGCCGCGCGGGATGATCGTCACTTTGTGCAACGGATCGGCGTCGGTGAGGATCGCCTGCAGAATCGCGTGCCCCGCCTCGTGATACGCGACAAGTTTGTTCTCGTCCTTCTCGCGCACGCGGCTCTTCTTCGCACGGCCAAATTTCACTTTGTCGCGAGCTTCTTCAAGGTCCTCGTGTTCGATGAAGTCCTTGTTCTGCATGGTCGCGGCGATCGCGCCTTCGTTGATGATCGCGGCGAGATCGGCGCCGCTGAACATCGGGGTTCCGCGAGCGATCCGCTCGAGCTCGACGTTCGGGCCCATCTTGACCTTTTTCGAGTGAACCCGCAGGATCTCAAGCCGGCCCTTCACGTCGGGGAGCGGCACCGTGATCTGGCGATCGAATCGACCCGGACGCGTCAGCGCCGGATCGAGCACGTCGTTCCGGTTGGTCGCGGCGATCACGATCACGCCATCGGCGGTGTTGAACCCGTCCATCTCAACCAGAATGGCGTTGAGCGTTTGCTCGCGCTCGTCGTGACCACCGGTGGTGAATCCACCGCCACGCCGCCGACCGACCGCGTCGATTTCGTCGAGGAAGATAATGCACGGAGCGCTGTCCTTGGCCTGCTTGAACAAGTCGCGCACGCGGCTCGCGCCCACGCCCACGAACATCTCGACGAAGTCCGATCCGCTGATCGAAAAGAACGGCACGTCCGCCTCACCCGCGATGGCCTTTGCCAGGAGCGTCTTGCCGCAGCCGGGCTCGCCGACCAGCAATACGCCGCGCGGGATGCGCCCGCCGAGCTTGGTGAACTTCTTAGGGTTCTTGAGGAATTCGATGATCTCGGTGACTTCTTCCTTCGCCTCGTCGATTCCGGCGACGTCGGCAAAGGTCACCCCCGTCATCTCCTTGCTCAGAGTTCGATGCCGGCTCTTGCCGAAGTTGCCCAGCATTCCGCCGCCGCCCGCCGCGGCACGCAGCCCCCGGCTGATCAGCCACCAGCCAAGCACAAGAATAAAAAGCAGCGGCCCGAAAAACACGAGCACCGTCAGCCACACGCTCGCCGAATTATTCTGGAAATCACCCTTGGTGATCTCGTTCGCTTCCTTGGCAATCAACTCCCGGTTCACCGAGTTGATCGGGACCATCACGTATCCCTCGGGGCCGGTGATGTCCTTCTTGCGCTTTGCCTTGAGCCCTTCGTCCGTCAGCGTCACATCGGTCAGGCGCTTCTCGTCGTATTCCATCCTGAACTGCTGCAGCGTGATCCGCTCCGCCCGGTTGGGCGCGCTGAACATCATGAACAGCAACACCATCAGCGCGATGACCGCGACCATAGTGAACAGGCCGCGCGATTGCGGCTGACCTTGACCACCGGGCAGACCCGGGCCGGGGGGGCCGTTGCGCTTGGGACCGTTGGGTTTCGGTCGCCCCCCGTCACGCGGCGGCTCATCCGCCGATCTCATCCGAAGAAGGGAACAAAACACCCCGGACGCGCCGAGGACGAACTTTCGCGACATTTCAACGACTCGACTCATCATTCCCTTTATCGGGCAGCCGCCCGCCGTTCAAACCGCCGACTTCAACGCTTCTATGGCTTCTTTCACTCTACTGTTCGGATAACCGGCCGGGAAGATGCATCCGCCCCGCTTTGGACTCCCGGTGAGGCCCTGCGATACGCGGCAAGGGGCTGGCTTGTCGTTCATCTGCCAACCCGGCGGTTGTCTTTTCGGGCGCAATCGCTACTTGACAAAGGATAGGCGTTTTTCGCCACTTCACCCGCAGAACGGGCAATTGGCGTGCCAGATTCGCGGCGTGCACGGGCGCAAAGCTGCTCACCATTGCGTGCGGAGTTCAGAAACGATGTCCTTCGCCATGCGCTGAGCCGCCGAAGTCTGTCCGTATTCGATTTTCTCACTGACGCCACGAGTCGGCACAAACGTATCGGCGCCGCTGAAGTTCCGCCTGCCGACAATCGTCTTGCCGGTGGTATTGTCCACCCATTCAAAATCGACCGTGATGATGTAGCCGAGCTCCTGCACGTAGCCGCTCGGGTCGGTCGCGGTGCGCCGGAGTTGCACGCTGGTGATCGTCCCGTTGAGCGAAGTATCCGCCGCGGGCGAGGGATCGATGATCCACGGCGTTTTGTTCTGGATCTCCTTGATGATCGCTTCGCTCAGTTCCGACTCGACACCCTTGTAGTACGTCTTGTTCTGGAATACCGGCACTTGAATCGTGCGTGTTTCCGTGTCGTAGGTGTTGTGAAACGAGTAGCCCTTGGTCGGATCAGAGGAACATCCGCAAAGCGTGAGCGTCGCGGCAATCAGCATTGCTACATTCCACCGTTCGGACGTCACTTGGGCTGCTCCTGGGGCGGATTCTCGACAGGCGCCGGCGGTTCCGCCGGAGGTGTCGCAGGACTGGGAGGGTCGTTGCGGATCGCCGCATCGGGATTGATTGGCTTCTTCCCTTCGATCTTCAGCGTGCCTTCGGAGGATGAAGAAGTCTCGGGCGCGCCGGCCGAATCGGCATCGTCCTCTGACCTTTTGACGCGTGCCGCCGGCAGTTCCCAGTTCTTCTGCTTGAAGATCACGCGCGTTTCGTCCGCCGCGACCGTGTCCGGGTGCTTCTGGATGAGTCGCTTCATCGTGTAGCGGGCCGAAACGACATCACCCCGTCTCATATACCAGTTCGCGGTCTCGAACATCTGATCCGCCGCGGATTCGTCCAGCCGCGCGATCAGCGCATCGTTCATCCCGATGTCTTCCGCCGACTTGGGATACCGAGCGGCAAAGTCACGCACCAGATACTGGGCTTCGATCAACCCCGAGGCGTCGTACCGCGGTCCCTTGTAGCGGCCGATGTTCGCAAACACGCGCCGTTCCATCGCCAGTTCGCGATACTCGCTGGTCGGAAAGTTCGCAAGAAAAATGTCGTAGGCCTCGGCCGCCATACGGAGGTCACGCACCCGGTAGTAATAGTTCGCGAGTTCGATCGCGGCGCGTTGCGCCAGCTGGCTTCCGGGGGCGCGCTCCTGCACGCGGATCAGCAGTTCCTCGCCGATGCGAGTCGCGTTATCAATCCGCAATCCCCACGTCTTCTTGCGAAGCCCGTTCAGATACATGAGCCCGATCTCGAGTTCCCGTTCGAGCGCGGTTACAAACTGGGGCGTGCCCGGGTATTCCTTGATCACGCGCTCGTAGTCGTAGAGCGCCTCGTACTCGTCCTTGAGCGCCAATTTGGCATCGCCCCGGCGCAGGAGGGCTTCCGCCGTTTCCGGCTTGTCCTGCGCCGCGTTGCGCTTGATCCAGCTGTCCAGCAGCGCGAGCGCGCCCTGCGGCTTGTTTTCCGCGAGCTGCTTCCGCGCCCGATTCATCACGCCTTCGTCGCTCGAAGGATCGGGAGTCGTGTCCGCAGGGACCCAATTCCCATCCGCATCAAGCCTGAGCGTGTTCTGGGCGTGCGCGCGCGACGCGATGCAAACGATCGCCAAAGCCCACGCCATCGATTCAAGTAGTCGAGTCCGGTCAATCACGCGACAAGCGTACCGCACTCAAGCCCGGTCCGCCCGAGGACAAGTTCACATTGTCGATGCGCTCATGCGGCCTGTTCGCGGAAACGTTCGATGTCGGGACGGATGGTTTCGTTTTTGCCCGCCGCGGCACCGATCTCTCCGATCACCCTGCGCGCTTCAGGAGTCAGCTCGAAGAATTCAAGGCCGATCTCGCGGCGCGTCCCCCCTACCAGCCGCTTGAGCCGCGCGGTCCAACCTTGCTTGCCGGCCGACTCTTTGACCCACGCGACCCGGCAGCGCACAAAGACGACTTCAGAGATCCCGACCAATTTCAATTGCACCACATCGTCCACCTTGACCGGGGCTGCGGCCGCCGCCGAGACCCGCATTCCTCCCGCAGACATGTCTACGACGTCGCCCAGCGACGTGCCCACGAATTGGCAGACCACCCTTCCAAACTTTCGAGGATGCATGGTCAGCAAATCGGCTTCCCGGTGCGCGCCCATGACAGGACACGGCACGTCATATGCCATTCCGTGCCGTTCGTAGGGACTCGGTTACATGGTCAAGACCGAATATCGGCCCCTGGGGCGCATGAGCTATCGGAGGTTTGCCGTAGGCAAAATGCCGAGCCGACAAATCATTCCACCGTCACGCTCTTGGCCAGGTTGCGCGGCTTGTCCACGTCATGCCCACGCAGCACGGCAGCGTGATATGCGAGAAGCTGGAGCGGCACGACCGCCAGCATCGGGCTCAGGCATTCCGGAATCTCCGGGATGTACATGACATCCTCGGCATATTTCGTGATGTCCTTGTCTCCCTCGGTGGCGACCGCGATGACGTGCCCGCCGCGGCTTCGCACTTCCTGGATGTTGCTCATCACCTTCTCGTACTGCCTGCCTTTGTTCGCGATGAACACGGCAGGCATGCCGTCGTTAATCAGCGCGATCGGGCCGTGCTTCATCTCCGCCGCGGGCATTCCCTCGGCGTGGATGTACGAGATTTCCTTGAGCTTGAGTGCGCCTTCGAGCGCGGTCGGGTAGTTGTACCCGCGCCCGAGGAACAGCCAGTTTTCGCGATGAATGTACTTTTCGGTGATCTTCTTGATCCGGGCGTCCTGCTCGCAGATGCGTTCGATCAGGCCGGGGACGCGCTGCATGTCCTTCATCAAATCGCGGCACTGGTCCGCGCTCATAAAGCGCTTTCGCCCCATGTACATCGCGAGCATCGAGAGCACCGCGACCTGACCTGTGAACGCCTTCGTGCTCGCGACCCCGATTTCCGGGCCAACCCGAAGGTAAACACCCGCATCGGTTTCGCGCGCGATCGAAGAGCCGACCACGTTCACCACGCCCATCGCGAGCGCACCGCGCTCCTTGGCTTCCTGCAACGCCGCAAATGTGTCGGCCGTCTCTCCCGATTGGCTCACCGCGATGACGAGCGTGTTCTCTTCCACGATCGGATTGCGATAGCGGAACTCGCTCGCGTATTCCGCAACCGACGAGATTTTCGCGAGGTCCTCGAACAGGTATTCGCCGATCATCGCGGCGTGCAGCGCTGTTCCCTGCGCCGTCAGCACGATTCGCGCGGTTTTGGATAGTTCCTTACTGAATCCTCCCACGCCGCCGAGGTGAATCCGACCCTCATCGATGTTCAGTCGCCCTCGGATGCAGTTCGAGATCGCCTTGGGCTGCTCGAAGATTTCCTTCTGCATGAAGTGGCTGAATCCGCCGAGCTCGATCTCCTGAAGCTCGAGCTCGAGCTGCATGATCTTGCTCGTCACCGGCACATTGTGGATCGTGCTGGTGCGGAAACCCTGGCGAGTGATCTTCACGACGTTGTAGTCGTCGAGCACGAACGCCTGCGTCGTGTGGCTCACGATCGCCGAAGCGTCGGACGCGACGACATATTCGCCGGCGCCCACGCCAACCATGAGGGGAGATCCCTTGCGCGCAACCACAAGAACATCGGGCTCCTTTTCGCAGATCACGGCGATCGCGTACGCGCCGGTCACCTCGCGGAGCGCCGCCTGCACCGCGGCTTCGAGGTCCACACCTTCTTGCGGCGCGTACAACTCGCCGATCAGCATCGCGAGCACTTCGGTGTCGGTCTGGCTCTGGAACTTGTGACCCTTTTCCTCGAGATAGGTCTTGAGCGCCGCGTAGTTTTCGATGATGCCGTTGTGGATCAGCGCGATCCCGTTCCGGTCATCGGTGTGCGGGTGAGCGTTGATCTCGGTCACGCCGCCGTGCGTCGCCCAGCGGGTGTGTGCAATCCCGACTGTGCCGCGAAAGCCGCCGGCGTCCTCGATCTTGTCTTCCAGATTGGCAACGCGTCCAACCGCCTTGACAACATTCAGCTTGCCCTGTTCGAGGATTGCCAGTCCTGCGGAGTCATAACCGCGATACTCGAGCCGCTTCAGGCCCTCGATCAAATAGGACTGGGCCGGTTTGCCACCGATATACGCGACGATTCCGCACATGGGGTAAATCCTCGTAAGAGCGTGTGGGCGAACTTTAGGGCCGGTAATCGTGAACCCCGGCAAGTGCCATCATCCTCGATCAAAGCCTCGCGCACCAAGTGCGCCTCCTCTGCTTCGACCACCCTTACTGATCGGCTGACCGCCGGGTTCGCCTGTGCGTACGCAGAATTACCGGTCGCGCTTTTTTGCGTGGAGATCGGCTCCGTTCCAGCCAGAAGACAAAGCCGGCTACCCGTTGGGCAAACCCCTTATCCACGCCGACGAATCACCTCGACGACCCATTCCGGGGTTTCACGACAGAATCGCGTCACAAGCGGTCCTCGAGTGAAGTAATAGATCGCGGTAAGCCCCGGCACAACGAGCCCCACCACCGCCATCGAACCGTACAGACCCCATGTCACCGCAACCGTCAATTGCGACGCGAGCGCGTCGATCTGCGGATCGCCGGTGCCCTGCATCATCGAGTTGAGCGCCGGATTCCCGATCGCGCTGCGGAGCGACCAGAGCGCATACCCGATGATGAGCGCGCCAAGAAAAATCTGATTCCATCCGAGCACTCGCGCGCCGCGCGCTTCCATTCTTCGCAAAAGTGCGCCGCCGCGCAGCTCGTTGACTCCGCAGAGCGCCAGGCCGATCCCGATCGCCCACGCGCTCCAGTCACTCATGATTGCAAACATCAGAGTGACAACCGCAAAGATCACCATCGACCAGCCGCTGAACGCCGCGATACCCGCGGCGCGCAGTATCTTCTTTGATCGCCTTTGTGCCGCCGATATCTCGTTCAGATGTTCCGTCGAGAGCGGTCCGACCGCGGCGGGTTGAGAAGGCTGAACGGTCATAGAGATTCCCATCCACGATATCGGCGTTTTGCACTCGGCCGTCTTGCACGACACCGACGCCGACTCATTTTTGGTGCTGGACAAGCACCGTCGAAAGAGTGAGAAATGCCGCATACGACGCGAGCAGCACTCCGCCCTCCAGCCTCGATACTTTTCTCCCGAAAGTGCGGCTGATCGGAATGAGCGCGATTGCCAGTATTCCCATGTAACCGAGCGGAATGAGCAACGTACCGTCGGCCACCGGCGGCGATAACAGCCCCACGATTCCGAAGATCGCTCCCGCGTTAAAGAGACACGAGCCGATCGCATTGCCCATCGCGAGGTCTGTTTGCCCCTTGCGCACGGCAAGAACGCCGGTCATCATCTCCGGAAGCGTCGTTCCGATTGACACGATCGTCACCCCGACGACCGCCGAGGGAATACCCATCGCGATGGCGATTCCCGAAGCGCCGTCGCTTGCCAGCGAACCACCGAACGAGAGCAGCGCGAGCCCGCCGATGAAGCACGTTCCGATCATCACCCAGCTCATCGGGCTGGGCACGCGCGCCGGATCTTCCGCAAGGCCCTTGGGGTCCTTCGGCGCGTTCTTCCGATCACCCTGGCGTAAGGCCGCCATGATGGTCCACATGCTGTACGCGCCGAAGACCCCGAGCATCAGCCCCGCTTCCCACGGCTGAAACCCGCTCGCTAACCCAAGAAACGCCATGAAACCGAGCACCGCCGCGTTCAGCAAGATTTCAACACGCACCAGTCGTTCGGTGACAAGAAGCGGCCGGATCAACGCGCACAAGCCCAGCACCAGCGCCATATTGCAGATGTTCGCCCCCACCACGTTGCCGAGGGCAAGATTGCCGCGCCCTTTCCCCGCGCTCACAAGGTTCAGCGCCAGTTCCGGAGCGCTCGTCCCCCATGCCACAAGCGTCAATCCAACAACTAAAGGAGACACCCTCAACCGTTTGGCGGTGTCGACCGAAGCCGAGACAAGAAGCCTTCCGCCGACGATCAGCAGCACAAGCCCGCCGAGGAATTGAAGAAAGTTCTGAAGCAACGTGCCGAGAGTCTATCGACCGGCTTTGTGCACACACTGCGGCAGATTCCGACGGACTCGTTCATCGGCGCTGGGGCCTGAACAACAAAGACCCCGCGCGCTCGCTGCACGCGGGGTCCACACATGGAGAAAGACCGGCCCTTCCGCTCAGCCGCGTCGACGCCGCAAGAATGCCAATCCGGCGAATCCAAAGACGCCCGCAACTCCCGGAGCCGGAACGATCTCAAACGTGATGCGAGCCAGCGCGTCTCCCGCGGACGGCAAATTGGTGAAGTTGTATCCCGCCGCGGTCAGCGCATTCAGATAAGCACTGAAGTCCGAGTGGAATCCGACAACGCCTCCTTGCGCGTTGTGATCGCCGGCGCTCTGCCCGGCGATGAACGCCGACCCGAACGGCGCATCGAGTTCCGTTCCTGCGTCCCAGATATCGCTGCCTTTCAGGTTGATGATCGGATTCAGAAAATTTCCGAGACCATCGAACAACGCGACCGCAGTCGCGGAGTCGTTGCCGAAAAACCTGTCGTTGCTCGGCACCACCATGGAACCGAAGCTGAAGTAACGATTCGCGGCCGTATCAACGGCAAAGTCGAATGTGCCCGACGCGCCGGGCAAGTAAATCCCGGGACCAAACCCGCCGAGGGTTGCCGCGACGACCCCCGAAACTCCGGGCGCGTACGCCGCGCCGAACGCGGCGAGATATGCAGAGCCGTCGCCGGTTTCGGCGATGTTCTGGATCCCGGTACTCGCCGCGGCGCCATTGTTGAATGCGTCCCAACTGCCATCGTGAAATGCGACTGTAAACGGCGAAAACGCGACGCCGTTTGCGCCCACAAGGCTTTCCACCTTGACGCGGACCTGAACAACGCCGGCCTGAGCACCGCACGCAAGACAAGTGCCGATGCCGAACAACACGAGAGCATGTTCGAAGCGCTTCATATGAACTCCAAATGAATGTTGAAGGGCGAACGTGTCGGCCTCGAATGGGCTTTCGCAGGAAACGCGCGAAAGCTCCGCCCGGGCGCGACCCGCAATCTCCGCATCCTTGGCCTTTCGGCGGGACGCACAATCGCCTTGCCTCTCCGAGTTGTTTGTCGGGCTCGGCACCCGCACCTTGCAGCAGGGTTCTATTTTTTTTCTGCGGCGAGCGCAACCCGCTTGATCACTCTCTCTCGCACGTCACCCGGCATGGCGTCCCCGAAATCGCCGGATCCATCGATTCGTTCCGAGAGCTCGCGCAAGCGACGGATCTGGCGCCGGAATTCGGCGCAGTCGCGGCAGTACGCCAGATGGAGCCTGTGCACGGCGCGCAACGCCGGAGAAAGTTGCTCGTCGAGTTCTCTGCTTGCGAGCGCGGAGTGATCGCGGCAGGACAAGCTCAAAATACGAACGGCTTCGCGAAAGAATCCAATCACCGACGACCATCCTTCTCAAGCCCGAGCATTCTCTCGACGCATCGCCGGAGGAGGGAGCGGGCCCGGTGCGTCCGCGACCACAAGTTGGTCGGCGTGACCCCCATCGACTTGCACACCTCCTGCGAAGGAATATCGAGTAAGTCTCTCATCCAGATCGCCTCCGCCAGCGTCGGCGGCAATTCTCCCACACAATTCCGCAAGGCTGCGAGCAATTCTGCCGACTCCTCGGGATCATCGAGCGATTTGGCCCATTTCGCCGGCGGCCGGGCCCATTTTCCCCGGGCAGTGAATTCGCCGTGCAACGAACCTCCTCCCGGTCCGGCAGCGGGTTCATCTTCGCTTTCCAGGGCCCTTCCCCGCGCGGCGCTCTTTCTCCGCTCGCGGAATTGATCCGCGATTTTGTGCGCTGCGATCGCGAGCAGCCACGTTCGCTCGGAAGACAATCCCGAAAAGCTCGTCTCCGATTCCATCGCCGCGAGAAACGTTTCCTGCACGACGTCTTCAGCCATTTCGTGCGAACGCGTCCGGGCAATCACGAATCGCCACAATACATCACCGTGCTGCGCCAGCCGCTCTCCGGCACGCGCCAATTCTGTTTCAGCGCGCGCGGAATCGACACGACCTTCTCCCGTGCCGGCACGCCCAACCGAATAGCTCTTCTCCTCGATCATCAGTTGATTCTCAGATGCCTTGTCCGCACGCGGGGAACAAAAGTTCCCGGATTTGCCCCCCATTATCGTGCCGGATGAAAGTCTTCACACTTTCTTCCGCTCTCCGGCGGGATAGATGCACATGGCGCAGCTGCAGCCCTTGCGAGAGACCGGACGAGGGCCTGCCCGCGCGCGGTCTCCACTCCGTCATGGGCGATCCGCTTGCACGCACAAGCAACGGCGACAAGCAGTGAGACGCTTCCCATTTTTCGATGCCGTCGGCGGTCGGCCGGTTGGCCCTCGCGCTTCCGCCACTCGAGGATCGAGCCGCTATCGTGACCGTGAATTCCGCGTGCAATGCAAGTCGTCGGAGAATCGCTCAACAACCTCTGGAGGATCGCATGCGACTCAACATCAAGGCAACCGCTCTCGCATTCGGGCTCGTCTGGGGTCTTGGCATCTTCGTTCTGGCCTGGTGGATCATGGCCTTCGAAGGCGCTACCGGCGAAATCACGTTCATCGGCCATGTCTACCGCGGCTTCAACATCAGCCCCCTCGGCAGCGTCATCGGTCTGGCCTGGGGCTTCGCCGACGGCGCCGTTGGCGGTCTGATCTTTGCCTGGCTTTACAACTTGCTCGTTGCACGATTCGAGGCGGGCACACCCCGGCCGAATTCGCCGCGGTGATGTGACCGGCCCGACACGAGCGCGCTCCGCTGATGAAGCCACGGAAACGGCGATGTCTCGTCTCGTGGGTCCACTGACCACGAGAGCCACTTCGTCTATCGGAGGCGCGTCGCCGTGGCCAACAAAAATTCTGCGTCCCACCCGGGAATCTCTCCGCGCCGCCGCCGAGTCGCAGCGCTCTGGGCTTCGGCATCGGTGGGAATGTACTGCGTTTCGGTGCTCGCCCAGTCACTCGGCGCCGCCTCCGAACAGATCAACGCGCAGGTCCTCCAGTGCGGCCCGATTTCTGACACGATCGAATACCTGCTCTGGCTGCTGCGCCAACTCTGATTTTTCGTTCCTGCCACTCCACGATTGCCCGGAGTGAAGTCTGTCGCGTGCGCACGCGATTTGATCGTCGAGTCGAAATCGCAACTCTCACTTTGGAATGTGTCGGCCGGAGCCACGGCGCCGGTCGAAAAGGCACGCACGAAAGAGCTGACCAATCGCACGAGAGTTGCCGAGATTTGCGATCCTCGCGCCTCGCCTCTGCTCAGCGGAGATACGGCTGCAGGCTTTGCGTGCCACGGAGCCAGTTGTCGGTTTTCAGATTCTCGTTTCTCGGTCAACGTCGCGCGACAGATCGCGATAGTTCGGCCCCGACGCCTTCAGCCGGCTGCCGTCCAATTCTCGATGGTCAATCCCTGCCCTTGGCGTTCATCTCCGCTGCCTGCTTCATCTGCTCCTCGGTCATCTCCGGTGGACCGGGCTTGAACGTGATCTTGTTGATCGTACCAGTGAAAGTGAACGGCACCTGATAGTCGCGGTCGTCCACGCCCGTGCGGGTGTCGTAACCGACGTCGAGAGCGGTTCCAATTCATGCGGGGCGGTATCCGCAGTGAGCGAAGAAGTTGGTGGCGTCGGACGTCGTCACGGTGTCGAGCACGGTCTGCATCGAGCTCCAGAGCGCTTCCCGGGTCCGGCACGCCAGGCTCCGCAGCTTCTGCTTGATCTTGCTGAACGCCGGCTCGATCGGGGACAGGTCCGGCGAGTACGGAGGCAGGAACAGCAGCTCCTCGCCCGCACCGACTTGTGGCTCGACAGGTTGTCCATCACCACGATGTCGCCCGCCCGCAAGAGGGGAGGAGCACCTGCTCGACAAACGCCTCGAACACGACCGTGTTCACCGGCCCGTCCACCACGGTCGAGCACCGCACGCCGTCGATCGCGCCCCGATCAGCGTGGTCGTCATCCAGTGCCCGTGCGGCACCCTGTCGATCAGACGCTCACGCACCGGCGCCCGCCCACGCAGCCGCGTCATGTTGGTCTTGGCCCAGGCCTTGGGTGGGGGTCTCGTCGATGAAGATCAGCCGACGCGGATCGATACCCGCCCGCCAGAGAACCCGCTCGGCGCGCCGCCTGGCGACGTCCGGCCGCTCCTGTTCCGCGGCATGGATCGTCTTTTTTTGTAGGACAGCCCGAGCTTCTGGAGGGCGGTGCCGATCGCGGAAATGGCGCAGAGGATCCCCAGACTCTCCCGCAACTCCGCAAGCGTGGCGTCGGGACGTGCCGCGACAAGGCGGGCGAGCTTGACGCGATCGATCTTCTCGAAACGCTTGCCGCCCATGGGACGCGGAGTGGTCTCGCCGTTCTCCCGGCGTCGCTGCTTCACCCGCCTGAGCCACGAAGGGCTGACGCCAAAGGCCCGCGCGATCTCACCGGTCTTCATGCCGCGATCAAACGCTCCGAGCACCTTGTTCCTGGAATCCTGCGAATAGGGCGCGCTCATCCTGACTCCCTTCACGGCACGCTCCGCGCGCCGGCAAGAGACTCTGCATCACGCAATCACAAAGCGCAACCGAACACGCGCCGTACGGCGCTACGCGTGAATTGGAGCCGCTCTAGACATCTGCGACGACAAATCACGTTCGTCACAAGAGCAATCAGAGTTTTCAGAGCGCCGCGGCACCCGGTCGACCGGAACAAGGGAAGAGCCTGTCGCGCCGGCCAGAATCCGCGCTCTGCCGACGCATGGCCGACTCGAAAACCCCTCGTTTTCTCGCGACAATTGGCCTCGGGCTCACGCCTTTGCGGCGGGCCAAAACAAAGAAAAAGCCCTGATTTCCAGAGGAAACCAGGGCGAACTCCCCGACTAGGACTCGAACCTAGAACCTAGCGGTTAACAGCCGCTCGCTCTACCATTGAGCTATCGGGGAACGAGATTTCCCGGCCGGTTTTTGCTCGCCGATCGGGGGAACAAGGCTAGCGAGAAAACTCCATCGGTCAAGCACCCGCCCGGCTCGCGTCGGGCGGCAGGTTCTCGCAACGATTCCGGCGATCAAGCCCGAAGTCTCGGAATTTCCGGAAGAACGGCCGGCACCCGGAATGCCGCCTAATATCCTGACCCGGCTTTTTCGTCCCGAATTCTCGCCGGAATCCCTGCAAAGGCTCGTCATGAAGAACGACATTCACCCCCGCTATTTCCACAATTGTCAGGTCTACCACAACGGCCAGGTCGTGATGACCGTCGGTGCCACCGTGCCCGAGCTGCACGTCGAAGTGTGGTCGGGTTCGCACCCGTTCTTCACCGGCAAAAACGTCTTCGTTGACTCGGCGGGTCGCGTTGAAAAGTTCCAGAAGAAGTTCGCCACCGGCTACTTCGGTCAGAAGGAAAAGGCCGAGGCCGAGCGCAAGGCAGCGATTGCCGCCGCCGAGAAAGCCGCCGCCGAAGAACGCGCTGCGAACCGCGCCGCGCGAGCTGCTGCTGCCGCGGCAAAGCCGAAGAAGGCGCCAAAGCCCGAGCCGAAGGTTGAATCCAAGGCCGAGGCGAAGCCGGCTGATGCCGCTGCCGAAGCGAAGGCTGAAGGCGACGCTCCGAAAGCCTGAGTCCAGCGTTCATTCACGAATCTCACAAGCGCGGCTCATCGAGCCGGCGTTTTTTTCTTGAACACGATCGCTTCGTGGTATATTGGTTCCACTCCGGTGGAGGAATCATGAAACTTCGAGCCTTCGCGTTTGTGTTGCTTTCCATGCTGTCGCTCGCGCGCGGCGTCCATGCTGCGGACCCGACTATTCCGTCGGTGAACCAGCGGGAGAACGACAATCGTGCCGCGATGCACACGGCAAAGTTCTCAACTCTGGAGACTCGCAAGTACACAATTTGGCGCCGATCGGCGAGCGCCACGGTCGAAGTCGAGGTATCAGCGGACTTTAGCGATGCCGCGCACGAAATTGCGATCGACGTCTCGAATAGCTTCATTCCCACTCCCCTCTCGATCACGCTGAGCCCATCTCCGAACGCACCCGCACCGGGTGCTTGGGGCGCTCAATACCTCGGGCTCAAGACGGTCGGGAATAAGCGTTATGCGCAGGTGGCAATCCAGATCGCCGACGGAGTTGGCATCGGAAAGTACACGCTCAGCGCGGTGGTTCGCAAGAAGGGCCAAACCACTGCCCTGGCGCGGACCGACTTCCCAAAGCCCGTCGTGATTCTCTTCAATCCATGGAGCGATCGCGATCCGGTGTACATGAAAGAAGCGGATCGACTCGGAGAATATGTGTATCAGCAGGAGTGCCGCTATCGAACCGAGGTCAACAACCTCGACCGGACGTGGAGGCTGGCGCAGTTCGATGTCGAAACGATCGATGCGCTTCTCAAGATGCTCGACGTGCCGAACCCTGCAAAGCCGGACGAACACGGAACGACCGCTCAGCGCGAAAACCCGATTGAATTCTCGCGGTTGATCGCGCAGAGCATCGAGAAATACGTTTTTGGCGACTGGGTACTGACGCAGTTCGGTCAGGGCGAGACCTCGCCCGCGAAGTGGGTCGACAGCGCCGATGTCTTCAGAAGATTCAACGCGCCGCCCGTCAAATACGCGCGCTGCTGGGTCTACGCCAACCTGCTGACCAGCCTCTTCCGGTGCGCCGGATTGCCCGCCCGCTCGGTCTCGTGCATCAAATCGGCGCACGAGTCGCAGCCCCCAAACGGGTTTGTGGACATCTTCCAGAAAAAAGTGGGAAACAACTGGGTGACGGACACCGACCTCACGTCGGATCGCGCCTGGGGCTTCCACGCGTGGACTGAAGCATGGATGAAGCGGCCCGATCTGGTGAGCGCCGACGGCTGGCAGGCGGTGGACGGAACCTACGGCACCGGGCCGGCGGCCATCGGCGACGTCGCCAAAAGGAAGTCGAGCAATTACGAATCGGCATCGTTCGTCGCGGCGGTGAGCACGCCGATCCGGATCTGGCGGAATAACAAGATCGAATCGATCGACACCAAGTCGATCGGCGAAAAGATCATGACGAAGAAGCTGGGAGTCGCCGGCGAAGAAAACATCGTCAAGAACTACAAGCCCGCGGCACGCAACGTCGGGCCCGGAGAACCTGCGGTACTCTGGGACGTCCCGCTCTCAAGGACTGCGGGAGACGATGTTGTAGTTACGGCGCATCTGTCCAACTCGACGCTCGCGCCCGTCATCATTGACTTGACGGTGAGCGCGTACGCCGAAGGCTACGACCAGACATTGCGCGGACAAGCCTGGTCGCCTGAATCTCGCCAGGTGATCGTCGCTCCGGGCACTCCGGATCACGCAGAAGTGTTCACGATTCCATGGTCCGCGTACCAGTCATTCGCGGCAATTTCCGACCATCTTCGCGTCGATGCCTTTGCGGTGTGCGACGCGATCGACACCGGCTGGCCCAGCGTAACCTATGTCGTGATCGATGGTCCGCAATTCGGAGTTACTCGCGCCTCGCCGCCGATCGTCGCGCCGGGCGGAACTTCCGCTTTCGACGTGGCGCTTGTGAACACAGCGTCGACCACGTTGACGAACTGCAGGGTGACGCTGCAACGCTTGGGCGTGCTCGACGACGGATCGGCGCCGGAAGTAATCGATGTCGGATCGGTCGCGCCGGGCGCATCGATGACTTGGTCACGCGACATTGTCGCAGCAGCACTCGGATCCGGCGGCCTCGCAGCGAGCATCGCATCAGATCAACAATCGGAATGGAATGCATACGCAAGCGTCGAGGTTTCAGGCTGTGCCGCCGACTTCAATTCCGACGGCTTTGTCGACGACGCAGACTTCGTGATCTTTGCGGCGTCGTACGACCTGTTGACGGTCCCCCCTGCGGAAGCGATTTGTGATCTCAACGGCGATGACTTCGTGGACGATGTCGACTTTGAGCTGTTCGCTGACGCGTACGACGCCGTGTACTGCCTTTTCGACTAACGCCCGACAGGCGTCGTGGGATAAACGGGTCGCAGACTCGCGGCTCCGAAGCATTCTCGGGAAACGGGGTGCGTTTTGAGGTGTATGCCAACCGATAGAGGCCGCAACGGCCGATCCGACATCATTCCATTCCCGTGATTCCTCTTTCATCCGTTGATCCGGATGAACGGATGGATATAGTTGTTTGAGCTCCCGCCGCGTCTTTGCGCGTTACCGGAACCGGGCGGGAGAGTTGGAGCCCTCATGCCCAGCCGCTTTCTTCAGGAACTGTCCAAACGCGTCCTCGTCTTCGACGGCGGCATGGGCACGCAGATCTATGCTCGAAATCTGTCGGTGGAGAAGGACTACTGCGGCTGCGAGAACTGCACCGACATTCTGGTCAAGAGCCGCCCGGATGTGATCCAGGACATCCATGAGGACTATCTGAAAGCGGGAGCGGACGTCGTTGAGACGGACACCTTCGGCGCGAACAAACTCGTGCTCGGAGAATTTGATCTGACGGCGCAGTGCTACGACCTTGCGAAGCGCGGCGCGGAAGTGGCTCGGGCCGCGTGCGAGAAACATTCGACCGGCGACAAGCCGCGGTTTGTGGCGGGCTCGATGGGGCCGGGCACGAAACTGATCACGCTCGGAAACACCACTTGGGAGGAGATGTTTGATTCGTATCGGGAGCAGTGCCGCGGCATGATCGCGGGCGGAATCGACTGCTTCATGATCGAGACCTGTCAGGACCTCCTCCAAGTCAAGTGCGCGATCGAGGCGTGCCTTGCGGCACTGGATGAGGCCGGCAAAACGACAGCGGACATTCCGATTCTGTGCAGCGTGACGATCGAAACGACGGGAACGATGCTTCTCGGTTCGTCGATCGAAGCCGCGGCAGCGGCGCTCGCGCAGTATCCGATCACCTCGCTCGGCTTGAACTGCGCAACCGGACCGACGGAGATGGCCGAGCATGTGCACTGGCTGGGCAAGAACTGGGCAAGCGTTCGCGGTCGCAAGACACTGACGGGCGAAGAGCGGCGTGTGAGCGTGCTCCCCAACGCGGGACTGCCCGTGCTTCACGAGGGCAGGACGGAATATCCGCTCAAGCCGCAGCCGTTTGTCGAGGCGATGCTGAAATTCGTGGAAGAGTCGGGGGTGAACATCGTCGGCGGCTGCTGCGGCACGACACCCGAACACATCAAGCTGCTCGCGGAAGCGGTTGGAAGCCGCCGAGCGAGCGCCATCGCAAGGAACTCTCCCAAACCGGGTGCAACAAGCCTTTACAGCGTCGCGGATTACAGGCAGGACAACTCGTTTTTGATCGTGGGCGAGCGGATGAATGCGAGCGGCAGCCGCGCGTTCAAGACGCTGCTCGAAAAGGAAGCCTGGGACGACATCATCTCTCTGGCGCGCGAGCAGGTGCGCGAGGGTGCGCACGTGCTGGACTTGAACGTCGATTACGCGGGGCGCGACAACGTTCGCGACATGTCCGAAATCGTGAAGCGGGTGGTGCGTCAGGTTGATGCGCCGTTGATGATCGACAGCACGCAAGTCAAAACAATCGAAGCCGGGCTCAAGCACGCGGGGGGAAAATGCATCGTCAACTCGGCCAACTTCGAGGACGGTGACGAGAAGTTTGATCAGATTCTGGAGTTGTGCCGCACGTACGGGGCCGCGATCCTGATCGGCTCGATCGACGAGGACAAGCAGGCGTCGATGGCGCGGACGGCGGAGCGCAAGCTCGCGATCGCGGAGCGCGGGTTCCGGCGCGCGACGGCAAAGTTCGGGATGGATCCGAGCGACGTGATGTTCGATCCGCTGGTGCTGCCGATCTCGACCGGCATGGAGAGCGACCGGCGCTCGGCCTTTGAGCTCATCGAAGGCATCAAGCGGATCAGCGCGGCGTTCCCGGAAAGCCAGAGCGTGGTGGGCCTGTCGAACGTGAGTTTCGGATTGAATCCGGTCGCGCGCGTCGTACTGAACTCGGCGTTCCTGCACGAACTGCGCGAAGCCGGCTTGACCGGTGCGATCGTTCACGCGAGCAAGATTCTGCCCGAGAACAAGATCGATCCGGCGCACTGGCAAGCGGCGCTCGATTTGATCTACGACCGGCGCTCGGAGAAGGCCGGCGGCACAGGGGTCCCGGCGGGAAGACCGGACGATTTCGATCCTCTTCAAGCGTTTATCGAACTCTTCAAGGACGCGCAGAGCACCAAGGCCCAGAAGAAATCGCTCGCGGATCTTCCGGTGGAAGAGCGGATGCGCTCGCACATCATCGACGGCGAGAAGCAGGGATTGAAAGAGTGCCTGGACGTAGCTCTCCAGAAGTACAAACCGCTGGACATCATCAACGATCACCTGCTCGAGGGAATGAAGACCGTCGGCGAACTCTTCGGTTCTGGCAAGATGCAGTTGCCGTTCGTTCTGCAGAGCGCCGAAGTGATGAAAATGGCGGTTGCGCAGCTCGAGCCGTTGATGGAGCGGGTGCAGGGCCAGGAAAAAGGTAAAATCGTGCTCGCGACGGTGAAGGGCGACGTGCACGACATCGGCAAAAACCTCGTCGACATCATTCTGACGAACAACGGTTACAAAGTCTTCAACATCGGCATCAAGCAACCGATCGGCGCCATCGTTGATGCATTCAAGCAGCACCAGGCGGACGCGATCGGCCTCTCGGGGTTGCTCGTGAAAAGCGTGAACGTCATGGAGGAAAACATCCTCGAGATGAACGGGATCGGGCTCGATGTGCCGCTGATCCTCGGCGGCGCGGCGCTCACGCGACACTACTGCGAGAGCCACCTGCGCACGCAGTACAAGGGTGAATGCTTCTACGGAAAGGATGCGTTCGAGGGCCTTCGCACGATGGACATGATCATGGCGGGCAAGTTGGAAACGCTCGCTTCGGAAATCGACGACCGACTCGGCAAGCGCTCGAAGGCCGAAGAGGCGATCAACCAGACACGCATCGCGAAGATGGCGGCATTGAATAAAGACGGAGAGACGGAGAGACAGAGAGACGAAGCGGGCGGGACGGCGGTGCGCGAGCGCGTGCGGTCGGAAGTATCAACGGCGGTACCCGTTCCGAACGCGCCGTTCTGGGGTACGCGCGTCGCCGAGGGTCTCAACCTCGACCAAATCTATCCGTTCATCAACCCCGTCGCGCTCTTCCGCGGCCAGTGGCAGATGAAAAAAGGGGCGATGAGCGAAGCGGAATACGACGCGCTCATCGAAGACAAGGTGCTGCCGGTGTTCGAAGCGCTAAAGGAACGCTGCAAACGCGAGAAGATCCTGCAGCCCGCGGCGGTGTACGGCTATTTCCCATGCAACGCCGACGGGAACGACCTCGTGATCTTCGATCCGCAGAATCAATCTCGCGAGATCGAGCGATTCAGCTTCCCGCGTCAAGCGGACAAGAAACGTCTCTGCATCAGCGATTTCTTCCGCCCGATCGAGTCGGGCGAGCGCGATGTTGTCGCGTTTCACTGTGTCACGATGGGGAAGAAGGCGAGCGAGGCGGCGCAGGAACTCTTTCAGAAGAACGACTACACGAACTATCTGTACCTACACGGCATTGGCGTGGAATCAGCCGAAGCGCTCGCCGAGATGTGGCACAAGCGAATCCGCCAGGAAATGGGCATCGCCAACGATGATTCGCCTCGGATCAAAGAGCTGTTCACGCAGCACTATCGGGGCAGCCGCTATTCATTCGGCTACCCGGCCTGCCCCGACATGAGCGATCAAGAGAAACTGTTCCGTTTGCTGCGTCCGGATCGGATCGGCTGTGTGCTAACGGAAAACTGGCAAATCGACCCGGAGCAGAGCACGAGCGCGATCATCGTGCATCATCCGGAAGCCAAGTATTTCAATGTGTAGAAAGTACTAGCAGGCTGTTGAAATTCTGATTGTGCTTACTGCGCCGACGCATTGCAGACAACTTTCTGGCCCTCAGACCCGGGTCGCGAGGGTAGATGGCGGTTCGAAATTGCGACTGGTTGGAGTTTTTCAACAGCCTGCTAGGCATCAGGCATTGGGCATTGGGCATTCGACGACTTGGCGTGCTTATTGCCCGAGTCGAAGCACGGATCGCCAATCGCTCGCATCGGAGACCTGCCGCGCCGACTCTATCGGAAGAGCTGCCGCGCTCTCTCATGCTCACTCCGCCGTGAGAAGACCGCTTCGCCTTCGAAGCATCCAGATCAGCACAGGACCGCCGATCAGGGCCGTGAGCACACTGATGGGAAGGCGCCCCGAGCCGAAATCAATCGAACGGACGAGGCAATCGGCAAAGACGACCATCGCGCCGCCGAGGAGAGCGGCGCCGATGACAAGCCTTTGATGCGAGGGGCCGATGAGTAAGCGCACGAGGTGAGGACAAACCAGGCCCACGAATGCAACAGGCCCCGCGATCGCAAAAGTGACTGAAGTCAGAATACCCGCGAGCAGGAAGAGCTCGATCCGAAGCCAACCGAGCGCGACGCCGAGCGATCGAGCCTCATCGTCGGAGAGCGAGGCAACATCGAGCGCTCTCCCGCGCCAAATCGCCCAGATCGCGCACGCGAGCGTGACTGCGCCCGCGGTGGCGATGCCCCCCCACCGCACGTCGTCGTTGATGGCGCCGAGCAGGAGTCGCGACGCCGCGACGCCCCGATCGGGGAGCAATTGTTGGATGAGCGAGATGAGCGCCGCCGCGATGATCCCGACAATGACGCCTGTGAGAATGAGCGAGACGGGTTCGACTCTGCCGCGGCGTTGACTCAGCAGATACGTGAGTGCGAGCGCGCCGACCGCGCCCGGGAGCGCAACGCCGGCGCCGATGTTGACCATGCCGCTCTGCGCGATTCCAAGGCCGGCGTGGTACGCGCCGAGTTGCCAGAGCATGACCGCGACCCCGGCGCCGCTCGACATGCCGAGCAATTCAGGAGAGGCGAGCGGGTTTCGGAAAAGGCACTGGAGCAGAACCCCCGCCGTTGCCAAACCGATGCCGACAATCAGCCCGGCGGTCGCACGCTGTGCTCGAAACTCAAGAATCTGTTCCGAGCCCGGCGGCAGCGGACCGCCGACCCGCAGACGCAGCCAAAATGCCAGCGCCGCGAGCACCAAAAAACCTATCAGGATGGGAATTGCACGCGCTCTCACGTTTCGGAGCCTACGCGAAACCCTCGCCAAACGCAGAACGGCGACGTACCATCCCGCCCCCCATTGATACGGGGAATTGGAGGTTTGCCTTGGCTTCGACTTTCCGCTGCCGCCTTGTGACTCCCGCCGCCCGCTTGTTCGACGAGCCGGTTTCGAGCGCGGTGGTTCCGATGTGGGACGGCTTGATGGGCTTCCTGCCCGGGCGTGCTCCGATCCTCGGCAAACTTGGCATCGGCGAATTGAAGCTTGAGTTTTCCGGGAACGCGAAGGCGGCGGGTAACTATTTCATCGATGGCGGCGTCCTGCAAATGGCGGAGAACGAGTTGACGATTCTCGCGGAGCGAGCAACTCCGGTCTCGGAGCTGAACGCGACAGAAGCGGAAGCGCAGCTCAACAAACTCGAGAACGATCGCGTCTCGATCGACGATCCGAGCCGCGAAGCCAAGAACAAGCGGCGCGACCGCGAGATCCGATCGGCGAGCGAAAAGATACGGCTCGCCCGCGGCAAGAAGATCGCCTAAGGCGATCGGCCGCCAACGCAAGGTCACAAACGCCCGTGCTCGTGGGCCCTTTTTCTTACCGGTGCGACTTGCGGGTCATCGCGCGGTCGATATCCCGCTTGGCCTCGCGTTCCTTGATCGAATCGCGCTTGTCGTGCTTGGCCTTGCCCTTGGCGATCCCGATCAACAGCTTCGCGTAGCCATTCTTGAAATAGAGCTTGAGGGGCACGATGGTCATGCCCTTGACCTCCGACTCCTTCGCGAGCTTGAGGATTTCTTTCTTGTGCGCGAGGAGTGCACGCACGCGAGTCGGCGCGTGCTGGCGACCGTTGCCGAGCGGTCCGGCGGGCCCGTACTCCCCGATATTGGCGCTGTGAAGCGTCAATTCGAGCGGAGAACTGCTCGCCCGCACGTATCCCTCGCCGAGGGAGACGTGACCGGCGCGAACACTTTTGACTTCGGTGCCGCGGAGCGCGATCCCCACTTCAAACGTCTCGCCGATGTGATACTCGAACCGGGCGCGCCGGTTCTCGATCGTGGGTTCGTCGGGCTGGTCTTTCTTCCGGCTCATGGGAGCCGTGATTGTTCGCCTCGCCGAGTCACTCCGCGCGGAAAACAAAGCAGGTCTGCACCGGCGACGGGCTGATTTCAAAGCGTGCAAGCCCGACGGACGCGCCCTGATCGAGCACCCACTGGCGCTCGTAGCCGGTCGCTGCCTCGGGATAACGCACGTTCTCGACGTAAGTCGCGCCCATTTTGTGCCGGAATGACCAGCGCCGGTTCTCGCCGCTGTCCACATCTTCCATGCAGAATGTGCTGATGTTGGCGAGCCCGCCGGGCCTCAGCACACGCCTGATCTCGCGCAGATACGCGACAAAGTCGTTCTCGAGCAAGTGCGAAAAGACCGAGATGGCGAACATGAAGTCGATCGTGCCGTCTTCGACAGGCCACTGCACACCGGTCGCTTCGCCGCGGCGCGGGTTGTACACCTCGCTGTGCACATCAACGTGGGAGAAACGGAAACGATCGTCGCCGACGTGGCCGGAGCACCATTCGATCATCTCCCGATCGACATCGAGTCCGACATATCGGCCTGAAAACGGCTTGCCGCCGATCCCAAACTTCTTCAGAGTGATCGCACAGCGGCCGCATCCGCAGCCAAGATCGAGAATCGACGAGTTCTCCAAAACCCGCCCTGACGAAGCCTGTTGATCCCAGAAATCCCGTCCGGTGCGCACCCAGTATGCGGCGTTTCCCAGCAGGCGATTCCCGACGCCGGTCCGGACGCGCAGACGATTCGGCGGGAGGCTCGACATTTCCGGATCGCCGGAGCGCGAGAGATAGTCGATCGCGTCGAACGGCGCCATGAGAACCCGATTGCGCGTCAGCGGCGGCAACGAGGGCACGAACTTCCGGATCGCATAGTCAAGAACGCCCGCCAAAGCCCCCTCCAGTTCACTCGAATCGAACGGTGTTCGCCAGCACGCCGAGGCCTTCCACCTCCACTTCCACTCGATCGCCGGCCTTCAGGAAGATCGGGGGAGTTCGCGCGAATCCGACACCGCTCGGAGTGCCGGTGAGGATAAGCGTGCCGGGAAGAATCGTCGTGCCGCGGCTGATCTCGTGGATGAGGGTCGCGACGTCAAAAATCATGTCACTCGTGCTCGCATCCTGCATAAGAGTCCCGTTGACCTTGGTCGTGAGCCGCAGCTTCTGCGGGTTCTTCACTTCCGAAGCGGGAACGAGAGACGGGCCTATGGGGCAGAACGTGTCAAAGCTCTTGCCGCGGCAGAACTGACCGCCCGCGCCGTCCTTCTGCCACCATCGCGCGGAGACATCGTTCGCGGAGCAGTATCCGAGCACGGCGCCGAGCGCATCGGCTTTCGAGATGTCGCGCGTCTTCTCGCCGATCACCACGCCGAGTTCGGCCTCGAAATCGACCTGCGGCCGATCCTGGCAGATCTTCGGGACGATGATGTCGTCGCCGCTCACGCACGCGGACATCGGATTCTTCGTGAAGAGCACGGGGCGCTCCGGGACGCCTTTGCCTTGTTCATACGCATGCTTGGCGTAGTTCATCCCGATGCCGATGATGTGGCGGATGGGGAGTTGCTTGCCTCCCGCGAGTTCGATCGAGACACCGAATTCGAAACGGATGAGATTCATAGCGTGAGGATACCGATCCGGGCATCAGAATGCGAAAAACTCCAGGTTCGACTCAAAGAGCTGAAAGAACGCCTTGGAGTGAAGGCATCGGACGCTCGGCTTCGAATTTCTTTGATCGCATTGTCCGGCTGAATCGACTTGACCTTACGCCAAGTCCACTTCACCGGGATCAGGGCAAAGACCGGCATTCGCACCATCTCTCAGCAGTCGCTGAATTGCATGGCGGCCGCGCTCGCCCATCTCGAGCGTTTCAGAGGTGACGTACATGCGGCAATAGCGCTCGACACGCTCGAGGGTCGGCGCTTCTCCGGTGTTGCCGCTGCGCGAGACGTTGGCGAGCGCGAAAGGCAGCGTGTAGCGGGTGGATTCGTCGCGATGTTCCATGGAATAGGCGACGCTCTGCTTCAGGAGTGCCGCGACTTCGCGCACGGTTCCCGGCCCGTGCAACCTATCGAGATCGCGCCGGATCGCGTTGACCCCGAGCGGCGTGAGCAGACCGGCTCTTTCCTTCCACCATGCCCCGACATCGAGAAGCATGCGGAGGCCGGCGTCCGCAAACGTGAGCTGCCCTTCGTGGATCACAAGCCCCGCATTGACCTCGCGCCGGGCGACCGCGCCGATGATCTGCTCGAAGGGCATCTCAACAAATCGCTCGCGCTGACGAGCGATTTCGGGGCCGAGGACGAGCCCGAGCAGCAGAAACGCTGTTGTCTGCAAGCCGGGGACGGCAATGCGCACACCGGGTTTGGCGAGGCAGCTTTCGCACTTGAGTTGAATCTCGTCCGCGCTGTGATCGCCCCGCACGACCACTTTGGGCCCGTAACCATCGCCGAAAGAGCCGCCGCAGGATGTGATGATGTAACGATCTCTGACATCTGCGTATGCGCGGGCGGAGAGCGCGGTGATCTCGAGATCGGCTGCCTTGGAAGCACGCTGGTTCAGGACATGAATATCAGCCGGGAGCGCGCGAAAGGCGAAACGACCGGTGTCGATGCGGGGTTGTCCTGCATCTCCGGGCTGCGGCGTGCCATCGGAATTGATCTTGCCCGTGAGCGGCCACCACATGAAGGCGTCGTCGGGGTCGGGGGAGTGGGCGAGGATGAGGGGAATTGCGGGCATCGGGCGATGCTAGCCGAACCAAAGACAAGGGCCCGCGCGAGAACTCGGAGCCGCGGACTTCAGTCCGCGCGGGCTTCGCATTCGTTACGATCAGAGGCGTGAATCGGGGTGGCGTTTATCTTCTCACTTGGACAACGCACGGAACATGGCTTCCGGGCGACGAACGGGGATTCGTGAGCCGCGTACCCACTGACGCAGGACATGTGATTCACAATCAAGTCGGAACCCCCTATGACCGCGACATGCCGCGCATTCTTGATGAAGCTCTAAAGCAAGTGAAGGGCGTTGAAGTTTGGCTCACGCCCAGGCACGCGGAAGTCTGCGCACTGGCTTTCGAAGAGGCTTCTCAAAATGCTGCTGGACGCATCGGCGCCTTTGCAATCATGCGAGGCCATTGCCATGTCGTTGTTCACTCACCCCGACTGGAGGGGGCTGAAGTCCTCCGGCGATTCAAGGGCGTTTCGGCGCGGCGATTATCTCAGCGTTTCGGAAAGCCACCCGCGATCACTTGGTGGACACGGAACGGTTCGCACCGACTTTTGCCCGACGGACCATCAATCCGTGGCGCGATTCGGTATGTGCTTCAACAAGAAAAGCCGCTCATTGTCTATCGCGCGCCTCAAAAGTCAGCAAGCATTCGCCCGGATTCATCAGCGCCGATGATCTTGGACCGCGCCGACTGAAGTCGGCGGCTCCGAGCTCGAAGTCGGATTCTCTGATCTCTCACGACTAATTCTCCACGCCGCGCCGCACTCCGGGCAAACCACGTATTCATCCGGTGCGGGCTCGACTCTCGCAAGGTCGTACCGGCAACTCGCGCACTGACCGATCGAGAGCCAGTAGCGCGCAACCGCGGGCATCCAGATCCGCGATGCCGAGAAGACCAGCCCCGCGAGGAGAAGGACCACGGTGAACAAGAGCGGACCGAACAGGCCGAGCAACTGAATCGCGGTCTTTGCGACCGATGATCCCGGCGAAAAGGTAGCTGCAAGCCGCGAGCCGGCATCCTGCATCGCGAACGTCGCGGCAACTACGAGCAGTATTAGTCCGATCGTCGAAGCGCTCATCGGGAACTTGGGGAGAAAACGTCCGGCATTCGGAGCGTGGGCCACACGTTCGGCCCACGTTGCGCTTGCAAGGGGACGCCTCATTCCACGATGATCGAGGACCGTGTAGCGGAGGCCGAACGGGCCGGGTTTGACCGGATCGGGCAGGAAGCGAGAAGCTGGCGCACGCGTTTCGCTCACGCGGGTTCTCTTTCGGATGGCGGAGCGTTTAGTTTCCACGCGGCCCCGCATTCGGGACAGATCGAAATCTCTTTTTCCTTCAGATCCTGAAGCTCATAGGAGCATGCGGCACAACACCCGCGAACGAGACGATTGTGAGCCTCAATTGCAATCCGCGGCCCTACCGGCAACGGCGACCATTTCGTTAGTGAGAGCAACGAGACTGCGACGATAACGCCAAGCAAGATCAAGTCCGACCACCTGAGTGTTCCGTGCGATGTCCAGCTATTCCACACGACTAGCAACGCAATTGCTATTGACAGGAGTGGACCAGCAGAATCTGTCCATTTCCTCGGCGGAAGTTGGGATATCGGAAGTGTGGCGAGTCGTGCACGTGCTGCTTGACGTTCTTCGCGTGTTCCGCGACTAAATCGAAACGGCCTGCCGCGATCGTCGATGACCGTTGCGCCAAAGAACCACCAACCCGTGGGCACGCGCTTCGCGATTTCGGAATCATCGGCATTCATTCGCGGTTCCCGGTTCCGCTGATCGTCTGTACCAGCTTCCACGCGGCGCCGCATTCGGGGCACACCGTGCAGCCATCAGAAGCGGCGGGAAGCTTTCGAATCGGATACCCGCAAGACGCGCAAAGCCCCTCCAGCAACTTGATGCGCGCGAGTTGTGGGATCGTCCACCGTCGGAACATCCAATGCAAAAAAGTCCAGGCCCCGACGGCCACTGCAAGCCAAAACAGAATTGCCAGCGAAATACTCACGTATAAGTCACTCATTGGCCGCGCTTGAGCAGATTTCGGATCAAAGTACCGGGGCAAAAGCACCCGTCCGAGGGGCAACGCGCACTCCGTGAGCCCTATCACAACTCCGTACACGATCAAACCGGGCAATGCGAAGCTCGCGAGCAGGTTCCAGTCGCTAAGCCGCATTCGTCTTACGCCGATCCTGATTTCTTTCCATTGTCGCCGATATGTCTTTCTGACCTCTGCAGCCCGCCTGCCGTGAGGAGCGTTCTTCGCTCCAAACAAATGCACGTTGTCGCGATGATCGCGCACCTTCCATCCCCAGAACGACGACGGCCCTGATTGAACTCGAGACGGATTCGATCTCAACATCAGCCGCTTACGCACAGGCTGATCATATGAATTTCGACGGCCGAATCGGCGAGGCGAGAGCGCCCGACCGAGTTCTCGCACTCACCCAAACATCTTCATCTGCTCACCCTCGACAATCTCACCCGTCTCCGGCTTTTCCGGATCGAGCCGATAGTTGCCGCTGTAGCAAGCCGTGCAGTAGTTCGGCGCGGGTCGGACCATGCACGAGAGCAGGCCTTCGAGCGAGAGGTAGCGGAGCGAGTCGACGCCGAGGAATTGCCGCACCTCCTCGATGCTGCGATTGTGCGCGATGAGCTGATCGCGCGTGGCGAAATCGACCCCGAAGTAGCACGGGTGGCGGATCGGCGGGCAACTGATGCGAAGGTGGATCTCCTTCGCACCGGCCTGGCGGATCTGGTCCATCTTGGCCTTGGTCGTCGTGCCGCGGACAATGGAATCGTCCACCACCACAACCTTTTTCCCGCGCACGATGTCGGCGATGACGTTGAGCTTGAGCCGCACCGCGGCGATGCGCTCGGCCTGCGAGGGCTTGATAAACGTTCGGCCGACGTAGCGATTCGGCACGATGCCCTCGCGATACGGAAGCCCGCTCGCCTGCGCGTACCCGTGGGCGGCGCTCCGACCCGAATCGGGCATCGGCATTACGAAGTCGGCGAGCACCGGCGCCTCTTTCGCGAGCCGCGCGCCGAGCGACTCGCGCGTGATCTGCACGTTCTGCCCGAAGATCGTGCTCGCGGGGTTTGCGAAATAGACGTGCTCGAAAACGCAGTGCGCCGGCGGCTGCGCGACAGGCGCGAAGCGGCGGCTCTCGATTCCTTTGGCAGAAACCGTCACGATCTCGCCCGGCTCGACCTCGCGGATGAATTCCGCCCCGAGCACATCGAGCGCGACCGTCTCGCTTGCAGCGACAACTCCACCCCCACCCTCGCCCCCGCCCCCGCCCCCGCCCGGCAATTTTCCGATCACAAGCGGGCGCCATCCCCACGGATCGCGCGCGAGTTCGATGCGATCCGGGAACAGAAAGACGAGGCTGAACGCGCCCTGCAAACGCCGGAGCGTGGCGGCGAGCGGATCAGGCTGGCTCTGTTGTTGAGGCGACGCCAGTAAATGGATAATGACTTCGGTGTCGCTGGTCGTCTGAAACAGGTGACCTGCACGCTCGAATTCCAGCCGCAGAGCCTCGGCGTTGATCAGATTGCCGTTGTGCCCGAGTGCGACCTGTCCACCGACATACGCCGTGAGCAAGGGCTGCGCGTTGCAGAGCATCGAGCCGCCGGCGGTGGAATAGCGGTTGTGCCCGATCGCACCGACCGCTGGATGCGCGGCAAGGTCTTCGAGCACATCCTGCGTGAAGACTTCGGGAATCAGGCCCATCCCGGTGTGGCAAACGAGCTTCTTGCCGTCGGAAACGGAGATTCCCGCGGATTCCTGCCCCCGATGCTGCTGGGCGTACAGCGCGAGATAAGTCTTGCGCGCCGCATCCGGAGCACCCCAGACGGCGATGACGCCGCATTTTTCTTTTTTTTCGTAGGCAGGAAGCGTTTCGGCGTGGTGCGCAGCCTTGCTCTCTTGAATTGACCGCGAAAGAACTTGGAGTGGCACGCGCCGAGACATCGCGCGGAGTCTAGCGATGCCCGCTGATGCCCTTCCGGACGGGCAATGTGAAGATTGACCGGAGCGAAAGAGCGGCCTTCAATTCACCCCTGTACCGGTCGGCTTGCCGCACCGGTTTCCCGGATCGCCGGTCCCGAAGTCTCGGTTTCCCGGCTTGTTCAAGATCGCTGGCTTGGTTCCTCCTGGATCCACGACCAGCACCCCCCGCGGCGACGCCAAAGCGATTTGGCTAGCGGGTGAGGACGGAGGTTTTCGATGGCCCGTTATACCGGTCCCAAGCTCAAGTTGTCTCGTCGCGTCGGCACCCCGATCGTCGACACCCCCAAGCACACCTCGAAGCGCCAGTTGCAAGCCAACGGCATGCACGGCTTCCGCGGCCGGCGCCTGCGCGACTACGGCGTCCGCCTGAACGAGAAGCAAAAGGTCAAGTTCCACTACTGCGTGCAGGAAGCCCAGTTCCGGCGCATTCTCGCGGAAGCGAGCCGTCGCCCGGGCAACACCGGCGACCTGCTCATGCAACTCCTCGAGCGTCGCCTCGACAACGTCGTGCGTCGTGCGGGCCTTGCGCGGACGATCTGGGCGGCACGCCAGATGGTCGTTCACGGACACGTCCGCGTCAACGGCAAGAAGGTCGACCGTCCGTCATACGTCGTGCGCGTCGGCGACGTGATCACCCTGAAGGAGAAGGCCCAGAAGCTCGGCAAGGAGGCGATGGAGTCGCTCGCCGGGCTCGAAGTCGCCGGCTGGATCGAGTTCAATCCGTCGGAGATGACGGTCAAGGTTGTCGCGATGCCGACAACGGACCAGATCCCCTTCGATGTGAACGCGAACCTTATCGTCGAGTTCTACCGCTAAACAAACGGGGGCTGCCCAAGCCCCTTTTCCCGCTTTCTCCGCCCGGTCCGATGTTCACGGGCCGGGCGTTCTTCTTTGCCTGGTTCTCTATGATCTCCACCCCGGGCAGGGACCCGGGTTCTTTCGCGGAATCCACATGGTCAAAGTCATCAACAAATACCGGCAGTACATGCTCGTAGCCTTCGGCGTGGTGCTGATGGTCGCGTTCATCGTGCCGCAGGCCAATCAGCTCTTCATCGGCGATCAACTCTCGCGCAAGGTGGCGACGGTCAAGGGATCGTCCGTCACCGCCGCCGACATGAACCGGGCGCGGAACGAGTACGACGTGCTCCGGTCTTTGCTCGATCCGATCGGCTTGCGGTTTGATCTCGCGAAGGAGCTTTTCGGCGCGGAGAATGAGCGGCACTGGCTTCTCCTCTCCCGGGCGGCGCAGGACGGCGGGTTCATGGCGACGCTCGATGACGGGAAGCAGTTTGCGAAGGACCTGCGCGACGGCCTGCTCGTTCCGCAGCTCGCCAAGGGCGCGGCGCTCCAGCGCAATCCCTTTCTGCGCCAGGCGCCGCAATATCTCGACATGCTTGCAAACCAGGAGCTTTCCGACCCGGTGAAGCGCAAGGCCATCGAAGAAGAAGCCGGGAAGCGGATGGACATCGCGGTCGCACAAGCGTCGCGTACGGCGCACGTCTCAGACCGTGATGTGCAGCTCGCGCTCGCGAAGGCAAACGCGATCGGTCGCATGCAAACGGCGTGGCGCGAGGCCCATCGCGTCTCGGACAAGCGCGCGCTGCTGGAGGCGGACGAATCGGGCGATGTCGTGTACGTCGACCAGACGCTGATGCTCGCCAAAGTCATCGCGCCGCTCGGTGCGCCGCCTTCGCCGGAGCTTGTGCAGAAGCTCTTCAACGAGTTCAAGGACGTGAAGCGGGGCGACGGCGATCACGGGTTCGGTTATCGCCTCCCGGCGCGTATCAAGCTGGAGTGGATGACGATCGACCGCGCCGCGATCGCCGCGAGCGTCGTGCTCGATCCCGTCGAGGTCAACAAGTACTGGCGCCAGAACCGCGACAAATTTCCGGGAGACTTCGCGGCCGAACGTACCAGAGTTGAAGACGAGCTGCGAGAACAGCGCGTCGAATCCATTCTTTCCACGATCGACAAGGCGGTGAAAGCCGAAACGATCCGAATGCTCGGGAAGATCGAGACAAAGGGCGGCTATCGCGTGCTTCCCCCGGACTGGCTCAGCCGCATGCCGCGCATGGAGCAGCTGGCGCAGCTCACTGTGACGAACGCCAAGGAGATTGGCGGGGTCACGATTCCGCTGCCGCAGGTTGTTGTCAAGTCGGATCAATTCCTCACCCGCGCCGAACTCACGGGAATCGCCGGCATCGGCGACTCGGTGGTGCGTGTCGGATCGAAGCAGTTTCCGCTGCCGGAACTCGCGTTCCGCGTGCGCGAGATCGCAGGGAACGATTCGGATGTGACAATTCAGGTCGGCGTCCCATTCGACACCTACGCACAGGATTCGCAAGGCAACCGGTATTACTTCATCGTGCTGGAAGCCCGCAAGGACGAGCCGCCCGCGAATCTTGAAGAGGTTCGTGCCCAGGTGGAGATCGACGCGAAGGCGCTCGACCAGTTCGACAAGCTTTCGGCACAGGCAGAACTGATGCGCACGATCGCGACGACCGAGGGTCTTGACGGGGTCGCCCGCTATTTCACCCAGGCATTTCCGGGTGCATCGGCCCCGGTTCAGCGCCGCAAGATCGCGGTCACGGCGAACAACATCCAAGGAGCCGACTCGACGTTCAATCAACCCGAGTATCGCGAAGCGGTGATGAACGCCGCGAAGAAGCTCGACCCCCTCAAGCCGATCATCGACTATCCGGCGGACGACCGAACGCTCGCGATCGTGATGCCCAAGCCGCTGACGGTCGCGATCGTTCAACTGATCGGGCGGGCGCCGGTCAGCGTGGAGCGCATGCGAAACGAAGCGGATTCATTCGGGGCGATCTATGCCGCCAAAGAACTTCCCATGAAGTCGATGCGTGACGCCTTCGGCTATTCGGCGATGAGAGACAGAATGAAGTTTGTTGATCTCACAAGGGGCTCAGACGAGGAGGAAAGCCCCGCCCAGACGCCGGCCACATCCCCCGCGCCTGTCACAACGCCGTCACAGCCCGCTGAGCATGCAGAAAGCCCAACCCCGTCCCCGGCGGGCTGAAAACGTTTACTTGCCAGTTTCTGGGGAATTGTCCTCACAGACCGCGGTTGCCCGATTATTGTTAACCTCAGCCCATTGAGGGGCTTGGGGTAGCGCACATGTCTTTGGGGCTTCCGAGGCTGATCGTAGCCGGGGGCTGCCCGCTTCACGCGGCGGCGATGGGTGATTGGTTGTCCGCACACGGCGTAGGCGACACGACGTGTTGCACCGCACCAATTTCGGAGCCCGCGCAACTCGTTTTGCTGCTTTGCTCAGAGCTCGATCCTTCGCCGGATTTCGCCTCCGTCGCTGCCAAGCATCCGGGAGCGCGAACGCTCGCGGTGCTTTCGCAAAACAACGAACGCGTGTTTGCTGCGCTGCGCTTGCTCAACATCCAGAACGTGTTCTGCGCGGATGAGCCGCCGGAGAATATCGGCCCGGCGGTGCGGGTTGTGCTCTCCGGCGCCGTCTATGCGTCTCCCGCGTACGTTGAGTTTCTGGCGCGCGAGGGTAACACGCTCGAGAATTCTCGTTCCAACCAGCGACGCCTTTCTCCACGAGAGCTCGAAGTACTCCGCTTGCTGGCGCAAGGGCTCTCGAAGAAGCGCATCGCAGAGTCCCTGTTCCTGAGCGTCAAGACCATCGACAATCACTGTACTTCGATCATGAGCAAGCTCGGCATCCACAACCGGGTTGCCCTCGCGCGTTACGCCATACGCGAGGGGCTCGCGACCGCTTAGTTCGATCGCTAAAATCGCGTGTGAGCCGAATGGAAAGAAACACCAAGCAGCGCAGCGCGATCAAATCGGTGATCAGCGAGGCGCACGGGCCCGTTTCGGCCCGCGAGGTCTTCGATCTCGCGCAGCGCCGCGTGCGCGGCATGGGAATGGCGACGGTCTACCGCACGCTCAAGGCGCTTGTCGCCGACCGCGGGATTGTCGAGGTCAGTCTCCCCGGCGAACCGCCTCGATACGAGATCGCCGGCAAGGGCCATCATCACCACTTTTACTGCCGGGGTTGCGGCAAAATGTACGAGGTCGAGCAGTGCCCGGGAGACCTTTCCTGGCTCGCCCCCGAAGGCTTCACACTGGAGAATCACGACCTCCTGCTGCTCGGGCTTTGTGCGCCGTGCAACCGCAAGCAAAGTGCGCCAAAGCCGGCGTCGAAGCGCCCGCGCGCTCACTCGAATCACCACCATCACTAACGGCGACCGGCTACATCCGTTCCTTGATTCCCGCCCGAATCAGCCACCAGTTGGCGGGGACGCTGGTGACAAATCCGCAGAGCATCGCGATCTGCATCATGAACCAGAAAAGAGGACCCGACTTATCGAGTTCTCTCTCAAAGATTGCGAATGTGGCGATCGCCATCCATCCGTACATCCCGATCTGCCAAGCTGCAAGGGAAAGCGTATCGGCCTTGACTGCCGCGATTAGCGCTTGCGCGGGACGCAACTGACGCATCGGCTTGATCGCAAAGTACTGAAAGGCAATTCCGAAGAAGTAGGCGAAGAGAAAATCGACGATCCACGCGGCCCACATGGCCTTCCCGGCGAGCGTCCAGCCCGCCGCGCCGACAAGCGATTCGCCGACGATATCGCCCAGTGTGCAGCCGCTGCCGCAGTGCAATGTTCCGGTTGCGACGGCACGCCATCCCGGGGATTTGGGTTTCATACTGCCGCGTGCATCCGTCATCGCGTGACCCGCACCATGCGCCTTGCGTCGGCCGAAGCTGTAGTAGGCCCAAAGTCCGATCGGCCCGGCGTACAGCATGGTCAGCGGCCAGACCAGGTTCATGATCCACATGTGCTGGCGGCGCCCAAGCGCGATGTCGCCAGCGACGACAACAAAGCTGACAAACGCCACGACCAGAGATACGACCGCGATCCACTCAAGCGAGTCCGTCATTTTCTTCCTCTCGGGGCCCAAGCCCGTCCCGTCGATTCTCCAAGACCGGGATGAAATGAAAAGCGAATAGAGTTTCGTACACTGACCATTCCAGAGGGCCCCGTGGCGAAATCGGCAGACGCAAGGGACTTAAAATCCCTTTTCCCGCAAGGGGAGTGTGGGTTCAAGTCCCACCGGGGCCATTCCCTGACTCGACCGCCGCCCGTGCTGGCGCCTAGAATCTTGGCCCATCGGCGGGCGGCGGAACGCTTCCTCCGCGTCGATGGAACAACCCGAAATGCCCCGTTGAATCCCGCGCCACGCTCTGCGAGGCCGGGGGTGCCGGGGGACTGGAGTGTCCGATGGTTCGTCTTCGCTTTCAGCGCTTTGGCCGTCACAACCGCCCGTTCTACCGCCTCGCCGCGATCGATCAGCGCACCCGCCGCGACGGCGTCGTGATCGAGGCTCTCGGCTGGTTCAATCCGATCGAGACGGATGCCGCCAAGCAAATCCAGATCAACGAAGAGCGCGTCAAGCACTGGATCTCGGTGGGCGCTCAACCGACCGATACCGTCCGTGACTTCCTCGCCAAGCGCAAGCTCGTCGATGTCTCTCTTTGGGAAAAGGACCGCGAGCACGACCGCAAACGCGTCGAGAAGAAGAAGGCCGCCGAAGCCGCCGCTCAGGCCGCAGCCGGCGAGAAGAAGGAAGAAGCCAAGGCCTGATCCGCTTTGCGCCCGGGAGAACACGCTTTCAGAGGCCCTCGATTTCGAGGGCCTTTTCATTTCAATAATGATCCGGCCATGGCGCTCCGCTTTGACATCCTCACGACATTTCCCGAAATGTTCGGGCACGAGGCTCCCGCGGCACTGGGACTGAGTATCCCTGCTCGCGCGCGTGCCGCGGGATTGGTTGAGTGGCACGCGACCAACATCCGCGACTTCGCAGAAAACAAGCATTCCAAAACCGACGACCGACCGTTCGGGGGCGGCCCCGGCATGGTCATGATGTGCCAGCCCATTTGGGATGCTGTCCACGCGGTTGAGGCCCGAGACCCGCGCCCGGCAACGCGCATTCTGCTCACGCCGCAGGGTGTGCCGCTGAAGCAGCGCCTCGTTGAAGAGCTGGCGCGCAAGCCCCGGCTTCTCCTCATCGCGGGTCACTACGAAGGACTCGATGAGCGCGTGATCGAAAAGCTCGCTCCGATGGAGGTCAGCCTCGGGGACTACGTGCTTTCGGGCGGTGAACTCGGCGCGATGGTGCTGATGGATGCCATCATCCGCAAGCTGCCAGGCGCACTCGGCCACGAAGATTCGAGCGAACAGGACAGCTTTTCAGCTCGCAGTCCCGATTCGACCGTCCTGCTCGATTGCCCCCACTACACAAAGCCACGCGAGTGGATGGGCCTGAGCGTCCCCGAAATCCTCCTTTCCGGTGACCACGGCAGAATCGCCAAGTGGCGCCAGGAACGGATGCTGGAGCGAACCAAGACCCGGCGTCCGGACCTTCTCGGGCCCTCAGAAGCGGGCGGCTGACGCATCCATACAGGCTCCTGCCCGGCCCCTTCGGCGAGTAGAAGCACGCCGGATTTCGACCTAGTATCTCAACCCCTCTTGGCCAAGCCAACACGGGGCTTTGAATCAACAAGAAACGAGATCTGCCATGTCCCAGAGCGCGAAAAGCCAGCAGTCGATCCTCGAGAGCGTGAACACCAAGGTCCTCAAGAAGGACCTCCCTTCTCTCTCGATCGGCGACACGATCAACGTCCACAACCGCATCGTCGAAGGCGACAAAGAGCGCGTGCAGGTCTATCAGGGCGTGCTCATCGCCCGCGCCGGCCGCGGCATGTCGGACATGATCACCGTCCGTCGCGTCGTCGATGAAGTCGGCATCGAGCGCATCTGGCCGGTCAACAGCCCATTGATCGCGAAGATCGAAGTGCTCCGCCACGGCGATGCGCGTCGCTCCAAGCTCTACTACCTGCGTGACCGCGTCGGCAAGAGCCGCCGCCTCCGCGATCGCCGTCGCGGCCTCAAGAACATCGAAGTCCCCGGCGAATCGAGCCCGGCGCCTGCCGCGGCGACCGAGCCCCAGAAGCAGTAAGAATTCAATCTGATCTTGCTCAAGACCCGGCGAGACTCGCCGGGTTTTTTCTTGCCCCCGACAACTTCCTCGCCATGCGCATCAAGGTCTGCTGCATCTCGAGTCACGAAGAAGCTCGCGCCGCTGTCGATGCGGGCGCGCACGCGCTAGGCCTGGTTTCCGCCATGCCGAGCGGTCCGGGGCCGATCGACGAGAACCTGATCGCGGAAATCGCCGCGCGCGTGCCGCCGGGAGTGGACACGTTTTTGCTCACGTGCAATCACGATGCGGCGTCGATCATCGACCAAATCCGGCGAACGCGCTGCCGCACCGTGCAGTTGGTGGATGAGGTCGAAAGCGACGTCTATTCCGCGATTCGACACGAACTCCCCAATGTGCGGATCGTGCAGGTCATCCACGTCCAGGACCGCAATGCGATCGACGAAGCACGTGCCGCGGCAGAGCATGTGGACGCGATCCTGCTCGACAGCGGCAGGCCAAACGCCGCGATCAAGGAACTCGGCGGAACCGGACGTACCCACGATTGGGCGATTTCTGCCGCGCTTCGTGAAGCGGTGGGCGTGCCGGTCTTTCTTGCGGGCGGACTGAACGCATCGAATGCCGCGGAAGCGATCCGGACTGTTCGCCCGTTCGGTCTCGATCTTTGCTCCGGCGTGCGATCCAACGGTCGACTCGATCCGGCGAAGCTGGGCTCGTTCTTTGCAGCGATTCGCGGGTGCGGTTGATCCGGGTACGCTTGCTTCATGCGAGCAGTCGTCGTCACGAAACAGGGCAACCCGGTCACTCCGAATATCCGCTTTCAAAAGGACTGGCCCGATCTCCCCCCACCGAGGGCCGGCTGGGTCAACGTGCGTGCGCTCGCTTCAGCATTCAACCACATGGACCTTTGGGTGGGAATGGGAATCCCGGGGTTGAACCTGACTTATCCGCGCGTGAGCGGGTGCGACTGCTGCGGAATAGTCGATTCGGTCGGACTGGGCGTTGATCCGACATGGGTTGGAAGGAAAGTGATCATCAACGCGGCGACGCGCGTGCCGGACGCGGCGCGACCGGGCGATCCGCCCGGCACGACGCTCGCACCGAACTACGAACTTATCGGCGAACACCACAACGGCATGTTCGCGGAGTTCTTTTCGATTCCAGCGGAGAATCTTGCGGCGATGCCGGACGGAATCGACCCGGTTGAAGGCGCCGCGTTCGGGCTCTGCTCGCTGACCGCGTATTCGATGATCGCCACCAAGGCTCGTCTTGTCGCGGGTCAAAGCGTCTTGATCACCGGCATAGGGGGCGGAGTCGCAACAAGCGCGCTCGCGATCGCGAAACACTTCTCGTGCCCCGTCGCGGTGACAAGCCGGCATCAGTGGAAGCTCGACAAGGCGAAGACGCTCGGCGCCGACTTGTGCGTGCTGGATTCGGGCCAGGATTGGAGCAAGGAAGTCCGCGCGTGGACGAACAAGCGCGGCGTCGATCTCGCCGTCGATTCATCCGGAAAAGCAACGCACCTCAACTGCATCAAGTCGCTGGCGAGAGGTGGCTGCTACGTCACGCCCGGCTGCACCAGCGGACCCGACGCCACGACCGATTTGGCTCGCATTTTCTGGAACCAGCTCCGCATCATGGGCAGCACCATGGGCAGCAACGACGAGTTCAAGGAAGTTGCGGCGCTCTTCGCGGCGGGCAAGCTCAAGCCCGTCGTCGACCAGGTCTTCGCGGTTGCCGATGCGCAACAGGCGTACGCGAGGCTCGAAGCGGCGGAGCAATTCGGGAAGATTGTGCTGAAATGGTGAGCCGCGCTACGGCTTACTCGACTGCATCTTCTTGATCGTGTTCGTCGTGCTGCGGCCTTCGACGAGATCAATCAGCACCACGCGACCGCCCTGCTTCTCGACGATTTCGTGCCCCACCACCTTGTTCTTGGTGTAGTCGCCGCCCTTCACCAGTACATCGGGCTTGATTGCTTCAATCAACTTGATGGGGGTATCGTCGCCGAAGAAAACCACTGAACCGACGCTTCCGAGCGACGAAAGCACCTTCGCGCGGTCTTCCTGATTGTTCACGGGGCGCCCGTCACCTTTGAGTCGCCTGACCGAGGCGTCCTCGTTGATGCCGACAATTAGAAAATCGCCGTGCTTCGAGGCCTGATCGAGAAGCGCGACGTGGCCCGCGTGGAGCACGTCGAAGCATCCGTTGGTGAAGACGATCTTCTGCCCCGCGCGCCGGCGTGCCGCGACTTCGACCAGAAGCTGCCCCAGCGTTCGGAGCTTGCCCTCGCCGCTCGAGAGTTGCAGCACCGCATGATGCACCTGTTCAAGCGGGATGGGCTGCACGCCGAAGACCTCGACTTCGAGACCAGCCGCGGCATTGGCAAATCGCACGGCGTCGGGCCAGTCGATCTTGTTCGCACGTGCCGCGGCGAGTGCCGCGAGCATCATGTCGCCCGCGCCCGTCACGTCGTACACCTTGCGCGCCACAGTCGGAACGGCGAGCGCTTCCTTGCCCTTTTCGAGCAGCAGCGCGCCGTGCCGATCGAGCGTGATGATCGCGGTCTCCAATTCCGCTTCTTTCACGAGTCGTTTGGCGAGCAGCGTGTTGTGCTCGGCGGATCCATCACCGTGCGTCCGCAGACCGGTCGCAAATTCCGCTTCGGTGCGGTTGGGCGTCATGCTCGTCGCGCCGCGATACTTCGCGTACGTGGCGATTTTCGCCGGATCAACGAGCACTTCCTTGCCTGCATCGCGCGCGATCCGGATCACACCCTGGCAGACTTCTTCGGTGCAAACACCCTTCGAGTAATCCTCGATGCAGAGGACATCGACCCGATCGATCAGCGATCGGACTTTGTCGAGCACACGCTTTGCGACCTCGCCGACGATCGGCTCGCGCGATTCAAAGTCGATGCGGAACATCTTCTGCGGGTGTCGGGCCTGCGCCAGGCCGACGAGATTCTGCTTGATCGTCGTCGGACGAGTTGAATCGACCTCGATTCCTTCGTCGCTCACACCCTGTTCGCGGAGTTCTCTCCTGAGGAGCTTGCCCGCTTCGTCGTCCCCCACCACCCCGACAGCGATCACCTTGCCCTTGAGCGCAACCAGATCGAGGCACACGTTCGCCGCCCCGCCGGGCCGATGCTCCTTTCGGCGCACGTGCAGGATCGGCACCGGAGCATCCGCCGAAAGCCGTTCCGCATCGCCATAAAGATGCTCATCGAGCATCAGGTCGCCGACGACCAGCGCCGTGAAGGGCTTCCAGCTTTCGAGATAACCAAGGAGTGAATCCACGCGTTGCGATTATTGTTCGCGCGCCGGGAGCGCCGCGTCCGCCGTATCCAAAACCGCTCGCTTGAGCGCCTCGGCGCCCTCATCGAACGCGATCTCAAGATGCGCACGCACAACCGGACAAGGCCATGCTTCCCTGCGAACTCGCTTCAGCTTCGCCCAGTCTTTTCCCGTCACCACGATTGCATCGACCGCCCTCGCCTTCGCCAAATCCACAAGTTGTTGCAGAGTCCGCGGCACAAAGGGATCGTGATCGGGCCGTACGAACTCAATCGCGGGGTTTCCCGCTGCCTCGTTGACCGACTTGACAAAGGGGCCCGGGTTCCCGATGCCGCAGGCGGCGACCACCCGCTTTCCCCGCAGCCATGCGACCGGCTCGCTGCGCTGACCGTCCGCGACGACAACTGTGAGCGACTTCCACACGTGCCTCGACACTGCGATTTTCAGCGCCGTCTTGATCCGCGCGATCTCCCTCTTGATGCCGGCCAACTCGCTTGCCGGTGCGGATTCCGAATGCGTGAGGACGACGACCCCAGCCCGCGCGAGCGAGGCGACCGGCTCACGCAGCCAACCCGAAGGAAGCAGGCGATCGGAAAACGGATTGCACGTCGCGTCCACGAGCACAATGTCGAGTTGGCGCGAGATGCGTCGGTGCTGAAAGCCGTCGTCGAGCACGACACAGTCACATTTCTCGCCCTGCTCGGTGGCGAAGAGCGCGAGCAATCCGGCGAGGCGATCGGGCTGCGCAACGACCGGCACGCCGTCGAACGATTCGCGATATTCCAAAGCTTCGTCGCTCTCGCCCGCTCCGCTCGCGTATCCCCGCATCGCGATGGCGGGGTGATGCCCGGCCTCCACGAGTGTTCGCACCACCCACGCCACCATCGGCGTCTTTCCCGTTCCCCCCACGCTCAGGTTGCCCACGCTGATCACGGGTCGATCGATCTCGACGACGCCGCGCCCGGCATCGAACGCGGCATTCCGCGACCCGATGATGCGTGAGTATCCCGCCGCCAGCGGACGTGCGAATACGCGCAGCGCTCCCGGAAGCGGCGAACTCGGTCGGGTGTCGGTCATTGCTCGCGCTTCTCCGACTCGCGGCGAGATCTCCGGCATTGTTCGGCCAATTCGTCCTGCTCTCGGCGGTGGAGACGCGATGTATTCAGCATGTCGAGCATCGCGAGCCCGATGAGGAGCACAAGCATCGCGATGACGATGAGCCAGACGAGCACGAACTGCGTCGGGTTCGCGGGAGTTACGATCCCGAATGCCGCCGCGGCGATCGGCACGAGAAACAGCATGATCCACCCGTTCAGCGTACGGATTCGCCTCCTGCTCGCGGGCATTTCCGCCCGCAGCAGTATCAGCAAATGAACCGCGACGACAAGCAGCATCACCATCGCGACGGGAAGGACAACCCATGCGGGCAGCAGCGGCGCGTTGTTCACGACACCCCCCCTGCATAAAGAAGAGTGACTTTCCGGATAACCGCCGCGACCGGCAGCCCCATCACTCCGTTCGCATCGCCTTCGCATGTGATCGGCCAACCCGCATCGAGCCGCTCGCGCAGGTTGTACGCGCCGGCCTTCCCCTGCCACGCATTGCTCGCGAGATATCGAGCGATCTCCGCCTCGGAAACATTGCCCCACTTCACGACCGCGCTGCTCGCAAATAGCGACCGGACTTTCGGCACGCCTGTTTCGCACGTTTCCAGTCCGATCAACGCAACTCCCGTGACCACTTCGTGCGACTCTGAGCAAAAACTTTCGAGCATCGACCGGGCTTCCGTGGCAGAGTTGGGAGTGCCGATCATCCGCCCGTTCTGAACGCAGGCCGTGTCCGCGCCGAGCACCAGAAGCGGTTCATCGATTCCTCGCTCGCGAACGATTGCCGCCCCCGCGCACGCCTTCAGATAGGCGAGCGATGCCACCCACTCGCTGGGCTTTGCATTCGCCGGCGCGATCAATTCGGAATCCTCAATTCCGGGGTGCTCGGCGATGTGCTGCAGCCCGGCTTCAGTCAGCAATTGGCGCCGCCGTGGCGAGCGACTCGCGAGCCAGATCAGCGGCGCGACCACTGACTTTTCCGATGCCCAAGGAGGCGAGTTGGATTTGGTCCCGGAGAGCACTCCCTAGTTTACGATCGACGCTCCGATCCCGGTTCGCCGCCATTCTCCACTTGCTCGACTCCTCTACGCTTCTTCATGCGGGCTCACCTCGTCCAACTCGATATCCGGTGGGAAGATAAGAGAGGCAACTACTCCCGCGTGCTCGAAATGATGGAATCCGCGCGGCCGCAAGCGGGCGATCTTGTCGTGCTGCCCGAAGTCTTTGATACAGGGTTCACGATCGATCTGCTCAAAAGCCCGGATGATGACGGCGCCACGCTCAGATTTCAGAAGGAACTTGCGGCAACGTGGGGCGTGACGGTTCACGGATGCCGCACTGTCAAGGGCGCGGACGGCCGGGGCCGAAATCGCTCGACGGTTGTCGACGCAAACGGTGCGGTGCTTGCAGAATACGACAAGCAACACCCCTTCAGTCTCGGCCCGGAAGGCAAGCGCGAAAGCGATTGCTTTGCGCCGGGCGAAAAGCTCTCTCTATACAACTGGACGAGCGCCGGCCAATCAATCCGAGTCTGCCCCACGATCTGCTACGACCTCCGTTTTCCGGAGCTCTTTCGGCGCGGGCTCGCGGCGGGCGCCGAAATGTTCGTCGTCCCCGCCAATTGGCCGGACACCCGCGTCCATCACTGGAAAACCTTGCTCACCGCGCGTGCGATCGAGAATCAGGCGTTCGTTCTCGGCTGCAACCGTGCAGGGCGCGACCCCGCGCTGAAATATCCCGGCGCAAGCATCGCGATCGGACCGATGGGCGAAATCCTCGCGGAAGCGGACGAGAAAGAACAAGTCCTGAGCGTGGCGATCGATCGAAAACTCATTGACAGTTGGCGCGCGAAGTTTCCGGCGTGGAAAGAAGCCCCGAAAACGATCTAGCGCGCATGCGGCGTGCGTCCGCTTGGCCGTTCCAGGGCCCGGCCGATGCGCCGCTCTACTAACCCTGGCCCGCAACTTTGTCCACTTCTTCGAGCGTCGTCACACCTTCGGCCACCAGCTTCCAACCGAACTGCGCGAGGGTGGTAAAAAGCCCCTGCTCGATGACTTTTTTCATCGCCGCGATCGTCGGATCGTGCATCACGACGTCGCGAAGTTCATCGTTGAAATCGAGCAGTTCGTAGAGCGCCCGCCTGCCGCGGAAGCCCGTTTTCAAGCATCGCGGGCAGCCGGTACTGATGTACATCTGCGTTTTGCCGCCGAGATACTTACCGAGTCGGGTCGCCTGGCCGGGCGAAACCGGCGTCGCGCGCTTGCAACTGTCACACAGCACGCGCACGAGGCGCTGCCCGAGCACGAGATCCAGCGCGTTCGCCACAAGATAAGGCTCGACTTTCAGATCGAGCAACCGAAACACCGCCGCAATCGTGTCTTTCGCGTGCACAGTCGAAAAGACGAGGTGTCCGGTCATCGCGGCCTGCATCGCCGTGCGCGCCGTTTCCTCGTCTCGAATCTCACCGACCAGAATCACATCGGGGTCCTGGCGAAGCACCGAGCGCAGCAGCGAGCCGAAATTGTTGCCCTTGGACTCGTCGATGGGAATCTGCGTGACATTGCTGATCTGATATTCGACAGGATCTTCGATCGTGACGACGTTGCGCGTCTCGCGATCGATTTCGCGCAGCGACGTGTAAAGCGTCGTCGTCTTTCCCGATCCGGTCGGCCCGGCCACGAGCAGGAGGCCGTGATCCTGGCTGCACACGCGGCGCACCCGGTCCGACATGTACCCGGCCATTCCCAATTCGGCGATCGACTTCGGTGAGGTGCGATCGTCGAGCACGCGCATCACAAGCTTTTGGCCGTACACCGACGGAGTGAAACTCACGCGGTATTCGACGCGGCGGTCGGAAAACTTGGAAGTAAAGTGGCCTTCCTGCATCGCGTCGCGCGCCGCCGAGCGCATCTGGCACGCTGTCTTCACGAGTCCGTACACCAATTCGCCGACGCGCGCGGGAAGCGTCGCGACCGCGACCATCTGGCCGTCCACCCGCAATCGAACGTGATAAACGTCGGACTTGGGCTCGATGTGCACGTCCGTCGCTCGCGACTTGCTCGCAGTCTGGAGAAGCAGCCGCACCGCCGCCGGACCATCGCTGCTGCCGGCGAGCGCCGCCGACGGCCGCCCCCCTGCTTCGATGATCGTCAGAGACTCGACGGGCATGTCCTTGGGTGGAAGCTCTTCGATGACCTCGATGAGCTGCTGAGCCCAGCCCTTGTCTTCGTCGCCTCCCTCGGGGGCCGGGTTTTCTTCGCTGCTCTCCACGAGCCCCGCGCGATCGCTTTCGGTGTCTTCCGCCAGGACGAATTCATGCCCGCCGACTCGCAGGACATCACCCGGCTTCAGTCGCGACTCCTTGATCCGCTGGTCGTTGACCTTGGTGCCGTTGCGCGACCCCAGATCACGTACGCTGTATCCGCCCAGCCCGTCGGGCTCGACGGCACAATGAAACCGACTCGAAAGATCGTCGGAGAGCGGGATCGTGTTGTCCGGGTGGCGACCGATCGTGACGGGGTCTTTCCCCAATCGGATCATCGCGGCACTCCCCCGGATCGGCTTCAAGTAGTACGAAGGCAAAGGTTGCAAATCTCCTCTAGCAGACCCGTCGGCCGATTCGCATCGGCAGCCACCTCAAACAGCGCGGGCATTCTACAAACTTTGCTGAAGATACGAGCGAACCACCTACAGTCCCCGACCGGAACGCAGAACGGGATGCCGGATTGCCTCCCAAACGAGTTCCGCACGGGGAAATTGTTCTCATCTCGACGCGGGTCCGCTCAGGGTGCCGCGGATTTCTTTTCAAAAAGCCATGATCGACCTCCGCCAACTCCGAGAAAACCCAGAACGCTTCAAAGCCGGCGCGAAGGCCAAAAACATCCACGTCGAGATCGATCGACTGCTCGCGTTCGACGAGAACCGGCGCGCCCTGCTGACCCGCATCGAGACGCTTCGCGCCGAGCAGAAAAAGCTCGAAAAAGAATCCGGGCCCCAAATCGGAAAGCTCGCCGGCGCTCTGAAGAACGCAGCCGGAGACGAGGCCGCGTCACTCCAACGTGAGCTTGATGAACTGAAGGCCAAGCCCGCGCACCTGAAGTCCGAAATTGCCGCGATCGAACCGCAGCTTGCGGCACTCGAGCCCGAACTCAACGCACTCCTGTTGCAAGTCCCTCTGCCGCCGGATGCCGATGTCCCGGTCGGGGCCGGCAGCGAATCCAACGTCGAAGTCAAACGCTGGGCCCCCGCCGGCTTCGACTTTGGCAGGTCATTCGAAGCCTCGCGCGGCTTCAAGCCCAAATCGCATCAGGAGATTGTGCGCGATCTCAAACTCGCGGATTTCGAGCGGGGAGTCAAACTCGCCGGAACGCGCAGCTATGTTCTGACGGGGATGGGCATGCGCCTCCATCTCGCGCTCCTCCGCTTCGCCACCGACTTCATGACCGACAAGCACGGCTTTACGCCGATCAGCGTGCCGGTGCTCGTGCGCGAGGAGGCGATGATCGGCACGGGGTTTTTCCCGGCGGGCCGCGAACAGGCGTACCACATCGCGGAGACGCAGCGCCGGAATCCCGATGCAGCAGATGAAAAGGGCGGCGTGGGGGCGGGCAGCCACGATCTCTATCTCACCGGAACCGGCGAAGTGGGCCTGATGGGCCTGCACATGAACGAGATTCTTGATGAGTCTCAGTTGCCGCTCCGCTATGTCACGGTGAGCACGTGCTTTCGACGCGAAGCGGGCGCGGCCGGAAAAGACACGGCGGGGCTCTATCGCATTCATCAATTCGACAAGGTGGAACAGGTCGTGATCTGCAAGGCGGATGAGGCCGAGAGCCGCGCCTGGCACAAAAAAATGATCGGTTTCGTCGAGGAACTGCTCCAGCAGCTCGAGATTCCCTACCGCCTGCTCCAGTGCTGCACCGGCGACCTCGGCCCCAAGAACGCCGACATGATCGACATCGAGAGCTGGATGCCGGGCCGAGGCGAACTCGACAAGGAGGGGCGTCCGCAGGGCGCGTTCGGCGAGACGCATTCGGCGAGTCGCTTGTATGACTTCCAGTGCCGCCGCTTGAACATGCGATATCGTGCCGGAGCGGCGGGAGGCAAGACTGAAACGGTCTTCTGCCATTCGCTCAACAACACCGTGCTCGCGAGCCCGCGTTTCCTCATTCCGCTACTCGAGAATCACCAGCAAAAGGATGGCAGCGTGCGCGTGCCCGCGGCATTGCGCCCCTACCTCAACGGCGCGGAACTCATTCGCTGAGGCCCCGACTCGCGCGATAGAGCTTCTCTCACCGTTCGAGCAATTTGAGATCCACCGTCGCCCCCGGCGTCTCTGGACTCTCGACGGTGTGCGTCGCTCGCAAGTCCCGCACCAGCGAGGCCATATCGCCGCGGAGCGGCGCCGTGAATTGCATCCGCCGGTTTGTAATCGGGTGCGTGAATCCGAGAATGCACGCGTGCAGCGCCTGCCGCGCGATCAGGACATTTCCGTTCGCATCGGAATATGTCTTTCCGCCATACATGTCGTCCCCCACGATCGGCCAGCCCAGGTGAGACAAATGCACGCGGATCTGGTGCGTGCGCCCGGTGCGCAGCTCGAGCTCAACCAAAGAGAAATGGCCGAGTGGCGAAGTAGTGAGGCGACAGGGTGGAGAAGACTCGGCCGGCTTCCAGCCCATCGCCCGTCTCAGAACTTGGCTATCTCCCACGTTGCCACTTTGCCCCTCTGCCACGTTGTCACTTTTGCGGTACCGCTCCCTCACGCGGCACACCGTCACCGACGGCTTGCCGAGTTCATCATGCCTCACCACATACTTCTCGCGATATCCCTTCTCTCTCGAAGGATGCGGACCCAGCGGCAAATCAATCACATCAATATCCGGCTCCACGATCCCGTGCACCACCGCAATGTACCGCTTGTCCACGCGCCGGTGCTCGAACGAATGTCCCAGTTTCCAGTGCGCTTCCTCGGTCTTCGCGAACACGATGACGCCGCTGGTGTGCCGATCGAGCCGGTGAACGACCCCCGGCCGAGCGAGGTCCTTTCCGACCTCCGAGAGCGCGCCTCCCAATTTCGATCGCTCGCGAAAGTGATAGGCCAGGGCATTGACCATCGTCCCCTTGTTGTGGCTCCGCGCCGGATGCACGAGAATGTCCGGGTGCTTGTTGATGACGATCAGGTGCTCATCCTCGAACATCACTTCGAGCGGGATGTCCTCGGGCTGAATCTCGGTTGGAGGTGGCGGCGGCACCACCACTTCCACGATGTCGCCCGCGTTCAGCTTTGTGGACGCCTTCGGCGCCCTTCCGTTCACGCTCACGCCGCCTTCATCAATCAGCTTCTGCAGCTGATTGCGGCTCATGAACGTGATTCGATCGCACAAATACTTGTCGAGCCGCTTGTCCAGATTCCGGAGCAGCTTGAAGCGGACCGTCCGAACTTCCGCGTCGTCTTCGCCCGCTTCGCTCTCGGAGATCACTCTCTCGAGTGCCGAAGCGTCCACTTTGCCGCCCGTGCTCACGAGCGGGCCCGCGTCCCACTTCTGGTCTCCGGCCAGTTCGATCTCGACCGCCTCGTCGTTCTCACTTTCAGCGCGTGCCGCGTCTCCGCCATCCCGCTTCCGACTCTTCGATGGCTTCTCGCCAGGGCTCATTGTGTGTCCGACACCGATCTTGCCCGCGCTCACCCGCCAACTTACTCCGGGGCTTGCTCGGGCTTGGGTTCGGTCTTCGGTCCAGCATTCGCCGGCTCGGGTGCGCTCGGCGCTTCCGGGCCGATCGGGCCCAGCAGCGAGGGTCCGGCAGGCGCATCGTGCGGCACTGCTACTGGCATCGCCGGCTTTTCGTCTTCCTTGGTCGCCGGCGGCAAAGAAGCCTTTGACGGCAACTTGGAAACCGCCAGCACTTTCGGCAGATCGGCGATGCGCTTGGTGGCGACGTCCGCAAACTCGGAAAAGCCGGGGATATTTGCCGACGCCGACTTGATCTGCTCGTAGTACTTCTTCGCTTCGTCCGCGTTGCCGCGCGATTCCGCGACCGAGGCCAATCCGAACAAGGCGCCGATGTACAGCGATTCCTTGTTCGCTACTCCGCGCGTGGCGTCCGCCACGGTCTGGTATTGCTCGGCCGCGAGGTTGAGGAAACTTTCGCGGTCTTCCGGAGTCAACTCATCACTGATGTTCGCGATTGTCCCGTCAGGGTTCACTTCCGCGCCGGGCTTCACGCCCCGCGTAACCGCTCGCATGTACGCGTCCGCGGCCTTGAGTCGCGCGATCTCCGCGACGCTCGCAACGCCTTCGAATTCGAGCGCGACCTGCCGGAGCGAATCCGGGCTCGGATTCTGCACCGCCGCCGCGGCAGCCAATTGCTCGAAACCCGCGGCAAGCCGCTCGGACTGCCGCTTGGTGTATTGCTGATACAAGTAGTTTCCGCCGACACCGAGGGCGATCAGCAGGAGCAGGGGCGTGCTCCACTTCGTGATGAAATCGATAAAGTCCTGATTGAGGCGAGCCTCTTCAAGGCCAGCCCGCTCCCGAATCTGAATGTTCTTGCGTTGCTCGTCCATGGGTGCCCTCAAATCCGACTTGGCGCGCCCCGGCATCCGCCTGACCGCCGCGCACGGTCGCGATTCTAGGGGTGAACTCCTTGAACCTCCCCGGCTTTCCAGAACCGCCAAGGCCCCGGGTGATCGAGCACCCATCGCGGCACCAGCTTCTCGCGAACCAGCTCAACCAGCCTCGCGAGCGAATCCGAATCTCGAGCGCTCACCTCGACTTCAACCGGATGCGTTTGACTCCCAAGATCACTCCGAAGTCCCACCCGCAAAATATCTGCGCTTGCCGGCAGATCCGAACCGTCCACGGGAGCAGCGCCTGGATCGCTGCACGAGAGGACCAGATCGGCCTGCGCCAGAACGTCCCGCGTAATGCGCACCGCCTCGGCTTCGATTTCTGGCGCTTGCTCGCGCATTCCGGGCGTATCGACGTAGCGAACGACCAAGCCCGCTAGGTCGAGAAACACCCCGACGTGATCGCGCGTGGTGCCGGGTTCGTCGGCAACGAGCGAAACCCTCCGCCCCGCGAGGGCGTTCACGAGCGTGCTCTTCCCGATGTTGCTCGCGCCCCGCGCGACGACCAAAGGTGGATCGATCAATCGATTCAACAGGCGGTCCCGATCCGGATCGCTTTTCAGGCGCAACTCACTCCAGCGCCTGGGTTGATCGAGCAGCAGATCGACCGCAAGCGGACTTCTCGCACGCGCCAAAACCGCAAGCATTGCCGCCTCGATTTCGCCCGCCGCCTCCTGGTACAAATCCGCCGGCCGATCGTCGTCAAGACGCTTGAGCCCGCACGCCTCGAGAGCTTCGCACACCGCCCGCACGACCGCGCCGCCGCCGTGCGGCATCAGCGCCGCCGCCGTTTCGCTCCATCGCATCACGACACACCGATCGACGCCCAAAAGATCGTGTAGCGCGATGCGACCAACTTCGAGATGGTGAATCCTCAATCTTTCCAGCAGCTGATCCAACTCCGGGCCATCTGGCGCGCTCAAGCCGATGACCGCGACAGCACCGGTCCCCATCGGCGATTGCAAACTCCATCCCGCCCTATTCATTCGCGCTCCGGCGGGTCGGACTCCCCACCCTCCCCACTCTCCCCACCTTCCCCACCGAGTGCGACGCGGCAAACCTCGGCGACTCCCATCATCTGCAGATCCGGCACGACCCGGTCGACCATCGGATCGTCTTCAACGAGACCGGCATCGCCTCCGGTCGCGATCACCGTCGGAAAAGTCCCGAACCGCTCCGCGAATTGCTCCACGGTGTGACGCAGAAGCCCCACAACGGCATTTCGCACGCCAAGCCGCATCGCGTGCGCGGTATCTTTTCCGAACGGGCCGCGCGCCGCCTCGGGAACCTCGAATTCCAGTTCGGGCAGCGCGCTTGTCGCGCTGTGCATCGCCCGCAGCGTCGCGCGGACTCCGGGAGCGATCACCCCTCCGTGGAAGGTTCCCTCCCCATCGACGAAATCGATGGTGATCGCCGTTCCGAAGTCGGCGATGACGCACGCTTCTTTCAATCTGGCGTACGCGCCGATCGCATCGAGCAGCCGGTCCTGTCCGACTGTGGAGGCGTCGTCGAGTGCATGGCGTATCGGAATCTCGAGATCCCGGCCGATGACGTAGACGCTCCCCCGGGCCGAAAGGTCCATTTCGAGTTTGACGGAGACAGCCTTGTTCACGCTTGCGATCACAAACGCCGACGCACCGCTCGATTCTCGCAAGGCAAGGCAGGCTTCCAGCGCTTCCGGCTGCTCGACCGACCTCCCCTCCAGCACCTTGCCGTTCGAGACAATCCCGATGCGCGTGCGCGAATTCCCCACGCATACCGCCACCAGTTCCGCGCCGTCTCGTTGATTGCCGATTCCTTCGTTCGCCATTGCCCCAGCGTACGTCGCGGACGCCGGCTTAGACTGTCCGAGCCGCCGATTGATTCTCGCACCGCTCCCTCGGAGACCCATTGCCCCGCTGCAAAGCCGATCCCAGCATCAAGCGCGTCGAAGTCGGCGGCTTCAAGTTCCCGCTCGGCGTGTATCCCGTCGAGGACATGGCGCCACGCGCCGGATACACGGTCCTGTTCGAGCCGGCGGACGGGGGCGATGATTCTGATGGCACTGCAGAGTGGGAAGAGTGGCCCGACCGTTACGTCTTTGACATCGTCGCGCCAGCCGACCGGGTGGAACCACTCTGCCGCATGCTCTTTTCGTTGTTGCCGGGACGAATCTACCCGATTCTCGACGTGCTCGGCCAGGACGCGTATCGCGAAATCGACCCGTATATCTCGTACGACCTGTTGGGCGCAGATCGATTCCTGGAAATTGTGCGTGAGTGCCGCGACCTGTTTTTCGAAGACGGCATGATCGGTTTCGGCGCGATGAGCGAAGACCCTTTTTTCTATGTGTTCATTGACGAGCACAAAATTGTGACGGTTCGTGCCCAGCCCGAGCTGAAAGAGAGGATCGAGAAAATCCTTGCCGCGTTCGACCTCGAGGAAATGAGCGAGCCGGCGGGCGCTGATTCGGCTGCCCACGAGCACCGGGGCGTTCTTCTGAGCGATCGTTCCCCGGACGGCCTTCGGTTCGATGAGATCGTCGAATCCCTAAAGGACGAATGGCGCCTGCTGCTCAACGTAGACAGCGAAAAAAACGTGGATGAGGACGGCAAGGACTTGGGGGTCACCGCATGGCGCGTCGTCGTCCGCTTTGACCCCGAGGACGATGTCGCTTCCTCCTATGTCGAGGTAGCCCTGGCCGCGCCAAATCTCCGGGAGGCAGAGGAAAACGCCGTCGATGCCGCGGCCCATCTCTTGGCAGATGTAAACCCTGACACACACCAGCCGGCAATTGTCTTGGCCGATCGCCTCAGCCGGGAACAGCTCGCAGATCTTTTGAAATCCGCTGCTAGCAAACGGCGCCCTCGAACCAAACGAACCAAAGAAGGGTCGCGCGCCGAGACTGACGCCTTCGTTCCCGATCCCGCCCCTCCGGAGACCGGCGATCTCAAACCCGGTCAGATATGGCTCGCCAGAACTCTAAGCTGAGTAATTGCAAGCACTAAAGCGATCTTTCGGACGTTCGGTTCAGGCCATCGATGTTCAACGGTGGCCGGCGGCCCATGACAGTTGCATTGCATCTCGCGGTCATCCTTTGTATCTTGTCGCGTGATTCCAGATTTCGTCAACCGGCCAGCCCGGACACGCGAATTTGGAGTCACGGTGCAGTCCGGCCTTCGAAAACGGGTGAAGGCCTGCGACCTCATCTCGAAGCGCAAACATCGGTGCGGGCCGATGTGATGTCCGTGTGATGCGGACACCGGCGGAAGGAGAGGTACCGGCGAGCACCGGAAATTCGCCAAGCCGTGGGTCAGTCCGGTTCGTGGGATCAGGGCTTCGGAAGCCCGGGGGATCGTGGGGTCCGGTCGTTGCTCCGTCAGAAACCGGAGTTCGATCGGAAGAGGGCCAATGACCGCGTTCCGACTGGAGTCGGCCTTGCGGTCTGCGGCGGGAAACGCGCCCGCGGAGTTGCTACATTCCGCACCCGGAAAAGCGCCCAATCGCGCCGGGACCATGGATTCGGAGCAGTCGAATGAGAAGCACACGCATCGGCCTGATCGTCTCTACATCTGTTCTCGCCGCGATTTCCGGCACGACCGCAAACATCGCCGGCGCCGCTCCGGCGCAGTCGAACGCCATCGAGCCCGCAGCCGCACTCAGCGCCGCGACGAAGGAACTGAATTCGGGGAGCCCGGTTCGCGCCCGCGAAATGCTGCTGGCCCTTTCTTCGCTCAACATGAGCGACTCCGAGCGGACCCGCACGACGGAATTGCTGAAGCAGTCGGACGACAAGATTCGTTCGATGGAGCCGCGCCTTGTCAACCTGCAGCGCGCCAAGCTCGCGCTTGATCGAGATGATCTGGCGGCGGCCGAGCGCCTCGCAACGGGCGTCGCCCGCGGCGCGAACGACGGAAACAAGGCCGGCGCGGAAGCGATGCTCAAGCAGATCCAGATCCGCCGTTCAGAACTCGGCGCGGGTGTCGATTCGAAACTCACCGAGGCCGGCGGCGCGCTCGAGACTCGAGATTACTCGCGCTGCAAGGGAATCCTCCTGACGGTCACCCAGTGGGGTGTGGAATTCACGCCCGCTCAGCGCGATACGCTCGATCTGATGCAGGGCAAAATCGTTGCGCTCGAACAGGAGCGAGGCCGCCCGTTCAAAGCGGATGACAATTCAGCCGCAACCATCCTCGCGGCTGGAATGCTGGCCGCCGAACCCGGGGTCATCGAGCGCCGCAGTGCTGAGCCCGAGCAAAGCACGCAACAGGTCGCCCCCGCGACGATGGCGTCTTCCAACACCGTGATCGGAAGCGATCAGCAGCCGACGCAATCGCCACCCCCGCCTCCACCCCCTCCGATGCCCGAAGACCCTGTCGTCGCGGCACGCAAGGTCGAAGCGACGAATCTGCTGGCAGAAGCAGATCAGGCCTTCAATGACAGCAAGTACAACGAGGCGCAGGCCAAGTACAGCCGCCTCCGCACCCAGTTCCGCGAGTTTCTCACGCCCGAACAGGCCAAGACAGTTGAAGATCGTCTCGCCGAATCGAAGTTGCGCCTTCGAGGTTCGACCAGCGACGCCCGCGATCTCGCCGGATTTGTTGAGCAGGGCACGGTGGCCCGCCAGCAGGCCGAAGCGGAATTCAACAATCAGCTCACTCAGGCCTCTGATTCTCTCAATTCAGGCGACGTGATCCGAGCCCGCGATTCGGCGGCCCGCGCACGGCTGATTCTCAATTCCAATCGCGAGCGCTTCTCCGAGACGGAATTCCAGTCGATGCAGACCAAGGTCTCCGACTTCCTCAAGAAAGTAGATGTCAAGGAGCAGGAACTCGCGGCCACTCAGGCCCAGAAGACCGCCGCCGAGCGCCAGGCCGAGGCCAAGCGCGTGGCGGATCAGGGGGCCAGCGAGCGCAACCGAAAGATACGCGAAGCGATCGACCGGGTCCGCGCCCTGCAGATCGAAATGAAGTACGAGGAGGCGCTTCAGGTCGTCGATCAGATCCTGTTCCTCGATCCGATCAACCCGACGGGATTGCTCCTGAAGGACGTGCTGACGAGCGCCAAGATCTACAAGCAGTGGTACGAAACCAACACCAAGCGCAACACGCTCATGGCGGAGCAAAGCCTGCAGACTCAGGCCGCGACGCTTCCATCAAAGGGAATCATCGACTATCCCTCCGACTGGCCGGAGGTCATCAAGGACCGCGGTGAACCGGTCACGCTCGCCGAATCCGTTGAAACGCGCATCACGCTCTCGACGCTCGCGAACACGCGACGTCCGGTCGATTTCACAGAGACACCGCTTGAAAAAGCGGTCGATTGGGTTGCCAAGACCGGCAGCATCAAGATGGACATTGACTGGCCTTCGCTCGAAAAGGTCGGGATCAATAAAGACACCCCGGTCACCATCAATCTGTCCACGATCCGGCTCGACCACTTGCTCGACCTGATCGTCAGCAAGGTCAGCCCGGATCCGACCAGCGCCGCCGCGTGGGAAGTGCAAGACGGCGTGCTGCGTTTCGCCTCGGCCGAAGCGATCAACAAGAGCACGCTGATGGTCATCTACGACATCCGCGATCTGCTCATTGAAGTCCCCGATTACAACAATGTGCCCCAGTTCGATCTCAACAGCGCCCTGCAGGCTTCGAGCGGCGGCGGCGGCGGCACCAGCCCGTTCAGCGGTGGCGGCAACCAGACGCAACAGGGCCCGATCCGCACCCCCGAAGAGCGCACGGACGAATTGGTCCGCATTCTCACCGAGCAGGTTGATCCCGACAATTGGCGCGAGAACGGCGGAGCGGTCGGATTCATCAGCCGATTCAAGGGCAACCTGCTCATCACCAACACACCGAAGAACCATCGGGCAATCGGTTCACTTCTGCGTCGTCTCCGCGAGATCCGCGCGATGCAGGTCAACTCCGAGTCGCGGTTCCTGCTCGTCGCTCAGGATTTCTTCGAGCAGATCGGTTTCGATATCGACGTGTATCTCAACAACGATAACCTGAATCTCAACCGGCGCACCACGAGCGCCGAGCAGCAGCTGTTCAACTTCGTTACGAATGATCAGTTCAGTTCGGTCAACCCGACGCTTCGCGCCTCCGATTTCTTTGATCCGATTACCGGCGCACCCGTTCGCAATTTCAACAGCCAGCCGACGCCGGTCGTTACCTCGTTCGACCCGGAGACCGGGGCGATTACGATCGCGAACGCGTCGGTCAATACGTCCGTTCAGAATCAGCAGGGATTCGGCCCGGTCGCGCTGCAGTCGAACTCGCTCGGGATCGTCAACGCTTTGACCACGGCGCCCTTTGCGGCGGAAGTCGCCGCCGCGGGCCGTGCGTTCTCGGTTGCCGGCACGTTCCTCGATGACATCCAGGTCGACTTCCTGATCGAGGCCACGCAGGCCGACCGCCGCAACGTGAGCCTTCAGGCGCCTCGTCTCACGACGACGAACGGACAGCAGGCGAATATCCAGATCACCAACCAGCAGACCTATATCTCGAGCCTCACGCCGATCACCAACCAAAGTGCTGTCGCGTTCCAGCCCGTGACTTCAACCCTCAACACGGGCGTGCTCATGCTCGTCCGGGGCACGATCTCAGCCGACCGTCGTTACGTCACGACTGACATCACCACCCAGATTTCCCAATTGGTGAGATTCCGCACCGGGCAGACATTCGCAGCGGTCGCCGGCGGCGGTGGCGTCGCGGGCGGCGGCGGCGCCGCGACGATCCCTTCGGGCCAGTTCCAGTTGCCCGAAGTGCAGGTCAGCAGCGTGCAGACCACCGTGACGATTCCGGATCAGGGCACGATCCTGCTGGGCGGCCAGCGGATCGTGACCGAGCAGGAAGTCGAGTCTGGCGTTCCGGTGCTTTCGAAGATTCCGGTCCTGAATCGGTTCTTCTCGAACAGGACCGAGTCCAAGACCGAGCAGACGCTCCTCATCCTCTACAAGCCGACAATCCTGATCCAGAGCGAACAAGAGAACAAGGCTCACCCGGGCCTGATCGATTCGCTCGACGCCGGGCTCGGCGGTTGAATTGCTTCATCCGGCCCGATCAATCCAATCGCGGCCGAAGCCCCGATTCTTCCAACGCCCCGGCCCTGAACGGCCGGGGCGTTTTCTTTCGAGCCGGCATGCATTTCCGTACTATCATCCCAACCACGCGTGTTCCACGTACGGACACACGCGATGGATAGGAGCACGAGCGATATGGCATCCGCCGACTCCCGCCTCCGCGTTCGAAAGCAGGACGCTGTCGTTCAGGTTGAGTTTATCGACCGCAACATTCTCGACGAAGCCAACATCCAGCTCATCAGCGATGAGATTTCTCGCATCATCGATCAGGAATCATCTCCGAAGCTTCTGATCAGCTTTGCCAACGTCGATCACCTTTCCTCCGCCGCGCTCGGCGCCCTCATCACCATCAACAACAAGGTCCGCAACAAGAACGGGCAGCTGAGGCTCGCGAGCATCGATCCGCAGATTTACGAGGTCTTCGTCATCACGCGACTCAACAAACTTTTCCAGATCCACGAGACTCCCCAAGACGCGCTCAAGAGTTTTGCCTGACTTCATTGCAGGCATCCGCTCGCGCTCTTTTCCCGCGAACCACTCGATGAGCACCCCGCGGCCCAGCAATTCGTCGAAGCCACCCCTTAGCGGGACATTCGTCGTCCGCCATGAGCGGAACGAAGTCGAAAAACTGCAGAACGCTCTCGACGCGGCAATGACCGCTTCCGGCTATTCCAAAGCCTCGCTCTTCGCCGTACGCCTCGCCTTTCAGGAGGCGATTGCCAACGCGTTCAACCACGGGCACAAGAACCTTCCCACCGACACTCCGGCGACCGTCGAATTTGCCGTACGGCCCGAGGACGTCACGATCTCGATCGAGGACCAGGGCCCCGGATTTGAGTGCGAGAACGTCGCGGATTGCACACTCGATGAAAATCTTGAAATCCCCAGAGGCCGCGGCGTCATGCTCATCAAGAACTACATGACCGAGGTCCGGTATAACGGGAAGGGAAACCGGATCGAAATGGTCTACCGGCGCCCCGCACCCGGGGCTTGATTCTCCCCTAATATGAGACTGAATCTCAGCCGGCGCGGCTCGTGCCGGCGGTATTGAACTCCAATCCACTCCGGGCCGCCAAAAGGGATGCATCATGCCCGAATCAAACCAGACGCCTCAAGCTCCCAAGCTGCCGATCTATCTCGACCACGCTGCCACGACGCCGTGTGATCCCAGGGTGGTCGAGGCGATGCTGCCGTACTTCACCTCGATTTTCGGGAATCCCGGTTCGCGGAATCACCGCTTCGGATGGGAGGCGGAAGAAGGAGTCGACCGGGCGCGCGGGCAGATCGCGGATTTGATCAAGGCCGACGAAAAAGAGGTTATCTTCACTTCCGGCGCGACCGAGAGCAACAACCTCGCGATCCGCGGCGCGGCGTTCATGTACGAGAAGTCGCCGGAAGGATCGGGCAAGTCGCGCGGGCACATCGTTTCCTGCGCGATCGAACACAAGGCGGTTCTTGATCCGTGCAAACGCCTCGAGAAGGAAGGCTTTGAGGTTACGTTTCTCGAGCCGCCCAAGGACGGAATCGTCACCGCCGAAATGGTCAAGGCGGCGCTTCGGGACGACACCATCCTCGTCACGATCATGCGGGCAAACAACGAAATCGGAACGATCAACGAGATCCCGCAGATCGGCGAACTCTGTAAGTCGCGCGACATCATTTTCCACACCGACGCCACGCAGTGGGTCGGGAAAATGCCGACCGACGTGTACGCGGACAACATCGATCTCATGAGCTTTTCCGGCCACAAGATCTACGGCCCGAAAGGAGTCGGCGGGCTGTTCGTGCGGCGCAAGCGTCCGCGCGTACGGCTGACGCCGCTTGTGGACGGCGGAGGTCAGGAACGCGGCTTCCGATCCGGCACACTCAATGTCACCGGCATCGTCGGCCTGGGCAAGGCGTGCGAGATCGCGAAGCAGGAAATGTCCGCAGACGCGATCCGGCTGGGAAAGCTGCGAAAGAAGCTCGAAGAATCGATCACCTCTCGACTCGACACCTGCCAGATCAACGGCCATCGCGAGAAGCGGCTTCCGCACATCACGAACATTTCATTCGGGTTTGTTGAGGGCGAGAGCCTCATGATGGCCGTCAAGGAGATCGCCTGCTCTTCGGGCTCGGCGTGCACCAGCGCGAGCCTCGAACCGAGCTACGTGCTGAAGAACATCGGAGTCGGAGACGACCTTGCTCACTCCAGCCTGCGGCTCAGCCTCGGGCGCTGGACCACCGAACAGGAAATCGACTACTGCATCGAGAAAATCGTCGGAGCGGTCAAGAAGCTACGCGATCTCTCTCCTCTTTACGACATGCACAAAGAAGGCATCGACCTCTCGAAAGTCGAATGGGCGCATCACTGATAGGAGATTTCCATGGCATACGGCCCCAAAATCATCGATCACTACGAGCATCCGCGAAATGTCGGCTCGTTCGGTACCCAGGCGGAAATCAAGCAAAGAAAAGATGTCGGCGTGGGCTTGGTTGGCGCTCCGGAGTGCGGCGACGTCATGCAGCTTCAGATCAAAGTCGGAAAAGATGGCGTGATCGAAGACGCCAAATTCAAGACCTTCGGCTGCGGCAGCGCGATCGCGAGTTCGTCTCTTGCCACCGAGTGGCTCAAGGGCAAAAAGCTCGATGACGCGGCGCAGATCAAAAACACCATGATCGTGGAAGAATTGAGTTTGCCGCCGGTCAAGATCCACTGCTCCGTGCTCGCGGAAGATGCGATCCATGCCGCGATCGAGGACTACAAGGCAAAGAACGGGATCAAGCAAACGCAGACGTCTCCCGCCACGTCCGCCTGATCGAAAAAGTTGCCGTCAAAAATACAAAAAGGGACCGGCAATTGCCGGTCCCTTTTTCAATCCAACGGGAAAGACAAGCTTGCAATCAGCGGCGGCGACGGCCGACGAAGATTCCACCCAATCCCAGGAGCGCGAGCGCGCCCGGAGCCGGAACGTACTCGAACGTGATGCTCTCGACCGCGACCCAGTCGAGGAACCACCCCGGCAGCACCAACGCGATCCGCGCATTGTTCAGCCCGCTGAAGCTGACGGTCTTGCCGTTGATTCCCCCGCCACTCACCACGCCGCCCGTGATGAAATTGCCGTCGATGTCATACAAGTCCAGCTCGGAAAGGTTGTCCGAGTCGCCGATGAACGTCACGGAGATCGAGGAAATCGCCTGATCGAAAATCATGGCAAAGTTCGGGTCTCCGTCCTCGTTCAACCACCCACCGAAACTGTGGAGCACGTTTCCCATGGCGGGCAAATACCCGTTCCCGACATCCGTGCTGGTCGCCGTCATGTCCGTGTTCGTCGCCCATCCGTTGTTCGGATCGAGGACATTGGGCACAAAAGTCACGCCCCACGCGGCATACTGGTTTGAAATCCAAGTGCCGTCTGCAATCGCATTCCCGTTGGCATCGGTGTCAAAATCGATGACATAAGGGGCTGCCGATGCCAAACCAGACAATGCCGCCACGGCGGCTACGCCGAATACAACCTTCTTCATTTCCCTGTCTCCTCTCAAACTCCCATGTTTCTCGCGGCGGAAAACGCGAGGACTTCCAGAAGCAGGAAGTCGCAAGCCAGCCTACTGCCATCGAAATCGAGATCAATACGGAGGTTGTTATTTGGACCCAAGATGTGAGGAGATTAATTTGGTTATAGGACCAAAAACTGAGCATCGATGGCGCACGTATGATGCTCCGGTATGCAAACGCCTGATTCAGCGGAGAAAAACGTGTCCATCGAAGTCAGTCAAGACTCAGTCTCAACTCGATCCCCGGTCATTCTCACGCCGACCGCCGCACGAGAAGTCGGGACCATCATCCAACAGCAGGAGCTCGACGCCTCGAAGGTCTGCCTGCGTGTCGGGGTCAAGGGAGGCGGGTGCTCTGGGTTCAGCTACATTCTCGATTTGACGGAGACAAAAAAGGACACCGACGAGGTGTTCGAACAGCATGGCATTCGCATCATTTGCGATCCGAAGAGCCTGCTGTATTTGTCAGGGGTCACGATCGACTTCAAGGACGAAATCATGGGGCGGGGATTCGTCTTTCAGAACCCCAACGCGACGAGCACTTGCGGCTGCGGTTCGAGTTTTTCCGCCTGACGTTCGCCGAAATCGGGGGTCGTTCGTCCGGTTTTCGGCCTTGCCAGCCCTCCGATGTTCCGGTAAACTGCTGTTTGCAAGCCGGGTTCCGACAATGGTTTGGGAACGGTTTGCAGCGTGGGATTTGCGTGTGGTCCGGCTCCAACCCGTTCGGCCTTTTCTGCCCGGTGGGGGCTGAAACGGACGAATCCGTGGGCTGCGCTTGATCCCCGGTCTTCGGCGTTCGCAAGGATTTCGCGATGAGCCAGGCCTCGATGGGCTATGAAACCACGCAGGGCTACGCGCCTCCCATGGTGACGCAATTCAGCGTCTTCCTGACCAACAAGGTCGGGAAACTGTTTGACTTGGTGGAGGCGTTTGACGGTTCATCGTGCGCCATTTGCGCGCTCTCGGTGCATGAAGCGACCGATCACGCGGTCGTCCGCCTGATCACGAACAACGCCGATTGCGCCCGCAAGGTGCTGAACGACGAAAAACTTCCCTTCTCCGAAAAGGATGTGCTGGTGGTCGAGCTTTCGCGCGGACACACCTTGGCGAGCATGTGCCTGTGTCTGCTCGGTGCGGAACTCTTCATCCAGTTTGCCTATCCGCTGATGCTACGACCCAACGGCACCCCCACCATCGCGCTCGCGGTGGATGATCCAACTCTCGCCGGCCAGATTCTGAGGCGCAAGGAATTCCGCATCTTTGGAGAATGCGATCTGCCCGCCAGTCAGGACGCGAGCGATCACTGATCCGGTACGCTCGGCAGATGGTCGCCCTTGTTCAACGCTGTCTTCATGCATGGGTTCAGGTCGAAAAAACTGTGATCGGCCAAATCGGCCCGGGAATCGCGGTCTTTGTCGGGCTCGAAAGCGACGACGATCCGGCACTTGACGCGAAGTTGGCTGCCAAGCTGCTCTCGCTTCGGGTCTTCGCCGACACCGCCGGCAAGATGAACCGAAACGTGGTCGAAGCCGGCGGGAACATCCTGCTCATCCCAAACTTCACGCTCGCGGCCGATACGTCCGGCGGCAACAGGCCCAGCTTCATCGGTGCCCTGGCGCCCGACCTGGCGAGACCGCGATTCGAATCGCTGCCGACGCTGTTTCGTCCGACGCTCGACAACGTTCAGTCGGGCCGCTTCGGTGCCGACATGCAAGTGGAAGTTCTGAACGATGGACCGGTGAGCCTGATTCTGCGACTGAAGTGAATTGCAGACAGGGTCAATCAATTCCCCGTGCCGCGAGCCAACGCTCGGCGTCGAGCGCTGCTTGGCAGCCCATACCCGCTGCGGTGACAGCTTGTCTGTACGCACTGTCCGCGACGTCGCCCGCCGCGAAAACTCCTTCGATGTTGGTGTAGCTGCCGCGGCTTTTGAGTGCGACGTAGCCGCCGCTGTCGAGTTCGACCCCGCTGTCCTTGAGGAACTTGGTCGCGGGCGTGTGCCCGATCGCGATGAAGAGGCCTTTGACGTCGAGCGTCGAGGTCTCGCCGGTGACGGTGTCCTTCAGCTTCACGCCGGTAATCTTCTCATCGCCGAGTACGTCTTCAACCGCCTTGTTCCAAAGCACTTTGGCGTTGTGCCGGTCGAGATAGCGCTTCTGCATCACCTTTGAAGCGCGGAGCGCGTCGCGCCGATGGATCACGTACACGGTTGAAGCGAACTTGGTCAGGTACGTCGCTTCTTCCATCGCGGTGTCGCCGCCCCCCACGACCGCGAGAGGCTGCCCGCGGAAGATCGGCAGTGCGCCATCGCAGACAGCGCAAGCGGAAACGCCGCCCCCCAGAGTGGCGAGGCGCATCTCGTTCTTGAGCCCGAGCCAGTTCGCGACGGCGCCGGTGGCGATAATGACGCTGTGCGTCTTGACGATGTCGCCGTTTGAAACGTGAAGTTCGAACGGCCGCTTCGAAAAATCGCAGCGAACGACGTCTTCCCCAACGACGCGCGTGCCGAAGTGCTCGGCCTGCTGCTGGAAGAGCGACATCATCTCGGGGCCGGCGACTCCTTTCGGAAATCCCGGGTAATTCTCGACATCCGTTGTGAGCATCAACTGCCCCCCGGGGAGAACCGGACCCGGATCCTGCTTGGGGATGCCGACATACACGAGCGGCTCCAGCTGCGCCCGCGCGGCATAGATCGCCGCGGTCCACCCCGCCGGCCCGCTGCCGATGATCACGACCTTTTCGACCCGGCCGGATTGGTTCACTTGAGCTCCCCGATCTCGCTGAGGTATTGGCGGTACAGACTCAGCTCGCTCGGCCAGATCAGGTAATCAACATCGGGTGCGATTTCGACCGTGTTCTGCACGCGCTTCGCCCAGCCCTTTCGGTTGTCTGCACCCCAGCTGTAGATGACGGCCGTGTCGTTTTTCAACTTGACCGAGAAGTTGTCGCCGTTTTCCGTCACGATGTTGATCTCGTGCGGCGGAGGGGTGACGTTCGGATCGACAACCTGATCTCGGATCGGCACGAAGTATTCAAGCGGAGGCCGATTGCCGCGGGCGAGTTCGGGATTGAACGGATCGATATCAAGCCTCGTCATCCATTCGGGGGCCACGGACGACAGCCTCGGCGGGAACGCCCCCAAGGCGTAATAGGTCCCGACGATCGCCAGGGCCGCGCGGGTCCCCACCATCTCCGTGCGAACTGCCTGCCTGAGGTTGAACAGTTTCGACATGTCCGGCACGGTGGCCTCGATGACGGCAAAGGTTGCCTTGTCGAGCTTGTTCCGCTCGAACTCGAGGGCGTTGAGATTGTGGAACCAATCGAGCGGCCAGCGCTGGGTGTAGTCCTCGGAGGTCTTCCGAATCTCTTCGATCGTCGCAGCGCGATCGGCGTGCCCCGCACCCGCGCTCTTCCATTCGGCGGCCTCGCTGAAGAGCCTCAACGGCTGCTCGGACGAAGTCAGCGTCGCCATCGTCGTCGGGAAGGTTTTCTCGTTGATACCGCCCTTGGGAGTTGTGACGATCGCGACGGTTTGCTCGGCACCGATGAGGTCGCCGATCGGAAAGAGAATTCGATCGGTCCGAGCCTCGCCCTTCTCATCCAAGGCGTTGATGATCGCCGCGATCTGATCGCGGGTTAGAAGCCGCTTACCCCGGAAATCGACGTACGCGATATCGCGGATGCGTTCGAGCGATCGCACCATCGTGTCAAGGCCCCAGCGTGCTTCGCGAAAGAATTGACGGTCGGCGAGCTGGCGGCCGAGAATGACCACACGCCCCATCAACTTCACCGCGTCGAAGACTTTTCCTTCGGCTTGGAGCCGCGTCGCCTCGATGTTGGCCAGAATGCACAAGTCGGTCAGTTTCGGGAGGTAGAGAAACTGAGCCGCGGCCAGGAGCGGCGGGTCACCGAGTTCGGTGTACATCTTGGCCTTCACGATCGCCGGCGTCACGGCGGCAACGCCGTACGGCTGACCCCACGCCATCGGGGCTCCGCTTGATTGCGGCTCCGTCGCTTTCATGAGGGCCTCGATCGCCGCGCGTTGGGGCGGCTTTTCCGCCCATTCCACCGCCTCTTTCCACCCTTGCATTCCGGGAACGATCAAACGGGCACGCTGAATATCGCGGACACCATCCGGAGGCGCCTCCATCGCCATAAGGGCGGGAATCAGAATGGTGTCGCTGCGCTTCGCCGACGAAATATTCGCGTAGAGCGCGTTCACCCGCGAGACGTAATCCTGAGCCCGTGCCAGCGGCACCGCCAGCGCCACGGACAATGCCAACAACATCCGTACGAGTCGAGTCTGCATGAACCGATCGTAGCCAAAGGCACAATCGTCCGCAAAAAACAAAGCCGGGGCCTTTGCCCCGGCTGTTTGTTCTCATGTTGGAATCTCGTGCTCAGCCCGCGCGGCTGCCTTCAAAGCTCGAGGCCGAAAGCCGAACCTGACGGGGCGGCGCAGCCTCGTCGCGCCGGCCGGCTTCCCGCTCGCCTTCGCGGAAATACCGGCTGGGGCGCTCGTCGTTCAAACGCTGATTCAGCTTCGTTAAGGCTTCATCCACGATCTGGCGGACACGCTCGCGGCTGATGCCGACTTCCTCGGCAACTTCCTTCAGCGTCAGCGGCTCGCAGCCGTCAAGGCCGAAGCGCAACCGCAGAATACGGGCCTCGCGATCGTCGATCGTTTCGAGCAGCCGACGGAGCGTCTCGAGCTCGTCGTCGCGCAGAATGTTATCGTGCGGTGTTGAGTGGCGCGAGTCGGCGAGGATGTCGCTCATCTTGAGCAGATCGCCGTCGATGTCACGCGCGTCGCCGCTGGGGCTCTGGAACGCCTTGACCGCACGCTTGATGACGCGGAGCTTCTTGACCGGGAGGTCCATGGCCTTCGCCAGATCCTGCAGGCTGGGTGGATAGCCCAGTTCCTGCTCGAGCTTGCGGGCCGCGAGCTTCCACTTGGCGATCAGTTCCACCATATAGGCGGGAACATGCACGGGCTGCGTCGCGTTGACCAGAGCACGCTTGATCGCCTGTTTGATCCACCATGAGGCGTACGTGCTGAATCGAGCGCCTTGGGAAGGATCGAAGCCTTCCACCGCTCGAAGCAGGCCGATGTTGCCTTCTTCGATCAGGTCGGAAAGCGGCAGGCCTCGGTTCGAATAGTTCTTGGCGATGGCCACAACGAGGCGAAGATTCGCGCGGATCATCCGCTCGCGCGACTTCGGGCAGTTTTCGTTGATGATCGCCCAACCAAGTTCCTTCTCCTCGTCTGCCGTGAGAAGCTTGGTCCGATTGATTTCCTGAAAATAAACGTGCAGGTCAGATTGGACCTGAACAGAACCCTGACGGGTTCTTGCAGTACTTCCTGCCACTGTTCTACCACCTTCCGGGGCACCACACCCCTCTCGTCCACTCCTCGGCCCGGCCACACAAGCCCGGGCACACCACACAGAAGGCTACGCAAGGACACCGACAAAGGTTGCAATCGACGTTGAGCATCGAAGACATCACCTCGTTCTGGTTCTTTGCGCAGCTCCTCCTACTTGAACCATGACACAGACTGCGCCAAATGCAAATCCGGCAGCCAGAAAAAGCGAAAATTTTCACCAAACCGTGCAGCCCGACCTGCCGAAATCACCGGATTGTTCTTCGTACACCGTCTTCACCCTATCGAATTTCGAACATCCCGGAGGTTTCAGGACTAGATTGCTAGGGTTGCCTTGTTCCCGATGAACCACGACCTCAGCAAACTCCTCGAAGAATGGGCCTACGAGCCGGGCTCGATCAACGCCCGCCTTATTCAGGGCGACGATGGCCAGCCCCGGATCCAGATTCGGGTCGACCTGGGGATTCTGCAGATGTACCCCACCGGGCGCCCCGACGGCGAACGCCCCCACGGGTTTCCGAGCCTGCTCGAGTACTTCGAGGCCCAGCTCGACTCCAAGGCGGAAGAGGAAGAAGGCGCGACTTCCGAACGCTTCTCGCTCGATCAGGAGGATTGCCGCCTGCTCCGAGAAGAAGCCGTGCAGTACTACCACCGTTACCTCGCGCTGCTCGCGCTCGAAGACTTCGAGGGCGTCGTCCGCGACACGACGCGCAACCTCCGTGTTCTCGACCTGTGCGCGACGCACGCGGAAACCGAAGCCGACCGCAGCGTTCTGGAGCAGTTTCGTCCTTACATCCTGATGTTGCGCGCCCGAGCGATGGCGAGTCAGGCCCTGAAGGACAACGAGCCCAAAGCCGCGGTCTTCGCCATCGATCAGGGACTCGAATCGCTTCGCCAGTATTTCTCGAGCGTGGGACAGCCGCAGATGTTCGACGCTTCGGCGGAAGCCGACATGCTGCGCGGCATGCGCGAATCGCTGGTGCCCAAGTTGCCGGTCAGCCAGCACGCCGAACTGCGCACGCGTCTGGCCGAAGCGATCGAAAACGAGAACTACGAGCTCGCGGCCATTCTTCGCGACGAGCTCAAAATGATGGGCAAGACCGCGACTCCGCTTCCGGCGTCGGCAACCCCCGAGCAAGGCAGCAAGCCGCCGGACGAGAAGAACGACAAGCCGGCGGAGTAGGACAAGGGCGCTTCGCGCGCTCCATGCCCGGGAAGTTCAGGCTGATTGAGCCTGAGGTTCGAGGCCGGGGCCGCGGCGCTCTTGCAGCTTCTCGAAAATTTGCTTTTCCATGGCGTCGGCCGTCACAACTTCTTCGACGACCGCGTGATCCGCCCCCGCTTCGTACGCGCGGAACGCGCCGCTCAAGAACCCGGTGCGGCAGGCGATAAACGTGGTCGCCGAGAGCCCGCGTGCGATCGCGATCGCACGGAGCGTCGATTCATCATCCGGGATCGTGATGACCACGGCGTCCGCCTCGCGAGCCCCGGCGGCTTCGAGAACCTCCGGGTTCGTGATATCGCCGTACAGAATCGAGCGCCCCAGCCGTCGCTGCCTGCGGATTGTCTCCGGATTGAGTTCGATGACGGTGTACGGGACTTTGTGAACATCGAGACGCGCCGCAAGACTCCGACCCACCGGCCCGAAGCCGGCGATGATGACATGGCGCGCGTTGATCGTTTCGCGCCTATCGCCATCGCTGTTTGCGGGGGCCGCGGCTTCAGTCTTGATCCGAACGCTGAACCGACGATTCCACGGAGGCGGCCCAACCCTTTGCATCCGGGTCGCGAGCGGGTGCGCGTACGCGAACAGGAATGGCGAAAGGATGAGCGAGAGCACGACGACCGCGATCAGGGCGCCCATCGGTCCGCCCGAAATGATCGGCGATGGCGACGTCTGCCCCGCCGCGGCGAGCAGCACGAGGCTGAATTCTCCGGCGTTGCCGAGGTAGATCGCCGTGATGATGCCGAGCGGCGCCGAGCCGCCGAGCGCCCAGACGGCAACCCAGTTCACGAAGATTTTGATCGCCATCAACGCGACGACGCCCGCCGCGATCGGCCCGAGATACGGGATGATCTCGTGCACGTGGATGCCAAGGCCGACGGTCGTGAAGAAAATCGCCATGAGCAGATCGCGGAGCGGCTCCAATTGCCCGGCGAGCTGCGTTCGGTAGGGAGTGAGCGCGAGCAAAAGACCCGCGAGGAAGGCTCCAAGTTCCGGGCTGAAACCGAGCAAGCTGGTGGTGACCGCCGCCGCGAGCGCGATCGCGGCCGAACTGACGAGCACCAGCTCCTTTGAGCCCACACCTGATTTCCCGGTCGAGCCACGGGATCCGATATCCGCGAGGAATTCGAGCACGATGGGGAGCGCGTACCGCCCGATCATCAACAGCAGCGTGACGCCGGCGAGACCGATGAGCACCGAAAGACCGGTCTTCGCGAAATCGGGCGGCGTCATCTCCGCGCCGTGGCTTGAACTCGCGGCGTTCCACGCGGCAACCGCCGGCATCAGCCCGAGCATCACAATCGACAGGAGATCCTGAGCGATCGAAACCCCGATGCACAGACGGCCGTGGGTCTGGTGCAATTCGCGCCGCTCCTGCAAGACTCGAAGCACGACGGCCGTGGAGGAAATCGACAGCGCCATGCCGACGGCGAGCGCTGCCGGTGCCGAAAGTCCGAACAAAACACCGGTACCCCACAGCACGAGCGCCACTGTGAGCGTCGCGGTCAGACCGAGCCCGAAAACCGAGATCATCGAACGTCTGAGCGAATCCAATTCCAGTTGCAGTCCGATGGTGAACATCAGCAGCACCGTCGCGAACTGGCTGATGTTCTCGACTTCTCCGAGTCCGATGTCGTAGCGCTGTCGGATCGCTTGCGCGAGGATGGAGACGAGCGCTCCGGCGATGATGTAGCCCGGAATGATCTGGAGCCGCAGCCGGCGAAAGAGCGTCGCGACAAGGGCCGCAGTCACCAGGATGACGACCAACCCCACAGCGGTGTTGCCGTGCGCCGCCTCGGCGTGGACCGCTTGCTCAGCAAGCAAAAAGGCGCTGCCGGCGATCAAGCGGTCACCTGTCCCGCCTGATCTCCAAGAGCTTTCTGGCGTTGCACGAGCACGGCGAGAAGCGTCACGTCGGCGGGCGTAATGCCCTCCAGCCGGCTCGCCTGGCCGAAAGTCTGCGGACGAAACTTGTCGAGCGCCAATCGCGCTTCGGTCCGCAGGGGTGTCAGCGCGCTGTAGTCGATTCCTTCCGGCAAGCGGCGTCTCTCCATTTCAAGGCCTCTTCGGATGTCTCCCTGCGCACGCTCGATGTACGGCGCGTAGCGCCGCTCAGCGAACACCGTTTCCCAGACTGATTCGGGAATCGAGCTATCCGTTCCGTTGGCCGTGAGCAGGCTCATCAGTCTGATCGCGTCGAACTCAGGCATCCGTACGAGTTTCGCGAGCGGCTCGCCGTTCACGGAGGTTTTTTCAACCTGCTCGTCGACCCGGCGGCGGTGCGCCGCTCTCTTCTCGAAACGGCGCCAGCGCGTTTCGCCGAGGTCTGTTGCGAGCAAGCCCAATTCGCGGGCAACCGGCGTGAGACGATCGGCGCTGTTGTCCGCCCGCAGAATCAAGCGGTGCTCGGCGCGGCTGGTGAACATCCGGTACGGCTC